>CAVSWX010000014.1:0-313017 GCA_963731785.1 uncultured Acidobacteriota bacterium
GGTCGCGTGTTGTCTCAGGGGGAGATCCAGATGAACATGGGCGGCCAGGAGACGGCGCCCAACGTGCCACCGACCGTCTCGATGACGTCGCCGTCGAACGGCGCAACCTTTGTTGCGGGGGCTTCGGTCACGTTCGCTGCAACCGCCGCTGACACAGGCGGAACCATCCAGAAGGTTCAGTTCTACCTTGGGACGACGCTCATCGCGACTGATACGACCAGCCCGTAATCGACGACATGGCCGGGCGGGTGGTCGGGTCGCACAGCGTGAACGCGGTCGCGACGGACAATCAGGGCGCCGTGACGAGCTCCGCCTGGCGTGACTTCACCGTCACAGCGACAGCCCTTCCCGGCACGGCGATCTTCAAACGAGCAT
Source organism: uncultured Acidobacteriota bacterium (assembly GCA_963731785.1). Classification (GTDB taxonomy): domain Bacteria; phylum Acidobacteriota; class Vicinamibacteria; order Vicinamibacterales; family UBA2999; genus DASYRM01. The sequence continues at coordinate 376 of CAVSWX010000014.1, forward strand.
CGCCCGCCGATGCGGTGGACTACTACGTGTTCGAGATCTTTGCGGCTGGAGCTGACCCGAATGCGGCGGCGCCAATCGCGACGCAGATTATCGGCCTCCCGCCGGTGGTGGCGGGCGAGTGTTCAGCGGACGTGCGAGCCACCATCGTTGCGCTGACGCCCGGTAGTTACATTGCCACCGTGGCGGCGATGACCTCCGATGGCAAACTCCGCAGCAACACCTTCGCCTTCAGCCGCTGACTTCGCGCCGTGGCATGTCCATCGCCGCAGTATGTGGAGCGAGGGTCACCGCGGCGTGAGCCGCACGATCACGTCCTCTGCCACACCTCCCGCGTGGCCAGCCCGGCCGGCGTTGTTGGTTGCCAAAAACAGCGTCCCTCCGTTACCTGCCACGGCATCGCCGACACGGTCGAGCACTCCGTTCAGTTCATTCCCCACCAGGACCGGTACGGTCAACCTGACGGTTCCTGGTGCGCCGCTTTCCAGCGCGGCGGCGACGAGGGCCCGCGCGAGCGGAAGCAAGCTCGTGTCCGCCGGTTGAACGACCAAGGCGCCAGAGGACCGGATACCGCCCGCTGTCGTCCACAACCCCACACGCTCGGCGCCGGTGGTGTGCCCGCCAGCGATGGGCCGAAGCATGGCCTCGCCGTTCTGGCCAGGGAAGACCGCCCACAGTTCATTGGTCGACGGATGCCTCTAAAACCCGATGGTGATGCGCGCTCACTCCGGACAAGGGCCCCGCAGCCGGCACACCGCCGTCGTCTGAAAGCCGCAGCATTGATGCCTGTGGCATGCTTGCCGCAGGCTCGTTGTCGAACTCGATGCCGAGTGGCAGCGCCACGTACAGGAGTCCATCCGGCCCGAACGCCATCTGAGGCCCCCCTCGTGCCCACACGCCGTCGCGTTGCTCGGGGGGCATGGCTTGGTCCATGGTCACCGGAGCTTCGAAGAGTGACGCCGGCTCCCCGAGTATGTCGCCCACCTCGCGCAGGCGGACGATACGCAGCAGGGTTCGTATCTGGCTGCTCCCGCAGGAGGAACGAGACGTAGACGAACCGGTTCCGAGGGAAGTCGGGGTGAGGGGCGAGCCCCAGTGGACCGATTGGCGAGGGCTCCAGCAGTGCAGGCGCATCGAGCGCGGGTTCATCCCGACTCGGTTCCCCGGGACGAACCACACGGACCAACCCGTTGGCCTCCGCGACGAACAGCCGCCCGTCGGGAAGCCACGCAAGCTGCGCCGGGGCATGGACTCCACGCGCCACGATATCGGCTGCAAATGAGAAGCCGTCGCCGACGTTCACCGGCCCCCACACGGGGGGCGCCCGAACGCGGCACCGCGTCGGGGAACGAAGCTGCGAAGGCTGCCGCTCTGCTGCTTGATAAGTTCTGTACCGTGAGGGTGTCCGTCCGCGTGCTCTCGATACCTGAAGCGGCATCGACGTTGACTAATGCGATCGTGTGGACACCGTCTGTCAGCGGCGGAAGCGGCGACGTGCAGGCTGCCGGCGTCGAGCGGTCGCAGGTCGCCGACACGAGGTCAACGGGCCGCTCATCCACGTAAGCGCGGAATCGCAGGCGCGCCACGTCTCCTGCCCGATTCCACGCGAGGCGCTCGGTTCCGCGCACCGGGGTGGCACCGGGAACCGTCGCCGGGGGCTCAGGCGACGAGGAGCCGCCGCAGCCGGTCGCGATAACTACAGCAGCGATCGCGAGCGTTGAGGCGAGATGCATAACGGTTACTGGGATACGGACAATAACGCTTGCTTGGCGTCGTCGCCACCCATCTCGGGTCGAGTTTCAGCGCTCGCTCCAGGGCATCACGTGCCTTGGCTTTGTCACCGAGCTTCGCGTAGGCAGCCGAGGTGAAAAAGCACCTCGGCTTGTCGGGCCGCTTCTTCAGGCTCTCCTCGAGCGGCCTGACGGCCAGGTCGGCAGGTCCTTCTTGTAGTAGATCCAGCCGATCGTGTCGTCGACGCTGGGATCATCGGGAAGCGCTGCTTCGCCGATGTCGCAAGCTGCAGGGCCTCGTCGAGATTCGTGCCTTGCTCTGCGTAGATGAACGCGAGGTTGTTCGCCGCGACCGGAGCGTTCCCGGTGCCGTTCACCGTGGCCTCGTACGACTTCCTGGCTTCTTCGCGCTTGCCCTGCTGCTCGAGCAGCATCCCTACCATCGTCCGTGCGCCAACGGCCGACGGATCGCGCTGGACGATGCCCTCGAACTCCGCGCGTGCTTCGTCGATGCGTTTCTGCCGCATGTAGAGCTGGGCCAGCATGGCGTAGCCAGTGAGTAAAGCGAGGATCGACCGACACGGCCCGGCGAAGCGCCTGCTCCGCCTTCGCGTGGTCGCCCGCGGCATTGTGCGCCCGAGCCAGCAGAGCCAACAGCGGAGCGTTGGCCGGCTGCTTGGCGATTTCGGCTTCGAGCCGGGCAATCGCCTGGGCCGGAGCCTTGGCCGGCAGGTCGAGATAGGTGAGTCCACCGAACGCTTCGAGAAACCCGGGCGAAAGCTCGAGGGCCCGTTCGATAGGAGCTCCGCGCCGCGGCGGATTGTTGCTGCTGGCCTGGAGCATTCCGTTCACGGCGTGCACCACTGCGGCGTTCGGCGCCTGCTTTAGCAGCGCGGCGATTTCGGCTTCCGCCCGGGCAAGATTTCCAGCGGCCATAAGGCTTCGCGTCAGCGCCACGCCGAGCATCAAGATTCGATGGCGCCGTCTGGCGCGCTTCTTCCGCATATCGCAGCGCTGCGGCTGCGGTCGCCAGACGTCAGACTCAGCCGCGATAACTCCACCTGCGCCGCGACCGCGCGCGGGTTGAGCCGCAACACCTCGCTGTACGACTTGGTGGCGTCGGCGACCTCCCTGCGGCGGTCGTGCACAACGGCCAGCGCGAAATGCGCCGATGCGGACTGCGGGTCGGCGGCCACGGCGGCCTTCGCGCGTTCGAGCGCCTCGTCGAGCTTGTTTTCCCTCGTGAGCCACTGTGCCTTCATGGTCAGCGCCGCGGAGTAATTCGGCACGCGCGCTAGCACGGCGTCGAGCCGCTTGTGGGCTTCCGCCACGCGGCCTTCGCGTAGTCCAGCGCCGCCAGCCTGATTTCAGCTTCGGCAAACCTCGCCTGTTCCGCCGAAAGAGCCGTGAGAAGGCTCGCGGCGTCCTTGGTGCGGCCTACGCCGATGTAGTAATCGGCGAGCTGAAACCGCGCCGCGGCGTCTTCGAGATGTCGGCCACGTTCTTGAGTGGTTGCTCGGCCTCGCTGGCCCGGCGGGTGCTGAGGTAGAGCACGCCGAGCATCCGGTTGGCCAGCAGGTGCTGCGGTTCCTTGGCCAGAACCTCTTTGAGCGTGGCTTCGGCTTCCGGCGCGCGTTCAGCCGCCCACAGGAAGTTGGCTAACGCCAGTTTGGCGTCGACGGACGACGGTTCCAAAGCGATGGCCTGGCGGAAAGCGGCTTCGGCCTCTTTGGCGTCGCCGCTCTGCATCCGAACGGCGCCAAGGTTGACGAACGCCTGGCTGCTGTCGGGATTGACCTTGAGCGCCTCTTCGATTTCCGCAATCGCGCCGGCCGGATCCCGCAAAGCCGCCATCGCGTTGGCGTGAAGCAAGCAGGGCCTCGACGTCTTTCGGGTTCTTTGCGAGCAGCGCCGCCACCCGCGCCTTGGCGTCCTCGAATCGCCCGGCCAGCAGCAGCACCTGCGTCGCCTTGAGCTGCGCGTCGCGATTGTCTGGCAGCGCGTCGGCGGCGCGGATGTACTCGGGAAACGCGGCTCGCAAGTTGTTCATCCGCTCGTAGGTTTCCGCCAGCTTGAAACGCGCCTCGCCAAACTTGGGATCGAGCTCGACGGCGCTGGCGTATTCGATGACGGCGAACTCGTCGCGCTTCTCGGCGGCGTACTGGTTGCCGCGCTCGAGATGCCGGACCTTCTCGGTTTCCGGGTTGCTGCAGGACGACAGCAACAGCACCCCGAGAAGCAGCCCGGCAGGGAGGGGAATCCGAGAATCACCCATCACACCGATTCCCCTGCGTACAACCATACTCAATCGCCCCAGCTCAGCTAAAGAAAGGCCACCTGTCACAAGTCTGACACCGCCGAACCAGGGCAAGTCATTATTCGTCGTCCGGGCGCCCACGCCCGCGTTTCACGGTGCTGCGGCGCTTCTTGGCCACCAGCCGTTTTTCCCGCTCTGCCGCGCGCGGCCTGGTCGGCCGGCGGACGGCGGGCGGCGCCGCCGCGCGCATCAGAAGCGCCGCCAATCGGGTCCTGGCGGCGTGCCGGTTCATCGCCTGGGTCCGGTGCACGCGGCTCACGATCACCAGTACGGCGTCGCTCGTGACCTGACGGCCGCCCAGGGCGATCAGCCGATTCCGGATCGCCTCCGGCAACGGCGAGGCGCGGAGGTCGACGCGCAGCTGCACCGCGGTGGCCACCTTGTTGACGTTTTGGCCGCCGGGGCCGCTGGCGCGAACGAAGCGTTCGCTGATGACGAGATCCTCGAGGCTCACAGGATTGGACATCGGCGTTCCAGGCCTCGCCCGCGTCCGGCCGTCGTTCCCCCAGCTCTGACCTAACGTCACCTGCCCGCCGGCCGTCATCAGGTCGCAATTTGAGACACGGACGAAGTGTGCATTTGCCAGTATGCTCGCGTTTCTAGCTGAGGTGTTGAAACACCGCTCTTACTGGGAGGTTCGTATGATCGTTCGACGTCGTTCGCTTCGCGCCGTGCTTCCGCTGATCGGGTTGTTGGTGGTCACGTTGCCGGTCGCTGCTGATTCCACCCTGACACGTGCCGTCGACAACGCCGGACCGGTGTTCGGCATCACCACCGGACCCGGCGAGGTGGTCCTCGCAGACGCGGGGCAGGGCATCGTGCGCCTTCGCCATCTCAAGACCGAGCTGGTGGCCGCGCTGCCGGGCGCAAGCGACGTGGACGTCATCGACCCGAATCACATGATCGCCACGACGGGCGGCGGCGCCACTCCGACCTCGGCAAAGCTGTGGCGCATCGACAAGGGCCAGGTGTCGCTGTGGGCGGACCTCGGCGCGTTCGAGAGCCACGGTCAACCCGGACGGCAGGGAGATCAACCCCAATCCGTTCGACGTGCAGGCGCTGCCGGGCGGCAGCGCGCTCGTGGCCGACGCCGGCGCCAACGCGCTGCTCATCGTGACGCCGGACGGCACCATCGACTGGATCGTGACGCTGCCCAATGAGCTGGTCTCGACGGCGAACATCAAGCAGTTGTTCGGCTGCCCGGCAGCGGGCCGCCCAACCTCTGCAACTTGCCGCCGATGATTCCCGCGCAGGCGGTGACGCCGAGCGTGGCGATCGGTCCCGACGGCTACTACTACATCGGCGAGCTCAAGGGCTTCCCGGCGCCGACGGGCTTCTCGCGCGTGTGGCGCATCAACCCGGCCGCGCGCCACGTGCACTGCTCGGCCGACCCGGCGGTCACACCGGACTGCACGGTGGTGGCCGACGGGTTCACCTCGATCATCGACCTCGCCTTCGACCGGAACGGCACGATGTACGTGACCGAGCTCGACGAGGCGAGCTGGTTCGCGGTGGAAGTGACCCACACCCCGATCGGCGGCACGGTGAACGCGTGCACGCTGAACGCCGGCACGTGGGACTGCTCCGTTCGGCCCCGAACCTGTCTACGCCCACCGGCGTCGCGTCCGACGCCACCGGCCGCGTCTACGTGAACAACCATTCGCTCCAGCCTGGCGCCGCCGAGGTGCTGACGATCAAGTAGCGTCAAGTCACTTGCTCGACACGCGGGCGGTCCCGTGCCGCCCGCGTGCCGCTCACCGGCCCTTGCCGAAAATTTGATCGAGTCGCTCGCAGCGCGGAGGTATGGTGGCCCGGCCCGCCCACCTGGGCACGCTGGAGGCGACACATGCCACTTCGACACGGGGTCACGCGCGCCGCGCTCGTCCTCACGCTGACGGGCATCGCCGGCGCCGCGCTCGCGCAACCGCTGCAGCTCGGCGGAACGCCGTGCGCGCGGCCGCCGGTGCTGCACTGCCCGGATCAAGGCTGCACCGCCGAGACGGTCACCAACGGCGGGCCGGTCGTCGAGCCCCAGACCGGCCGCTCCTATTTCCTCGACTACCCCTGCAACCTGCGACGCGGTGACGACGTCACCGTCATCCTCAGCCTGCACGGCGGCGGGTCGTACGGCAACTGGCAGCGCCATTACTTCCCGCTGCTCGACTACGTCGACAAGTACCGCCTGGTGGTGGCCACGCCGTACTCGCCCGGCGGCGTGTGGGGCGCCGAAGACGACGCCTACCTGCAGAACATCGTCTACGTCGGTCATCGACCAGGTCGGCCGCGACAACATCAAGGCGTTCTGGCTCGCGGGCCACTCGCAGGGCGGGCTCGACCTCCACGCGCATCGTCTGCAGCGACTTCTTCAAGACGAAGGTCGACGGCTTTCTGAGCCTCTCGGGCGGCCGCATCGGCGGCAGGCCGGCGCGGGCCGCGAACTTCGGCGTGCCGCCGGTGTCGGGCGCGGCACAACGGGGCGGGGAGCGGCGCCGCCGGCGACTCCTCCCGGCGCGCTCGTCATTCCGCCGCCGCCCACCTGCGACTTCTCGCACATCTTCGAGACGGGCGAGCACGAGATCAGCGCGCTGCCCACCGCGTCCGAGCGCGCGAAGATGTACGGCTGCGCGGCCACAGCCAAGCGCCGCGAGATGGTCGACACCAAGGCCGGCTACGTGTTCGACGGCACGCGGCAGAATCCGGGCTCGAAGGCCTGGGGGCTGCTGCCGCGGCCCGGCACGGCGGCGATCCATACTTACGGCGGTTGCCGCGACAAGCGGGTGGTGGCCGATGTCGTGCGACTCGACAAGGGGCACACCGAAGGGCTCGAACCGCGCGTCACCGAGGAGCTGGTGAAGATGATGCTGGCGGCGCGCGGCGGCAAGATTCAGCATGGCGGCTAGTCCGCACACGCGCGCGCGCTTCATCGCCTGCCTCCTCGCCTTGGCCGCGTGGCTCGCGGCGCCCTCTGCGGTGCCGGTCGCGGGCCAGGCGTCGTCTCAAGCCGCTCCTCGCGCGCCCGCCTCGGGCCTCACCACCTATCACGTGCAGGGCAACGTCTGGGTGATTGCCGGCGCCGGCGGCAACATCACGGTGCAGGCGAGCGGCGCCGAAGGCGGCCGGACCCGGCGCCGGCGAAGGGGTGCTGCTCGTCGATACCGGCCGCAAGGACACCACCGCGGCCGTGCTCGCGGAGATCCAGAAGATCTCGCCGGGCCGCATCGAATACATCGTCAACACGCACGTGGACGACGACCACGTCGGCGGCAACGAGACCTTCGCGAAGCCGCGGATGGACTTCCTGTGGACGCCCGGCATGGTGACCGGCGCGGGCGTCAAAGTCGTGGGGCACGAGAACGTGCTGCCGCGCATGAGCAACGGCGCCGGCGCCTATCCGTCGTTGGCCTGGCCCACCAACACCTACTCGTCCGCGCAGCGGCGGCTCTTCTTCAACGACGAGCCGGTGGTGGTGATCCACGCGCCCGCGGCGCGCACGGACGGCGACAGCATCGTGTTCTTCCGCCGCTCGGACGTGATCAGCGCCGGCGACCTCTTTCTCACCACCTCGTATCCGGTCATCGACCCGGCGCGGGGCGGCAGCGTGGCCGGCATCATCGGCGGTCTCAATCAGCTCCTCGACCTGATGGTGCCGCGCTACAACCAGGAGGGCGGGACTTACGTGATTCCCGGCCACGGCCGCGTGGGCGATCAGCACGACGTCCTCGAATACCGCGACATGCTGGTGATCGTGCGCGATCGCGTCCGCGCCGGCGTGCGCAAGGGGCAGACGCTCGCGCAGGTGAAGGCGGCGCGGCCCACGCTCGACTACGACGCGCGATGGGGGCGCACGCCGGGCGCCACGGATCGATTCGTCGAGGGGGTGTACGCCGAGGTGGCGGGGCAGCGATGACCAGAACCCGACTCTGGGCCGCCGCGCTTGTCGTCTGCGCCGCCGCGTCGCTCACGGCGCAGACTGCGCCGCGGCCGGGACGCGCCGAGGCGCCGCGCGACATCACCGGCTACTGGGTGTCGGTGGTCAGCGAAGACTGGCACTGGCGGATGGTGACGCCGCGCAAGGGCGACTACGCGAGCCTGCCGCTCAACGATCGCGGCCGCGCGGCCGCGGATGCCTGGGATCCAGCCAAGGAGAAGGCGGCTGACGCGTGCAAGCCGTTTGGCGCGGCCGGGATCATGCGCGTGCCGGGGCGCCTTCGGATCGGCTGGGCCGACGACGCGACGCTGGTGATCGACACCGACGCCGGGCAGCAGACGCGCCGCCTGGTGTTCGGCCGGCTTGCCGCGCGCGGTTGGCGCGATCACGCGCCGCGGCGAGATCGAGTGGTTCGACGAGGGCCGCGATGCACCGCCGCCCTCGGGCCCGCCCACCTGGCAGGGCTACTCGGCCGCGCGGTGGGACCTCGCCCCTGACCCCGCTGCGGTGCGCAACGCGGTCTTCTTCGCCGGCGGCCTCGGCACCAGCCCCGATGGCGCCGGCGTGGTGGTGCCCGGCAAGTACGGGTCGCTGCACGTGGTGACGACGAATCTCAAGGCGGGCTACCTGCGCTGGAACGGCGTGCCGTACAGCGACGCGGCGCGGATGACCGAGGACTACGACTTCCGCACCGAGGACGACGGCACGGAGTGGTTCACGGTCACGACGATCGTCGAGGACCCCGCCTACCTGTCGGCGCCGTTCATCACCAGCACCGACTTCCGCAAGGAACCCGACGGATCGAAGTGGAGGCCGACGTCATGCGCCGGCTACTGACGATCGCCGCCCTGCTCGTCGTCTGGGCGCCAGCGCTGGCGTGCGCGCAGTCGGACATCACCGGCGAGTGGGCGCCGCTCTTTCACGAGGACCAGCCGGATCGGGTCCCCGGCATCGGTCCCGCGGACTTCGCCGGCCTGCCGCTCACCGACGGCGCGCGGCAGTGGGCGCTCAGTTGGGACGCGTCGCGCGTGTCGGTGCTGGAGCACCAGTGCCAGGTGCACGTCCTGCCCTACATCCTGAGCGGGCCGACGCGGCTGCGCATCAGCGCGCAGCGGGACGGCAACACCGAACGCATCGTGGCGTTTCAGCAATACATCGGCCTGTGGGGCCAGGAGCGGACGGTCTGGGTGGATGGCCGGCCGCATCCGCCCGACGTGGCGCCGCACACCTGGATGGGATTCTCGACCGGCAAGTGGGAGGGCAACACGCTGGTCGTGCGCACGACGCACATCAAGCAGGGCTGGGTGCGGCGCAACGGCGTGCCGCAGAGCGACGAGGTGGTGACCACCGAGCGCTTCACGCGCCACGGCGACATCCTCACCTACGTGATCCACATCAAGGATCCGGTCTACCTGACCGAACCGCTCGTGCGGAGCCGCAACTTCGTGCGCATGTCCGGCCTCGGCGAAGGGAACTGGATTGCCGCCACGCCGTGCGAGCCGGCCGAGGAAACCACCGCGCCGCTGCACTCGGTGCCGAACTACCTGCCGGGCGAGAACCCGTTCGTCGACCGAGGCCGAACGGCGCACCGGGTTGCCGCGAGAGGCGCTCGCCGGCGGCGCCGAGACGCTCTATCCCGAATACCGCCGCCGCCTGGCGGAGCTGGCGAGTTGCCGAAGTAACGACGCACTCGGCCCTGGTATACGCTCGGCAAAGTGGCGGCGGACTATCTGAACCTGTCGCTGGGCGATGTGCGGGCTGAACTGAGTGCGATTGCTCGCGACGCGCAGGCCGCCTTCGGCACGCTCGACGGTCCGCGGCTCAACTGGCGGCCAAGCGCCACGCAGTGGAGCGTGGCGCAGTGTCTCGACCACCTCCTCAAGCCAACCGCGAGATGCTCGGGGCGATGGACGCGGCCCTCGACCCGGCACGGACACGCTCGGTGTGGCAGCGTCTGCCGGTCCTGCCGCGACCTCTTTGGCCCCGCCTTGATCCGGTCGCAGACGCCCGAGGTGACGAGGAAGTTCACGGCGCCGCGGGCGGCCCAACCTTCATCGAGTGCGATCGACGCGGGCATTCGAGCGGTTCGTCGAGGCTCAGCACGCCGCGGTGGTGCGGTCCGGGGGCTCGATCCGGATACCGCCGCGCGCACCGTGATGGTCTCGCCGTTCGTCCGCTTCATCACCTACACCGTGCTCGACGGGTGGCGCAGTGATCGTCACCCACGAGCGCCGGCACTTCGAGCAGGCGCGCCGGGTGACGCAGGCGCCGGGGTTCCCCGCGTAGCGGTAAGCCTTCAACTCTCTCGCGCGCCGGCTCGATGACCGTGAGTGAGCCGGCATCGGCGCCGACGACGGCGCGCAGGGGAATCGAGCGATCGAGTGTGACCAGGTGGCCGTTTCGTTTTCTGGCCAGGCCCAGCAGATAGACGTCCGTGATCTGCCGGTGGCCGACCATTCCGGCCACATTGAAGAGCCCATCGTCGGCGATCGAGACGTCGTCTGGCCAGAACTCATGGTCCTTGCTCGACAGCAACCGCTTGACCGCGTCGCGAACCGCGCGCAAGCCAGACACCGGGCTGCCGTAGCGCGGGTTCGAGAGTACCCGCACGAGCCCATTCTGGGTGATCGGGCACGATGCCCACCCATGGCCCGATGATCGGCGAACCAGTCGTGCGCAAGCTCGTGGTGGACGTGGTCGGGGTCGAACAGGGCGACGAGCACGTTGATGTCGAGCAGGGCCCGCCGGTTCACACGTCGTCTCTCAGGCTGTTCACCAGGTGCATGGTCGGCCGTGGCGCCGACCCTGGCCGCCGCGGAAGAAGCGGCACGCCGTTGCGGACACGAGCGGAGGGGCCCGCCTGCAGCGCTTTGCGAACGAGCTCCGAAATGACGCGACCGGCCGTCGTGCCTCGCGCGCTGGCGAGCTCCTTCGCCGCGTTGAGAATGTCCTCGTCGAGGTCGAGAGTCGTTCGCATTTTCTGGGATCGATCATCAGTCATCACGCATCAGATGTCAACGCGACGGTGGTGGCTGACCTGCTAGAGTGAGCGCAGCGTGTTCGACGCCGTCCTCGTCGTCTCGTTCGGCGGTCCGCAACGGGCCGGACGACATCCGCCCCTTCCTGGCCAACGTCCTCCGCGGGCGCCGCGTGTCGCCCGAGCGCGTCGAGGAGGTCGCCCATCACTACGAGCTCTTCGGCGGCGTGTCGCCGATCACCGCGATCACGCGGCGGCAGGCCGACGGCCTCCAGGCGCGACTCGCACGACGCCGGCCACCCGCTGCCGGTCTACATGGGCATGCGCAACTGGCACCCGTATCTCGCCGACACGCTGCGCGAGATGCACGCCGCCGGGCGTGCGCCGCGCCATCGGCTTCATCGCCGCCGCGCAGCACTCCTATTCCAGCTGTCAGCAGTACCGGGAGAACGTGGCGGCGGCGCGCGCCGAGCTGCGCGCGCACGGCGCCGACATCGACATCACCTTCGTCGAGCAGCTGGTTCGATCATCCGGGGTTCATTGCGGCCAACGCGGCGCACGTGGGCGACGCGCTGGCCCGCCTCGACCCGGCGCTGCAGGACGCCGCGCGCCTGGTGTGCACGGCGCACAGCATCCCCACGCCGATGGCCGCCCGCTCGCGCTACCGCGAGCAGCTGCTCGAGTCGTCGCGGCTCGTGGCCGAGGCGGCGGGCATCCGCGACTGGACGCTGGTCTTCCAGAGCCGCAGCGGCCGGCCCGAAGATCCGTGGCTCGAGCCCGACGTCTGCGACTACCTGCGCACCGCGAAGGCCGAGGGGCTGCAGGCGGCAGTGCTGCTGCCCGATCGGGTTCGTCTGCGATCACATCGAGGTGCTCTACGACCTCGATCGCGAGGCCGCGGAGGTCTGCGCCGAGATCGGCCTGCCGATGGTGCGGGCGGAGAGCGTCAACGACGACCCGCGCTTCCTCGACATGATGGCGGACATGGTGCTGCGCACGATTCGCCGGCACGAAGCGCGGCCGGCCGCTGCCGCTGGCGCCGGTCGCCGCGGCCGAAACCCAGGCCAAGCCCGGGCGCCCGGCCTGACCGGCTGTTGCATACTAGTTAGTCACCACCCGGCAGAACCAACCAACCACACCTTGTTCCGACCGCCGCTCTCGAAGCAGTTCGCCGACGTTGCCGTGAGCCCCCGCGATGATTTCGGGGCGCGCCTCACCCGCTGGTTCTACGAAGGCCACCTCTCCGACCACGATCACGGCACCCCGTCGGCGCACACCGCGGCGTGGTGGAAGGTGATGTGCCTCACCGGCGTGGACTACTTCTCGACGCTGGCCTACCAGCCGAGCATCGCCTTCGTGGCCGCCGGGGCGCTGTCGCCGGTGGCGACGCTGGTGCTCGTGGCGCTCACGCTCTTCGGCGCCTTCCCGATGTACAGCCGCGTCGCCGACCTGAGCCCGTGGGGACAGGGCAGCATCCTGATCCTCGAGAAGCTCTTTCCGCGCTGGAAGGGCAAGGCGGTCGTGCTGTGCCTGCTCGGGTTTGCCGGCACCGGCTTCGTGATCACGGTGACGCTGTCGGCCGCCGACGCCGCCGCGCACCTGATTCACAACCCGCTGGCTCCGCCCTGGCTCGACCACCCGCTGCTGCTGACGATCGGGCTGCTGCTGATTCTGGGCGCCGTCTTCCTGAAGGGCTTCCAGGAAGCCATCATGCTCGCGGTCGGCATCGTCGCCGTCTACATCACGCTCAACGTCGTCGTGATCGCCGCCGCCGTGCGCGAGATCTGGCAGCGGCCCGAGGTGGTGGCGAACTGGAAGGCGGCGCTGCTTCACCGAGCACGGCCACCCGGTGATGATGATCGCGATGGCGCTGATCCTGTTCCCGAAGCTGGCGCTGGGGCTGTCGGGATTCGAGACCGGCGTGGCCGTCATGCCGCTGGTGCGCGGCGACGCCACCGACACCGATCGCGCGCCGGTGGGCCGGATCCGCAACACCAAGAAGCTGCTGCTCGCGGCGGCGCTGATCATGAGCGCGATGCTGACGGCCAGCAGCTTCGTGACGGCCGTGCTGATTCCGCCGGCGGCGTTCGAGCCCGGGCAGGCCGCCGACGGCCGTGCCCTGTCGTATCTCGCCCACGGGCTGCTCGGCACCACGTTCGGCACCGTCTACGACGTGGCGACGATCCTCATCCTGTGGTTTGCCGGCTCGTCGGCGCTGGCCGGCCTGCTGACGCTGATCCCGCGCTACCTGCCGCGCTTCGGCATGGCGCCGGAGTGGGCGCGCGCCAACCGGCCGCTGGTCGTCATCATCACCGGCATCGCCATCGTGATCTCGATCGTGTTCGAGGCCAGCGTCGACGCGCAGGGCGGTGCCTACGCCACCGGCGTGCTGGTGCTCATGACCTCGGGCGCGCTGGCGATTGCCGTGGTCACCTGGCGGTCGCGGACACGGCTGGCTGCCGTTCCTGCTGATTGCCGCGATCTTCGTCTACACCACGATCACCAACATGATCGAGCGGCCCGAGGGGATCAAGATCGCGTCGTTCTTCATCCTCACGATCGTGTTCACGTCGCTGGTGTCGCGGACGCTGCGCTCCACCGAGCTGCGCGTGCACGGCTTCGAGCTCGACGAGGCGGCGCAGGCCTTCATCAACGGCGTCGCCCGCCGCGGCCGCGCCATCCGCATCATCGCCAACCGGCCGGGGTCGGGCCTGCCGTCGGAGTACGAGGACAAGATGCGGGAGGCCAGCGACTCGCACCACGTGCCGCACGACGAGCCGGTGCTGTTCCTGGAGATTCAGCCGGGCGACGCGTCGGAGTTCAGCGACGTGCTGCGCGTGCAGGGCGTGGAGGTGGGCGGGCACCTGATCCTGCGCTCGAAGAGCCCGGCCATTCCCAACGCGATCGCGGCGCTGCTGCTCTACATTCGCGATCAGACCGGGCGTGATCCCGCACGTCTATTTCGGCTGGACCGAGGGCAACCCGATCGCCTACCTGCTCAAGTTCCTCGCCTTCGGCGAGGGCGACACCGCGCCGGTGACGCGCGAGGTGCTCCGCCAGTTCGAAGCCGACCCGAGCCGCCGCCCGCGCGTCCACGTCGGGTAGCGTGGTCAAGGCGGCTGAGGCCGGCGCTTCGCGCGGTCTGGCGAGTAAGACCGCCGCCGGAGGTCCCGACCCGCCTTACTCGCCTTACCGGCCGACCTGCCCAGATCGGGTGCCAGCGGCCGTCTTCGAGCGCGAACCGCGTTTCCTTCGCCGAGAAGCCGGGCACGGGCGCCAGGGCCGGGTCGCCCGGCAGCGTCACGATCCGCGTCGTGCCCTGAAAGCCGAACCCGGGCTGGATGCGTGGCACGGGCGTGGTGCGCGCCCAGGCCACCGCCTCGTCGACCGAGCCGAAGGGCTCCAGCTGGCGCAGCGTGGTCCACGTCGGCGGCGCCAGCGGGATCTCGCCGGCGCGGCAGCGGGCGATGGCGTCGGCCGGCCGCATCCACACCCCGAGGCTGGTCTCGCGCCCGCAGTGCGACGCATCCTGCGCCTCGGGTTCCACCGCCAGGAAGAAATAGGCGTCGAACCGCCGCGGCTCGATGTCGGGCGTCACCCAGTGCGCGAAGAGCGTGAGCCAGTCGAGCGACAGCCGCCACCGTTCCGCGGCCACGAGCGCCGCGAACGGCCGTCCCGGCGGCGAGCGCGTCGCGCCCCTTGTCGAGCGCCTCGATGTCGCCGTGCCGCTCGCCCACCGGCTTGCCGTCGCGGTTGCGCGCGAGCAGGATGCCGGCTTCCTCGTAGAGCTCGCGGACCGCCGCCACGCGGAAGGCGCGCGCCTCGTCGTCGAGCACGCCGGCCATCCGGTCGCGCACGGTGCCCACGCCGTCGCTCAGCGCCGCGATGTCGCCGGCGCTGTCGGCCAGCGCGAGCTGGCCACCCGGGAACACGTAGGCGCCCGCCAGCACCGCCACGGCGGTGTGGCGCTTGACCAGGAACACTTCCAGGCCACCTGTGGCGGGCCGGATGAGCGCGACCGTGGACGCGGGCGCCAGCGGGGGAATGGTCACAGCCGCACTGATTCTATGGCTTCCGGAAGGCGGAACCAGGCGGTGATCGCGAAATGGCGCTTCGCCCGCGATAATGAGACCGTCCGGTCAGGAGAACGGTCGAGATGGTCAAAGGCATAGTGCTGGCAGGAGGAGCAGGAACGCGGCTCCATCCGCTGACTCGCGGCATCAGTAAACAACTGCTGCCGGTTTTCAACAAGCCGATGATCTACTACCCGATCTCGGCGTTGATGCTGGCGGGTATCCGCAAGATCCTGGTCATCACCACGCCGCACGAGCAGGACGGCTTTCGACGGCTGCTCGGTGACGGCTCCGAGCTCGGACTGTCGATCGAATACGCCGCGCAACCCAACCCCGAAGGTCTTGCGCAGGCGTTCATCATCGGACGCGATTTCGTGGGAACCGATCGCGTTGCGCTTGCGCTCGGCGACAACATTTTCTATGGCGCGCACTTTTCCGACTGCCTGCGCGACGCGGCGGAGCGCACGGTGGGTGCGACGGTGTTCGGCTACCTGGTCAAGGACCCCGAGCGGTACGGCGTGGTCGAGTTCGACGATCGCGGCCGGGTGCTGAGCATGGAAGAAAAGCCGGCGCGACCCAGGTCCTCGTGGGCGGTCACCGGCCTCTACTTCTGCGACAACCAGGTGCTGGATATCGCTGCCGGCCTCACGCCGTCGGCTCGCGGCGAGCTCGAAATCATCGACGTCATCCTCGAATACCTTCGGCGCGGCCAGTTGCACGTCGAACGTCTTGACGCGTGGAACGGCCTGGCTCGATACGGGGACGCACGCCGCTCTCATTCAGGCCTCGAATTACGTGCAGGCGGTCGAAGAACGCCAGGGGCTGATGATTGCGTGCCTCGAAGAGATCGCGTTCCGGATGAACTACATCGACGCCGAGCAGCTGGCCCGGCTGGCCACGTCGATGGGGAAGAGCTCGTACGGAGACTATCTGCGGCAGATTCTGGAGCAGGACGACACGGTATGCGATTCGTTGAAACCGAGGTCGCCGGCGTGATCGTCGTCGAGCCGGACATCCATCGCGACGCGACGGGGCTTCTTCCTCGAGACGTTCCACGCCGCCAAGTACGCGGCGGCCGGCATTCCCGCAACCTTTGTCCAGGACAACCACTCGGCATCCGCGCGTGGCACCCTGCGCGGGCTGCACATGCAGATCCTGAAGCCGCAAGGCAAGTTGGTGCGAGTGACTGCGGGAGAGATTTGGGATGTGGCGCTCGACGTGAGGCCCGACTCGCCGACGTTCATGCGTTGGACGGCTGCGACGCTTTCGGCGGAGAACTTCCGGCAGCTGTACATTCCTCCGGGCTGCGCGCACGGCTTCTGCGTGATGACCGACCTCGCGGAGGTTCAGTACAAGTGCACCGAGTTGTACGACCCGGCGGACGAGATCGGCATCGCCTGGAACGACCCGGCTGCCGCCATTTCGTGGCCGGTCACCGATCCGCTGCTCTCGGCGCGCGATCAGGCAAACCCGTCTCTGCGCGACGTGCTCGCCGTGGTTGCAGAGCGTCGCGCCGGTGTCCTCCGTACGTAGCGGCCACCTTCAGGCGGCCTACGTGGGGGCCACCTTCAGGTGGCCCATGGGCGGGCCGGCTGAAGCCGGCCCCCACGTATCGTGATCTAGCGCAGCGAGTCGATGATCGCGTTGAGCGTGGCGCTCGGCCGCATCACCGCGGCGGTCTTCGCCGCATCGGGGTGGTAGTAGCCGCCGATCTCCACCGGTTGGCCCTGCACGCCGATCAGCTCGCCGACGATCGTCGCTTCCTCGCGCTGGAGCTGCTGCGCGATCGGCGTGAACGTCACCCGCAGCACCGGATCCTTGGTCTGCTCGGCCAGCGCGCGCGCCCAGTAGAGCGCCAGGTAGAAGTGGCTGCCGCGGTTGTCGATCTCGCCCACCTTCCGCTGCGGCGACCTGTCGTGCTCGAGGATCTGGCCGTTGGCGCGGTCGAGCGCCTCGGCCACGACCACCGCCCGCTGCGTTCCCGGTCTTGAGCCCGAGGTCCTCGATCGACACGGCCAGCGCCAGGAACTCGCCGAGCGAGTCCCAGCGCAGGTAGTTCTCCTGCAGCAGCTGCTGCACGTGCTTCGGCGCCGAGCCGCCGGCTCCGGTCTCGTAGAGCCCGCCGCCGGCGAGGAGCGGCACGATCGACAGCATCTTGGCGCTGGTGCCGAGCTCGAGGATGGGGAAGAGATCGGTGAGGTAGTCGCGCAGCACGTTGCCGGTAGCGGAGATGGTGTTCTCGCCCCGGCGCACGCGCTCGAGCGTGGCCGTGATGGCCTCGACCGGGGCGCAGGACGCGGATGTCGAGGCCGGTGGTGTCGTGCTGCTCGAGGTATTTCCGCGTCTTGTCGATGACGAGGCGGTCGTAGGCGCGGTGGTCGTCGAGCCAGAAGATGGCGGCATGGCCGGTGGCGCGGGCGCGGTTCACCGCCAGCTTCACCCAGTCGCGGATCGGCAGGTCGCGCGTGCGGCACATGCGCCAGATGTCGCCGGGCGCCACGCGGTGCTCGACGAGCGTCTGGCCGCTGCGATCGGTCACCCGCATGGTGCCGGCCGTGGCGATCTCGAACGTCTTGTCGTGCGACCCGTACTCCTCGGCGGCCTGCGCCATCAGGCCCGACGTTCGACACGGTGCCCATGGTCGTCACGTCGAAGGCGCCGTGTGCCCGGCAGTCGTCGATCGTGGCCTGGTAGATCCCGGCATAGCAGCGATCCGGAATCATCGCCTTCATGTCGTGCAGCTTGCCGTCGGGCCCCCACATCTGGCCCGAGGCGCGGATCGCGGCCGGCATCGACGCGTCGATGATCACGTCGCTCGGCACGTGCAGGTTGGTGATGCCCTTGCTCGAATCGACCATCGCCAGCGGCGGGCGCGTCGCGTACACCGCCTGGATGTCGGCCTCGATCGCCTGCCTTCTGATCGGCCGGCAG
Source organism: uncultured Acidobacteriota bacterium (assembly GCA_963731785.1). GTDB lineage: Bacteria > Acidobacteriota > Vicinamibacteria > Vicinamibacterales > UBA2999 > DASYRM01. Next base: position 18,329 of record CAVSWX010000014.1, read on the forward strand.
CGACTGGATCTTCGCGTAGACGTCGCCGATGCCGTTGTCGGGATCGACGCCGAGCCGCTCGAACATCGCCGCGTGCTTGTCGAAGACGTCCTTGTAGTAGGCGATGACGGCGTGGCCGAACATGATCGGGTCCGACACCTTCATCATGGTGGCCTTGAGGTGCAGCGAGAGCAGCACGCCCCTGGCTTTGGCGTCGGCGATCTGGGCGGCGAAGAACTCCTGCAGCGCGGCCCGGCTCATCATCGACGCGGCAATGACGTCGCCGGCGTCGACGGTCACTTCCTTGAGCACGCTGGTGCCGCCGGTGGCGGCGTCGGTGAACTCGATGGCGAGCTTGCCGACCTCGCCGATGACCGCGGCCTGCTCGTTGGCGTAGAAGTCGCCGCTGCCCATCGACGAGACGTGCGACTTCGAGTCGCGGCGACCACTTGCCCATCGAGTGCGGGTGCGCCTTGGCGTACTCCTTCACCGACGTGGCCACGCGACGGTCGGAGTTGCCTTCCCGCAGCACCGGGTTGACGGCGCTCCCGCTCACCTTCGCGTACCGCGCCTTGATGGCTTTTTCGGCGTCGTTCTGCGGATCCTCGGGATAGTCGGGCACGGCGTAGCCCTGTTGCTGCAGCTCCTTGATCGCGGCCTTGAGCTGCGGCACCGACGCGCTGATGTTGGGCAGCTTGATGATGTTGGCCTCGGGCGTCTTGGCCAGCTCGCCCAGCTCCGCCAGGTCGTCGCTCTGGCGCTGGCCCGGGGTGAGGTGCTCGGGGAAGGCCGCCAGGATGCGCCCGGCCAGCGAGATGTCCCTGGTTTCCACGGCCACGCCGGCCGCGCGCGTGAAGCCCTGCACGATCGGCAGCAGCGAATAGGTGGCCAGTGCCGGCGCTTCGTCGGTGATGGTGTAGATGATCTTCGCTGTGCTCATGATCCGGAAACCTCGATTATATGTGGTCGTTTCGAGGCGGGTCTAAAGACCTGCTGCCACGCACGATCACCCGCGGGCAATGCAAGGGACCCGGGGCCACCACTGGCTGCACGCAATTTGCGGGCGATCGCTTGGCAGCTCGACTCGACTGGGGGATCATGCTTGGATGAGGCGTGCGTTCCCCTTGCCCGCACGGCGCCTGGCCTGCGCCTGGGCGCTGGTCCTGTACGCCGCGCTGGCGGTCGCGCAGACCGCAACCGCCCCCGCCCCGTCGATCAGCTATCGCCTGTCGTTTCCGCAGCGCGAGCACCGGCTGATGGACGTGTCCGTCACGTTCACCGACGTGCCCGCGGGACCGTTCCGGCTGCACATGAGCCGTTCGTCGCCGGGCCGCTACGCCTTGCACGAGTTCGCGAAGAACGTGTTCGACCTCCGCGCCAGCGACGGCGCGGGCGGCGCTCTGCCGCTGCAGCGCACGCGGCCGGAGGAGTGGACGGTGCCGCGCCACAGCGGCACCGTGGAAGTGGCCTACCGGGTGTTCGGCGACCGTCTCGACGGCACCTATCTCTCCATGGATTCCACGCACGCGCACATCAACATGCCCGCCGCCATCCTGTGGGCGGTCGGGCTCGACAAACGCGCCGATCGAGGTGCGGTTCGAGCCGCCGGCCGGCAGCCGCTGGCGGGTGGCGACGCAGCTCATGCCCGGCGGAGACGAGTTCACCTTCACCGCGCCGAACCTGCAGTACCTGATGGACAGCCCGAGCGAAGTGCGGCGCCTTCGACCTGCGCAGCTTCACCGTGCCCGACGACGGCCGCACGCCGACGTTCCGCCTGGCGGTGCACCACAGCGGCGATGGCGGCGAGCTCGACGGCTTTGCCCGCGACGTCGAGAAGATCGTGCGCGAGGCGCGGAACGTCTACGGCGAGTTCCCGCCGTTCGACGGCGGCACCTACACGTTTCTCGCCGACTACCTGCCCCACGGCAACTTCGACGGCATGGAGCACCGCAACAGCACCGTGATCACCGCGGATCGCTCCATCCGCGGCAGCCGCCTCGAGCTGCTCGACACCGTCGCCCACGAGTTCTTCCACTCGTGGAACGTGGAGCGCATCCGGCCGAAGTCGCTGGAGCCGTTCAACTTCGACAACGCCAACATGTCGGGGGAGCTGTGGCTGGCCGAGGGGTTCACGAGCTATTTCGCGTCGCTCGTGACGCGGCGCGCCGGGCTGACCACCACCCGCGAGCTGGCGCAGGAGATGGGCCGGGTGGTCAACACCGTGCTCACCAGCCCGGGCCGCCGCGTGCGCTCGGCCGAGGAGATGAGTCAGCAGGCGCCGTTCGTGGACAACGCCGCGACCGATCGATCGCACCAGCTTCGAGAACACCTTCATCTCCTATTACACCTGGGGTGAGGCGATTGGCCTCGCGCTCGACCTGACGCTGCGCGACCGGACCGGCGGGCGCGCGACCCTCGACACGTTCATGCGCGTCCATGTGGCACCGCTTCGGCAAGCCGGGCGGCGCCCCCGGCTACGTGGACCGGCCCTACACCATCGACGACGCGCGGGCGGTGCTGGCCACCGTCGTCGACGACCAGGCCTTCGCCGATCAGTTCTTCGCGCGCTACATCCAGGGGCGCGAGGCCGCCGACTACGGGGCGCTGCTCGAGCGCGCCGGTCTGCTGCTGCGGCCGATCAACCCGGGCCTCGCGTACGCCGGCGGGCTGCAGCTGCAGGGCTCGAGCGACGGCGTGCGCGTGATCGGCGACGTGCCGTTCGACAGCCCGGCCTTCGCCGCGGGCCTCGAGCGCGACGATCGCATCCTGTCGATTGGCGGCGCGTCGGTCACCAGCGAGGCCGCCGCGCGCGAGGCGATCGCCCGGCGGAAGCCGGGCGAGGAGGTGGCGATCGAGTTCCAGCGCCGCGGCGGCGAGCGCGTCGACGGCCACGATGCGTCTCGTGGCCGATCCGCGCGTGGAAGTCGTGACCTTCGAGGAGGCCGGCCGGCCCCTCAGCGAGGCCCACCGCCGCTTCCGCCGCGCCTGGCTCGGGTCGGAGCGCTAACGTAGCCGGTGAGCGGCGGCGCTTTAGCCACCCGCCCTACCCGCCCTAGGGCGCCGAAGGCCGCCGCCCTTATAGAATTCGTGTATGGTCCACCGGCTCATCTCCACGCTCCTCGCCGCTGCCCTGCTCATGACACACGCCGATTCCGCCGCCGCCCAGACTGCGGCCGAGCCCATCCGCTACACCGTCAGCTTCCCGGCGCCGCAGACCCACTACATGGAGGTCTCCGCGACGGTGCCCACCGAGCGGCGCGCGGACGTCGAGCTGATGATGGCGGTGTGGACGCCGGGGTCCTACCTGGTGCGTGAGTACGAGCGCAACGTCGAGGCGGTCTCGGCCGCCGGCGCCCGACGGACGGGCGCTGCCCGTGGTGAAGTCGGACAAGAACCGCTGGCGCGTCACCACCGGCGGCGCGAACACGGTCACGGTGAAGTACCGCGTCTACGGCCACGAGATGTCGGTGCGCACCAACTGGATCGAAGCGGGCTTCGCGCTGCTGAACGGCGCGCCCGACGTTTCTCACGCTCGCCGACCGCACGCCCCGGCCGCACGAGGTGGTGATCAACCCCGCGACCGGGTGGGCGAAGTCGATGACCGGGCTGCCGGAGATGCCGGGCGGCCCGCACCGCTATCGCGCGCCGGACTTCGACACGCTGACCGATTCGCCGATCCTGATCGGCAACCCGGCCGTGTACGAGTTCACGGTGGACGGCAAGAAGCACTACCTCGTGAACGAAGGCGAGGGCGGCGTCTTCGACGGCGCCCGCGCGGCCAAGGACCTCGAGGCGATCGTGCGCGAGCACCGGCGCATGTGGGGGTCGCTGCCCTACGACCGCTACGTGTTCCTGAACGTGCTCAGCGAGGCCAGCGGCGGCCTCGAGCACAAGAACTCCACCGTGCTCATGGGATCGCGCTGGGCGACGCGCACGCGCCGCGCCTACAACGCCTGGCTCGATCTGGCCAGCCACGAGTTCTTCCACGTCTGGAACGTGAAGCGGCTGCGGCCGGTGGAGCTGGGCCCGTTCGACTACGAGAACGAGAATCACACCCGCAGCCTGTGGATTGCCGAGGGCGTCACCGACTACTACGCCGACCTCGCGCTGCACCGCGCCGGGCTGATCACGCGCGACGAATACCTCGACTCGCTCTCGGACAAGATCGAGGAGCTGCAGACGACGCCGGGGCGGCTGGTGCAGTCGGCCGAGATGGCCTCGTTCGATGCCTGGATCAAGTACTACCGGCCCGACGAGAACTCGATCAACACGTCGATCAGCTACTACACGAAGGGGTCGGTGGTGGCGCTGCTGCTCGACGCGCGCGTCCGCAAGGCGACCAACGGCGCCCGGAGCCTCGACGACGTGATGAAGGCGGCCTACGAGAAGTACTCGGGCTCGCGCGGCTACACCGCCGACGAGTTCCGCGCCGTGGCCGAGCAGGTGGCGGGCGTGAGCCTGAAGGCGTTCTGGGACCACGGCCGTGACCGGCACCGGCGAGCTCGACTACAAGGAGGCGCTCGACACGCTCGGCCTGCGCTTCCGCTCGGTGGCGGTGCCCGGCGGACCGCCCGGGCAAGCCGTGGCTCGGGCATCAACACGCGCAACGACGCCGGCCGCCTGCTGGTCGTCAGCCAGGTGCGCCGCGACACGCCGGCGATCGCCGCCGGCCTGAACGTCGACGACGAGATCCTGGCGATCGACAACTACCGCGTCCGCGCCGACCGCCTCGACAACCGTCTCGAGCAGTACAAGCCCGGCGACAAGGTGACGCTGCTGGTGGCCCGGCGCGAGCAGCTCCTCCGGCTCGAGCTGACCTTCGGCACCGAGCCGCGCGCGCGCCTGGCGGCTCGAGGCGAATCCGTCGGCCAGCGACGCGCAGCAGAGCAGCCGCGGCCGCTGGCTCAATCCGGGCCGCGCGTAGCTGCGCCGGCGCCTGACGCCGACATGACGTCGAGCTACGTCCGCGTACTCGTGATCTGGGTGCTGGTGCTCGGCCGGCCTGTACGCGCTGCAGAGTCTACTTCTCCTGATGTCGCCCATCGACTGGACGATCGTCGGGCTCTACCTGGTGTGGATCGTGTGGGACGGCCTGCGCCTCACCAAGCGCAGCCAGGAGCTCGAAGGCTATTTCCTCGGCGGCCGCAGCCTGCCGTGGTGGGCGGTGGGCTTGTCGGTGATGGCGACGCAGTTGAGCGCCATCACCATGATCGGCACCACCGGGCAGGGGTTCACCGACGGCATGCGCTTCCTGCAGTTCTACTACGCGCTGCCGCTGGCGATGATCGTGCTGTCGGTCACGCTGGTCCCGTTCTTCCACAACGCGCAAGATCTACACCGCCTACGAGTACCTGGAGCGCCGGTTCGACGCCAAGACGCGCGCCTTCACCAGCCTGCTGTTCCTGCTGTCGCGCAGCATGTCGCTCGGCGTCGTGATCTCGGCGCCGGCGGTGGTGCTGGCGGTGGTGATGGGGTTCAGCGTCACCGCCACGGTGCTGCTGATCGCGCTGCCGACCGCCGTCTACACGATGTTCGGCGGCGTGCAGGCGGTGACCTGGACCGACGTGAAGCAGATGGTGCTGATCGTCGCCGGCCTGATCGCCGCCGTGGTGGTGCTGGTGCTCGGGCTGCCGGACGACGTCGGCGTGGTCGAGGCGCTGAAGCTCGCCGGCGCCACCGGCCGCATGCAGACGTTCGACTTCAGCTTCGATCTCACCAACCAGTACACCTTCTGGTCGGGCACGATCGCCGCGCTCTTCCTGTTCTGCTCCTACTTCGGCACCGACCAGAGCCAGGTGCAGCGCTACCTGACGACCGCCAGCGTCGACGAGGCGCGCGGGTCGCTGCTGATGAGCGCCTACTGGAAGATTCCGCTGCAGGCGCTGGTGCTGCTGGTCGGCGTGCTGATGTTCGTGTTCTACGTGTTCGCGCCCGACGCCGATGCTGTTCAACCGCGTGCACGAGCGCGAGCTGCGGCAGGGGCCGCGGGCGCAGGAGTACGCCGCGCTCGAACGGCGCTTCGAGGGCGCGACGGCCTCGCGGGCCGCGGCGGCCACGTGTCGCCGCGCGCGAGCAGGCGGCACGCGCAGCGCGAGGCCGCGCGCCGGGAATTCGTGGCCCGCGACGCCGAGGCCAAGGCGCATCCGGGGCGAGGCGCTGGCGCTGGTGCGCAGCGCCACCGGCGACCAGGCCTACAGCGACGTCAACTACGTGTTCCCGACGTTCATCGTCACGCACATGCCGATCGGCTTGCCGGGGCTGCTGATCGCGGCTATCTTCGCGGCGGCGATGAGCACGATTTCGGCGGAGCTGGCGGCGCTCTCCACCGCCACGATCATCGACTTCTACCGCCGGTTCTGGCGGCCCGACGGCGACGACGCGAGCGTCCTGCGCATGTCGCGCATCGCCACCGGGTTCTGGGGGCTGTTCGCCAGCGGCGTGGCCGTGTGGGCCGCCGAGCTCGGCTCGTTGATCGAGGTGGTGAACCGCTTCGGGTCGTTCTTCTACGGATCGATCCTCGGCGTCTTCATGCTGGCGATCGGCTGGAAGGGTGCCACGGCGAACGGCGCGTTCATCGGCCTGTTTGCCGGCATGGGCTCGGTGGCCTGGGCGGCCGCCTACACCAAGGTGGCCTTTCTCTGGCACAACGTCATCGGCGCCGTGGCCGTGGTGATCGTCGGCGTGCTGGTCAGCCTGATTGAACGGAGCATCGCGAGGCGCCCGCGCATGATCCGCATCTTCGTCACCGGCGGCACGTTCGACAAGACCTACGACGAGATCGAGGGCACGCTCACCTTCACCGACACGCATCTCAACGAGATGCTGCAGCTGGGGCGCTCGCAGGTGGACGTGTCGGTGCGGACGCTGATGATGGTCGACAGCCTGGCGATGACCGCCGAGGACCGCGCCATCATCGTGCGCAACTGCCTGACGTGCGAGGAGTCGCACATCGTCGTCACGCACGGCACCGACACGATGGTCGAGACCGCGGCGGCGATCGCCGCGGGCGTGTCGGGCAAGACCATCGTGCTCACCGGCGCGATGGTGCCGTATGCCTTCGGCAGCTCCGACGGCCTGTTCAACCTCGGGAGCGCGCTGTCGTTCGCGCAGGTGCTGCCGCCGGGCGTCTACGTGGCGATGAACGGCCGCCACTTCGCGTGGGACAAGGTGCGGAAGAACCGCGACACCGGCGTGTTCGAAGAGATTTGATGCAGGGGCCGGCTTTAGCCGGCCTGGGCCGCCTGAAGGCGGCCCCTACAGGCGGCCCCACGCCTCCAACTCCCTCACCGGCCGCACCTCGATGCTGCCTTCGCGCGCCGGCGGAATCTTCGCGGCCAGGGCGAGCGCCTCGTCCATGTCCTTGGCGTCGAGCAGGTAGAAGCCGGCCAGCAGTTCCTTGGTCTCGGCGAACGGCCCGTCCACCACCCGGACCGCGCCCTGCCGGACCCGCAGGGTCTTGGCGGTCTTGATTGGCTGCAGCGCTTCGGCGGCGACCAGCTTACCCGCCGCCCGGAAGCCGTTGCCGCAGTCCATGCACTCGCTGTCGGGCACCGCCCGGAGCTTCTCGTCCTCGAGATACACCAGACGCCACGAATTTCATACGGATCCTTTCAGGGCGGTCTGCAGACCGCTCTGCTACATGTAGCAGGTCTGTCGGCAGCCGTACCCGGCAGTCCCACCTGCCCACCTGCACCGGCGGCGCGTGTCGATCCTCGCGCCCTCCGCTCGACGTGTAAGCAGGAGGGACATGAGATGCGACGCAATATCACGCTGTGGGTCATCCAGGGTCTGCTGGCGGCACTCTTCCTGTTTGCCGGTTCGATGAAGCTCATCCTGCCGATCGAAGCGATGGCGGGGCCGGTCGAGCTTCCTGGCGCGTTCCTGCGCTTCATCGGCGTCGTCGAGGTCCTCGGCGCGGTGGGCCTCGTCCTGCCATGGCTGCTCCGCATCCGGCCCGAACTCACGCCGCTCGCGGGCCTGGGCCTGGTCGTCATCATGGTCGGCGCGACCGCGATCACGGTGGTGGGCGGCGCGGTGGCCGGCGCGGCAGTGCCGTTTGTCGTCGGCTTGCTGGCCGCGACGGTCGCGTACGGCCGTTGGGACCTGACGCCGACCCGGAGGGTGGGCAGTTAAGAGCCTCCCTTCAGTCGTAAGCGGGGCAGAAGATGAGATCGTGCTCGCCCGGCGGCTCCACGCCGGCCGCCCGCGCGGCATGCGCCACCTGCGCCAGATGCCGCACCTCGTGGAGCACGACGTGCGTGGCCAGCTTGCGCCGCGTCATCGTGAAGGTGCCGGCGGGAACGTAAACGTCAGAGCGCTGCGCCGCCGCGGCGTCGTCGAGCGAGGTCACGAAGCGGCGGAAATCGGCGCGCACCAGATCGGCGTACTCGAACAGCGCCTTGACGTCGCCCGCCGGGCACGCCGGTCGAGTCCGGCGGCGTGGCGCCCTCGAGCCGCGACAGGTGCCGGCGCTCGATCAGGAATACGTGGTCGAGCACGTGCCGATGGTGGTGAAGCGCGCCCCCGGCTGAAAGGGCAGCGCAAGCCGCGACGGATCGGCCTCCACCCACGCGCGCCACTTCGCCCGCTCGTGATCCGAGTAGGTGAGCAGCTCCGGCAAGCCCGCCGTCACGCTCATGGCACTGCCTCGTCCACGCTCATGCGCCCGGAGCGCCCCCAGCTTCAGCGTCTGGATGCCCGGTTCGATTCTCTTCCGGTCGCCCACCACCACCACCGCGAATTTCTCCGGCTGGATGTAGGTGGCCGCCGCCTTCTGCACCGCCGCCGCGGTCACCGCCTGCACGTTGGCGATGTACTGCGTGAAGTACGTGTCGGGCAGCTTGTAGACCGCCATCTCTTCGAGATGACTGGTGAGATCGGTGATGGTCTCGAACTCGCTGGGGAAGCTGAGCGCGATGTAGTTCTTCGCCTTGGCGAGCTCGGCCTCGCTGATCGGCTCGCGAATGCCCTTCAGCTCCTTGAAGAACTCGGCCAGCGCCTCGGACGTCTTGTCGCTCTGCACGCCGGCGCCGGCCTGGAACGCGCCGGCGGAGAGGCGCATGTCGAAGCGCGAGCTGGCGCCGTAGGAGTAGCCGTGCTCTTCGCGCAGGTTCTGGTTGAGGCGCGACGTGAACGACCCGCCCAGGATCGTGTTGAGGACGACGAGCGGGAAATAGTCGGGCGTCGACCGCGGTACGCCGACGTATCCGATGCGCACCTGCGACTGCTCGGCCGACGGCATGTCCACGAGGGTCACCTGACTGGCGGTGAGCTGGGGGGCGTTGGCCACCGGCGTTCTGGCGACCGGCGCCGACATCGGCCACTTCCCGAACGCCTCTTCGAGCAGCGGCAGCACGCCCGTGGCGGTGATCTCGCCCGCGACGATCAGCGTGGCGTTCGACGGCCGGTAGCGCGCGGCATGAAAGGCCTGCATCTGCGCGGCGGTCATGGCCTTGAGGGTGGCACTCGTGCCACTGGCGGCCGTGCCGTACCGGTGCATGGGCCCGAAGACCACGCGGGCGAAGGCCAGTGGCGCCACCGACGCGGCGTCGTCCTTGGCCTGGAGCAGCGCGGTCAGCCGCTCCTGGCGGAGGCGTTCCACCTCGGGCGCCGGGAAGGTGGGCCGGAGGGCGACGTCGGCCATCACGGCCAGCGCCGGCCGCAACTGCCGCACCGGCGCGTTGAGGCGCACCGCCGAGGCGTCGAAGCTGCTGGTCGTGCTCAGCCCCGCGCCGAGGAACTCCACTTCGTCCGCGATCTCCAGGGCCGACCGTGCCCCGGCCCCCTCGTCGAGCATGGCGGCCGTGAAGCTGGCCAGCCCGTAGGCGTCGGCCGGATCGTCGCTGCTCCCGGCGTGGATGACGAGATTGATCTGGGCGAGCGGCACCTCCGGCGCTTCCACGATCCACACCGGCAGCCCGTTGGAGAGCGCTCGCTTCTGGATCGGCGGAATCTTGAGCTGCGGCGTCGAACCCAGCGCCGGCGCCTTCGACCGATCGGCCGCCCTTGGTGATGTCGTCACGGATCCGATCAGGACGGCGACGAGCGCAGCGAGGCCCGTTGCGCCTACAGGCCGCTGAGCCGTGAGCCGTGAAGCCGGAAGCCGTCCGCGGCGCATCACTTCGCCCCCTCAGGATTCACCGTCAGCTCCACGCGCCGGTCCGCCGGCAGCCACTGCGCGACCGCGGCCTGGACATCGGAGCGCGACAGCGACGTATAGCGGGCGAGATCCTCGGCGAAATAGTCGGGCCCGCCGCCGGCGGCGAAATACGAATTGAGCTGGTCCGCCTTGCCGCCGAACCCGCCCACGCGTTCCATGCGGCGGTAGAACGACGCCTCGATCTGGTTGATCGCCCGCTGCAGCTCGCGCTCGGTCGGCGGCTCCTGCCGCAGCCGGGCGAGCTCTTCGTCGATCGCCTTCTGCACCTCGGCCACCGTGCGGTCCGGCCGCACCGTCACTTCGATGATGAACGAGCTGCCGAGCATGCCCGACTGCTGCGTGGCTTCCACGTCCTGCGCCATCTGCGTGTCGTAGACCAGCCGCTTGTAGAGGCGCGAGTTCTTGCCGCCCGCCAGCACCGACGACACCACGTCGAGCGCCGCGTCGCCGGGGCCGTAGACGCGCGGCGTGAGCCAGCCGAGAAACAGCTTCGACAGCCGGACGCGGTCGGTCATCGTCTGCCGCTTCACGCCGGTCAGCACCGCGGGCGGCGGCGCAATCGGCTCGACCGGCTCGCCCTTCGGCACCTCGCCAAACCATTTTTCGACCAGCGCTTTCGTCGCGTCGTAGTCGATGTCGCCGGCCACGACCAGGCTGGCGTTGTTGGGCGCGTAGTACTTCTTGAAGAACTGCACGACGTCGTCGTAGCTCGCCGCCGTCAGGTCCTCCATGTACCCGATCGTCGGCCAGCTGTAGGGATGACCGGCCGGCCACAGCATCTTGTCCAGCTCGATCGACGCCATGCCGTACGGCCGGTTCTCGTAGCTCTGGCGGCGCTCGTTCTTCACCACGTCGCGCTGCCCGTCCACGCGCGCCGGCGACATGGTGTCGAGCAGGTAGGCCATGCGATCGGACTCGAGATAGAGCGCCAGATCGAGCGCGTTCGACGGCACGTCGATCACGTAGTTCGTGCGGTCGTTCGAGGTGGATCCGTTGTTGTTGCCGCCGGCGGCCTCGAGCAGCGTGTCGAACTCGCCTTCCTTCACGTGCTTCGACCCCTCGAACATCAGGTGCTCGAACAGGTGCGCGAAGCCGGTGCGCCCGACCCGCTCGTTGGCCGAGCCGACGTGATACCAGACGTTCACGGCGACGACCGGCACGCTGGTGTCGCGGTGAAGGATGACGTTGAGGCCGTTGGCGAGCTGGAACTGCCGGTAGGGCACCTCCAGCGGCCGTGCCGGCGACTGCGCGGCGAGCACGGCGGGAAGCAGGGCGAGAGCGAGAGCAAGGGTGGTGCGGCGGCGCATGCGGCCTCCAAGGCTGACCAGAAGCCTCAATTCTCGCCCAGATTCGCGGCCGCAAGGCTGGGCCGGACGGCCAAGGTAACCTTGGCCGGACGTGCGCCGGTTCGCCCTCTTCCTGACCGGCGATCCGGCCCGGGCGGACGACCTGACGGCCGACACCTTCGTCCGTGCGTGGCGGGCTCGCGACCGCATCCAGCACGCCACGGTCAAGGCCTACCTGATGACCATCACCCGCAACCTGTACCGGGACGAGTTGCGTTCGTCCCGGACAAGCGCGGCGAGGCACGTCGAGCTCGAGGACACGATTGCCGACGGCGCGCCCGGCGCCGACGTGCACGTGCAGCATGCCTCGACGCTGCGCGACGTGCGCGCGCGGCTGCGCCGCGTCGCCCGCGGCGACCGCCGCGCCCTGCTGCTCTACGTCGTGAAGGAAATGTCGTACGCCGAGGTGGCGGCCGCGCTCGGTATCAGCATCGGCGCGGTGAAGTCGCGCATCTGCCGGGCGCGCGACGCGCTGGCCGCGCCGCTGCGGCCACTCGAGGATGGAGAAGGACGATGAAGGTCACCCGTGAGGTCATCTACGATCTGCTCCCGGCGTATTTCGCCGGCGAGGTGAGCGACGATACCCGGGCACTGGTCGAGGAGTATTTCGCCAGCGACCCGGAGTTCGGCCGCATGGCGGCGCGCTTCAAGACGCTCGTGGGCGAGCGGCAGCGCACGCGGGCCGATGAGGGCGTTCTACAACCCCGGCGTGATCCTCGGGGTCGTGTTCGGGGTCACGGCCGTGGCGATTTTCGTGCTCTCGTTCCGCATCAAGCCCGACTCCTGGTGGCGCCCGCTTGCGGGCCTCGACGACGCCTCCCTGGCCGCCTCGGGCCTTCGCCGCCGCAACCGGCGGCGTCAGGACGCCTAGCCGGCCAGCCGGGGAAACCCCTGGTCGCCTGAGCCGCTTTTCCTGCCCCTGGCACCTTGGCTGTCAGGAGGCAGCCGTGACACAACTGTTTGCCCGCACCTTCATCCTGGCCGGCGCCGTGCTCGGCGCCGCCGTGGTCCCCGCCGCCGCACAGGACGCCCCATTCCGCCCCGCCCGCTCGCTCGCGCCGGCTGCATACCCGCGTTGGGACGTCGGCGGCAGCTTCGCCCTGTGGACCCTCTCCAGCTCCGAGACGGGGACCACGTGGACCAACTGGGAGGCCAAGGCTGAATACCGGGCCGACGTCGGCCGCTACTGGACGCCCCATCTCAAGACCGATGTGGCCATCAGCGCCTCGAATCGGTGGCACGCCTACGAGTCGGAGGTCTTTCCCGTGCCCGGCATCACCGGGACGCACCTTCGCCTACATCGACTCCGAGCGCCAGCTCTTCGCAATCGCGCCGGCCGTCACGTGGCAGTTCAGGGAGAACACGCTGATGCACCCGTACGTGAGCGGCGGCGTCAAGCTGGGACTGCTGCAGGAGCACCGTTTCCGCGAAGGCGGGACCTTTCGTGCCGGCTCCACCACCTACACGGTGACGCCGCTGGAAGAGCAACGCACGACGGTGACGGCGCGCCCTTTCGTGGCCGGCGGCTTCAAGTCCTACCTGTCCCGATCGGTGTTCGTCCGTACTGAAGGTCGCCTCGCCTTTGCATCCGACGGCGTGCGCCAGGTGTCAGTGGGCATCGGCATGGGCGTCGATTTCTAAACCACGAGAGGAGCGTCATCATGAGGATTGTCACGAGACGTCATCTGCCCGCGGCGCTGCTCGTGCTCGCACTCGCCGCTCCGGCCACGGCGCAAGACGCCGCCCGCGACTGGAAACCGCTCGCGTCGTCGCTGCAGCCGGGAACGCGCATCGAACTCGATCTCGAGGACGGCACGCACGTGGACGGCACGGTGCTGGCGCACGAGGGCGACCTCTTCGTGTTCAGTCCGAAGACCCGCATCCCGGTGGCGCCGTGGCGCATCGGTTACTCGGAGATCCGGTCGCTCGAGGTCAAGCAGTCCGGCCCGGGCATGAAGCCCGGCACCAAAGTGCTGATTGGCGTCGGCGTCGGCGTCGGGTGTCTTCCTGCTGCTGGCCGGCCTCGCGGCGGCGTTGTCGTACTGAGGACCGGGAAGCCGGTGGCGGGGCAGCCACCGGCCGTTCCGCGTCTAGAAGCCGAACACCACGCCGCCGGCGACCCGGAAGGCGTTCACACCCTCCTCCTCGGCGAAGACGGTCACATAGTCCGCCGCGCCCCTGACGCCGATCGTCTCGCCCAGCCAGATGGTGGCGCCGCCGCCGACCTGCAGCCCGAAGTTGGTCGACGACTCGCGCTCGCTCGTTTCGAAGATGGTCTCGCCGCCCAGGGTGACCGTGCCTTCGACCTCGGCCGATGCGTTGACGCCGCCGACGAGCAGCTGCCCGAACGGCGTGACCCTCCGGCTCTTGCGCGCGCTCACGCGGACGCCGCCCATGAACTCGTGCACCGTGAGGCTGGCGGTCAGTGTGCCGGTGACGCCGCCGAAGCTCTCGGTCTCTTCGAACGTCTTGTAGTTGCCACTCACCTGAAACACCACCGAGAAGATCGAGCCGAGGTTGCCGGCCACGTCGGCGTACCAACCCGTCCCGAGGGTCTCGTCGAACTCGTCGAAGTTCACGGTGAGCAGTTGATAGCCGCCGGACACCTCCGCCTTGGGTACGGTCTGGGCGCCGGCTGGCAGCGACGCACCAAGGGCCAGGAGCAGAATGCCCATCACGCGATACGACGTCGCCAGCTCTCATTGGACCTCCCCTGGGAAAGTTTCGGATCGCGCGGTAATATTCCCTGTTTCGCATGACTGATTCCAAGCCGATTGTTGCCGTCGTCATGGGTTCGACCTCCGACTGGGAGACCATGAAGCACGCCGTGGAGGTGCTGGAGCGGTTTGGCGTGCCGCACGAGCACCACGTGGTGTCGGCGCACCGCACGCCGGTGTGGATGGCCGAGTTCGCCAGCGGCGCCGAGGCGCGCGGCATCGAGGTGATCATCGCCGGCGCCGGCGGTGCGGCCCACCTGCCCGGCATGGTGGCGGCGCACACCGTGGTGCCGGTGCTGGGCGTGCCGGTGCAGAGCGCGGCGCTGCAGGGCCTCGACTCGCTGCTGTCCATCGTGCAGATGCCGGGCGGCGTGCCGGTGGGCGCGCTCGCCATCGGCAAGGCCGGCGCCACCAACGCGCGGCCTGCTGGCGGTGTCGATCCTCTCCAACTCGCGACCCGAGCTGCGCGCGGCGCTCCGCGCGTTCCGCGAGGAGCAGACGCAGAAGGTGCGGCAGGAACAGCTCCCGTGATCGGCCCCGGCTCCGTGCTCGGCGTGCTCGGCAGCGGGCAGCTCGGGCGCATGTTCACCATCGCCGCCCGGCGCATGGGCTACCGCGTCCACACCTTCTCGCCCGATTCGGACACGCCGACGGGGCAGGTGGCCGACGTCGAGGTCACCGCCCCCTACGACGACCTCGACGCGCTGCGCGCCTTCGCGCGCCGTGTCGCGGTGGTCACCTTCGAGTTCGAGAACGTCCCGAGCGCCGCCACCAGCGCCATCGAATCGCTGGTCGCGGTGCGGCCGTCGCCCGAAGCGCTGCACATCACGCAGCAGCGAGCCCGCGAGAAGCAGTTCCTCGCCGATCGCGGCTTCCCCACCGTGCCCTTCGCCGTGGCGACCACGCAAGGCGAGCTCGCCTCGGCGCTCGCGCGCATCGGCACGCCGGCGATCGTCAAGACCGCTGAATCGGGCTACGACGGCAAGGGCCAGCAGGTGGCGGCGTCGGCGGACCAGGCCGAGCGCATCTGGACGTCGCTCGGCGCCCGGGTGCTGGTGGTGGAGAAGCGCATCACCCTGCAGGCCGAGCTCTCGGTGATCGCGGCGCGCGGGCTCGACGGGCACGTCGCCGCTGTTTCCGCTCTTCGAGAACCGCCACCAGCAATCACATCCTCGACCTCACCACCGCTCCCGCCGCGGTGCCGCAGGCCGTGGCGGCGCAGGCCACCGAAATCGCGCGCGGCATCCTCGACGCGCTCGAATACGTCGGCGTCCTCTGCATCGAGTTCTTCCTCAGCACCGACAGCGAGCTCATGGTCAACGAGCTGGCGCCGCGGCCGCACAACTCCGGCCACCTGACCTTCGATGCCGCCGTCACCAGCCAGTTCGAGCAGCAGGTGCGCGCGATCTGCGGGCTGCCGCTCGGGTCGCCAGAGCTGCTGCGGCCGGCGGCGATGGCCAACCTGCTCGGCGACCTGTGGGTGGACGGCGAGCCCGACTGGGCGGCCGCGTGCCGGCAGCCCGACGTGAAGCTGCATCTCTACGGCAAGGTCACCCCGAAACCGGGCCGCAAGATGGGCCACCTCACCGCGATGGGACGCACGGTGGCCGAGGCGCAGGACCGCGTGATCGCCGCGCGCGACGCGCTGCTGAGGTAGAGTCTCCGCAAGGAGGATCCGATGAACCCGATCGACGTCGCGCAGCAGTACCTTCGACGCCTGGAACCGCCGCGATCCAGCGGCGGTGCTGGCGACGATGGCCGAGGATGGCACCTACAGCGATCCCGGCACCGGAGGTCCGATCAGCGGCCAGGCCTTCGCCGGCTACATGCAGGGGCTGTTTGCCGCGTTTCCCGACGTTTCGTTTTCGATTGCCAGCGCCGGACTCGCGGCGCCGGATTTCGTGGCGGCGCAGTGGATCATGCGCGGCACCAACAGCGGCTCGATGATGGGCCTGCCGCCGACCGGCAAGCCGATCGAGCTGCACGGCGCGGACTTCATCCGCGTGGCTGGCGGCCGCATCCGGAGCGTCGAGGGCTACTTCGACTCGCGCGTCATTCCCGAGCAGGTGGGGCTGCAGGTGATCGTGCAGCCGAAGGCGATTGGCCCCTTCACGTTCGGGACCGCCGTCCGCACCTGGGGTGGCGCGACGGGCAAGCCGGGTGCGTTCAGCATCACGGCGCTGCATTCGCGTGGCGCGGACGACACGAAAGGGGTCAGCGAGCTGAGCCGCCAGGTCGCCACCGAGCTGCTCGGCATGAAGGGGTTTCTCGGGCTCGTCAGCGCGACGTGGACGACCGCATGCTCACCATCAGCGCCTGGGAGACATCCGGACGATCCCAAGCAGGTGATGCGGGGCGGCACGCACGGCGAGGCGATGAAGCGATTCCACGGCACCGGGGAGACGCTCGGCGGCGGTGGTTACACCGCCGTGTTCGTGCCCGAGCGCATCAACGCGATGTGGGTGCGGTGTCCGGCGTGCCAGAAGATGGCCGACCACGCCGCTCGGCAAGGCACGTGCGGGTGCGGCGCCGCGCTGCCCGCCCCGATCGCGTACTGGTAGCGGAAAGCGGACCCGATGCCGCGGTTCCGGTTCGGTGAGTTCGAGCTCGACACCGCGGCCGGCCGGCTGACGCGCGGCGAGGAACCGCTGCCGGTTCCCGCGCGCCATCTCGACGTGCTCGCGGCGCTGCTGGCCCGCCCGGGCGAGGTCGTCTCCAAGGACGCGCTCGTGGAAGCGGCCTGGCGCGACGTGGCCGTCACGGACAACAGCCTCGAACAGGCCATCTCGTCGCTGCGCCGCGCGCTTGGGACCGCCGCCGGCGTGCCGCTCATCCAGACCGTGCCGCGTCAGGGTTACCGGTTCACCGGCGAGGCGCTGCGCGTTGCCGCACGGGCCGGCGACGACACGCTGGCCGCGCTGATCGCGCCGTATCGGGCGTTTGTCGAGGGGCGGGCCGCGCTCGAGACGCTGGCGGCGGGCCGGGTCGGGGAGGCGCAACGCGCCTTCGAGTCGGCGCTCGCGACGACGCCCGACAGTCATGCCGCGCACGTCGGCCTGGCGACCGCTCACGTGATGCGGTTCGAGATGACGCGGGCGGATCGCTCGCCCGCGCTCGACGCGCTCGCCGCCGCGGCCGACCACGCGCGCGAGGCCTGCCGTCTCAATCCGCAGTACGGCGAGGGCTGGGCCACGCTGGGGTTCGTCCTCGATCGCGCCGGGGCCAGCGTCGACGCGGTGGCGGCGCTGTCGCGCGCGGTGTCGCTCGAGCCCGACAACTGGCGCCATCATCTGCGGCTGGCCGCGGTGAGCTGGGGCGAGGCACGCCTGCGGGCGGCGCGCCGGACGCTGGCGCTGCTGCCCGGATGTCCCCTGGCGCACTGGCTGGCCGCCACGGTCCACGTCGCGCGCCAGTCGCTCGACGAGGCCGAGCGCGAGCTCGGCAGAGGGCACGCGGGGCCTGGCTCGTTCCGAGTCGGAGTCGCGGTTTTCCGGAGTGGCGCTGGAGTGGCTGCTCGGGCTGATCCGGCTCGCGCGCGGCGACGACGCGGCCGCACAGCAGCATTTCGAGCGGGAGCTCGCGGCCGAGGCCGATGGGCATCTGTACGCGCGCGAGTGCTGCGCCAGCGTGTGGTACGCGATCGGCGCGATGCGGTGGCGCGGCGGCGATCGCACCGGCGCGCGTGACGCGTTCGCACAGGCGCTGCGACGTGTCGAGGGGCACGCGCTGGCGTCGATAGGACTGGCCGCGGCCGGGGATGAAGCCCTGGCCCGACGAGTGATGGAAGCTCCAGCCGGGGCTGAAGACCCGGCCCACGTACGGAAGGCGGGTCTGACCTGTCCGCCGTAGCTTGGCGAAGGCGGAAGACCCGCGGCCCCGCACGGCTGTCGACGTGGCGATCGTGCGCGCGGTGGCGCTGACGCTCGCGGGCAGGCGCGACGAAGCGGCACGCCTCGTGGACGCCGCGCTCGCCGCGGCGCCGCCCGGCCAGCGGCGGCTGGGTCCTGCCCGTCGAACCGATCCTGCGCCGGGTGGGCCGGAGTGGGACTCCGTGCTCGCCCGCCTGCGCAGCCGCGCCGCCTGACAGCGAACCGGGTCGCGCAGTATCAGGACTTTTCAGGCCCGCCGTCAGGACTTGCGCCGGTGGCGCAGCGCACCATCCGTTCCATGGAGGTGCCTATGCGTCATGCCGTCGTCGTTCTCATGTGTCTGGCGGCCCCGGCCGGGGCCGCGTCGGCCCAGAGCGTCATCGAGCCGCCGCCGTTCACCAAGACCGTCAACCTGTCGGGGCCGCGCTTCGGCCTCACCGCCCTCAGCACCGGCGTGGTGGACGAGCTCCACAAGCGGAACATCGACGTCGGGCCGAACATCTCGCAGTTCGGCTGGCAGTTCGAGAAGCAGTTCTACAGCGGCGAGAGCGGCGTGGCCGCCGTCAACGAGTGGGTGATCCTGCTCGGCGGCCTCGACCAGGGTGTGGCGTTGCCCAGCGTCAGCTGGCTGGTGGGTCTGCGCACGCGCGAGGGCGCGGAGTTCGGCATCGGTCCCAACATCACGGCGGCCGGCGTGGCGCTCGCGCTCGCCGGCGGCGTGACGTTCCGGGCCGGCAATCTCAACGTGCCGATGAACGTGGCCGTGGTGCCGTCGAAGGCCGGCACGCGGATCAGCGTGCTCACCGGCTTCAACATGCGCCGGCGCTGATGCGCGGCTGCGCGACATGCAGGGCGGGGCTCAGAGAGAGCGTCTGAAGGTCGCCCTCTACGTGCGAAGACCGACGGCCGTACTCGTAGCCCTGATGTCCTTAGCGCCCGAAGCCCGAAGCCTTCCTTCTAAGGCTCCAGCGTCAGCGTGAAGCGCGTCGGGCCGGGCATGAACGGCGTGGGCTCGCCGCGCGCCCACGCGTCGTGCGAATTGCGGTAGAACGGCGAGAGCGGGTGACCGCTCTGCCCGGTGGGCATGTGCATGATGCCCTCGCGCTCGTTGCCCGGCGATACCACCATGCGCTCGGAGGCGCCGGCGATGTTCCAGTGCACCCGCGGCGTGAACAGGTCGCCGGGGAACTTCCCGTCGGGCATGTCGAGCCACCGGCTCGCGAACGGCAGCGATCCCGACAGCGGGTGCCGGAACGCGATGACGTTGTAGTCGGACCACGTCTTGCGCGCCAGGTCGCCCGCGCTGTTCTCCATCGCTTCCTGAATGAGCGCGTCGATCGACGCCGTGAGCAGGTCGCTCCACGAGCCGTAACGCGGGCTCAGCAGATGTGCGGGACGCTCGGTCACGAGTTTCCAGATCGCGCCTTCGCGCCGGCGGATCCAGCGGTAGTCGAACGACGCGTCGGCTTCGTAGCAGTCGGCGAGCACGAACACCGTCACCCGCTCCATCACCTGGTCGCGGAACATCCGCGTGAGGCGGTAGGCCGCCGAATCCGGCGATGCCTCGCCGGTCCAGTCCTTCTCGACGATGTCGCGGAACCGGCGGCGCGCCGCGTCGCCGGCGATGGTGTTCTGATCGAGGTGGCGCAGGATCAGATCGCGCCATCGCGACAGGAACGTGGAGCGCGCGTCGAGCTGAATATCGAGCATGTCGCGTGCCGTGAACTGCTCGCGCTCGCGCAGCCGATCGCGGATTTCGTGAGCGCGGGCGCCCACGTCGTAGTTGCCGTCACCCAGCGCGGCGAGCATGCTGCCGTCCACGACCCGTGCGTTGGCGGTCCACAGGCGCCCGTCCGGCGGGTCGACGATCCGCGGGTATCGGCCGGTGTCAGCCAGCCGTTCCACCCGCGCCAGCCGTCGGCCCACGACTCGGGTAAGTGTCCGCTGAAACCGATGCGGCGCGGCAGCGCGCCGTAGATGGTCCAGGCAATGCGGCCGCTGCGGTCGGCCATGACCAGGTTCTGGGCCGGCGTGCCGAGCCCGTTGGCGGCATCGAGCGCCTCTTCGATCGAGTGCGCCGACTCGAGCGGCAGGAGCGACAAGGCCAGACGCTCGGCCGAGTGCGCGGTCCACGCGTAGGCGCGCAGGCGGCCCTTGTGATCGGTGCCGAGCACCGGACCCCAGATGGTCCAGCGCACGTCGATCTTCACCGGGTCGCCGCCCGTCACCTCGATCGTCTCGTCGTAGCGGTCGAACGTGCGCCAGCCCCACGGCGTCCGGTAGCGATTGGGATCCGCGGGGTCGAGCTCGAGCAGCACGAGGTCGCTCGCGTCCACCTGCGAGTTGGTGAACCCCCACGCCACGTGGGTGTTGCTGCCGGTGACGAGCGTCGGGTGGCCGGGGAGCGTGAGCCCGGTGAGGAGGTGGGTCTGTGACGGGTCGGCCTCGTCGCGCCACTCGAGCACCGCGCGATACCACGTGTTCGGCACGCGAATGTCGAGGTGCATGTCGTTGGCCACGAGCGCACGCCCCGAGCCGGTCAGCGCGCCCGCCACCGCCCAGCTGTTGCTGCCGAGCGCCACCTCGCCGCTCACGGGCGCCCACGGGTTGGCGGCGTCACGAACCGTCAGCTCGCGCTCCTTCCGCAGATCGATTTCAGGCTTGCCGTCGCGCTGCCGCCGCAGGTCGTAGACCTCGGGGCCCGGCACAGCGGGCGTGGTGAACGGGGAGCCCAGGATCGGCGAGTCCCATTCGGTGCCGCGCGGCGCGAGCAGCTCGAACATCCCGGGCGGCAGGACGTCGCGCATCGTCGCCAGCGTGGACTCGTACTCGCCGGTCGGGTCCTGCAGCGTGACGAACATCGACAGCACCACGAGCACGCTGTCTTCCGCGGTCCACGTTGTCGGCGCCTGCCGCAGGACGAGGTACTCGAACGGGCTGGCGTCGAGCGTCGCCAGGCCGCGATTGACGCCCGCCGCATACGCCTCGAGGACGGTGCGGTCGCCGGGTGCCAGCAGCGCCACGGTGCGGCGGGCCTGATCGCGGAAGCGGTGCACCCGCACCTGCCGATCGAGCTGAATGGCGGCATCGCCCACCAGCGCAGACAGCTCGCCGGCCGCGCGGCGGCGCGCCAGATCCATCTGGAAGAACCGGTCCTGCGCGTGGACGAAGCCGGTGGCGCGGGCCACGTCGGCGCGGGACATGCCCCGGATCGTCGGAATGCCGAGGGCGTCGCGCTCGATGGTGACGGTGGATTGGAGGCCCCGCACCTGCACGGTGCCGTTCGTGAGGGGCAGGCTGGCCCGCAGCTCGGAGCGTACCCAGCAGGCCGCCCCGGCCAGCGCGACCACGAGCGCGATCCCGGCGATCACGAGAAACCGCAATAGCCGCCGCATGGGGCAGAAGCGATTTTATCAGGGGCCCTGCCGCGCTCCCGCTACATACGGGCGGGCGAAGTACAAGAGAATGCAGGCTGACCGATGCAGACCCGCTACGGGCAATCCCCGTGGATTGCCGGCTATCCCTCAGGAAAACGTCCGTCCTACCCTCGGTTGCGCGGCGAGCACGAGACCGAGGTGGTCATCGTCGGTGCCGGGCTCACCGGGTGCGCCACGGCCGTGGCCTGCGCCCTCGCGGGGCTCCGGCCGCTGGTCATCGAAGCCGATCGCGCCGGCATGCAGTCGGGCCGCGCGGCCGGGTTGCTGATGCCCGATCCGGGTCCGCCGTTCCGGGACATCGCCAAGCGCCACGGGCTCCGGACGGCCAAACTCGTGTGCGGCACCTGGCGGCGCGCGGCGCTCGACGCTGCGGCTCAGCTTCGCCGGCTGTCGATTTCCTGCGGGCTCGAGCCGCGCGACAATCTCATCGTCGGGCCCCAGGACGACAGCAAAGGGCTGCTGCGCGAGTACGACGCGCGCGAGGCGGCCGGCGTGTCGGTGTCGTGGCTCACCCGCCGGCAGGTCACCGCGTTGACGCCGCTCGACGTCGCCGCCGCGATGCGGGCCCGCGACGGCTTCGTCCTCGACCCGTACCGCGCTTCCCTCGGCCTGGCCGCGGCCGCGGTCAAGCGCGGCGCCACCATCTTCGAGCAGACGCGGGCGCAGAAGATCCGCGTCGCGCGCCGTCACGTCGAAGTGATCGTGGACGGCGGCGTGATCAAGGCGGCCACCGTCGTCGTGGCCACCGGCACCGCCACGGCGGAATTTCGGCCGCTGCGCCGTCACTTCAAGGTGCGCGAGCTCTATCACGCGCTCACCGAGCCCATGCCCGCGTCGATACGCAAGCAGGTGGGCAACCGCGGTGTCACGGTGAAGGATCCCGGCCGGCGCCGGCCGCCACGTCGTGTGGACCGAGGACGGGCGGCTGCTGGTGGTCGGCGGCGATCAGGATGAGACGCCGGTGCGCCGGCGCGACGACGTGCTCGTCCAGCGCACCGGGCAGCTGATGTACGAGGCGCTGACGATGTATCCGGCTATCGCCGGGCTGCGGCCCGAATGGGGCTGGGAATCGACTTACGGCGAGACCGCCGACGGCCTCCCTTACATCGGCCCGCACCGCAACTATCCGCGGCATCTCTTCGCGCTCGGCGGCACCGGCGACTCGCTCACCGGCGCGTTCCTCGCCGCGCGCGTGCTCGTGCGCGCGCTGCAGGGGCAGGCCGAGAAGAGCGACCAGGTATTCGGGTGGACGCGATGAGCGCAGCGCCGGGGCCGGTGGATCTGCTCGTGTTCGGCCCGCATCCCGACGACATCGAGATCGGCGCCGGCGGCAGCGTGGCCAAGCACGCACGCCTGGGCCATCAGGTCGGGTTGTGCGACCTCACCGCCGGCGAGATGGGGAGCAACGGCACGGTAGACGAGCGACTCGCGGAAGCCGAGTCGGCGCGCGCGGCGCTCGGTGCGGCGTGGCGCGTGAACCTGCGGCTGCCGGATCGCGCGATCGGGTCGAGCCCGGATCATCAGCGCGCGGTGGCCGGCCTGGTGCGGTGCGCGCGGCCGCGCGCCGTGGCCGTGCCCTACTGGTCGGATCGGCACCCGGACCACGTGAGCGCGAGCGAGCTCCTCACCGAGGCGATCTTCAGCGCCGGACTGCGCCGCTTCGCGGCGCCGGGCGAGGCCTGGAAGCCCGAGTGGGTGTGCTACTACTTCATCAACGATCACGTGGCGCCGTCGTTCGTGATCGACGTCAGCGACGACTACGACGTGAAGCGCCGCGCGCTGGCGTGTCACGTCACCCAGTTCGCGCCCGGCCGCGCCGGACGCCGTGCACACGCGGCTCACCTCGAGCCGCTTTCAGCAGCTGATCGAAAGCCGCGACGCGCAGTTCGGCGCCCAGGCGGGCGTGGCGTTCGCGGAAGGATTCGTGGTGCGGCAGACGCTGCTGAGGACGGACCTGCTGCGGACCGACTAGCGGCGAGAATCCCCGGGATCTCCATGAACATCGGCATCATCTGTTACGCGTCGGTCGGCGGCAGCGGCATCGTCGCGACGGAACTGGGCAAGGCGCTGGCCGCCCGCGACCACCGCGTGCACGTCATCAGCACCGAGACGCCGTTCCGGTTCGGCGACTATCAGGCGGGCCTGATGTTCCATCAGGTCCTCACGCCCACCTACCCGCTGTTTCGCGAGCCGCAGTACCTGCTGTCGATTGCCAACAAGGTGGTGGAAGTCGCGCGCGATTTCAGCCTCGACATCGTGCACGCGCACTACGCCGTGCCGCATGCCACCGCCGCGTTCCTGGCCAAGCAGGTGCTGGCGTCGAAGCTGGCCAACCGGGCGCCGCGCGTGGTCACCACGCTGCACGGCACCGACATCACGCTCGTCGGCAACGACCCGTCGTACTCGGAGATCGTCGCGTTCTCGATCGATCAGTCGGATCACGTCACCGCGGTGTCGAAGAGCCTGCGGGATTCCACCTACGCCGAGCTCGGCGTGCAGCGCGAAATCGAAGTGATCCCCAACTTCCTCGACTGCGGCCTGCACAAGCGCCAGCACGTGCCGACGCTGCGCGAGCGGTTCACCGACGGCGATCCCGACGTCCGCATCGTGGCCCACATCTCGAATTTCCGCCCGGTCAAGCACATCGACCACGTCGTGGCCGTGTTCGACCGTATTCGCCGCCGCGTGCCGTCGCGCCTGCTGCTGGTCGGCGACGGACCGGAGCTGCCGGGGGCGCTGCGCACCGCCCGTGAGCTGGGCATCGCGCCGCTCGTCCATGCCGTCGGCGCGCAGGAGGAGGTGCTGCCGCTGCTGTCGGTGAGCGATCTCTTCCTGCTGCCCTCGGCCGAGGAGAGCTTCGGCCTCGCCGCGCTCGAGGCGATGGCGTGCGGCGTGCCGGTGGTCGCGTCGCGCGTCGGCGGCGTGCCCGAGGTGATCGAGCACGGAAAGAGCGGGTATCTGCACCCGCCCGGTGCGCTCGACGAGATGGCCGAGAGCGCCGTGATGCTCCTGAGCGATCCCGTGCTCCACCGCGCCACCAGCGAGGCCGCGCGGCGCCGCGTTACCGACGCGTTCTGCGCC
Source organism: uncultured Acidobacteriota bacterium (assembly GCA_963731785.1). Classification (GTDB taxonomy): domain Bacteria; phylum Acidobacteriota; class Vicinamibacteria; order Vicinamibacterales; family UBA2999; genus DASYRM01. The sequence continues at coordinate 42,917 of CAVSWX010000014.1, forward strand.
GACAAGATCGTGCCGCTGTACGAAGCCGCCTATCGGCGGCTCTTAGGTAGCGGTGAGGCTGGTAGGACGGGTGGGCAAGACGCTTGTCGGGCGGGCTAAAGACCGGACACCAGTGAGCTCTGAGCCGAGTGTCCTTACGCACCGGCTCACCTGCCTACCCGACTCACCTGACCCAGGATGGAACGGAACGAGCTTCTTGAAGGTCGCCAGCACCCAGCGGTAGCCGTCGGGGTCGGTGACCACCGCCGCGCGGTCGCCCCAGGCCGTGTCCTCGGGGTCGTTCACGCCCGCGCCGGCCTCGCGGGCCCCGGTGAGCGCGCGATCCACGTCTTCGACATAGGTGTAGAGCGCGGCGGCGCCGCCGCCCGGCGCCGTCGTGTCGCCGCGCCGCGTCAGCATCACCACCGCGCCGTCGCGCTGCATCTCCGCGTAGCGCGGGTGCCCCTCGGGATCGAGCAGCACGACGCCCGCCTGGAACCCGAGCACCCGCTCCAGAAAGGTCATCGACGCGCGCACGTTGGCCACGGCCAGGTAGGTGTTGATGGCCTGCATGCCCGGCGCGATTCCGCTGGGTGACGGCGGTGCAACGGCGCGGGCCGCCGGCCGTGCGATGCGCCGCGATGCCGTCCGGCGGGAAGGGCGGGCGGTCCGCGCCCGGGGGCGCCGTTTACGCGACGCAGGTTTCGACGTCTTCTTCTTCGTAGTCTTCTTCTTCGTGGGCATGCCGGCCGGCCACTAGCATAACGTCCGCGGCGGCACGCCGGGTGCACGGAATTGCCTGGCGCTGGGCATCGGTCTCGCCCGGGGGCGCACGAAGGCGTATGATTCGGGCCCTCGGAAGGCGTTGGCATGGCAGGCAACCCGACCCATCTCGAACATCTGCTGCGGCGCGCCGGGTTCGGCGCCGGTGCGGCGGAACTGGCCGCACTCGAGGGCAAGTCCACGTTCGAAGCGCTCGCCTACGTGCTCGACGTCGAGGACCAGCCCGACGACGTCGATTCGAAGATCGGACAACCCGACCACATCGGCGTCAGCACCGCCCGCGGCCCCTTCTCGCCCAACACCAGCATCGAGGACGCGCGCCAGCGCTGGCTGTTCCGCATGATCCACACGCGGCGGCCGCTCGAAGAGAAGATGGCGCTCTTCTGGCACAACCACTTCGCCACCGCCTACAGCAAGGTGGCCGGCGCGGTCGGCGCGCTGCAGGGCACCAAGATGATGGCCCTGAAACGCGGCGAGCTGCCCGGGCCGCAAGGGCAGATCGACCTCTTTCGCGAGCAGGGGCTCGGCAGCTTTCGCGATCTGCTGGTGGCCGTGGCGCGGGACCCGGCCATGCTGGTGTGGCTCGACGGGCGCACCAACACGCGGCAGCGGCCGCAGGAGAACTTCGGCCGCGAGATCATGGAGCTCTTCACCCTCGGGGTGGGCCACTACACCGAGGAGGACGTCTATGCCGCGGCGCGCGTGTTCACGGGGTGGAACCTGCGTCTCGTGGGCAACGGGCTCGACCCGGCGGGCTACTACGAGTTCGCCTACATCCCGAACAATCACGACCCCACCGCCAAGACCTTCACCTTCCCGATCTACGGCAACGGCAGCACCACCATTCCTGCCCGCGCGGCGAGCGCCGGGATGCAGGACGGGATCGACTTCATCAACGCCCTGGCCACGCATCCGGCCACGACCGAACGCCTCGCCCGCAAGTTGTGGAACTTCTTCGTGAGCGAGGCGATTCCGCCCGACCCCGAGTTCCTGCGTGCCGCCGCCGGCGTCTACCTGACGAACGGCACGCGCATCAAGCCGCTCGTGCAGTACGTGCTGCAGTCGCGCTGGTTCCAGAATCCCGGCAACTGGCACGGCCGCTACGCCTGGCCGGTGGAGTTCGCGGTGCGGGCGGTCGAAGGAAGTCGGGTTCGTGGGCTTCTCGGTGGACGGCATGCGGGCGCCGCTCGTGGCGATGGGGCAGACGCTCTTCGAGCCGCCCGACGTGAACGGCTGGGAGCTGGGGCCCGGCTGGTTCTCCACCGGCGCGATGCTGGCCCGCATGAACTTCGCCTCCACGATCGCGGCGAACCAGCGCTTCAACCTGGCCAACGCCGCGGCTGGGGCGAAGGACTCGCCCGATGCGTTCGTCGAGTTCTTCCTCAACCGGCTCTCCACGGCACCCTTCGCCCAGGCGCCGCTCGATACGCTCAGGGCGTATCTGGTGGACGGCGCCGCGTGGACCGGCTCCACGGCGCAGCTGCAGTCGAAGGCCGCGGGGCTGGCGCGGCTCATCGTCGGCTCGGCCGAATACCAGTTGATCTAGGAGCGCCGGCGCCATGGCCACATCCACTCGCACGGTTTCGCGGCGCACCTTCATTCGCGGCGGGGTGTCGGCGTTCACGCTCACCTTTGCCGCGCCGGCGTTCCTGTCCGACATCGCCCGCGCCCAGGGCGCGCAGGCGCGCAATCTCGTCGTGGTCTATCTGAGCGGTGGCAACGACGCGCTCAGCACCGTCGTGCCGTATCAGGATCCGTTCTATTTCAGCCGCCGTCCGACGCTCGCGATCCCCGCCGGGCAGGTGCTGCAGATCGGGACGGACGCGAACGGGCGTGCGCCTCGGCTTCCACCCGCGTCTCACGGGCCTGCGCGAGATCTTCAACAGCGGGCGGCTCGCCGTGATCCAGCGCACCGGCTACGCCAACTCGAGCCGGTCGCACTTCCAGGGCTACGACATCTGGGGCACGAGCGACCCGACCCTCCAGATGACCGATGGCTGGCTGGGCCGCTACCTCGAACGGCTGCCCGAGGATCCGCTCATCGGCTGGTCCGCCACGCAGGAGCTGCCACGGTCGCTCGTCTCGCGCGAGGTGAGCGTGTCGGCGATTCCGAATGCCGGCACCTACGCGTTTGCCAGCCCCAACGCCGGCGCCGAGGCCGCGCGCGAGCGCGCCGCGGCCACCGCGATTGCCTCGCATCTCCCCGCGGAGCGCCCCCAGTTGGCCTTCGTGAACCGCAGCGCGCAGGCGGCCTTCGCCACGCTCGACCGGGTGGCGACCGTGGCGACGTACACCGGCAGCGTGGCCTACCCGAACAATGGCTTCGCGCTGGCCTTGCGCACGGTGGCAGGGGCGATGGTCCGCGGCGTCGGCACGCGGGTGTTCTGGGTGCAGACCGGAGGCTACGACACGCACGCGGGCCAGGGCGCCGCCGGCGGCGGCGCCTACGCCAACCTGATGGGCACGTTCGGCGACGGCCTGCTGGCCTTCTACAACGACCTGCGCAACCAGGGCCTGCTGAACGACACGCTGGTGCTGCAGTTCTCGGAGTTCGGCCGCCGCATCAGCGAGAACGGGAGCGGTGGCACCGACCATGGGGCCGCGGCGGCGATGATGGCCATTGGTGGCGCGGTGCGCGGCGGCATCTACGGCACGGCGGCCTCGCTCGACCCGTCGCCGTCGAACCCGACGCTCGAGAACAACGGCGGCGACGTCCGCCACGAAACCGATTTCCGGTCGGTCTACGCCAAAGTCCTGGACGGCTGGCTGGGGGCCGACTCGGCCGCCATTCTGGGCGGCGATTTCCGGGCGGGCGGGCCGCCCATCGTGTGACCGGCCCCGTGCCATCCAACCGCCGGGCGGAGCCGTAGTTCCTCTTGGACCATGGTGATCTGGCTGTTTGCGGCCGTCGTCGGGTTTTCCGGCCGGCCGTCGGAATCCCAGGCCGAGGACCGCGGCTCGCTGCGTCGGGTCGCGGACGGTGATTCGAGCGGCCTGGGCGCGCTCTACGACCGTCACGGGCGTGCCGTGTATTCCCTCGCGCTCCGCATCCTCGGCGACGAGAGTGACGCCGAGGAAGTGACGCAGGACGTGTTCGCGCAGGCGTGGCGGCGGGCCGCGCAGTACGACGAGTCGCGGGGCACCGTCGTGGCGTGGCTGCTGGTGATGGCGCGCACGAGGGCCATCGATCGGCTCCGTGCGCGAAAGGTCCGGCCCGAGGGCCGCGTCCACGACGATGACGGGCTGACCCTCCAGCAGCTGCCCGCGATCGCGCCCGATGCCGCCTCCGAGATGCTCGCCGCGGAGCGGGGACAGCGCGTGCGGCACGCCCTCGAGGCGCTGCCGTTCCTGCAGCGGATGGCGATCGAGCTCGCCTATTTCGAGGGGCTCAGCCAGCGCGAGATCGCCGAGCGCCTGGAGCAGCCGCTCGGCACGGTCAAGACCCGCATGCGGCTCGGGCTGCTGAAGCTGCGCGACGCGCTCATGGAGGCGCAGCCGTGACGCCGTCGCACGACGAGCTGAAGCACGACGCGGCCGCTTACGCGCTGGGCGCGCTCGAGCCCGGCCGAGCGCGCGGCGTTCGAGGGGCATCTGGCCGGCTGCGCCGAGTGCGCCGCCGACGTGCGCGAGCTGCAAAGAGCTGCGGCCGCGCTGCCGCACGCCGTGCCGCAGGTGTCGCCGCCGCCCGCGCTGCGGGCGCGGATTCTCGGCGAGGCCGTGGCAGCTGCGGCGCCGGCGGCGTCTGCGCCGGTGCGGCGCGACCGGCGGGCGCTGCCGCCGTGGCTGTCGGTCGCGGCCATGCTCGTCATCGGCGCCGGGGCCCTCATCTATGCGCAGCGGATGCAGGCCCGCGTCTCGACTCTCGAGGCGCAGCTGCTCGACGCCCAGGCGCGTGCCGCGGCGGCCGATCGGCTCACCGCCGAAGCGCGCACCGTGGCGTTCCGCGCGCAAGCCGCGATGGGCGTGTTTGCGGCGCCCGACGTCGCCCGGATCGATCTCGCCGGCCAGCCGGTGGCCGCCAGCGCGCGGGCGCGCGCGCTGTGGAGCCGCCAGCGCGGCATGGTCTTCACGGTGGCCAACCTGCCGCCGCTGCCCGCGGGCCGCGTCTACCAGGTGTGGGTGGTGACGGCGCAGGCGCCGGTGAGCGCCGGCCTGCTGACGCCGGACGCCTCCGGCGGCGGGTCGGTGTACTACGAAACGCCGGTGGACATCGCGCCGCCGACCGCGGTGGCCGTGACGCTCGAGCCCGCCGGCGGCGTCCCTGCGCCGACCGGGGCGATGTATCTGGTCGGCAAGCCGGCGCCGCTGTAGGAAGGCTCAGGGCTCAGGGCTCAAGGCCGACTGCTGGAGTTGCGCTCGAGCACCTAGAGGCCAGCCTTCAGAGCCCTGCCCAGCCTTCGTAGATCTCCCGCAACGCGTCGTCCACCGTCTCGTAGCGGAACGCGAACCCGCGGCTCTGCGCGACGCGCGGCAGGACGCGCTGACCGCTCAGGATCATCGCGTCGGCCATCTCGCCCAGCGCCAGCCGCAAGGCAAACGCGGGTGCGGGCAGAATCGACGGGCGGTGCAGCGCGCGGCCGATCGCGTCGGCCATCTGGCGGTTGGTCACCGGGTGAGGCGCGGTCAGGTTCACCGGGCCGCTGACGCTGGCGTCCGCGAGCAGCCAGCGCACCATCGCGATCCAGTCGTCACGATGGATCCACGACATGACCTGCCGGCCCGAGCCCAGGGGGCCGCCGGCAAAGAAGTGAAACGGCAGCGCGAGCTGCTGCAGGGCTCCGCCGCCGGGCGCGAGCGACCAGGCCCGTCCGCAGCAGCACGACGCGTGCGTTGGCCTCCGCGGCGCGCGCCTCCCGCTCCCAGTCGCGGCAGACGGTGCCCAGGAAGTCGGTGCCGGCCGGCGACGACTCGTCGAGCGGTTCGTCGTCCGTCGTGCCGTAGAAGCCGACCGCCGAGCCGCTCAAGAGCGTCGCCTCCCGCGCGCCAGCGGCCTTCAGGGCCGCGACCACGGCCCGCGTCGCCTCCACGCGGCTCGCCTGGATCGCCTGCTTGCGCGCCGCCGTCCACCGTCCCGCTGCAATCGGTTCGCCGGCAAGGTTGACCACCGCGCCGGCGCCCTCGAAGGCGCGCACCCAGTCGCCGCCGGGGTCCGCGGGGCTCCACTGGACCTCGCCGCGACGCCCCGGGCGACCCCTGGTGAGCACCACCACGTCGTGGGCGTCGCCCCGGAGCGCGTCGACCAGCGGGCCGCCGAGGAAGCCCGTGCCGCCGGTGACAACGACTTTCATGACAGTAACTTAGCGTAGTTCATCGGCTGCGGCCGGCGGCGGCGGTGCCCGGCACCTCGGACGGCCGGCTGCGGGGCTTGATCCGATTCTGTCGCTTTGGATTATTAACTAACCGGTTGGTTAGTTATTGATGAGCCAAGTCAGACGCCGCTCCGCCGAAGCCTCCCACGCGGCTATCTTTGCGGCCGCGGCCGAGGAGTTTTCCGAGCGGGGATTCGAAGCCGGCGGCGTGGACCGCATCGCCGCCAAGGCGCGCGTCAACAAGGCGATGCTCTATTACCACTTCGGGAGCAAGCGCGCGCTCTACATCGAGGTGCTGCGCGACATGTTCCGCGCCGTCGGCGCGCGGGTGCGCGCCATCGCCGACGGCCCCGGCACCGCGGCGGAGAAGCTTGAGACCTGGGTCGCCACCATCATCGAGGAGGCGGCCGCGCGTCCGTGGTTCCCGCCCATCATGCTGCGCGAGCTCGCCTCGGGCGCGCCGCGCTTCGACCCCGAGACCTTCGCGATGATGAACGCCGTCTTCGGCGGCGTGCGCGACATCATCGCGCAGGGGCAGCGCGAAGGCACGTTCGGCGACGTCGATCCGCTGCTCACGCATCTCACCATCATGCCGCCCATCCTCACGTTCTTCGCGCGCCAGCGGGTGCTGGTCGCCAAGGGCGTGTCGATTGGCCTGCTCGAGCCGCGCCAGCTCGACGCCTTCGTGGCGCACATGCAGCGCACCGCGCTGCGCCTCGTTCACAAGGAAGGACCGCACCTGCCATGAGGACCCACACCCGCCTGCTCCTTGCCACGGTGGCAGCCGGCTTCGCCATCGCCTGCGAGGCCCCGCCGCCCTCGAACGCGCTCACCGCGTCGGGCAACGTCGAAGCCACCGAGGTGCAGGTGGCGGCCGAAGTCGGCGGCCGCATCGTCGAGCTGCGAGTGGACGAAGGCGATCGCGTCAAGGCCGGCGACGTGATCGCGACGCTCGACACCAAGGACGTCGAGCTGCAGATCGATCGGGCGCGCGCCGAGCGGGCGGCGGCTGCCGCGCAGCTCCGCCTGCTCGAGGCCGGCGCCCGCGCCGAGGACGTGCGCCAGGCCGAGGCGCAGGTCGACGCGGCGACGAGCGAGATCGCCGCCATCGACGTCGAGATCGGCAACGCGCAGACCGACCTCGACCGCTTCGAGGCGCTGCTCAGCGCCAACGCCGGGTCGCAGAAGCAGCGCGACGACGCCAAGGCCCGCGTCGATCTCGCGCGCGAGCGGAAGCGCAGCGCCGAGGAACGCGTGCGCGTGGCGCGAGCCTCGCTCGACCGCGTGCGCGCGGGCGCCCGCCAGGAGGAGCTCGAAGGCGCGCGGGCGCGGGTGGCCACCGTGGACGCGCAGCTGGCCGTGCTGGACAAGAGCCTGCGCGACGCGCAGGTCGTGTCCTCGGTGCCCGGCCTGGTGACGCAGAAGATCGTCGACGCCGGCGAGCTGGTGCCGCCGCGGGCGCCGCTCGTCGTGGTCACCGATCTCGATCACGCGTGGGCCAACGTGTTCGTGCCCGAGCCGGTGGTGCCGCGGATCGCGCTCGGGCAGGCGGCCACCGTCCGGACCGATGCCGGGACCAGCCTGCCCGGCAAGGTCACGTACATCTCTCCCCGCGCCGAGTTCACGCCGCGCAACGTCCAGACCGCCGACGAGCGCTCGAAGCTGGTGTACCGCGTGAAGGTGTCGGTGGACAACTCGGCCGGCACGCTCAAGCAGGGCATGCCGGTGGACGCGGACTTCGTGCTGCGATGAGCGAGTCGACACGGCTCCCGGCTCCCGGCTCCGTCGAAGGCGCTCGTGGCCGCGGGTCTTCAGACCCGCCTGAGGGCGAGCGGCGGTGCGGTTCGACGCCGTCGAGAAGCGGTTCGACGGCACCACGGCACTGGCCGGACTGACGCTCGACGTCCGCCGCGGCGAGATGTTCGGCCTGATCGGTCCCGACGGCGCCGGCAAGACCACCGCCATCCGGCTGCTGTGCGGGCTGCTGCACGCCGACGCCGGCACCGTGCGGGTGTTCGGCCGCGACCCGGTGCGCGACCACGCCTGGGTCACCGAGCACGTCGGCTACCTGTCGCAGCGCTTCAGCCTCTACGGCGATCTCACCATCGACGAGAACATCGAGTTCTTCGCCGAGATTCACGGCGTGCGCAACTACAAGCCGCGCCGCGACACGCTGCTCGGCCTCACGCAGCTCACGCCGTTCCGCGACCGGCTGGCCGATCGGCTGTCGGGCGGCATGAAGCAGAAGCTGGCGCTCGCCTGCACGCTCGTCCACGAGCCCGATCTCATCGTGCTCGACGAGCCGACGACCGGCGTCGATCCGGTCTCGCGCCGCGAATTCTGGAAGCTCCTGTCCGAGTTCCTGTCCCGTGGCATCACGATCGTGATGTCCACACCCTATCTCGACGAAGCCGAGCGCTGCGCCCGCGTGGCGCTGCTGCACGAGGGGCGCACGCTGGCGATGGACGCGCCCGCCAATCTTCGCCACATCATCCAGGGCCGGATCGTCGAGGTGATGGCGGCCGGCCACGCGGATGCCGCGGCCGTCACGGCCGCGCTGCCCGGCGTGCGCGACGTGCAGGTGTTTGGCGAACGACTGCACGTGACGCTCGACAACCCGTCGGACGACGCGGTGGCCGAGTTTGTCCGCCGGCTCGAAGCCTCGCCGCTGGCCGGCGCCGGCGTCCGCGCCGTGGCGCCGTCGCTCGAGGACGTCTTCATCGCCACCCTCGCACGAAAGGAGCAGGCCGGTGCGTAACCCGGGGATCTGGATCGCAATCGCGCTGACTGCGGCTGCCACCGCCGCGCCGGCGCGCGCGCAACAGGTGCCGCCCGCCGTCGTGCGGCTCACGCTCGACGAAGCGCGGGCCCGCGCCCTCGAGGCCAGCCATCGATTGGCGGAAGCGCGCGCGCGGGAAAGCGTGGCGCTTGGCGCCGTTGCGGCGCGCGAGGCCGCGCAACTGCCGACCGTGTCGGCGTCGGCGGGCTACACGCGCACCAATCACGTTCTCGAGTTCGTCGTGCCGGGTCCGCTCGCGCGGCCGATTGTGGTGTACCCCGACGTGCCCGACAACTACCGATCGCGTATCGACCTGCAATGGGCGGTCTACACCGGCGGCCGCACCGATGTGTTGGAGCGGGCGGCGCGCGCCGAGGCGTCGGCCGTCACGGCCGAGATCGAGACCGCCCGCGCCGATCTGCGCCTGGAGGTCTCGCGGACGTTCTGGGCCGTCGTGACCGCACGCGCTGCCGTGGCCGTTCTCGAGCAGGCGCTGGAGCGCTCCGGCGTCAACGTCGGCGACGCGCGTGAGCGCCTCAACGCCGGCCTGGTCGCGCCCAACGAAGTGGCGTCGGCCGAAGCGCAGCAGGCGCGACAGCGGATGCTGCTCGTCGAGGCCCGCAACCAGCGCGATGTGGCCGCCGCCGAACTGGCGCGGCTCGTCGGCCTCGATCTGTCACAGGCCATCGAACCGGCCGCCGAGCTGCAGCGCGATGACCCGGCGCCGCCCTCGTTCGACGTGTTGACCCGCGAGGGGTTGGCGCAGCGCCCGGAGCGCAAGGCGCTCGAGCTGCGCATCACGGCCGCGGACCTGCAGCGTACCGCCGCCGAAGCCGGAAAACGCCCGGTGATTTCCGTGGGCGGCGGGTTCGACTACGCGCGGCCGAATCCCCGACATATTCCCGCGCATCGACCGCTGGGACGACTCGTGGGACGCCGGTGTGGGCATCACCTGGTCGGTGTGGGACGGCGGCCGCGTCGCCGCCGACGTGGCGCAGGCGGCTGGGGCCGCCACGGCCGTGCGCGCGCGGCTGCGTGAGTTCGATTCTGTGCTGGCGGTGGAAGTGCGCCAGCGCTCGCTCGAGATTGCGTCGGGCATCGCGGCGGTGGCCGCCGCCGATGAAGCCGTGCGCGCGGCGGCCGAGGCGCGCCGGGTCGTGGGCGAACGCTACCGCGCCGGCGTGATCGCGCAGGGCGACGTCCTCGACGCGGAGCTCGTGCTCCTGCAGAGCCAGCTCGATCGCACCCGCGCGCTCGCGTCGGTGCGTCTGGCCGAGGCCCGGCTCGATCGGCGCGGTGGGGCGATGAACGCCATCGAGGTGCGGGGCCTCACGCGCCGGTTCGGCGCCTTCGTCGCCGTCAACGACGTGTCCTTCGACGTCCGCGCCGGCGAGATCTTCGGCTTCCTCGGCAGCAACGGCGCCGGCAAGTCCACCACCATCCGCATGCTCTGCGGCCTGCTGCGGCCGACGTCGGGCACCGCCACGGTTGGCGGCATCGACGTGGGCACGGACCCCGAGGCCGTGAAGCGGCGCATCGGCTACATGTCGCAGCGCTTCTCGCTCTACGAGAGCCTGACCGTGGACGAGAACATCCGGTTCTTCGGCGGCGTCTACGGCCTCGACCGCGAGCGCCTGGCGGCGCGCCGCGAGTTCGTGCTGGAGATGGCGGGGCTGCGCGGCCGCGAGACCACGCTCGCCCGCACGCTCTCGGGCGGGTGGCGGCAGCGGCTGGCGCTCGGCTGCGCCATCCTCCACGAGCCGCCGATCGTGTTCCTCGACGAGCCGACCGGCGGCGTCGATCCGCTGTCGCGGCGCCGCTTCTGGCGCCTCATCGACCAGCTGTCGAAGGCAGGGCGTGGCGGTGCTCGTCACCACCCACTACCTCGACGAGGCGGAGCACTGCCAGCGCATCGCCATCATCCAGGCGGGCCGGCTCGCGGCGCTGGGCACCGTGGCCGAGTTGAAGCAGACCTTTGCCGGCCGGCCGATCGTCGAAGTGCATGCCGCGCTGCCGGTGGAGGCGATGAAGGCGCTCGACGCGATGGCCGAAGTGGAGAAGACCAGCATCTTCGGCACCGCCGTGCACGCCGTGCTGCGGACGGCGCTCGACCCGGCCGTGCTGGCGTCCCGGCTGCGCGACCGCGGCCTCGAGGTGTCGTCGTGCGCGCTGGTCGAACCCTCGCTCGAGGACGTGTTCCTCGACGTGGCCGAGCGGAGCGCGGCCGCCTGATGCGGAAAGTGCTGGCCGTCGCCCGCAAGGAATTGCGCCAGATCCGGCGCGACCGGCGGAGCCTGCTCATCCTGCTCTTCGTGCCGGCGTTCTTCCTGCTCGTCTACGGCTACGCGCTCAACTTCGACATCCGCAACATCCGTCTCGCCGTGCAGGACGACGACCGCAGCAGCGCCAGCCGCGAGGTGATCTCCGCCTTCGTCAACTCGGGCTATTTCGATCTCGTGGCCACCATCGTCGACGGCCACGACGTCACCGGCATCCTCAACCGCGGCGACGCGCGCGCCGTGCTGGTGATCCCGGCGCGGTTCGGCGCCGACGCGGCGTCGGGCCGTCCCACCAGCCTGCAGATCCTCATCAACGGCGACAACGCCAACACCGCCACCACCGTCATGGGCTACGCCGTCGGCCTGGTGAGCGCCATCTCGGCGCGCTACGAGGTGCAGGCGCGCATCGGCTCGCCGGCGCGGGCCGCTGCTCACGCTCGAGCCGCGCGTCTGGTACAACCCGGAGCTGCGCAGCACGCTGTTTCTCGTTCCCGGCCTCATCGCCTACATCGCGATGCTCACGGCCGTGGTCTCCACGGCGCTCTCGGTCGTGCGCGAGAAGGAAGCCGGCACGATGGAGCAGATCCGCATGGCGCCCATCGGCGCGCCGGCCTACGTGCTGGGGAAGACGGCGCCGTATTTCGTCGTCTCGCTCCTCTCCGCGATGGGCGATCATCGGCGTGTCGATGCTGCTCTTCGACCTGCCGGTGCGCGGGTCGTGGCTGGCGCTCCTCGGCTGCGTGTCGCTCTTCCTGGTCGGCGCGCTGGCGTTCGGCGTGCTCATCTCGACCATTGCGCCGTCGCAGCAGGTGGCGTTCCAGATTGCGCTCCTCACGTCGTTCCTGCCCACGCTTCATGCTCTCGGGGTTCATCTTTCCGATCAGCAGCATGCCCGTGTTCCTGCAGACCATCACTTACGTCGTCCCGGCCCGCTATTTCCTCGTCGATCCTGCGCGGCCTGCTGCTGAAAGGCGTCGAGCTGCGGGTGTTGTGGGTGGACGTGGCCTCGCTCGCGCTCTTCTCGCTGGTCGTGCTGGCGCTGGCGTCGATTCGCCTCAAGCGGGAGTGGGCCTAGCGTGCACGCGTCTGCTCAGCCTGATTCGCAAGGAGCTGATCGAGCTGCGGCGCGATCCGCGGCTGTTCGGCGATCGTCATCGTCGCGCCGCTCGTGCAGCTCACCCTGCTCGGCTACGCGGCCACCACCGACGTGCACGACGTGCCGATGGTAGTGGCCGACGAGGACCGTTCGGCCGAGAGCCGCGCGCTGGTCAGCCGCTTCGACGCGTCACAGAACTTCGTCGTCGCCGACTCGGTGGAGTCGGCGAGCCAGATCGATGCCTACCTCGACTCGCGGACGCGCGTGGATGGCGCTCGACATCCCCGCGCGCTACGGCGAGCGCCTGCGCGCCGGCGTGCCGGTGCAGGTGCAGGTGGTGGCCGACGGCAGCGACGCCAACTCCACCAACGTCGCGCTCGGGTATGCCGGGTCGCTCATCGCCGCCTACAGCCGCGAACTCGGCGGCGTCCGCGGGCCGCGGCCAGGCCGACCCGCTGGTCACCGCGCAGGTGCGCGTGTGGTTCAACCCGCAGCTCGAGAGCCGCTTCTTCATCATTCCCGGGCGTGCTGGCGCTGCTCCTGCTGGTGGTCACCACCAACCTGTCGTCGATGGCCATCGTCCGCGAGAAGGAGCTCGGCACGCTCGAGCAGCTCAACGTGACGCCGCTCGCGCGGTGGGAGCTGATCGTCGGCAAGCTCCTGCCCTACGCGCTCATCGGCGCCATCGACGTGTTGCTCGTGGTCGGCGTGGCGATTTTCTGGTTCGAGGTGCCGCTGCGCGGCAGCTTCGTGCTGCTGATCTCGATGTGCCTGGTCTACCTCATGACCACGCTCGGCCTGGGCCTCTTCGTCTCGACCATCTCGAAGACGCAGCAGCAGGCGATGATGACGTCGTCGTTCTTCTTCATGATCCCGATGGTGTTCCTGTCGGGGTTCATCTTCCCGATCGAGAACATGCCGGCGGTGGTGCAGCCGGCGACGCTGCTCATCCCGCTGCGCTACTTCCTGGTGATCGTGCGCGGCATCTTCCTCAAGGGCGTCGGGCTCGAGACGCTGTGGCCGCAGGCGCTGGCGCTGGCCGGGTGGGGCCTGGCGATCCTGACGCTGGCCACGCTGCGTTCGAGCAAGCGGCTGTCGTAGGGGCCGCCTTCAGGCGGCCGGTCGGGCCGGCTGAAGCCGGCCCCCACGTCAGCGCGACGACCGCCGGCGCGTCCGCGAACGGCGTGATGCCGAACTCCGGGTAGATCTCGCTCGGGAAGTAGACGACGCCGTCCTTGACCACCATCGCGGATCGTCTTGATCGCCTTGAGGTCGCGCGTGGGATCGCCGGGCACGAGGAAGAAGTCCGCGAGCTTGCCCTTCTCGATCGAGCCGAGCCGCTGGTCCTGCCCGAGATAGCGGGCCATGTCCGAGCGTGGCCCAGCGCCAGGATGTCGGCCGGCGACATGCCGACCCGTTGATACAGCTCGAGCTCGCGGTGATAGGTGAACGAGCCGCCGAGATCGGTGCCGGAATCAGCGTCACGCCGCGGTCGCGCAGCTCCTTGACGGTGGCGAGAATCGCGTCGAAGGCGCGGCGGTAGGCCTCGTCGTCGCCCGGGCGCCGACGTGTCGGTCCTGGCCGCTTTGCGCCGACCGCTGGTAGCCGACCGGCATGTGATCGAGATAGTCGGCTGCGCCGGGCGGCACGACGCCGTTGCGGTTGAGGGTCAGCTCCTCGTGGATCGCCAGCGTGGGATCGATGGCGAGCTTGCGCTTGCGCCATCGCGTCGATGGTGCGCCGGGCGGCGGGGCTGGCGAGATCGACCGTCGGGAAGACGCTTCATCGCCGTGAGCCGCAGCAGCGTCCGCGTATCCTCGCCCGGCTCCAGCACCCAGCCCAGCATGAACTGGTTGATGTGCGTGAGCTCGTCGTAGCCGGCGGCGATGACGGCGTCTGCGTGGCGAACGCCGGGCACGTGGCCGGCGACACGCATGCCGAGCCGGTGCGCCTCCTGCACCATGGCCGGCACCCAGGCGGGATTGATGCTGTTGTAGATCTTGATCTGCCAGTAGCCGCGCGCGCCGTACCAGCGCACGGCGTCGAGCGCGGCGGCCTCGCTGTCCACGACGATGCCGCTGTTGGCGTTGAACGGGCTCTTGCCTTCGATGAAGCCGCTGCGCGTGACGCGCGGTCCGGCGATGGTGCCGGCCTCGATGCGGGCGATCAGGCCGTCGAGCACGTCGTTGGTGTTGCCCATGTCGCGGACGGAGGTGATGCCGCTGAGGACGTTGAGCAGCGCGTCTTCCTGATCGAGATGGGCGTGCATCTCGAACATCCCCGGCACCAGCGTGCCGTTGCCGCCGTCAATCGTCACCTCGCCCGGCGTGGCGGGGCTCGAGAGCGGTTCGACGCCGGCGATGGTGCTGCCGCTGACGACGACGGCGACCGGCTCGGTCAGCGCTTTCGTCACGGGATTGAAGAGCCTGACGTTCGCTGATCCGGACCGGCGCGCCGTAGCGGTGCGCCGCCGCTTTCTGGATCGCGATCAGCCGATCCGACGACATCGTCGCCGCGAGCGCCCGCAGCCGCGCGTCCTCCTTCTCGTAGCCCTCGCGGACGATCACGAACGCCGGCGAGATGACCGCGAACAGCCCTGCCCCGCGCGTCGAGCAGGAGGAAGTCGGGCGAGAGGTTGGTTCCGCTCAGCGTATAGGCGGTGACCCTGGCCGGACCCGGTGTGCCGGCTCATGGTAAGGTCGCCGCCCTTTTTCAACGTCAGCGTGCCCGAAGGCAGCGCCGGCATGCGCTTGCTGGTGGTCTTGTTGAGGAGGCGCGCGAACAGGCCGAGCGACCACGGACTCGCCGTCTGCGGCACGTAGACCTGCTCGCCGTCGCTCACCGCCGAGCCAGCCCCGGTCGAGTCGCGCCACTCGGCGCGGGTCCGCGGCGAGCGTGAACCGCTCGTCGATCTTGTTGCCGAACGTCGTGGCGCCGGTGACCGTCCAGGCCGAGGGGAGGCCCTTGGCGACAGCGTGATCGTTTCGGTGAGCGTGGGGCCGCGGCCGTTGTTCTTGTAGTCGTAGTCGATGACGACGCGATTGCCCTCGGTCGTCGCGTTCAAGTGGCCGATGACCCGGCCGCCGAACATCACGACCAGCTGCTCGGTCTGGGCCAGGGCCGTGCCGGGCCGAGGAGCAGCGCCGCGCAAACCGCGGCGGCCAGGACGAGCGATCGTGACGCGCCCACGCTCACCCGAGCCGCTTCAGGATCGACTTCTGGTTGGCCAGGATCTTCGACTGGTTGGCGACGATCTTCTTCTGATTGGCGAGGATCTTGGCCTGGTTGGCCAGGATCGTCTTCTGGTTCTTCGCGGTTGCGTCTGCAGCCATGAGTGCTCCTGGTAGGCAGGGCGGAGTAGGCAGAGCGGGTAAAGGTCGCGGCAAGTGTAGCGCGAAGCCGCCGCGCCGTCGTCAGCTCGCCGCGTCGCTGCGCGCGGCAGCCTCGCCCGCCTCGACGTCCACGAACGAGAGCACGATGGCGCCGGCGACGAAGAACAGGATGATCGACAGCACCGCGGCGCGGCTCGACTGGAACAGGCTGACCGAGGCGGCGAAGAGGGCCGGACCGAAAATGCCGGCGAACTTCTCGAAGACCGCGAAGAACGAGAAATACTCCGACGACTTCGCCGGCGGCGTCATGCGCGCGAAGAGCGAGCGGCTCAGCGCCTGGCTGCCGCCCTGCACCATGCCGACCAGAAACGCCAGCACGAAGAACTGCCACGCCGCGGTCATGAAGTAGCCGAGCACGCTGATGCTGACGTAGACCACGAGCGCGAAGAAGACGGCGGTCTTGGCGCCGATGCGGCCGGCGATCGCGCCGAACAGGAACGAACAGGGCACGCCCACGAACTGCACCAGCACGAACGCGGCGATCTGCGCGTTCTGGTCGATGCCGACTTCGGCCCCGTAGATCGACGACATGCGGATGATGGTCTGGATGCCGTCGTTGTAGAGGAGGAACGCCAGGAGCATCAGGAAGGCGTTGCGGTTGGCGCGCAGCTCGCGAAACGTCTTCCACGACGCGGCGGCTGCCGCCAGCACGAGGCTCGGCCCCGAGGCCTTGAGCGACTCCAGCCGGACCGGAGGCTCGGGCACGGTCCGAAAGAGCGGCAGCGAAAACACCAGCCACCAGACGCCGACGCTCACGAACGAGAGCCGCACCGCGGCGGTGGTATCCGGCAGGCCGAACGTCGCCGGGCTGAGAATCCAGGCCAGGTTGATCAGCAGCAGGATGCCGCCACCGATGAACCCCATGGCGAAGCCCGCCGTGGAGACCCGGTCGATGTCGCGCGGCGCGGCGATATGGGGCAGCAGCGAGTCGTAGAAGACCAGCGTGGAGGCGACCCCGATGTTGGCGGCCATGAAGAGGCCGAGGGCGTAGACCCACTCGCCACGGCCGATCGTCGCCAGGAGCAGCGTCGCGGCCACGCCGAAGAGCATGAAGATCAGGAGCAGGCGTTTCTTCAGCGGGCGATGATCGGCGAGCGCGCCGAGCACCGGGGCCACCAACGCGACGATCGTGAGCGCGATCGTCGTCCCCCAGGCAAAACGCGAGGTGGCATCGAGCGGCGCGAGCCCCGCGGCGGCGTAGCTGGCGAAGAACGCCGGAAAGACCGCGGTGACGATCGTGGACCAGAAGGCCGAATTGGCCCAGTCGTACATCGCCCAGGCGCGAAGCTCCGGCGTGCCCAGGCCGATTCGTGAGAGCAGGCGTGTCATCGGCCCTCGCGTTCCGCGATCAGAACGTCTTCCGCGCCACCCACTCGCGGAGCAGTGAGTCCACCACCACGTAACGCGGGCCCTCTTTCAGCAGCAGATCCTGCTTGACCAGCGCCGCCAGCGAGGTCTGGATACTGGACGGGCCGCCGAGCCGGTGGCGGCTCCTGGCCTCGGCCGACAGCAGCTCGCGTCCGCCCTGCAACACCACCGCCCGCAGCACTCCGCGCTGCGCCAGCGTGAGCCGCTGCCAGATGGCCTCGAACACGGTCTGCTGCTCGTTGAGCAGGCGGCCGAGCGTGGCGTGCAGATGCTCGAGCCCGGCCCGCCGCCCGCCCACGCCGCGCACGTCGTCCCAGGTTTCGTGTGCGAGCCGCTGCACGTCGTAGGGCAGGTTGCCGGCGAGATCCACGATCGCGGCGCCCAGCCCGGGCTCGGGCTTGATGCCGCTCTTGGTGAAGCGGCGCTCGATGAAGTCGGCAAACACCTCGGGAGGAATCTTTTCCAGCCGGATGACGGGCCCGGCTTTGTAGAACGGCCGCCTCGGTCCGATCATCTTTTCCATCAGGCTGGGCTCGGAGCCGGCGAAGACGTAGCCCACCTGGCGCTGGTGCTGCGCCGCCGCCCGCAAGGCGTGTTCGACGCTGCCGCCGTTGAACGCCTCGATGGCCTGGAATTCGTCGAGCGCCACCACCACCGGCCGCTTGCGCGCCGCCGCCACCTGCCCCGGCAGCGCGTAGATCTCGTTGGCGAGCCGGTTGATGTCGCGGTCGGTGCGCACCAGCGGAAATGCCACCGACACGCGGCCCAGGCCGGTGTCCTTCGGCTCGTAGCGCAGCTCGGGCCGTGTGGACTGGATGGCGCCGGTCAGCCAGGTCCGCGCCCGATCCCACTTGGTCTCCAGCGCCGCCAGCGCCCGGGCGTAGCCCTCCAGGAACGCCATATACGAGCTGTAGCTGCTGACCGTGACCTCGACGGTGAGCGTGCCGCGGCGCGCCAGCCCGTCGAGCGCCTGGCGGACGAGCGACGACTTGCCGTAGCGCCGCGGGGAGATCAGGAAGACCTTCTGGCCCGCCGCCAGATCGCCGATCAGCCGGTCGAGCTCGACTTCGCGATCGACGAAGGCCTCGCCGGGCACGACCTCGCCGTAGACGAAAGGGTTGGGCATCGTCCAATGAAGAGGGCGGTCTTCAGACCGCGCCTCGGCGTTACGCTGATGAACGTAATGAGTACGTCACTTAACGTAACAGAGCCGGGCGGGCGGCCGCAACCGCGGCGCGGGCCCGGTCGGCCAGCGGGCCCGACGCCTCCGGCGGCAGAGAGGACAGCACCGACCGCCATGACGCGAGGGCGCCCTCCCGGTCGCCGGCCGCCTCCTGCAGGCGCGCCAGCCAGGAGTACGCGGCCGCGGTGCGGTCGGGGCGCCGATCGGCCAGCGTCGATGAAGAGCGTGCGGACGAGCGCGATCTGCGCCGCGGCCGGCAGCGCCGCCGTCAACTGCGCAAACGGCGCCTCGCCGTCGAACCTGAACGCGTAGAGCGCATACACGCGGTCGCGCACCGCCGCGTCCACCGCCTCGCCGTTCCGGATCATGTCGGCGACAGCGGCGATGTAGGCGGTGCCGAAGGCCGGAGTGGTATGGAGCAGCAACGCCGCAAGCTGCACCGCCCGCACGTAGGGGCGCGCGCGGCCGGACGCGAGGGCGGCATCGAAGCGCGAACTCGCCTCACCGAGCTTCTGCTGCCACGCGAGCCAGTAGCCCCAGTGCGCGTGCGCGTACGGATTAGAGGGATCCGCCTCGACCGCCTGCCGGAAGAAGGACTCCGCCGTCGCGTCGCTCGTGTCCTCGCCGCCCGGTCCGCTGCGCAGTGCGGCTTCCCATCCGAGGTGCGCGAGCAGGTCGGCCTTGCGCGCGCCGGAGGCGGCCGCCGCACCGGCCGTCAGCGTCGCGACCAGCGTCTCCGGGAGGGGAGCCGGCGGCTTGTCTGAAGGCCGCCAGGTCTGGAGCCATGCCATCGCCAGATCTTCCTGTGCGGTCCGCACCGAGAGTCGTGCACGCCCGGCCCTGGACCGCCCGACGAGACGGGCGATGGAGCCGCCGCGATCGACCACTGCCGCCGCGCGCTCGAGGCTGGCCCAGGCGGCGGGGAAGTCGCCGGCCCGCCGCTGCCGATCCGCCGCTGCCTGGAGCTCGTCGGCCTCTCGATCCCGATCACGGATTTCGAGAAACACCTTCGACGCCTGGTTGAGACCGGCGAGAACGGCGACCAGGATCACCAGGATGCCAACCCACTTGAGGGGTCCGTCGCGGGACGTGCGCGTCGGCTCGGCGGGCTGGCTCATGTGGAACGGCGCGGCTGCGCCGCTTGCATTCTAGCGAGGTGCACGGCGCTGCGCGAAACGATCGCTGAGCGGCGGACCAGGGCGCTTGGTCGGCGCTGGCGTTCAGCGCTCGAGCGGCAGTTGCCCGGTGTAGACCGCCATGCCGACGACCGCATCGACGCCGGCCGCGTCCAGCTCGTCGATCTCCTTCCACGTCGTGATGCCGCCTGCGGCGGTCACACGCCGCGTGGTCGCCTCGCGCACCGCCATGATGGCCGGCATGCTGGTGCCCTGCATCAGGCCTTCGAGATCGACGTGGGTGTAGAGGAACTCGCTGCAGTACGGGCTCGAGCGCCTTCACCGCTTCGACCGCGGTGATCGGCAGCGACGGTCTTCCAGCCGTGGATGACGACGTGGCCGCCCTTGCTGTCCACGGCGGCAATCACGCGATCCGGCCCGACGGCGTCGGCGAGTGTCTTCGCGAACGCGACATCCACGCCGCCGTCACGGAAGAGCGCCGAGCTGGCGATCACCGCATGCGCGCCGGCGCCGAGCACCGCGCGCGCCCGCTCGACCGAGCGGATGCCGCCACCGACACGACAGGGGAGCCGGCCACAGATCGACGACACGATCGCGGCGTTGTCGCCCTTGCCCATCGCGGCGTCGAGGTCGATGAGCTGCACGCGGGGGAAGCGCGAGAACTTCTGGATCCACGGCTCGGCATCGGCGGCGCGGATGGCGAGCTTGTCGCCCTGCACGAGCTGCACGACGGCGCCGTTCTGGAGGTCGATCGACGGAATCAGCATGAGGCGTGGATGCGAGGCGGCTATAGCCGGACGGGAATGCCGTGCTGGCGGAGATGGCGCTTGAGATCGGTGACGCTCGACTCGGCGTAGTGGAAGATCGAGGCCGCGAGGGCCGCGTCCGCGTGGCCGGCCGTGAACACGTCGGTGAAGTGGTCGAAGGTGCCGGCGCCGCCAGAGGCGATCACCGGGATGTTCACCGCGTCCGAGACCGCCGCGGTCATCTCGTTGTCGAACCCGGCGCGGGTGCCGTCGCGGTCCATCGACGTCAGCAGGATCTCGCCGGCGCCGAACGCCTCGGCCTGACGCGCCCATTCGACGGCATCGCGGTCGGCGTCGGACGTGCCGCTGCGCACGAACACGGCGAAGTGGTCGCCGCGGCGCTTGGCGTCGATCGCCACGATCACCGCCTGGCTGCCGTAGCGCCTGGCCAGGGTGGTGATGAGCGAGGGGTCCTTCAGCGCCGCGGTGTTGAGGCTCACCTTGTCCGCGCCGGCTTCCACCGCCGCGTCGGCGTCCTCCTCGGAGCGGATGCCGCCGCCGACGGTGAGCGGCAGGAAGATCTCCTTGGCCACGGCGCCGATGGTGCGCGCCAGGGCCTGGCGCTTCTCGAGCGTGGCGGTGATGTCGAGAATCACCACCTCGTCGATGCCTTCCACGTTGTAGCGGCGGGCCAGCTCGCCGGGGTCGCCGGCGTGGCGCAGCTCCTGGAACTGCACGCCCTTCACCACCTGGCCGTCGCGCACGTCGAGGCAGGCGATGATGCGCTTGGTCAGCATCAGGCGGCCTCGGTCTTTCGTAGGGCCGGGTCTTTAGACCCGGCCACGATAGCCAGGAAGTTGCGCAGGATCTGCAGGCCGGCGTCGCTCGACTTCTCCGGATGGAACTGCACGCCGAAGACGTTGCCTTCCTCGACCGCCGACGCGAAGGTGTTGGCGTGCGTGGTGGCGGCGGCACACGCGCTCGTCACCGGCGCCGCGAACGAGTGCGTGAAGTAGACCTGCGCGCCGGAGTCGAGCCCGGCGAGCAGCCGCGCCGGCTTGCGGAACTCGAGCGCGTTCCAGCCGACGTGCGGAATCTTGAGGCGGCGCTCGGCATCGCCGTCGAGGCGCTGGATCTGCCCGGGCAGCACGCCCAGGCCGCGCACGCCGGGCGCCTCGTCGCTGCCCTCGAACAGCCACTGCATGCCGACGCAGATGCCGAGGAGGGGCGTCCCGTCGCCGACGGCGTCCGCGATGGCGTCGCGCCACGGGCCTTCGAGCACCGCGGTCGCGGCGAAGTTGCCGACGCCCGGCACGATGAGCGCCGCGGCCTTCTTGCACTCGGCCGGCTCGCGCGGCGTCTCGAACTCCGCACCCAGGGTCGTCAGCGCCTTGCGCACCGAGGTCAGGTTGCCGGCGCCGTAGTCGACGAGCGCGATCACCGGTGCCTCCTCACAACAGCCCCTTCGTGCTCGGCAGCATCTTCGCCAGCCGCGCGTCTCGTGGCACACGCCACGCGCAGCGCGCGGGCAAACGCCTTGAACACCGCCTCGATGTGGTGGTGGCTGGAGCGTCCGTACAGCACCTTGGCGTGCACGTTGGCGCGGGCGCCGATCGCGAAGCCGTCGAAGAAGTCGTGCACGAGCTCCGACTGCAGATCGCCCACCATCCGCACTTTCACCTTCAGGTCCACCTTGGCGTGCGGTCGTCCGCCGAGGTCGATGGCCACCACCGCGAGCGTCTCGTCCATCGGCATCACGAAGTAGCCGGCGCGGTTGATGCCCTTGCGGTCGCCCAGCGCCTTCAGGACGCTCTCGCCGAGCACGATACCCACGTCCTCGACGGTGTGGTGCTGATCGACGTCGAGGTCGCCTTTGGCCTTGAGCGTCAGGTCGAAGCCGCCATGCCGGGTGAACAGCTCCAGCATGTGGTCGAAGAAGCGGATGCCGGTGGAGACGTCGTAGCGTCCCTGGCCGTCGATGGTGAGGCGGCCGCGGATGTCGGTCTCCTTCGTCCGCCGGTCGAACGCCGCGGCCCGCGCGCTCGCGCCTCTGGCTGCTCTCGTGCGTGTCATCGCCGTGCGCCTGCCTTTCGCAGCCGTGTCGCCACCGATTCGGCGTGAGCGTTCAGTCCTTCCGCGCGCGCCAGCGTGACGACGCTCGGCCCGATGCGGGCGAGTCCGGCCTTGGTGACGCGCTGGACGGTCACCTGCTTCACGAAGTCGGCCGCCGACAGGCCGCCGCGCACGCGCGCGGTGCCGGCCGTGGGCAGCACGTGGTTCGAGCCGATGGCGTAGTCGCCCGCGACCTGCGCTGACCACGGGCCGACGAAAAGCGAGCCGGCGCTGCGCACGCGGGCCGCCACCCGATCGTCGTCCA
Organism: uncultured Acidobacteriota bacterium; assembly: GCA_963731785.1. Taxonomy (GTDB): domain Bacteria; phylum Acidobacteriota; class Vicinamibacteria; order Vicinamibacterales; family UBA2999; genus DASYRM01. Next base: position 65,344 of record CAVSWX010000014.1, read on the forward strand.
CCACCAGGTGCTCGGCCGCGCCCTGGTTGGCGAGGTCGATCGCCTCCTGGAGCGAGCTGGTGACGATGACGCCGCCGTGCGCGCGTATCGACGCGCGGGCCGGGCCGTCCGCGGGCATGCGCGCCGCCACCGCGCGCGCGACGCGCTCGGCCAGCGTGCGGCTCGGCGTGATCAGCACCGCGCGCGCGTCCGGATCGTGCTCGGCCTGCGCGATGAGGTCGGCGGCAATCCAGTCGGCCGGCCCCTTGGCCGCGACGATGACGATCTCGGTCGGCCCGGCGTAGAAGTCGATGCCGCAGTCGGCCGCGACGAGCGCCTTGGCCGCCGCCACGTAGCGGTTGCCAGGGCCGACGATCTTGTCGACGCGCGGCACCGTCGCGGTGCCGTAGGCGAGCGCCGCCACGGCATGTGCGCCGCCGAGGCGGAACAGGCGCGACACGCCGGCTTCCAGCGCCGCCGCCATCACCACCGGTTCGGGCCGCGGGCATACCGCCACGACGTCCTTCGACGCCCGCGGCCATCGCCGGGATCGCGGTCATCAGCAGCGACGAGGGCAGGGGATAGCGCCCGCCCGGCACGTAGCAGCCGACGCGGTCGAGCGGGATGATGCGCTGCTCGACGGTGACGCCCGGCGCGACGCGCACGCGCCAGCCGCGCGGCACCTGCCGCTTCGCCACGGTGCGGATGTTGCGCGCCGCGTCGCGAATCGCCGCGCGCACCTGGCGCGGCACCGTGGCGGCCGCGCGCCGCATCTCGGCGGCGCGTCATCTCGATCGGCCCGTCGAGCCCGTCGAACCGGCGCGCGTAGCGCAGCAGCGCGGCGTCGCCGCCCTTGCGCACGTCGCCGACGATCGCCGCCACGCGCCGATCGGTGGCGGCGTCGCGCACGCGCTCCGGCGCGAGCAGCGCCTGCACGGCGCGGCGGTTTCCCGAATCGACGATCCTCAGCATGCGGCGCCCGTCACACCACGATCTTGTTGAGCGGGTACTCGACGATGCCCTGTCCGCCCGCCGCCTTCACCTTGGGGATGAGGTCGCGCACCGTGCGCTCCTCGATGATCGTGTTCACCGCCACCCAGTCGGCGTCGCTCAGCGACGACACGGTCGGCCGCTGCAGCGCCGGCAGCAGCGCCAGGATCTTGTCGAGGTCGGCCCGGCGGACGTTGAGCATGATGCCGACGCGGCCCTGCGCCTCGATGGCGGCCTTGAGCAGCAGCGAGAGGTTCTCGATCTTCGTCTTCTTCCACGCGTCGGCCAGCGCGGTCTCGTTGGCGATGAGCTGGGTGTTCGACTCCATCACCGTGTCGAGGATCCGCAGGCGGTTGGCCCGCAGCGTGGACCCGGTCTCGGTGGCTTCGACGATGGCGTCGGCCAGTACCGGCGGCTTCACCTCGGTGGCGCCCCACGAGAACTCGACGCGCTTCACCTTGATGCCGCGCTGGTCGAAGTAGTGCCTTCGTCATGTGCACGAACTCGGTGGCGATGACGCCGCCGGCGAGATCCTCCGGCGTCTTGAACTGCGAGTCCTCCGGCGCCGCGAGCACCCACTTCACCTTGCCGAAGCTCTGTTTCGAGTAGATCAGATCGGCGAGGCTGGTGACGCAGGTGTGCTCGTCGCGGCCGTAGCGGTGCTCGGCCACGCAGTCGAGGCCGGTAATCCCGGCGTCGAGCACGCCCTCGCACACATAGCGCGCCATCTCCTGCGCGCGGATCAGCATGCACTCGATCTCGGGGTCGTCGATCGACGGGAAGTACGAGCGCGAGTTGACGTAGATGTTGAAGCCGGCGCGCGCGAAGAGCTGAATCGTCGCGTCCTGCAGCGAGCCCTTGGGCAGTCCGAGCTTGAGCTTCATGGAATCGTGATCCCTTCAGGCCGCACGAAGAAGCAGGTGCGTTCGCCGGTGTGACAGACCTTGGCGTCGCCGAGCGGCTCGGCCTTCACGAGCACGGTGTCCTCGTCGCAGTCGATGAGGATGTCGCGCACCGCCAGCTTGTTGCCGGACGTCTCGCCCTTGGTCCAGAGCGTGTTGCGGGTGCGGCTGAAGAAGGTGACGTAGCCGGTGCGCAGCGTGATGTCCCAGGCTTCGGGGTTCATGAAGCCGACCATCAGCACGTCGCCGTTCTGGTGGTCCTGCACCACCGCAGGAATGAGCCCGTCGAGTTTTGTGAAGTCCATAGTCGTTCCGTTCGCCGTACAACAAAAAACCCCGCCAACTGGTTCCGGCGGGGCTGCCCGTTCTTCGCGTGGTCGAGGGTGCTGGTGTTCAGTCTCTCCGCGCGCGCAGTCCCGCCTGCCGGCCATGGTGGCCGTGATGATGGCGATGCGCGCGATGGACGAGGCCTGACATGCGAATTCCAAGCCTAGCCGAAAGCCCGGCCGAAAGCGGCAAGCGGGGCGTCCGCCTCGATCTCCACCAGCATCGCCGGGTCGATGAGGCGCATCACTTCCACCATGCGTGGCGGCCGGACGACGGCCGAAGAACTCGCCGTGGGCGCGGCCGATCTTCCCACGCGAGATGTCGGTGACGAACATCCGGGTGCGACGACGTCGGCCATCGTGGCGCCCGCCTGCTGCAGCGCCCGCTCGATGTTGCGCAGGCCTGCACCGTCTGCGCGTAGGCGTCGCCGGGCGACGACCGTCCGTGGTCCGTGGCCGTCGTGCCGGCGACGTGCGTGCCGCGCCGGACCGCTGGAATGCGACGTGTCCCAGCGCTACCTTTGAGCGCCAGTCACGCGACCACGCCTTCGAGCCCTGAGCCCTGAAGCCTTGGCCGAGCTCGCCCGATCGTTGACAGAACTGCCGCAGTCGGGGCACGCTCAGCGGATATGAGGTCTCGCTTTCTCGTCGCGCTCTGTGTCGCCGTGGCGTGCGCCGCGGCTGGTTGCCGGATGGCCGATGGTCCGCTGCCCATGCCCACGGGCGAGGACACGAACCGCCTCGACGATCTCCGCCGTGACCTCGCTGAAGTGGTTGGCGGCAGCGCCGAGGGCCGAAAGAACTTCGCCGACGACCTGCTGGTGTTCGCGGACCTGGAGCGGAAGCCGGACGCCGCGGCCGCCATCAACGACCTCGCGCGGCAAATTTCCGACGCGGCGGTTGCGACGCAGATGAAGGAGGCCGCCGCGCCGCCGCTGCTGCGGCAGGTGTGGACGGCGGTCGCCGCCCGCGAGCTGAGCGAGAAACAGGTGACGCAGCTGCAGGCCGACGTCAAGGCCACGCTCGCCGGTCTGGGCGTCGCCGAGCCGGCGGCACAGTCCATCGCCAACCAGGTCGGCACCGTGCAGAAGGCGGTCACCGATCGCCAGCGAAGCTGGTACGAGGTGTTCTGATCTTGTAGGCTTAGGGCTTCGGGCTTCGGGCCTTGTCAGGCGGGGCCGAAGCCCCAAGCCCTAGCCATCAGGTTCTTCTGCAACAGTTCCCACGCTCGGGCCACGTGGCGTTCGGCCGTCTGGTAGTGGCCGATCGCGAGGCGGATCACGAAGCGGCCGTCGAGCCGGGTGTGCGACAGAAACACCTCGCCGGTCTCGTTCACGCGCTGCATCAGCCGTTCGCCGAGCTCGTCTGCCTCGGCGGGTGATTGTCCGTCGGCCGCCCGCACGCGGAAGCAGACGACGCTGAAAGGCACCGGGGCCACTCGCTCGAAGCGCGGGTCGGCGTCCACCCACGACGCGAACAGGCGTGCGAGCCGCAGGTGCTCGCGCATGACGGCGCGGATGCCTTCGGCGCCGAAGCTGCGGAGCACCATCCACAGCTTCAGCGAGCGGAACCGCCGTCCGAGCTGGATGCCGGTGTCCATCAGGTTGCGCACGCCGGCGTCGCCTTCCGCCGTCTTCAGGAAATCCGGCACCAGCGAGAACGCGGCGCGCAGCAGCGGCATGTGCCGGCAGTAGAGCACGCTGACGTCCATCGGCGTGAACAGCCACTTGTGCGGGTTGACGACGACGGAATCGGCGCGGTCCCACCCGACGAAGTGCGGGCGCAGCTCGGGCACGATCGCCGCGACGCCGGCGTAGGCCGCGTCCACGTGCAGCCACACGCCGTGCCGCTCGCAGATGGCGGCGATCGCGTCCACGGGATCGACGCTCGTCGTGGACGTCGTGCCGATCGTGGCCACCACGGCCACCGGCCGCACGCCGCGCGCGAGGTCGTCGGCGATCGCGGCGTCCAGAGCGTCGGGCCGCATCCGGTAGTCGCCGTCGGCGGGCATCCGGCGCAGCGCGTCGAGGCCGAAACCGAGCGTCATGCACCGCCTTGTCGATCGACGAATGCGTGTGCTCGGAGGCGTAGACCGCGGAGCGGGCACCGGCGCTGGCGACGCCGTGCACCCGCACTTCCGGCACGGCGCGCTCGCGGGCGGCCGCGAGGCCGTGCAGCGTCGAGATCGACGCGGTGTCGTAGATGACGCCGTCGAACGCCGGCGGCAGGCCGAGCAGGTCGCGCAGCCAGCCCAGCGTCACCTCTTCGAGTTCGGTGGACGCCGGCGACGTCTTCCACAACATCGCCTGCTGGTTGAGCACCGCCGCCAGCATCTCGCCCAGCACGCCCGGCGGGCTGGCCGAGCTCGCGAAGTAGGCCATGAACCCCGGATGGTTCCAATGCGTCAGCGCCGGGACGAGGACGCGCTCGAAATCCGCAAACACGGCCTCGAAGGGCTCGGGCTGCTCGGGCGCGTCTGCCGGCAGCTGGCGGCGGACGTCGCCAGGCGCCACGCGCGGCAGGACGGGGTACTGCTCCGGCCTGCTCGAGGTACGTGGCCATCCAGTCCACGAGCGCGTGGGCGTGGCGCCGGAACTCGGCCGGGTCCATCCCTACTTGTGGGAGTTGATGTACTCGGTGACGAACGCGATCATCGCCGGCTCGCGCAGGCCGATCGCCTCGGCCTCGCTCGCGCGCGCGCTCGACGGACCACTTGTCCTGCAGCACGCGCTTGATCATCCACATGCCGCCGACACGGTTCGCCGAACCGCAGTGCACGAACACCGGCTGGTTCTTCGTGTCGGCGACGGTGGCGAGAAAGCTCGACACGGCGGTCGAGTCGGGCATCGCGCTGTTGAACGGGAAGTGGAAGTACTTCAGGCCCGCGGCCTGCGCCGCGGCGCGGCCGGCCTCGACGTCGGCGCCCTGCTCGGTGGCGAGGCGCAGGTTGACGACGGACACGTAGCCCGTCGGCCTTGAGCGCCTTCATCGCCGACGGGTCGGTGGCTCCGGCGCACCCGACGGTGGCGTCGACCTTGGAGTAGTTGCGGACGCCGGCGAGTTCCGCTTTGCGGACCTGGGCGGCCGCGGGCAGCGCGACCGCTGCGGCAACGACGAAGCTGAACGAATGCGCGCAGGATCATGGTGCGGCCTCCTGCGCGGCATTGTAGCGCTCCGGAACGCCGCTTCAGCGCTCGACGGTGACCGTGACCGGGCGCTCGATGCGCACCGTCACCGGCGCACCCGAGGGGAGCGTCGCGGCGTTGCGTCCGCCGGCCGCCACGGCCGCCGTGCCGGCGCCGGCGCCAATCGAGCCGCCGATCGCCGCGCCCTTCGCGCCGCCGAGGATGCCGCCGATGATGGCGCCGCCAATCGCGCCGCCGCCAATCTTGGCCGCGTTCTCGTTGCGCACCGAATCGCCCTCGCGATAAATCGGCTCGGTGTCGATCGGCAGCCGCGTGCCGTCGGCGAGCACGATCGAGGTGAAGCGCACGCCCAGCCGCGCCCGCTCGCGGACGCGCGCGCCGCGCTCGACGAGCGTCACCTCGCCGTGCGCCTTCGCCCCGGCGGGAATGACCACCCGATCGCCCACGCGCACGTCACGCGTCACGCGCGCGATCACTTCGTCTTCGACCCGTGCGGTTTCGCTCGACACCGTCGTTTCGAGCTGCAGGCCGATGACCGACTGCGCCGGGACCTCGAGATCCTCGAAGCGCGGCTGGGGCACGGCCGGGGGCGCTTCGGCCACGCGCGGCGGTTCGATCGGCGCCGGAATCGGCGGCGCGTGTGTCGACCGCGGCCGGCGCCGGCGGGGCGGGGTGCGCGGGCGCGGTGCGGGCGCTGGCGCGACGGGCCGTCTCGGCGGGGCCGTGCGCGCGATCGGCGCAGGGCGGGTTGCCCGCAGCCGCGGCGGGCGGCTCGGCGATCTGCCTCGGCCGGAGCGGGCGTCACCACCCCTTCCGATTGCTCGACCACCGGTCCGGTGACCTCCGCCGGCGCGGCCGGCGCCGCGTTCTGGCCGGACGCGGGTGGCCACCAGCGCTCCGGCCGCCCCGGCGACCAGGCTGGCGCCAACCAGGATTCCGATGGTGGTGCTGGTGATCTGCATCTGCGGCACTCCCTTTGGTCCCTTCAGTCGAGCAAGGGTCGTGCCCGGGCCATTTCGGCCGATTCGGCCCAAGATCCCGCGATTGGGCACGTTCACGTGTCCTGTTCGCGGGCCGGTGTCCTGCCGTCCGGGGACGGGCCCGCCTCGTCAGCCGGCGAACTTGTAGCCCAGCCCGTGGACGGTGAGGATGAGCTGCGGGTGCCTGGGATTGTCTTCGATTTTCTGCCGCAGCCAGGCGATGTGCACGTCCACGGTGCGGGTGGACGGCATGGCGTTGTAGCCCCACACCTCGTTCAGGAGCTCGTCGCGCGACAGCGCCGCGCCGCGGTGCTCGACGAAGTAGCGCAGCAGCTTGAACTCGCGCGCGGAGAGCTCGAGCGGCACGCCGCCCTTGGTCACTTCGGCGCGGCGGAAATCGATGGCGATGTCGCCGAAGCGGTAGCTGTCGGTGGCCGTGGCCGCGGTCGTCGACGTGCTGCGGCGCATCAGCGCCTCGATGCGCGCCAGCAGCTCCGCCATCTCGAACGGCTTCACCAGGTAGTCGTCGGCGCCGAGCTTCAGGCCGACCACGCGATCCACCACCTGGCCGCGCGCGGTCAGCATGAGGATCGGCGTCTGGACGCCCTTCTGGCGCACGGCGCGGCAGATGTCGAAGCCGTTGCCGCCGGGGAGCATGACGTCGAGCACGATCACGTCGAAGTTGCCGCTCGAGGCCTTGGCCTGGCCCGACGCCGCATCGCTCGCGCTGTCGACGTCGTAGCCCTCGGCCGAGAGCCGGTCGGTGAGCGTCATCACGAGCCCGGGCTCGTCTTCGACGAGAAGCAGTCGGCGCGACACTGTCTGGTCCAGAATCCGGGGCCTGGATCAGGAATGGGCGGCGACGCTGGTTCCGCTCGCGACCGTGCTCGGACGCGACTGCGGTGGCGCCACCGGCAGGGTGAGCGTGAAGGTCGTGCCGGCGTTCGGCTTGCTGCTCACGGCCACCCGGCCGCCGTGGGCGTCCGCGATGCGCTTCACCAGCGACAGGCCGAGGCCGTTGCCGTGAATCTGTCCGGCCACGGCGTCCGAGCCGCGGTAGAAGGGCTCGAAGATGTGCGGCAGATCCGCCGGGGGAATGCCGGGGCCGTGATCGCTGACGGTGATGCAGATCTCCGGGCGGCGGCCGCTGCACGTGCTCGGCGCGCACGCCCACCCAGCGATCGGGTCCGCCGTACTTGACGGCATTGGCCAGCAGGTTCTGCACCGCCGAGCGCAGCGCGCCGGCATCGCCGATCACGGTCGGCAGATCGGGCGCGATGTCGCGCTGCACGGTGAGCCCGCCGGCGCCGCGCGGCCGCGATCGCGCGTGTCCACGGCCGCGTTGACGATGTCGAGCTGGCGAGACCGGGCGCCGTGTTGCCAAGGCCGCCCCCGACTCGAGCCCGGCGTACTGCAGCACGCTCTCGATCATCTCGCCGAGCCGCCGCGCCTCCGACTCGATCACCGTGCCGTAGCGTTTGACGCGTTCGGCGCTGCCGACGACGCCGTGCGACAGGTTTTCCGCCGCGGACCGGATCACCGCGACCGGCGTGCGCAGCTCGTGGGTGACGCCGGCCACGAACTCCATCTGCTGCTCGGCGAGCCGGTGCGCGCGGCGCGAGGCGGCGGCGAGCAGCCCGACGCTGACGCTGAGCAGCAGCAGCATGCCGAAGCTGATGGCCAGGTTGCGCCGCCGCGCGCTGGCCACCGCGGTTTCGAGCGACCCGCTGGCGTGCTGGACGATGCAGCCGCCAGCGGCCCACGCTCTTCGTCGCGTCGGCGGACGCATCGCCGCCCGCGCAGCCGCCGCTCGTCGAGTGGGCCCTGCCTGCCCGCCGAGGCGGACGCCGCCGCCGCCACCGCCGCGCCCGAAGAAGAGGCGCGGGCCGCCGGCGCGCGCGCCCGAAGAACAGTTCGACTGGCGTCGGCGCTTGCCGGGTCGGTCGGCGCGTCGGGATCGGACCGGTAGAGCACGCGCGACGGCGATCGCTGACCGAGACGACCGCCACGCGATAGCTGTCGCCGTCCTGGTGGATGAAGTAGCGCCGCGCCAGCGCCGGCAGGATTTCCTCCCGCATGTAGCGCACGTCGAGCTGGAGGATCGTGAAGCCGAAGACCGGCGTGATCGACGCCGGGCGCGCACCCGGCGCGGCCAGGGCCGATCAGGTTGCGCAGCGGGCTGATGACCAGCGACTCCTCGTCGGTGAGCCCGAAGCGCCGATCGACCGGCTGGCCGGCGTTGAAGTCGCGCAGCTGGCGCTCGAAGTCCGGCCGCCAGCGGGCGATGCGCTTCGGGCCACGCGGCCGGCTCGAAGACGTGCGATGTCCGGGTCGAACCTCCGGATCCGCAGGTCCGCGACCCACCGCGTCGACGACGAAGATGTCTGAAACGAGGCGAGGGTGCTCCGACGTATCCACCCATGCCTCGTAGCGATCGGTGTACTGCTCCGAGGCGCCGTCGCGGGCGGTGACCGGGCCGACCTGCAGGCTGAGCACGGCGCGTCCGACCTCGACGTCGAACGCTTCGCGGAACTGCAGCGCCGCGTTGCGGAGGTTGCGCTGCATCCGCTCGCGCTCGGCGTCGCTCACCTGGCCGACCCATCGATACTGCAGCACGGCGAGCGCCGGCAGCAGCACCAGCAGGGCGCCGGTGAGCAGGGTGAGGCCCGAAGGACGGGGCAGCTTCACGAGGCGGAGTGTAGCACGGACGAAAAGCCCGTAAGTGCTTGATTCGTAGGCTTTTACATTCTTAACAATTTCTTTGCGGGTGCTTAACCACGGGCCCGGGACCGGCCTCCGATAATGGATACCATGCAGCGCTCGACCGTTGCCGCCCTCGGGCGCTCGTGATCCTCGCCGCCGTCGTCGGCGACGCGCTGCGGGCGCAGGATGCGCCGAGCGCGGGCGATGCGCCGAAGGGCGCGGCGCTCCTCGCCGAGGCGCGCAAGGCGATCGGCGGCGACGACAAGCTGCGGGCGGTGAAGACGCTCCAGTCGAAGGGCGTCTACAAGCGCACGGCCGGCACCAACACGCAGGAAGGCGACGTCGAGATCCTCATCGAGCTGCCGGACAAGTACCGGCGCAACGAGTTGAGCGGGGTCGCGGGCGGGCCCATCCAGGAGCGCGTCGAGGTGCTCAACGGCGACGACGTGTGGGACATCAACGCCACGGGCGGTTTCGGCGGCGGGTTCGGCGGGTTCGGCGGCCGCCGTGGCGGCGGCGACTTCGGCGGCCGCGGCGGCTTCGGCGGACAGGGCCGGTCAGCCCGGTCAGGGCGCGCAGGCAGGCCAGCCGGGGCAGGGCCGCGGCAACATCGACCCGGAGCGGCTGAAGGAACTGCAGCGGCGCCAGCGCCAGACCGAGCTCGCGCGCCTCTCGCTCATGTGGCTGCTCACGACCGACGCGCCGGTGGTCTGGGTGGGCACCGCGCAGTCGCCCGACGGCAACGCCGACGTGCTGGAAGTGCGCGCCGGCCGAAGGGCCGGCGACGCGGCTCTTCCTCGACCAGGCCACGCACATGCCGTTGATGATGACGACCACGGCCGGCGGCGGCCGCGGCGGACTTCGGCCGGCGCGGCGGCGGCGCGCCGGACGGCGCCGCGCGCCGCAGGGCAGGCGCCGGCGGCGCCTCGGCGGCACCAGCTCCCGCAGACGCGCCTCGCCGCGGCGGGCCGCAGGGCGGCCAGCCGATCACGATCGAAACCCACCTGTCCGAATACAAAGCGGTGAACGGCATCAAGCTGCCGCATCTCATCACGCGCGGCGTCAACGGTCAGACCAACGAGGAATGGGAGATCAAGAGCTTCCGGATCAACCCGAACCTCAAGGCGAACACGTTCACCAAATGACGCGATTCGTGCTCGTGCTCCTCGCGCTGCTGGCCGCGGCGCCCGCTCTTGCGCAGAACGCCAACCAGGCGCAGCTCCGCCTGATCGTCGTCGATCAGACCGGCGCCGGCATTCCGTCGGCCACGGTCGTCGTCACGCCCGCCGTCGGGCGAGCCGATCACGGTGATGTCGGACGACCGCGGCGTGGCGACGCTGCCGCCGCTGGCCACCGGTGCCGGTGAAGGTGCACGTGGAGTTCCCCGGCTTCGAGCCGTCCGAATCCACGCTCACGCTGCGGCGCGGCGCCATGAACCAGACGGTCACGCTGGGGATCGCCGGCCTGCAGGAAGAGGTGGTCGTCAACGACACCAGCGCGCGCGCTCGACGACCGCAGCGGCAACGCGCAGACGACGACGCTCGAGCAGTCGGAGATCGACGCGCTGCCCGACGATCCCGGACGAGCTCGCCGAGGTGCTGCAGCAGATGACCGGCGGCTCGGGCGCGACGTTCCAGGTGAACGGCTTCCGCGGCGGCCGCCTGCCGACGCGCGACGAGATCCGCCAGATCCGCTTCCGCACCAACTCGTTCTCCGCCGACAACCACGACGCCGGCCGCACCCAGATCGAGATCATCACGCGGCCCAACGTCCGGGAGTGGAGCGGCAACGCCAACATGGGCCTGCGGAGCGACGTGCTGAACGCGCGCAACGCCGTTGCGCCGAATCCGAGACGCCCGAGCAGTTCCGCCGCTTCAACATGTCGCTTCCGCGGTCCGATCGTGGCCGGCAAGACCTCGATGCGGTTCGGCGTCGACGGCAACCGCGCAGTACGATTCGCCGACGATCTACGCGCTGAACGAGGACGGGACCGAGTATCGCGATACCGTGCACCGGCCCAGCGAGGCCACCAACTTCACCGCGGGCATCGAGCACGCGCTGACGCAACAACCAGACGCTGCGCCTCGAGTACCGCCGTAACCAGAACGCCGCCGAGAACCAGGGCGTGGGCGATTTCACCTACCCGGAGCGCGCCGTCGAGCGGAGCAGCCACGAGCACCAGGCGCGGATCCAGCTCCAGGGGCTGATCGGCAAGACCACGCTGCACGAGGTGCGGGTGCAGGTGAACCGCCGGGGCAACGAGGCGACGTCGGTGTCGAGCTGCCACGACGATCAACGTGCTCGATGCGTTCAACAAGGGCGGCGCCGGCGTCAACAGCCGCGGCATCGTCGCACACGATCGAGATCGCCGACAACGTCGACTTCAACATCGGGCGCAAGCACGCGATGCGCGTCGGCGCGCTGTTCGAGGGCGGCACCTACCGCAACTTCGACGCCCGCAACGCGGCCGGCACGTTCACCTTCGCCAGCATCCAGGCGTACCAGCCGGAGCAGCCCGCTGCAGTTCACCCAGCGCATCGGCCAGGTGAACACCTCGTTCGCGCAACTATCAGCTCGGGCTCTATTGGCAGGACGACATCCGCGTGAACCGCAACTTCTCGTTCAGCGTCGGCGTCCGGCAGGAGATGCAGTCGCTCATCGACGACAAGCTGAACCTGATGCCGCGCCTCGGCTTCACATGGAACGCGCCGGCCAAGCGTCGACCGTGCGCGGCGGCTACGGCACCTTCTACGACTGGTACGACACCGGCCTCTACGACCAGACGCTGCGCGTCAACGGCGTGGACCAGCGCGATCTGCTGATCCTCAACCCGGGGTATCCCAACCCGTTCCTCAGTGCCGAAACCGTGGTGTTGCCCGGCGGCCGCGTTCAGGCCGCGCCCGACCTGCAGATGCCCTACATCCACCAGGCGTCGATCGGCGTGGAGCGGGCGATCACCGACGAATCTGCAGACGCAGGTCTCCTATCAGATGCTGCGCGGGCGCGACCAGATGCGCTCGATCAACATCAACGCGCCAGACGAATTCGGCGTGCGGCCCGAACCCGACAGTGGGCACGGTCACGCAGTTCGAATCGACCGGCCGGTCGCAGAGCGATCGGCTCACCGTGAACCTCAATTACCGGGTGCCGCAGCGGCGGATCTTCATGGGCGGCAACTACACGCTCGGCCAGGTCAAGAACCACGCCGACAGCGCCACGGCGCTTCCCGCCAACAGCCTCGACCCCGACGCCGAGTGGGGCCCGTCGTCCCAGGACATCCGGCATCGCGTGCAACGCGATGGTCAACCTGCCGTTCTTCCTCGGCTCGCGGCTCAACGCGAACGCCAACGCGCAGTCGGCCTCGCCGTACAACATCACGACCGGCAGCGACGACAACCTCGACGGCGTCGTGAACGATCGGCCGGGCGACGTGGGCCGCAACAGCGCGCGCGGCAGCGCCCGTTTCGACGTGAGCATGCGGCTCGAGCCGCAATTTCTCGTTTGGCCCGCAGCGCGGCCAAGGCGGCACGCGCGGCGGCAACGGTCAGACCGGCGGCGGCCGGACCGCCGGGCGCGGCAGGCCGGACCGGCCGACGGCGCCGCGGCCGGTGGCGGAAACGTCCCGGCGGGCGGCGTCCCCGGCGGCGCGGCGCCGCAGCTTGGGCAGGGTGGCGGGCCTGGCGGTCCGGGAGGCGGCGGCCCCGGTGGCGGCGGCAACCCCTTCGCGAATTCGAATCAGCGGTTCAGCGCCGAGGTCTGGATCAGCGCCAACAACGTGTTCAACCGCGTGAATTACGTGAATTACGTCGGCAACCTGCGGTCGCCGTTCTTCGGTCAGCGCCACGTCGGCCGCGCCGGCGCGCCGTGTCGAGGTGGGCATGAACTTCCGTTTCTAGCGCGCAGTACTGGGCAAACCAGCTCTGACGCCGGCAGCGATTTTCAGCTCATCCATTTCGGTTGCCGGTACAATTCCCCACCGTGAAAGTGACGGTGGTCGGGGCAGGCATCATCGGCTGCGCCGTCGCATACGAACTCGCGCGGCGGGGGGCGCGAGTTCATGTGGTCGACCCCCGCACACCCGGCCAGGGCGCCACGCGCGCCTCCGCAGGCATCCTCGCCCCCTACATCGAAGGCCACGTCCCATCGCTGCTGAAGCTTGGTGTCCGGAGCCTCGCGCTGTACGACGACTTCGTGCACCGCGCCGGCGCCGACGGCGCCACCGACATCGAATACGAGCGCTGCGGCACGCTCCAGGTGGCGGCGGCCGACGCCGAGACCACCCGCCTGGCCGCGCTGGCGCGCGAGCTCGCGCAGGCGCGGGTGGTGCACCGGCTCTTCGACCGGAACGAAGTGCGCGAGATCGAACCTGACCTGTCGCCGCAGGTGCACAGCGCGCTGCTCATCCCCTCGCACGGCTACGTGACCGCCGGCTCGCTCGTGACGGCGCTCGTGGCGGCCGCCACGCGCGTCGGCGTTGTGTTCGAGACCGCGACCGTCACGCAGGTCGGCAGCGCCGCGGCCGGCGCCTGCGTCCACACCTCGAACGGGCGCATCGAGGGCGACGCGGCGGTGATGGCGGCCGGCAGCTGGTCGCCCCTGATCCCGGTGCGCGCGGGCCTCGAGACGGCGTCGCCGCGAACGGCGAAGCCTGCCGTGCGTCCGGTGCGCGGACAGCTCGTCCGGCTCGAAGTGGAGGGGCCGGTGGCGCGTCACGTCGTGTGGGCGCCCGGCTGCTACGTGGTGCCGCTCCGTGACGGGTCGGTGCTGGTGGGCGCCACGGTGGAGAACGCCGGGTTCGACGATCGTCCCACCGCCGGCGGCGTTCGCGGACTGCTCAACGCCGCCACGAGCTGGTTCCCCGCGCTCGAGAACGCCGTGTTCGCGGGCGCCCGCGTCGGCCTCCGTCCCGGCACCGACGACGAGCTGCCGATCGTCGGCCGCTCATCGACCATGCCGCGCGTGTTCTACGCGACCGGGCACTTCCGCAACGGCGTGCTGCTCGCGCCGCTGACGGCGTCGCTCGTCGCCGACCTGGTCATCGATGGTCACGAAGGGCCGGGCATGGAACTGATGCGGCCCGCCCGGATGGGGCTCTGAGGTTCGCGACGGCGGTCACACCATGCGTCTGAAAAAACTCTACAGCTCGCGTGAAGTCGCGTCGATGACCGGGCTGTCGGCGCGCCAGCTCCAGTGGTGGGACTCGCGGCGCCTCTTCACGTCGGCGGTCGCGTCGCAGCGGACCGAGGCCGGCGGCTACACCGAGCGGCGCTACACGCCGCTCGACGTGCTGGAGCTGCAGGCGCTCGCCGACCTGCGCCGCCGCGGCTTCTCGATTCCGCGCCTGCGTCACCTGCTCGACACGCTGCGCGACGTGTTCCGCATCCGTCTCTACGAAGCCATCGGCGACGGCGGGCCGATGACGCTGTTCGTCGGCGGGGATGAGATCTTCGCGCGGGCGCAGGACGGACGGCTGTTCAATCTCGACGATCCGACGCAGCCGCTGTTGATGGTGGGTGAGGAGCTGCCGCTGCGTCAGGTCACGGCGCAGGAGCGGAAACGCAAGCCGCCGGCACGGCGGCTCGATTCGGCGGCGGGCCCGGCCGGCGCCGGCGGCGCTAGCCGATCGGGAAAATCTTCTCGAGGTCGTCGGCCGGACGGGGAATGACGTGCACGCCGACCAGCTCGCCCACGCGGCGGGCGGCGGCGGCTCCGGCGTCGGTCGCGGCCTTCACCGAGCCGACGTCGCCGCGGATGATGGCGGTGACGAGCCCGGCATCCACTTTCTGCCAGCTCACGAGCACGACGTTCGCGGTCTTCAGCATCGCGTCGGCGGCTTCGATCATGCCGACCAGGCCGCGCGTCTCGATCATGCCGAGCGCGTCGCCGACGGGGAGGTTTGTCGTTGTTGGCCACTGGGTAAGCCGGGATTCTACCACCTCTACCAGCCCTCGCGCGCCCGCAGGGCGGTGATGTGCGCGACGTGATGGCGCGAATGCCAGCCGTAGTTCTGCAGCAGCCAGTCGAGCGTGAACGTCTTGCCGTGCTCCGGGTGCACGAAGGTGCGCCCGTAGTCGGCGTCCTTCAAGGCGGCGTTGAGCGCGTCCCAGCGGCGGTGCAGGCCGTCGATGACCGCGAGTGAGACGCTCGATCGGCAGGCGCATGTCGGCCAGCGTGGCCCACGCGTTCTCGTCGTAGGGCTTGATCGTCGGATTGTCCTCGGTGAGCGCGAGCTTGAGGCGGATGAGCGCGTTCATGTGGCTGTCGGCCACGTGGTGCACCACCTGGCGGACGGTCCAGCCCTCGGGCCGGTAGGGCGTGTCGAGCTGCCGATCGTCGAGGCCGGCGACCGCGGCGCGAATCGTATCCGGGAGCGCGGCGATGTCGGCGATGTCGGCGGCGCGTCGCGCGGCGGAGGGCGGCCCCGGCGTGAAGCGGCCCACCGGGTATCTCAGGTCGTCGCTCGATGACGGTCTGCCATGGGCGTTTGTACCCGAAAGCTGGCGAGGCTGCACCATGGAGTTCATTGGCTTCGCCTCGCCAGGGCAGTATCTCCTTGCCCCGCCTTCGGCGGGGCGGTCTGAACGGACAGTAAAATCATCGATTGCATGCGCGTAATGGTGGCCGACGAGTCGCTGGTCGAACGGGTGCTCGACGACACCTTTCCGGTGTGGCACGAGGGGCTGACGCGCGACGCCTACTCGAAGTGGAGCCGGGGCCAGCTGCGTACGCCGTGGGGGCGGGAGCATCTGCAGCGGTTCGTGCTGCGTCGACGACGGGGGCGTGCACGTGGCGTCGCTCAAGCGCTACCGCTATCCGATGCGCCTCGACGGCCGCGAGGGCTGGATGTGCGGGATCGGCGCGGTGCTCACGGCGCCGGCCTCCCGCGGCCACGGCCACGCATCGCGGCTGGTCGAGGAGGTCGTGGAGCAGTCGCGCGCCGAGGGCGCGCTGCGTCGCGGGCCTCTTCTCCGAGATCGGCACCGCGTTCTACGAGCGGCTCGGGTTCTCGACGGTGCGCTCGACGAGGTGTCGGTGCACGTCACGCGCCGCGACGGGTCGCCGGCCATGCTCGTGCGCGCCGGCGACGACCGCGATCTGCCGGCGCTCGCGGCCATGCACGCGGTCCGCGCGGCGAGTGCCCGGTTCGCGCTTCGGCGCGACCCCGCGCTGATTCGCTACGCCATCGCCAAGAAGCGCCTGTTCGCGGGCCTGAGCGCCCGCGGCGCGCGGCAGCTGGAGTTCTTCGTGGCCGAAGAGGGCGCGAGCGCCGTCGCCTACGTGGTGCTCTCGCAGAACGAGTACGGCTGGACGCTCGAAGAGGCCGGCGATCGCGATCCGGCCGGCGCCCGGCTGGGCGCGATGCTCCAGGTGCTGCTGGCGCGCGAGCCGTCGCACCGCGAGCCGGTCATCCGCGCCTGGTGGCCGCGCGCGTTTCCCGTGCCGCCGCAGCTCACGTTGTCGAACCAGCAGCGACCCGAAGGATGTCTTCATGGTGCGGCCGCTCGCCGACGGCGTCGAGATGCCGCCGGGCCCGAGGGCGTGTTCTGGTGGCGCAGTGATTACTTCTGAACTGGCGTGGCGGCTCGGCTTCAGCCGGCTCGTGGGCCGCCTGAAGGCGGCCCCTACTGTGGTGGCTCGATCTTCAGGACCGCGCCGAAGGTTTCGTCGGTCAGCGCATACAGATACCCGTCGGGGCCCGGGCTTCACCTCGCGGATGCGCTGCTTCAGGTCGGCGAGCAGGATCTCGCGGCCGACGGGCAGGCCCTTGGGGTTGAACCACACGCGCTGCACGTGCTGGCCGGTGTTGTTGCGCATCCCGCCCACGAACGCGCTGCCCTGCCAGTTCGGGAACTTGTCGCCGTTGTAGAACGACAGCCCCGAGATGGCGATGGCGGGCACCCAGTAGACGACCGGCTCTTCGTAGCCCGGCGCCGTGAACCCCTTGCCGACGACGGTGCCGTCGTAGTTGCGGCCGAGCGACACCTCGGGCCAGCCGTAGTTCTTGCCCTTCTCGATCTTGTTCAGCTCGTCGCCGCCCTGCGGCCCTTCCTCGGTGGACCACAGCGTGCCGTCGATCGGGTTGATGTACATCCCGAGCGGGTTGCGGTGGCCGAGCGTCCAGATCTCCGGCTTGTAGCCGGCCCTGCCGACGAACGGGTTGTCGGGCGGCACGCCGCCGTCGGGCGTGATGCGGAGAATCTTCCCGATGTGCGAGTTGGGGTCCTGCGACTTCGGAGCGATGTTGCGATCGCCGAGCGAGACCAGCAGCATGCCCGTGCTGTCGAAGACGAGGCGCGTGCCGTAGCTGCCGGTCGCCGGCCCCAGGACGCCCGGGAGCTTCTCGGTGCCGGGCGCGCCGTGATACGCGTCGGCCACGAAGATGTCCTTGCCCTCGGTCAGCGTGGAGCCGCCGTCCCAGCGCGCGCGATAGACGGCCGTCGTGGCGTCGTTGCCGCCGCCGGTGCCGGGCTTCGCGTAGGCGAGGTAGATGCGGCGGTTGGTCGCAAACTGCGGATCGAGCGTCACGTCGAGGAACCCGCCGAGGCCGACGGCGAGGGACTGCGGCACCGGCCCAAGGGCGGTCGGATCGACGACGCCGTTGCGGACGACGCGCAGGCGGCCGGGCCGCTCGGTGACGAGCATGCTGCCGTCGGGCACGAACGCGATGCCCCAGGGGTGATCGAGCCCCTTGATGGCCGTGACGTGAATGCGGCCGCGGCCCGCCCCGAGATCCCACGGGCCGGCGCCGAGCGTGTCGGTCGGCGCGGGGCCGCGCCCGCGCGCCGGCTGCGCCGGCGGCGCGGCGGGCGCCCCGGCCGGCGGCTGCTGCGCCAGGGGAGCCGAGCTCGATACGAGGCCGACGAACACCGCCACGGCGGCCAGCCAGCCGGCGGCCACCATCTTCGAAGAGAACTGCGTGAGCATGAGACGGATTTTACGCGATGTGCTCTAGCGGCGCGGGGAGGTCGAGCGACAGGGTCACCGTCTCGCCGTAGTCGATCGAGAAGCGGGTGCGCGCTCCCGCAGCGACTCGAGGAAGTCCGGGTCCTCGCTTGCTCCGGCGTCGAGGTCGTCGAGCGCGACGGCGAGATAGTCTGTGCGGCGGCAGGCCCTCCAAGGTGAACGCGCCGCGGTCGTCGGCGCGCGCCGTCGTGACGTGCGCGATGGGATAGGCCCACCGGTCGGCGTCGTCGGCAAACAGCACGACGGTGGCGCCGCCCGCGGCGCGTCCCGCCGACCGCACCGTGCCCGACACGCGGTCAGACGGTTGGTCAGCGTGACCGGGCATCGGGCGATCGAACCCCGCAGCTCGAAGAGCCGATC
Organism: uncultured Acidobacteriota bacterium; assembly: GCA_963731785.1. GTDB lineage: Bacteria > Acidobacteriota > Vicinamibacteria > Vicinamibacterales > UBA2999 > DASYRM01. Next base: position 83,694 of record CAVSWX010000014.1, read on the forward strand.
GGTGATGTCGCGCTCCGTCGAGCTCGACCTGCTTCAGCATCCACCCGCGCGGCGTGTCCACCGTCAGCGCGAGCTGCCCCAGCATGCCTGGCACGCGGAACGGTGACGGCGCCGCCGGGCGCGATCGGGGCGGCGCGCGGTCAACTTGAAGTCGGCGCCGCTCGAGGGCTCGACGCACGCCGACGCGCGATCGCCTGGTTCGGAGCAGTGGCAGTGCCGCTGTCGGCGACCACCGTGCCGGCGATCGGCGGTGTGCGGATGGTCGTGACCGTGAGACCGCTCACGCCCTCGGGGCCGACGACAGCGGCATCAGCGCTTCTTCGCCCTGTCCGCTCATCGGATCGAAGACGGCGCCTGCGCGCGCCCGCAGCAGGTAGCTCCCGGGGGCGACGTTCGGCATGGTGAACGAGCCGTCCGTGCCCGTGCGGCCGAAGTTGCCGAGCGGCGCGCTGATGACGCGCGAAGTCGCCGGCTCGGAGAGCAGCGTCACCGACGTGTCCCGCGCCGGCGCGCCCGACGCCAGGAGCACGACACCCGACACCGTCGACCGGGCCGCACCGGCTGCAGCGGCGAAGCTGATGCCCGGCCAGCTCCTCGCCCGGGCCCAGCCGGAGCCGCTGTGCGTCGCCGAGCGAGGCGGTGCCCGGGTAGTAGGTGGGCACGCCGACCGTGGCCTCGACGAACCCGCCCGCGCCCGCGGCGCGCAGGCTTGCCGCCAGGTAGTAGTCGCCGGGCGGCAGCGCGTACAGCCGGAAGGCGCCGGTGTCGTCGGTCTGATCGCCGACGCCGGCTGGCGCGAGATGGCGGCGGCCGCGGTCGTAGCGCTGCTGCACCATCTGCACGCGCGCGCCCGCGACAGGGTCGCCGTACTCGTCGAACAGCCGTCCGGCGACGGCGCCGCCGCGGCCGCAGCACGAAGTTGGCGTCCACGCGCTGCCGTGCGGCGAGCGTGATCGGTTGCGCGGCCGAGAAGGGCCGCGCTGGCCGATACTGCTGCGTGATGTAGCCGCCCTTCGCGGCCGACACGCTCCACGTGCCGGGCAGGAGGTTGTCAACCTGATAGCGGCCCTCCTCGTCCGTGGTGGCGAGACGGTTCTCGCGGCCGTTGGGGTCGCGGACGCGCACTTCGGCGCCGCGCAGCGGCACGCCGTTGGGTCCGGTGACACGGCCGCTCACCGCTCCGGTGGCCGGTCCCGGCTGCGCCGGACCGTGAGCGCGTTGGGCCGCCGCGGCGGGGATCGCCACCAGCCCCGCGAGCAGTGCAGCGCCGTGACGGCCGCGCGCAGGCTCGGCATGGGACGGCGTCCTCGCGTCAGCGTTCGATCAGACGAAGCGACACCGTCTTCGTCTCGCCGTCGCGCAGGGTCAGCGCGCGACGCGCTCTCGCGCAGGCGTTCGAGGAACTCGGGGTCCTGCCATTCGCCGTCTTCGACGTAGTCCACCGCGGCGATGAGATACGGGATCGCCGCCCGGCAGGCCGCGCAGCGTGAACCGGCCCTGGGCGTCGGCGCGCGTCATCCGGATGTAGCGGGTCGGGAACGTCCACAGCGCCGGGTCCTCGGCGAACACGAGCACGCTGTAGCCGCTGGCGTCCTGATTGCGAACCGTCGCCGTGCCGTTCACCTCGCTGACCTGTCTGTCAGCACGATGCGCGCGTTGGTGAGCTGCTCGGTGCCGCGCAGCTCCAGCGTGCCGTCCGTGACGTCCGCGCTGCCGACCACGATCGACTTCACCATCCACTGCGACGGCAGGTTGTCGACGCGCAAGGCGATCGGTGCCGGCGAGCGATGACAGCTGGAAGGCGCCCGCGGCCGACACCTGGCGCGCTGTTGCCGCCCTGGCCGACCGGGTTGCGAAGCTCCGCGCCGCGACGCGCAGGTTCGCGAGGGTGATGGGCGCCGTGCCTTCGGTGACGATGGTGCCGGCAATCGACGCGCCGCGGGTCGAGCGCGATCGTGACGCCGGTGACGTCGCTCGTCGCCGACCACGAGGGGCAGCGAGCCGATCTCGACCTCGCCAGCGCCACGCGCCGCCGGCACGCGGCCGCGGCCGTCGGCCACGATCCTGCCCATCGCCGAGCGCGCGTTCAGCACGTACGAGCCCGGCGCGACGTTGGCGATCGTGAACGTGCCGTCGGGCTGAATGCCGCCGCCCATAGCGTGGCGGCGGGCCCTCACCGCCATCGGTGCCGCTGCGTCAGCATCGACGGCGCCGCCGCCCGGTTCACCGCTCTGGCTCACGACGGTGCCCGACACCCGCACCAGCCGCACCGGGAGCAGCGAGAATCCGATGGTGAGTTCTTCGCCGGCGCCGACCGACACGCGCTGGGCTTCGGCGACGTTGCCGGTGCCGGGATAGTAGGTCGCCGCATAGCCCGAGGCGTCGGCCGAGGAGTCGAAGGTGTTGGCGCGCAGCGTGGCGCTGACGTAGTAGTCACCCGGCGCGAGACCGTAGAGGCGGAACGCCCCGGTGTCGTCGGTCTCGTCGTCGACGCCGACGTTGACCAGGCGGCGCCGGCCCTCGAACATCTGGCTGCGCTGCACCCGGACGCGCACGTTGGCGATCGGATCGCCGAGGTCGTCCTGGACGCGTCCGTTGATGACCCCGCCGCGCAGCAACGCGAAGTTCGCCCCGTCCACGCGCTGCCCGTCGGCGAGCTGGGTGGGTGACACCGTTTCGAACGGGCGGCGTTGGCCGAGCCGCTGCGTGACGTAGCCGGGCTTCGACGCGAGAGGGACCACTGACCAGCCGGCAGGTCGCGCAGCTCGAACCGGCCCTCGGCGTCGGTGGAGGCGACACGCCCGCCGGGCATGCCGCTGACGTTGGCTCGCACCTGTGCGCGTCGGACCGGCAGTCCGGTGTCCGAGGTGACCTGTCCGCGGATGATGGCCGTTCCCGCCGGCAGCTCGCCGCGGCCTCGGAAGAACTGGCCGATGCCGCGGCCGCCGGCCCCGCCCACGCGGGTGCCCGCCTGGCCGCCGTGCGCCGGGGCTGGTGGCGCGCCGGCACTGCTGCCGCGCTGGCCCAGCAGCGCCGGGCCGGAGAAAGCGGCTACGAACACGAGCAGGATGGCGGCCCACGCACGCCAGGCGGCAGTCACGACGTGAGTATAGACGTGGCGGACGAGTCGCCGGTTGCCGCCAGCCGCGCACCATTCGGAGGTTCCGATTCGGCCCGCCGGCCGGGTAGAATCCGGCCACATTCAGGAGGCCCCGTGATTCCAGAGCGCTACGCCCCGTACACCTACGCCCTGTTCCGCATCGTGGTCGGCATGCTGTTCTTCTTCTTCGGCCTGCAGAAGCTCGCCGGGTGGTTCGGCGGCCAGCCGGCGCCGCTGATGTCGCTGCAGGGCGCCGCCGGCATCGTCGAAACCGTCTGCGGGTTCCTCGATCATGGTGGGCCTCTTCACCCGGCCGGCCGCGTTCCTCGCCAGCGGCGAGATGGCCGTGGCCTTCTGGTACATCCACGTGTTCATGGTCGCGATGGGGAAGGGGCTCGGATTCCCGCGCGGGCCTGGTGCCGCAGAACAACGGAGGCGTGGACTCGGTGTTGTTCTGCTTCGCGTTCCTGTACATCTGCTCGCGCGGCGCCGGCCTGCTGAGCGTCGATGGGGCGATGGGGAAGAAGTGACAGGGAAGGCTCCGGGCTTCAGGCTTCGGGCTTCAGGGCTTGTCAAGAACACTTGAGGGAAAACTCATGAGGGCGATCGAAGTATTCAAGGGCGTGGCCGCGGGTCTTCAGGCCCGCCTCGTCGCAGCTGTGCTGGTCGGACTCGTTGCGGCGCCGGCATGGGCCCAGGTGCGGATCGTCCAGACCAACTCGGGCAAGACCAACAACGTGCACCTCATCGATCCGGCGACGCATCGCATCGTCGGCGAAATCACGGACGTGCCGATCAATCACGGCGCGGCCGCGTCGCCCGACGGGCGCTGGCTGTACTTCAGCAGCGAGGCCGAGCAGACGCTGCACGTCGTGGACGCGAAGACGCTGCAGACGACGAAGAAGATTCCGCTGACGGGCCGTCCCAACAACATCTCGATCGGCCGCGACGGCCGCCGCGTCTACATCGGCATCGTCTCGGCGCCTGGCGCGGTGGACGTCATCGACACCGGATCGCTCGAGCGCGTGAAGTCGATCCCGACCAAGGGCGGCATCCACAACGTGTACGTCACGCCCGACGGCCAGCACGTCGTCGCGGGCTCGATTGCGGGGCGCCTGATGACCGTGATCGACGCCAAGACCGAGGAGCCGGTGTGGACGCTCTTCAACGAGGGCGTGCGGCCGATCGCCTTCGAGAAGAACCCCGACGGATCGACCAAGCGGCTGTTCGTGCAGATCTCCGACCTCCACGGGTTCGCGGTCGTGGACTTCGCGGCGCGGAAGGAAGTGGGGCGCGTGACGCTGCCCGAACGACATCCCGGCGGAGAAGGTGGACAAGGGGCCGTTCAACGCCTCGCCGTCGCACGGTCTCGGCGTCGCGCCCGACGGCAAGACGCTGTGGGTGACCAGCCGCCCCAACGCGCGCGTGTACGCCTATTCGCTGCCCGACATCACCCTGCTCGGCCACGTCGATCTCGGCGGCCGGCCCGACTGGGTGACGTTCACGCCCGACAGCAAGACCGTCTACATCTCCACCGAGAACACCGACTCGGTCATCGCGGTGGACGTGGCCAGCCGCAAGGAAGCCGCGCGCATCACCGTCGGCGACGCGCCGAAGCGGAATATCACGGTGGTGATGAAGCAGTAGCCCGAAGGCTTCGGGCTTCTGGCTCCGGGCTTCGGCTGCAGAGCTTGGCGAGCGCGCGCATCATCGCGCGCAACGCCGCGAAAGCCCTGGGTAACGTCGCGGCCCGAGGCTCGCCCTTCTCCGCGTCGAGGAAACCGAGGCGCACATGCGAGCGTCAGCAGGTACTCGGCTTCGGCGGCAGAGCCGGTCGGCGATGTTGAGAAAATGTGAGATACTCCCGCTGTCGACTCGTCGCGCGGATCCTTCCACGATATTGCACACCGTGGACACGGCTGCGCGGCGAATCTGACTCTGGAGTCCGAAGCGTTCCTGCGGCGGAAAGCCTCGAGAAACGCGGTAGACATCAAGAACCAGGTGGTCGGCTTGCTGGAAGACCCGAAGCTTGCGATGGTCTCGGCTCATGCGCCGAGAGCGGCAAGCTCGGATGCCAGTGGTTCTCGAGCTCACGCGCCTGAGCCCGGAGCCGGGAGCCTGAAGCCTATTCCTTCTTCCCCACCACCGCGAACAAGATAGTCCGCAGAGCACGTCCACTTCGCCGTCGCGAGCCGACGCTCCGTACTCCTCCATCGTCACCACGATGTCCTTCCACTGCGCCCGGGTGTAGTACCCCTTGAACTTCGTCACCTCGTCGAGGTCGTGACAGGTGGTGCAGGCGCGCAGCAGGATCTTCTTTCCGGGACCGTCGGGCAGCTCGTCACCGGGCGCGCGGGCGGACAGCACCGGAGCGCCGGACCACGCGGCCACGGCGGCGAGCGCCGCGGCGGCTCCGGCCAGTGCCGCGCGCATGCCGGACAGGTAGTGCCTTTCCCTCACAGCTTGATGACGCGGGAAGAAGGGATCTTCATCGGCGCATTGTAAGCGGCGGTGGCGCGGGCTTGGCTCACGCCTGGTCAGGCGGGATCAGCTGGCGTGCCTCGTGTGCTGCCACCACCATCTCGGGACTCTCGACGTAGCCGGAGGACGACTGCGCCGGATCGAGGTTGTCCTCGATGAACTCCTCGAGAAACTGCGGTTGATAGTGGGCGTAGACACGGGCGCCGAACCTGAACAGATCGAACGCAAGCGGGCGGAACCAGGTGCCGCCGCGCTGCTCCCAGCTCCGCACCAGCGCGAGTCCGTCGTCGACGGCGTCGGTCGCCTGGTGGACGTCCTCGGGCATCTCCTCGCCGGTCGCCTGCGACAGCCTGTGGGCGCACAGCCGGCACAGGAGGTGACGCGCCCGCAGTCCCGCTTCGGCGGCCGGCGGGTGCGTGCCTTCGTCGCCGGCGACGTAGCCGATCGCGCGGGTGGCCGCGTCGTGGGCGGCGGCGTGCGCTGCGTCGTCGTCGGTCGCCCCGGACGCGAGCACGTTCGCCAGGTTCAACCAGACGACGGCGCGAAGGTAGTCGCGGTCCTCGATCGCGGCCGACTGTTCGTGGTCGAGCACCGCAAGGGCGTCGGCGAACGCGGTGGCCGCTGCCGCGAGGTCCCCGTCGTGGCCGCGGGCCTGCAGCGCGAGTCCGCGATTCTGATACGCCACCGCCAGCCGGCGCGGATAGCGGGCGTCGTCGGCGAGGGGCAGCGCGCGCAGGACGTCGATGCCCTCCTCGTACGAGGCCAGCGCCGCGGCCAGCGGGCCCACGTCGTTCATCCTGACGAGCGCGTCGCCGCGGTTCAGCAGGCACGCGGCGAGCAGATACGCCTGCGACGGCGAGTGATCGGCAGGCACGCGGCGGCGCAGCGCCAGCGCCTCGTCGAAGCAGTGCAGCGCGTCGATCGCGGCTTCGCGGCGTGGCTCTTCCATGAGCGCGATGCCGCGCTTCATCAGCACGGACGCTTCGTCGTTGATGGCTTCGACTTCAGCTTCGGTCACGGTAATGCCTGATCCTTGAATAGAGGGCTTAAGGCTCAGGGCTCAGGGCTCAGGGCCTGGTTACTCACTGAGAACACTTGGACAGTACGCTTGTCAAGAAACGGCCGTCCCGGCCGGAACGAAAGCTCTGGCAAACGTACTCTCGAGGGCGACAGACGCTCCATGCCTTAAGCCCTGAGCCTTGAGCCTTCAAGGTTCGTTGACGTCCAGCCCGACCGCGCGCATCAGGGCGAGCGCGTTGCTCTTCGTCACCGGCCCAGGCTTCATCAGGTAGTCGAAGTGCATCTCGGCGCCGTCGAAGGAATCCTCGAAGTGGACGTTGGCGGCGCGCGGCCCGAGCGTGTCGACGATGGCCGTCAACGCCAGGTCGTGCGTGGTGATCAGGCCGATGGCGCCGCGGTCGAGCAGCGTGCGCAGCACGCCGGCGGCGCCGACCAGGCGATCGTGCGAGTTGGTCCCGTGGAACAGCTCGTCGAGCAGGAACAGCAGCGGCGGCCGGCCGCTGGCCATCCTTGCCAGCAGGCTCACGCGCGAGATCTCCGCATAGAACCGCGAGCGGCCTTCCTGCAGCGAGTCCTGGATCCTGAGCGTGGCGCCCACCGCCAGCGGGGTCAGCCGCAGCGATCGCGCGCGCACCGGGGCCCCGGCCTGCGCCAGCACCACGTTCACGCCGACCGTTCGCAGCAGCGTGCTCTTGCCCGACATGTTCGACCCGCTCACGACCAGCAGCTGGCAGCGCGCCGACAGGCTGACGTCGTTGCGCGTCATCTTCGCCGCCGGCACCAGCGGATGGCCCAGCCCGGTGCCTTCGAAGAGGCCCGTGTCCGCGCCCGTGGCGCTGTCGACTGGCACCAGTTCGGGGAACGGATCGGCGGGATGCTCGTAGGCGTAGGCCGACAGCGACGCCAGCGCTTCGAAGTCGCCGACCACGCGCAGCCACACCCGGACGTGGCGGCCATAGCGGCGCCGCCACGCCTCGATTGCCCACGCAAGATGGGTGCTCCACATCAACAGCAGCGCGATGCCGATGAAAATCAGGTTGTGCTGCCAGTCGTGCATCTCCGACGAGCCGCCGGAGACGCGCGATCGCCACCGATGCCTGCAGGCCCGAACGGCGCAGCTCGGTCTGCAGCTCCACGAGGGCGCCGGACGTGAACGACTCGCGCTCGAGAAGCGTCAGCGCCTGCGCCAGCGCCGACAGCTCGCGTCCCGGCCCGTCGGCCACGTGGAGCAGGCGTTCCACTTTCCGGGCGTGCGGCAGGGCAAAGGCCGACTGGGCCGCGATGGCGATATAGAACCACGTCTCCACGCCTGCCATGTACCAGTAGACGAGCGAGGTCAGCGTGAACGCCGTCAGCGCCAGCGCCACGCCGCGCAGCCACGGCGGCGACAGCGCGGGCGGCGCCTCGGCCCAGGCCAGCAGCTCCGGTTCGTGAACGGCCTCGCTCGAAAGCCCCGGCGCCAGCGACAACTGTTCGCGCAGGTCGAGCGCCGGTGTGAGCTCGCGCACGCTGGCCTGGCGTGCCGCGACGACGTCCGGCTCGGCGGCGGTCGTCAGCCAGCCCGCGAGCGCACGCTCGCCGGGGCGCGTGCGGGCGAGCGAGAGCAGCTCGAAGAGCGACCCGCGGCCGAAGAGGTCGAGATCGTCCGCGCAGGGATGGGACGGATCGCGGAACTGCTCGCCGGTCCGGCCGCCACCGATCCAGCGATCCTCGACGCGGGCGATGCCGCGCTCGTAGAAGGCGATGAGTCCCGACGCGACGCCGCGAGCGCGGATCACGATGTCGTGCCTGACGGCAATCGCGGCGAAGATCACGACCGGCGCCATCAGCACCCAGGCGCTCGCCGCCGTCCGCCACACGACGTAGCCGAGGACCAGCGCGCCGGCGAAGACGACCAGGCGCGCCGACGCCAGCCGCGCGTCGGCCGCCGACAGCGACGCGAACCGCTCGCGCCAATGGGCCAGGCGCGAGCGATACTCCGCCCCGGGATCAGGCGCCATGGCTGGCGCGCCCGGTGCGCTGGACGCGGCCGCCGTGCCCGTCGAGCAGCACCGCCGGCGGCGTCGCGGCGTCGCGGATCGACGAGTTGAGAAAGCGCAGCAGCGGCGTCAGCGCCTTGAAGGTGCGCAACAGCTCGGGATAGAAGTCGTCGCTCGTCGCGAACCCGGGCGCGAACTCGCGGAACCCGAGGAACTGCTTGAACCGCAGGTACGGCGCGGCGGGATGGTCCGGCAGGTAGCCGCGTGGGACGCGAGTGAGCTGGTCGCCCTGCAGTTCGCCGAGGACGCTTGTAAACGCCTTGGCCGTCACGATCCGGTGCAACCGCGGGTGGGTCGACGCGATGTTCTGGCGGATCGCGTGCAGCGAGGGCGGCGGCGGCATGTAGAGCCCGCCGCCCATCCACACCCAGCCTGGCGCGATCTCGACATACAGCCCCGCGCCCTCGTGGCGCGGGAAGCCGCGCGGCGGGAACACGGCCGCGGCGTTGGTCTTGAGCGGCGTCTTGTCGTCGCTGAAGCGCGTGTCGCGATAGATGCGGTAGAGCGACGTCTTCGGATCGGCGACGAGATCGGGGGCGAACGGCCGGAGATCGACCGCCAGCCGCGCGATGAGCTCGATCATCGGCCCGCGCACGTGCCGCTCGTACTCCGGCTTGCGCGCGCGAAACCACTCGCGATCGTTGTTGCGCTTGAGCGCGCGGAGAAACGAGAGGGTCTTGGGCGTGAAGGGGACGGCATGGACGGCATGGAAAAAGCCGAGGGCTCTGCCAGGATATGGCGCGCTGTTGGAATAATACAATCCGAGGCATGTCCTCCGTCCTCACTGACGACGGCCGCGCCGCGCTGGTCCGCGACCTGGCCGGCCTGCTCGGCGACCGCTGCACCACCAATGCGACGCAGCTCGAACATCACGGGCACGGCGAGTCGTGGCACGCCCCCGGCGCGCCAGACGTCGTCGTGTTTCCGCTGTCGACCGAGGAAGTGAGCGCGGTGGTGCGCGCGGCCGCGCGCTACGGCGCCCCGATCGTGCCGTTCGGCGCCGGCAGCTCGCTCGAGGGGCACGTCAACCCGATCCACGGCGGCGTGTCCCTCGACCTCTCGCGCATGAACCGCGTGCTGCGGGTCAGCGCCGAGGATCTCGACGCCACGGTCGAGGCCGGCGTCACGCACCGGCAGCTGAACAAAGCGCTCGCGAACACCGGCTGCGCCTTCTGGGTGGACCCCGGGGCCGACGCGACGATTGGCGGCATGGCGGCCACGCGCGCGTCGGGGACGACCGCGGTGCGCTACGGCACGATGCGCGACGCCGTGCTGGGCCTGACGGTGGTGCTCGCCGACGGCCGCGTCATCCGCACCGGCGGGCGCGCGCGCAAGTCGTCGGCCGGCTACGACCTCACCCGCCTGTTCGTCGGCTCCGAGGGCACGCTCGGCGTCATCACCGAGGTCACGGTCCGCCTGTTCGGCCAGCCGGAAGCCGTGTCGGCCGCCGTGTGCGCGTTCGACTCGATCGACGGCGCGGTGCGGGCCGTGATTCAGACGATCCAGTTCGGCATTCCGGTGGCGCGCATCGAGCTGCTCGACGAGGTGCAGATCGACGCGGTCAACCGCTACTCGAAGCTGTCGTACGCGGTGAAGCCGACGCTGCTGTTCGAGTTCCACGCGACCAGCGCCGCGGGCGCCGCCGAGCACGCGACCGCGGTGCAGGAGATTGCCGCCGAGCACGGCGGCAGCGGGTTCCGCTGGGCCACGACCACCGAGGACCGCGCGACGCTGTGGGCCGCGCGCCACAACACCTACTACGCCGCGCTGGCGATGCGGCCCGGCGGCAAGGCGTGGGTGACCGACGTGTGCGTGCCGATCTCGGCGCTCGCCGAGTGCATCGTCGAGACCAAGCGCGACCTCGCGGCATCGCGCGCCTATGCGCCGCTCGTCGGCCACGTCGGCGACGGCAACTTCCACCTGAACTTCGTCCTCGATCCCGGCGATCCGGCGCAGGTGGCGGAGGTGAAGGCGCTGAACGCGCGCCTGGTGCCAGCGGGCGCTCCGGCTCGGCGGCACCTGCACCGGCGAGCACGGCATCGGTCTCGGCAAGCAGCAGTATCTGCTCGACGAGCACGGCGAGGACGCGGTGGCGGTGATGCGGTCGCTGAAGCAGGCGCTCGACCCCGCGGGGCTGATGAACCCGGAAGATCTTTCTTAGAGCGCTTTTTGACCCGCCAGGCCTTGAGCCCTGAGCCCTGAGGCACTCGCGGGCGCGCTTATACTTGCCGGCCATCGGAGGCTCTCATGCGTGTATACGTCGCATCCACCGTCGTGGCCGGCGCCCTGATCGGCGCCCCTGCCTTCGCCCACCACAGCTTCGCGCCGCACTTCGACTCCAGCAAGCCGGTGAGCATCTCGGGCACGCTCACCATGTACGAGGCGCGCAATCCGCACAGCTACGTCCACATTCAAGCGGTGGACGAGAACGGCAAGACCCAGGAATACGTCTGCGAGTCGCACGGCGTCACGCAGCTCACGCGCAACGGCATCACGCCGCAGATGCTCAAGGTCGGCTCGAAGGTCCGCGTCACCGGCTCGCTCTCGCGGCACAGCCCGTACATGTGCTTCTTCGATACCGTCGAACTCGCCGACGGGCGCGTGCTGAGCGTCAATGGTCCCCGGAACGCGGGACCGGCCGCGGCGCCGACCATCGCGAAGCGCACCGACATCTTCGGCACCTGGCTGCTCGCGCCGATCGCCAACCGCAGCACCAGCGGTCCGCAGCCGATGATCTCGATGCTGACGCCGGCGGGCGAGAAGGCCGTCGCCGCCTACGATCCGTTCAAGGACGATCCGACGTTCCGCTGCGATCCGGTGGCCATCCGCCGCGTGTGGGGCGCGCCCGGCACGCCGCTCCAGATCGTCCGCGAGGGCGGCGACGTCGTGCTGCGCCACGAGTGGATGGACGTGCGCCGCGTGATCCACATGAACCTGAAGACCCACCCCAAGGACGGCAAGCGCGGCTCGCTCGGCCACTCCATCGGACGGTGGGAAGGCGACACGCTGGTGATCGAGACGGCCAACTATTCCGCCGGCGTGCTGAACCAGTACGTCGAGCAGCCCGGTCAGCCGACCCGGGGGCTGCTGCATTCGGCCGCGCTCACCTCGGTGGAGCGGCTGCGTCTCGACGCGGCGCGGCAGCGGCTCGTGGTCGAGATCGATCTGGTGGATCCCGAGTTCTTCAAGCAGCCGTTCCCCCGCTCCACCAACGAGTACGCGCCCTCGGATCTGAAGATCGAGCCGTTCAACTGCTCACGGGAAGGCCTGACCGGCACCGTGAAGAAATAGCGGCCGAACGGACGGTTTGCGTGTAGCGAAACGGCCGCGAAACCGGCTGCTGTGCCGTTTGACACTGCTGAGACCGCGAACCATACTAAAGGGTCGTTCGTGCGGTGATTTCCACGACTTGATGGACCGCACGTGCCGGGAACTCCCCGGCATATCTGTCTAAGTCGCGAACAGCCCGCGACCTCGCGGGCTTTTTTTTGGAGTGTTATGGACAAATACATCTTCTCCTCGGAATCGGTCGGCGAGGGGCATCCCGACAAGGTCGCCGACACGATTTCCGACGCGGTTCTCGACGCGTGTCTCGCCGGTGACAAGTACAGCCGCGTCGCCTGCGAAACCTTCGTCAAGTCGAACGTCGTGGTGATTGGCGGCGAAATCACGACCAAGACCAAGCTCGACTTCGAGACGATCGCGCGTAAGGCCATCCGCGAAATCGGCTACGTCAACGACGACGACGTCTTCCACGCCGACAAGGTGTTCATCAACCTGCTGGTCACGCAGCAGTCACCGGACATCTCTCAGGGCGTCGACGCGCGCAAGGCCGCGGGGAAGAAGACCGCCAAGCAGGGCGCCGGCGACCAGGGGCTGATGTTCGGCTACGCCAGCAACGAGACGCCCGAGCTGATGCCGGCGCCGATCATGTTCGCGCACCGTCTCGGCCGCGAGCTGACCAAGATCCGCAAGAGCGGCAAGGTGCCGTGGCTGCGGCCCGACGCGAAGTCGCAGGTCTCGGTCGCCTACGAAGACGGCCGGCCGGTGCGAATCGAGAACGTCGTGATCTCGACCCAGCACGCCGCCGACGTCATCGCACAAAGAGATCGAGAAGTTCTGCATCGAGAACGTCATCAGGAAGTGCCTCCCGGCGCGGATGATGACCGCCAAGACCGAGTTCCTGATCAACCCGACCGGCCGGTTCGTCGTCGGCGGTCCGCAGGGCGACACCGGTCTCACCGGCCGCAAGATCATCGTCGACAGCTACGGCGGCATGGGCCGTCACGGCGGCGGCGCGTTCTCGGGCAAGGATCCGTCGAAGGTGGACCGCAGCGCCGCCTACATGGGCCGCTGGGTGGCGAAGAACATCGTCGCCGCGAAGCTGGCGCAGCGCTGCGAGGTGCAGTTCGCCTACGCGATCGGTCACCCCGATCCGGTGAGCGTGCACATCGACACGTTCGGCACCTCCACGGTGGCCTACTCGAAGATCATCCGCGCGGTCAACCGCGTGTTCAGCTTCCAGCCGTCGGACATCGTGGCCCAGCTGAACCTGCTGCGTCCCGATCTACTCGAAGACGACCAACTACGGCCACTTCGGCAAGAGCGACAAGGACCTCACCTGGGAAGCGACCAACAAGGTCGCCGCCCTGCAGAAGGCCCTTTAAGGGCGCAGCCCGCAAAGAGCTCAGGCCCCGGTGCGTTCCGCGCATCGGGGCCTTTTCTTTCTGCCTGTGCTCCGGGTCGGCGTCGTCGTATCCGCAACCTGCAGCTGTGCGCGCTACATCGTGTTCTTGAAGTCCACCCGCGGATTCTTCTCCGCGGTGTAGCGCAGCGCCCAGTCCGACTCGAAGACCAGCACCTGGCGGCCCAGCCGGTCCACGGCATCGAGCACACCCATCGTCGGCAGCGCCAGCTTCTCCGCGGGCGGCACGATGGGCCACCGCGCGGCGACGTGCGGCAGGCGATCGACCACGCAGGGGATGCCGTACTCGGCGGACATGCGCGCCGCGATCACGTCGAGCTGCAGCGCGCCGATGACCCCGACGATCGGGAACCGCATCCCGACGGTCGGCATGAAGGCCTGGAGCAGGCCTTCCTCGGCCAGCTGCGTCACCGCGTCGTCGAAGCGCTTGTGCCGCCCCTCGGACGGCCGCAGATAGGCGAACTGCTCGGGCGGGAACTGCTCGATCGGCGGAAAGACGACGCGCTTGTCGGTACACAAGCGTGTCGCCGATGGCGATGCGGCCGGGGAGGACGATGCCGACGACGTCGCCGGGGAACGCCTCGGGCACGGTCTCGCGGTCGCGCCCGAAGAAGCGGTAGACGCGCGACAGGCGGATCTCGTCGCCGAGCCGCGAGTTCCACACCTGCATGTCCTTCTCCAGCCGCCCGGAACAGATGCGGAAGAAGGCGACCCGGTCGCGGTGGCGCGGGTTCATGTTCGCCTGAATCTTGAACACGAAGCCGGAGAAGTCCGGATCGGTCGGGGCCACCATCCGCTCGCGGGCCCGGCGCGAGCCCGGGCGGCGGGGCCAGCTTCAGCAGCGCGTGCAGGAACGGCTCCACGCCGAAGTCGTTGATCGCCGAGCCGAAGAACACGGGCGTCTGGCGCGCGTTCAGGTAGGCGTCGTGATCGAACGGGGTGCCGGCGCCGACGAGGATCGCCGCCGCATCGATGAGGGCCTGCTGCCGCTGCTCGCCGAGCAGCTCCGTCACCTCCGGGTCGTCGGGTGAGGTGACGCCCACCGGCGCCATGCGCCGCCCGCGGCGTTCGCTGCGCTCGTAGAACAGGATGGAGTTGGCTTTCAGGTCGTAGACGCCGCGGAAGTGCGGGCCATCGCCGAGCGGCCAGTTCATCGGCGCCGCGGCCAGGCCCAGCACCTGTTCGATCTGATCGAGCAGGGCGAACGGGTCGAGCGCCGGCTGATCCAGCTTGTTGACGAAGGTGAGCACCGGCAGCGCGTGCGCCTTGCAGACCTCGAACAGCTTCAGCGTCTGCGGCTCCACGCCTTTGGCCGCGTCGAGCACCATCACCACGCTGTCCACGGCCAGGAGCGTCCGGTAGGTGTCCTCGCTGAAATCCTGGTGGCCCGGGGTGTCGAGCAGCGTGACGTGGCAGCCTTCGAGCTCGAACTCGAGCGCCGCGGTGCTGATCGAGATGCCGCGCTGCTGCTCGATCTCCATCCAGTCGGAGGCGGCCTTCCGCTGGCTGCGGCTGCCGCGCACCGCTCCGGCCAGCTCGATGGCGCCGGCGTAGAGCAGCAGCTTCTCCGTCAGCGTCGTCTTGCCGGCGTCGGGATGGGAAATGATGGCAAACGTCCGGCGCCGCGCGACTTCGCGGGCCAGCGCATCGGGTGTCGCGGCTGGTTCACTCAAGGTGGGACAAGGGTTCGGTGTGGAGCACGAAGGACAGGCGCCTGTGGCAGCTGCTTCCAGTAATTGTACGCGACGGCCGCCGTGCCGGTAAGATCTCTAGTCGCGCATGGCCCGAAAGCCTCCCGATACTCCGTCCTCTTCGACTCGCCGCTTTCCGAATCGTCGCCGCCGCCGCCTCCGCCCGGTAGCACCAACGTCGCGCTGCACGAAGCGGCGCAGAGCCGCTATCTGAACTACGCGCTGTCGGTCATCACGTCCCGTGCGCTTGCCGGACGTGCGCGACGGGCTCAAGCCGGTGCAGCGCCGCATCCTCTACACGATGTGGCAGCAGAACCTGACGGCGGACGCCAAGCACCGCAAGTGCGCCAAGGTCGTGGGCGACGTGATGGGCAACTACCATCCGCACGGCGACGCCGCGCTCTACGAGACGCTGGTGCGGATGGCGCAGTCGTTCTCGCTGCGCTATCCGCTGATCGACGGCTCGGGCAACTTCGGCTCGCTCGACGGCGACAGCGCCGCGGCGATGCGTTACACCGAGTGCCGGCTGGCGCGGGTGGCCGACGAGATGCTCGGCGAGATCGAGCAGCGCACCGTCCACTTCCGGCCCAACTACGACGGCACGCGCACCGAGCCGGTGGTGCTGCCGGCGCGGATCCCGAACCTGCTGGTGAACGGCACGACCGGCATTGCCGTCGGCATGGCCACCAACGTGCCGCCGCACAACCTGGGCGAGGTGTGCACGGCCCTCCAGAAGCTGCTCGAGAACCCGGATTTGAGCAGCCTGCAGCTGTGCCGCTACGTCAAAGGCCCCGATTTCCCGACCGGCGGCCAGATCCTCAACTCGAGCCGACGAACTGAAGGAGATCTACCGGACCGGCTCGGGCACCATCCGCCTGCGCGCGACCTGGGAAGAAGGGCCGCCGACGCGCACGGGGCAGACCATCTACGTCACGAGCATCCCCTACGCGGTGAACAAGTCCACGCTCGTCGAGCGGATCGCCGACGTCGTGCTGTCGCGCAAGCTGCCGCCGCTCCTCGACGTGAGGGACGTCTCCACCGACGACGTGCGCATCGCGCTCGAGCTGAAGAAGGACGCCGACCCGAAGATGGTGATGGCGTATCTCTTCAAGAACACGCCGCTGCAGACCAACTTCATCGTCAACCTCACCTGTCTCATCCCGACCGAGAACCCCGAGGTGGGGCGGCCCGAGCGGCTCGACCTGAAGTCCATCCTCTGGCACTTCCTGCACTTCCGCCTGGAGGTCGTGACCAACCGCCTCGAGCACGAGCTCGAGGCGCTCCACAAGCGCATTCACGTGCTCGAAGGCTTCGAGAAGGTCTTCGACGCGCTCGACGAGATCATCAGGATCATCCGCAAGTCGGACGGCAAGGCCGACGCCGCCGAGAAGATCATCAAGCGCTTCGAGCTCGACGCCGAGCAGGCCGACGCGATCCTCGAGCTGAAGCTGTACCGGCTGGCCCGTCTCGAGATCCTGGTCATCCAGAACGAGCTCGCGGACAAGCGCAAGCGCGCGCGCCAGATCACCGGGCTGCTCAAGGACGAGGAGGGCCGCTGGGGCCTGGTCCGTGCCGACCTCGACGACATCCAGGCGAAGTACGCGCAAGGGCGACAAGCGGCGCACGCTCATCGAGGCGTCCGAAGACGTCGAGTTCACCGCCGACGACTTCATCGTCGAGGAGGACAACGTCGTCATCGTGTCGCGCGACGGCTGGCTGAAGCGGCAGAAGGAAGTGCGCGACCTCTCCACCACGCGATTGCGCGAGGGCGATTCGGTGCTGGCCGTGCTGCAGGGCAGCACGCGCGCCAGCGTGGTGTTCTTCACCAATCTCGGCGCCGCCTACACCTCGCGCATCATCGACGTGCCGGCATCCACCGGCTACGGCGAGCCGGTGCAGAAGCTGTTCAAGCTGCGCGACGGCGAGCGGGTCGTGGCGGCCTTCAGCCTCGACCCGCGCGTGGCCGGGCAGATCACGCCGCTGCCGAAGAAGGGCAAGGCGGCCGACTCGGACGAGCCGCCGCCGGTCCACGCGATCGCGGCCACGTCGGACGGCTACGCGCTGCGTTTCAGCTTCGAGCCGTTCCTCGAGCCGAGCACCCGCGCGGGCCGGCGCTTCGCGCGGCCGGCCGACGGCGCCGAAGTGGTGGGCGTGGAGCGGATCGACCGGCGAGGAAACGCTGATCGTGGCGACGCGCGAGGCCCGGGCGCTGCTCTGCCGGGCCGACGAAGTGAACTACCTCTCGGGACCGGGCAAGGGCGTCATCCTGATCAAGCTCTCGTCCGACGAGGATGTGGTGATCGGGTTCATGGCGTCGCAGGGCGATCGCGATCTGATGCGCGTCGAGACCAGCCGCGGCGCCGAGCAGACGATCAGCACCGCGAAATACGAGGTCACCGGCCGCGGCGGCAAGGGCCGCGAACTGCTGCAGCGCGGTCAATTCAATCGCGTGATCCCCAACGATCTGCTGACGCCGCCGCCGCTCGAAGGAAGCTGAGAGCGCGCGCGGCATCGAGGGTAGGATCCGCGCGTGAAGACTACACGCCGTTCCGCCATCGGGCAGGTCCTGGCACTGGCGGCGCCGCGGTGGCGCCGCGCGCCGCCGGTCGCGAGGGCGCGGCCGAGCAGGTCGCCGCCGCGGGCCGGCCGGCACGCGGCTCGTGCTGCTCGGCACCCAAGGCGGCCCCAACTACACCGCCACCCGCGGCGAGGCGGCCAACGCCGTCGATTGTCGGACGGCCAACCCTATCTGATCGATTGCGGCTATGGCGCGCTGGCGGCGCTCAAGAAGGCCGGCGTGAACCATCGCCAGATCGGCCGCGTATTCCTCACCCACCTCCACGACGACCACACCGCCGACCTGGCGGCGCTCCTGATCCGGCAATGGACCGACGGCCGTGTCGATCCCGTGACCGTGGCGGGGCCGTTCGGCACGCGCCGGATGGTCGAGGCCGCGATCGCTTTCGGCGAGGCGAACGCCGCGATCCGGCTCGTGGACGAGGCCCGCAGCGTCAAGCCGGCCGACATGATTCGCGGCCAGGACCTCGATGCCACGCCGGCCCCGCTCGAGGTGTATCGCGACGAACGGGTGACGGTGCGATCGGTCGAGAACACGCACTATCCGGCCGAGTCGAAGCAGAAGATGCCGTACCGGTCGCTGTCGTTCCGCGTCGACAGCCGCGATCGGTCGTTCGTCTTTTCAGGAGACACCAGCTACTCGCCTGGGCTGGTGGCGCTGGCCCGCGGCGCCGAGGTGCTGGTCTGCGAGGCGATCGACGTGGTGGCGATGCGCCGGGCGTTCGACGGCATGGTGGCGCGCGGCATGTACGCGGACAACCCTGAAGGCGTCTGGCGCCACATCGTCGCGACGCATACGCCTCTCGAGGACGCCGGCCGGATGGCTGCCGAAGCCGGCGTGCGCACGCTGGTGCTCAGTCACCTGGTCCCGGGAGCGCTCGACCCGCTGCCCGACGAGAACTACCTGGCTGCCGCACGGAAGACGTTCAAGGGCGAGGTCGTGCTGGGCCGCGATCAGATGGTGCTCTAGCCACTCGCAGCCGGATGGACGTGCTGGCCCTGGAGGTGAAGAATGGCGATCACAGGACGCTGGCCGCGCGCGATCTTCTACGATTCGAAGACCACGCTCTTCAACTGGGCCGGGAGCTGGCGCGGCGCCGCCGCGCAGCTCCTGAAACAGCACCAGGCGCAGGTGGGCGAGCAGGAGTTCGTCGAGACCTGGGTCCGGACGTTCGAGGGGCTGCACCGCCGCGCCGCGTTCTTCCGCTACACGCAGGTCACCGATCTCGTGCGCGAAGCGTTGGCCACCGCCTACCGGATGCACGGCATCACGGGCGGTGCCGATGACGTCGAGGCGTTCCTGGACCTCCAGTCGAAGGTCGAGCTCTTTCCCGACACCGAAGACGCGCTCACGAACCAGCAGAAGCTCGGCGTCAAAGTGTTCATCTACTCGGACGTCGAGACCAAGTACCTCGACATGTACGTCGCCAAGTTCAAGACGTTCAAAGCCGACTTCGTCGGCACCACCGAGCAGGCCGGCGTGGCGAAACCGAACCCGCGCACCTACCAGTGGGTGCTGCGCAAGACCGGTTTCGAGCCGCGCGACGTGCTCTATTGCGCGGCGCCGATGTTCGACATCCAGGGCGCGATGTCGGCCGGCATGATCGCCGCGTGGCTGCGGCGGCCGGAAGGGCGCCTGTCGAAGGAAACGCACACCGCCGGAGACCTCGCCGCCGATTTCGAGGTGGAGAGCCTGCACGACGTGACGCGGATCATCGAGATGACCCGCGGCGGGCGCTAGTGGCCTGAAGCGCGCGAACCGCTCTCGAGGGCGACTCTCATCGACCGCTCGCCGGCGCGATGTCCGTGTGTGAAAAGTCGTCGCCCACGTAGAGCAGCGAGTCACCGGCGACAGCGGCGGACGCGTACGCCAGGCAGTCGCCGAAGTTCAGCGCCGCCCGGTGCCGGCCGCGGCCGAACCGTGCGAACGCATCGACCGCCACCCGCCATTCGGCCTCGCCGAACGGCACCACCGTGATCGCCAGCTCCTTCACGAGCTCCTCGACCTCGGCGGCACCCCGCGTCCGCCGCCGGCCCACGAAGACCAGGCTGGTTTCGACCAGCGTCGGTGCGCCAATCCGCACGTGATCGGCGGCCAGGATCCGGTCGACGAGATCGAGATACCCGGGCTCCGCGAACAGGACGGCGATCAGCGCGGACGAATCGACCGTCACACCCCGCCGGGCCCGTAGCCCAGAATCCCGTCCTCTTCGGCGCGCGTCAGCCGGCGGCCCGCCTGGGCCTTCGGCACGGTCGGCCACACCTTCTTTTCGAGGAACCGGAGTACCCGGGCGCGCCGGGTGTCGCTCGACGTGCTCTTCAGCCGCCCGCGCCGCTCTTCGAGCGCGCGGCGAATCGCTTCGGTCTTGGACTCGCCCGTCAGCCGGGCGACCTCGGCGGCGAGGCGCTCGACCTCGCCGTTCTTGATGTTCAATGCCATTCCACCATGGTAGACGATTGATGGTGTAAGGGTGTAAACACCGGAGGAGCCGGCTCGGCTGAGCTAGAATCCCCGCGGCCCCGTTTGAGTCTCACTCCTGGGAGGGGAGCCGGATGGTGTCGGCGACACTGGCCTTCGAGCCGGCGCCCCGCGTGGTGTCCCGCGCGTCGCTCTTCGAGGGCGATTACGAGGTGGACTTCGACGTCGCGAAAGACGGCCGGTTTCTCATGATCGAATCCGCCAGGAGCGGTGTCAGCCTCGTGGTGGTTCCCAACTGGCGCACCGAGCTGCGCCGGCTCACCGCACGTTGAACCCACTGTGAGGGCAGAGGCGGGAGGGCAGAGCGGCACCTCAGAAATGCGCCCGCAGGGTCATCCCGGCGCGGATCAAGGCGCCCAGTCCGACCCAGTCCACCCGCAGCTGCGGCACGAGGTCGAAGCGGCGTGTGAGCGGGAGCACGCCGTCGAGTCCGGTGGTGAGCGCCATCGTGTGTTCGCTCTCATTGCTCTCGTAGTCGACTGTACGGGTCGAACCATCTGGCGACCTGAGTTGGAGCGATGCTGCTCGCTCGCGAGGAGAACAGCATGCCGCTGAGGCCCATCAGCAGCTCGATGTGCGAGTGCCGGTCCTGACCCAGGTGCCGCGCGAGCACCAGCGAGTAACGAGGCGACCCGCGTCGTTTCTCGCACGTAGACACTGGACGTCGGGAGTCCCGAAGACGCTGACTTGACGTTTCGGAAGCTTCACTTCGAAGCGGGCACTCTTTCGCGGCGACAGATGCAGACCAATTCCCAGACCGAGGGCTGGTCCGTCACCCGTGCCATCAGTGTCGATGCCGGCCATCGCAGCCACGTCGCCGAACAGTCGCGACGGCCCCAGCGACGGCGTAACCGGTTGCCCGGCCGCCGTTGACGGCCAGACGCACCAAGCGCCGTCACGACGGCAATCATGCCGAGCGTTGCTTCGTCATCGATATTCTCCTCGTCTAGCGAGTGAGCGCGTCGGAGTTTTCGCTTCAAGTCCGCCGCGGCGGCGCCATCACCGCTGCGCCGCGAGAACTCGAGCGCCATGTCGAACTCGCGGCGCGCCCGCGGCCGATCGCCGGCGATCAGGGCCAGATCGCCGAGCTGTGCATGAATCCGGCCGCTGACCCAGTCCCGCGGCGCCGATGCCAGGCCCCGCTGCAGATCAAGCGGCGGCTTCCGTGCTGCGGCCCAGGCGGACTCGCGCGGTGCCGCGATGCGCGAACCACAGCGCCTGCTCGCCGAGCACGACGGGCCTGCCGTCCCACCTCTGGGCCGCAATGCCGGGTGACAGCACAGCCTCCGCTTCGAGGGGCTCGGCCCGCGGCCAAGGCCGCCGCTCCATGGTTCAGCGGCAGCAGCCGGTTGCGCGGGTGCGCGCGTTGCAGAGAGGCCAGACGCTGCATCGCGTCGGCAGGGCGACCTTCACGAGTGTCCACCAGCATCAGGAGCAGCAGCGCGTCGGTCTCGGTCTCGGCGCCTGGCGTCGCGGCCTCCTGCAGCAGCGCCAGCCCCGCTTCGCGATCGCCTGCCAGGCCGCTGAGCCGCGCGAGCGTGCGCACTGGCCACGACATCGTCGAGACGGTGTATTGCGACATGCCCAGGACCAGGGCGGTCTCGCGCCGTCCGCGATCGTGCGCCCGGGCGCGCTCCATCGCACTCACCGCCCGCCGTCCTTCATTGAAGGCCGCGAGAGTGCGGCCTTCCACCGTGGCTCTGTAGAGCGCGGATAGCGCCGCCGTCGCGCCGACCTGGTACTGGCCGTCCGCATCGTCGGTGCCTGCCAGCTGCTGGTCGGCCAGCGCTTTGGCCTCGCCGATGGCGCGGACGAAGCGGTCTCTCAGCGCCTGGGGCGCGTCCGGGCGGCTGACATCCCCTTTGGAGATCTCGCCGGTGAAGGCCTCGAAGGTGGCGACCCCCTGCGCAAACAGAATCTCGATCCAGGTGACGGCGGCGATCGCCCGTTGCGGCGCCGGGTCGCGCGGGTCGGTCGCCACCGCCGCCGCGAGCATTTCGTAGCAGGCCTCGAACTGCAGGTCGTAGGCGAGCGCATAGGCAGCGTGCGTCCGCGTCCGGGACAGCGTCGACCCATCGACCGGCCGGTCGATGACCAGCATACAGATCAGCGTGATGAGACCAACGGCCTCGCGTGCCATCCGCCCTCCTGAGCTCCCGGCGCCGGCCAGCGCCGGCTGCACGTCGGGACTGAGGTTAGAGGCCTGCACCCCCGCGAGTCGTGAGGCGATCGTGAAAAAACGGTGACGTTGCGGTGAGGGCTATTTCGATCGCTCGGCGACGTGAGTCAGCACGCGCTGGAACGCTCCGTCGGAGCCGAGTGGCGCGAAGAACGGTTCGATCGGGATCGTCGACCCGGCAAAGCCTGGCGAGGCGGCGAGCCAGTCGCTCGAGCAGGCTCGTCGCCTCGAGGGGGCGCGCGCACACGACGTGCAGCATCGCGCCGGCCATCGCCGCTTCCGCCGGACGGCCGCCCGCGCGAAGCTCGCCGACCGCGCGTGTGGCGTGCTCGACGGCCGCATCTCGCTCCGCGGTGAGACCCATCCGGTGACAGGCGGCGGCGACACCCAGCAGGGAGCGGGCGTGATCGGGAAAGGCGTCGAGGGCGCGCCCGAACATGGCTCGCGCGCCATCGGCATCGCCGTCGCGCAGCCGCGCGAAGCCGTGTCCGTCGTAGGCGTTCATGACGAACTCGGCCGCGTAGACGCCTCCGCCACTCGATGACAGCTCACGGTCGAACTCGACGCGCGCGTCCTTGGTGTCCCCGGCGGCGAGGCGAACCAGGCCAAGCAGCCAATGCAAGCCGCGCCCGGGATATCGCTCCGCCGCCCCGCCCTGTCGATCCTGCAGCGGCACGCCCTGCCGCAGCAGCCGCTCGGCGCCGGGCAGATCGCCGCGCGCGACGTGCACCATCGCCAGGCCGTAGTAGGCGTACGCGAAATCCGGGTAGAGCCCGAGGACCCGCTCGAAGGCGGCGATGCGTTCGCTGCCCCACGCCACGATCCCCAGGCGGCAGTGATTGCGCCAGTTGCCCGGCTCGAGCGCGACGGCCCGGCGGCCCGCTGCAAGCGCCTCAGGGCTGCGCCCGGCACTGAGGAGCATCAGCGCCAGCGCCGCGTGCGCCTCCGCCAGATCCGGATCGAGATCGGTGGCGCGATGGGCGTCTGCAATCGCCGCGGCCAGCGTGACCGCGTCCGGGCGGTCGCTCGCCCGTGTGGATTCGTAGAGCCAGAAGCGCGCGTGCGCCAGCCCCACATACGGGAGCGCATACCGCGGATCGAGGGCCACCGCGCGTTCGAACTGCGCGATCGCCTCGGGCACGCGCGCCGCGTCCATCAACTCGAGTGCCACCCGCCCTTCGGTGAACGCGCGATGGGCGTCGAGGCTGCTTGTCTCCCGCACGCCGGCGCGGGGAACCGGCGCAGGGACCACCGGGGCCGTCGCAGGACTCGAGCTCGCCTCGACCCCGGAGGTATCGCTTCGACCGCCGCGACGAACCGGTAGCCGCGCCTCGAGACCGTCTGGATGAAACACGGAGCCGACGCGTCGTCTCCGAGCGCCTGACGCAGGTCGGAAATGACCTGGGTGAGCGCGTTGTCGGTGACAGCGACATCCGGCCAGAGCGCCCGCATGATCTCGTCCTTCGAGACCAGCGTGCCCGGCCGACTGACGAACAGAAGCAGCAGGTCGAGGCTCCGGGGCGCCAGCGACAGGGGTGCGCCGTCGCAGAAGCAGCGATAGCTCACCGGATCGAGACGGAACGGTCCGAATTGATAGGCGACGCAACCGGATGCCATGAGGAGGGTGGCGAGATCATATGCGCGATCATCACGTCGCCTCCCTCTCCCGGCTCACAGCGGACTCCGGACTGGCTAGGGACGCTGACCGTGGTGACCCAGTCCACCAGATCCGCAAAGGCCCCGGCCGTCTCGCCGGCCGTGATCGCGCAGTGGCCCCACCGGTCGATCGGACGCTGCACGAGCCACGCCGATCGGCCCGCCTCGGCGACCGCGGCGGCAAACATCGCTTCGTGCGCGAACGGAATGGCCGGATCGCGGGTGGTATGCAGCGTCAGCACCGGCATCTCCAGCCGCCCGTCGGGCGTGTAGCTGCGTTCGTAGAAGTTGACGGCGGCCGGGTCGGCCGTGAACCGCTCAACCCCGTCGTTGAGGAGCCCGCTCAAGAAGGCGTTGGTAACCGGATCGTTCGTGACGTTGACCTGATAATGGACGTCCTGATTGTCGAACAGTGTCTTGCCGTTCACGCGCGCGACCAGATCGTTGGTGTACCGCAGCAGAAAGCCGATGATGTACAGCGATGAGTTGCCGAGTTCGGTCTGGTTGGCAAACGGGAGTTGCGCGGCCGCGGCCCATTGAAACGTGGCCTGTGGATTGTCGCTGAGCGCGCCGAACACCTGCAGAAAGAGCGGCGAGGGCCCGCCCGAGTCGAACGGCGAGAAGTACTGCGTGCCGGGTGCCACGGCGAAGGCCGTGCCCGGGAGCACGGGGGAAAAAAGTAGTCGAACGTCACGCGGGCGCCGCCGCGTGCACTCGAGTTCCGCGAGCGCGCCGCCAAGTGGCCCGCACATGGCGAGCACGCCGTCGGACTGACCCGGATATGTCTCCGCGAGCTTGACGATGGCCAGCGCGCCCAGGGAATGCCCCACCAGGTAGGTGCGCTGCGGTTGCCCCGCCTTCGCCGCGACGATGGCGCCGAGCTGATGCGTCCGGCGCACGGCGTCATCGAGCGTCCACCCATTGCTCGAGTAACTCGACGTCGCGACGGCAAACCCGGCTCCGAGCAGTTGTGTCCTGAGGGCCGCGAACCCATCCTGGCTCGCCGGGGGCGCGACTGGAAGCGACGCCTCCACGATGCCGTGCGCGTACAGCACCAGGTCGCCGTTCCACACGACGGGGACGTCGATTTCATAGCGCGAGCCCGGCCCGAGCGTGCCGGCGTAGTGCGCTTGTGCCGACAACTCGATCGGCGCGCCCCAGAAGAGCACGGCGGCCAGGACAACGGTCAGAGAGGCCGGTCGCAAGAGCGTGAAAGCGGCATGTGGAGACTCCTTCAGAGAAACGCCGAGCGGTCAAGGGGGCGGCGTCCGATGGCGCACGCGGGAACGGACATGAAATTACGTCTGCGCCGCGTGAGGTGTCGTGAGGAAAGGCTGAAAAAGACGTGAATCCCGCAGGTTTTTCGACGGCGTTCACGTGCCTGCACGCGTCGTCAGCGGCCGGAATCTCGTCGTCGGCGCGTCAGCAAGCGGCTGAGCTAGAATCCTCGCGGCCCCGCTTGAGTCTCATCCTGGTCGCCGCTTCGGCTCCTTCGAAATCGTCGCGCCCCTCGGCGCCGGCGGAGCAGTGTATCGCAACGCGGGCAGGACCCATCATGGGCGAGGTGTATCGCGCCACCGACACGCGGCTGAAGCGTCAGGTGGCGCTGAAGGTGCTGCTCGAGTCCGTGTTGTTCAACGCGGTCGGTCTGAACGGGGACGTCGCTGGTGACGGTCGTGCTCAACTGGCAGGCGGGCTTGAAGCCGGCGGTGGATCGCCCATGACCACTGGCGCGCAGACGGTCGTGCCAGCCACTGCTGGCCTTCGCCGTGTCCTCGGCGTTCGCGACCTCGTCCTCTTCTACTTCGTCACCACCTTCAGCCTGCGCTGGATCGCGGCCGCGGCGGCGGCAGGACCTGCCGCCGTCGGGCTCTGGGTGCTGGCCGCGCTGTGCTTCTTCATCCCGCTCGTGTTCACGGTCCTCGAGCTGTCGTCGCGATATCCGGGTGAAGGCGGCTTGTACGTGTGGAGCAAGGCGGCCTTCGGTCCATTCGCCGCGTTTCTCACCGGCTGGTCGGTACTGGGCCTCGAACCTGCCGTACCTTCCGGGCCTGTTGTACTTCGTGGCCGCCAACGCGCTGTTCATGGGCGGCGAGCAGGCCCAGGCACTCTCGTCGAGCAGCACTTACTTCCTGGTGGCGTCGCTGGCTGGCCTCGCGGTCGCCGCGGGGTTCAACGTCGTCGGCCTCGGCGTGGCGAAGTGGCTGACCAACGCGGGCGGCGTGGCGATGTGGGTGCCGCTGGCTCTCCTGTTCGCGTTCGCCGGCTATTCCTGGCTGTACTTCGGCTCGGCAACCCCGATGACGGTCACGTCGTTCGTCCCCGGCACCTCGCTGGCGACGTGGTCCTGCTGTCCACGATCGCGTTCGCGTTCGTCGGCATGGAGTCGGCCTCGACGATGGGCGACGAGATCGCCGAGCCACGCCGCACCGTGCCGCGCGCGATCCTGCTGGCGGCGGCGCTCGTGGCGGGCTTCTACATCTCCGGCACGCTGGCCGTGCTGCTGGCGCTGCCCAAGGAGCAGGTGTCGGGTCTGCAGGGCGTGATGCAGGCGATCCAGGCCATGGCCGGCAGGGCCGGCGCGGCATGGCTGGTGCCGCTGCTCGCGCTTCTGCGTCGCGCTCGGCTCGCTTCGGGGCCGTCGCCGGCTGGTTTGCCGCGACGGCGCGGCTGCCCTTCGTCGCGGGCGTGGACCGGTTCCTGCCCGCCGCGTTTGGCAAGGTGCATCCCCGCTGGCACACCCCGCACGTGGCCCTCATCACCCAGGCCGTGGCGGCGGCCGGCTTCATCATCCTCGGACAGGCCGGGACGTCGGTGCGCGGCGCCTACGAGGCGCTGGTGAACATGGGCATCATCGTCAACTTCGTGCCCTTCCTCTACATCTTCGCGTCGATGTACCGCCTGCAGCGCGAGCCGGCCGGCCCCGGCGTGTTCCGCGTGCCCGGCGGGCCGGTGGTGGCTCGCGTGCTGGCGTGCCTGGGGTTTCTCGTCAGCCTGCTCGCCATCGTGCTGGCGTGCGTGCCGGCCGCCGACGAGCCGAACAAGGTATTCGCCGTGACGAAGATCGTCGGGGCGTCGAGCGCGATCGTTGCGATCGGCGTGGGCATCTACTGGTCGGGTCAGCGCGGGAGGCGCGCGCGCGTCGCATGAGTCTCACGTCCGGCACCCGCTTCGGTTCCATTGAAATCGTGTCGCCGCTCGGCGCGGGCGGCATGGGCGAGGTGTATCGAGCCCGTGATACGCGGCTCGACCGGCAGGTCGCGGTCAAGATCCTGCTCGAATCGCTCGCGCGCGACCCGGATCGGCTCTCGCGTTTCGAGCGCGAAGCGAAGCTCCTGGCCGCGCTCAATCACCCGCACATCGCGCAGATCTACGGCCTCGAAGAGAGTGGCAGCACGCGCGCGCTCGTGATGGAGCTCGTCGAGGGGCCGACGCTGGCCGACCGTATCGCGGAGGGTCCGCTGCCGCTCGACGAGGCGCTGCCGATTGCGCGGCAGATCGTCGAGGCGCTCGAGGCCGCGCACGAGCAGGGCATCATCCATCGCGACCTCAAGCCGGCCAACATCAAGGTGCGGCCCGACGGCACGGTGAAGGTGCTCGACTTCGGCCTGGCCAAGCTGGCCGAGCCCGGCGCGGGCGGTCCGGATAGCGCCGGCGCGCTGACGATGTCGCCGACGATCATGAGCCCCGCGATGACCCAGGTGGGGGTCATCCTGGGCACCGCGGCGTACATGAGCCCCGAGCAGGCGCGGGGCCGGGCCGTGGACCGGCGCGCCGACATCTGGGCGTTCGGCGTGCGTGTTCTACGAGATGCTCGCGGGGCACCGCCCCTTCAAGGGCGACAATCTCACCGAGACGCTGGCCTCGGTCGTCAAGGACCAGTCCGACTTGAGCCAGGTGCCGGCAGCAGGTGCGGCGACTGCTCGGCCGATGTCTGCGAGAAGGATCCGCAGCGGCGGCTGCGCGCGATCGGCGACGTGTGGGACCTGCTCGACGACGGCAGCGCCGCGCGTACTCGGGGAGGCGCGGCCGCCGGCCCGCGCTGGCGCCAGAGCGTGCCCTGGGCCGTCGCAGCGCTCGCCTTCGTCGTCGCGGCGTGGGCAGGCTGGCGTGCGTGGGCGTGCCAACGGCCCCGCCGCAGAGACGCCGCCAGACGTGACCCGGCTGGAGTTGACGCTTCCGCCGGGCGTCGAGCTGTTCGGGTCCACCTCGCGAACCGTGGCGTCGTCGCCCGACGGCCGCAGCCTCGCGTTCGTTGGTACTGCCCTCGGCGAGCGGCAGCTCTTTCTCCGGCGGCTGGATCGGTTCGAGGCGACGCCCGTTCGTGGCACCGAGGGCGCCACGACCTCGTTCTTCTCGCCGGACGGCCATGCCCTCGGCTTCGCGACCTCTGCCGGCGAGCTGCGGACGGTGTCGCTCGTCGACGGGCTCGTGACGACCGCGGCCCGGGGCGCCAGCATTCTCTACGGCGCCGCGTGGACTGCAGACGATTACCTCGTCTACGTCCACGACGGGGCGCTGTGGCAGGTGCCCCGTGCCGGGGGCGAGCCGAAGGCCCTGACGACACTGTCGGGGGACGAGGTGACGCAGGCTTCCCGACCCCGCTGCCCGGCGACCGCACGCTGCTCTTCGCGGTGCAGTCGAAGGGTGGGCAGTGGCGTATCGAATCGCTGACGCGCGGCACCGGTCAGCGCCAGCCGGTGCTGACCAACGCGACGATGCCGCTCATCGGGCCCGGCAACCGGCTGTTCTTCTACCGCGACGGGCAGTTGCTGGTATCGGAGTTCGACCCCGGAACGATGAAGACCTCGGGGTCGCCGGAACAGGTGCTCGAGAACCTGCCGAACCGGTCCGAGGGGGTGCCGGCGGCGGATGTCTCGGCCGCGGGCATGATCGTCTACGCGCCCGGCGCGGCGGTGCGGCGTCTCGTCTGGGTGTCGCGGACCGGCGTCGAAGAGCCGGTGATCGACGAGGTGCGCGGCTATCTGAACCCGCGAGTGTCGCCGGACGGCACCCGGATCGTCGTGCAGGCGGGCGGTGTCTGGGTTCTCGACCTGCGGCGGCGAGCGTTCGAGCTGCTGCCGACCCAGAGCACGGCCAGCAATGCGTTTCCAACCTGGCTGCCCGATGGACGTCACGTGATTCACCGCAGCGGCGTCGGGCTGCGGATCGAGAACACTGGCGGCGTCGAGCCGGGCCGAACGCTGCCCGGCACCACCGAGTTCGACTACCCGGGCGCGGTGACGCCGGACAACCAGACGCTGGTGCTGCTGCGAAATTCTCCCACCACGAGCTTCGACCTGCTGGTCGCGCCGTTCTCGAACCCGGCGCAGGCCAGGCCGTTCGCGCAGACGCCGGCGTACGAAGGCGGCGGCCGGTTGTCGGCAGATGGCAAGTGGCTGGTCTACGTGTCGAACGAGTCGGGCCGCAACCAGGTCTACGTCCGCTCCTTCCCCGATGGCGACCGGCGCCTGCAGGTGTCCACCGACGGCGGCACCCAGCCGGCGCTGAGCGGCAACGGCACGGAGATCTTCTATCGCAATGGCGACCGCATGATGGCGGTCGAGCTGAGAGCGACCGCCGCCGGCGTCGAGCTGAGCCAACCCAGGATGCTGTTCGACCGGCCGTATTCCTACGGCGCGGGCATCACGATCGCCAATTACGACGTGACCGCCGACGGCCAGCGCTTCCTGATGGTCAAGGACGAAGCCGACGTGGGCCGCCTGCGCATGGTGCTCAACTGGCGGCCCGATTCGCCGCGCGTGCCATAGAACTGGCCCGCGCCGGGGCGCCCGTCGCCGTGAATTCGGGCGTTTGGGCATATAATCGACGGTGACGGCTGCTCGACCGCGAGCGCCGATAGGCCAGGGTCGCCGCTCAGGGATCACGCACGCAACCCGGAAGCACCGCTTCCTGCGTGAGACGCCTCGACTCGAACCCGGCACCGACTAACAGCTAGCGCAGACAAGGCCCAGAGCCCGAAGCCTAGAGCCCAGAGCCAGCAGTCCGCGGCGCGCGCGCCGCCCGCAGGCCTGGAGCGACCACAGCGGCGTCACACGCCGCGGAGCAGCATGATTCCCACCGAAGCCCGTAGCCGCATTGCCGTATTCATCGACTTCGACAACGTCGAGATCGGCGTCAAATCCACCATCGGCGGCCAGTTCGACATCGGCCTCGTCCTCGAGGCCATCAAGGAGCGCGGCGAGATCGTCACCAAGATCGCCTACAGCGACTGGAAGCGCGTCGGCGACTACAGCCGCCTCCTCACCCAGCACGCCATCCGCATGGTGCAGCGCAACATGACGCCGGGCGGCGACAAGAACGGCGCCGACATCACCATGGCCCTCGACGCGCTCGAGATGGCCTTCACCCACGACCACATCAACGCGTTCGTCATCGTCGGCGGCGACAGCGACTTCATCTCGCTGGTCGAGAAGCTGAAGCAGTACGGACGCCGGGTCATCGTCGTCGGCGGCCGGCAGTTCACCAGCCTGACGATGCAGCGCAACTGCCACGAGTTCATCGCCTACGAAAACCTCGTCGGCGTCCAGACCAGCCACCGCCGCCAGTCGGATCGCGGCGGCCGTCAGCAGCCGGCCTCGGCCGGCGGTGCGCCGATCGCCAACGCGCTGCCGCTGGTGCTGCGTGCGCTCAAGGTGCTCTCGGAGCGCGAGGTCACGCCGCAGCTCGGCCTGCTGAAGAGCACGCTGCTGCAGCTCGACTCCACGTTCTCCGAGCGCGAGTACGGCGCCAGCAGCTTCCGCGACTTCATGGAGAAGGTGGCGCAGACGGGCGCGGTCGAACTGAAGCACGCCGGCCGCAGCATGCTCGTCGAGGCCGTGAGCGGCGCCGCCGACATGGCGGCGGAGGCCGCGCCGCCGGCTCCCGCGGCCCCGGCGGCGGACGTGCCGGCCGCTGCCGACGCCGGTCGCGGCCAGCGGCAACGGCCGGCCGTCCGATGCCGAAGCCGACACCGAGGAAGACGACGAAACGCTGCCGCCGTCGCCCATGAGCATGCAGGACGGCATCAAGGCCGTGCAGCAGGCGTTCAACAACGCGGCCGCGTCGATGCGCTGGCCGATGTACGTGCGTCAGGCGCGCCAGTTCCTGCGCTCGGCGATCGAGGGCTTCGACGAGCGGAAGTACGGCTTTGCCTCCGTGGTCGATCTGCTGCGCGCGGCGGGCAAGGAAGGCGTGTTCCGGATCGAGCGCGATCGCCAGGGCGCGGTGCGCGTGTTCCCCGGCGCGAACCTCGTGCCCAAGGTCGGCGTCGATGGACGGCCTGCCGGTCGACATCGACGAAGCCGTGGACGTCGAGGTGCCGGTGGATCAGGTCGCCGACGCCGCCGTCGCGATCGGCCAGCCGGTCATCGAGGGCACCGTGGATCCGGTGGCGCTACCCGAGCCGCCGATGTCCGCCGCCGACATGGACGAACTGTCGATGGACGGCGACGGCGAGGTCGACGAAGACGGCCCGCAGCCCGGCAACGAGCTGCACCCGCCGGCGAGCCGTGCGCGCAAGACCAAGGCCCCGAGCTCGACGCAGCCGCGCGCCACGGACGCCGCGCGGCGGCGCCGCCAAGACGGCCCGCCCGCGCGCGCGGCAAGACGCGCCAAGCATGCGTAGCGGCCGCTCTTCAGCCGGCTTGTGGGGCGGTCTGAAGACCGCCCTGACGGCGCTACCGATCCGGATACCGGGTCTCCACGTAGCCGTCGCGCCGCGACCACTCGACGCTGCGCGCTGGCAGGTCGCCGTCGTCGCCGACCCGGTGCACGTAGACGAGGATGTCGTCGAACCTCGCGCGGCGCGGCTCGACGATCGTTTCGGCGATGTGACGGGCGCCAGCTGACGTCGAAGGCTTCAACCCTGACGACCATCCCGCGCATGCGCCGACTTGGTGGACGTGACCGACCACTGCCACCGGCGGTCGGACACCTGCTGGGCTGCGTTGATGCTGCGCGCGACCGTGTCGGTGGCAAACGGCCGCGGCGGCCGCCGTGGCCCAGATCCGTAGAGCGCGGCCGCTAAACCCACGAGCGCGGCTAACCAGGCGAACGCGACCCAGACGAGGCGGCCGGTCACTGGCGGGACTTCGCCGGGGATTATGACGGCTTCGTCTCGCGAGTGCCAGTCTCTTTGGCGCCCGCGGAGATGCTACCTTAGCGGGCACGCAATCGTCGTTCATGTCCAACTACACAGCCAAAGACATCACCGTTCTCGAGGGGCTCGAGCCCGTCCGCAAGCGCCCCGGCATGTACATCGGCGGCGTTGGCAGCGCCGGCCTGCACCACCTGGTGTGGGAGATCCTCGACAACGCGGTCGACGAGGCGATGAACGGCCACGCCTCGAACATCGCCGTGACACTGCACGCCGACGGCAGCTCGATCACCATCAGCGACGACGGCCGCGGCATTCCGGTCGACAAGCACCCCAAGACGAAGAAGAGCGCGCTCGAGGTGATCTTCACGGTGCTCCACGCCGGCGGCAAGTTCGAGCACGGCAACTACAAGACCGCCGGCGGCCTGCACGGCGTCGGCGCCAGCGTCGTCAACGCGCTCTCCACCGAGCTGCGCGGCGCGCGTCAAGCGCGACGGCGCCGAATGGGAGATGGCGTTCAAGCGCGGCCAGGTCGCAGGGCGCGCTCAAGAAGGTCGGCGCCGCCCGCGGCAGCGGCACCACGCGTCTACTTCCATCCCGACTCGACGATCTTCCCGAAGGTGGAGTTCGATCCGGCGCTCATCCGCGAGCGGCTCGAGATCGTCAGCTACATCCACAAGGGCGTGAAGGTCACCTTCGAGAACGAAGGGGAGAAGACCAAAGAGGTCTTCCAGCACGACGAAGGGCTGGCGGAGTTCCTGAAGAAGATCGTCGGCGAGCGCGGCGCCCGCGCGGTGCACGAGACGGCGTTCGTGATCGAGCGCGAGGCCAATCCGCGGCTCGAGCTGGCGCTGCAGTGGACCGAGTCCACCGACGAGCACCTGCGCAGCTTCGTCAACGGCATTCCCACCGGGTCGGGCGGCACGCACGAGAACGGCTTCCGCGCCGGGCTCGGCAAGGCCGTGCGCAACTACATCGACACCCACAACCTGTCGCCCAAGGGCGTCACGCTGGCCGCCGAGGACATCCGCGAGGGGCTGACCGGCGTGCTCAGCCTGTTCATCCAGGAGCCGCAGTTCCAGGGGCAGACCAAGGATCGGCTGAACAACCCCGAAATCATGTCGGCGGTCGACTCGGTGGTGCGGCCCGCGCTCGAGCACTGGCTGAATCACAACCGGTCGATGGCCGAGGCGATCGTCGGGCGCGCCATCCTGGCCGCGCGCGCGCGCGAGGCGAGCCGCGCCGCGCAGGCGGAAGTGACGCGGCGGACCGCGACGACCGGACGGTTGAACCTGCCCGGAAAGCTGAGCGACTGCAGCAGCTCGGGCCGCGACGACAGCGAGCTGTTCGTGGTCGAAGGCGATTCCGCCGGCGGCTCGGCCAAGCAGGGGCGCGACCGCGTGCGCCAGGCGATCCTGCCGCTGCGCGGCAAGGTGATGAACACCGAGGGCATGACGCTCGCCAAGGTGCTCGAGAACAAGGAACTGGCGGACCTGGTCACCGCGCTCGGCTGCGGCCTGGGGAAGAGCTTCGATCTGTCGCGGCTGCGCTACGGCAAGGTCATCATCCTCGCCGATGCCGATTCCGACGGGCACCACATCGCGACGCTGCTGCTCACGTTCCTCTACCGCCACCTGCCGCAGCTCATCTCGGCGGGCAAGGTCTATCTGGCGCAGCCGCCGCTCTACCGCATCGACATCGGCAAGGAGTCGCACTGGGCGCTCGACGACGCGCAGCGCGATCGCATCGTGAAGCAGCACGGCAACGGCCGCGGCTCGCCCGACATCACGCGGTTCAAGGGTCTCGGCGAGATGATGCCGAAGGTGCTCTGGGAGACCACGCTCAACCCGAAGACGCGGCGGCTGCTGCGGGTGGAGATTTCCGATCAGATCGTCACCGATCGGGTGATCAACGAGCTGATGGGCAAGGACGCGTCGGCGCGGTTCCGCTTCATCATGGACCGGGCCGAGGACGCGCAGGAACTCGACGTGTAGGGCGCGGCGTCAGCCGCGCCGGGTCGTCGAGATGGAGGGCGGGGCTCTGATCCCGCGGGGAGAACTCATGAAACGCAATGCATCGGCAGTGTGGACGGGCGGGCTGAAGGAAGGCCGGGGGATCATCTCCTCCGACAGCGGCGTCCTCTCGGACACGCAGTATTCCTTCAGCACCCGCTTCGAGAACGGCAAGGGCACCAACCCCGAGGAGTTGATTGCCGCGGCGCACGCCGGCTGCTTCTCGATGGCGCTCTCGGCCCAGCTCGGCACGATGGGCCTCACGCCCGACCGCATCGCCACCACCGCGAGCGTCTCGCTCGACAAGGTCGGCGAGGGCTTCGCGATTACCGCCGTGCACCTGACGTGCAAGGCCAAGGTGCCGGGCGCCGACGCGCCGCAGTTCCAGACCGCGGCCAACAACGCCAAAGCCGGCTGCCCGGTGTCGAAGGTGCTGAACGCCACGATCACTCTGGAGGCCACGCTCGAAGGCTGAGTAGCCCGTGACGCCGATCGACCTCCGCTCCGACACGGTGACCCGGCCGACGGCCGCGATGCGCGCGGCGATGGCCGAGGCGCCGGTCGGAGACGACCAGTTCGGCGAAGACCCCACCGTCAATCGTCTGCAGGAGCGCGTGGCGGCGCTCCTCGGCAAGGAGGCCGCCCTCTGGGTGCCCTCGGGCACCATGGCCAACCAGGTGGCGCTGCGGGTGCTCACGCGGCCGGGCGACACCGTGCTCGTGAGCCGCGAGAGCCACGCCGTCTGGTCCGAAACCGGCGGCGGCGCTGCCAACGCGGGCGTGCAGTTCACGGAGATCGGCGCCGGCGGCGTGTTCACGGCCGCCGACCTGCTGGC
The DNA here is from genome assembly GCA_963731785.1 of uncultured Acidobacteriota bacterium. Classification (GTDB taxonomy): domain Bacteria; phylum Acidobacteriota; class Vicinamibacteria; order Vicinamibacterales; family UBA2999; genus DASYRM01. The sequence goes on from CAVSWX010000014.1 coordinate 118,566, forward strand.
GGCACGGGTGCCGCCCGGACACGTCATCACCCCGCCCACGACGCTCGTCGAGATCGAGAACACCCAGAACCGCTCGGGCGGCGTAGTGTTTCCACAGGACGAGGCGGTGAAGGTGTGCGCGGAGGCGCGCCGTCACGGCATCGAGTCGTACCTCGACGGCGCGCGGCTCTGGAACGCCGCGGTGGCGAGCGGCCTCGCCGTGTCCGCGCTCGCGGAGCCGTTCGATCTGGTGTCGGTGGCGTTCTCGAAGGGGCTGGGCGCGCCCGGGGGATCGATGCTGGCGGGTCCGCGCGATCTCATCGTTGCGGCCACTCGTCACCGGCGGATGCTCGGGGGCGCCATGCGGCAGGTTGGCGTGTTTGCCGCCGCGGCGCTATACGCGCTCGATCAGAATCTCGATCAGCTCGTGACCGACCACGCCAACGCGACGCTGCTGGCCCGCCGCCTCGCGGCGAGCCCGAGCGTCGTGCTCGACCTGGCGACGGTGCAGACGAACATCGTCGTGTTTCGCCTGGCCGCCGCCGCGCCTGACGCGGCCACCGTGGTCGCCCGCGCCCGCGAGCGCGGCGTGCTGCTGTTCGCGTTCGGCCCACGGACGCTGCGCGCGGTGACGCATCTCGACGTCACACGCGAGCAGTGCGAAGCGGCCGGTCAGGTGCTTGCCGAGATCGCGGGGACCCCGTGACGAAGCCGCCGCCGCACGTCGTGTTCAAGGCCGTGCTGGTGGTGGACGGCCCTGCCTGCTTCATCCCGCTGCCGTTCGATCCCAAGGCCGTCTTCGGCAAGGTTCGCGCGCCGGTGAAGGTGACGCTCAACGGCTACACCTATCGCAGCACGATTGCCGCGATGGGCGGGCCGCCGTGCATCGTGGTTCGGGCCAGCCATCGTGAGGCAGCGGGCCTGGCGGGCGGGGAGAGATCGAGGTCCGGCTCGATCTCGACGACGAGCCGCGCGAGGTGACGCCGCCGGCGGATCTCGTGAAGGCGCTCAAGGCGGTGCCGGGCGCCTGGGACCGCTGGTGCGAGCTGAGCTTCACCCACCAGCGGGAGCACGCCGAGGCCGTGGAGGGCGCGAAGAAGCCGGAGACGCGCGCCCGCCGCATCGCAAACGCGGTCGCGATGGTCCGCGCTCGCAGGGGCCGGCTTTAGCCGGCCCTGGCCGTCTGAAGGCGGCCCCTGCGTGCGCGTGTTATTGCGCCGCGCCGCGTCCGCGGCCCGGGCTGTGTTCCGGGGAATGGCACCGCGGGAACGCCGGGAGGCGTGCCTACCAGCTCCAGGTTGAGGCCGTTCGGATCCTTGATGAAGACGTTGTGGATCGTCGCGCTCCACTCGACGAGCTCGCCGTTCTTCGACGACACGCGGATGCCTTCCTTCTTCAGCGTCGCCATCAGATCCTGAATCTTCTTCACGCGGATGGCCATGCCCGACGCGCCCGGGTCGGTGACCCGGATCGAGAACTCCTTGCGCGGCATCCCCTTGAACTCGAGGAACTCGATGCGCGCCCGGCTGCCGGGAAACACCGCGCTCATCGTGCGGTACGAGCCGCCCTTGGCGACGCCGTACAGATCGAGGCGCGCGGCGATCGCTGGCGAACGTCTTGTCGCCGGCCGGCTCGAGACCGAGGTGCCCGGCCCAGAACTTCATGTCCGCGTCCATGTCACGCACGGTGACGCCCATGATCGCGCCGATGACGTTGCCGGCCGGCGCGTCGGCCGGCGCGGGAATCTGCACCGCCTCGACGATGTAGCCGTCGGGATCGCGGAAGAAGATCGCCCGGGCGTCGCCGAACGGCGTCTTCACCGCCACCGGGGCCTTCGACGTGGTGATGATCGGATGCCCCAGCTTTCTCACCGCCGTCATCACCGGCTCGATGTCGCGCACCAGGAACTTCATGTGCGGCGCGCCGGGATCGGAAAGCGCCGGCTGCTGGCCCAGCGTGCGCGTGGGCGTGTTGGTGAATTCGGTGAGCTCGAAGTTGAACCCCTGGCCCGGAATCGGCAGCATCGACACGCGCAGGTTCGCCTCGGGCGAATCGGTCAGCTTCCGCGGGCCGTCGCCGGCGAACGGGCGAATCGCGCTCGACAGTCCGAACACCTCTTTGTAGAACGCCGCCGTGGTGTCGAGGTTGTCGGTGGCGTGGATCGCGTGCATGAAGCCCGACGGTCGCGCCCTTGAAATCGGCCTCGGTGAGGGCGGGCGCCGGCGCCTGCGCGCCAGCGGACACGCCGAGCAGCGCGGACAGCGCGGCAGCGGAAAGCTTTCATCGAGATCTCATGGCGCCGAGAATACGCGACGGCGCCATCCAAATACAATCACCAGCACGGCTCCCTGGATCCTGGAGTCGCCGTGCTGGTGATGTATTGACAGTATCTCTTTGCCCCGCTTCGCGGGGCGGTTGCAGTCACGGCTCGCTGGATCCTCGAGCGGACACTCCGTGAATGTGGTGCTGTTCGGCGCGACGGGGATGATTGGCGCGGGCACGCTGCTCGAGTGCCTCGACGACGCGCGCGTGGAGCGGGTGCTGGCGGTGGTGCGCAAGCCGACCGGCGTGCGCCATGCGAAGCTCGAGGAGGCCCTCCACCACGACTTCTACGACTACTCCAGCCTGCAGGCGCGGTGGCCCGGGTTCGACGCCTGCCTGTTCTGCCTCGGCGTCACATCGGTCGGGATGGCCGAAGCGCCGTACCGGCGCATCACCTTCGATCTGACGCTGGCCGCGGCCCGGTCGATGGTCGCGGCCAACCCGGGGATGGTTTTCTGCTACGTGTCCGGGAAGGGCACCGACAGCACGGCGCGCGGGCGCGTGATGTGGGCGCGCGTGAAGGGCGAAACCGAGAACGCGCTGCTGGCGCTGCCGTTCAAGGCCGCCTACATGTTCCGGCCCGGCTACATCCAGCCGAAGCGCGGTGTCCGCTCGAACACTGCCTGGTATCAGGCCGTGTATGACGCCGTCGGCGTGCTCTATCCGGTTTTGCGCCGCCTGATGCCGGGCGCGGTGACCGACACGGTGACGATCGGACGCGCGCTCATCCGCGTGGCGGAGGCCGGCTATCCCGCACGGATCCTCGAAGGGCGCGACATCAACCGCGCCGGAGACCCGGCGTGACGGTGCGGGCCGTGCTGTTCGACTTCGATTTCACCCTCGGCGACTCGGCAGACGCGATCGTGCACTGCTCGCGCGCCGCGTTCGGCGACATGGGGCTGGAGCCGGCCGCGCCAGCCGCCATCCGCCGCACGATCGGCCTCACCTTGCAGGCGTCGTTTCGCGTGCTCACCGGCGAGCCGAGCGCCGAGCGTGCCGAGGACTACCGGCGCTGCTACGTCGCCCACGCAGACCAGGTGATGACGGCGATGACCACGGTGTATCCGCCGGCCGCCGCGGTGCTGGCGACCGTGCGAGCGCGCGGCCTCGCCACGCGCGATCGTGTCCACGAAGTATCGCTATCGAATCGAATCGATTCTCGCCAGTGCCGGTCTCACGGGCGCGGTGGACGTGATCGTCGGCGGCGAGGACGTCGCGCAGCACAAGCCGCACCCCGAAGGGCTGCAGCGCGCCCTGGCCGGCCTCGGCGTGGCGAGCCATGCGGCCGTCTACGTCGGCGATCATCCGGTGGACGGCCACGCGGCCAGGGATGCGGGCGTGCGCTACGTCCGCGTGCTGTCGGGCGAACACTTCGGCGACGAGCAGTGGACGGGCATCGCGCCCGTGGCTACGATCCCCGACATCGGCAGCCTGCCGGCCGCGCTCGAACCTCCTGGAGGAGACTGATGCAGCTTGCCCTTCGTATGACGACCGCGCGCCGTGTGCGCGGTGCTCCTCGCCGCTTCGACCGTCCGCGTCCAGCGCCGAGGCGCTGCCGCGCGCGACGCCCGAAAGCGTCGGCATGTCCTCGCAGCGCCTGGCGCGGATTGCGCGCGGCGCTCAAGGACGACATCGACAACGGCCGCATGCCCGGCGCGGTCATTGCCGTGGCGCGCCGGGGCAAGCTGGTCTACTACGAGGCGTTCGGCTTTCTCGACAAGGCCAAGGGCACGCCGATGCCGAAGGACGCCATCTTCAGCATCGCGTCGATGACCAAGCCGGTGGTGGCCGCGGCGGCGCTGTCGCTCGCGGAAGAGAACCGGATGCTCGTCCACGAGCCGGTCGGCACCTACCTGCCGGCGCTCAAGAACATGAGCGTGGTGAAGTTCCGCCGCGACGCCAGCGGCGGCGAGGTCGATCGATCGCGAGCCGGCGCGCCGCCAGCCGACCATTCAGGATCTGATGCGCCACACCGCCGGCTTCACCTACGGCAACCAGGGCACGACCGCGCTCCACAAGGCGTATCCCGGCGGCTCGGGCAACGTGGCGGCGACGATGACCGGCGCGGAGTTCATCGACGCGCTGGCGAAGCTGCCGCTGCACTATCAGCCGGGCACGACCTGGGACTACAGCTACGGCCTCGACATCCTCGGCCTCGCCATCGAGAGCGTGGCGAAGCAGCCGCTCGGGCGCGTGCTGCAGGATCGGCTCTTCGGGCCGCTCGGCATGACCGACACGGCGTTCACGGTGCCGAAGGAGAAGGCGGGACGGATCGCGCGGGCGCTGCCCACCGATCCGGTCACCGGACAGCCGCAGTCGATTCGCGACCAGACGCAGCCGTGGAAGTTCGAGTGCGGCGGCGGCTGCCTCACGTCCACGGCGCTCGACTATCTCAAGTTCGCGCAGATGCTGCTCAACCGCGGCAGCGCTCGACGGCACGCGCGTGCTGGGCCGCAAGACGGTCGAGTACATGACGGCGGATCACCTGGGCCCCGGCGTCGACGCCGCCAAGCTGCACAACTTTCCCGGTGGAGCACATCGACGGCTACGGCTTCGGTCTCGGCGTGGCGGTGCGGCGCGTGCCGGGCGTGGCCGGCATCATGGGCTCGCCCGGCGACTTCCGCTGGTCTGGCGCCCAGGGCACGCTCTTCTGGGTCGATCCGCAAGGAGGAGCTCGCCGTCGTCTACATGGCCCAGACGCCCGGCGCCATCCGCGCCCACTACCGTCAGGTGATCGCCACGCTCGTGCAGCAGGCGATCGTGGACTGTGAGCTGGGCGCAAAACGACCCGCAGCTGGGGCTGCGTAGTAAACTCGCAGGCTAACCCGGCGGGTCGCGGACCACCCTCTACGCCGCGAGCGTAGCAGTCCAGCCCACTCAACCCAGGAAGCTCGTGGCCGACGCACCAGCCCCACAACGAAAGTTCAACCGCGCCATCGTCGAAGGCCCGATCGGGGCCGCGGTGTGGATGCTCGCGTGGCCGACGATGCTGCAGAACGTCATCGCCGGGCTGCAGGGCATCATCGATCACGCGATGGTCGGCAACATCGTCGGGTTCACCGGCAACGCCGCCATCGGCGTGAGCTGGCAGATCATCCTGGTCATCATCGTCTTCATCAGCTCGCTCTTCACCGGGATGGGCGTGCTGGTGTCGCGCTTTGCCGGCGCCAATCAGCCCGACAAGGTGAATCGCGTCGTCTACCAGGCGTTCCTCACCGCGGTCTTCCTCTCGATCTTCCTGGCGATCATCGGCTACGTCGCGTCGCCGGCGCTGCTGCGCCTGGTCAACGCCGCGCCCGAGGTGCAGGCCGAGGCGCTGCCGTTCCTGCGCATGATGTTCATGGGCATCCTCGGCATGATGATGTTCTTCATGCTGAGCGGCGCCTTCCGCGCCGCGGGCGACGCCCGGACGCCGCTGCGCCTCGGCATCGCGCATGACGGTGCTGACGATCATCTTCAACATCGTGCTGATCCGCATGTTCGGCACGGTGGGCGCCGCGTTCGGCACCATCGCCAGCAGCACCACCGTCTCGCTCTTCGGCCTGTGGTTCCTCACCCGGCCCGGCTCGGTGATTCACTTCGAGCGCGGGATGGATCTGAAACCCGACTTCACGATCATCCGCTCGCTCTTCCGCTTCGGCCTGCCGACCGGCGTGCAGGGCATTGCCATGAACATCGGCGGCGTGTTCATGCTCCGCTACATCGGCTCGCTCGAGCACAGCGCCGCGGCGCAGGCGGCGTTCGCCGTGGCCTACACCGAGCTCTTCTCGCTCATCACCTGGACGTCGAACGCGCTGATGGGCGCGTCGGCGACGATCGCGGGGCAGAACCTCGGGGCCGGCAATCCCGATCGGGCGGCCGCCGGCGTGCGGGTCGCGTCGCGCATCGGCCTCGGCGTCGCGCTGGCCATCGGCGCGCTCTTCTGGCTGATTCCCGAATACCTGCTCGCCGTGTTCGGCATGTCGGACCCGCAGGCGGTGGCGCTCGCGACCAATCTGATGCGGTTCCTGAGCGTGTCGGGCCTGTTCGTGACCGTCGCGCTCAGCTACACCGGCGGCCTGCAGGGCACCGGCGACACGCGCAGCCCGCTCTACATCTCGATCGTGTCGCAGGTCATCATTCCGCTCGGCTACTGCACCATCCTGCAGGCGACGCGCGGCCTCCAGGCCAACGACATCTGGCTCGCCATCGTCCTCGGCCACATGACGCGCTGCCTGCTCAGTTTCGTCCGCTTCCGCCAGCAGAAGTGGCGCGACATCCGCGTGGACATCGAACCGGCGCGGACCTAGGGCCTGGCTTCGCCATGGGCGGGTAGGACAGGTGGGACGGGTAGGCAGGTAGGTAGAGCTCTCTCGCAACGCCAGTCCGAAGCCGCCGGTCCTACCGCCCTACCCGCCTACCGTCTCACGCGTAAGATCGGCCCATGGCCGACTACGCCTCCTTCGCCGGCATTCCGCGCGTTCCGCTGCCCGTCAACGATCCGAACAAGAGCTATCTGCCGGGCTCGCCCGAGCGCGCGGCGCTGAAGGCGCGGCTCGCGGAGATGTCGGGCGAGCGCATCGAGATTCCGCTCATCGTCGGCGGCGAGGAGATCCGTACCGGCCGCGTGCACCAGGCGGTGATGCCGCACGACCACGCCCACGTCCTCGCCGACTGGCACGGCGCCGAGAGCGAGCACGTGCTGCGCGCGATTGCCGCCGCGGCCGAGGCGCGGAAGGAATGGTCGTCCTGGGCCTGGCACGATCGTGCGGCGGTATTCATCCGCGCCGGCGAGCTGCTCGCCACGACCTGGCGCGCCACCATCAACGCCGCCACGATGCTCGGGCAGTCGAAGACGGCGTTCCAGGCCGAGATCGACGCCGCCTCGGAGCTCGTCGACTTCTGGCGGTTCAACCCGTATTACGCGCAGCAGCTCTACGAGGAGCAGCCGATCAGCCCCTCGGGCATGTGGAACGCGCTCGAATATCGGCCGCTCGAGGGCTTCGTGTTCGCGGTCACGCCGTTCAACTTCACGTCGATCGCCGGCAACCTCCCACCGCGCCGGCGCTGATGGGCAATACCGTGGTGTGGAAGCCGTCGGCGACGGCAATCTTCAGCAGCTACTACATCATGCGGCTGCTCGAGGCGGCCGGCCTGCCGCCGGGCGTCATCAACTTCGTACCCGGCGACCCCGAGCTCATTTCCGAGATCGCGCTCACCTCGTCGGATCTCGCCGGCGTGCACTTCACCGGCAGCACGGCGGTGTTCAACGGCATGTGGAAAACGGTCGGCAACAACATGGGCCGCTACCGCAACTACCCGCGGCTGGTCGGCGAGACGGGCGGCAAGGACTTCATCGCCGCCCACGCGTCGGCCGACGTCGAGGCGCTGGCCGTGGCGATTGTCCGCGGCGGGTTCGAGTTCCAGGGCCAGAAGTGCTCGGCCGCGAGCCGGGTCTACGTGCCGGCGTCGATCTGGCCCGAGGTGCGCGACCGCGTCGTGGCGATGATGCGCGAGATCCAGGTGGGCGACGTCACCGACTTCCGCACGTTCATGGGCGCGGTGATCGACCACAAGGCGCTCACCCGCATCAGCGGCTACATCGACGACGCGCGGCGCAACGCCACCATCCTCCAGGGCTCGGGCGCGCACGACGACAAGGGGTTCTTCGTGGAGCCGACGCTGGTGGAGACGCGCAACCCCGCCTACCGGCTCCTGTCCGAGGAGATCTTCGGACCGGTGGTCACGGCCTACGTCTATCAGGACTCGCAGTGGGCCGAGACGTTGAGCCTGATCGACCGCACCTCGCCCTATGCGCTCACCGGGGCCGTCTTCGCCACCGACCGGGCCGCCATCCGCTACGCGATGAGCGCGCTGCGCAACGCCGCCGGCAACTTCTACGTGAACGACAAGCCGACCGGCGCGGTGGTGGGCCAGCAGCCGTTCGGCGGGGCGCGGGGCTCCGGCACCAACGACAAGGCGGGGTCGCGGATGAACCTGCTGCGGTGGGTGAGCGCGCGGACGGTGAAGGAGAACTTCGTGCCCCCGCGCCACTACGCCTATCCGTACATGTCCGAGGAGTGAGTGGCGGCATCGCCCGCGCGCGACTCGCAGCGCCAGGTCGTGGCCGGCCCGCGGCTGATCGGGTAGAGTGACGCCATGCCCACGATTGGCGACCGTTACGTGCTGGGAGCCGGGCGTTCGGACCATGACCGGCTGAAAGTCATCAGCGACATTCACGACCTGCGGACCCGGGAACTGCTGGTGCGGGCGGGCCTGACCGCGGGCCACCGGTTCGTCGAGTTCGGCTGCGGTCTCGGCTACGTCGCGCGCTGGGCCGCCGCGCGGGGCGCGGACGTGACCGGGATCGATCTGAACCCGGAGCAGGTGGCGGTGGCGCAGGCCATGGCGCGCGATGCCCGGCTCGAGCGCGCCCGCTTTCGCGTCGCCGACATCTACGAGCCCGGCCTCGACGCCGCAGAGCCTCGACATGTCGTATTGCCGCTGGCTGCTGGTGCACCTGAATCGTCCGGTGGACGCGCTGCGCGTGATCTACGCGGCGTTGAAGCCGGGGGGCACGATGGTGTGCGAGGAAGCCGACGTGAGCGCGATCTACGCCGAACCGCGCTCGGCGGCCTACGAAGAGATGCGCGACATCTGCCTGGCCGGCGGGCGTCAGCGCGGCGTGGACTACTCGGGCGGCCGTCGCGCGCACACGTGGGCGCAGGAGGCAGGCTTCGATCTGGTCCACGTGGATGCCTATCACCCCCACTACCTGACCGGCGAGCACAAGGGGTTCTGGAACTGGACGCTGCGCAACGCTGCGCTCACGCTCGTCACGGAAGGGTCGCTGCCGATGGCCAGGCTCGAGGAGCTCGTGGCGGGGATGACCGAAGCGGACCGGTCACCCGATACGCTCGTCGCGCACTGCCGGACGCATCAGGTGATCGCGAGAAAGCCGCTGTAGCGCGCCTTCGGCCACCGATCCGATGCCGAGTTACCGGACCCTCGACGAACATCTCGATCCCACCGTCACGCCCAAGCGCATCCTGTCGCTCGACGGCGGTGGCGTGCGCGGCATTCTCACGCTGCAATACCTTGCCGCGATCGAGGCGCTCCTGCGCGTCCGCTACGGCGATCCGAAGCTCGTGCTCTCGGACTACTTCGATCTGATCGGCGGCACGTCCACCGGGGCGATCATTGCCGGCGGTCTCGCGCTCGGTCTCGACGTCGCGACGATCGAGGGCATGTACACGGATCTGGCGGCGAAGATCTTCAAGAAGCCGTTCTTCCGCATCGGCGCCTTCGTCCCGAAGTTCGGCAACCACGCGCTCGAGGCGGCGCTGAAGGACGACCTACGGCGCCGACACCACCCTGGGCTCGCCGCGGCTCGAGTGCGGGCTCCTGATCATGACCAAGCGCATGGACACGGGCAGCCCGTGGCCGATCACCAACCACCCGGCGGATCCGTATTTCGCGCCCGTCCCTGGCAAGCGGCGGATCGGCAGTTCCAACATGCTGCTATGGCAGCTGGTGCGTGCCAGCACCGCGGCTCCCCACTACTTCAAGCCGGAGCACGTGGTGGTGGGATCGTGGCTCGACCCGCTGACGGGCCAGCTCCAGACCGACCACGGACTGTTCGTCGACGGCGGCATCTCCACCGCGAACAACCCGTCGTTTCAGCTGCTCAAGGCGGCGCTGCTCAAGGGCTTTGCGTTCAACTGGCAGCCCGGACCCGAGAAGCTGATGCTGGTGGCGGTGGGGACCGGCCTCCGCAGCCGGATGTACGGCGTCGCCAAGGGCTGGCGCGCGACGGCTGGCGCCTTTGCGGCGTCGTCGGTGCTGTCGATCATGGACGACTGCAACACCGACGTCGAGACCACGCTCCAATGGCTGTCCGCGAGTCCGACGGCGCGGCGAATCAACGGACAGATTCTGGATCTCGCCGGCGAGTTCCTGGCCGGGCAGCCGCTGCTCGCGTATCTGCGATACAACGTGCAGTACGAGGCTGCGTGGATGAAGAACGAGCTTGCCGAGGTGCGGGCACAAGGCGAGCTGGATGCGCTCGCGCAGATGGACCAGCCCGGCAACATGAAGGCGCTCGCGGCCTTGGGACGGAAAGCGGCGGCGGCCCAGGTGAAGGCCAGCCACTTTCCGTAGAAAAAGGGTCAGGTAGGTCGGGTGGGCCAGGTAGGCCGGGTGGGGAAAGGCTCTTACCTACCAGACCCACCTGACCCACCTGACCTACTCGATTCGTACCAGCTCGATGTCGAACACGAGCATGCCGCGAGGCGATCCCGACTGGCCCTTGTAGGCGAGGTCCTGCGGGATCCAGAACCGGGTGCGCTCGCCCTCGACCATGAGCTGCACGCCTTCGGTCCAGCCGCGGATCACGTCGTCGAGGCGCATGGTCGTGGGGGCGCCGCGGGGGATCGAGCTGTCGAACATCTTGCCGTCGGTCGTCCAGCCCGTGTAATGGACCGTCACCTCGCGCAGCCCGTCGGGGCGCCGGACGCCGGTGCCCGGCCGGAGCACCTTGTAGGCGAGCCCGGAGGCGGTGCGCTTGGCGTCGTCGGGCGGCTTGGCCACGTCGGGCGGGGGAATCGTCGGCGAGGGCCGCGAGTCCACGAGCTCGATGTCGAACACCACGGTGCCCGCGGGACGTCCGGCCTGACCCTTGTAGGCCAGATCCTGCGGCACCCAGCACCGCCGCTTCTCGCCCACGGCCATCAGCTGCACGCATTCGCGCCAGCCGGCCATCACGCGGTTCAGGCTGAAGGTGGACGGGTTGCCGCGCGACACCGAGCTGTCGAACATCGTCCCGTCGCTCGACCAGCCGGTGTAGTTGACCGTCACGACGTCGGTCGCGGCCGGCTTCTCGCTGCTCGTGCCCGCCCGCACCACTTTGGAGATGAGGCCGCTGGCGCTCTTCGCGGCGTCGGACGGCGGCGCGGTGAGATCGGGCGGCGCCGCCAGCTCGCTGGTCTGCGCGGCGGCGGCGCGGGGGTTCCACAGGGCGGCGACGGCAAGGGCGATCGCGACGACGGGGCGGATCGATGTACGCATATGCTTCAGCAGAGAACCACTTCCGCCCGCCCGGAGGGCGGGCAATTAGACACTGTCCTGGCGAGGCAGAGCCTGGACGCTCTCTGAGGCGGAGCCTCGCTAGCTCTCGAGCAGCAGATGGCCCGGGTCTTCGATGAACTCCTTGATCTTCACCAGGAACTGCACGGCTTCGCGGCCATCCACGATGCGATGATCGTATGACAAGGCGACGTACATCATCGGCCGGATCACGACCTGCCCGCCGACGGCGACGGCGCGGTCCTGAATCTTGTGCAGGCCGAGGATGCCCACCTGCGGCGGGTTCAGGATCGGCGTGCTGAGCAGCGAGCCGAAGACGCCGCCGTTGGTGATGGTGAAGGTGCCGCCCGCCAGATCCTCCAGCGTGAGGGTGCCGTCGGACGCCTTCTTCGCGTACTCGCGGATCGCCGTCTCGACTTCGGCAAACGCCATCGTTTCGGCGTTGCGCAGCACCGGCACCACCAGCCCGCCTTCGGCGCCCACCGCCATGCCGATGTCGTAGTAGGGCTTGTAGACGATCTCGGTGCCCTGGATTTCGGCATTGAGCTGCGGGAACGCCTTGAGCGCGGCCACCGCGGCCTTCACGAAGAACGACGCGATGCCGAGGTTGATGCCGTAGCGCTTCTTGAACGATTCCTTCTGGCGCTCGCGAAGCGCCATCACCGCCGTCATGTCCACCTCGTTGAACGTGGTGAGCATGGCGGCGTTGTGCTGGGCCTCGACGAGGCGGCGCGCGATCGTCTCGCGCCGCTTGGTCATCCGCACGCGCGTTTCGCCGCGGCTGCCGGCCGGCACGCCCGCAGGTTTCGCTGCGGCGGGCCGCGCCGCCGCAGGCGCCGCACTCGGGGCGGGCGCTGCAGCCGTCTTGGCCGCGGGCGCTGCGAGCGTGTCGGCCGCGGGAGTGGCCAGCGCCGCCTGGACGTCCTGCTTCATCACGCGGCCGCCGGTGCCGGAACCCTGCACGGCGCCGAGGTTCAGGTCGTGATCTTTCGCGACCCGCCGGGCCGTTGGCGTGGCGCGCGCGTCGTCGGCCGGAGCACCACTCGCCGATCCGTTGGACGCAGGGACCGCGGATTTGGCCGCGGCCTTGGCGTCGGCCGCGGCTTTGGGCTCTGGTGCGCCCTTGGCCTCGGCCGCCGCGGCCGCGGGCGCGGCGCTCTCGTCCACCACGGCCAGCAGTTCGCCGATCTTGACGTCCTCGCCTTCCTGCCGCGCGATGCTCTTGATGACGCCGCCCTTTTCCGCGCTCACCTCGAGGTCGATCTTCTCGGTCTCGAGCTCCACGACGGGCTCGCCGACTTCGACGCGGTCGCCGGCCTTCTTCAGCCAGCGCGCGATGCGCGCCTCGACCACCGATTCGCCGAGCTCCGGAACAACGATGTTGGACATGACTCTCCAGCCCTTCCCGCGACGCCGCGGGGTGGCGTTCGACGCCCGCCAGGAGGGCGGGCAATTAGACACTGTACTAGCGGGGCGCAGCTTCCATGCTCGTCGACCTGGGGCGGAGCCTCACGCTTTCCTGTCCGTGGCGAGGCTCGCTAAGCTCCGCACCGGCTTCGACCAGACGACCGACGGGGAAAGCGCGTCAGCCTCGAGATCGAAGGCCAGCTCGACGAGCGCCTTCTGGTTGACCTGGTGCCAGGCCGACGAGCCTTCCGACGGGCTCGAATTGCGGGCGCGGCCGATGTAGCGCAGCGGGCAGCGGTCGGCGAGCAGCTCTTCGAGCAGCGGCCGCATGAACTCCCACGCGCCCATGTTCGACGGCTCTTCCTGCAGCCACACCACTTCCTTGAGCGAGGGGTAGTGCTCGAGCACCTCGCGCAGCGCCACGTTGGGGAACGGGTAGAGCTGCTCGACGCGGCAGATTGCCACTTGCGTGGCCGCGGCGCGCTTCTCGTGGCCGATGAGATCGACGTAGACCTTGCCGCTGCACAGCACCAGCCGCTTCACGCTCTTCGCGCGCGTCAGCGCCTCGGCGTCATCGAGCACCGAGCGGAAGTGCCCCTCGGTGAGCTCCTGCGGCGTCGACGCCACGGCCGGGTGGCGCAGCAGGCTCTTCGGCGTGAGGATGATGAGCGGGAGCGGATCCCGCTCGAGCAGCGCCGCCTGGCGCCGCAGCACGTGGAAGTACTGCGCCGCGGTCGTGCAGTTGACCAGCCGCAGGTTGATGTCGGCGGCCGCCTGCAGGAAGCGCTCGGGGCGCGCGCTCGAGTGCTCGGGCCCCTGGCCCTCGTAGCCGTGCGGCAGCAGCAGCACCATCGACGGCTTCAGCCCCCACTTGGCGCGGCCCGAGGTCAGGAACTGGTCGAGGACGATCTGCGCGCCGTTGATGAAGTCGCCGTACTGGGCCTCCCAGAGCACCAGGTGCCGCGGCTCCTGCATGTTGTAGCCGAACTCGAAGCCGATGGTCGCCGCCTCGGTGAGCGGGCTGTTGTGGATCTCGAACGAGGCCCGCGCCTGCGGCAGCTGCTGGAGGGGCACGTGCTCGATGCCCGTGTTGGCGTCGTGCAGCACCGCGTGCCGGTGGCTGAACGTGCCACGCTGCACGTCCTCGCCGGTGAGGCGGATCGGCGTGCCCTCGGCCAGGATGCTGGCAAGCGCCAGTTCCTCGGCGCCGGCCCAGTCCACGGTGCGCTCGTTCGAGGCTGGCCAGCATCGCGCGCTTCCGGTCGCGCCCGCGTTCGAGCTTCTTGTGGACCGTGAACCCCTCGGGCGTCGCGAGCAGCGATTCGTTCAGATCGCGCAGCAGCTCGATCGACACACCCGTCTGCGTCTTCGCCGCCAGGCCGGGCGCCGCCGGCGTGGGAATCGGCGGCACGAAGTCCTGCTCGGGCTTGAGCGACGCCAGCGTCTGTTCGAGCACCGTGTAGTGCTTCTTCAGCAGCGCGTCCACGGTGTCCTGTGTCAGCAGGCCGTGCTTGACCAGCGACGTGGCGAAGAGCTCGCGCACCGTCGGGTGCGCGGTGATGGCGCGATACATCATCGGCTGCGTGAACGCCGGCTCGTCGCCTTCGTTGTGGCCGTGGCGCCGATAGCCGACCAGGTCGATCAGGAAATCCTTGCGGAACCGCGCCCGGTATTCCCACGCCAGCCGCGCCGCCTCGAGACAGGCGGCCGGATCGTCGGCGTTCACGTGGACGATCGGGATCTTGAACCCGCGCGCGAGGCCGCTGGCGTAGCTGGTGCTGTACGACTCGCCGGGCGTGGCGGTGAAGCCGAGCTGGTTGTTGGCGATGATGTGGATGGTGCCGTCGGTGTGGTAGCCGTCGAGCCGCGACAGGTTGAGCGTTTCGGCCACGATGCCCTGGCCGGGGAACGCGGCGTCGCCGTGGATCAGCACTGGCAGCGTCATCGCGCCGTCGAAGATCGGTGCGCCGGCGCGCTCGGCCAGCGTGCCCGCGGCGCGGGCCATGCCGGCGACGACCGGGTTCACCGCTTCGAGATGGCTGGGGTTGGGCGCCATCGACACCCACATGTGTCCCGCCGGCGACGCGGTGGTGGCGCCCGCGTGGTACTTCACGTCGCCCATCCAGCCGAGATCCATCCGCAGTATCTGCCGGGTGATCGGATCCTTGAACTCGGCCAGGATCTGCGCATACGGCTTCTGCAGGATGTGCGCCAGCACGTTGAGCCGGCCGCGGTGCGCCATGCCGAGCATCAGATGGCGCGTGCCGGTGCCCGCCGCCCCGGCCATGACCTCGTCGAGGACGGGGATCAGCATGTCGAGGCCTTCGATCGAGAAGCGCGTCTTGCCAGTGAAGGTTCGCTGCAGGAAGCGCTCGAACACTTCCACCTGGGTGAGGCGGTCGAGCAGCGCTTCGCTGCTCTCGCGGTCCATCAGCGGCAGGTAGCGCCCCGACTCGGCGGCCTCGCGCATCCACGCGCGCTCCTCGGGCACGAAGAGATGGGCGATGTCGAATCCGGTGGTGGAGCAGTAGACGCGCCGCAGCTTCTCGATCGCCTCGTAGGCGTTCGATGAACTCTCGGCCGGCGGACCGCCGACGAGCGAGGCTGGCAGGCGCTTCAAGTCGTCGTCGGTGATGCCGTGCGTCTTCGGCAGCAGCGTCGAGTCGCCAATCTGCGCCGAACCCAGCGGATCGAGCTTGGCCGCCAGATGGCCGAAGCGGCGGATCGACTCCGCGAGGTTGGCGGTGCCGACGATGACGTGCAGCTCCGCCGGCGACGCGGCGGCCGGCGCCTGTCCCGTGGCGTCGGCGGGGGCCCACGACTCGAAGACCTCACGCGTCGCCGGGTCTACCGACTGGGGGTCCTGCCGGTATTTTTCGTACAGCTCGAGAACGTATCCGGCGTTGACTCCCGAGAACCGGTCCAGTGTCATTCCGCGATTTCCTGTAACTTCCTATGCTAATCCACGAAGGCTTCGGGCTTCGGGCCTCGGGCTTCGGCTGGCTTCAGGCCCGTTGCAAGTGCCTTACCTGAAGCCTGAAGCCCGAAGCCTGAAGCCTGAGGCGAAGACCCCTGATGATCCAGCTTATCGGCATTGACGTCGACGGCACGCTGCTCGACTCCGCGGGCCGGTTTCCCCCGGCCAATCGCGCCGCCATTCACGCCGCCGTGGAGGCCGGGGTGCACGTGGCGCTCGTCACCGGCCGCAGCTATCCGTTCGCGCGGCCGGTCGCCGAGGGGCTGCCCGAGAGCCTCACCCTGATCGTCAGCAACGGCGCCGTCGAGCGGGGCATGGATGGGGCCACCAGGGCCCGACGGCTGCTCGACAAAAATGTGGCCCGCACGGTGCTCGATGCCAACGCCGGGCACCGGGCGGCCACGGCGCTCGTCTTCGATCGCGACGTGCATGGGCAGATCGTCTTCGAGACCATGGACTGGACCCACCCTGGCCGCAAGGGCTACTGGGCGCGCAACAAGGCGCTCATCGCGCGCAGCGTGCCGCTCGAGGACGCGCTCGTCGAGGATCCGATCCAGGTGATGTTCAACGGCGGCTTCGAGGCGATGCGCGAGCTGGCCGGCGCGATCCGCGCGCAGGGGCACGAGGTGAACGTGTCGCTCACCGAGTACGTGGATCGCGACTTCTCGCTGGTCGACATCACCAGTCCCATCGCCACCAAAGGGCACGCGCTGGCCAGCTGTGCCGCGGCCCTCGGCCTGGACCGTGAAGCGGTGATGGCCATCGGCGACAACTTCAACGACGTCGAGATGCTCGAGTTCGCCGGCACGCCGGTGGTGATGGCCAACGCCGTCGAGCCGCTGAAAGCGCGGGGATTTCATCAGACCGGAGGGCAGGACGAGGCGGGCGTCGCGCAGGCGATTCATCGATTGGTCTTGAAGCAACGTACGTAGGGGCCGGCTTCAGCCGGCCCAGGGCCGGCTGAAAGGCGGCCCCTACGTCTGAGAGTTGTACGTGGCGGTGACGACGGTCTTGATGCCGCCGCGGACCGTGAAATCGCCCACCACGGTCATGCGGCGCGGGCTGCACGCCTTCACCAGGTCGTCGAGGATCTGGTTGGTCGCCGCCTCGTAGAAGATGCCCTGGTTGCGGAAGCCCACCATGTAGTACTTCAACGATTTCAGCTCGATGCAGCGATCCGCCGGCACGTAGGTGATGCGGATCTCGCCGAAGTCGGGCAGGCCGCTCATCGGGCACACGGACGTGAACTCAGGGCAGCTGATCGTGATCTCGAACTCGCGCTCGGGCCGTGGGCTGGGAAAGGTTTCGAGACTGGCCGTGCTTGACATGCGCGGGAAATTTTAGCATTTTGGCGCGATTTTGCTGGTTTCCCGGGCCCGATTCGTTGACACGTGATCGGGCGCACGATAGCATGGGGTCCGTTTTTCTTAGGTTTTCCGCGGCAGTGCGACGCGCGCGCCACTGCACGGGCTGACGGATGCGCGCATCAGGGATTGGGGGGACGCAATGGCAGAGGCCCGACGCATGGGCAAATCCGAGCTGTTCTCGCATTTTGCCGACCGCTTCGAAATGAAGCGCACGCAGGCACGCGAGTACTTCGACGAGTTGACCGCGCTCGCGGAGAAAGAGCTGAAGCGGTCCGGCGAGTTCGTGCTGCCGGGCATGGTGAAGCTCGTGGTCCAGAAGCGCAAGGCGCGCATGGGTCGCAACCCGGCCACCGGCGAGGCCATCAAGATCCCGGCCAAGACGGTGGTGAAGGCGCGCATTGCCAAGCAGTTGAAGGACACCGTTCTTCCCAAGAAGTAGGCCGGCGTCGTTCTCCCCGGTTCAACGCGTGCGGCCGCGATCAGCCGCGACGGTACCCCCCTCTGGACCCGGCGCCGCTGTTCGCGCCGGGTTTCTTTTTGTACCGGCGGCCGCGGGTCGGGCGGTGCCGCGCCGCCGCGGATGAAGCGCTTGATCTCCTGCACCTCGAGCTTCGTCATCTTGAACTTCAGCGTGCTGAGCGGCATGCCCAGCGCTTTGGCGGTGGCGGTGGTGTTCCAGCCGTTGGTCTCGAGCGCGCGGATCAGGTAGTTGCGCGCGAAGGCGTCCACCGCCTGATCGAAGACGTTGCCGCCGGTCGGCGCCGGAGAGGCGCCGGGGTTCACGAGGAAGTCGTAGGGTAGATCCTCGTCGGTGATCCACTCCTTCTCGGTCACCGCCACGAGGCGCGCGATCAGGTTCTCGAGCTCGCGGATGTTGCCCGGCCACCAGTGCGCCGAGAGGATTTTCAGGGTCGACTCGGCAATCCCCTGCACGTTGCGGCGATAGCTCACGTTGTAGCGCCGCAGGAAAAAGTTCGCGAGCTCGGGCAGGTCCTCGATGCGGTCGCGCAGCGCCGGCATGCGGATCGGGATGATGTTGAGGCGGAAGTAGAGATCATCGCGGAACCGGTTCTCGCGTACCGCCTTGTCGAGATCGACGTTGGTGGCGGCAATCAACCGGAAGCTGGTCTTGATCGGGTGGGTGCCGCCGACGCGCTCGATCTCGCCTTCCTGGATCGCGCGCAGCAGGCTCGCCTGCAGATCCATCCGCAGGTCGCCGACCTCGTCGAGGAACAGCGTGCCGCCCGACGCCAGCTCGAACTTGCCGATCTGCTGCTTGATCGCGCCGGTGAACGCCCCTTTCTCGTGGCCGAACAGCGTGCTCTCGACCAGGTTCTCGGGAATCGCCGCGAGGTTGACCGCGATGAACGGCGCGCTCGGGTCGCCGGCCTGGCGGTGGATGAGACGCGCCAGCAGCTCCTTGCCGGTGCCGCTCTCGCCGAGCACCAGCACGGTGGCGGGCCGCCGGGCGATGCGCTGCACCAGATCGACGATCTCGCGCGTGACGCGGCTGGCGCCGACGACGAACTCGCGGTCGCCCTGTTCGGCGAGCTCGGCGCTGAGCCGCAGGAAGCTGCGGTTCTGATCCTGGCGTTCGCAGGCGCTGGCCACCAGCGTGCGGACGGCGTCGTCGCCCGCGTTCTTCGCCATGTAGTGGAAGGCGCCGTGCCGCATCGCCTCGATGGCGACGGCGAGCTCTTCCACCGGCGACGTGACCACCACCGCGACGTGCGGGTAGTTCTCCTTGACGATCTTCAGGACGTCGATGGCGCTGATGCCGGGCAGGGTGACGTCGAGGAGCATCACGTCGACGCCCTCGCGCTCGGTCATGTGGATGGCGCTCTCGCCGGTGGCGGTGCGCAGCACCCGGTGGTCGCGACGGAGCGCGCCGCTCAACCCTTCGCGGCTCGCCTCGTCGCTGTCCACGACGAGCACCGTCTTCCGGAGCTCGGCCATGCGCGCCGAGTATACCGGCAGTGTGTTTTCTGCCCGCGCGCGGCAGGCATCCTTGACACTGTCGAATTGCCTCGACTAAGGTCCCAAGGCGAGGACACTGCTTGGCGAACGCATACGATGTCGTAGTGATTGGCGCGGGAACCGGCGGCTATGTGGCCGCGATTCGCGCCTCGCAGCTCGGAAAGAAAGTGGCCGTCGTCGAGAAGCAGAAGGCGCTCGGCGGCACCTGCCTGATCTGGGGCTGCATTCCCACCAAGGCGCTGCTCGAGCACGCCCACGCGCTCAAGGTGATCCAGAACGCCAAGGAGTGGGGCGTCACCATTCCCGCCGGTACGCCGGCCATCGACATGGGCCAGGTGCAGACCCGCAAGGACAAGATCGTCGGCGGGCTGACCAAGGGCATCGAATACCTGTTCAAGAAGAACAAGATCGACTGGATCAAGGGCACCGCGCGCCTGGCCGGCAAGGGCAAGGTGGTGGTCACCGAGGGCGACGCGCAGGAGCTGCAGGCCGCCGAGATCATCGTCGCCACCGGCTCGTACGCGCGCAGCGTGCCCGGCATCGAGATCGATCGCACCCGGATCATCACCAGCGACGAGGCCATCCACCTCAAGGCGGTGCCGAAGTCGATCGTGATCATGGGCAGCGGCGCCGTGGGCGTGGAGTTCGCGTCGATCTACCGCCGCTTCGGCAGCGCCGTCACGATCATCGAGCTGCTGCCGCGGCTCGTGCCGGTCGAGGACGAAGCCGTCTCCGCCGAGCTCGAGAAGTCATTCAAGAAGCAGGGCATCACCGTCATGACCGGCACCAAGGTGACCAAAGCCGTGGCCGGCGCCAAGGGCGTGGACATCGAGGCGCAGACACCGGAGGGCGAGACGAAGTCGCTCTCGGCCGAGCTCCTGCTGGTGGCGACCGGGCGCGGGCCGGTGACCAGCGGTCTCGGCGCCGAAGAGGCGGGGCTGGCCATGGAGCGCGGCTACATCAAGGTGGACGAGCTCTACCGCACGTCGGTCCCCAACATCTCGGCGATCGGCGACGTGGTGACCCTCGGCAACGGCAGCGTCCATCCCCAGCTCGCGCACGTGTCGTCGGCCGAGGGCATCCTCGTGGCCGAGCGCATCGCCGGCCACGAGGTGAAGCCGCTCAACTTCGACCACGTGCCCGGCTGCACCTATTGCGACCCCGAGATCGGCAGCGTCGGGCCTCACCGAGGCCGAGGCGAAGAAGCGCGGCTACGACGTGCACGTCGGCTCGTTCCCGTTCGGGGTGCTGGGCCGCGCGAAGATGGCGGGCGAGCCCGAGGGCTTCGTGAAGATCGTCGCGGACAAGCGCTACGACGAGGTGCTGGGCGTGCACATGATCGGCCCGCGCTCCACCGAGCTGGTCGCCGAGGCCGTGCTGGCCCTCCGGCTCGAGTGCACCGTGGAGGAGCTGATCAAGACAATTCACGCGCATCCGACGTTTGCCGAAGCCGTCGGGGAGGCGGCTCATGCTACACATGGCGCGGCCATACATCTGTGAGGAGGAAAGCCTCTAGCCTCTAGCCTTTAGCCTCTAGCCTCTGCAGGCAAAAGGCCAAAGGCCAAAGGCCAAAGGCGACGGCAATGCCAACGCCTGTCACGATGCCCCAGATGGGGGAGTCGATCGCGGAAGGCACGATCGTCCGCTGGATCAAGAAGGTCGGCGACGCGGTCGATCGCGACGAGCCGTTGTTCGAGATCTCCACCGACAAGGTGGACGCGGAGATCCCGTCGCCGGCGGTCGGGGTGCTGCTGCAGATCCGCGTCAACGAGGGCGAGACGGTGCCGGTGGAGAGCGTCGTCGGCCTCATCGGCGCTGCTGGGGAGGCTGTCCGGCCGGTGAAGCGTTGCCGGCAGAGCGCCGCCGCGGTGCGACCTGCGGCAGCCCCGCGCCGGCGCCGAGCCGCCGACGCCAGCGCGCGAGCGGAACGTCCGAGACGTCCGCCGCGCCGAGCGGTTCCGGCTCCGGCCGCCCTCGCCTTATCCCCGTGGCAACGGGTCGGCGTCGCGCCGCGGCGACCGGCCTCGACGACCTGCGCCGCCGGAAGTCGTCGCCGGTCGTGCGCCGCATCGCGCACGACCACAACGTCGACATCGAAGCGCTCACCGGCTCGGGCATCGCCGGCCGGGTCACCAAGCGCGACATCCTCGGCTACATCGAGCGGATGGAGTCGCCGCCCCGGCGCGGCCCGGCGGCGCACCGGCGCCGCGCGTTCCCGCGTACCAGCCGGGCGAGCGCATCGAGGTGAAGCCGCTCTCGGTGATGCGCCGCAAGATCGCCGAGCACATGGTGTTGAGCCGGCGCACGTCGGCCCACGTGCACACGGTCTTCCACGTGGACTTCACCACGGTCGACGGCATCCGCCGGCAGAAGAAGGCGGACTTCGAGCGCGCCGGGCGCCCGGCTCACCTACATGACGTTCATCGCCCGGGCGTGCTGCGAGTCGCTGCGCGCCTACCCGGTGCTCAACGCCGCGCTCGACGGCGACACGATCGTCTACAAGAAGGACATCAACCTCGGCATCGCGGTCGCGCTCGACGGCGGGCTGATCGTGCCGGTCGTGAAGCAGCGCGGACACGCTGCAGCGCGATCGATTTGAGCAAGGCGATCGCGGACCTGGCCGAGCGCGCCCGCGCCAAGCAGCTCAAGCCCGAGGAAGTGCACGCCGGCACGTTCACCATCACCAACCCGGGGCAGCTCGGAGCGCAGTTCGGCTTGCCGATCATCAACCAGCCGCAGGTGGCGATCCTCGGCGTCGGCGCCGTGGAGAAGCGGCCGGTGGTGGTGAACGATGAGCTCGTCATCCGCACGATGGCCTATCTCACGCTCGGCTTCGACCACCGCCTGATCGACGGCTTTGCCGCGGACGAGTTCATGGCCGATCTGAAACGGCGGCTGGAACAGTTCGATCCGACCGGGCTCTGACGCCATGAGCCAGGCCGTGGCCCGACGCGTCCTCCAGGTGCGCCGGCTCGGGACGGTGAGCTATCCCGAGGCGCTGGCGATGCAGCGCGCGCTGGTCGAGGAGCGGCGGGCGGACCGCGTCGGCGATCTGCTGCTTCTCTTCCAGCATCCGCCGGTGATCACGGTCGGCGTCAAGGGCGACGGCGGCCGCTCGAACGTCGTCGCCACGCCGGAGCGGCTCGCCGAGCTGGGGATCGCGGTGGAGGAAACCGGCCGCGGCGGCGACGTCACCTACCACGGCCCGGGCCAGATCGTGGGGTATCCGATCGTCGACCTGCGCCCCGATCGGCAGGACGTGCACCGCTACGTGCGCGATCTCGAAGAGGTGATGATCCGCACCTGCGCCGATTACGGGCTGGAGGCCGGGCGCATCCAGGGGCTGACCGGCGCGTGGAGTCGGCGCCGAGAAGATCGGCGCCATCGGCGTCCGGATCTCGCGCTGGATCACCAGCCACGGCTTCGCGTTCAACGTCTCCACGCGGCTGGATCACTTCCAGCTGATCGTGCCGTGCGGCATCGCCGACCGCGGCGTGACGTCGCTCGAGAAGGCGACCGGCCGGCCGATCGCGGTGGAAGAAGTGGAGGACCGGATCGTCGGCCACTTCGCGAACGTGTTCGATCGGGAGATCCGCCGGTCGGTCTGAAGACCGACCGCTACGACCGCCGTACCGCCGGAGCCCGGCCCTACCCGCCCTATTCCGGGAACAGATCCCAGCGCACGCCCGCGTACACGACGTGGAAGTGGTCGTCGTGCGCCTCGTAGACCTGCATCGGCTCGCTGAAGAGGCCGCCCTGAGTTGTTCATCCCCGACAGCAGCAGGACGCCCGACGCCGGGTTGTAGGCGAACGATGCCGCCGCTCAGCGGAATGTTGTAGATGCCGGCGCTCGGCCTGCACCTGGAAGGTCGAGTCGGGGTTGAGCGCCAGCGCGAACGCCATCTGCTGGTTGTCGTGGTTCACGCGCGGTAGCGGCCGACCGGGGTGAATCCGGTGCCGGCGCGCGCCGGCGGCGGCGGCTCCGGCTCCGGCGCGGGCGCCGGCACGTCGGCAACCCGCTGCGCGGGCCGCGCGGCGGGCGGTTCCGTCTTGGGGTCGACGGCGGGAACGATCGAGCCGCTGGTGGTGGTCGAGTCATCGCGAGCTCTTGCGAACTCGCTCCGGATCTGCATCACGACCAGCGCCACGACCACGGCGAACACGCCGGCGATGGCGGCCACGGTGCCGAAGGTCCAGCGCCGCACGGTGGAGCGGCGCGATTCGCTCGAGACCTCGCGCTCGAGCTGCGCCATCAGCTCGTTCACGCCGCGGTAGTTGCCGCCGGCCACGCGCACCTGCCGGAACTTCTGCAGCGCGGCGGCCTTCTTGCCGCGGTCGTAGAGCTCCTGCCCCTCGGTGAAGAGGCCGCTCAGCTTGCGCTGCTCGTTGGCCCACTTCAGGCGGGCGCTGATCTCGAAGTTGTTGGGCTCGAGCGACAGCGCCGCCTGCAACGCCTGGATCGCGCCGAACCAGTCCTCGACCCCGATGGCCGCCTCGGCCTCGCCGCGCAGCGATCGAATCTTCGGCGTCGGCCTGCGGCGCGTTGTCCTTGGAGGCCGGCTCGCCGAGCTCCGGCACCAGGCTGCGCACCAGCTTCTCGATGCCCTCGTCGTAGTAGTCCTCGACGATGCGGATCGCGTTCCACCGCGTCAGCGGCCGCAGGTCCTCGGGTAGCTGGTCGTCGTCGACCATCTCGGCGTTGCCGACGAGGACCGGGATGATCCGGATCTTGCGCGCGAGCGCGGTACGGATCTCGACGCGGACGAAGTCGTTGGCGTCGTCGAGCCGTCGGCCGCGCTCGTCGGCCGCCTGCACCCATCCCGGGCCGATCACGGCGATCAGCGCGACGCTCGCGCCCACGGCGCGCTCGACGTGGGCGACGAAATCCACGCCGACGCCAATCTCGCTGACGTCGCGGAAGAACATGCCCGGGAACGCGCGATTGAGACGGTCGTACAGCCGGCCGGTCTGGGCCTGCGAATCGCTGCGGCGATAGCTGATGAAAACCTTGGGCTGTGACACGGCGGTGATGATACCCCTCAGGTCAGAACGTCCGATCCGCCGGCTTCGAACGGCCTGCGCCGAAGCTGGCAGTACGGACGGGTGGGCGGTAGGACAGGTGGGTCTTGGACTGGTTCGACTACTCCTTGTATCCTTCGGCGGCGAGGGCAGCTTGGTCATCGCCGCTTCGGCGACGCCGCGGCCGGCGACGGCGGTGACCTCGATGCGCACGTGGCCCCATGTGACCACGTCACCCACTACGGCGGGACGTTCCAGCAGGGCGAGCACCAGTCCGCTGACGGACTGGACGTCGGGGTGTTCGAGCGTCACGCCGAGGGCGTCGCCGGCGCTCGTCAGGCGCACGGTGCCGCGCACCACGACCCGGCCGAGCGCGTCGCGGGCAATCGGCGGCCGGCCGCGGTCCTCGTCGATGTCGCCGACGACCTCCTCGAACAGGTCGCCAATCGTCACCACGCCGGCGGTGCCGCCGTGCTCGTCCATCACCACGGCCATGTGGGCGCGCGCCCGGCGCATCGCCGCGAGCACCGCGTCGAGCGGCGTGGTGGTGGGCACGTGCGGCAGCGGCTGCGCGTCGCGCGTCGTGACGCGGCGTGCCGGCCACGATGTCGCGCAGCAGCGCCTTGATGTGGACGCTGCCGGCAATGTGATCGAGGTCCCCGGTATAGACCGGGTAGCGCGTGTGCGGCGCGATGCGGATGATCTCCTGCACGGCGTCGATCGGCGTGCCGGCCGGGAATCCCGACCAGGCGGACGCGGGGCACCATCACCTCGCCCGCGGTCAGGTTGCCGAACTCGAACAGCTCGCGCAGGATGCGCCCCGATTCGCCGCGCAGCAGCCCGCCCTCGTGGCTCTCCTCGATGATGAACTGCAGCTCCTCGCTGGTGTGATAGCGCTCGGCCTCGTTCTCGGTGCGCTTGATGCCAATCAACGCCAGCAGCCCGTTGCCCGCGGCGTTGAGCACCCACACCAGCGGCAGGAGCGCGAGTCTCGAGCGCCTCGATGATCGGCGAGACGTAGAGCGACGTGCGCAGCGCCGACTGCAGCGCGAGCCCCTTCGGGCACCATCTCGCCGATCACGATGTGGATGTAGGTGAGGAAGCCCACCGCAATGCCGCTGGCGAGGGCATGGCTCGCGACCCAGCCCAGCGTGTCGAGCGGGGCGAGCCACACTTCGATGTGTTCGGCCAGTACGCGCTCGCCGTACATGCCCAGGCCGAGGCTCGCGGCCGAGATGCCCACCTGCGTGGTGGCGATGTAGCGATCGAGCCGCCGCGGGTCGGCCAGGATGCGCGCCACGCGCGCGGCCAGGCGTCCACCCTGCGCGGCCTGGTGCTCGACGTTGGCGCGCGGAGCGCCGACGATCGCGAACTCGGCGGCCACGAACAGCCCGTTGGCGATGGCGAGCGCCGCGATGATGGCAAGCGGAACCAGGAGCTCGTTCACGCCTCGGCTCCCTGGTCGTCGGGCGGGGTGATCCGGGTGGCGACGACCGAATCGACGGCGCGATCCGTCACCCGCTCGACGCGGAAGGAGTAGCCGTCGATCGTGACCGTGTCGCCCGGCACCGGCAGCCGGCCGAGCGCCTCGGTCACGTAGCCGCCGACCGTGGTGGCGTCGGTTTCGATCGGCACGTCGAGCGCCGCGGCCGCGTCTACCACGGCCATCGACCCCGGCAGCCGCACCTGGCCGCCCACGATCGGCTCGGCCGCCGGCTCGGCGGACTTGAACTCGTCGCCCACCTCGCCCAGGAACTCGGCCAGTACGTCCTGCAGCGTCACGACGCCGGAGGTGCCGCCGAACTCGTCGACGACGAGCGCCTGGTGCGACCGGCGCTCCCGCATGTGGCGCAGCACGCGGTCGGCGGTGACGCTTTCGTGCACGGCGCTGATCGGGCGGCGCAGAGCGTTTCGAGCGTCGTTCCGGCCTGGCGGCCCTTCACCAGCCAGCGCACGAGGTCCTTGGTGTGCAGCACGCCCACGATGTTGTCGAGCGAGCCGCGATAGACGGGCAGCCGCGAGTAGGGGCTGGCCGCCACCACACGGATCACCTCGGACAGCGGCGTCTCGACTTCGAGCGCGGCCATCCGCGTGCGCGGCACCATCAGCTGCTTGGCCTGCCGCAGGCTGAGGCGCAGCGCCCGCTGCAGCCGCCGGTGCTCGTCGGGCTCGAGCAGGCCGCCGTCGCGGCTCTCGGCAATCAGCAGCTCGATCTCGTCGGGCGAATGGATGTGACGGTGCGTCTGCTGCGGCGCGCCAAGCAGGCGCAGGAGCACGCAGCCCGCTCCCGTTCAGCCAGCGGATGAACGGGCGGTAGATCCAGAGCGAGGCCACCATGGGCGGCAAGCGTGTAGAGCGCCGTCGGCGTCGGGTACTGCAGCGCCAGCGACTTCGGCACCAGCTCGCCGAAGATCACCTGTGCGGCGGTCAGCACGAGCAGCACGATGGCCGCCGCCGTGGACTGCGCCGCCAGCGGCTGCAGGCCGCCGAGGCTGGCCAGCTGCGGGGTGAGCCAGACGGCAAGCGTGGATTGCGCGTAGGCGCCGAGGCCAAGGCTCGAGATGGTGATGCCGATCTGGCACGCGGCGATGTAGCGATCGAGTGCGGCCGGCGTCCCCAGCCGCGGCAGCAGCCAGCGCGCGAACGGGTGGCCGTCCGCCGCCATCTGCCGCAGTCGGCTCTGGCGCACGCTGACGGCGGCGAACTCCGCCGCCACGTAGACGGCGTTGACGAGGATGAGAGCCGTCGCGACGAGAATGGCCACGAGGACCATGACGGTCAGCGCTGCACGAACTCGGGCCGCGTCGGTCGTGCCGCGAGGCGGGCCGCGAGCTCGAAGGCGAGCGTCGCGATCTGCGACGTGCCCTGTGCGTCGATCTTCTCCCAGTCGTCGCCCGGGCGGTGATAGTCGCCGTGGAAGCCGGTGAAGAAGTTGATGGCCGGGATGCGCCGCGCCTGGAACGAGGAATCGTCGCTGCGGCCCGCGCCGGGTCCCTCACGCTTGATGCTCAGGCCGCGCAGCCCCTGCGCCGCGCCTTTGAGGTCGTCCTCGATCGACGGCGCGTACTCGAGGCCGCTCACGTCGACGTTGCCGCGGGCGCGGCCCACCATGTCGAGGTTGAGCATGGCGACCGTGTCGGCCACCGGCACCGTCGGCCGCTCCACGTAGTGTGCCGAGCCCAGCAGCCCGCGCTCCTCGCCGGCAAACGCGACGAACACGACGCGTGCGCGGGAAGCGCTCGCGCTGGGCAGCCGCCTGCCGCGCGATTTCGATCACGGCCGACGTGCCCGAGGCGTTGTCGTCGGCACCGTTGTGCACCTCGCCCGTGCGCTCCGGCGACATCGACAGGTGGCCGCCCTTGCCCACGTGGTCGTAGTGCGCGCCGATGACGACGGCTTCTTTCGCCAGGCTGCGGGTCGCTGCCAGGCAGCACGCCGACCACATTGCGCACGGTCCGGCGGTTCTTCGTCAGGTGCTCGATGTAGGTCATCGTGGCGCCGTTCAGCGCCATCGATCGCGGCGCGAGGTCGGCGTCGATCTGGCGGGCGAGGCCGTCGAGCTGATACTGGTCGACGAGCGGCTGCACTTCGCGGCGGCGCACGCGCAGCACCGGGATCGGCCGGTCTTCGGCGTCGGGGTCCTTCGAGAACAGCGTGTAGTCGGCCTGGTCGACCAGGTGGGACGGGTCGCCGATGACGATCAGCGCTCTGGCACCGCGCGAGCGCGCGGCGCCTTCCTTGGCGGCGAGCGTGGACTCCATCACCGGCCGCGCGCCGTTCATGGCGCTGCTCGACAGCCGTTCCTGCGGCTCGTGGCTGAAGACGACGACGGCCTTGCCCGACACGTCCACGCGACGGTAGTCGTCGTAGCCGATCGACGGCACCACCAGCCCGTAGCCGGCGAAGACGAGCGGAACGTCTTCGAGGGTCGTGGAGGGAGTGTCCGTCGACTCGCTGGCGGGCGCCGCGAGCGGGTAATAGCTCGTGCCGAGCGTGAAGCGCGCGGTCTTGCTGCCGAAGCTGAACGAGAGCTCGTTTCGCTCGCCGACCGTGATCCCGGCCACGAGCTCGAAGCGGTTGAAACCAGGAGTCGCCGTCGCCGCCCGGCTGCAGGCCGATGGCGCGAAACTGCTGGGCCACGTAGTCGGCGGCGCGCTCGAGCTCGGGCGTGCCGGCGCCGCGCCCCTGCAGCTCGTCCGACGACAGGAACTTGATGTGGTCGAGCAGGGAGGCGGTCGGGATGTCGCCCGGAGCAGCCGCGGCGGCACCAGCGAGCGCGAGCACCGCGGCCGCAACCAACGAGCGCATGCCACGAATCCTAGCAGGTAGGCAGGTAGGGCAGGTAGGGCAGGTGGGCAGGTAGGCAGGTGGGCAGGTAGGGCCTAGGCGAGCGCGGTGTCGAGGAGGACGCGCTCGCGCGTCGTCAGCGACGGGGCGTAGGCGTGGGCGACCCCCCGGGCGTCGAGGAGGGCCGGCAGGGCACCGACCCGGTTGCGGACGCCGAACTCGCCGTCGAGGACCGTGAGCACGTTGAGCCTCCGCCGCGACGCGGTGATCACGGCTTCGGCGGCCACGGCCGCGGCAAGTCCCGAGCGCGTACGGTCCGGGCGGCCACAGGCGCGTGATGCGCGACTCGAGGCGTGTCATCTGCACCGGCGTGAGCACGCGCTCGAGCGAGAACCCGCCGATGGCGGCTTCGCTCCACGGAACCACGAGCCCCTTCGGCGGCACGCCGAGCACCGCAAGCACGACCTCGGTCGGCGAGCAACCGGCCTCGAGCGCGATCATCGATCGGATGGCCGCCGCAAACGCCTCCGTCGACGTGCCCAGCAGCCGGACGCGGGAGACGTGCTGCTCGCGGGCTGCCGTCTGCATCAGCGCGGCCTGCGACGGACCGGCAAAGACGAGCGGCGCGTCGCCGGCGCACGGCAGCAGTCTGCGGATGAGCGCCAGCCCCTCGTCGCCGGCCCACTCGGCCGCGGGCGGGCCGTGCCGATCGGCGATGACGCAGGCGGAGGCACCCATCACGCGGGTGAGATCGGCGGTGCCCTCGAGCCGCACGTGGGAGCCCGTCACGGCCCCCGACTGCTGGATGTCGAGCGCCTTGCCGGCCGCCACGTTCGCGGCGTCGTCCACCAGCAGTACGCGCGACACCCGGTCCCGCGTAGCCAGGGCCTGAGCGACCGCGGCGCCCACCTCGCCCGCGCCGATGACGGCCACCGATGTCATGAGTGCGTGAAGTATTGTAGTGATTATGCGAGAGATCACTGGCTTCGCTCAGGACTCAAGGCTCAGGGCTCAGGCCAGAACTCTCTGCGGTAACGGTTATGGCTTGAGCCTTGAGCCCTGGGCCTTGAGCCAGCTCCAACGGCTCTCTCAACTCATGTGAGCCGTTGCACGATATGACCGGCAAGGTGGCGCTCGTCACAGGTGGCTCGCGGGGCATCGGGCTCGCCACGGCTCGTCGCCCTCGCCGCGCGGGGCGCCGCCGTTGCCGTGACGGCCACGTCCGACGATGGCCTCGCCTCGGCGGCGGCCGAGCTCGAACGGACCGCGCCCGGCGCCTGTCTGACGTTGCGCGCCGACGTGCGCAGCGCCGCCGACATGGCCGGCGCCTGCACGGCGGCGGTCGCGAAGTTCGGCGGTCTCGACGTGCTGGTCAACAACGCCGGCGTCGGCGTGTTCGGCAACGTCGCCGATCTCCCGGACGACGACTGGCGGCTGATGTTCGACACCAATGTGACCGGCGTGTTCAACGCCACCCGCGCGGCGCTGCCGCATTTGCGTGCCCGGGGCGGCGGCTGGATCGTCAACATCAGCAGCCTTTCGGCGACCGGTCCGTTTGCCGGTGGCGCCGCCTACTGCGCCACCAAGGCCGCCGTGGATGCCTTCACCGCGGCCCTGATGCAGGAAGTCCGGCACGACGGCATCCGAGTCGCGGGCGTGGCCCCGGGATCGGTGGACACCTCGTTCGGCAGCGGCCGCGACAAGAGCGGCTGGGCGCTGCAGCCCGCCGACGTGGCGCAGGTGATCGTGGATCTGCTCGGTCATGCCTCGCGCAGCCTTCCGAGCCGCATCGAGGTGCGACCGTCGCAACCTCCCCGAAAGGCCTGACCGTGTCCGTGTTCGACAAGCACCGCGAGCAGCTCGAGCTGCACGAGACGATGATGGGGGCGTCGCGCGGCCGGCTCGCCGTGGCGCTCGATCTGCTCACCGACGCGCTCGCGATGGTGGGACAGCACGGCGTCTATTGCCAGAGCGCGCGGACGCCCGGCAAGCCGACGCTGGACATCGCCTTCGTCATCGAGCAGATTGGCGACGCCAAAGAGCTGCTGCAGACCGTGATCGAGTCCGACCGCCCGTGAACGCCCCAGGCCCGATCGGCGTCGTGGCGCACTACAACCTGCTCGAGCAGCTCGAGCCGGCGGGCCCCGGCGATCTCTATCGCGCCCGCGACACTCGCCTCGGCCGCACCGTCGCGCTGCGGCTGCTGCCGGCCGACTTCACGGCCGGCGCCGAGAGCCGCGCCAGCCTCGTCGCGCAGGCGCGCGCCATGACCGTGTTGTCGCATCCCAACGTAACCACGCTGTTCGACGCCGGCGAGCACGAGGGACGCGTCTACCTGGCGTTCGAGTTCCTCAAAGGGCAGTCGCTGCGCGCCGAGATGGCAGGGCGGCCCCTCAACGTCCAGCGTGCGGTCGAGACCGCGATCCAGATCACCGACGCCATCGCCGACGCGCACGCCAACGGGTTCGTGCACGGCGGCTTGAGCCCCGAATCGGTGGCGATGACGCAGCGCGGGCACGCGAAGATTCCAGCCTTCGAGCTGGCCGCGCACGGCGGGTTTGCCGCTGCCGGCGGACCCGGCGCCGGGGTGCGGTTGGTGGACTACGTGTCGCCGGAGGAGGCCAACGGGCAGCCCGCTGACGACCGCTCCGACATCTATTCGATCGGGGCGATCCTCTACGAGACGCTCACCGCGAAGCGGCCCAACCCCAAGGGCGCCGCGGCCCCCAGCGCTTCGAACCAGCACGTCCCGCCGGAACTCGACGCCGTCGTGCTCCGGGCCGTGTCCCCCAACCCTGACGCGCGGCCGCAGTCGGCAGCGGCGTTCGCGTCGGAACTGCGAGGGGTCGTGGCCCTCATCGACGCGCAGGGCGGCGCCGGCGACGAGGCCGACGAGGGACACGTGCCGTCCACGAGCATCGGCCGCGTGATGCGCTTTGCCGCGATCGTGCTGGCGGTCGCAGGAATCGTCTGGTGGTTCTGGCAGTCGAGGGCGGGATCCTAGCCGCCGATTGACACGGCCCTCACGCGGGCCTCGCCATCTGGAGCGCCTGCTCGCGCGTGAGCTCCATCGCGTGCACGCTCTTCGCGTGCTCCTGGGCCTTCTTCACCACCTCGTCGTCCGAGGCGCCGCGTAAAACGAAGCCGCACGGGCAGTTGATGATCTTCTCCATGGGTGCCTCCTGAAGCCGCTACTATAGCCACGGCACCTTGTCGCCACCTTGCGAAAGGATTGCAGGCTGCGTGGCCACGCGGATCTATCTCACGGGGCGCCTCGCCATCGAGCACGCGGGGCAACTCATCCTCGATGAAGCCGCATTTCCCGGCCGGCAGGGTCGTCTCGTCTTCGCCTACCTGGCGGCGGACGCGCACCGAACGGTGCCCCGTGGCGAGCTCACCGAGGTGCTGTGGGGAGACTCGCCGCCCCGCGAGGCGGATACCACGCTGAGCGCCGTGTTGAGCCGGCTGAGGGCACTGCGACGCATCCCGTCAGGTGCGGACATCGCCGGCCAGAACGGGGGTGATTGCGCTGCGCTTCCCGGCGGACGCCTGGCTGGACCTCGAGGGCGCCGCCAACGCGATCGACGAAGCGGAAGGAGCACGGCGAAGGGGGGATCACCCGGCCGCGTGGAGCCATGCCAACATCGCGGCGGTCATCGCACGACGCCCTTTCCTGTGTTCGCGACCTGCCGTGAGCGCCTTCGCGACGAGCTCGGGACGAGCCCTTCGCCAGAGATCGCGCAGCTGCCATCTCTCCAGAGAGAGCCCGAGCCGGGCGACTACTACGTAGCGGAAGTGTTGGAGGACGGGGCGAGGATCGACCCGAGCTGATCGACGAACGCCGATCGCGCGAGCACCTGGCCGATCCCGGCGGCCCGCGCCGCAGCGATGACGTCGGCGTGGACGTGCGACACGAAGCCCATCGTGGGGACGTCCCGCAGCGCCGGGTCCGCCTTCATCGCCGCGATCGCCTCGATCGGCCGCATCTTCACGCTGTCGAGGTCGAAGATGACCAGCCGCGGCCCCTTGGCGCGCACCGCCTCGAGCACCTGATCCGGGGCCCGCTCGAAATACACCTCCGTCCCCAGCGTCTTGGCCGCCGTTCGGATCTTGATGGAGAAGAAGAGGTCGTCGAGGATGGCGAGGATCATGGAAGGCTCAGGCTAGGGCTCAGGGCTTCAGG
Source organism: uncultured Acidobacteriota bacterium (assembly GCA_963731785.1). GTDB lineage: Bacteria > Acidobacteriota > Vicinamibacteria > Vicinamibacterales > UBA2999 > DASYRM01. The sequence continues at coordinate 151,147 of CAVSWX010000014.1, forward strand.
GCGTGGATTGCTTGCTGGCGCTCGACAGGTACGCTCGTGACAAGCGTACCTCTCTGGGCGTAAGGAAGCTGACCAGGCCCTGAGCCCTGAGCCCTGAGCCTTCCAGCGTCAGAGTACCATACCGCCCATGATCCTGGAGGTTCGAGCGGTCGGGCCCTTCTACAAGAACGGCTTCGTGGTCGGGTGCGAGCGCACGCGCGAGGCGGTGCTGATCGACCCGGGCGACGAGGTGGACGAGCTGCTGGGAGCGGCTTTCGAGGCCGACGTGCAGGTCCAGCGCATCCTGCTCACGCATGCTCACGTGGATCACGTTACGGGCGTCGCCGCGGCGAAGGAGGCGCTGGACGTGCCGGTGCACCTCCACCGCGACGACCTCTTTCTCTACGAGCAGGCGGTGGAGCACGGCCGCATGTTCGGCCTCACGGTCCGGCCGCAGCCGCCTATCGACGCCTTCTACGACGGCTCGGCGCTCGGATTCGGCGACTATGCCGTTACCGTGCACCACACTCCTGGCCACTGCCCCGGTGGCGTGTGCCTGCAGATCGGCCGTCCCGGGCAGGCGGATCCGCCGCACCTCTTCGTCGGGGACACGCTGTTTGCCGGGTCGATTGGCCGCACGGACCTGCCGGGCGGCGACTACGGCGTGCTGATGCGGTCGATTACGGGGGTGTTGTTTCCGCTGGGTGACGAGGCGGTGGTCCACCCCGGCCACGGGCCCGACACGACCATCGGCCGCGAGCGCCGCACCAACCCGTTCGTGCTTGAATACGTCAGAAGCCTTTAAGCTCTGGCCTTTAGCCTCTAGCCTCTGGCCTCTGGCCTCAGGATACTCTTGTTGGCTGGGAAGCTCTGCTAAAGGCTAAAGGCTAAAGGCCAAAGGCTCTCTAGTCGTCGCGCAGCGCCACCAGCTCGACACGGCCCACCCGGACGCGGTCGCCGGAGGCCAGGCGCGCCCGCTCGACCCGCTCGCCGTTGACGAAGGTCCCGTTCGTGCTCTCGAGGTCGCGCACCTCCAGCTCGCCGTCCCGGAGGGCCAGCAGCTGGCAGTGAACCCTGGACACCAGTGCTGCGTCTAGGATGAAGTCCGCCCCGGTGGATCGCCCGATGGTCCGGGCCACGCCGGGCAGGATGCGGAAGGTCTGCTCCGGCACTCCCTCGGTGGTCGTTCTCAGGATCCACATGCGGTCGGGCGGCTCGCGGCGCGAAAGGGCAACTTTTCCGGGGTAGTCAACGTCAACTGTGCTGTCGGCTCACCCGGCCGTCTTCAACGAGGTAGGAATGCGGAAATCCAGGAAATTGGCCCTGCTGGCGGCGGCCGTCGTGGTGCTCGATCGGCGGGGTCTGGGGGTTTGCCAGGCTCAACGGCGCCGTGCCCGCCATCGACCCCTCGAAGATCGCCGTCGTCGAGCGCGGCACCATGACGCGTTCGGTCGTCGCGACCGGCAAGGTCGAGCCCATCACCAAGGTGGAGATCAAGTCGAAAGCCAACGGCATTATCGAACGGCTGCTCGTCGAAGTCGATCAGGTGGTGGATGCGGGCCGCGTGCTCGCCGAGCTCGACAAGGAAAATCTTACCGCACGCCTGCGCGAGGCCCGCGCCAACCTGCAGGCGGCCGAGGCCGCGCGCGAAGCGCGCCGTCGGCCCAGCTGAAGAAGAACGAGATCGAGGCCGAGGCGCCCGACGTGGCGTTTGCGCGACGCAATCAACAAGCGGGCCGAGCAGCTGTTCGAGCAGAAGCTCGTGTCGCAGTCAGCGCTCGACGACGCGAGCAGCGCGCTCGAGCAGGCCGAGAACCGCAAGCGCGCCGGCGAGCGGGCAGCTCGTCGATCGCGCAGGCGCGGGTGGTCGAGGCCACCGCCAACGTCGCGCAGGCGCGCGCCGCGGTCGAGCGCGCCGACGAGGAGCTGGCCAACTGCCACCATCAAGGCGCCGATCCGCGCCACGGTGCTCACGCGCGACGTCGAGGTCGGGCAGCCCGGTGTCGTCGATCCTCAACCTCGGCGCCAACGCCACGCTGGTGATGACGCTCGGCGACATCCAGCAGGTGTTCGTGCGCGGCAAGGTGGACGAGGCCGACATCGGCCGCGTGCGGCTGGGCCAGACGGCGAAGATCACGACCGAGAGCTTTCCCGACACGCGTCTTCGAGGGGCGGGTCACGCAGATCTCGCCGATCGGCGTCGAGAAGGACAACGTCACGACCTTCGAGGTGAAGGTGTCGATCGACAACGCCGGCAAGGAGCTCAAGGCCAACATGACGGCCAACGCCGAGATCGTGCTCGAGCAGTTCCCCGACTCGCTGCTCGTGCCCGAGGCGGCGGTGGTGTTCGACGCGCAGCGCAAGCCGTCGGTCGATCTCGTGGATCCCGGCTCGGAAACCGGGCGGCGCCGCGTGCCCGTGACCGTCGGCGTCGGCAACGGCACCAAGATGCAGATCCGCGACGGCGTGAAGGCCGGCGACAAGGTCGTGCTGCCCGGCTAGCCGATGCGTCGAGATCTTCGTCCAGGTCTTCCAGAACCTGCGCGCCAACAAGCTGCGCAGCTTCCTGACCATGTTCGGCATCCTGTGGGGCGTGGTCTCGGTGGTCGTGCTCGACGGCCACGGGCGAGGGCTTCCAGCGCGGCAACCAGCAGGTGCTCGAGGAGCTGGGCAAGAACGTCGGCATCCTCTGGGGCGGCCGCACGTCGCTGCAGGCCGGCGGCGAGCGGGCCGGCCGGCCGATTCAGCTCACCGTCGGCGATGCCCGGGCGCTGGCGCACCGAGTCGAGCATGATTGCGGTGGTCAGCCCGGAGCTGCAGCGCTTTCTCGCCATCCGCAGCGCCTACAACGCGGCGTCGCTGAACGTGCACGGGATCGAGCCGCAGTACCAGGCCATCCGCACCATCGACATCGAGCGCGGCCGCATGTTCCGCTTCACCGACGAGGAGAACGCGCTCCGGGTCGCGATCATCGGCGCCGAGGCCACGAAGCAGCTGTTCGGCACGCGCGACAGCCTGGGACAGACGGTCTATCTGAACGGGTTGCCCTACACGGTCATCGGCAAGATCCGGAAGAAGGATCAGGACAGCAACTACAGCGGTCCCGACAACGACAAGGTGTTCGTGCCGTTCTCGGCGATGATGCGCGACTTCCCGCGCACCGACGCCGCGGCCGGCGTGGTGTCGAACATCATCGTCACGCCGCAGCCGTGGGTGCTGGCGCAGCTGCCCGACGTGCTCAACGGCCGCACCGGCCGCATCGAGGACATCGACTGGCCGCTCGAGCGCGAGATCCGCCGCGTGCTGGCGCCGCGCCACCGCTTCGACCCGACCGATCGCAACGCGGTCGCCATGTGGGACACCACGCTGCAGACGCTGATGTTCGGGCGGATGATCGAGCACATGAAGCTGTTCTTCACCATCGTCGGCGTCGTGACGCTGTCGCTCGGCGGGCTCGGCGTGATGAACATCATGCTCGTGGCCGTGCGCGAGCGCACCCGCGAGATCGGCGTCCGCAAAGCGCTCGGCGCCACCACCGGCAACGTGCAGCGGCAGTTCTTCCTCGAAGGCTTCATCCTCACGATGCTGAGCGGCTCGATCGGGTTTGGCGCCGCGCTGGGGTTGTGCTGGCTCGTGAACCTGCTGCCGATGCCGACGCGGTTCTCCGGCATGATCCTCACGCCATCGGCAGGCCTGGCCGCCGTGGCGGCTCTCACCGTGGTGGGCGTGATCACCTCCACGTATCCGGCGCGCCGGGCGGCGCTGCTGCCGCCGGTCGAAGCCCTGCGGTACGAGGGCCAGTGAGCGCTGCGTCATGAGCGTCACCTCCGCGGCCACTGTCACGCTTCCGTCCCGCCGTACCGCGCGGCGGCGCCGGCTCGTCGCGGCAGGTGCTGCGCGAGATCGTCCGCGAGGCGTTCATCGGGCTGGCGCGCAACCGGGTGCGGTCGGGCCTGTCGATGCTCGGCATCTCGTGGGGCATCGTCTCGGTGGTGATGCTGCTGGCCTACGGCGAGGGCTTCAATCAGGCGATCCTGCGCGGGTTCCAGGGCGCGTTCGGCGACGGCGTCTCGATCGTGTTTGCCGGCCAGACGAGCATGCAGTCCGGCGGCGAACGCGCCGGCAAGCGCATCCGCATGCGGTTGGCCGACGCCGAGGCCGTGGGCGCAGATCCCGCTGGTGAAGGCGTGGAGCCCGGAGTTCTTCACCAACGTCACCGTGGCCTGGCGGATGAAGCAGGCGTCGTATCTCGCCCGGGCCGTGGCCCCCGCGTACGGGCACATGCGGTCGCAGGTGCCCGCCTCGGGGCGCTTCATCGACGCCGAGGACGTGCGGCTGCAGCGGCGGTCGGTCTTTCTCGGCAGCGAAGTGGCGCTGAAGCTGTTCGGCAACTCGCCGCCGGTCGGCGAGACCGTGCGCATCAACGGCATGACCTTCACCGTGGTCGGCGTGATGAAGGAGAAGATCCAGCTCTCCAACTACAACCGTCCCGACAAGGAGAGCGTGTTCATCCCCTACACGACCGCCGGGCCGGCTCTGGAACACCGAGTACCTCAACACGCTGATCTTCGAGGCCATGGACCCGACGCTCGGCGCGCGGACGACCGAACCAGGTGAAGGACGACGCTCGGCAAGCGCCTGCGGTTCAACCCGGCCGACGAGCGCGCGCTGCGGATCTTCGGGTCGGCCGAGCTGCAGAAGATCACCGAAGGCATCGTGCTCGGGCTGAAGTTCGTGCTGACGTTCATCGGCGTGCTCACGCTCGCCATCGGCGGCGTGGGCGTGATGAACATCATGTTCGTGTCGGTCACCGAGCGGACGCGCGAGATCGGGCTGCGCAAGGCGCTGGGGGCGCGGCGCAGCGCCATCCTCACGCAGTTCCTGCTCGAGGGGCTGGCGACCACGTTCGCGGGCGGCGCGGTGGGCGTGGCGCTGGCGTACGTCGCTGGTGTGGCTCACGAGCCCGCGGCCGTTCCTGTCGGAGATCCTCGACGACACCACCGGTGCCGGCGACATCCATCTGGTGCTGTCGCTCGAGCTGGTCGGTATCTGCACCGCCATCCTGGTGCTCGTCGGACTCGTCAGCTCGTTCGTGCCGGCGCTGCGGGCGTCCCGCCTCGATCCCATCGAAGCCCTCCGCTACGAGTAGCATTCGTCCGATGGAGCGGAAGGACGTGACGAGCTATCTGGTCACCCTGCCCGAGCGACTGGTGCGTTCGGCCGTCGGGCTGAGCGCCGGGCTCGCGCGCGAGGTCACCGACATCGTGTTGCCCGACGCCGTGCGTCAGGGCCAGCTCTATCGCAACCTCGTGGACTCCACGCTCCGGTTTCTGATCGAGCAGGTCGGCGGTGCCGAGGGCGCGTATCCGGCCGAGGCTCCGCTGCCGGGCGATTTCCTGGCGCGGCGTGCGGCCGGCAACGCCGTCGAAGTGCTCGGCATGGTCGCCTTTCGCGCTTCACCGGTGTGGGTGCTCGCGGCGATGGCCGACCTGTGTGGGCTGGGCCGGCACCTCATTCCGCAACTGGCCGACGAGCTCAAGCAGCAGGGGCTGCTCGACAAGGACTCGACTTTCGAGACCGTCGACCAGCTGCTCGACGGTCTCGAACGGACCTCGGCCCGCGCGGCCTCGGCGCTCAACACGCTGCCGCTCGATGTGGCGTCGCTGCGGGCCGAGTGGAACGGCATTCGCGACGAGGCCCGCCGGCTCCCGGCCGCGTCGCTGCCGTCGACCGAAACCGTCACGGCGATGTGGGAGAGGCTGCGCACGGAAGCGGCCGCGCAGGAGCGGTCGGTGTTCGAGACCTCGTCGGCCATGGCCCTGTCGGCGGCCCGCACGCTGCCGGACGGGGTGCGCTGGCTGTCGGCGTCGGCCGTGGCCGGCGCGGGGCGCACCGGGCGCGTGGTCGCCGGCGTGCTTCTCGACCACTACAGCACGACGCTCGACGAGGTGCGGCAGATCGGCTACGCCGAATACGCGAGCCGGCAGCTCAGTCCCTACGTCCGCGCCGCGGTCGCCCAGTTCTCGCCAGAGCAGAAGACGCTCACCGAGCGGCTTCTCAGTCGCCTGCAGAAAACAGCGCGCTCCCGGCGAGCCGCCCGAGGCAGGTGGGCAGGTAGGCAGGTAGGCGGGTGGGTCGGCTAAGCTAGCTGCGAATGGACGTCGATCTCGCTACCGGTTTCATCTGGTTCGTTGCCTTCCTGTTCTCCACCACCGTCCACGAAGCCATGCACGCGCTGGTGGCGTGGAAGGGCGGCGACCCGACGGCGTATCACGGCGGGCAGGTGTCGCTGTCGCCGATTCCGCACATCCGGCGCGAGCCGATCGGCATGCTCGTGGTGCCGCTCCTGACGTCGATGACGCAGGGCTGGGCGATGGGGTGGGCGAGCGCGCCCTACGATCCGGTGTGGGCCGAGCGTCACCCGCAGCGCGCGGCGCTGATGGCGGCGGCGGGCCCGGCCGGCAACTTCATGCTCGCGCTCGTCGCGTTCGTGCTGATCAAGGCGGGGCTGCTGGCCGGGTTCTTCATCGCGCCCGACGAGCGCCAACTTCAGCCGCGTCGTCGCGTCGGCCGCCGGCGGCGATGCCGGGTTCATCGGCACCCTGCTGTCGGTGATGCTGATGCTGAACGTGATCCTCGGCACGTTCAACCTGCTGCCGCTGCCGCCGCTCGACGGCGGCTCGGTGGTCAGCATCTTCCTGCCCGAAAACCTCGGGCGGCGCCTGCGCGAGCTGCAGCAGAACGGCGCGTTTTCGATCATCGGCCTGCTGGTGGCGTGGCGGGTGTTTCCGTATGCTCACCGGCCCGCTGTTCTCGACCGTGCTGAAGCTGGTGCACCCCGGCGCGTCGTACCAGTGAGCGAGGGCGCGCCCGACCTTCAAGGGCTGGACGAAGCCGGGCCCGGTCCCTCCAGGTGCGGCGTCGCCGCCGGATGTGCCCGGCGACGAGTCGCTCGACGCCATCAGCGGTCACTTCCGCATCTTTCAGCTCCGCAAGGGACACCGTTTCTCCACCGACGACGTGCTCACCGCGTGGTACGGCACGGCGTGGGCGCCGTCGGCGGCCCGCGTGCTCGACCTCGGCTCGGGCATCGGGTCGGTCGGCATGATTGCCGCGTGGCGGCTTCCCGGGGCCCGTTTCGTGACCGTCGAGGCGCAGGAGGAAAGCGTGCGGCTGGCACGCAAGTCGGCCGCGTACAACGGGCTGGTCGAGCGCTACGACATCCGGCACGCCGACTTCCGTTCGCCGGACGCGCTCGCGGCCGACGAGCGCTTCGATCTCGTGCTGGGGAGCCCGCCGTATTTTCCCCACGGCACGCGGCATCGAAGGCGAGCATCCGCAGAAGGTGGCCTGCCGGTTCGAGCTGCGCGGCGACATCGGCGACTACTGCGCCGTGAGCGCGGCGCACCTGGCGCCGGGCGGGCTGTTTGCGTGCGTGTTTCCCGAGGAGCAGCGGGCCCGCGTTCGAGGCCGCTGCGGCGCGAGGCCGCGCTGGCGATCGTGCGGCGGCGGCCGGTGGTGTTCAAGGAAGGCGAGCCGCCGCTCATCACGCTGTTCGCGATGGTGCGCGCCGGCGACCTGCCCGGAGCGGATGCGGACTCAGACCTGGGTGGAGCCGCCGCTCGTCATCCGCGCCGCCGACGGCTCCGTGCATCCGGAGTACGCGGCCGTGAAGCTGTCGATCGGCTTTCCGCCCGTAGGGGCCGGCTTCAGCCGGCCCTGGGCCGCCTGAAGGCGGCCCCTGCGAGCGACGGCTTGCGCACGTTCCTAGCAATGTGCTATAAAATTAGGCAATGCCGAAACCGGCCGCCCTGAGCCGGCGCGAGCGCGAAATCATGGACATCGTCCATCGACTCGGCCGTGCCTCCGTCACCGACGTGATGACGGCGTTGTCCGGAAAGCCGGCGTATTCGACCGTCCGCGCCCAGCTGCGCGTGCTCGAGGACAAGGGGCACGTACGGCACGAAGAGGAGCAGCTTCGATACGTGTACCTGCCGGCGGAATCGCCGCAGAAGGTCCGGCGCTCCGCGGTGAAGCATCTGGTCGAGACGTTCTTCGAGGGTTCGCCGGAAAAAGTGGTCGAGGCGCTCGTCGGCCGCGATGGCGACCGGCTCTCGGACGAGGAGCTCGATCGAATCGCACAACTCATCGAGCGCGCCAGGCGCGAAGGCAAACGCAGGTGATCGGCGCGACGGCCGTCCTTCTCGCCGCGCACGTCATCGTTCCGCGCCTCCGTTCCCGGTCGGCCGCCGAGCGGCATCTGCTGTGGGCAGTCAGCCTGGCGACCGCCGCGACGTTGCCGCTTCTGGGCCTTCTGCTCCCCCGATGGGAGCCGGAGTGGGCCGCCCGCCTGGGTGATTCGTTGCCGCCGGCGCTCGCCGCGTGGACCTCCTGGGCGCCGGCACAGGGCGCCGACGTGATCGTCAGAGCTACCGGTGTCGAGGCCGCTTCGTGGGACGCTGCCCGATGGTTGATGCCCGTGTGGATCACCGGCACGTGCGTCGCACTGCTCCTGCTGGCCCGCGATGTTGCGCGGCTGGTTCGCCTCGTGCGAGACGCGGATCCGCTCATCGACGGGCGATGCACGGCGCTGTGCCGGACGTCTGCGCGGCGGCTTGGTCTTTCCCGCACGCCCGCACTCTTCGTGAGCCGGCACGCGGTCATGCCGATGACGTGGGGTGTGCGCCGTCCACGCATCATGCTGCCCGCATCGGCGCTCGATTGGCCCACTGAGCGCCTTCGCGCCGTTCTGGCGCACGAGCTCGGCCACGTCGCGCGGGCCGACTGGCTGGTGCACCTCGTCGCGCAACTGGCGTGCGCCGTGTACTGGTTCCACCCGTTGTTCTGGTCGGCCGAGCGGGCGCTCGGCCGGGAAACCGAACTGGCGGCCGATGACGAGGCGCTTGGCGCCGGGCTCGAGGCGAGCCAGTACGCCGCGGACATGGTGGAGATCGTGCGTGCCTGTCGCGCGGACGTCTTGTCGCGCTCGGCAGTGGCGATGGCCCGGGCGAAACATCTCGAACGCCGGATCGCCGCGCTCCTGCAGTCAGGCGCGAACCGTGCGCGCGTGTCCCGCCGGCTCGCGATCCTGACCGCGGCGATCAGCCTCGCCGTCGTGCTGCCGCTTGCGGCGGTCACCACTGGCGGCGCCATGGACGTGGACGTCCGGACCGTGGCGCTTCCCGGCGCGATCCAGACGTTCACGACGCCGGGGCCGGAGCCGGCGGCACCGATGGTGCGGGGCAGCCAGGGCGCGCAGGCGAGTGGTCTCGTGAGGCTTCCGGAGATCGAGGAGTACACCACGCCGCCGCTGTACAGCGATGAAGCGCGCCGCCGCGGTGTCGAGGGGGTCGTCACGATCGGTGTTCGCGTCGGCGAGGACGGCCAGGTGTCGGGCGCCCGTGTGCTGAGCGGCCTCGGGTTCGGGCTGGATCAGAACGCGCTCGTGGCCCTGCGCCAATGGCACTTCCGTCCGGGGCGGCGCAACGGAACGCCAGCCGCCATGGACGCCGAGGTGGATATCGAGTTCAACCTTCGCAGCGAAGGCGTCAACGAGCTGATCGCCAACGACATGGCCACGCTCGTCGGCCCGGGCGTCACGCCCCCGCGCGTCGTCAGCATGTCTCGCGTCCCTCTCCGCGGTCTCGACGCGCACGGCCTGGTCGTGCTCGACGTCGTCCTGCAGCAGGACGGCTCGCCCCGGATCGTCAGAATCCTTCGTTCGCTCACGCCCGAGGCGGACGAGCGCGCCGTTCATCATTTCGAACAGTGGCGCTTCACTCCGGCCATGAAGGGCGGCGTGCCCGTAAAAGTTCGCATGAATGCGGAGGTACGATTCCGTGGCTGAGATCCCAAGCTCCGAGATCACCGACAAGCGCTTCTACCTGAATCGCCGCGCCTTCATCGCGTCGGCTCTGGCGGCCGCGGGGGCGTCGGCCATCGTGAATCCCGAGCTGCACGCGCAGCAGCCCGCGCCTCACGGCCGCAAGCTGGCGACGGTGAAGAGTCCGCTCAGCGGGAGCGACTCGCCCAACACGTGGGAACACGCGACCACGTACAACAATTTCTACGAGTTCGGCACGAGCAAGAGCGATCCCGCGCTCAACGCGCGCGGCTTCAAGCCGCGAGCAGCCGTGGACCATCGCAGATCGAAGGCGAGTGCGCGAAGCGCGGCACCATCACCCTCGAAGACGTGCTCAAGGGGCAGACGCTCGAGGATCGCGTCTACCGCCACCGGTGTGTCGAAGGCTGGTCGATGGTGATCCCGTGGGTCGGGTTTCCGCTCGCCTGCACTGATCAAGCGCTGCGAGCCGACGTCGAAAGCCGCCTTCGTCGAGTTCACGACGCTGCTCGACCGCCGTCAGATGCCGGGGCAGGCGACCGACGTGCTCGAGTGGCCGTACGTCGAGGGGCTGCGCATGGACGAAGCGATGCACCCGTTGACGATCCTGGCCGTCGGCCTGTACGGCGAGGTGCTGCCAGGTCAGAACGGCGCGCCGCTTCGCCTCGTGGTGCCCTGGAAGTACGGATTCAAGGGGATCAAGTCGATCGTGAAGGTCCGCTTCCTCGCGAAGCAGCCGGTCTCGTCGTGGCAGCTCAACTGGCCGCAGGCCTACGGCTTCTACGCCAACGTCAACCCGGCGGTCGCTCACCCCCGATACAGCCAGGCCGTCGAAGCGCGGCTCCCCTCGATGTTCAAGACGATGAAGACGCTGCCCTTCAACGGCTATGGAGACCAGGTCGCGAGCCTGTACTGGGAATGGATCTCCGGCGGAACTACTGAGCCGATCGCTGGTCGGGCAGGTCTAGACCTGCCCTACGAAGGCGGCTCGACGATCAGCTGCTCGACGAGATCGAACACGTTCCGCCGGTGGCTGCGCCGATCCTCGGCCACTGTTGACGCAGAGGTCGTGACGACGACGAGGTCGAGAGTGGGCACGACGAAGACGTATTGCCCGCCGAATCCCCAGGCGTAGTAGGCGCGCTGTCCGCCGACGTCGCGGATCCACCAGCCGTAGCCATACTCGTTGCCGCTGATGGGCGAGCGTCCGCGCGGCACGAACGACTGCTCGACCCACGACTCGGGCACGATCTGCGCGCCGCCAACGCGGCCGCGATTGAGGTACAGCTCGCCGAAGGCCAGCATCTGCCGCGGCGTCATCAGCATGTCGTTGCCGCCGAAGTAGACGCCTTGCGGGTCCTGCGGCCAGCGCGCGAGCGCGAACCCGAGCGGCTTGCCGAGCGCGTCGTTGGCGAACCGCCAGGTGCTCGAGCGCGTGGCCGTGCTGAGGATCGCCGACAGGAGATGGCTGTTGCCGGTGCTGTACTGCATCGCGGTGCCCGGCGTGGCGAGCAGCGGACGCCTCAGCGCGTGCTGCACCCAGTTGCGGCTCTGCACCCACGCTCCGTAGTTGCGGTTGCTCGTCGACTCCAGCCCCGATCGCATCGTCAGCAGGTCTTCGATCGTGATGGTCTGCTTGGCCTGCGTCGCGATCGTTCTTCAGCTCGGGGAACCAGGTCGCAATGGGCGTCTCCACGCCGGGAATCAGCCGCCGGTGGATGGCGATGCCGACGAGCGCGGAGACGACGCTCTTGGAAACCGACTTGATATTGGCTGCGCGCGTCGCGCGGGCGCCGTTGTAGTAGCGCTCGAGGATCACCTCGCCACGGCGGCTGACGATCAGGCTGTGCAGACGCGGGAGGCTCGTTCGCTGCTGCGAGCGCCCGCTCGAACGGCGGCTCGCCGGCCCGCGCTGAGCCGCGTCGTGTCGGCCGGCCGACGGAACCGCGAGGACGGCGAGAACGAGCATGCGACGCCGCGCATCGTCTCGAGTGCGGCGTGCCTACGCCGGCTGGCCGGCGCCGAGCGCGCGGTGATCGGCGCTGCGTCATGTCGGCGGTCGTGGCCTTGCCGCCGAGGTCGGGCGTCTTCACGCGCTCGTCGGCCAGCACGCCTTCGATCGCGGCGAGGATGCGCGCCTCGGTCTTCGTCTCGCCGAGGTGGTCGACCATCATCGCGCCGGCCCAGATGGCCGCGATCGGGTTGGCGATCCCCTTGCCCGCGATGTCGGGCGCCGAGCCGTGAATCGGCTCGAACATCGACGGCGTGGTGCGCTCCGGGTTGATGTTGCCGCCGGGCCCCACGCCGAGGCTGCCCGAGATCGCCGAGCCGATGTCGGTGAGGATGTCGCCGAACAGGTTCGACGCCACGATCACGTCGAGCGTGTGCGGGTGGGTGACCATGCGGGCGCACAGCGCGTCCACGTGGTACTTCGTCAGCTTGACGTCGGGGAACTCCTTGGCGACGTCGGCCACGACCTCGTCCCACAGCACCATCGCGTGCTGCAGCGCGTTCGACTTGGTGGCGCTCGCCAGCATCTTGCGCGGCCGCGTCTGCGCCAGCTTGAACGCGTAGCGGGCGATGCGCTCGATGCCCTGGCGCGTGAAGATGCCGGTCTGCTCGGCCAGCTCGTACGGCGTGCCGCCGTGCAGCCGGCCGCCCATGCCGCAGTACTCGCCCTCGGAGTTCTCGCGCACGCAGATCATGTCGATGTCGGCGGCGCTGCGGTTGGCGAGCGGCGAGCTGATGCCGGGCATCAGCCGCATCGGCCGCAGGTTCACGTACTGCCCGAGCCGCTGGCGCAGCGGCAGGATCAGCTCGCGCGCCGAGATCGCGTCCGAGACGCGCGGATCGCCGATCGCGCCGAGATAGATCGCGTCGAACTTCAGGAGCTGCTCCCGCCAGTCGGCGATCCAGCATCCGGCCCTTTTCGAGGTAGTAGTCGCAGCCCCAGGGAATGTCGGTGAACTCCAGCTGGAAGCCGCCGTGCTCGGCGGCCACTTTCAGCACCTGGATGCCAGCCGGGATGACTTCCTTGCCGATGCCGTCGCCGGCAATCACTGCGATGCGATGGGTCTTCATACGATTCGAGATCTCCGATGGCGGGTCTGAACGCGCACCGGCGTCTAAGCCGGTCTGCCAGATCTGCCGCGGCCACGTACGAGCAAGATGCCGAAGAACACCAGCGCGGCGGCCACGAGCCCGGTCAGCGTCGGGTCGAGCCACGGCGTAGCGGCCGGCAACCCAGAAGCGTACCACGAGCAGCGTGCCGACGCCGGCGGCGATGGCGCCCAGGGCCTCGGCCGACCCGGCCCGGCGCGACAACAGGCCGCCCAGCACCGGCACGAACAGGCTGACGCCCAGCAGCGAATAGAACACGGTCATCGCCTGCACGATCGCGCTCAGGTAGATCGACAGGATCACGCCCAGCGCGCCGCCCAGCACGGCCGCGGCGCGCGCCACCCGCAGCAGTTCGGCGTCGCTCGCCTCCGGCTTGAGGTGACGCTTGTAGATGTCCTTCGACATCGACGTCGAGATCATGAAGAGGATGGCGTCGCTCGTGTCGACCTCGGTGGAGAACACCGCGGCCAGCGCCAGCGCGCCGAGCCACGTCGGCAGCAGCAGCTGCAGCACGGTCGGCAGCACCAGGTCCGGGCTCGGCCGGCGCCGGCAGCGCCACGCGCGCCGGCCATGCCGAGCAGCACCGGCACGAACGCGAAGAGCATCAGCCCCACGGCGTTGAGCCCGACGCCGATCTTCAGCGCGCGCGCGCTCGCCGCCCCGTACGACTTCTGAATCAGTCCCGGCGAGATGACGAACGCCGGGCCGGTGAGCGCCAGGAACGTCCAGCCCGAGCCCGGCCCCGACGAGTAGGTGAAGTCGGTGAAGCCCGCCGGCAGGTCGGGCGACGCGAACGCCGCCAGGCCGCCGGCGTTGCTCGAGCGCGAACGGCAGCGCGCACGACGAAGCCGACCAGCATCACGACCAGCTGCAGCGTGTTGACCCAGCGCCGTGCCGAGCAGGCCGCCGGCGGCGAAGTAGACCGTCATGATGCCGCCGCCGATGAGCGAGCCGAGCCAGCGCGGCGCGCCGGTGATGCACGTTGAGGATGGCGGCGCCGGCCATCAGCTGCGCCGCGAGGATCCACAGGCAGCCGAACGTGACCAGCACCGAGATGATGCCGCGCACGGCCGGGCCGTAGCGGTACTCGAGGAAGTCGCCGGTGGTGTAGAAGCCGTGCGTCTTGGCGAGCGCCCACAGCCGCGGGCCCACCCAGAAGGCGAGGACCAGCGACGCCAGGCCCGCCGATCCGCTCCACCACCACGCGCTGAGCCCGTCGCGGTAGCCGAGGCCGGCGGCGTTGACCGTGGCGCCGGCGCCGATGTTGGCGGCGAGCATCGACGAGAGGATGAGGCCGGGGCCGAGGCTGCGGCCGGCCACGAAGAAGTCGCTGCTGCTGCGGACCATAGCGCGAGGTCCACAGGCCGAAGCCGACGATCGCGACGGAGTACGATCGCGATGAGCGCGAGGTGCAGGCTCACGTAGGTGGCTGACGCGCTATCCGAACACGCGCGCGGCGCGGTGCCGAGCGATCGCGCCGACGGCAGGCCGCCGAGCGGCTCGGCCGTGGACACGGCGCGCACGATGGCTTCGGCGAGGACGTCGGCGGCGAGCGCGCCGATGATCGACGCGCTGGTCTCGCCGGTCCAGCGGCTGGTCGCCAGGGCGAACACCGTGTCGCCGTCGCCGGTCGTGTGCGACGGGTTGATCGCGCGCGCCAGCCCGTCGTCGGCCATGAGCGCGATGCGGCTGATCTCGGCCTTCGACAGCCGCGCGTTGGTGGCGACGACGGCGATCGTCGTGTTGCCGCCGGCGCGCGGCCCTGCCGCCGTCCGAGCGAGTGCGCCGGAGCGAATCAGCACGCGCGCGTCGGCGAGCGTCTTGCCGTCTTCGGTGCGCACGCCGGCCACGCACCTTGCCGGTCGACGGGTCGATGACGTCGCCCGCGGCGTTGACGGCGGCGATGGCGCCGACGATGAGGCCGCTCGGGAGCGCGATGCTGGCCGAGCCGATGCCGCCTTTCATCGCGCGTCCCGCGCCGCCGAGCTTGCCGACGGTGGCGCCGGCGCCGGCGCCGACGTTGCCTTCGGCCACGGCGCCGTTGGACGCGGCGGCGGCCGCCTTGTAGCCGCAGTCGGCGTCGGGCCGGATCTTCGGATCGCCGCCGAACCCGAGGTCGAACAGGATGGCGGCGGGCACGATGGGCACCACGCCGGCCGCGCCCACGTTCCAGCCGATCCGCCGCTCTTCGAGATACTTCACGACGCCCTGCGCCGCGTCGAGGCCGTAGGCGCTGCCGCCGGACAGCACGATGGCGTTGACGCGGTCCACCAGGTTGAGCGGGTCGAGCAGATCGGTCTCGCGCGTGCCTGGCGCGCCGCCGCGCTGCGACACGCCGCCCACGGCGCCCTCGCCGTCCACGAGCACGACGGTGCAGCCGGTCGGCCGTTCGGTCAGCGTGAACTGCCCGACGCGAATCCCCGGCACGTGCGTGATGCCGCGGTTGACGAGCGCGGCCCGCGAGGCCACGGTCTGCGACTGGGAGACGCCGGCGGCCGCGGCCGCAATCGTCAGGGCGGCCGTGGCCAGGAGCACTTTCGCGGCGGTCATTGCCACCTCCTCAACGGCTATGACTTAGCGAGGCTCCGCGCTGGACACAGTATCGTCTGCCCGCACTCCGTGCGGCGAGGAGGTGGCGGCGTGCACAGCACGTTGTCGATGAGGCGTGTCGAGCCCACCCAGAGCGCCCCGGCCGCGACGACCGGCCCGGCCACGCGCTCCACGGGCTGAAAGGTGACCGGATCGACCAGCTCGAGGTACTCGAGCCGCAGCCGTGCGTCAGAGCCGATGATCGTCGATCGCGCGCCGCTCCGGCCTCCGCCGGATCGGTCGTGCCGGCCGCCACCGCGTCGCGCACGGCGGTCAGGGCGCGGAAGAGCCGCGGCGCCAGCGCCCGCTCCGGCGGCGCTGAGGTGCTGGTTGCGCGAGCTGAGCGCCAGACCGTCGGCCTCGCGCACGGTGGGCACGCCGGCAATCGTGACCGGCACGTTGAGGTCGGCCACCATCCGCCGCACGATCGCGAGCTGCTGCGCGTCCTTCTCGCCGAAATAGGCCACGTCCGGCTGCACGATGTCGAGGAGCTTCAACACGACGGTGGCGACGCCGTCGAAGTGGCCGGGACGGAACGCTCCGCACAGGTGCTCGGCCGTGCGGCCGACGTGCACCGTGCAGTCGGGCGGCTGCGGGTACATCACGGCCGGCGTCGGCGCGAACACCACGTCCACGCCGAGCTGTCCGCACAGAGCGAGGTCGGCCTCGAGGGGGCGGGGATAGCGCGCGAGGTCGTCGGCGCGGTCGAACTGCAGCGGGTTGACGAAGATGCTGACGACGACGGTGAGGCACTCGGCGCGCGCCCGCTCCATGAGCCGCGCGTGGCCGGCATGCAGCGCCCCCATCGTCGGCACCAGACCGACGGCGCCCAGCCCGCGGCGCTCGGCGATCGACGCACGCATTTCGTCGATCGTCTCGACCACGCGAGGCGGCATCGGGCGGCTCGTCCGGCGTCAGCGCGGGCGCGATTCGACGGCGCTCGGCACTTCGGGGTAGCGGCCGGCCCGCACGTCGTCCACGTACTCGCGTGCGGCGCGCGCCACGTCGTCGGCCAGCCGCGCGTACTGCTTCACGAACGACGGAATCTGCCCGTCGAAGAGGCCCAGCATGTCGTGGCTCACGAGCACCTGCCCGTCGCAGTCCGGTCCGGCGCCGATGCCGATGGTCGGCACCGACAGCGCCGCCGTCACCTGCCGCGCCGCATCGGCCCCGACGGCCTCGATGACCACCGCGAAGACGCCGGCCCGTTCGAGCGCGTGCGCTTCCTCGACCAGGGTTTCGATGTCTTCGCGCTGCACGGCCTGCCGCCGATAGCCGCCCACCTGGTGCAGCGACTGGGGCTGGAGCCCGAGGTGGCCCATTACCGGGATGCCCACCTCCACCATGCGACGGACGGCGCCCACGATCGGCAGGCCGCCCTCCACCTTCACCGCGGCGGCGCCGGCCTGCAGCAGGCGTCCGGCGTTGCGGACCGCCTCCTCGACGCTCACCTGATAGGTCATGAAGGGCATGTCGGCCACCACGAGCGCGCGTTGGGTGCCGCGGGCCACGGCGCGCGTGTGGTGCAGCATGTCGTCGAGCGTCACCGGCAGCGTGTGCTCGTGGCCGAGCACCACCACGCCCACCGAGTCGCCCACGAGCAGCACGTCGACGCCGGCGCGGTCGAGAAGCCGCGCCATCGTCGCGTCGTAGGCGGTGAGCACGGCAATCTTCTCGCCGCGGCGTTTCCGCTCGCGCAGGTCGGGCACGCGTACTTTGGCGTCGCTCATGGGTCTCGGGACGGGCAGCTCTCAGCGGATGGCCGCGAACGTCTTGGCCAGCCAGGTGTTCACGGCGTCCGTCACGTCCTTGCTGACGTTGCGGTCGTCAAGCTTCGCATACTCGGCGATTTCGCCGGTGACGGCCGGCGTGAGCAGGTGGTTGACGCCGCGCACCATCACCAGCTCCACCGACTTGCTCTTGCTGTCGGTGCGCGCCAGTTCGACCAGCCGCTCGGCGTTGGACGGCGCCACCTGATGATCGAGCGCGCCGTGCACGACGAGGATGGGCTGCCGCACGTCCTCGATCGTCTTCGCGGGGTCGAAGAGCAGAAAGCTCTGCATCCACGGCGTGTCGGCTTCCTTGCGCACGTCGGGCGGCACGCCCTCCCAGCCCTTGCCCGTGAGCACGGCCGAGTGAATCTGCTTCTGCAGCGCCACGCGGGCGGCGCGGTCCTGCGGCGAGAGCGTGGATTGTTCGAGGGTGCGTTGCTGCTGGTCGAGGACCAGGTCCGCTCCGGTGGTTCCCGGCCCGGCAAGCGACACCACGGCTGCCAGCTTGCGCTCGCGGGATGCGGCCAGCAGGGCCACCCACGCGCCCTCGCCGTGGCCGATGACGGCAATCCGCTTCGGATCGACGTCCTTGCGGTCGTTGAGCCAGCGCACCACGACCCGGACGTCTTCCGCGTAGTCGCTGAGCGTGGCCGATTCGGAACGGCCTCCGCTCTGGCCGAAGCCGCGCTTGTCGTAGCGGACCGCCAGGTAGCCGGCCTTGGCCAGCGCGCCGGCGAGCTGGGCGAGGGTAGGCACGCCGTGCGCCGCGCCGTCGCGGTCGTTGCTGCCCGCACCCCCCAGCAGAATCACCGCCGGCATCTGCGCGGCTCCGGCGGCCGCAGCCGGTCGCGTCAGCGTCGCGCCCAGGTTGAAGCCGGCGGCCGGGATCGTCACCGCTTCGTCGCCTGCGTTCGAGTAGACCTGCGTGCGCGACGTCGACGCCGCCACGTCGGCCCGCACCACGTCGAGACCCTGTGACGGCACGCTGAATCGGACCAGCCCGCCGTCCTTGGTGGACGTGATGCTCAGGGCGAGGTCGTTGGTGCCCGGAATCTGCCACAGCGCTTCGAGGTGCCAGACGTCGAAGACCTCTTTGCCGATCTGGATCCGTTCGGTGACCGACGACACGAGCTTGATCGTGGTTTCGCCCTGGGGCAGCACGTAGGCCTTCAGCTCGGTCCCGCCCGGCGCGTTCACCAGGCGCCGCGATACGGCCTCGAAGGCCCCGAAGAACGAGCTCGGCAGCAGCACGACAGGCTGCGGGGAAATCTCGTGCTGGCGGGCGTAGGGCGTGCCGGTCTGGACGCCGTCGGTGCGGGCAACGCTGCCGGCAAACGTGGACTTGGCCGTGACGTCGCCGCCGTTGACGGTGGCGTCGAGGGTGAAGGTCTGTGGCGTCCAGTCGGGCCCGTATTTCACTTCGGCCCGCCTGGTGGTCACGCTCTGAGGCACCGACAGCCGGCCCTGGCTCACGATCGACACGCCGGACGCGTCCGTGCGAACCGTCACGTCCTCCCGTCCGATCGGGGTGCCTTTCAGGAAGATGGTGAAACCGGTGGAGGGGGGACGAGCGGCCTCTTGTGCCTGGGCGGCCGTGGCCAGGAACACCAGAAACGCCCAGGTACAATAGCGTAGGAACATCGGATCGATCGTATCAGACGGGCCTCAGGAGGCTCAGGGCTTAGGCTCAAGGCTCAGGCAAGATTTCGGGGTGTTCCCCAACCCATGGGCATCGAACAGGATTACCGGCAAATCGTTGAGGGCACGGCGATAGGCGAGCTGGCGCCCACGGTTCAGCTGGCGGTGGCCGGCGCCGACCGCGCGTCCTTCCTGCAGGGCCTGCTGACGAACGACATCCAGGCTCTGAAGGAGGGGTCGGGCTGCTACGCGGCCTGGCTCACGCCGCAGGGGCGGATGCTCACGGACATGCACGTGCTCGAGTCGGACGGCATGATCCTCCTCGACGTCCCGGCGGCTCAGGCCGACGCCACGGCGGCGCGGCTCGAGCAGTTTCTCTTCTCCGAGGACGTGAAGCTCGGATCGCTGGCCGGAGCGCTGGCCACGCTGTGGGTGCATGGCCCCGGCGCCGCGTCGGCGCTCGAGCAGCGCGCTCGACGGCGCATCGGGCCTCGGCGACTGGCCGCAGTACCGGCACGCGCATGTGGCCTTTGCCGGCGAATCGCTGGTGCTCGCGCGCATCGATCAGTTGGCGGTGCCCGGCTACTGCGCGTTCCTGAGTGGCGGGCGGCGCGACGAGCTGCTGGCGGCGCTGGAGCAGGCGGGCGCGCGGCAGGTTGGGGCGGACGCGATCGCGGCGGCTCGCATCGAAGCGGCCTACCCGCTCTTCGGCGTCGACATGAACGCCGACACCATCCCGCTCGAAGCCGGAATCGAAGCGCGCGCGATTTCCACCACCAAGGGCTGCTACGTCGGCCAGGAAGTGATCATCCGCGTGCTCCATCGCGGCCACGGGCGCGTGGCGCGCAAGCTGGTCACTCTGAGGCTCGAGGCCGGGGGAGCCGAACCGCGCTCGAAAGTCTTCGCCGGCGAGCGTGAGGTGGGCTTCGTCACGAGCGCCGCGGTCTCGCCGGGGGCCGGCGCCGTCGCGCTCGCCTACGTGCACCGGGATCTGGCGGTGGAGCGGTGCCAGCGTTGCCGTGGACACTCCAGCCGGGCGTGTGGCCGGTTCGGTGTCCGTGCAGCCGCTGCGTCAGGCCGGTCTTCGCCCGCCTGACCGCAGCGGTCGAGGAGCGCGATCAGCTCCTCGTCGGCGGGCGGAAATCCCAACGTCCGGAGCTCGCCGCGCTGCACCCAGCGCATTTCCTGTCCCAGCAGCGGCCGCGGCTCGCCCCTGAGGCTGCACGCGTAGAAGTGCAGCGTCACGTGGCGATCGCCGTAGGCGTGCGTGGCCGTCGACACGATCTCCCGCACCTCCACGTCGGTATCGAGCTCCTCCTGCATCTCGCGGCGCAGCGCCTCTTCGTGGCTCTCGCCGGCGGCGACCTTGCCGCCGGGGAATTCCCACAGCCCGGCCAGGTGCACGCCCGCCTGCCGGCGCGTGACGAGGAAGCGGTCGCCATTCTCGACGACCGCGGCCACCACGTGAATGGTTGCCGCGCTCACGATCGCGTCTTTCGTGCTGCCCGCCGGTGGGGAGACGTGCGGCAGAAGCCCTTCATCGGGCAGTCCTGGCAGCGCGGCGTGCGCGGCGCGCAGACGGTGGCGCCGAGGTCCATGATTCCCTGGTTGAAGTCGAACACGTGCTTGTAGGGCACGAGCGCTTCCGACAGCTCCCAGAGATGCCGGCGCATCGCATGCGCTTTCGGATCGCCCTTGGCCACGAACACGCGGAAGAGCACCCGCGCCACGTTGGTGTCGAGAATCGCCGCGCGCTGCCGGAAGGCGAAGCTCTGGATCGCGCCCGCCGTGTACGCGCCAATGCCCTTGAACGACAGCAGGGTCTCGCGATCGGACGGGAGCTGACCGCCGAACCGCGCGACGCTCTCGCGCGCGATCGCATGCAGCCGCTTGGGCCGGATGTTGTAGCCGAGCGGCCGCCACGTGTCGCTGACGTCGGTTTCGTCTGCCGCCGCCAGCGCTTCGAACGAGGGGTACTTCGCCAGCCACTCGTGATACTTCGGCAGCACGCGATCCACCTGCGTCTGTTGCAGCATCACTTCCGATACGAGGATGTGATACGGGTCGCTCGTCGTGCGCCACGGCAGCGATCGTCCGTTGGCGCGATACCAGCTCAACAATTTTCGCCGGAACAGCTGCCGCGCGGGCGGCTGGGGCACGGAAAGGGCCGCCATCCAACCCATATAATTCCACGCGTGCGGATCTACACGAAAACGGGCGATTCCGGCCAGACGTCGCTCTTCGACAACTCGCGGGTGGCCAAGTCGCACCCGCGGGTCGAAGCCTACGGCGACGTGGACGAGCTGAACGCCTGTCTCGGCGCGGCGCGCTCCGCCAGTCCGGCCGAAGACCTCGACGCCGTGCTCGAGGCCATCCAGCGCCAGCTCTTCGCCGTGGGGGCGCGTCTCGCCGATCCCTCCGCACGCATCGCCAGCCGGGTCCAGAAAGCGGTCGTCCAGTCCGAGGACGTCGAGCGTTTGGAGCAATGGATCGACGGCTTCGAGGCGGAACTGCCGCCGCTGCGGCGGTTCATCCTGCCGGGCGGCAGCACTTGCGGCGCCTGGCTGCACTTTTCGCGGACCGTGTGCCGCCGCGCAGAACGCCGGGTCGTCGGCCTGGGCGAAGGAGCCGTGGAGCCAATCGTCGTCGTCTATCTCAATCGGCTC
Source organism: uncultured Acidobacteriota bacterium (assembly GCA_963731785.1). Taxonomy (GTDB): domain Bacteria; phylum Acidobacteriota; class Vicinamibacteria; order Vicinamibacterales; family UBA2999; genus DASYRM01. The sequence continues at coordinate 172,752 of CAVSWX010000014.1, forward strand.
TCCGACCTCCTGTTCGTGATGGCGCGCACGGCCAGCCATCGACAGGGCTCGCCGGAAGCCGAATGGTGAACGAACTCGACGCGGCCTACGCGTCATGCGAGCACGCCGCCCGATCGCACTACGAGAACTTCCCGGTGGCGTCGCTGCTCGTGCCCGCGTCGATGCGGCGGCACGTGGCGGCGCTCTACGCCTTCGCCCGCGCGGCTGACGACTTTGCCGACGAAGGGGCGCGCTCGCCGCAAGAGCGGCAGCAGCTCCTCGACGGCTGGAGCGCGCGCCTGAACGGCGCCGCCGGGCGCTCCGGCGGCCGGGCCGGCGCCGCGTCCGGGCGAGCCGTCGAACGCCGTCGAGATCTTCCTCGCGCTCGGCGCCACCATTCGCGACAAGCGGCTGCCCGTGGCGCTGTTCGAAGACCTGCTCAGCGCGTTCGGCCAGGACGTGGTCGTGACGCGCTACCGGAGCTGGGACGACGTGCTCGACTACAGCCGCCGGTCGGCGAACCCGGTGGGCCGGCTGGTGCTGCGCATCGCCGGCTACGACGACCCGCGGCTCGACGGCTGGTCGGATGCGATCTGCTCGGCGCTGCAGCTCACCAACTTCTGGCAGGACCTGAAGGTCGACTTCGACCGTGGCCGCATCTACCTGCCCGGCCGAGGAGATCCAGCAGCACGGCGCCGACGAGCGCGGACCTCGAGACGGGCCGGCTCACGCCGCGCCTGGCGCGTGGCCCTTGGCGCGGCCGTCGATCGCACGCGCGCACTGTTCCTGGCCGGCCGGCCTTTGTGCGGCGCCGTGGCCGGACGGCTGAAGCACGAGCTGCGCGCCACCTGGCTCGGGGGCATGCGCGTGCTGTCGCGTATCGAGCGCGCGGACTTCGACGTCGTGGCCCGGCGGCCCCGGCTCGGCGCCACCGACCTTCCGTGGCTGGCGTGGAAGCTCGCGACATGGGCCGCGCGCCCGGAGCCTCGCTAGGCCATGAGCCGCGACACCAGCTTCTACTACTCGTTCCTGGTCCTGCCGCAGCGAAAGCGCAACGCGATCCTGGCGGTATGGGATTTCTGCCGCGCCGTGGACGACGCGGTGGACGAAGTGGTTCCCGAAGACCAGTGGACCGGCGGGCTGACTCCGGAGGCAAGGGCCCGCGCCGTCGAATCGCTCGCGGTCTGGCGCGACGAGCTGGATCGGATCTTCGGCGGCACCCCGCTCACTCGCGAGGGCACGGCGCTGAAGCCGTGGGTGGAGGAGTTCCACCTGCCCAAGCGGGAGTTCAACTCGCTCATCGACGGCGTCGAGATGGACCTGTCGTACGCGAAGTATCCCGACTTCGAGGCGCTCTCGACCTACTGCCACAAGGTGGCGTCGAGCGTGGGCCTGATCTGCGTGGAGATCTTCGGCTACCGCGACCCCGGCGCGCGCGATTACGCCGTCAACCTGGGGATGGCGCTGCAGCTCACCAACATCATCCGTGACGTGGCCTCCGACCTGAAGCGCGGCCGCATCTACCTGCCGATGGACGACATGGCGTGGTTTCATGTCACCGAGCACGACCTGCGCGCCGGGGTCGTCACGCCCAACGTCAAGTCGCTGATGCGCTACCAGTGCCGGCGCGCGCGCTATTACTATCGGCTGGCCTCGGAGCGCCTGCCGCGGATCGATCGGCGCAGCCTGGTGGCGGCCGAGATCATGGGTGAGATCTACTTTGCCATCCTCCGCAAGATCGAACGGGCGCGCTACGACGTCTTCAGCCAAGCGCATCGCGCGTGGCCCGCCCGCGCCGGGCGATCATCGCGCTCGACATCTGGTCGCGGGCGCTGCTCGAGCCGCGGCCGCGCGCCACGGCGCTGATTCCCGGCTAGCGCGGCGTCGTGAGCGTCGAACCCGATGTCGTGGTCGTAGGCGGCGGATTCGCCGGGCTGAGCGCCGCCACCGCGCTGGCCGAGCGCGGCGCCCGGGTGCTGGTGCTCGAGGGCAGGCCCTCGCTCGGCGGCCGCGCCGCGTCCTTCACCGATCCGGCCACCGGCGAGCCGGTGGACAACGGGCAGCACGTCGTCGTCGGCGCCTACGCCGAGACGTTCCACTTCCTCGAACGCATCGGGTCCGCGGCGGGCGTGCGCATGCAGACGGCGCTGTCGCTCGACGTCGTGGACCAGGACGGCACCCGCTCACGCCTCGAGTGTCCGGCGCTGCCGTCGCCGATGCATCTGCTCGCCGGACTGCTGCGGTGGCCCGCGCTCGGCTGGGCCGACCGTCTGGCCGCGATGCGGATGGCCGTGCGCCGGTGGCCGCGGCCCGACGAGACCGTCCGGGCGTGGCTGCGCAACATGGGCCAGACCCCGCGCCTCATCACGCTGCTGTGGGAACCGCTGGCCGTTGCCGCCCTGAACCAGCCGATCGACACGCGCGGCGGCGGCGCCGTTCGCGGTGGTGGTGGACCGCATTCTCGCGAGCCGCGCCGCGTCGTCGCTGGGGCTGGCGGTGACGCCGCTCAGCGACCTGTACGCAACGCCGTCGCGCATCGTTCATCGAGACCCGCGGCGGCGCCGTGAAGACCGGACGCTCCGCCGTCATCGGCGCGTGGCCCTCCACCTCGCTTTCGGTGCGCTCCGGCGACCACGAGATCTGGCCCCGCGCCATCATCTGCGCCGTGCCGTGGCACGGCCTGCGCTCCGCGTTCTGGCCCGAGCCGCCGCCGCTGGCGGCAGTCTTCGCGGCGGCCGACGCCACGCCGGCGTCGCCCATCGTGACCGTCAACCTGTGGCTCGACCGCCCGGTCACCGGCGCGACGTTCATCGGACTGCCCGGCCGGACGATGCAGTGGGCGTTCGACAAGCAGCAGATATTCGGCGACACCGCCTCGCACCTGTCGCTCGTCTCGAGCGGCGCCGAGGCGGTGGTGGCCAGGAGCAACGACGAGCTGATCGCGCTGGCCCTCGAGGAGCTGCGCTCGGCGTGCCCGGAAGCCCGGCCAGCCGTCCTGCGCCGCGCGGTGGTGGTGCGCGAGCGGAAGGCCACGTTTTCGGTGGCGCCGGGCATGCCGGCCCGGCCGCCGGTGCGCACCGCCATTCCCGGCCTGTATCTGGCGGGCGACTGGATCGGCAACGACCTCCCGGCTACCATCGAGGGCGCGGTCATCAGCGGCCATGCGGCCGCGGGCGAGGCCGCGCGTTACCTCGAGCTGTGACAGGTCATTCCTTCGTCGTCCACTACCAGGAGATCGCGCTCAAGGGGAAGAACCGGCCCTGGTTCCTCGCCCAGCTGGTGCGCGCGCTCCGCCGCGCCGTGTCCGATCTGCCCGGCACCAGGGTCAACGCGCTGATGGGACGTCTCGAGGTCGTGCCCGGCCCGTCGGCGCCGCCCGACGTCGTGGCCGATCGCATCCGGCACACCTTCGGCATCGCCAACTTCTCGCTGGCGCGCCGCGTGCCGATCGATCTCGACGGCATCGCCGGCGCCGGTGCTGCGGGATCTCGGCGATCGCGCCTGCCGCAGCTTCCGGGTATCGGCGCGGCGGGCCGACAAGCGCTATCCGCTCTCGTCGCCGCAGATCGAGCGCGAGGTGGGCGGCCGGATCAAGGCGGCGAAGGGCTGGCACGTCGATCTCGAACAGCCCGAGATCGACGTCCGGCTCGAGCTGCTGACGCAACGAGGCGTTCTACTTCTTCGACAAGCAGCCCGGGCCAGGCGGGCTGCCGACCGGAACCGCCGGCCGCGTCGTGTGCCTGCTCTCGGGCGGCATCGACTCGCCGGTGGCCGCCTACCGGATGATGAAGCGCGGCTGCACCGTCACCTTCGTCCACTTCCACAGCTATCCGATCCTGTCGCGCGCCTCGATCGAGAAGGCCCGCGCGCTGGCGACGCTGCTGACGCGCTGGCAGCACCGCTCCCGGCTGTTTCTCGTGCCGTTCGGCGACATCCAGCAGCAGGTGCTGCTGACGGTGCCGGCGCCGATGCGCGTGGTGGTCTACCGCCGCCTGATGCTGCGCATCGCCGAGCGCATCGCGAGGATGCGCCGCGCGCAGGCGCTCGTCACCGGCGACGTCGTCGGGCAGGTGGCGTCGCAGACGCTCGAGAACCTGGCGGTGGTGGGGAAGGTGGCGACCCTGCCGCTCTTCCGCCCGCTCATCGGCATGGACAAGGAAGAGATCATGGCGCAGGCCCAGACGCTGGGCAGCTATCCGATCTCGATCATTCCCGACCAGGACTGCTGCACGCTGTTCACGCCACGCAACCCGGCCACGCGGGCGCGGCTCGACGACGTGGAAGCGGGAGAGCGCGGCCTGGCGATCGACGAACTTGTCGAGACAGCGGTCCGCGCCGTCGGAGGTCGAGGACTTCGCCTTCCCGACGGTTGCGCCGGTGGTAGGATCGCGATTGAACGAAGATACGGTCGAGAGGTAGCCAAGTGACTGCACCAAGCGGACGTTGCCAGCAAGGCGGAACCGGGCCTGGAGAAGATCGAGTCGATCCTCGGCGACGAGAAAGCGCTGCTGTCGCACCAGTGCAAGACGATCGCGAAGGAGACCCTGCACCTCCCGGGTCCAGACTTCGTCGATCGCATCTTCTCGGTGTCGGATCGCACGCCGCGCGTGATGCGCAGCCTGCAGTCGCTCTTCGACAACGGACGGCTCGGCGGGCACCGGCTACGTGTCGATCCTTCCGGTCGATCAGGGCATCGAGCACTCGGCCGGCGCGTCGTTCGCGCCGAACCCGGCCTACTTCGACCCCGAGAACATCGTGAAGCTGGCGCTCGAGGGCGGGTGCAACGCCGTGGCATCCACGCTCGGCGTGCTCGGGTCGGTGTCGCGGAAGTACGCGCACAAGATTCCCGTTCCTGGTGAAGCTCAATCACAACGAGTTCCTGTCCTACCCGAATACGCTACGATCAGATCCGCTTTGCCAGCGTGAAGCAGGCGTCCGACATGGGCGCGATCGGCGTCGGCGCCACGATCTACTTCGGGTCGGAGGAGTCGAAGCGGCAGATCGTCGAAGTGTCGGAGCTGTTCCAGCAGGCGCACGAGATGGGGCTGTTCACCGTGCTGTGGTGCTACACGCGGAACCCCGCGTTCAAGACCAAGGACGTGGACTACCACCTGTCGGCCGACCTCACCGGCCAGGCCAATCACCTGGGCGTGACGATCGAGGCCGACATCATCAAGCAGAAGATGCCGGAGAACAACGGCGGCTACAACGCGGTGAACTTCGGCAAGACCAGCAAGCTGGTGTACTCGCAGCTCACCAGCGACAACCCGATCGACCTCACGCGCTACCAGCTCGCCAACTGCTACATGGGGCGCATGGGCCTCATCAACTCCGGCGGCGCGTCGTCGGGTGAGACCGACCTCAAGGAAGCGGTGAAGACCGCGGTCATCAACAAGCGCGCCGGCGGCATGGGCCTCATCTCGGGCCGCAAGGCGTTCCAGCGCCCGATGAAGGAAGGCGCGGCGCTGCTCAACGCCATCCAGGACGTCTACCTGTCGAAGGACGTCACCGTCGCTTAGGCAGTCGTAGGGGGCCGCCTTCAGGCGGCCCGGGCCGCTGCTACGAACGCCGGCCCGCTACGGTCTTCAGACCCGCCCGGCAATCGTCGTGCAGCATCGCGGCGAGCGCGTCGGGCGCCGTGATGTGCGGGTTGTGGCTCGCGTCGATCTCCAGATACTGCCAGCCGGGTTCGCTTTGCGCGCGATCCGCGAACTGCCGGAAGACGTCGCCCGGCCGCGGCTGCAAACAGTAGATGTAAGTGCGCGGCAGGCGTTCCACGGCGCCGGTCAGGCGAATCGGCTGCTCGCCGGTCTTCGCCGGCTGCGGCATCCGGCGCGGCGTCATCCATGCCAGGTCCTCCTCCGGAGTGTCTGGCGGTGGGGGATTCGGCGGCAGACGCCATCCGTCGCCGTCGAGCACCGCCGACCGGATACGCTCCCGTATTTCCGGGGGGTGCAGATCCAGGGCCGACTGGCCGTCGCGCGGCACGAACGCGTCCAGGTAGACGAGACGCGCGATGCGCCCCGCCTCACGGTCGGCGACGCCGGTCGCCACCATCCCGCCGTAGCTGTGGCCGACCAGGATGACGTCGCGCAGGTCTTCCATCACGAGCAGTCCGCACACGTCCTGGATGTGCGTGTCGAGCTCGACGGCGGGCGACGCCAGGTGCGCCCGATCGCCCAACCCTGTGTAGGTGGGCGTCCACAGCTCGTGACCGCGCTCGCGGAGCCGCGGGCGCATCTTCTTCCACGCCCAGCCGGCGGACCAGGCGCCGTGCGCCACCACGAACGTCGCCATCAGCGCTTGGAGACGGATGACGCCGGGGACGCGAGGTACTCGCGTCAGCGCGTCGTGGGTGCTGGGAAAGGCCAGCTCGTCCCACGGGATCTCGTGCGGCTCGAAGAACCGCGCTTCGAGGCACTCGTCGTCGGCGCACAGCGCGCCGCCGAGAATCGACGCCGCATAGACGATGACCACCGGCGCGCGGCCCGGGTAGGAATACACGTTGATCAGGTGGTCGAGCCGGACCTGGAGGCCCGACTCCTCGCGCGCCTCGCGCACGGCCGCGTCCATGCACCAGCTCGCCGCGGTCCACGTAGCCGCCCGGGTACACCCACTTGCCGTAGCCGGGCTCGATGGCGCGCCGGACGAGGACGATGCGGCTCGTCTCGTCGCGGATGATCGTCCCCACCGCCACCTTCGGGTCGAGATAGAAGACGAACCCGCAGCGCACGCAGACCAGCCGTTCCGGCTCGGTCTGCTTGAGGGATCTCGGCTCGAGCTCGCCGCCGCACATCGGGCAGAAGCTGTACGGACGTTCGTCGTGGGGATGCATGGCCGCGCGGCCTATAATCTTCCCTCATGTCGATTCTGAAAGTCGCGCGGATGGGGCATCCCGTGCTGCGCCAGCGCGCCCGGCCGATCAGCACCTCGGATCTCCGCGATCCGATGATGCAGACGCTCATCAACGACATGATCGACACCATGCACGAGTACAGCGGCGTGGGGCTGGCGGCGCCGCAGATTCACGAGGACCTGCGCCTGTTCGTCGCCCTCCTCGACGACGACCCGGACGGCGACAGCGACGCCGTGGTGGTGGTCAACCCCGAGATCGTGCCCGTGTCGGACCAGAAGGTGGAAGGGTGGGAAGGCTGTCTCAGCATTCCCGACATCCGCGGCAGGGTGCCGCGCTACACCGACATCGTGGTGCGCGCGCTCGACCGCACCGGCAAGAAGATCGAGCTCGAGCTCAAGGGCTTCCCGGCGCGCGTGGCCCAGCACGAAACCGACCATCTCGACGGCATCCTGTTCTTCGACCGGATGACGTCGATGCAGTCGCTGACCTATCTCGACGAGTACTCCCGCTACCACGCCAAGGGCGAGGACGGCGACAAGGACGGGGACTAGTGGCCGGCACCGCGACCATCGACACCGGCGCGCCGGTCGTCACGCTCCGCACCGCGCCAACGGTGCCCTTCGACGGCGCCATTGCCGCCGCGCGCACCTGCTATTCGCCCCGCGTCATCGGCGCGAGCGAGGTGACCCCGGGCCAGCGCGACACGATCGGCGCGCTCACGTTCGACGCCGGGCACCACACCGTCTACCAGCACGCCAACTTCGAGTTCGGGCTCGAGAACATCTCGCGGCAGTTCGTCTGGAGCTTCCTGCACTCGTACCCGTTCTACAACTCCGAGCAGTCGAGCCAGCGCTACGTCAAGCTGCGCGAGCCGCGCGCGTTCGTGCCGCCGATCACCGGCGAGGCGCTCGACGTCTACGAGCAGGCGGTGCTGAAGGCGTGGGACCGCTACGCCGAGCTGTCGGCGCTGCTCAAGGACGACGCGTTCGCGATCCTGAAGGAGCTGCGCTACGTCCGGCCGACCACCAACCCCGAGCGGCTGAAGCAGATCGAGAAGGACGCCGAGAAGCGCGCCATCGAGACCGCGCGCTACGTCATCCCCATCGGCGCCTTCACCTCGATGGTCCACACCGTGTCGGGCATCGTGCTGCACCGCCTGCAGCGGATGATGCACACCGGCGACGCGCCCTACGAAACGCGCATCGTCATCTCGGAGATGGTGCGGCTGGTCAAGGAATGGGATCCGCTCTTCTTCGAGAAGGTCGGCGCCGGCATCATCGAGCCCGCCGACGTGACCGAAGCGACGTTCCCCAAGCCGCGGAGCGGCGGCGACTGCTACGCCGCGGAGTTCGACGCGCGCCTGAACGGCCGCTGGTCGCGGCTGCGCGACGCGTCGCCCGACGCCGAGGAGATCGTCGCCGAGTCGGTGCGCTCGGTGTTCGGCCTCACCGCCGACGAGATGAGCGACGACGAGGCGCTCGACCGGGTGATGAACCCGGCGCGCAACCGCTACCGCCTCGACATCCTGAACGTCTCGTATCACTCGCCGCTGATGCGGGCGCTGCACCACGCCACCTACGTGTTCGAGAAGCGCCTCAGCCACACCGCCGATTCGCAGGACCAGCGCCACCGCATGGTGCCGGCCTCGCGGCCGCTGCTGACGTTTGCCGACACCGAGCGGCCGGACTTCATCACGCCGCGCCTGATTGCCGCCAACCCGCGCGCCGACGCCGTGTATCGGCAGTCGATGGCGGAGGCGTGGGCGGCGAAGAACCGGCTGCTGGCGCTCGGCGTGCCGCTCGAGTTCGCGCTCTACGTGCTGCCCAACGCCAAGACGCTGCGCTTCGTCGAGTCGGGGTCGCTGCTGGCGCTGCTGCACAAGTGGACGCTGCGCACCTGCTTCAACGCGCAGGAAGAGATCTACCTCGCCTCGATGGACGAGCTCGAGCAGGTGCGCGCCGCGCACCCGCGCATCGGCCGCCACATCGGCCCGCCGTGCGTGATCCGCAACGGGCTCATCTCGCCGCGCTGCACCGAGGGGACGCACTTCTGCGGCGTGCCGGTGTGGAAGGACTTTCCGGCCGCCGTCCGCAGACTGTGACGCCGGGTCTGCGCACGCGCCTTGCTGATCGCCGCCTGGCTGGTGCACCTCTACACCGCGAGCGGCTTCGTGCTCGCGTTCCTGGCCGCCGTCGCCGTCATCGACCACGACTTCCGCACCGCGTTCCTCTACCTGTCGCTGCAGGTGTTCGTCGACGCCACCGATGGCGTGCTGGCGCGGGCGGCCGCGCGTCTCGGAGCGGCTGCCGTGGTTCAGCGGCGTCAAGCTCGACGACCTGGTGGACTACCTCACCTACGTGTTCGTGCCGGCGCTGTTCGTGTGGCGCGGCCTGCTCGTCATCGATCCGTGGACCAACGTCGTGCCGTCGGCGATGCTGCTCGTCGAGCGGCTACGGCTTCAGCCGCACCGACGCCAAGACGAGCGACCACTTCTTCACCGGCTTCCCGTCGGTACTGGAACATCGTCGTGCTCTATCTCTTCTTTCTCGAGCTGACGCCCGGGCTCAACGCGGCGATCCTGCTCGGGTTCGCGGTGCTGGTCTTCGTGCCGATCCGCTACATCTACCCGTCGCGGACGCCGATCTGGCGCGTGCCGACCAACCTGCTCGGCGCCGTGTGGGGCGCGATGGTCCTGGATCGCGCTCGTGGCAGTACCCGCAGGTGTCGCGGCCGCTGGTGCTGGCGTCGCTGGTCGTATCCCGGTCTACTACTTCGTGCTGTCGCTGGTCGTGCACGCACGGACGCCGCGGCCGGCGCCGTAGTGGCCTGTCAGCCAGCGCATGGAACCGATCCCGATCCACGCCCACAACCCGGGCCCATGACCGGCGACGGCAACTGGACGTGGCTGCTTCGCGGCCGCCTGCCCACGCTCGTCGACGCCGGCACCGGCGACGCGCGGTTTCTCGACGGCGTGGCCGCGGCGCTCGACGGCGCGCGGCTCGCGCAGGTGCTGGTGACGCACGCGCACGGCGACCACTCGTCGGGCGCGCTGGCGCTGGCCGAGCGGTTTCCCGGGGTCAGGTTCCGGAAGATGCCCTGGCCGGGACGCGACGCCAAGTGGCCGGTGGAGTGGGATCCGATCGTGCCGGGCGAGCTGATCCCGGCCGGCGACGGCCTGCTCGAGGCCGTGCACACGCCCGGGCACGCGCCCGATCACCTGTGTTTCTGGGACGGCGCGAGCCGGTCGCTCTACTGCGGCGACCTCGCCCAGCGCGGCGCCACGATCTGGATTCCGTTCGATCTGCGCGGCGACCTGGCCGACTACCTGGCCTCGATCGAGCGCGTCCTCGCCCTCGAGCCGGCGCGGCTGCTGCCGGCCCACGGCGACGTGATCGACGACCCCGGCCCGCTGCTGCGCCGCTACGTCGAGCACCGGCTGGCGCGCGAGCAGCAGATCGTGGACGCGATGCGCGAGGGCGCGAGCACCGCCGACGAGATCACCGCGCGCGTCTACCGCGCGCTGTCGGAGTCGATGCTGCCGATGGCCCGGCAGGGCGTGCTGGCGCACCTCGTCAAAGCTGGAGCGAGACGGCCGCGCCCGCCGCGACGGCGACGCGTGGCATATCATGGGCTCATGAATCAGGTAGTCGATTTCATCAACGTCAATCGCGATCGGTACGTGGACGAGCTGAAGCAGTACCTCGCGATTCCAAGCATTTCGGCGCTGCCCGAGCACGCCGGCGACGTGCGCCGCGCGGCCGAGTGGACCGCCGACGCGTGCCGCGCCGCCGGGCTCGAGAACGTGAAGCTGATCGAGACGCCGGGCAATCCGGTGGTCTACGGCGACTGGCTCCACGCGCCCGGCAAGCCGACCATTCTCTTCTACGGCCACTACGACGTGCAGCCGGTGGATCCGGTGAACCTGTGGACCAGCCCGCCGTTCGAGGCGACGGTGCGCGACGGCGAGATCTACGCGCGCGGCGCCGCCGACGACAAGGGCCAGGTGTTCATGCACATCAAGGCGATCGAGGCGCACCTCAAGAAGAACGGCAGCCTGCCGATCAACATGAAGTTCTTCATCGAGGGCGAAGAAGAAGTGGGCAGCGCGCACCTCGACGAGTTCGTCCGCGGGCACAAGCAGGAGCTCGCGGCCGACGTCGTCGTGATCTCGGACTCGCCGATGTTCGACCGCGGCATCCCGTCGATCTGCTACGGCCTGCGCGGCCTGGCCTACTTCCAGATCGACCTGCGCGGCACCAGGAGCGACCTGCACTCCGGATCGTTCGGCGGCGCGGTGGCCAACCCCGCCTTCGTGCTGGGGCAGATCCTCGCGCAGATGAAGGACCGCAGCGGCCACATCAAGATTCCCGGCTTCTACGACGACGTGCGGCCGCTGAGCGACGCCGAGCGCGCGGAGTGGAAGAAGCTGCCGTTCAACGAGACCAAGTACCGCAAGGAGCTGGGCGCGCCGCGGCTGTTCGGCGAGTCGGGCTACTCGACGCTCGAGCGCGTGTGGGCGCGGCCGACGTTCGAGGTGAACGGCCTGCTGTCAGGATTCACCGGCGAGGGCGCGAAGACCGTGCTGCCGGCCACCGCGATGGCCAAGGTGAGCATGCGGCTGGTGCCCGATCAGCACCCCGACAAGGTGGCGCAGCTCTTCGAGGCGTATCTGAACAAGATCGCGCCGAAGACGGTGGAGCTGAAGCTCACGCGCATGCACGGCGGCAAGCCGTGGATGACCGAGTTCGACAACAAGTTCGTGCGCGCGGCGGGGAAGGCGATCGAGCGCGGCTTCGGCCAGGCGCCGGTGTTCAACCGCGAGGGCGGATCGATTCCGGTGGTGTCGACGTTTCAGGAGGAGCTGGGCGTGCCGAGCGTGCTGTTCGGCGTCGGGCTGCCCGACGAGAACGCGCACGCGCCCGACGAGAAGCTCGACCTCGGCAACTTCCACAACGGCATCATCGCGTCGGCGTTTCTCTACGACGAGATCGCGCAACTGGATTAGCGGCGGACGTAGAGGGCGGTCTTCAGACCGCCCTGCGTCCGATCCGGCCGGTCCGAAGACCGGTTCCGCCTCGCGTTCGCCGAAGCGCCAGTCGCCCGGCAGGCCGCTTCCTGCGCTACTTGCGTGGCCGCCGTGCTGTGGGCCGCGGCCCTGCTTGCCGTTCTTGTACCAGCCGTTGTGCTGCCGTTGTCGTGACGGCCCTGCACCACGGCGACCTGCGGCCATAGACCGGCCGGTATGCCGGCCCATAGACCCGCCCGTATGCCGGCCGATAGACCGGACGGTACGCCGGACGATACACCGGCCGGTAGACCGGGTAGTAGCCGGAGCGCAATAGACCGGCACCGCGTAGACCGGCGGCGGGTAATACACCGGCACCGGCGCGTAGACCGGATACGGCGGGTACGCCCGACCGACACGTGTCCACCGAAACCGCCGCCGTACACCCCCACGCTCACGTGCACCTGCGCTGCCGCCGGTGCCGCGGTCATCGCGAGCACGCACCCGAACCCGAGCGCCCAACCGAGAAAGCGACCCATTTTGTGCCTCCTGCTGCCGGACCCCCGGCGACGGGGATGCTCCAGCTCGTGCATCGGCCATGCCACGGCGCAACTCACTGATTTCAAGCCGTTTTGACGGCAGGGCCTCCGTCAGAACGGCTCACCCTGTTCACCGGAGGTGACGCGACAGACCTTTGAAGAGGGCACCCGGCCTGGCGGTGTTGCTACGCCGTTCTCGATCCGAGCCCATCGAGATCACGGATCTGGCGCCGCAACCGGACGCCGTAAGCGCGGTACCGCAGGGCGGAGGCGAACACGAACACGAGGATCGCAATCTGGAATGCCACCACGAGCATGGCGTTGGGGCGGCGATTGACGGCAACAGCCACGAGCGGGAGCGCGAACGCCGCCTGCATGATCATGATCGTCTGCCACGAGATGTCGTTGGCGATGCGCAGCCGTTCGAGCGACGCGCGATACGCGCGCACCCCTTCGAGCCCAAGCGCGTCGGGCGACGGATGGTCCAGATTCAAGCCGTGAATCCGGAAGCTCATGATGAGCCCGCCCACCACGCCGATGATGTCGCCTGCGCGCTCCAGCAGCGTCTCGTGGCTGGCGAAGGCCGAGGCGAAGAACACGATGAAGAGCGTCGCAATCCCGGGCCCGACGAAGCGCATGCGACGGTCGCTGTCGTGCAGCAGTTTGGCCCGCCGCTTGATGTCGTCGGCGCGACATCCCGCCGAAGCGGGGCTCGTCATGAATGGCCCACAGCGCCTTGATTGAATCCGGAACCCTATCGCTCATCGGTCCCTCCCGTGTGAAACCAGCGCGCGAGGATGCGCTTGATGCGATGCACTTTCATCGCGACGGCGCCGGCGGAGAGCCCCGTGATCTCCGCGATCGCCGCCGCGTCCATGTCTTCGAGGTACGACACGATCACCTGGCGGTCGAGCGCGTCGAGCCGACGGATCAGCCGCAGCAGGCGCTCCCGCGCGAGCGTCTTTTCGAGCGCCGCGTCGGGGCCGTCGGCGGGCCCGTCGGCGAGGCCGTCGGCTTCCTCGAGCGTGGTGAACTGGAGCCGGCGCAGGCGCACCCAGCGCGTGACGTGCGAAGCCGCCGTGTTGTGCGCCACCCGATAGACCCACGTGCGCCGGGAGCAACGCCCGTCGTAGCCGGCAAACGACCGCCAGAGCGCGAGATGAATGTCCTGGAGCAGGTCGCGGCGGGTGTCGGGGTCGGCCTCGTAGGCGTGCGCCAGGCGCTCCAGCCCATCTCCGAACGCCGTGGCCGCTTCCCGATAGAGGTCGTCCTGGCGGGACCCCGGTGCCTGCGTCATGTACAGGTAGTCGATGGCGCCGGGACTATCTCACGGCTCGAGGCTGGCTGAGACGATACTGGACTCATGAGCGGTAGAACCCTCGCCGGAAACCCCATGCCGCCGCCGCGGCTTCGGCCGTGGCGGCGTGTGCTGAGCCTGGTCGCCTGTCTGGGTTGCCTGCTCGCCGGCACTGCGGCACAGGAGCGGCCGCTGCCGGACCTGCAGGCCTTTCTCGCGCAGGCGCGCACCCGTCTTCAGACCGACAACGAGCGCCAGCGGTCGTACATCTACGTCGAGACGCAGCGGCGGATGAAGCTCGACGAGTCGGGCCGCGCCCGCAGCGAATCGGTGAAAGTGGTCGAGAGCTACCCGGCGCTGCCCGGCGAGGACGAGCGCTGGGAGCGCGTGCTCGAGGAGGACGGGCGGCGGAAGACCGAGGCGGAGCTCGCGCGGCAGGACGCGGAACGCCGCAAGGCCGCGGAGGCCGTGGCGAAGCGGGTCACCTCCGAGAACCCCGCCGACCGGGCCAAGGCCGTCCGTGACTACGAGCGCGACCGGCGCGAAGCGCTCGCGCGCATCAACGACATCTTCCTCGTCTACGACATCCGCATGCTCGGACGCGAGCGGATCGACGGGCACGACACCATCGCCCTGACCCTCGATCCCAAGCCGAAGGCCAGCCCGGCCACCCGCGAGGGCAAGTGGATGCAGTACTTCAAGATCCGCGCCTGGATCAACGAGAGCGACTACGAGCTGGTCAAGCTGCAGGTCGAGGCGATCCGCAACGCGAACGTCGGCTTCGGCATGCTGGCGCGGATGAACACCGGCACCACGATGTCGTTCACGCGGCGATGGATCAACAACGAGGTGTGGCTGCCGGCGCGCGCCGAGTACACGATCCGCGCCCGTCTGCTCATGCTCAAGCGGTTCCGCGAGGGCGGGACGATCGACTTCTCGAACTACCGCAAGTTCACCGTGGACACGGCGACGACGATTGCGCCGCCGGCGCAATAGGCTGCTAGCGGCTGCAGCCCTTCTTCGTTTCCTCGAACCCGTCGAACAGCCGCGAGGCGTTGGCGCCGGCCAGCGACTCGATGCGGTGCGGCTGGCCCTTCTCGACCTGGTAGCGCGCCACCGTCCCCTTCGAGCGCAGGAACTCGGCCTCGCGCTTCATTTCGTCGTGCCACATGTAGTCGTCGTTCTCGCCGACGTACATGAACACACACATCTTCGAGATGGCCTGCAGCTTGGCCGGCGTCGGCTGCCACATGTAGCCGGGAAAGGCGGTGACCGACCGGAAGTACTGCGGGTTGAGCGCCGCGACGTGGAACGCCGCGATGCCGCCGTTCGAGGGCCCGGCGATGTGGAACTTGCCGTCCTGGATCTTGTAGTCGGCCAGGATCGCCTTGAGGAACTCGGGGAAGATGCGGGCGCCGCCTTCGAAGAACAGCTCGCCGTCCGGCGCCGCCGGCGCGACGACGATGTAACCGCGCTTTTCCGCCTCGGCGCGGAGGTTGCGGTTGAGGACGCCGTCCACCGTGTTCATCGTCTGCGGCCCGCCGCCGAGCGCGATGATGGCGGGATAGGTCTTCGCCGGGTCGTAGCCGGTGGGCAGCACGACCTTGTATTGAACGGTGACGCCTCCCACCTTCTTCGACTTCTCCAGCACCTCGGCCCGCGCGGCCGGGGCGACGAGCGCGGTCAGCGCGAAGGCGGCGACGGCTGACAGCAGGCGCACGGACATCGGGGACGAGCATCGGCAGTTCCTGATTTCCGGTTACTCGATCAGGATGGGCAGCCCGAGGCGTCGACTCTCCTGGACCGTGAACCGAGCTAGTTGAGGGACGCGACGCGGCGGCGGAGCGTCTTCACGTGCTCCCAGATCTGTTCCTGCTCTTCGCGCGTGTCGTCATCGAGCTCGCTCATGCTCGAGAGCTTCAGATACGCCTGCAGGTCGCGCAGCGCCGCCGTGAAGTCGTTCAGGTGGTAGGCGAGCAGGCCGCGGTCGCGCAGCTCGCTCAGCGACGACGGCGTGAGCGCCAGCAGCATCTCGGTGACGTCGCGCGCCTGCGGGAACGAGCGCATGTGCACGTAGAGCCGCTTGAGGTTGAGCAGCATCCGCGAGATCACCTGCGGGCGCGTCGCGGTGGCCAGCAGCGACTTGCTGAAGGCCACCTCGTCGCCGACGTGCCGCTGCAGCAGCATGCGGCAGTCGTGCTCCGTGAGCAGCGCCCCGCCGTGGAACGGGTCGATGATCAGGCCGGCGCCCGTGCGCGGCTTGCCCTCGCAGCAGCGCACCAGGAAATGGCCGGGGAAGTTGACGCCGTCGATGCGGAGGCCGGCGCGCCGCGCCACTTCCATGTAGACCACCGACATCGTGATCGGAATGCCGGTGCGCCGCTCGAGCACCTCGTTGAGGCAGCTGTTGCGCGGGTCCTCGGTACTGCTTGCGGTTGCCGACGAAGCCGAGCTCGTCGAACAGGTACTTGTTGAGCGCCTGCACGCACGCGGCGGCCGCGGTGCTGCCGGTGCCCTCGGCGTGCCGCTCGATGCTGCGGCGCGCCGCCTCGCCCATGGCGTCGAGCATGCGCGAGATACGGCTCGGGGTCGAGCCGCGGATACTCGACGCGCGCAATCACCAGCGCGGCCTGCGCGAGGCTGCCGCCAGGCGCGTTCGAGGCGGCGGTGATCGCGTCGACGAGATCCGTTCGCATCGCATCGGGCTACCTCTGCGCGCGCCGGCGCACAGCCGATCGAGCGCGTCGAGCGTCAGCTCCCTGAGGCCGCCGACGACCAGCTCGGCCCCGGTCAGCTCGTCGGCCGGGTAGCTGTTGGTCACCCCCACACAGCGTAACCCGGCTCCGCGTGCCGATTCGAGTCCCCAGCGCGAATCCTCGATCGCCACGCAGCGGCTCGGGTCGAGCGGCGCGCCGGTCGGCGTCCTGCAGCCGCTCGAACGCCAGCCGGTAGGGCGCCGGCGACGGCTTGCTTTCGGGCGTGTCGCCCGACGCGACGATGGCCGCGAAGAGGTCCGGCCACCCCGGCGGCGGCGATGACCTCGTCGATCTCGTGCCGCAGCGCGCCGGAGGCGATGGCGATCGGCACCGCGCCGGCCGCCGCCCGGACGAAGTCGATGGCGCCGGGGAACAGCACCGAGCCGGCAGCCGAGCATCGCCTGGAGCTTGTGCCCCTTGCGCGTCACCAGCCCGGCCACGCGCGCCGCGTCCATCGGCACGCCGCGGTCTTCGCCGAAGGCCTGGAACATGCCGACGTCGTCGTAGCCGAGATAGCGCGACGAGTACTCCTGCGGCGACAGCTCGAGCCCGTCCTCGGCGAGCGTCTGCTGGAAGGCGCGGAAGTGCAGCGGCTCGCTGTCGGCGATCACGCCGTCGAAGTCGAAGATGATCGCCTGCAGGGCGGACGTCACGAGCCGGGGGCCTTTTCGCCGGCGCGAATCTCCACCTTCAGCCGGTTGGACGGCGGCGGAAACGGGCAGTCGTAGGTTTCGTTGTAGGCGCAGGTCGGGTTGTAGGCCATGTTGAAGTCGATGGTGTAGAACCCGGTCGACGTCGGGTGGATGTCGAGATAGCGCCCGGCCGGATAGGTGTCCTTGCCGGTCGTGAGATCGGCGAACGGCACGAACAGGTTCTCGAGCGGCTGGCCCTTCCTCGACGAACGCCGCCAGGCTCATCGGCTGGCCCTTCAGCGAGAACTCCAGCACGCCCACCCGCTCCATCCGGCGCAGCTTGCCGGTGGACGTCGGCATCTCGAACACCGGCCGCTGATTGGCGAGCTTCAGCTCCGCCGGGGCGGTGTAGGACGGGTCGGGCGGGTAGTAGCGCAGCGGCAGCAGCGCGTCGCGCTTGTCCACCGGGATCGGGTTCGGGCTCCTCGCGGAACGCCTTGTCCTTGACCGCGCGCGCCTCGAGGACGCTGTTTCAGGTACGCCTGCGTGTCCACCGGCGGCCGGCGGCCCGGACGTGCACGCGGCCGCCACGAGTCCTGCGAGCGCGACGGCGGAAACGAGCGTGAAACGGCTCACGTCCTAAGGATACCCCGTGGCGCGTCAGACTGAAGAATATACTTGCCGCTGTGCGGTCACGGCCTCGGCGAGCTGACGGCGGAGCGCGCACCGTGTTCAGCGGCGCCGGCTTGAGCACGCGGCGCAGCGCGGCGAGCAGCGTTCGCAGCGTGTCGCCCTCCACCGTGGCCGCGAGCGCGCTCCTGGCGGCGGCCTCGACCCGGGTCGCGGCCTCGCTGACGAACACCCGCGCGGCGGCTTCGTGCAGCGCGCGCCAGCGGATGGCCTGCCGCCACGGCCTGCGAGGCGCGCGCCACCGCGCTTTCGGCCGCGTAGGTGTCGATCAGCACGTCGGCCGCGAAGCTCAGGACCTCCTGCTCGGTCTCGAGACGGTCGCCGAAGGTCTGCAGCGCCGTGCCGATCACCATCAGCGCCACCTTCTTGAACGACGCCACGAGCCGCGCGTTCGGCGGCGAGCGGCGCGTCGTCGTCGCCGCGCCGCCTGCGGCGACGGCCGACAGCACCTCGTCCTGCAGCGCGCTTCGCCGCCGCGATCAGCGGCAGCTCGCCCTTGAGGCCGCGGCGCACCAGCATGCCGGGGATCAGCATGCGGTTGATCTCGTTGGTGCCCTCGAAGATGCGGTTGACGCGGGCGTCGCGGAAGTAGCGCTCGGCCATGTAGTCGCTGACGAAGCCGTTGCCGCCGTGAATCTGCACGTTCTCGTCGAGCACGAAGTCGAGCGTCTCGGTGCCCATCACCTTGCAGATCGACGCTTCGATGGCGAACTCCTCGAACGCGCGGGCGATCGACGGCGCCGTCGTGGTCCGACTGCGCGATGGCGGCGTCGATGAGCCCGGCGGTGCGGTAGGCCAGGCTCTCGGCCGCGTAGGTGCGCGCCACCATCTCGCCGAGCTTGTGCTTGATCGCGCCGAACGCGGCGATCGGCTGGCCGAACTGCTTGCGGCCGGCGGCGTACTTCGCCGCGTCGCCGATGGCGCCGCGGCTGCCGCCGGCGCACATCGCGCCCAGGCTGAAGCGGCCGTAGTTGAGCGTGTTGAGCGCCACCTTGTGGCCGCGGCCGATCTCGCCGAGCACGTTCTCGGCCGGCACCGCGCACGTCCTGCAGCAGGATCGTCGTCGTGGACGAGCCGTGCAGGCCCATCTTGTGCTCTTCCTTGCCGGAGCTGAGGCCGCCGAACGCGCGCTCGACGATGAAGGCGGTGAACTGCTCGCCGTCCACCTTGGCGAAGACGATGAACAGGTCGGCGAAGCCGCCGTTGGAGATCCACATCTTCTCGCCGGAGAGCGACCAGCTGCCGTCCGGCTGCTTCGTGGCGCGGGTCTTCGCGGCCAGCGCGTCGGAGCCGGAGCCGGACTCGCTGAGCGCGTAGGCGCCGACGATCTCGCCGCTGAGCAGGCGCGGCAGGTACTTCGCCTTCTGCGCCTCGGTGCCGAAGAGGACGATCGGCAGCACGGTCAGGTTGGCCTGGCCGCCGAAGGTGGTGGCAAACGAGGCCGAGCGCGCGATGCGCTCGACGACGACCAGCGACGAGGCCTTGTCGAGGTCCAGGCCGCCGTACTGTTCCGGCGCGCTCAGGCCCAGCAGGCCCAGCTCGCCGCACTTGCGCAGCAGCGCGCGCGACAGCTCCCAGTCCTTGGCCTCGAGGCGCGGCAGCGCGGGCATGATCTCGGCGCGCGACGAACTCCTCGGTCGTCTGCGCCATCAGGCGGTGCTCGTCGGAGAGCTTCTCGGGCGTGAAGGTCTCGCCGGGCGTGTCTTCGAAGAGCCAGGAACCGCCCTTGATCTTCGTCTCTGTCGTTGTGGTCATATGTCGTGTCCGCCGCACCCGGTCGGTCGAAGCCCGCCCTACATCCGTTCCAGGATACCCGCGGCGCCCATGCCGCCGCCGACGCACATCGTCACCAGGCCGTAGCGCGCGCCGCGGCGCCGCATCTCGTGCAGGAGCGTCGTCGTGAGCTTCGCGCCGGTGCAGCCGAGCGGGTGGCCGAGCGCGATCGCGCCGCCGTTGACGTTGAGCCGGTCGGGATCGATCGGCAGCTCGCGCAGGCAGGCCAGCACCTGCGCCGCGAACGCCTCGTTCAGCTCGACGAGGTCGATCTGGTCGAGCGTGAGGCCGGCCAGCTTCAGCGCCTTGCGGATCGCCGGCACCGGGCCGATGCCGAACCGCTCGGGCTCGACGCCGGCGGTCGCATAGGTGACGAAGCGCGCCAGCGGCTGCAGCCCGTGCTCCTTCGCGAACGCCGCCGACGTGACCAGCACCGCCGCGGCGCCGTCGCTCGTCTGCGACGAGTTGCCCGGCGGTGACGGTGCCCGCCGCGTGAAACGCCGGCCTCAGCTTGCGCCAGCGCCGCCAGCGACGTGTCGCGGCGCGGCCCCTCGTCCTGCGCGAAGGTGACGTCGCGGACGGCCGGCGCGCCCGATCCGTTGCCGGCACGGCCACACGGCACGCGAGCGGCACGATCTCGTCGGCGAAGCGGCCGGCGTCGATGGCCGCGAGCGCGCGCTGGTGGCTGCGCAGCGCGAACGCGTCCTGCTCCTCGCGGCTGATGCCGTAGTCGCGCACGTGGTTCTCGGCCACCAGCCCGGTCGTCAGGTAGACGTCCGGATAGCTCTCGACCAGCGCCGGGTTGGGCGACACCTTGTTGCCGCCCATCGGCACCAGGCTCATCGACTCGGTGCCGCCGGCCACGATGGCCTGCGCCCAGCCGCACATGATCCGCTCGGCCGCGAACGCGATCGCCTGCAGGCCCGACGAGCAGAAGCGGTTGATGGTCACCGCCGACGCCTGCACCGGCACGCCGGCCCGCAGGCTGGCGATGCGCGCGACGTTCAGCCCCTGCTCGGCCTCGGGCATCGCGCAGCCGAGAATCACGTCGTCGATCTCGTCCGGGCGACACGCCGGGCGCGCGGCGCAGCGATTCGCCGATGACGGTGGCCGCCATCTCGTCGGGACGGACGGTCCGCAGCGCGCCGTTCGGCGCCTTGCCGACGGCGGTGCGGGCGGCGGAAACGATTACCGCGTCGTGCATGAGAAATCCGCGAGCAGGTCGCGCAGCGCGTCGCCCACTTCGCTGGCCTGCCCCTCGAAGAGATGGTTGGCGCTGTCGATCTCGACGAGCTCCTTCGGGTCCTTCAGCTGCGCGTAGAACTGGCGCACCAGCTTGCAGCGGGATGAGCTCGTCCATCTCGCCGTGGATCACGAACTTCGGTTTCGTGGACAGCTTCACCGACGCGAACTCGTAGCGGTCCACCGGCGGCGCAATCCCGATCATGGCGCAGATCCGGTCGTCGTCGGCGCCGCCCGTCATCGCGATGTAGGAGCCGAACGAGAACCCGGCCGCCCAGATGTCCAGGCCCGGGTGCGCCGCCGCCATGTAGTCCACCGCCGCCCGATAGTCGTCCATCTCGCCGCGGCCTTCGTCCCAGGCGCCGGCGCTGCGGCCGACGCCGCGGAAGTTGAAGCGCAGCACGACGCAGCCGATGTCGGCCAGCGCCTTGGCGCTCTGATACACGACCTTGGTGTGCATCGTGCCGCCCTCGATCGGGCAGCGGATGCGCGAACACGACCACCGCGCGCGGCGTCGGTCTTCGGCCGATCGATCAGGCACTCGAGCGGTCCCACCGCTCCGGGAATCTCGCGAACGATCTCAGCCAACCCGTCTCCTCCGGGTCTCGTGCGGCCGGTCCGCGCAGGTTTCGGCAAACGGCACGACCGCGTCGGCAAACGCCTCGGGCCGCGTCACCAGGCCCAGGTGGCCGGTGCGGGCGAGCGTCACGGCCGCCGCGTGCGGCCAGATGCGCGTGTACTCCGCGGTGAGCGCCGTCGGCACCACGCGGTCGAGCGCCGGCCTCGCCCGTCATCGACCAGCGTCGGCACCCGGATCGCGGCCAGCCCGTCCACCGCGGCGCCGGCGGTGAGCGTCGCCCGGCGCGCCATCCGCTCCGGTGCCGGGAAATGCGCGAGCGCGCGCACGCCCTGCCGCAGCGACGCGGCGATGCCCTGCCACCATCCCGCGGACGCGGCGGCAATCTCCGCGGTGCAGCCGCAGCGACGACAGCAGGAACAGCGGCAGCAGCAGCCGCGGCCGCCGCATGAAGAACCGCGCGCGTGCATCGGGCGCCCAGGACGGCGGAATCGCCGAAACCAGCACGAGTCCCGCCACCCGTCCGGGATACCGGCGCAGAAACGCCGCGGCGATCAGCCCGCCGTACGACACGCCGCAGATCACGGCGCGCTCGAGGCGGAGCGGCGTCGAGCGCCTGGCCGATCTGCTCGACGTAGGCGTCGAACCCGATCCCGCGCGCCGGCCAGGCCGCACTCGGCTCGTCGGCGAGCGAGAAGGTGATCACGCGGCAGCGCGCGGCCAGCGCCTCGACGGCCGGGGCCATCCATTCCCACCGGCCCTGAATGCCGGGCACCAGCACGACGGGGACACCGCTTCCGCGGTCGACGACTCTCATCGATCTCTTCCCGACTACCAGATAGAGATAGTATGGCCGACCATGCCGCCGCGAATAACGGTCGGCCCTTCCGCGGGTGCGTCGAGCGGCTGCCGACGTTGAACGGGGGCCCGACGCTGTGTCAGAGTCGGAGACCGCTGTCGCCTTCGTCGCATGCCCCGTTCGTATCTGAACCGCGCGACGTTTCAGGTATCGCGGGGTTACCATAACCGCTCTTCGAAGAGGTGAAGATGGCTGTGAGTCGTCTGGTGCTTGCGCAGCGCGGCATCGCGCTGGCGGATGCGGTACCGGGTCCTGCGAAGCTGCGCCGCGGGCGGGCGAAGGGCGAACGCACTCGAGGCCGCACGGCCGGGCCGCGTGCGGCATCGGCTCTCACTCTCACCGGCCCGTTTCTCTCGCCGGGCTCGCTCACGGCAGCCGAGCGGCTGCGGCTCATCGACGGCATCGAGCGCGTGCTGGAGGGCGTCTACACGCACCTGCCCCTCAAGCGCGCGCGATACGGGTTCGATCCGGTGCAGCGCTTGCGCATCCTCCGCTCCCAGATCGGGGAGCTGAGCGACGATGCGTTTCACATTGAACTGGCGG
The DNA here is from genome assembly GCA_963731785.1 of uncultured Acidobacteriota bacterium. Lineage (GTDB taxonomy): Bacteria > Acidobacteriota > Vicinamibacteria > Vicinamibacterales > UBA2999 > DASYRM01. The sequence continues at coordinate 195,500 of CAVSWX010000014.1, forward strand.
ATACGATCACGCGGCTTCGCGATGCGCACACGCGCTATACGGGCCCCGCGTCGCTCGCGAACAAGGTCGCGGCGCTGCCGTTCCTGGTCGAGTTGATCGGCTCGGTGAGCGCGCCCACGTACGTGGTGACCAGGGTCGGAAGCGGTCTTGACCTGTCGTTCAAGCCGGGCGTCGTGCTGGAGTACTGGAACGGCGTCCCGATCGATCGCGCGGTGCAGCGCCACAGCGACCAGGAAGTCGGTGGACGCCCGGACAGCCAGCGCGCCTGGGCGGTCCAGAGCCTCACGCTGCGGTCGCTGCAGTACGGCCCGCCGCCCGACGAGCACTGGGTCATCATCGGCTATCGAACCGCGGCCGCCGGCGGCGGCACCGGGCAGGCCAAGGAGATCAGGCTGCCGTGGCAAGTGGTGGACCCCAGCGAGATCAACCCGCTGCTGTCTGGCGGCCCGACCGGGAAGCGCGCAAAGGCGCTCAGGCGAACGCGGGCGATCAATCCGGCAGCCGAGGCAATCCGCCGCGCGAAGATGCTGTTGTTCGCGCCGCACACGCTGACCGGATCACAGGCGCCGGCGCCGCAGGCGCGGCGCAGGGGCTCGCGCCGTGAGCCGACAGCCGGCATCATTCCGACGGCGCTCACCGAGACGCTCAAGGCGATGTCGATCGATGCTCCGGGCGGGCCGTTCGGATACCTGCGCATCTACGGGTTCGACTCGCAGCCGGGGCCGTTCATCGACGAACTCATTCGGCTGATCCCGCTGCTGCCGGATCGCGGGCTCATCATCGACATCCGCGGCAACCCGGGCGGCTACATCTGGGCGGCCGAGCTGGCACTGCAGCTGTTCACGCCGAACCGCATCGAGCCGACGCGCTTCTCCGCGCTGGCGACGCCGTTCACGCGTCGGATCACGTCGATCGGCGATATGGCGGAGGACCTGGCACCGTGGAAGCGTTCGCTGGACGCGGCGGTCCGCAACGGCGAGTTGTATGCGCAGACCATCCCCATCACCGATCCAGACGCCTGCAATGCGCTCGGGCAGATGTACGGCGGGCCGGTGGTACTGGTCGCCGATTCGACGACGTATTCGTCGGGCGACCTCTTTTCGGCGGGGTTCGTCGACAACCAGATGGGGCCCTTCATCTGCGTCGGCTCCGCGACCGGAGCCGGCGGTGCCAACGTCTGGTCCTACGGCGAGCTGCGACAGGCGCTCGCCGGCTCACCGGCGGCGCTGCCGGCCCTGCCCGATGGCATCGACCTGTCGTTCTCGTTCAGGCGTGCGACCCGCGCCCGCGTCAACGAAGGCCTCCCGATTGAGGATGTGGGCGTCTCGGGGACGCCGTACGCGATGACGCGCGACGACCTGTTGAACGGCAATCGCGACCTGATCGCCACGTGCATCGGCGTGCTCCGGGCACAGCCGTTTTCGCGGCTCACGACGTCGGTCGATACCGTTGCGCGGACGATCCAGGTGAGCGCGACCGGATTGGATCTCGTGGATGCGAAGTTCGACGGGCATTCGGGAGTGAGCGTGCCGATCGGCGCATCAGGCGCCGTCACCATCACCTACCCACCGCGAACGAAGACCGTCGAGCTCGCCGGGTGCTCCGGCCCCGACACCCTCCAGCGGCGGCGCCTTTCGATTCGCCCCTAGTCGTGGCGGGTCGCGAGCGAGGACCGGACTAGTTCCGGAGCGGCTTGCCGGTCTTGAGCGTGTGCTGGATCCGCTCGCGCGTCTTGGGTTCGCCGAGCAGGCTCAGAAACGCCTCGCGCTCGAGGTCGAGCAGGTACTGCTCGCTCACCGCCGCCGGGTGGGGAATGTCGCCGCCGGCCATGATCGTCGCCAGCTTGCGTCCGATCAAGGCATCGTGGTCGCTGATGCGGCCGGCCCGCCACGCGAGGTGGATGCCGAGCTTGAGCGGCGCCAGCACCGCGTCGCCGCCCACCGGAATCGCCGCCCGCGGCACCGGCCGCTGGTAGCCGTCGGCCACGCGCTGCAGGGCGTGCGCCTTGGCGTCGGCCATCAGTCGATCGCGGTTCATCGAGATGGCGTCCGACGGGCGCAAGTAGCCCAGCCGCATCGCGTCGGGGCCGCTCGTCGAGGTCCTGGCGAAGCCGATGGTCTCGAAGGCGTTCTGGATCGGCGGCAGCAGATCCGCACCGGCCGCGACGCTCTCCGCCGCGCGCGCGGTCATCTCCTTGGTGCCTCCGCCGGCCGGGATCAGGCCGACGCCCACCTCCACGAGGCCGATGTACGACTCCGCCGCCGCCTGCACGCGGTCGCCATGGAGGGCGATTTCGCAGCCGCCGCCGAGCGCCAGCCCGGCGGGCGCCACCACCACGGGCACGTCGGCGTAGCGCAGGCCCATGGTCGCGCCCTGGAACGCGCGCACCATCATGTCGAGCTCGTCCCAGTTCTCGTCCTGCGCCTCGATCAACACGAGCATGAGGTTGGCGCCGGCGGAGAAGTGCAGCGCCCTCGTTGCCGACGACCACGGCGGCGAAATTCTTCGCCGCCTCCCGCACGCCAGCCTGCAGCATCTGCACGGTGTCGGCGCCGATGGCGTTCATCTTCGAGTGGAACTCGACGGCCAGCACGCCGTCGCCCAGATCGACGAGGCTGGCGCCAGGGTTCGACTTCACGATGGCCGAACGATCGCGCGCCGCCCGCAGCAACTGCAGGCCCGGCGCCGCTGGCGTGACGAGACCGGCGCGCAGCCGGCCGTCCGGTGACGCCAGGGCTCGTGCGAGCAACGGGGGCACTCCGGTTGCGAGCAGTTCGGGTGCGGTGGCCCGTGCGGCTTCCAGCACCGCCTCGATCCCGACCGCGTCGAGAATCTCGAACGGGCCGAGCTCCCAGCCGAACCCCCAGCGCATGACGCGATCGACGTCGTCGGGCGAGTGGGCAATCGATGGTGTGACCACGGCGGTGTAGGCGAGCGTCGGCGCGAGCGTGCGCTTCAGGAACTCACCGACGCGGTCGCTGCCGGCAAAGAGCTTTCTGATGCGCTCGCCGCGTATCGGTGACGGCCTCGGCCGCGGCCAGCGCGGGCGAGCTTCGGCCGCGACTGCGGCTGGTACTCGAGCGTCGCCGGATCGATGACGAGAATCTGCGACTCGCCGCTCTCGGCTTTCACCCGCTTGTAGAACCCCTGTCCCGCCTTTTCGCCGGTCCAGCCCCGCGCCAGCATCGCCTCCACGAACGGCGGCAGCACGAACGTCTTGCGGGCTGCCGGGTCCGTGAGCCGCTCCGCGAGGTTGCGCACGACGTGCGCCAGGATGTCGATGCCGGCGAGGTCGAGCGTGCGGAAGGTGGCGCTCTTCGGCCGGCCGATCGGTGGGCCCGTGATCGCGTCGATCTCCTCGATCGAGTAGTCGCCAGCCGCCACGAGGGCGAGTGCGCGGACCACGTCGTAAAGCGCCAGGTGGTTGCCGATGAAGTTCGGCGAGTCCTTCGCCACCACCACGCCCTTGCCGAGATGGCGGTCGGCAAAGCCGGAAACGCCGGCCAGCACGGCCGGATCGGTGTCGGGCGTCGGGATCACTTCGAGCAGCCGAAGGTAGCGCGGCGGATTGAAGAAGTGGGTGCCCAGCCAGTGCCGGCGGAAGTCGTCGCTGCGCCCTTCGGCCAGCAGGCCGATTGGGATACCCGAGGTGTTCGAGCTGACGACGCTGCCCTTGCGGCGGGCGGCGTCCACGCGCTCGAGGAGCGCGCGCTTGACGTCGAGCTGCTCGACCACGCACTCGACGATCCAGTCGGCCTCGCCGAGCCGTGGCAGGCCCTCGTCGAACGAGGCCGTGGCGACGAGCTTCCAGCCGTCGGGCAGGAAGAACGGATCGGGTTTGAGGGTTCGGGCCCGCTTGAGCCCCTGCGCCGCGGCATCGGCGGTCACGTCGAGCAGCAGCGAGGGCACGCCGGCGTTGGCGAAGTGGGCGGCAATCTGCGAGCCCATGACGCCGGCCCCGAGGACGGCAACGGAACGGATGATCATCGCGAGCGAAGTGAAGCGGTACACAGCATAGCCCGGCGCGATGCCGGCGCCGTGGAATCGAGCCGGCATCAGGTGGTCCGTTCGAGCGGCCGTGTCAGGCAGGTCGGTCCGCCGCCGCCTTTGAGGCTGATCTCGCTGCCCTCGTACTCCATCACCGTCGCGCCCGCGCGCTCGAGCGCGCGGCGGGTGCCGGGATTGCCCGACAGCATCAGACAGCGGCGTGGCGCCAGCGCCAGCACGTTGGTGCCCATCGAGTCGAATTCGTGGTCCGGCGTCTCGACGAGCGCGACGCCGCGGTCGAGCAGGCGCTCGCGGAACGGCACCGGCAGCAGCCGCGAGTAGACGACCGCAAGGTCGGCGTCCACCGGGCTGATGAGCGACATGAGATGCATGACGTCACCCGGTCCGCGCCAGTGGGGCAGCGGCACCTCGAGAACCGTGACCGCGTCGCCCAGGATCGCGGCGAACTGCCGGATCCCCTCGGCGTTCGTGCGGTAGCCGCGGCCCACGGCCACGGTCCGCTCGTCGAACCACACGACGTCGCCACCCTCGATCAGCCCGGGCGGCTGGATCGCGCCGATCACGCGGGCCGACGGCTCGGCACGTGCCGCGAACGCGCGCGCCTGTGCGGCCGGCTCCCCGGCGCGCAGCGGCTTGCCCATCGCGCCGAGCACGAGGCCCGCCGGCGTCGCAAGCGAGGCGTCGCGGGCGTAGATGGAATCGATCGTGGTCGCTCCATCCGACGGCAGAAAGATCGGTTCGGCGCCGTGCGTGGTGAGCGCGTCGAGAAAGGCGTCGTACTGCCGGCACGCCAGCGCGAAATCGGGCGCCGCGGTGAAGCCATGCGCCTGCCACTCCGCGGCCAGGCACGCGTCGCTGGCGAAGGCGTCGCGCGGGTGTTTCACCGCCACCCGCAGGAGGCGGCCGAACTCGTTCAGCACGCTCACTACTTCCATCGCGTCAGAATCGTTTCACGATCGAAGAGCGACACGCCCAGCCCCATCAGGGCGGTGTTGATCAGGGCCAGGGCGCCCGTGATCAGCAGGATGATCGGCACCGTCACCACGAAGCCGACCGTGATCTGCGCGATGAGCAGAGCGGTGAGCGGCAGGACGACCAGCACGGACAGCTGCTGGGCGCTGCGCGGATCGTTGGCGCGCGAGGAGACGCACACCGCGATCGTCAGCGCCGTGAGCGATGCCATCGGCCCGATCAGGAACAGCACGCCCAGCGCGCGCGGCGTGAGCAGCGCGAGAAAGACGCCGGGCCGGGCGAAGAGCGCCGCGGCCGCCACGTCCACGGCAAAGCAGACGAGCGACAGCGCCAGGGCCGGGAGAAACGCGCCGAGCACCTTGGCGACCAGCAGCTCGAGCGTCGTGATCGGCGTGGCCAGCAGCGGCTCGAGCGAGCGCGCCTGCTTTTCGCCGATCACGCTGTGGGCGGCGAGCGACATCGCCGCCGAGACCGGCGACAGGATCAGCAGCATCAGGAACTGCTGGAAGAGCGTCGATTGGATGGCCGCCTCGGGGTCGAGCAGGCGCGTCCAGGGCTGGTCGCGATAGAGGTCCAACGCGATCTGGAAGTCGGCCGAATCGGACAGGCGCTCGCCCGTGACCGCGGGAATGATCACCGCGATGAAGATCGGCATGAAGATCGCGATCGCGCCGGTGAGTATTCCCGGCACGAAGATGCCGGGACGCCCGCGAAGGTCGAGCAGTTCCTTGCCGAGCAGCGCCAGCACCCGGGTCGTGTTCACGGGCGCTCGTCTTTCATCATCCGCAGGTAGACCTGCTCGAGCGACGCTTCCTCGCGCTCGACGGCTTCGACGCCGGCGCCGGCCTCGACCAGGGCGCGGACGAGTGCCGGAATCCGTGGACCGTCGGGCTCGAGGCCAATCGAGAGCGTGCGGCCGTCTTCGCGCACGTCCCTCGCGCCGGTGGCGCGCACGGCCGCGACGTATTCGGCCCCGGCCGTCGACAGTGTGATCCGGACGCGCGTGCCGAATGCGCGGGCGCGCAGCGAGCCGGGGCTGTCCACGGCCACCAGCCTGGTGTTGAGCAGCGCGACGCGGTCGGCGAGCCGGTCCACTTCGTCGAGGTTGTGCGTGGAGATGATCACCGCGCGGCGATCGTGGCGCAGCCGCACCACGAGCTCACGTACGTCGCTGGCACTTTCCGGGTCGAGGCCCGAGGTCGGCTCGTCGAGCAGCACCACCGCTGGATCGTGCAGCAAGGTCCGCGCGAGCGCCACGCGCTGCCGCAAGCCCTTCGACAGCACCGCCGGGGTGTCCGTGGCCCGGTCGGCGATGCCGAACAGATCCATGGCCATGTCCACCGCACGTTCCGGCCGCGACAGGCCATGGAGCCGCGCGTGGACGCGCAGGTTCTGCCGCACGGTCAGGCGATCCCACAAGCCGGGCGCTTCGGTGAGGAAGCCGATCGCGGCCCGCAGCGCCGCGGCGGCCCCGGCCATCGGCTCGCCGCGAAAGCGGACCGTGCCCGACGACGGCGCGATGAGGCCGGCCAGCATGCGCAGCGTCGTCGTCTTGCCGGCGCCGTTGGGTCCCACGAGCGCGAAGATTTCGCCCTCGGCGATGTCGAACGACACGCCGTCGACGGCGACGCGGGTGCCGAACGTCTTGGTGAGCGTGTCCGCGGCCAGCACTAGCGAGGCTCCGCCTCGCTAGATAACAGTGTCCGAATGCCCGCCCTTCGGGCGGGCGGGGACGGCTTGAAAGGCCTCTCAGACGGTTGATTCATCTGCATGACCTCTCGCCTTTCAAACCGTCGGGCGTCAGCGCGACGGGAACTCGTAGCAGCCGGGGGTGACGAGCACCGTGCCGTTGCGCCCGAAAGACAGGCTGGTGGGGCCGATCAGGCCGGCGCCGTAGAACTGCACGGTGCGGATCTTGTCGCCCTGCGCGTCGTAGACGTAGGTGTACGGGGCGGCCAGTGAGATCCAGAGCTCGCCGCCCGGGCTGACGGCGGCGGCGCGGATGACCGGCGCGACGAACGGCACCTCGCGATCCTCTACGCGGCGGCGCGGCCACCTGGTCGGCTGCGCGTCGAGGAGCACGTCGATCTCGGAGCCCTCGATGTGGCGCTCGAAGAGGAGCGTGCCCTCCGCGGAGTACTTGCGGAAGATCGGCCGCCCGGTGAGGAAGACGAAGTAGAAGCCCCCGGTGGGATTGGCCAGCGGCAGGCCGGCGTTGTGGGCCAGGTGGAGCTCGCGGTCCGATTCGAAGCCGGTGGGCCGCAGGAGCCCGAACGTCATCGTCGGATAGCCGGCCGGCGTGTAGGCCGTCACGAGCACGCCGCTTTCAGGATGACTGAGCAGCAGGCGACTGCCGCCGAAGTGTACCGAGCCGGTGCCGTTGAGGAGCAGGTTGTCCACGACCACCTGCGAGGCGGGCTGTCCCTGCAGGTAGAAACCGGCCTGACGGACCCCCGCCGGGTCGAACACCTGAATGCGGTGGCGGTTGCGAGGCGCGTCGGCCACGACGATGCGGCCGTCGCTGGCGACGTCGAAGCCCCTGGGCTGGATCAGCCGGCCCTCTTCCTGACCGATGGTACCAGCGTCCGCACCGCGCTGCGCGCGGCATCGATGGCGAACACCGCGTGCGCGCGGCGGTCGAAGACGTAGTAGGTGCCGTCGGGACCCTGCTGGAAGCCCACCGGTTCGTGGAACGCGCCCGCGATGTGGGGCGGCAGCCCGCCGATGGAGCGCAGCGTCTCGACGCGCAGCGCCTCGCCCGGCAGGACCGCCAGCACGACCAGGACGACCGTGATTGTGACGAAGGGGCGCATCGAGTCCCCCTCAAACACTAGCCCACCGGGAAGCGGCCCGTCACCTCACCGGTGGCGGGGCCGTGCACGACGGAGTGAAGCAGGACTCGTCAGCGGGTGAAGGCGAAGGCGTTGCTGCGGAGTTTGCCGTCGGAGGTCACCGCCGCCACGGTGGCCTTGTAATTGCCGGGCGCGAGCGCCGCGATGGTCGCTCGCACGTCCGCTGAACACTCGCCGTCAACCACCCGCGGGAGGCCAATGTTCTGCCTGGCGATCGGAGCCGCCACGCTTCGGGTTTGCTCCCGCGGCGAAGACCTCGAACACGTAGTAGTCCACCGCATCGGCGGGCGATGCCGGTTTGAAGATCGCCTTGGCGGGAAGGGCTGTCTCTGTGACGATGAAGTCACGCCAGGCGGCGACGGTCACGGCCCCCTGATTGTCCGTCGCGACCGCGGTCACGCTGTGCGACCCGACGACCGCCGGCCATCTCGTCGAGTACGGGCTGGTTGTATCAGTGGCGACGAGCCTCGTCCCCAGGTAGAACCGAACGTTCTGGATCGTTCCGTCTTTGTCAGTGGCGGTTGCAGCGAACGTGACCGAAGCCCCCGCGACGAAAGATCCGCCATCCGACGGCGACGTCATGGAAACGTGAGGTGCGACATTGGCCGCAGTCGGAGCGGAGACCGTGATCCTCCTCGTGGCCGACGTCGCTGACGCTCCTCTGTTGTCGGTCGCGACCGCCTTGAGCGCGTACGTGCCGGCACCGACTCCGGTCCAATTGACGGCATAGGGGCTCGTCGTGTCAGTACCGACGCGAGTTGTGCCGGCGTAAAAATCCACCTTCGCGATCCCGTCCAGGTCGGTTGCCGTCGCGCCCAGCGCGACCGACGCCGGACTCGTGTAGCTGCTCCCGTTCGCCGGACTCGTCAAGGAGACTGCCGGGGGTGTGATCAGAGACGAAACCGTAACGCTGTCGAACGTCGCCGTGAGACCACGTGTTCTTGAATGGCTTGCCACCGCGAGCCCGACCAGCAGGTCGGACGACATTTGCAGCGTGAGCGTCCGAACCAGCGTCCACGATCTGCCATCGTTTGAACGAAAAGCCCTCAGGGTAGATGAACGGCGCTCCAGTTTCAGCCAGACTGGAACGGTGGCTGCACCGCTGGACGTTTGGAGGTGCCACCTCCCCTGGTCGTGCGGGCGCGCACAGACCACGCCCTTCCCCGGAGCGCCGAATACGAAGACATGCTTCGCGTCCGCGCTCAAGCTGCGCCGAATCATCAAGCCGGCCTGGGCCCACGCATCGACGTTGGGCAGTGTCTTCAGACGCGCTTTGATCGCGAAGTCGCCGCTGATCGGCGATACGCGAAGGTGAACTGGTCAGCAACGCCGTTGACGTCGAACCCTCTGGACATCACGGTGAAGGTCGGAGACGCGAAGGTCGCGCGGCCTGGCGAAGGTGGGCGACCGATATCGACCACCCTCCATCCCGACGGGCAGTGACTGTGCGTCGGCCCCGGAGATCGTCCACGTGGCCGTGACCAGCAAGAGCGTTGCACACGCGCGACCAGGCGTGTGCGTCCAACAAGAATCTCCAACGTAGGCAGCTCCACTGCGCCGGTCTAAGTCGATCTTCGAGCGCATGGAGGCTGCAGAGAGCAACAGCTGTGCCGCACGTGCAATCACGCACCGCATTGGCGGCTCTTTCCCGCGCGAGGAGAAATTGGTGCGTCTCGATAGCGGATTGCTGGTCGCGTTGATTGCGCGCGATCCCAATCCGCGTCAGGCGGAGCGACGCAAATCACTGCACATCGAGACGTTTCTCGGTGACGGCCTGTGTGTGGCGAGGCCGCAAGCCACCAGGACTTGCCGGGGTTACGACCGAGGAAACTCCTCGGGGAAGGCGCTGCTGCAGTCCACCGGGACGCGGCGCGTCACCGGGCCGGCGCCGGCTGACGGAGGTACACCCACTCGTCGAAGAAGCGGTCGAGGCGCCTTCCGCTGGAGCGTTCGACGGCGCGCTGGAAGTCGGCGGTCGTGACGGACTTCCCGGCGAATTCGCGCGTGTAGGCGCGAAGGGCGCCCCAGAACGCCGTCTCGCCCAGCGTCTCGCGCAGTGCGTGCAGCGCCAATGCGCCCTTCTGATAGACGAGCGCCCGGTCATCTGCCGTCGGCCGGTTCCAGTCCGGGAACACCAGCGGTTTCTCGGTGCCGGAAGCACGAAGCTGCTCGATGCGCCGCCGCCATCGCGCGACGTCGGCGAGATACGCTTCCCGCCCTCGCGCCTGTTCCTTGTAAGCGGCGGCCATGAACGTGGCGAAGCCTTCGTTCAGCCAGAAGTGCGTCCACTCGCGGCAGGTGACGAGGTTGCCCCACCACTGATGCGCCAGCTCGTGGGCGATGAGCGACGTGGCCGTCGCGTCGGCCAGCACCTCCCGTCCGTACGCCTCGGACATGTGCGACAGGCCGGCCAGTTCCTGGCCGCCGCTCGTCGCCACGAGCGCCTGCGCGTACGAATCGCCCGGATACGGCACCCCGGCGCGATCCGCGAAGAAGCCGGCCATGTCGGCCGTGTCGCTGAAAATCGTGCGGAGTTCGGCTTCGGAGAAGCCGCGCCCGAGCGCTCGCAAGCGAGAGCCCGCCGCGTTCGTCCCTGGCCTCGGTGAAGGCTCCGGCGACGAACCCGAAGAGGTAGCTGGGTACATCGCGATCCTGCCGCCAGTGCACCACCGTCCGGCCGCGCGTGCTGCGGCTGTCCACCAACCGGCCGCTGCCGGCCGCACGCCAGCCCTGCGGCATCGTCACGTGGAGGTCCAGGGTGGCGCGGTCGCCCGGCGCATCCACGGCCACCATCCAGTGGCTGGTGGAGAACGCCGTGTACGCCTGCGCGCTCCCGGCCAGGAGCGTGAGCCCGGTCCGCGGCGTGCCGTGGTACGCGATGGCGAGCCGCCGGGTGTCGCCAGCGCGCGCCGGCGCCGGCAGCGTGACGATGAGCCGGCGTGCGCGCTGCACGAACGGCAGCGCGGCGCCGCTGCTCTCGATCGAGTCGACGACGAGCGCGCCACTGTCGAAGACGAGAGTTGCCGTCGGGTTCGTGGACGGTCAGCTCGATGCGTTCCCGGCCCGCGATCGATCCGGCGTCCACGTCGAGGTCGAGCTCCACGGCGTAGTGCGTCACGTCGAAAGTGCCGCCCGACGGTGGCACGTCCGTCTGCGTGCGGACGAGCGCCGCGGCGGTGAGGACGAAGAGGAGGATGAGCCCGGGTCGCACGGGCAGGGAACGTCAGTACTTGGAGACGGCGCTGATGGCCGCGAGCACGTCCGCGGATCCGGGAAGGATGGCTTCCTCGAGCATCGGCGCGTAGGCCACCGGCGTGTCGAGCGCCGCGACGCGTTTCACGGGCGCGTCGAGGTACTCGAACAGATCCTCGGAGATGCGCGCGGCGATCTCGGCGCCGAAGCCGCACGTCAGCTGATCTTCGTGCGCGACCACGACGCGGCTGGTGCGCTGGGTGTAGGCCGCGATCGTCTCCCAGTCGCACGGCGCGATGGTGCGGAGATCGACGACCGCGACGCTGATGCCGTCGTGGTCCTGGGCCTGCTGCGCGGCGAACACCGAGCGCTGCACCAGCGCGCCCCACGTGAACACCACCACGTCGTGCCCATCGCGCACCACCGACGCCTTGCCGAACGGCACCGTGTAATCGGGACCGGGATACGGGCCCTTGTTATAGGTCTGCCGGTAGAGGTGCTTGTGCTCGCAGAAAAGTACCGGGTCGTCGCAGCGGATGGCGGTGCGCAGCAGGCCGGCGGCGTCCTGCGCGTTCGAGGGGACCACGACGCGGATGCCAGGGCACTGGGCGAAGATCGCCACCGCGCTCTGGCTGTGGTACGGCGCGCCGCCTTTGAGGTAGCCGCCGATCGGAACGCGAATCACGACCGGGCACGACCAGTGGTTGTTCGACCGGTAGCGCATCATCGCGAGCTCGTCGCGAATCTGCATGAAGCCCGGCCAGATGTAGTCGAAGAACTGGATCTCGACGACCGGCTTGAGCCCGCGCAGCGCCATGCCGACCGCGCGGCCGATGATGTTGGCCTCGGCCAGCGGCGAGTTGAAGACGCGGTGCTCGCCATACAGGCGTTGCAGGCCGAGCGTGACGCGGAACACACCGCCCTTGCCGGTCAGCCCCGGCGTTTCGAGCGCCTCCCGGCGGCTGGCGTCCGCGACGTCCTGCCCGAAGACGACGATGCGCGCGTCGCGCGCCATTTCGTCCTTCAGCGTCTGGTTGAGCGCGCCCACCATCGTGTCGGGCGCGCCCTCGGTGCGCGGCTCGGCCTCGAAGCGCGACGACGAGGGATCGACGTCGGGCGAATAGACGTAGAGCGCCGCGGTCGACGCGTCGGGCTTCGGCGCTTCGAGCGCCGAGTCGGCGGCTTCGTTGACCTCGCGCTCGACGGCCGCCAGCAATTCGGCCAGTTCGTCCTCGGTGGCCATGCCCTCGTCGATCAGCAGCTGGCGCATGCGCACCAGCGGGTCGCGCCGCGCCTCGGCCTCGCGTTCGGCGGGCGTCTTGTACCAGCGCTCGTCGTCGGAGTGGGAGTGCGAGTACGGTCGCGTGACCGTGGCGTGGACGAGCGCCGGGCCCTTGCCGGCGCGGACGTAGTGCGATCGCTTCCTCCAGCGTGTGGTACGACGCCAGGTAATCGGTGCCGTCGCACCGCGACACCAGCAGCCCGGGGAACGAGCTGACGAGACGCGAGATGTCGCCGCCGGGGGTCTGCACCTCCACCGGCACCGAGATCGCGTAGCCGTTGTCCTCGACCAGGAACAGCACCGGCGCTTTGCTGGTGCACGCCGTGTTGAGCGATTCCCAGAACTCACCCTCGCTGGTGCCGCCCTCCCCGATCGAGACGTAGGTGACCTGATCGGTGTGGTGGCGCGTCTCGCGCGACTCGATGCCCTCGACGCGGCTGTAGACGAGCCCGGCTTCAGCGCATCCGACCCCATGCAGGCAGTGGGTGCCGACACAGCTGCTCTGGGAGGGAATGTTCAGCGGCCGGCTGCTCCAGTGCGATGGCATCTGGCGGCCGCCGTTGGCCGGATCCTCGGATGAGCCGACGGCGCCCAGGAACATGTCGCGCGGCGACATGCCGAGGGTCAGGCACAGCGCGCGATCCCGGTAGTAGGGGAAGAACCAGTCGTAGCCTGGCCGCAGCTGCGTGCCCGCCGCCACCAGCACGGCCTCGTGCCCGGCACCGCTGATCTGGAAGAAGATCTTCCCGCCGTTCCTGAGCTGGATCTCCTTGTCGTCGATCTTCCGAGACAGGAGCATCGTCCGATACGCAGCGAGCAGGTCGTCGGAAGATAAGCCGGCGCGCTCGGGGGTAAGCGACTTCGCTCCAGTGGCGCGGGTCGCCGCGCCGTTGGCGAGGGTCGAAGCCTTCATGGCTTGAGCGATTATGGCACTATCATCGGGCTCCTGTCTTTGGGGTCTCTTCGTCTGCCGAGAGCCCGAAGCCTGAAGCCCGAAGCCCCTCTTTATGCCTGCCCGACTGCACCGCTGGGACGAGATCGCCCTCGACAAAATCACGGAACTGATGTCACAGAAGATCGTGGCCGGAACGCACCAGATGCTGGCGCAGACCTATTTGAAGCAGGGCGCGCTGGTGCCCATGCACGCCCACGCCAGCGAGCAGATGACCTACGTGCTGCAGGGGGCGCTCAAGTTCCGGGTGGAGGGCGAAGAGATCATCGTCCGCGAGGGCGAGGTGATCCACATTCCCGCCAACGCCGCCCACCAGGCCGAAGCCCTCGAAGACACCTTTCAGCTCGACATCTTCAGCCCCCCGCGCGAGGACTGGCTGCGCGAGGCCGAACCCGACCCTAGGTCAGGTAGGTCGGGTAGGTGGGTTCGTTGCGGGGCCCGGCCGACAAGCCCTGAAGCCCGAAGCCCGAAGGCCGAAGCCAACGGCACGCCCCTCAGTAATACGCCAGCGTCTCGATCCCGACACCCGCGGTGAAGCTCGATTTCACGGTGCCGGCCGCGACGTCGACCACCGAAATGGTGCCGTCGCCGTGATTCGATACGAGCGCCGTTTTTCCGTCCTTGGTGAACGCCACGCCGAACGGATCCCGCCCCACGGGCACGACGAGCTGCGGCGCACGGTAGTTGGACGCGTCGAACACGTTGAGCAGGTTCGCGCCGATCGTGGTCGTCAGCAGACGCGAGCCGTCTGGCGAATAGTGCAGGCGGAAGGGCCCGCCGCCGGCCGCGCGCTCCACCTTCACCGTGTCGATCACCTTGTCGGTGGCGGTGTCGATGACGCGGATGTTGGGCTCGGCGAAGTCGGCGGCCACCACGCGCGTGCCGTCGGGCGACAGCCCGATGCCCTGCGCGCCGTTCGGCATCGCGATCTTCCCGATCATCTTGCGCGCCTTCAAATCCACCACACTGAGGAACAGCCGGTCCTGCTTGTTGGCGGTGTAGGCCTTGCTGCCGTCGGGCAGCACCACGAGCCAGTGGCCGGTGCCTTCGATGTCGATCGACGCCTGCACCTTGCGTGCCTTCGGATCGATGACGAGCAGTTTGCGGCTCAGATCGCACACGGCGTACAGCGTGCCATTGGCATCCACCTTCAGCCCGTGCGGCGCGATCGCGGGCGAGACGTCGATGGTGCCGGTCTGCTTCCGCGTCGTGAGATCGACCACGGCGATGATGTGCCCGGGGTGCGGGTTGTTGCCGTAGACGCCGTCGCCGTAGATCGGGATGTAGGCCTCCTTGCGATCCGGCGAGATGGCAAGCTCGTGCGGCGGGCCGCCGATGTCGAGCGTCGCAGTCTCCTTCAGCGTGGCCGGGTCGAAGAAGCGCACCAGGTTGCCGCGCTTGTCGATCATGACCAGGCCGTTCGATCCGGTGACGTTGTTCGGATCGGTCGTGGCGGCGGCGACGGCCATCGCCGTGACGGTCCCTGCGATCACGGCGGCAAGGATGAGACGGAGCGTGCGTGTGACCATGGTGGCCGCATCATACACGCGGCGCGCCTGACGGAGAATTCATGAAATGTTCAGACACCGGCCCCGTCGCGTAACGCTAAGATCTCGACGTTTCGCAGGCGTTTTGTGGGCGGGTCTCAGGCCCGCTGTGGTTTATGAGGTGGCACATGCGGAAGGCAGGATGGGTCGTGGTCGCGGCCGTTGCGGCCGCTCTGGCGGCGCGGTCAATCGCCGAGGCACAGGCTCCGGCTCCGAAGCCGGCGGCTCCGGCTGGACGCGCGGCGGGCGCGGCCGCGCCGCGGCGCGGTACCGGGTGCACGGCAGCCTCAATGAAGTGATGCGCGGCATCCTTTTCCCCAACTCGAACGTGATCTTCGCGTCCCAGGGCGAGGATCCGGCCGGCATCAAACAGGACAAAGACCCGTCGCTCGCGACCAATCCCCTCACCAGCGTCTACGGCGGCTGGACGGCGGTGGAGAACAGCGGTTTCGCGCTGGCCGAGTCGGCCAACCTGCTGATGATCCCCGGACGCGTGTGCTCGAACGGCAAGCCGGCGCCGGTGGGCAACGCCGACTGGGCGAAGTTCGTTGCCGGACTTCGCGACGCAGGGATGGAAGCCGTGAAGGCGGCCCGCGCCAAGAACCAGGACGCGATGCTCGACGTGAGCGACAAGATGACGACGGCGTGTTCGGCCTGCCACGACGTCTACCGCGAGAAGACCGACGCGCAGGGCGGCGTCGCCGCGCGGTGCACGAAGTGATTCGGGGCAGGTAGGCAGGTGGGCAGGTAGGCAGGTAGGAAAGAGCATAGTCCGTCTGAACGCCGACTCAGCCTACCTGCCTACCTGCCTACCCGCCTACCTGCCTAGTGCTCAGTGGATCCGCGGGCCCTGGTCGCGCGGCGGACGCCCGCCCTCGTGCACGTCGAAGCGGCGCCGCGCCCGGTTGATACGCCAGCGGCTGAACTGATACTGGATCTCCGCCGCCAGCCGCACGCGCCGGCCACGCAGGTAGAGCCACCCCGCGAGCAGGCCGCCCAGATGGGTCGCGTGCGCGACGCCGTCGCCGCCGCTCCCCGCCGCCGACAGGAACGCGATCGCGCCGATGATCATCACGAAGTACTTCGCCGGCACCGGGAAGAGGAACGACATCAGGATCTGCCGGTCCGGGAAGTACAGCGCGTAGGCGAGGAGCAGGCCGTAGATGGCACCCGACGCGCCGACGATCGACGCGCCGTCGTAGAGCCGCGCGCCGATGGCGCCCGGGAAGAACGACACGACAATGGTCGTTGCCGCGGCGCCGACGCCGCACACCAGGTAGTAGCGGGTGAAGAAGCGCGTGCCCCACATCCGCTCCAGTTCGACGCCGAACATCCACAGCGACAGCATGTTGAAGAGGATGTGCGAGATGCTCGCCGTGCAGGAACATGTAGGTGAGCGGCTGCCACACCTGCAGCCCGGCCACCACGTCGATCGGCCGCAGGCCGAACCAGAGCGGTAGCTCCCTGAAGACCTGCTGCAGCACGAACACGCCGATGTTGATGATGAGAAGGGCTTTGACCGCGGGCGTGACCGGGCCGGGACCGAACGAGTAGGCGAAGTTCGACCCGGAGGAGGAGCGCGAGCGCATCGACCCAGTCTCGTTCAACCGGGAGGAGTGCGCAAGCTCTTACCCGCCACACCGGCGCGAAGCGGCGGCCCACCCGCCCGGCCCGCCCTGCCCGCTCAGCGGCGGCGGAGGCGCCTGGTGATCAGCGAGACGCCTTCGGCAGAACTGTGGCACGCGCAGCACGTGCGCCGACACGGCCAGGACGGCGAGCGCCACGCCGATCGTCGTGCCGACGCGGACCAGCTGGGCCACGAGCCCGTTGCCGGGGATGCGCGTCGGCAAGGAACGCGTCGGCGCCGGCCGCGGCCAGCGCCCATCAGCGCCGCCGCCACCGCAATCCGCAGCCAGCGCGCTGGCGATGGCGCCGCCATCGATGCCGCCGAGCCGCCGGCGCAGCATCACGAGCAGCAGCCCGGCGTTGAGCAGCGCCGCGATCGACGTGCCCAGCGCCAGCCCGCGGTAGCCCATCACCTGCACCAGGGCGAAGTTGAGCGCAGCGTTGGCCAGCACCGTGACGAAGCTGATGGTGACCGGCGTGCGGCTTTCGCCCAAGCGCGTAGAACGCGGGCGATGCGATGCGGACCACCGAGTAGCCGAGCAGGCCGACGGCGTAGAACTGCAGCGCCGCGGCGGTCGGCGATCGTGTCGGATGGCAGGAACGCGCCGCGCTCGTACATCAGCCGGACGATGGGGTCGGCCAGCACCACCAGCCCGACCGTGGCCGGCACGTTGAGCATCATCATCAGCACCAGGCCGTCGGAGATGGTCTTTCGCACGCTCGCCGTGTCGCCCTGCGCGAGCATGCCGCGAGATCGCCGGCGTCGTGGCCGTGGCGATCGACACGCCGAAGAGGCCGATGGGCAGATACATCAGGCGGAACGCCGACGTCGAGCCACGACACGGCGCCCGTGCCTTCGCCGGTGGCGAGCAGCGTGTTGACGAACACGTTGACCTGCGTGGCGGCCAGCCCGATCGTGCCCGGCCCCATCAGCAGCAGCACGTTGCGCAGCCGTTCGTCGCGCCAGTCGAGCGCGGGCGTGTAGCGGAACCCCTCGCGCCGGAGCAGCGGCCACTGCACCAGCCCACTGCGCCAGCCCGCCGACGAGCACGCCGATGGCCACGGCGGCGATGGGCGGCAGCCCGAACGACGGCATCACCGCCACCAGCCCCACGGTGCAGACGATCGAGCCGACGTTGAACATCGCCGGCGACACCGCGGGCACGAAGAAGTGATGCAGCGCGTTGAGCATGCCCATGAACGCCGCGGCGAGCGCGACGAACATCAGGAAGGGCAGCATGATCCGGGTGAGCAGGACCGTGAGCTCGAGCTTGCCGGGCACTTCGCTGTAGTCGCCGGCGAACAGCCGCACGAGCGGCTCGGCGAACACCATCCCGAGCACGGCGAGCACGCCGGTGATGACGAGGAGCGCCGTCACGACGTAGCACGCCGAGGCGGAACGCCGACGGCTTGCCCTTGGTCGCGAGCTCGCGCGCGAAGGTGGGGACGAACGCCGCGCTCATCGCGCCCTCGGCAAACAGGTCGCGGAGAAGGTTGGGGACGCGATACGCGACGTTGAAGGCGTCCATCGCGTTGCTGGCGCCGAAGAGGTAGGCGAGCACCTGCTCGCGGACGACGCCGAGGATCCGGCTCGTCATGGTGGCCGCGCCGGCCGACGCGGCCGACCGCGCGACGCTCGCGGGGGGCGTCGGGTCAGGCGCCAAGCGCTCGGCGGACGGCCTCGTTGACGGCGCGCCCGTCCGCGGACTTGCCCGCGAGCTTCGGCATCACCGCCTTCATCACCTTGCCCATGTCCTTGGGCGAGGTGGCGCCGGTCTCGGCAATGGCGGCGGCCACCGCCGCGGCGATCTCCTCGGCCGACGCGGCCGGCGGCAGGTACTCCTCGAGGACGGCCAGCTCGCCCGTTTCCTTCTCCACCAGGTCGGTGCGTCCGGCCTTCGAGAACTGCTCGATCGAGTCGCGGCGCTGCTTGACGAGCGACGCCACGACCTGCAGCACTTCGGCGTCGTCGAGGTCGCGGTTCTTCTCGACGCCCTTGTTCATGATCGCGGCCTTCAGCATGCGCAGCGACGACAGCCGCACCTGGCTCCTTGGCTTTCATCGCGGCCGTGATTTCGCCGTTGACCTTGTCGCTCAGCGTCATAGTCTCAGTGATCCTGGTCGGAGTCGCCGAAGGTGATGTGCCAGTTCTCGGTCTGATCGTAGAACCCTTTGGGCACCTGCACGGCGTTGAGCTTCACCGCCACTTCGACGCCCGACTTCACGCCGAAGTAGCCGTTGCGCCGCAGCACGCGCCGGAACGAACCGTGCAGCGCGTAGCATCGCACCTTGTCGGAGTCTTCGGCGCGGGCCGCGCGATCGACCCACCGCAGCAGCGTTTTCACGCCCGATACGTCGTCGGGGTGCGTCAGCAGGTCCACGAGCATCGTCACCCGTCCCATCGGCTCGTGCTTGTGGCGGTAGACGGCATAGCCGTGCACCTCGCCCTGGCGCTTGAGCGCCACCGCCGAGTAGCGGACGTGCGGCGGCTCGATGTAGCGCCAGTTGAGATAGGCGGCGTCGCGGCGGACGGCCAGATCGAAGCGGCCGGCCAGCTTCTCCCACAAGCGCCGTGAACGACGCGTCGAAGCGCCGCACCGGCTCGCACTCCGCCCGAGCGGCCGCGATCGCGACAGCACCTGGACGAAGGGATAGGCCAGCGCCGACACGAGCTGGTTGATCGGCTGCGGCCAGTGCGGCAGCCGCACCGCGCGGCGCGTGAGCGGCTTCACCAGGTAGGGCAGCACGCGCGACTCGGGAAACCGCATGCGGTCGAGGGTCTTGCGTGTGACGGCGCGAGGGAGCGAGCGCCAGGCTGGCGCCGCTGTTGCGGTCCCATGCGCGCATCAGCGCCTCGCCGTTGCCCTGCTGCTCGCGTTCGGGCGCGACGCGCGGCTCGGACGCCCACGCCGCGTCCACCTCGAGACCCTTGAGCGAGAGGCGCACCGGCAGGGTCGGCAGGAAGCCGACGATCGTCGGCCCCTCGCGCGCCACCCAGACGCTGGGCTGTCCGGAGCTGTTGAACGGGTTGCGGCGGTAGCGCCAGTCCCACGTCAGCCGATCGGCTTCGGCGGCGTCGACGCCGAGCGTGCGCCGGGTGAGCGCCTCGATGCCGCGGCGGTCTTCGGGTTTGTACCGATCGATTTCTGACATCGAGGCGTGACGGCGTTGTCGCGCACGCCGCGATCGCTATTGTATGTCCGCGCTTCGCCGCGCTCCGGCGCGGCTCGGCCTGGCGCTACGGCTGCGTGCGCCGGCTCGGGCGCCGGGCGCGGCTGCGCGGGACGCGCCGCAGGGACCGGCGTGATCACGCCCGGCCGCGCCGCACCGGTGGTGACGCCGAAGGGGTTGGCCGGCGTCGTCGGCGGCGGGCCGGTTCGGCTCATCGTCGTCGTCATCGGGCTCGGCCTCGAGCAGCTGACCGAGGCGGCGGCGCAGGTCGGCGGGCGTTTCGGGCGCGCCGCTGTCGGAACTCTCGCGACGGCGGCTCCTTGTCGTCGTCGGCATCGTCCGGTTCGTCTTCGATCGGCGTCGGGAGCCGGCGCAGCGGCTGCGGTCCCGGCGGCCTCGACACCGCGGGCGTCACCGCTGCCGGGCGCGGCGCGGTGCTGGTCGCGAGGATCACGATACGGTCGAACCCGGACGCATTCGCCGAGCCGGCCATCGGCCGCGGGACCGACGATGTAGCCGGCGACGCCGCGCAGCAGCGCCTCGAGCACCTGCTGCTCGTAAGCGTCCTTGAATTCGACGGTGATCGGAGGGCCGGCGAGCCGCTCGGCGTTCACGATGCGCGTCCCGCCGACGCGCGCCCACTCGTTGAGAATGGCCCGGACCGTTGCGTTCTCTGCCGACAGATCCACCTTGCCGCCATGGAACGAGACCTTGACCGACTGCGCCCGCCGCGGGCAGGACGCTCACCGTCAACAGCGCGCTGGCGAGAAGGATGCGGACCTGCATGGCGACTCTCCTAAGCGGAGTATACGCCTCTACTATCGGGCCCTTGGGACTTTCGGCCCAGGGCCACCGGGGCTTCCGGCTTCGGGCTTCCGGCTCAGGGCAGCTGGGCTTCGGGGCGCGATCTCGACCGTAAGTCGTTGCAGTGCGCAGAGCTGCAATCCGGAAGCCAAGCAGGCCCTGAAGCCCGAAGCCCGAAGCCGACTTCAAGTCTTCCGGAAGTGCTCCACCACCCGGCAGACGATTTCGTCGAGGCCGAGCCGCGGCTCGTAGCCGATCAGGTTGCGCACCTTCGAGATGTCGGGCACGCGCCGGGGCATGTCCTCGAAGCCGGCCTCGTAGGCCTGGTCGTAGGGGACGAACTGCACCGGCGAGGCGCTCCCGGTTGCCCGCTTCACCCGCTCGGCCAGGTCGACGATGGTCACTTCCTCGGTGTTGCCGATGTTGAACACCTCGCCCACCGCGCGCGGCTCCTGCGCCAGCTTGACCAGCGCATCCACCACGTCGGCGACATAGGTGAAGCTGCGCGACTGGGTGCCGTCGCCGAACACGGTGATCGGTTGCCCCGCCAGCGCCTGGCGCACGAAGGTGGGCAGCACCATCCCGTACTGGCCGGTCTGGCGCGGGCCGACGGTGTTGAACAGCCGGACGATGACGATCGGCAGCTTCTTTTCCTTCCAGTACGCCAGCGCGAGGAACTCGTCGATCAGCTTGCTGCAGGCGTAGGCCCAGCGGTGCTTGACGGTCGCGCCGAGCACGAGGTCGGCTCCTTCGCGGAAGGGCACGTCCGCGCTCTTGCCGTACACCTCCGACGTGGACGCGATCACCACCAGCTTCTTCTTCTTGTTCGCGTGCTTCAGCACCACTTCGGTGCCGTGCACGTTGGTCTCGATGGTGTGCACCGGCTGCTCGACGATCAGCTTCACGCCGACGGCCGCCGCGAGGTGGAAGACGACGTCGCTGCCGTCGATCATCTCGGCCAGCAGCGGCTCGTTCGTCACCGAGTCGATCACGTACGAGAACCCGGCGCGGCCCTTGAGGTGCGCGATGTTCTCCATCGATCCGGTGGAGAGGTTGTCGAGCACGTGGACCTCGTGCCCGAGCTCGAGCAGCCGTTCCGCCAGGTGCGAGCCGATGAACCCGGCTCCGCCGGTGAGAAGTGCCTTCACGCTGTGGCCTGTCCTTCCTCGAATGCAGTGATGGCCGCGGCCACGCGCCGCACGTCGCCTGCCCGCAGGCGGGTGTGCAGCGGCAGCGACAGCAGCGAGCCCGCGGCGTCGTCGGCCGCCACGCACCGGTCGCGCACGCCGAGGTGCGCGAACGCGGGCTGCCGGCTGAGGGGAATCGGATAGTGGATCAAGGTTTCCACGCCCGCCGCGGCCAGGGCGGCCTGCAGCGCGTCGCGCCTCGCCGATCGTATAGGAAACAGGTGATAGACGTGGCCGGGGTCGCGCTCGCGGATCGGTGCGGCCGCCGGCGGCAGGTGCGCGCGATACTCCGCGGCGAGCACCCGCCGTGCCTGCGTCGCGGCGGCCAGTCCCGGCAGCCGTGCCCGCAGCACCGCCGCCTGCAGTTCGTCGAGGCGGCTGTTCACGCCGGCGAGCGTGTGCACGTAGCGGTGGGTCTGCCCGCCGTTCCGAAGCTGCCGGACCCGGTCCGCCAGGGCGCCGTCGTTGGTCACCACGGCGCCGCCGTCGCCGAGCGCGCCGAGATTCTTCGTCGGGTAGAAGCTGAAGGCGCCGGCCGCGCCCAGGGTCCCGACCGGCGCACCGCCCGCCGTGGCCAGGTGGGCCTGGCAGCAGTCCTCCACGATGGTGAGCCCGTGGCGGGCCGCCACGGCGCCGATGGCGGTCATGTCGGCGGCCTGGCCGTACAGGTGCACCGGGACGACGGCGGTGGTGCGGCTGGTCACGGCCGCCTCGCACGCGGCGGGATCGAGCGTGAGCGTGTCGCGATCGACGTCGGCAATCACCGGCGTCGCCCCGGCGGCGAGCACCGCCAGTCCGGTGAACGCCGCCGTCATGGCCGGCACGATCACTTCGTCGCCCGGCTTCACGCCGGCCGCGCGCAGCGCCAGCGCAATCGCGTCGGTGCCGTTGCCGGTGCCGACGGCATGTCGGCCCCTCGACGCCGCCGCGAACTCGGATTCGAACGCTTCGAGTTCCGGCCCGAGCACGAACCAGCCGCGGCGCAGGACGCGCTCGATCGCGTCGCGCACGGCCGCTGCATCTGGCCCGGGCCGGAGGTCGAGGAACGGCAGGCGCTCGTCGCGGCCGGCGCTCACGTGGCGCCGACCCGGTCCGCGGCGGGAACGTAGTGCGCCAGGTGCGCCCGGTAGAAGGACAGCGTCCGCTGCAGGCCGTCGTCGATCGACGTCGCCGGCCGCCAGCCCAGCGTGCGCGCGATGAGCGACGAGTCGGCGTAGAAGCTGCCGATGTCGATGGCGCGCTTCTCGGCGGGCCACTCGACGAAGCGGTAGCGGCCGCTGCCGGCCGCCTCGATGAGCCGCTCCACGAGCGCGCGGTGAGTAATCGGCTCGACGCCGCCGACGTTGAACACGCGGCCGTTGGCGTCGTCGCTGGCGCCGGCGCGCAGGAAGGCATCGACCGCGTCGTCCACGAACACGAGGTCGCGCACCTGGGAGCCGTCGCCGTAGATCTCGAATCTCGCGGTCCTCGATGGCGAGCCGGATGAACCAGCCGATGAAGCCCTGGCGGTTGTGCTTCAGCAGCTGGCGCGGGCCGAACACGTTGGTGAGCCGCAGCGAACACGCGCGGATGCCGAACACGTTGTTGTAGACGAGATGGTAGTACTCGCCGGCGGCCTTGTTGATGCCGTTGACGTCGGTGGGCTTCACCAGGTGATCCTCGGTGACCGGCAGGCTCGACGGCCGGCCGTACACCTGCCGCGTGCCCGCGAACACCACTTTCACGCCGGGGTTGTGCGCGCGGCACGCCTCGAGCAGCGACAACTGCGCCCGGCAGTTGATCTCGAGGTCGGTGTGCGGGTCGCGCATGCTGTCGATGTGGCTCACCTGGCCGGCGAGGTTGAAGATCACCTCCTGGCCGCGCACCAGCCCGGCCACCGCGTCGCGCGTCGCGGACGTCGGCCACGTCCAGGCGCAGGCGATCCTCGATGCCGTCGATGTTGAAGCGGTTGCCGCCGTAGTCGGGGATCAGCGCGTCCACGATCGTGACGCGCGCGCCGAGCGCCACCAGCTCGCGCGACGAGGTTGCTGCCGATGAACCCGAGCCCGCCGGTGACCAGCACGCGCCGGCCGGCGTAGAAGGCCCGGTGTGGTACAGGAGCCGCGTCGGGCGGCCGGCTCACGGGCGGATTCTACCAGAGGGGTTCGCGGCCGCTCCGGCAGCAGCATCAGCGTCACCCACATGCGCGCCAGGTCCGCGTAGGTGCGCAGGATGCGCCCGGGCCGGAAGAACTGCGAACTGCCGAACTGCCGCGAGTAGTGCCGCACCGACACCTGACGGAACTGCGCGCCGGCCCGCTGCGCGCGCTTGACCAGCTCGACGCAGATCGATCCGCTGTTGCTGCGCAGCTCGATCGCGTCGAGCACCGAGCGCCGGATCAGGCGGTAGTCGCAGTCGACGTCGTCGATCGGCAGCCAGAACGCCCAGCGCGTCACGAACTTGTGCAGGTTGCCGATGAACACGCGGTAGGCGGGGTCGCTGCGCGCCATCTTCATGCCGTTGACGAAGTCGGTGTCGGCGGTGAGCAGCACCAGCATGATCGGAATTTCCTTCACGTCGTACTGGCCGTCGCCGTCGGTGTAGAAGACGAGCTCCTTCGTCGCGTTCGCGAATCCCGACCGCAGCGCGCCGCCGTAGCCGCGGTTGGTCGGGTGGGTGATCACCGTGAGGCGCGGCATCGATGCGGCCAGCTCGGCCAGCACCGCGGCGCTGCCGTCGCGCGACCCGTCGTTGACGACGATGATCTCGTAGTCGTCGGTGGCGCAGCGCAGCTGCGCGTCGGCCTCGCGCACCAGCCCGGCGATCGTCCGCTCGTCGTTGTAGCAGGGGAAGAAGACGGAGATCGAGGGCCGGGGAGGCCCTGGGCGGCTGCATGGGACGGGGAGGGTATACCAATCAGCGGCGCGTTGCACCACGGGGCTAAGCCCGCGGCGGCACCGTGCCTCGAGTGACCAGCCGCCAGGGCAGCCAGACCGATTCCGCGATCACGCGCGCCCGAGAGCTTCGACGAGCCTTGCCGGCGCTCGACGAAGGTGATCGGCGCCTCGACGATGGTGGCGCCGGCCTGCCTCGCCTCCCAGGCCATCTCCACCTGGAAGGCGTAGCCGTCGGACGCGATGTGCGCGAGCGGCAGGCGTGCCAGCAGGTCGCGCCGCCAGCATCGGAATCCGCTCGTGCAGTCGCGGATGCGCAGGCCGGTGATGGCGCGGACGTACCAGTTGGCGAACGCGCTCAGCCAGAGGCGGCGGCGCGGCCAGTTGTGGAGCGTGCCGCCCGGCACGTAGCGCGAGCCGATGACGAGGTCGGCTCCGGCGCCGGCCGCGAGGAGCCGTCGCCAGATCGTCGGGATCGTGCGAGAGGTCGGCGTCCATCTGGCAGATGAAGCGCACCCCGGTCGTCACGGCCGCCTGCATGCCGTCCACGTAGGAGCGGCCCAGCCCGCGCGGGCCGGTGCGATGCATCACCGTCAGCCGGCCGCCGCTCGCCGTCGCGAGGCGATCGGCTTCGGCGCCGGTGCCGTCGGGCGAGCCGTCGTCCACGATCAGCACGCGCAGCCCCTCGATGGCGAGCAGGCGCGGCACGAGCACGCCGAGGTTCTCGCGCTCGTTGTAGGTGGGCACGATGACCAGGACGCTGGCGTCCGGCGCGCTACCCGGCAGACGGCACTCCTTCGCGCGCGGCGCTCAGGAGCTGCTCGACGACGCCGTCCCAGGTGATGAGCCGGGCGCGCGCGAAGCCGGCGTCGCCGAGCCGCGCGGCCTCCGGCTCGCTGCCGGCGAGCCGCGCCACCGCCGCGGCGAGCGCCTCGGCCGCCGGCGGCACGACGTAGCCGTTGACGTCGTGCTCGACGAACTCGAGCGGCCCGCCGGCGTCGGTGGTGGTGATCACCGGCTTGCGGGCGAGGAACGCCTCGAGCGTGACGTAGCCGTAGTCTTCCTCGAACGGCGCGAAGAGCAGCGCCCGCGCGCCGGCCAGGAGATCGATCAGCTCGGCGTCGTCGACGCGGCCGGCCAGGCTGCACCCGGTCGGACGAGCCCGAGCGCCTCGATGCGGGCCGCCAGCGCCGCCCGCTCGCTGCCGTCGCCGGCGACCACGAGCCGCGTCGGGCGCCGGCACCTGCGCGAACGCCTCGATGGCCAGATCGATGCGCTTGACCTTCTCGAGCCGCGACACCGTGAGCAGGTAGTCGCCGTAGGGGCCGGGCCGGATCGAGGCCGCGAGCCGCGGCGGATGGTAGAGCGGCGTGGCGGTCAGCCGGTTGTACTTCTGCAGGCGCGCCGACACGGTGCGCGCGATGCTGAAGAGGCCGCGGCATTCGCCGAGCATCTGCGTGTCGAGCTCGATCAGGCGCTTGCGCAGGCCGACGTCGCGCTCGGTGTGCTCGAAGTCGCTGAAGGGCGTGCCGCACAGCTCATAGGCGGCGCGGTGCTGGTGCACGAGCCACGCGACCTTGGCCGGGTGGCGCGCGAAATAGGTGGGGAATTTGGTGGCGATCGCCACGTCCACCGGCCGGTCGAGCGCGCGGCGTCAGGTCGAGGAGGCGCCAGGCGGCGGCGTGGGCCAGCAGCTCCTCGCGCGGCGCGTCGCGAAACGGCAGCGAGACGAGCTCGGCCTCGCAGCCGTGGCGGTGCAGCGCGCCGACGAGCTCGCGCGCCAGCATCTCGGCCCCGCCGTGCACGAACGGCGTCTGGCTCTCGAGGACCAGGACTCTGCGGGCGCTCACGGCTCGGGATCAGGTGGCGTGGCGGAAGTTGATGATGTCCCCGTCCTGCACGATGTATTCCTTGCCCTCGAGCCGCACCTCGCCGTGCTCGCGGCATGTGGCCATGCTGCCGCGCGAGGTGAGCGCGTCGTAGGCCACGACCTCGGCGCGGATGAAGCCGCGCTGGATGTCGGTGTGGATTTCGCCGGCGGCAAGCTGCGCTGGCGTGCCGCGCGCGATCGACCAGGCGCGGCACTCGTCCTCGCCGACCGTGAAGAACGACATGTAGCCGAGCAGGTCGTAGCTGGTGCGGATCACGCGATCGAGGCCCGACTCCGAGAGCCCGAGGTCCGCGAGGAAGGCCTTGGCGTCGGCGGGCTCGAGCTGCGCGATCTCGAGCTCGATCTTCCCGCACAGCGCCACCGCGCGCGTTGCGGCGTGCGAGAGGAAGCCGGTCAGGCCGGTTTTCGCCGCGGCGCGATCGAGGTCGGCGCCCACCTCGGCAACGTCGGCCTCGTCGAGGTTGATCACGAGCAGCAGCGGCTTGGCCGACAGGAACTGAAAGCCGCGCAGCCGTTTCAGGTCGTCGCCGGCGAGCGTGAGCGTGCGCAGCGGCTTGCCGTCCTCGAGCGCGGTCCGGCACTGCTGCACCACGTCGCGCTCCTTCTCGAGCTCCGCCGATCGTCCCTTCTTGAGATCGCGCTCGATGCGCTCGAGCCGCCGCTCGGCGACGCCGAGGTCGGCAAGGATCAGCTCGTCCTCCATCGCCTGCGCGTCGCGCGCCGGATCCACCGAGCCGGACGGATGCGGCACCGTCTCGTCGCGGAAGGCGCGCACGACGTGCACCAGCGCGTCGGCGTTCTTGTAGTTGGCGACGTCCACGAGCGCCTGCGCACCGGCCTTGGCGACCACCGCGATGTCGGTGAACTCGACGGTGGCGGGCACGCGCTTCTTCGGGTTGTACATCCCGGTGAGCACGTCGAGGCGATCGTCCGGCACCTTCGAGATGCCGATTTTGACGTCGCCCTTGCCGCCCGCTCCGTCCCGGGCGCTGGTCATGAGTTGGAAGAGGGTGGACTTTCCGCTCGAGGGGAACCCGATCAACGCGGCGCGAAGCATGAGCGCTCCCAGCCTAGCACGTGGGTTCGGCGCGGCCCGCCAGGAGCGCGGGCCGCGCGACAGTGTCTGGCAAACCGGCTGGACGCCGTTCGCTGTCAAGGGGTCGGGTCGCCGGTCTGACGTGCTGCGACAGGTTGTGGCGAAGATACCTAGAAGCGAAAATCAAGCGAACTAGAACGGACAAAAGTCTTTGGGATCAGTCGTTTGCAATTGACACCCGACTTCGCCTTCTTTACCATCCAGTGGTCGTCAGTGGGCCTAAATGGACGTCAGTGGTCAGAAAACACGCCGTTTTCAGGGGTAGCGCAGTCGACCCGGATGGATGACAAGGGTCGACTCAAGATACCTACGCTCTTTCGCGGCCTCGTGCATGCGCGGAGCGGGGCCGACGTGTTCGTGACCAGCGTGAAGGGCGACTCGGTCCTCATCTACCCGATGCAGGTGTGGGCCGAGATGGAGGAGCGGGTCTTGAAGGCGCCGACCCAGCATCCGTCGCTCGTGAAGTTCATGGACCGGGTGAGCTATTTCGGCCAGCCCGGCGAGCTCGACCCGCAGGGGCGCGTGCTGATTCCGCCGCACTTGCGGCAGCGTGCCGCGATCGTCGGCGAAGTGCGCGTGCTCGGACGGATCAACTTCCTCGAAGTGTGGAACGAGGAACGGTTCGCGGACAAGCTCGCCCGCGAGCCGTGGACCGACGACGACGGATTGCTGCTGTCCCAGCACGGTATCTGACGCCGGGGACAGTGTAGAGCGCAGACGGATCGGGTGGACGTGCACGAGCCGGTCATGGTGGCGGAAGTGCTCGAGCACCTCCAGCCGTCGCGCGGAGGAGTTTTCGTCGACGGGACGGCCGGGCTCGGCGGCCACGCCCGCGCGCTGCTCGAGGCCGGCGCCTCGCAGCTCGTCGGTGTCGACCGCGACCCGGCGGCGGTGGAGCTGGCGAGAGAGCGGCTGCGCGAATTCGGCGATCGGGCTCGGGTCGTGCACGGCGACTACCGTGACCTGCCGGCCATCCTCGATCGGGAAGGGGTCGGCGCGGTGGATGGAATCCTGCTGGACCTGGGTGTGTCGTCGATGCAGCTCGACGCCCCGGGACGCGGATTCAGTTTCCGGCGGGACGAGCCGCTGGACATGCGAATGGACACGTCGGCCGGCGCGACCGCCGCGGAGGCGATTGCCGGAGCCGACGAGAAGACGCTGGCGGATGTGATTTACGAGCTCGGCGAGGATCGGCACGCGCGCCGCATCGCGAGGGCGATCGTGGAGGCGCGCGCCCGCGCGCCCATCACCACGACGGGCCGGCTGGCCGACGTCGTGCGCCGGGCGGTGCCCCGGCGCGGCTATACGCGCATCGATCCGGCCACCCGCACGTTCCAGGCGGTGCGGATCTGGGTCAACCGCGAGCTCGAGGGCCTCGGCGACTGCCTGATCGCCGCATCGGCGCGGCTCGCGCCAGGCGGCCGGCTCGTCGTCATCACGTTCCACTCGCTCGAGGACCGGATCGTGAAGCACGTGCTGCGCGCGCTGCAGGCCGCCGGAACCCACGGCCTGCGCGTGCTCACCAAACGGCCGCTCGTGCCCAGCGCGGCCGAGACCGAGCGCAACCCCCGGGCCCGCAGCGCCAAGCTGCGGGCGGCGGAAGTGACGGCACCAGGAGAGCCGGGCACGGCCCGGCTGGCGGGAGTGTCGGGATGACCACCGAGACCTTCGAATACGCGATCAAGAAAGACGTCCGCAACAACCCGATCGTCCGCGAGATCGATCGCGAGCGGAACCGCGAGATGGCGCGGTCGGTCGGCATCGGCGTCTTCCTCGTCGCCGTCCTGCTCTTCTGGGCGTGGCAGCAGTTCGAGCTGCGCCGCAACGGCTACCGGCTCGAGCAGATGCAGCAGGAGCGCGCGGTGGAGGCCGACGTGAACCGGCACCTGCGCCTGGAAGTGCAGACCCTGAAGGCCCCGGAGCGCATCGAGCGGCTGGCGCTCGGGCGGCTCCGCATGGTGATCCCGCGTCCGGAGGACGCGTCGGTGATCGAGCGCGTCGTCGAGACGCCGGCACCGCCACGGTCGGTGGTGGCCAGGCGGTAACGGCGATGGACGATCCCACTCTCCCCCGACCCCGTCCAGCGCCGCCGACGCCATGCCGTGGCGGCGGCCGATGCGCCTGCGCATCTGGGTCGCGGCGGGCGCGATTGCGTTGTGGGCGGTGGCCATCCAGGCGCGGCTGGTGTATCTGCAGGTGGTCAGCCACGCCGAGCTCGCCGCCAAAGCGGATCGGCAGCAGCTGCGCACCATCGCGGCCCCGGCCAAGCGCGCGGAGATCGTCGATCGCAACGGGCTACGTGCTGGCCTCGAGCGTGGACGCCGACACGATCTACGCGGTCCCGACCGAGATTGGCGATGAGAAGGCGGCGGCCCGGAAGCTGTGCCGCGCGCTGGGCGACTGCGCGGCGCAAGGATGAACGGGCGCTGGCCGATCGCATTGAGCAGCGGCAAGGCGTTCGCGTACGTGCGGCGCCAGGCCTCGCCGGAGCAGGCGCGCCGGGTCGCGGCGTTGCAGCTCGACGGGGTCGGTTTCCTCAAGGAGAGCCGGCGCTTCTATCCCAACCGCGAGCTGGCGTCCCACCTGCTCGGCTACGTCGGCATCGACAACGCCGGCCTGTCCGGGATCGAGGCGGTGTACGACTCGCTCATCCGCGGCGAGCAGGGCCAGGTGCTGGTGCAGATCGACGCCAAGAAGCAGGCGTTCCTCCGCATCGAGCGCCCGCCGACCAGCGGGGCGACGCTCGAGCTGACGATCGACCGGTTCATGCAGCACGTGGTCGAGCGCGAGCTGCGCGCCGGCGTTCAGTGGGCGAATGCCGCCGGCGGCTCGGCAATCGTGATCGACCCCGCCACCGGCGAGCTGCTGGCCATGGCCAGCTACCCGACATTCAACCCGAACGTGTACCGAGAAGCCCGGGAAGCCGCGCGGCGCAACCGCGCGGTGCAGGATCTGTACGAGCCCGGGTCCACTTTCAAGATCATCACCGCGAGCGCCGCGCTCGAAGAGCGTGCCATCAAGCCCACGGACCTGGTGGACGTCAGCAAGGGCTCGATCAGTTTCGGGTCGCGCGTCATCCGCGACGATCACCACTACGGCGTGCTGACGTTCCAGGAGGTGGTGGAGAAGTCGAGCAACGTCGGCACCATCAAGGTAGGGCTGCCGCTCGGCGCCGAGAGCGTTCGGCGGCTACGTCCGCAACTTCGGGTTCGGGCGCGCGCTCTCGCCCGACTTCCGCGGCGAGAACGCCGGCATCGTCTGGAACTGGTCCACGCTCACACCGAGCGCGCTCGCCTCGACGCTCATCGGCTACCAGATCGGCGTGACGCCGCTGCAGATGGTGACGGCGGTCAGCGCCGTCGCCAACGGCGGCGAGCTGGTTCAGCCGCGCCTCGTGCGGGCGGTGGTGAAGGACGGCCAGCGCCTGCCGGTGCCGCGCAAGGTGCTCGGGCGCGCCATCAGCAAGGACACGGCGGCGCGGCTGACGCCGATGCTCGAAGGTGTCGTCACCGACGGCACCGGCAAGCAGGCGGCGATTGCCGACTACACGATCGCCGGCAAGACCGGGACGGCCAAGAAGCTCGCTCAACGGCAGCTACCGCGGCCACTCGAACTACAACGTGTCGTTCGTGGGGTTCGCGCCGTCGCGCAAGCCGAAGTTCGCCATCATCGTGGTCGTGGACTCGCCGCGTGGCGTGCCGGCGTACGGCGGCACCGTGGCCGCGCCGATCTTCCATCGCATCGCGCAGGCGGCGCTGCAGCACTACGGCGTGCAGCGGACGATCAACGCGCCGCCGCCGCTCATCGTCGAGCGTCGCGCTCCTTACAGCGGCGATCCCAGCGGGGCGCCGAACGCGCCGACGCCGACCTCGGGTCCGGCCGAGCCGCCGACGGTGCTGCCGGCGGGCACCAGCGCGTCGGGCGGCGAGCCTGTGGTGCCGGACCTCACCGGCATGAGCGGCCGCGACGCGGTGCGCCTGCTCGCCACGCTCGGGTTGTCCGTCCAGGTCAGTCGGGCACGGGCTCGTCACCGACCAGCGGCCGCTGCCGGGAACGCCGGCGCTGGCGGCGGCCTCGGCGCGCGTATGGCTGGACCGGCGTGCGCCGGAGGCTGGGCCGAAAGCGCCCGATCCATGACGGTTCGCGAGCTCCTGCGGTCCATCGCCGCCCTGGTGCCGGCCGAGGCGCGCGGCGCGCTCGATGCCCCGGGGCTCGACGTGCCGTGTACGGGCGTCGCGTACGACTCGCGCATCGTGACCCCGGGTGCGGTGTTCGTCGCGCTGCTGGGGCAGCGCGCCGACGGCGCCGCCTTCGCGCCGCAGGCGGTGAGCGCGGGCGCGGCCGCGGTGGTGGCGGCGGTGGGCGTGCCTCCGGTGCCGGGAACCGCCTGGCTGCCGGTGTCCGATCCGCGGCTCGCGCTGGCCCTCCTGGCCGCCGAGTTCAACGGCCATCCCAGCCGCGCGATGCGGGTGGTCGGCGTCACCGGCACCAACGGCAAGACCACCACCGGCTATCTGGTGCGCGCCATCCTCGAGGCCGCCGGCATCAAGTGCGGGCTCATGGGCACGGTGGCGTATTGCATCGGCGATCGCGTGATCGAGGCGTCGCGGACCACGCCGGAGGCGCCGGACGTGCAGGCCTTCCTGCGCCAGATGCACGACGAGGCCTGCGGCGCCTGCGTCATGGAGGTGTCGTCGCATGCGCTGGCGCTGCGGCGGGTGGACGGCCTCGAGTTCGCGGCCGGCGTCTTCACCAACCTGACGCGCGACCATCTCGACTTCCACGTCAACATGGAGGGCTACTTCGCCGCGAAGCGCCGGCTCTTCGAGATGCTGCCGCCGCGGCGCCCCGGCGGTCATCAACCTGGACGATCCGCGGGGCGCGGCGCTCGTCGAGGCCTCGGGCTCGCCCGTGACCTACGGCATCAACAAGCCGGCCGACGTCGCCCCCGGGCCGCTCTCGTTCTCGCTCGGGGGTCTCACCTTCGACGTGCGGACGCCGCAGGGGACCGTGCACGTGACGCTCCTCGCTCGTCGGGCGGCCCAACGTCTACAACATGCTCGGCGCGATCGGCGTCACGGCGGCGATCGGCATTCCGCTCGACGCCATCGAGCGCGGCATCGCCGGCCTCGCGGGCGTGCCCGGCCGGTTCGAGGTGGTGTCGCGCCCCGAGCGACGACATCACGGTGATCGTGGACTACGCGCACACCGACGATGCGCTGCGCAACCTGCTCGAGACGGCGCGGCCGATGGCCACGCGGCGCCTCATCACCGTGTTCGGCGCCGGCGGCGAGCGCGACCGGACCAAGCGGCCGCTGATGGGCATGGTGGCGGCGCGGCTGAGCGACGTCGTCGTGATCACCTCCGACAACCCGCGCGGCGAGGACCCGGCGCAGATCATCGAGGAGGTGATGCGCGGCGCCGAGCCGGAAGCGCGCCAGAGCAACGCGCGGGCGCTGACGGTCGTGGATCGCCGCGAGGCGATCCATCAGGCGATTGCGGCGGCGGCGGCGGGCGACGTGGTGCTCATCGCCGGCAAGGGGCACGAGAAGTATCAGGTGATCGGCGGCACGACCTTCCCGTTCGACGACGTGGCGGTGGCGCGTGAGGCGCTGGCTCGCCCGGCGGCAGACGTCGGGGGTCGGGTGAGTGCGGTTGCGCTGACGCTGGGCTGGATTGCCGGCGCGGTGGCCGGCGCTCGGGTGGCTGGCGCGGGGAGCGCCCGGACGGACACGCCGGTGCGCGAGGTGGTGACCGACAGCCGGGCGCATGGCGGCCGGCGACGTGTTCGTGGCGCTGCGCGGACCGCGGTTCGACGGCCACTCGTTTGCCGCCGAGGCGCTGGCGCGGGGCGCGGCGGGCGTCGTGGTCGAGCAGGCATGGGCCGACGCGCATCCCGAGGCCGGCGCGGCGGGCGGCGGCGGTGATTGGCGTTGCCGACACGCTGGCAGGCGCTGCAGGACGTGGCGCACGCGGTGCGGAAGGCGGCGGGCACGAAGGTGGTGGCGATTACCGGCAGCGCGGGCAAGACCACGACCAAGGAATCGATTGCGGCGCTGCTGGCCACGCGGTTCCGGGTGGTGAAGAACAAGGGGAACTTGAACAACCACATCGGGCTGCCGCTCTCGCTGCTGCAGCTGACGAGCGGACCGGACGTGGCGGTGATGGAACTGGGGATGAATCACGCCGGAGAGATCAGCACGCTCGTGCGCATAGCCGAGCCCGACATCCGCGTGTGGACCAACGTGGGCGACGCCCACGTGGGCTTCTTCGCGTCGGTGGACGCGATTGCCGACGCCAAGGCCGAGATCCTCGAGGAGGCGCGGCCGGAGCGACGTGCTCGTGTGCTCGGCCGACGACGCCCGCGTGATGGCGCGAGTCGGCGCAGGCGTTTGCCGGGCGGCCGGATGTCACCTTCGGCGAGTCGCCGGACGCGGA
The DNA here is from genome assembly GCA_963731785.1 of uncultured Acidobacteriota bacterium. Classification (GTDB taxonomy): domain Bacteria; phylum Acidobacteriota; class Vicinamibacteria; order Vicinamibacterales; family UBA2999; genus DASYRM01. Next base: position 229,391 of record CAVSWX010000014.1, read on the forward strand.
CGTGCGCGCCACCGACGTGCGCGATCTCGGCTGGGACGGCATGCGCGCGCGGGTGGAGACGCCGGCCGGCAGCTTCGATCTCGCCACGCCGCTCCTCGGCCGCGGCAACCTGGCCAACGTGCTCGCGGCCACCGCGGTCGCGCTCGAGTGCGGCGTGCCGCTCGACGCCATTGCGCCGCCGCCGCGACGCTGCGGCCGGCCGATCGGCGCGGCGTCGTGCGGCATCTGGCGCGACGGCATCACGCTCATCGACGACTCGTACAACTCGAGCCCGGCGGCGCTGCGGCTGGCGCTCGAGGTGATGGCGCGCGAGACACGCGCCGCGGGGCGCGTCGCCGTGCTCGGCGAGATGCTCGAGCTCGGCGACCACGCCGTGCCGCTGCACCAGGCAGTGCGGCCGGGCCGCCGCGGCTGCCGGGCTGCGGCTGCTCGTCGCGGTGGGCGGCCCGGCCGCGCGCGCCCTCGCCGACGCGGCGATCGACGCCGGCGATGCCGGCCGCGGCGGTGCGCCACTACGCCTCGAGCGCCGACGCCGCCGCGGACGTGTCGGCGTCGCTGCGCCCGGGCGACCTGGTGCTGGTGAAGGGTTCGCGCGGCACCCGCTGCGACGTGGTGAGCGACCGCATCCTGCAGGAGCGCGGCTGATGCTCTATTACCTGCTGCCGCCGCTCGCCAGCCTGCCCTACCTGGGCTTCCTGAACGTGACGCGCTACATCACGTTCCGCACCGCGGCCGCCAGCCTCACCGCGCTCTTCATCAGCCTGGTGCTCGGCCCCTGGCTGATCCGGCGGCTGCGCGACTTCCAGATCGGCCAGGTGATTCGGCAGGAGGGGCCGCAGTCGCACCGCGCCAAGGCGGGCACGCCGACGATGGGCGGGCTGCTCATCCTCGCGGCGGCGCTGGTTCCGACGCTGCTGTGGGCGGATCTCTCGAACCCGTTCGCGTGGATCGCGATGGGCGCCATGCTGGGCTGCGGCGCCGTCGGGTTCGCCGACGACTACCTCAAGGTCACGCGCCGCTCGCACCACGGACTGCTGCCGCGCTACAAGATGGGCGGTCTGGTGGTGGTGGCCGTCGGCCGTGGGCGTCGCGGTGCTGATGCTCTCGTATCAGAACCCGCCGCTCTACAACACGCGGCTGATCTTCCCGTTCTTCAAGAACCTGATTCCCGATCTCGGCGTCTTCTACGTGCTGTTCGCGGTGATCGTGCTGGCGTGCACGACCAACGCCGTGAACCTCACCGACGGCCTCGACGGGCTGGCGATCAGCACCTTCGGCGTGGCGGCCGCCGCCTATACCGCGCTGGCCTACGTCACCGGCCACGCCGTGCTCGCCGACTACCTGCTGCTGGTGCGGTTCCCGCCGGCCGGCGAGCTGACGATCTTCTGCGGCGCGCTCGTCGGCGCCAGCCTCGGCTTCCTCTGGTACAACTGCTACCCCGCCGAGATCTTCATGGGCGACGTCGGCTCGCTCGCGCTCGGCGGCGCGATCGGCACCGTGGCGATCCTCATCAAGCAGGAGCTGCTGCTGCCGATCGTCGGCGGCGTCTGGGTGCTCGAAGCGCTGTCGGTCATCATCCAGGTGATCTCCTTCAAGACCACCGGCAAGCGCGTCTTCAAGATGTCGCCGCTCCACCATCACTTCGAGCTGATCGGCTGGAGCGAGCCGAAGGTGATCACGCGGTTCCTGATCATGGCGCGTGCTCTTCGCCCTGTTCAGCCTCACCACGTTGAAGCTGCGGTGACGGCCATGGCACAGGGCACCTTCTCGGTGGACGGGCGTCAGGTGGTCGTGGTGGGAGCCGCGCGCAGCGGTCTCGCGGCGGCCGAACTGCTGCGCAAGCGGGGCGCGCGCGTGACGCTCAGCGAGTCGCGCCCGTCGTTCGCGGAGTCGGCGGCGCTCGAGGCGGCCGGGGTGCGCGTCGAGACCGGCGGCCACCAGGCGGCGACGCTGGCCGAAGCCGATCTCGTGGTGGTGAGCCCGGGCGTGCCGCTGGAGCAGCCGGTGTTCGAGGCCGCGCGCGCCCGCGGCGTCGAGATCATCGGCGAGCTCGAGATGGCGTGGCGCTGGCTGAAGGGCAAGGTGATCGCGGTCACCGGCACCAAGGGCAAGTCCACCACGACGACGCTCATCGGCCGGATGCTGAGCGCGGCCGGGCGTCACGTGCTCGTCGGCGGCAACATCGGCGTGCCGATCAGCGCCCAGGTCGAGGAATCGACCGACCGGCACGTTGCACGTCGTCGAGGTGAGCAGCTTCCAGCTCGCCACTACCACGACCTTCCGGCCGTGGGTGGCGGTGTGGCTCAACCTCAGCCGACGACCACCTCGATCGCCACGCGAGCCTCAGGAATACGGCGACGCCAAGGCCCGCATCTTCGCCAACCAGGTGCCGAGCGACTTCGCGGTGGTCAACGCCGACGACCCGGCGGTGGCGACGTACAGCGATCAGAGCTTCGCACGCGGGTGTGGTTCTCCCTCAGCCGGCAAGCCGAACGAAGGCTACGTGGTGACAACGGCTGGATCGGGCGTAAGACGCCGTCGGCGTTCGAGCGGCTCGTCCCGGTGGCCGCGGTGCGGCTGCCCGGGTCGCACATGCTCGGCAACGTCATCGCCGCCACGGCGGCCGCGAACCTCGCCGGCGCGGGCGCCGGGCCGATGGAGCAGGCGGTGCGCGGATTCGCCGGGCTCGAGCACGTGATGGAGCCGGCGGGCGACATCGGCAAGGTGCGGTTCGTCAACGACTCGAAGGCGACCAACGTCGGCGCCGCGCGCAAGTCGATCGAGAGCTACGACTCGGGGGTCGTGGCCATCATCGGCGGACGCTACAAGAGCGGCGACCTGGGCGAGCTCAAGGGCGCGATGGCCGGCCGCGGGCGGGCGGTGGTCGCCATCGGCGAGGCGGCGCCACAGGTGGAGGCCGCCATGGCAGGCGCGCTGCCGGTGGTACGGGCGGCGTCGATGGCGGAAGCCGTGGCGCGTGCCTACGACGCGGCGGGTCGACGAGGGCGTGGTGCTGCTGGCGCCGGCGTGCGCGAGCTTCGACTGGTTCAGCGACTACGCGGAGCGTGGCCGCAGCTTCAAGGAGGAGGTGGCGCGAAGTCTGAAGGCAGGGACGGCTGAAGCCGCGCACGAGCATGCCCCGAGCGCCATGTGAGCCGTGAGCAGTCGTCAGTCGGCTTGGCGCGGGCGGGAGCCTACCGCTGGGAACGCAGACTAACCCCAGTCTGCGAGGTGGGTGGCCTGTCCCACGAGCCGGCTGATGACTGCTGACTGCTCACCCCCGGGAGGGGCCTCGAGGCGCCCCGGTTCGAGGGATCGGGATCTTACCCGATCCGCTGGGCATGTTTCGGCTCTAGCAGGGCGGCCCTTTAGGGCCGCCGTGAGGCAGGTAGGCAGGTAGGCAGGTGGGCAGGTAGGAATGGCGAGAAAACTGAAGTCGGACCGGGTGCTGTTTACCGCCACGGTGCTCCTGGTGTGCGTGAGCATCGTGATGGTCTACAGCGCCTCGGCGCTGGTCGCGCTGCAGAAGTTCGACCAGCCGAACCTGTTCCTCACCAAGCAGGCGCTCTGGACGGTGCTCGGCCTGGCGGTGCTGGCCATCGCCATGCGGATCGACTACCGCACCTACCGCAACGAGGCGTTCATCTGGAGCGCCCTGGCGCTGGTCGCGCTGATGCTCATCGGCGTGATGTTCAGCACGCCGGTCAACGGCACGCGGCGGTGGTTCGGCATCGGCGGCCTCGGCATCCAGCCGTCGGAACTGGCCAAGATCGTCGCAGTGCTCTTCACCGCGCTCATCCTCGAGCGGCGGATGCACCGCATCGACGATCTGCGCTACTCGATGCTGCCGATCGTCATCGTGATCGTGCCGTTGATGGGCCTCATCCTCCTGCAGCCGGACTTCGGCACCGCGATGACCCTGGTGCTCATCGTCGCCGCCATGGTGTTTGCCGCGGGCGTGAACTACCGCTATCTGGTCGGCGCGGCGCTGGCCGCGGCCCCGGCCGTCTACCTCCTGCTGATGCGCTCCGATTACCGGCGCCGCCGGGTGTTCGCGTTCCTGGATCCGTGGGCCGACCCGCAGGGCGACGGCTTCCAGATCATCCAGTCGCTGCTCGCCGTCGGATCGGGTGGCGTGTTCGGGCGCGGCCTGATGTCGGGCGTGCAGAAGCTCTACTACCTGCCCGAGCCCCACACCGACTTCATCTACGCGGTGATCGGCGAGGAGCTGGGGCTCGTGGGCGCCACCTGCATCCTGGCGTGCTTCTGCGTCATCGCGTGGCGCGGACTGCGAATCGCCTCGCGCGCGCAGGACGCCTTCGGCGCCTTCGTCGCGCTCGGCATCACCACCATGATTGGCGCGCAGGCGCTGATCAACATGAGCGTCGTGCTGGGGCTGATGCCGACCAAGGGGATCCCGCTGCCGCTCGTGAGCGCGGGCGGGTCGTCGCTGCTCATCAACCTGCTCGGCATGGGCATCCTGCTGAACATCTCGCAGCACGAGGCGCGCGAATGAGCGGGCATGCGCGGCTGCGCGCCCGAGGCGGAGCCTCGGTTGAGTGAGTGTGTCAGTGCTGATCGCCGGCGGCGGCACCGGGCGGCCACCTGTATCCCGGTGTGGCCGTGGCCCGCGAACTGCTCGCGCGGGTGCCGGGCTCGACGGTGACCTTCGTGGGCACCGCCGCCGGGATCGAGGCACGCGTGATTCCGCGCGAGGGGCTGACGCTCGACTGCATCCGCAGCGCGGGACTGAAGGGCAAGTCGGTGCCGGCGTTGCTGCGCGGACTGGTGCTGCTGCCGCTCAGTGCCTGGGATGCGTGGCGGGTGATCTCGAACCGGCGGCCGTCGGTGGTGATTGGCGTGGGCGGCTACAGCTCGGGGCCGGTGGTGGCGCTGGCGGCGCTGCGCGGCGTGCCGACGCTGCTGATGGAGCAGAACGCCACGCCCGGCCTCACCAACCGGCTGCTGGCGCGGCGTCGTGCGCGCGGCGGCGGTGACCTACGACGAGAGCCTGGAGACGTTCGGAGCCAAGGCGTTCGTGGCCGGAAACCCGGTGCGGCCGGAGTTCTTCTCGGAGCCCGAGGTGGGGGCGCCGGCCGGCGTGCAGACGCGGGTCCTCGTGTTCGGCGGGTCGCAGGGCGCGCACGCGATCAACGTCGCGATGGCCGAGGCGGCGCCGAGGCTGGCGGCGGCCAGGCCAGGCATCCACGTGACGCATCAGACCGGCGAGCGGGATCTCGGCATGGTGCGTGAGGCCTATGCGGCGGCGGGGCTGACGGCGCGGGTCGAGCCGTTCCTGTTCGAGATGCACCGCGAGATGCGGACCGCGGATCTGATCGTGTGCCGGGCCGGCGCGACGACGCTGGCGGAGCTGACCGCGGCGGGGCGGGCGGCCATCCTGATTCCGCTGCCGACGGCCACCGACGATCACCAGCGCCGGAACGCCGACGCGCTGGCCGGCAGGGCGCGGCGCGGGTGGTGGACCAGCGCGAGCTGACGCGGCGCCCGGCTCGCCGAGGAGATCCTGGGGCTGGCGGGCGACGCCGGCGCGCGCGCAGCGGATGGCCGCGGCGGCGCGAGGGCTGGCGCGGCCGGACGCGGCGCGCGTATCGTGGACCGGGTGCTGGCGCTGGCCGGACACGGCGGGCGGACGGCAGGCCGTGCTCGGTAGAACGCGGCGGATCCACTTCGTCGGGGTGGGCGGCATTGGCATGAGCGGCATCGCCGAACTGCTCGCCAATCTCGGCTACGTGGTGAGCGGGTCGGACGCGCGGCGCTCGGACGTGACCGCGCGGCTCGAGTCGGCGCTGCGGCGTCACGGTGTTCGGGGGGCACGCGGCGGCGAACGTCGGGGATGCCGACGTGGTCGTCTACTCGTCGGCGGTGAAGTCGCACCAATCCCGAGATCGCCGAGGCGCGGCGGCGCGGGATTCCGGTGATTCCGCGGGCCGAGATGCTCGCGGAGCTGATGCGCCTGCGGTTCTCCGTGGCGGTGGCGGGCTCGCACGGCAAGACCACGACGACGTCGATGATCGCGCTCGTGCTCGAACGCGCGGGACTCGACCCGACGGCGGTGATCGGCGGGCGGTTGAGCGTGTTCGGGAGCAATGCCCGGTTGGGACGGGGCAAGTACATGGTGGCGGAGGCGGACGAGAGCGACCGGTCGTTCCTGCTGCTGCTGCCGTCGATTGCGGTGATGACGAACATCGATCACGAGCACATGGACACGTACGGCAGCTTCGACGAACTGCAGCGGGCGTTCGTGGACTTCGCGAACAAGGTGCCGTTCTACGGCTCGGTGGTGGCGTGTGCCGACGATCCGCACGTGCGCGCGGCGTGCGCCTCGGTCACCCGGCGGGTCGTGACCTACGGCCTCGAGGCGCCCGCGCCCGGCGTCGAACCGCCGGCGATTGCCGGGCGCGACGTCGAGCTCGGGTCGTTTGGCGGCCGCTGCACCGTGTTTCGACGCGATGCCGCCGGCGAGGTTCGCCTGGGCCGGCTGGAACTCACGGTGCCGGGACGGCACAACCTGCAGAACGCGCTCGCGGCGGTGGCCGTGGCCGGCGAGCTCGGCATCGACTTCGCCGGTGTGGCGGCCACCCTGCGCGACTTTCACGGCGCCGAGCGGCGGTTCGAGCGTCTGGGCGAAGCCAACGGCGTGCTCGTGGTGGACGACTACGGCCATCACCCGACGGAGATTGCCGCGGTGCTCGCGGCGGCCAAGGTCACGCTCGGCCGCCGGCTCCTGGTGGCGTTTCAGCCCCACCGCTACACCCGCACCGAGCGGCTGATGCGTGATTTCGGGCCGGCGTTCGCCGATGCGGACGAGGTCGTGCTGACCGACATCTACGCGGCGAGCGAGGAGCCGATCCCCGGCGTCACCGTCGAGGCGCTGGCCGAGAGCGTGGGCCGCGCCACCGGACGTCCGGTGCGTGTGGTCAAGGCCATCGACCGTCTCGCCGCCGAACTCGCCGCCGCCGCGCGTCCCGGCGACGCGGTGCTGACGCTGGGCGCGGGATCGATTGCGGCGGTGCCGAAACAACTCCTCGCGGCGCTGCGCGAGCGCGAGGCGCGGGCATGAAGCGGGTGTCGGCTCCGTCCGACAAGCGCTTCCGCCGCGCGCACGTGTCGCCGGCACGGCGCCGCGGCTGGCGGCCGGCGCTGGCCACGCGCGATCCGCGTCGCCATTGCCGTCGTGGTGGGCGTGTTCGCGCGTGTACCACGGCGGTGGCGTTCGTGTTCACGACCGGAGCGCTTCAGGTGGCGCGCATCACCGTCGAGGGCAACACCCGGATGTCGCGGGGCGAGGTGCTGTCGCGGCTCGACGGGCTCGAGGGCGCGCACATGCTGACCGTGGACCTCGAGCAGTGGCGCGAGCGGCTGCGCGCGCGCCGTGGGTGGCCGACGCGACGCTGCGCCGGGTGTTCCCGCGCACGGTGATGGTGGTGATCGCCGAGCGCGAGCCGATGGGCATCGGCCGCCTCAACGACCGGCTGATGCTGGTGGATCCCGCAGGGCACGATCATCGACGAGTTCGGCCCGAACTACGCGACGCTCGACCTTCCGATCATCGACGGGCTGGCCGTCGGGCGGCCCGAGCCTGGTGGACGGCGAGCGCGCGATGCTGGCCAGCCGGGTGATCGCCGGCCTGCAGCAGCAGCCCGAGCTGGCGCGCCTGGTGTCGCAGATCGACGTCAGCGACGTGCGCGACGCCGCCGTGCTGCTGAAGAACGACACCGCCGTGCTGAAGGTCGGACACGAGAAGTTCGCCGAGCGGCTGCAGTCGTATCTCGAGCTGGCGCCGGCGCTGCGCGAGCGCGTGGACGGCATCGACTACGTGGACCTGCGGTTCGACGAGCGCGTGTACGTGCGCCCGCGGGGAGACAGAACAGGAACAGGTGGAGACAACTAGTGGCGCGTAAAGAGCGATACGTCGTCGGCCTCGACGTCGGCACCTCGACGGTCACGTGCGTGGTGGCCGAGACCTTCGACGACGGCCGCTGCGACATCGTCGGCATCGGCATGGCCGAGTCGCGCGGCATCAAGCGCGGCGTCGTCGTCAACCTCGAGGCGGCGGTCGACTCGATCAAGAAGGCGGTCGAGGAGGCGGAGCTGATGGCCGGCGTCGAGATCGACACCGTGCACCTGGCGCTGTCGGGCCCGCACGTCAAGGGCTTCAACAGCCGCGGCGTGATTGCCGTGGCCGGCAAGAACCGCGAGATCACCCGCGACGACGTGCGCCGCGCCATCGACGCCGCCAAGGCGGTGACGCTGCCGGCCGGCCGCGAGATCCTGCACGTGCTGCCGCAGGACTTCGTCGTGGACGAGCAGGACGGCATCGGCGCCCCGGTGGGGATGATGGGCGCGCGCCTCGAGGTGAACGTGCACATCGTCACCGGCGCCGCCTCGTCGACCCAGAACATCGTGTCGTGCGTGAACCGTGCCGGCGTCACGGTGGTGGACACGGTGATCGAGCAGCTGGCGGCCGCCGAGGCCGTGCTCACGCCCGACGAGAAGGAGCTGGGCGTGGCGCTGGTGGACATCGGCGGCGGCACCGCCGATCTCGCCATCTTCGAGCGCGGCAGCCTGTGGCACACCGGCGTGGTGGCCGTGGGCGGCGAGCACTTCACCAACGACATCGCGGTGGGGCTGCGCACGCCGATTCCCGACGCGGAGAAGCTGAAGCGCAAGAGCGGCTGCGCGCTCTCGGCGATGGTGGACGAGAAGGACACCATCGAGGTGGCGAGCGTCGGCGGCCGCAAGCCGCGGCTGATGGCGCGGCGCATCCTCTCCGAGATCCTGCAGCCGCGGGCCGAGGAGATCTTCCACCTGGTGTGGGACGAGATCCGGCGCGCCGGCTACGAGAAGTCGCTCAACTCGGGGATCGTGCTCACCGGCGGGGCCGCGATCCTCGAAGGGATGCCCGAGATCGCCGAGCAGATCTTCGACCTGCCGATCCGCCGCGGCCATCCCGCCGGCGTGGGCGGCCTGGCCGATCACGTGACCAGCCCGGTGTTCGCGACGCCGGTCGGCCTGGCGCTCTATGCGCATCGCAATCGGCCGCCGGATCAGGCGCGCGGCGGCGGCAGCGCGTTCAGCCGCATGACCGGGCGGCTGCGCGGCATCTTCAAAGAGTTCTTCTGAGACGTTTCGAGGGCGGGGCTCGACCGGGAGGGTGGGTATGGCACGTATGGCACAACGCGATCACTCGGAGCTGCGCATGACGCTGGCGCCGGACGCGCGACGGGGAGCGAAGATCAAGGTGATCGGCGTCGGCGGCGGCGGCAGCAACGCCGTCAACCGCATGGTCGACGTCGGGCTCGGCGGCGTCGAGTTCATCGTCGCCAACACCGACCTGCAGGCGCTCGACAACGCCAAGGCCGCGGTCAAGCTGCAGATCGGCCACAAGCTCACCAAGGGGCTCGGCGCCGGCGCCGACCCCAACATCGGGCGGCAGGCCGCGCTCGAGGACACCGACAACATCATCCAGACGCTGTCGGGCGCCGACATGATCTTCGTGACCACCGGCCTCGGCGGCGGCACCGGCACCGGCGCGGCGCCGGTCATCGCCAGCCTCGCCAGCGAGCTCGGCGCGCTCACCATCGCCGTCGTGACCAAGCCGTTCCGGTTCGAGGGCAAGAAGCGCGCGCTGCAGGCCGAAGCCGGCCTCGAGGCGCTGCGCGAGTGCGTCGACACCGTGATCACGATTCCCAACGAGCGCCTGCTCTCGATCATCGACCGCCGCACGACGATGAACGACGCCTTCACGCTGGCCGACGACGTGCTGCGTCAGGCCATTCAGGGCATCTCGGACCTGATCCTCGTGCCGGGCATGATCAACCTCGACTTCGCCGACGTGAAGACGATCATGTCGGGCATGGGCGTGGCGATGATGGGCACCGGCATGGCCGAGGGCGAGAACCGCGCCATGCAGGCGGCGCAGAAGGCGATCGCGAGCCCGCTCCTCGAGGACAGCTCGGTGAACGGCGCGCGGGGCGTGATCATCAACGTCACCGGCGGCCCCGACCTGTCGCTCATGGAGGTGAACGAGGCGTCGTGCATCATCCAGGAGGCGGCGCACGAGGACGCCAACATCATCTTCGGCGCCGTGGTCGATCCCGAGCTCACGTGGGCAAGGTGAAGATCACGGTGATCGCCACCGGCTTCGACCGCAAGTCGGCGCGCGTGCCGGCGCTCGGGAACCTCGAAGACGCCGGTGGACATGTCGCCGTACCAGGAATACGCGCAGCGCGTGCTGGCGGCGGCGAGCGGCGGGCCGGTGCCGGTGGAAGCCGGTGGAGTGCCCGCGCCGATCAGCCGCCGGCCGACGATCGAGGTGCCGCTGCGCACGTGCGGATGCCGGCGCCAAGGCGATTCGGGCCGCCGGCGGCGGCGCGCCGAGGGACGACGCGATCCCGTCGTCGCAGTTCGACGTGCCGGCCTTTTTGCGGCGCAATTGAGCCTCGTAAGCCTAGACTCTAGGGGCCGCCTTCAGGCCGGAGCCCTGAAGGCCAAGGCTAAAGGCCAAAGGCCTACGTCGCGGCGGTCGAGGTACACTCGATCGACCGCCTATGAGCCAATGGCAGCAGCGCGAGCAGGCCAAGGCCCTGCTTGCCAAAGAGGTCGGCTACGTCCGCAAGCCCCACGCCGGGCGGCTGCGGGTGGCGCTCGCCTTTCCCAACACCTACTTCGTCGGCATGTCGAACCTCGGCTTCCAGACGGTCTACCGTCTGTTCAACGCCGAGGACGGACATCGTCTGCGAGCGCGTGTTCCTGCCGCCCAAGAGCGAGATCGCGGCGCTGAAGACGTCGGGTGCGTCGCTCGTCACGGTCGAATCGCAGACGCTCGTCCGCGACTTCGACATCCTGGCGTTCTCGGTGTCGTTCGAGTGGGACTACACCAACGTCGTCACGATGCTGCGGCTGGCGGGTATCCCCGTCCGTGCCGAGGACCGCACGCATCACGACCCGCTGGTGATGATCGGCGGCGCCGTCACCTTCGTGAACCCGGAGCCGCTGGCGCTCTTTGCCGACGTGATTGCCGCCGGTGAAGGCGAGGCGCTGATCCCGCCGCTGCTCGAAGTCTTCAAGGAAGCGTCGGACCGCGACGACCTGCTGCACCGGCTCGCCCAGGTGCGCGGCTATTACATCCCGTCGTTCTACGACGTGCACTATCGCGAGTCGGGCTCCATCGAGCGCTTCGAGCCGAAGGCCGGCACCGGCGCGCCGGCGGTCGTGCGCAAGGCGGCGCTCAAGACGACCGAAGCCGTCGATCCGCCGGTCACGTCGATCTTCACGCCCGACACCGAGTTCGGCTCGCGCTTCCTCGTCGAGGTGGTGCGCGGCTGCGCCAACCTGTGCCGGTTCTGCTGGGCGGGCTACAACTACCTGCCGGTGCGCGCGTTTCCCGAAGGAGCGCATCCTGCGAGCTCGCCGCAGGCCGCGCGGCCCTATTCGACACGCGCCGGCCTGGTGTCGATCGCGCTTGTGCGATCACCCGGACATCGAGGAGATCCTCACGCGCCTGGCGGCGATGGGCTACAGCATCAGTCCGGCGTCGCTGCGGCTCGACGACCTGACGCCGACGATTCTCAATCTGCTGCGCGCCAGCGGCGAGCGCACCGTGACGATCGCGCCCGAGGTCGGATCCGATCGGCTTCGGCGGGTCGTCAACAAGACGGTGACCAACGACGAGATCCTCGCCGCTGCCGAGATGATCTTCGCGTCGGGGATGGAGAACCTGAAGCTCTATTACATGATCGGCATCCCCACCGAGACCGACGACGACCTGGTGGCGATCCGCGACCAGATCGCTGCAGATGCGCGACATCATGATGCGGCACGCCAAGGGCCGCGGGCACGGTCGGCCGCATCGTCGGCAGCGTCAACCCGCTCGTGCCCAAGCCCGGCACCGCCTATCAGTGGCTGCCGATGGAGGACGACGCGTCGATCGACCGCAAGATCAAGCGCCTGCGCGCGCTCACCGCCGACATCGAGAACGTCTACTTCAACATCAAGTCGGAGCGGCACTCGTTCTACCAGGCGCTGCTCTCGCTCGGCGACCGCCGCGTCGCCCCGGCCATCGAGGCCGCCGAGCGCAACGGCGGCAACTGGCGCGCCGCCGTCAAAGAGGCCGACGTGGACGCCGACTTCTACGTGTTCCGCGACCGCTCGGACGACCCGGTGCTGCCGTGGGACATCATCGACGGCGGCATGAAGGACAGCTTCTTCCGCGCCGAGATGGCCAAGGCCCGGCGCGAGGAGTGGACGCTGCCGCCCAAGCGCCAGAAGGAAAACGCCCGCCTGCTCACGGTCCTCTCGTAGCAAGTCCTGATGGGACGAGCCCTCCGCTCCGTCGCAGCCGTTGTCGTAGCACTTGCGCTCGCCTCTCCGTCGGCCGCACACCATAGCCCATCGGTGTTCGACCTGCGCAAGGAGGTGACACTGACGGGCGTGATCACCGCGTTTCAGTTCAGGAATCCGCACCTCTTCATTCACTTGGAGGTGACGGACGGCACCGACCTCGAGGGCGAGTGGGAAGTGGAGGCTCAAAGCCCACGCATCATGACGCTCTACGGCTGGTCTTCAAAGTCGCTCGCGCGCGGAGACCGTGTGGTCGTGGTTGTCAATCCCCCGCAGCAGCGTGGCAAGAGGCTGGCTCTTGGCCGGTCGGTCCTGAAATCGGACGGCACGACGCTGCGTATACCGTGGGAGCGCCAGGAGATTCGAAAGGCGCTTCGTGACGAGCAGGAGTCCAGGCGCTGATCCCTCCCGTTGCGCAGCGCGTGACGGAGTTCGTCGTCAACCGCATGCCGGCGCGATAGCGTGGAGGCGTCCGGGTCTGACGACCCGGACCCACGTACGCAGTCGTTACGGCCGAAGCACGCGATAGCCCAGCATGCCGCTGGTGCCGTTGGTCTGTGAACGGGTTGTTGTCGATCGTCGTTGTCGGGGATGAGCACCTCGATCCACACGAACCGGGTCGCGGCGACCGGCTGAATGCGTCAGCTCGATCGTCGAGACGCCGAAGACGGTCGGGGAAGTTGTCGTCGCTATCGCAGATCTTGGGGCCGGTCGAGTCGCGGCCGCATATGAACGCTCTGATGCCGGACTGATGGTGGCGATCGTCGACCACGATCCGCACCGTAATCGGGTTCAGGTCGTCGGTGTCGCGGAGTGTACGGCACCGGGCACACCAGCGCCTCGGCATGGGTGGCGTCGAAGTTGTACAGGCCGCCCACCGAGGAGAGAAACGCAAAGCCGCTGCTGCCACCACCGTGCCAGCCGTTGCCGTCGAACGGCTGGCAGTTGCTGGCCGGGTAGTAGAGCTCGTCGGATGAAGCGAGAGCGGCGGTCGTGGACGCAGCCGCGAACAGGGCTGCGAGGAACAGGTGACGGATCATGAGAGTCCTCCTTAGGTGTCGTTCAATGGTGTGAACGAATGGCAGGATGGATTCCCCTCACGCTGAGGCGGGGCTGAAGCCCCGCCCTACGGACGGCTCAGCGGCTTTTTGCCGCGAGGATCTTCTCCATCTCGTCCATCACCCGGTTCATCGACCGGATGGTGAGGTCGAGCGGCTCGTCGGTGGTCATGTCCACGCCGGCGTCCTTCAGCAGGTCGATCGGATACTTCGACCCGCCGGCGCTCAGGAACGACAGATAGCGCTTCGTCGCGGCGGCGTCGCCCGACTTCACCTTGGCCGCCAGCGCCTCGGACGCCGTGAACGAGGTGGCGTACTGGAACACGTAGAAGTCCGCGGTAGAAGTGCGGAATCATGCTCCACTCGTGGGCGATGTAGTCGTCCACCACCGCGACGCCCTGGTCGTGTCCGTAGTAGCGGCGCGTGATGTCGAGATACAGCTTCGCGAGCGCGTCGCCGGTGATCGGCTGCGCCCTTGGCCGCCATCTCGTGCATGCGCAGCTCGAACTCGGCAAACTGCGTCTGCCGGAAGACCGTCCCCTTGATGTTCTCGAGGTAGCTGCCGAGGATCGACAGCCGCGCGTCGTCGTCCTTCAGCTGCTTGAGCATGTGGTCGATGAGCAGCGACTCGTTGAACGTGGAGGCGACCTCGGCGACGAAGATCTGGTAATCGGCGGTGGCGTAGGGCTGGGTCTTCGCCGAGAGATAGCTGTGCATCGTGTGGCCCAGCTCGTGGGCCAGCGTGCTCACGTCGTCGTACTTGCCGTTGTAGTTGATCAGCATGTACGGGTGGACGCTGAAGATGCCGTTCGAGTACGCGCCCGAACGTTTGCCGACGCTCGGGAACAGGTCGATCCAGCGCTCGGCGAATGCCTTCTGGATCGTGGCCGCGTACTCCTTGCCGAGCGGTTCAACCGCGTCGAGCACGAGCCGCTGCGCGTCTTCAGGCGTGTACGTGAGGTTCACCGACGCCACGAGCGGCGCGTAGAGATCGTAGTAGTGCAGCTGGTCCACGCCCATCATGCGCTTGCGCAGCTTCAGATAGCGATGGAACGAGGGCAGGTTGCGGTTCACGCCCTCGACGAGCCGGTTGTAGACCGGCACTGGAATGTTCGGGCCGTCGAGCTCGCTCTCGAGCGCCGTGGCGTAGCGCCGCGTCTTCGCGTGGAAGAGCACTTTCTGCGCCTCGGCGTTCATGGTCGTCCCGAACGTCCGGCTGAAGCTGCCGAGGCTCGTGAAGAAGGCGGACATCGCCTTTTCGCGGTCGGCACGGTTGGCCACCGCGCGCGCGGCGCTGTAGCCGGCCGGGTCGAGCCGCACCGATCGCCCGTCGGACAGCGTCACCGTGGGGTAGGGGAAGTCCGCGTTGGAGAGAATGCTGAAAACGTTCTGGGCGCTGCCGGACACCGGTTGCAGGTCGGCAAGCAGCTTCTCTTCGCTGTCGGACAACGTGTGCGCGGCGCGACGGATGACGTCGTCGAGCTTCATCCGGTACGGCTTGAGCCGCGGTTCGGCGGCCACGAACTTGTCGATGGTCGCTTTGCCGGCCTTGAGGATCTCCGGATCGACGTACGCCGCGGCGGCGCTGAAGGCGGCCGCCACCTGCACCATCTCCTGCCGCATGCCCTGGTGGGCGCTGTCGCGCGTGTCCTGGTCGGCCAGCAGGCTGGCGTACGAGTAGAGGCGCTCCAGCTCCTTGGCCAACCCGTAAATCCGATCGAAGCGCGTCGGCCAGCGTGGCGGGCGACGACGCCAGCTTGCCCTTGAAGGCGCCAATCGACGGGATCTCGGCCGTCAACTTGTCTTTCGCCGCGCGCCACGCCGCCTCGTTGGGATAGATGTCGGCGAGGTTCCACTTGTACTTGTCGGCAATCTTCGCGCGGTCGCTCTCCTGCGCGACCGCGGTGATCGAGAGGGCCACGAGAGCGGCGAAGGTCCCAAGAGCGCGAGCAAGGTTGGCCATGGGCCTATTTTAGGCGCGCCGTTCGCCGTCCGGCTGGGCGCCGCCGAAGATTGCTGGGACGGTCAGCTGGCGAGCGCCATCCGCTGCTGATAGTCGGCGTAGGCCTGCAGAATCAGCTGGCGCAGGCGGTCCTGCGGCGGCGCTGTCGGTGACCGTGCGCAACAGGGCGAACGACCGCCGCTCGCCGTTGACGGAATACTGGCGGGCTGGAAAGGTGACGTTCAAGCGCCCGGCGCTTCCGCCGCGGCTTTCCCAGATGGCAAAGCCGATCAGCTTCAGCCCCTCGAGGGCGCCGTCGGTGAAGTGCAGCTCGGCGTCGGCCAGCTTGCCGGCCGGCGCGTTCGTGTTCTCGTTCGGAATGATCGTGATCTCCATGGCGTCCTCCGCGTCGCCTGGCAGAGGAGGCAAGCGGCGCGCCCGGACGGCCGGCGGCGGCCTGTCGCCGGAACTCGCGGCGAGCACGGCACTTGCGCCGATGGGTGTTTCGGCGGACCGGCGAGCGGCGCCGCGGGCGACAACCGTGGTTGCCGCCGGTGCCCTTCAGTCGCGCATCAACAGGACGTGGGCGATGGAGAGCTCGCGCGAGTGGGTGAGCGTCAGGAGCGATTTCGTCGCGCCGAGCGCCGTGAAGCGCGCGAGCGCGCCGGCGTGGAACTGCAGTTGCGGCGGGCCGTGGCGGCGTACCACCTCGATGCCCTGCCAGTAGACGCCGCGCGAGAAACCGGTGCCCAGCGCCTTCATCGCCGCTTCCTTGGCGGCGAAGCGGGCCGCGAACGAGGACGCGGAGTCGCGCTTGCGGCGGCAGTAGGCGATCTCGCCTGCGGTGAACACATGGCGAAGAAAGCGGTCGCCGTAGCGCTCGATGCTGTCGGCGATGCGCTCGATCTCCATCGCATCCATGCCGCTTCCTATAATGTCCATGGGTCCGCCCATCCTATATGACTCTTCCCGGGGTTCCAGAGCCGTTCTATTGGATCGACGCGCCATGGGGCGCTGCCTTGCGCTGCCGGGCGCTCGACCCGGTCGCGCCACATCTGTTCGCGACCCGGCAACTGCAGTTGTCGTCGGACGCCCACGTGGCCGCGCTGGCTGCGTCGGTCGAGGCGGTTCGCGTGCAGCAGGTGACGCAGGTGCACGGCCGCGCCCATCTCGTGGTGCGTGCGGGAGACGACGCGCTCGGCGGGCAACCCGCCCGAGGCCGACCTCATCGTCTCGAACGCGCCGGGGGTGGCGGTGGCGGTACGCGCTGCCGACTGCGTGCCGCTGTTGATTGCCGATCGGGAAACCGGTGCGGTGGCGGCGGTCCACGCCGGCTGGAGGGGCACCTGCGCCAGGGCGGCGCCCGCCGCGGTGAGCGCGCTGCGCGCCGAGTTCGGCGCGCGACCGGAGAACCTGGTGGCTGCGATCGGGCCGAGCATCGGCGTGTGCTGCTACGAGGTGGGGCCCGAGCTGGTGGACGCGTTTGCCGGCGCGGGGCACGAGCGCCATCTCATTCAGCGCTGGTTCGATTCCACGCCGCCGCCGCGCGGCTCGCGGGCGCGCAACCCGCTGCGGCTCGATGTGGCGGGCGCCAACCGCGATCAGCTGGTGCTGGCCGGCGTGCCGGAAGAGCAGATCTTCCTGTCGGGGCTGTGCACCGCGATGCACCTCGACGTGCTGACGTCGTATCGCGCAGAAAAGGAGCAGGCGGGCCGCCTGGTCGCCGCGATTCGCAGCCGCGCGGTCTGAAGACCGCCCGCGACCTTCGCGTGTCGCCCGTTGGTTGGATGAGAGGGCGGTCGTCAGACCGCCCTGAAGACGGATGGTCAGCGGAAGCAGGCCGACAGCGATTCGCGCGCCGCACCCGTCAGCTCGTCGAAGGGAAACGTCACCGTCTCGCCGGGAAACAGCTCGCTGACCGTGAGGGTGCGTTGCGGAAGCTGAATGCGCGAGTCTGCGGTGCCGCCGAATCGCGCGAACACGAACGCCGCGGGCCCGGTCGTCGCCGCGGTGCCGTTGCCCATGCGCTCGGTCCCCTCCACCGTGAAATTCGTCGCCGGCTGGCGGTCGAGGCCGACCGCCAGCGTGCCGCGCTTCGGCATCCGGCGACCAGGCCAGCTGCATCGCGCCGTCTCGCGTGGCGGCATTACAGGTGAGCACCAGGCGGTACATCGCGGCTTCCGTCCCCGCCGCCCGGCCGGCGGCCGGCGGACGGCAGCTCGCGCACGATGCTGGCGGTGATGACCTCGGCGCTCGTCGCACGATCCTTCGAGCGCTCCACACTCCAGTTCGACGCGCCGGCCGACTGCGCCGCAAACGCCGCCACCAGGCCGTCCACGGTCGCCTTGTCCGGCACGCCGATGCCGGAGGCGTTGATGGCGCCCTGGTCTTCATGCCCTTTCTCCAGCGTCGCGGCGGCGGCGGCATCGTGACCGGCGGCGTTCACCGTGGCGAGCGCGGTGCCGGACGTGATCTTGCTGAGCATCATCGCCGCCAGGCTGGGCGCCACACGGGCGCCGTCGAAGCCTTCGAGCGACAGCCCGCCGTTGTTCGCCCGGTCGTTGTGGCAGACGGTGCAGTGCGACTTGACGAACGCGTTCTGTTTATCGACGGCGATCGGGGCGGCCGCCGCGCGCACCGGCGTGGCCGGCCAGGCGGCGGCTCAGCGCACCGGCCAGCGCCAGCGTCAATCCCGAGGTTGCGAGGAGCGCCGGAAACGACCATTCGATGCATGCAGCCTCCCTGGAGTGGCGAATTATGGCCGAGAGACTGCGATCGGGCTTCCCCCCGAATCGGGTGACACCCATTCAGGAGCGCGGGGAGGCGGCCGCTTCGTCCATCGCCTCGTTGGCCAGGCGGTCCGCGTCCTGGTTGAACTCCCGGCGGACGTGCTCGAACGTCACCCGCGCCAGGCGCCGCGCCAGAGACTGGGCCTCCTCGTAGAGCGGCTGTAGCCCGGGGTTCTTCACGCGGGTACTCGCCGCGCATCTGCTTGACCATCAGCTCCGAATCCGCACGCACGGTGAGCGACCGGATGCCGTTCTCCGCCGCCCACCGCAGCGCGGCCAGCAGGCCGTTGTATTCCGCGACGTTGTTGGTGGTGATGCCGATCGATTGCTTGATTTCGACGGTCAATCCGTCGTCGCGGGTGATGAACACACCGTAGCCGGCGGGGCCAGGGTTGCCGCGCGAGCCTCCATCCACGTGGGCCGTGGCCGCGCCGCCCGGCGAGGGGGCGTCGACGAACGACCCTTGGGTCACGAACCGATCGTGACCGGGGGCGGCGTCGGGCGCCGGCGGCGGCACCCAGTAGAGGATGCGCTGGCAGCTATCGCACTGCACGACGCTGTCGTTGGTCCGCACCTGCTGGAACACCTGCGGCCGCATCCGCACGTGGCAGATCGAGCACAGGCCGTCGCGCGTGGCCATCGACAGCGCCACGCCCTTCCGCACTTTGGCGACCTGCTCGAAGAGCGACATCAGCCGCGGCTCGACCGAGGCAACCACGCGCCGCGCGCGCGGCAGTGGTCTCGGCGAGCGTCTTTTCGACCGCGGCCAGCTCGGTGGCGAGCGCCGCCTTCTCGCGTCGACCGCCTTCTTCTGCGACGCGTCCGCGCCGCCTCGGCGCTGCTTGACCTCCTCGGTCAGCTCGTCGATCTCCATCATGCGCTCGAGCACCTTCTCTTCGGCCGCGCCCAGATCCTTCTGCGCGGTCTCGATTTCGTGCTGCATGGCGGTGTATTCGCGGTTGGTTTTGACGGCGGAGAGCTGGTCCTTGAACTTGGTGAGGCGGCCCTGGTAGACGGCGGCGTCCTTTTCGAGGGTCCGCCGCGCCTCCTGGGCGTCTTTGAGGCGTTGGGCCGCCCCCTCGACGACCCGGTCGGCTTCGGCCAGCCTGGCATCGGCGTCGGCCAGCCGCTGCGGGTGGGCGGCGATTCGCGCGCGGGCGTCGGCGATGGTGGATTCGAGGTTCTGGAGCTGGATCAGCCGTTCGAGCTCAGGGGACATCTGGGCAGTCAGTTTATTCGAGCTGGTGCCCGAGATGCATCCCGCGTGCTTCCACGTTGCGCCCGATGACGGTCCACGTGATCGCCCAGTTCGCGTAAGCGAACTGGGCAAGAAAATAGAGCCCGCCGTGGCGGGCCCAGAAAAAGCGTCCCGCCTGCGGGCCCACCAGACGACCACGGGCTTGCCTCGATGATTCTGTTGGCCAAGCCCGTGCAGGTCTAGGTTGGTGGGCCCGCCTGGATTCGAACCAGGGACCAACCGATTATGAGCCGGCCGCTCTAACCGCTGAGCTACGGGCCCCAGGTGATTGTAGGCGGTTTTGCGGGCCGGGTCTGAAGACCCGGCCCCGCGAAAGGCGGGTCTAAAGACCCCGCCACGTACTACGTGCGTCCTTCGAGGAACGCCTTCAGCTTGCGGCTCCGCGACGGGTGCCGCAGCTTGCGCAGCGCCTTGGCCTCGATCTGCCGGATGCGCTCACGCGTGACCGCGAAGTTCTGACCCACTTCTTCGAGCGTGTGCTCGCTGCCGTCGCCCACGCCGAAGCGCATCTTGATCACCTTCTCCTCACGCGGCGTCAGCGTGCGGAGCACGGCTTCGGTCTGTTCCTTCAGGTTCAGATTGATGACCGCCTCCGCCGGGGACACGATGTTCCGGTCCTCGATGAAGTCGCCGAGGTGCGAATCTTCCTCCTCGCCAATCGGGGTCTCGAGCGAGATCGGCTCCTGCGCGATCTTCAGCACCTTGCGGACCTTGGCCACCGGGATGTCCATCCGCTTGGCGATCTCTTCCGAGGTCGGCTCGCGCCCAAGCTCCTGCACCAGCGCGCGCGAGGTGCGAATGAGCTTGTTGATCGTCTCGATCATGTGCACCGGGATGCGGATGGTGCGCGCCTGATCGGCGATCGCGCGGGTGATGGCCTGGCGGATCCACCACGTGGCGTAGGTGGAGAACTTGTAGCCGCGGCGGTACTCGAACTTGTCCACCGCCTTCATCAGGCCGATGTTGCCCTCCTGAATCAGGTCGAGGAACTGCAGCCCGCGGTTGGTGTACTTCTTCGCGATCGACACCACCAGGCGGAGGTTGGCTTCGACCAGCTCCTTCTTCGCCTGCTCGGCCTGCGCCTCGCCGCGCTGGATGACCTCGATGGTGCGGCGCAGCCGCTCGGGCGTCTCCTCCAGGTCCGCGATCATCTGCTTCACCTGGGTGCGGATGTCCTTTTCCTTCTTGGTGAGGTTCTTCCTCTCCTCTTCCTTCAGCTTCGGACCCTTGGTCTTCACCTTGGGGTTGAGGATGCGGTCGATGGCGTCGGCCTCGCGCTGCACCTTGGACACGGAGTCCACCGCGTCCTTCACCTCTTCGATCAGGCGGCGCTTGATGGTCTCGGTGAACTCGATGGCGCGGATGCTCCGCGAGACCTCGATGCGCGCGCGCAGCGTCTTGACGCGGGCGCGGCGGTACTTCTTCTTGTCCTTCTTCGGGACTTCTTCGAGCTTCTCGGCCAGCTTCGAGTGAAGACGGCGCGCGCCTTGCGCACCTCCTCGATCTGCTCGAGCACTTCCTCGGCGCGCTCCTGGATCACTTCGTCGGTGATCTCCTCGTCGCTGAAGATCACCAGCTCGCGGATGGTGCGCTCGCCGGCGCGCAGCTGATCGCCGGTGATGAGGATGCGCTTGGCGATCGTCGGCGTGCGCGAGATCGACTTGATCACCGCGAGCTTGCCGCGCTCGATGCGCTTGGCGATGGCCACCTCGCCCTCGCGGGTGAGCAGCGGCACCGTGCCCATCTCGCGCAGGTACATGCGGACGGGGTCGTTGGTCTTGTCGAGGGCGCCCGGCGTGAGGTCGAGCTCGGGGCCGTCTTCCGAGCCGTCGCGATCGAAGTCCTTGTCGCCGCGGTAGGCCTTGTCCGAGTCGACGACCTCGATGCCGGCGCTGCCGAAGGCGTTAAAGAGATCGTCGAGATCCTCCGATGAAGTGATCTCGGAGGGGAGCATCTCGTTCACTTCGTCGTACAGCAGGTAGCCCTTCTCTTTGCCGATCTGAATCAGCTGGCGTACTTCGTCGTAACGTTCTTCAATCGACAAGGGCGTGCTCCTTGGCGTGGCGTCTAGGCCAGCGCCTGCAACTTCTGAATCAGTCCGTACTTCTTCGACAGGAGCGCTTCCAGCTGGCCGGGCGCCTCGGGCGCGCCGCGCTGCTGCAGCCGATCGATCTCCTGTTGCACCGCCGCCACCTCGCGGGTGTAGCGCCGGCGTCTCAACTCTCTTACGCACTCCGTCGCGTCGTGGACGTGCGCTTCGCTCTCGCTGGCTATGCCGGTGATGTACGGCGCCTCCGCCATGGTGTGGTCGAGGAGAAGTGTCGGCGAGAACTTACTATTTTCCTTCAGTTTCTTCGCGAGATCCAGCACTGAGCCGAGACGCCAGACCTTCAAGGTCGGCCGGTTCGAGCTCGTCCAGGGCGACCAGGGCTTTCCCCGGGTCGTGGATGAGCAGCCAGATCAGCCCTTTCTCCGCCTTCGTGATGCCGGCAGCGCCGGCAGAGCTGAGGCTGGGAAGGTCCTTTTTCGTAATCGTGGTCTGACGCTGGACCGCGGCCTTCCTGATCTCGTCGCGCACCACGCCGTCCGTGACGTTCGCCTTGAACGCCAGCCGGTCCGCGAAGCGATCCCGCATCGTGGCATCCGGTATGCGGGCGGCAATGGGCAGCATGTCCCCGAGGAATTTGACCCGGCCCTCGTCGGTCTTCAGGTCGTGCCGGCTGCGCCGACCTGATCGAGCAGAGTACTCAAGATACGGCTGCGACCCCTTCAAACGTTCACCGTAGGCCTTGGCGCCCTGGCGCTGAATGAACGTGTCGGGGTCCTGCCCCGCGCGGCAGCGTGGCGACGTTCACGTCAAAGCCTTCGTCACAAGCATTTCGCACGACTTGACGGTGGCGCCCTGGCCGGCGGCGTCGGGGTCGAAGCTGAGCACCACCTTTTTCGTGAACCGGCTCAGGTATTGCGCCTGCTGAGGCGTCAGGGCCGTGCCGCATGAGGCCACCACGGCCTGGACCCCCGACTGGAAGACCTGCGCGAAGTCGAAATACCCCTCGACCATCACCGCGAACCCGCCCTGGCGGATGGCGGCCTTGGCCAGGTTCAGCCCGTACAGCGTTCGACTCTTGGAATAGATGGGGGTTTCAGGCGAGTTCAGGTATTTCGGCTGCTGGTCGGCGTCCAGGGCGCGGCCGCCGAAGGCGATGACGGCGCCGGTGTCGCGGCAGATGGGGATCATCAGCCGGTTGCGGAAACGGTCGATCACGGTTCCGTCATCGCGCTGGACCAGGAGGCCGGCCCGGAGCGAGCAGGTGCTGCGAGTAGCCCTGGTCGAGGAGCGCCCGCTTGAGCGGGTCGCGGCCGGGCGGCGCGAACCCCAGGCGAAGCTGCTCGCTCGTGGCGGCGGTCGACGCCGCGGGATTCGATGAGCGCCCGGACCCGCGCGCCCGCCGGGCGTTGCCAGCTGCTGCCGGAACCAGGCGGCGGCCGACTCGTGGATCTTGAGCAGCGTCTCGCGCTCGGCCGGTGCTCGGCCCGCTGCTCGTCGTTCTGCTCGAGCTCCGGCAGCGTCATGCCGAAGCGCTGGGCCAGCTGCTTCACGGCGTCGGCGAACCCCACCTTGTCGTGCAGCTCGAGGAACTTCAACACGTCGCCGCCCACGCCGCAGCCGAAGCAGTGGAAGAACCCCTTGTCGCGGTTGACGTGGAAGGACGGCGTCTTCTCGCCGTGGAACGGGCAGAGCCCCTTGTAGGTGGCGCCGGTCTTCTTCAGCGACACGTAGTCGCCGATCACCACGACGATGTCGGCGTGGTGCTTCAGGTCGTCGATGAACTGCTGGGGGAAGAGCGGCAAGGGAGGGGAACTCTAGTCCTTCAGCTCGACCACCGTCACGCCGCCGCCGCCCTGGTTGGCCGGCGCTTCCTCGAAATGCGCCACGAGCGGGTGCTGTTTGAGGAAGCCGGCAATCGCGCGCCGCAGCTGGCCGGTGCCGAAGCCGTGGACCACGCGGATCGATCGTTGATCAGTGAGCATCGTTTCGTCGAGGAAGCGCCCGGCGCGGTCGAGCGCCTCGTCGACGGTGCAGCCGATCACGTTCAGCTCCGACAGCGATCCGGTGCGCGGCTGCAGGTCGATGTTCACGCGGACGCTCGGCCGGCTCACCGGGCCGCCGATGACGCGCAGGTCGGCCGCGCGGCGCGCGCAGCCGCTTGCCGTTCACGTCGACGTCCGACGTGCTTGCCGTGGAGCTCGAGCACGACGCCCTCGAGCCCGAAGGGCCCGACCGCCACGCGCGAGCCCGTCCTGCGATCTCGCCGGCGGGCGCCGCGGGCTCGGGCGGCGGGCAGCGCGCCGGCGCCGTCCTTCACCTTGGCCAGCGCGGTGTCGAGCGCGGCTCGCGCGCCTCGGCCCGGGCCGTGCCGGCCTCGCCGGTGGTGATCGGCGGGCGCCGAGCGATGTCCGCTCTGGTCGCGCAGCACGGTGGCCTTGGCCTTCAGCCCCTCGATGATGGCGTCGATCTCCTTGCGGGCCTCGCGCAGCTGATCGTCGAGCTTGGCCTCGAGGCGCCGGCGCGCCACCAGCTCGCGCTCCTTCACGGCGGCCTCGCGCGAGCGCAGCTTGCGTTCGTTCTCGGCGAGCGTGCCGCGCTCCTGCGCCACGGCGCGGCGCTCGGTTTCGAGCGCCTGCAGCTCGCGATCGACGCGATCGAGGTGGGCCTGGAGCTGCGCTTCGCGGTCCGACAGGTTGCCGCGCGCCGCGGCGATCACGCCGGCCGGCATGCCGAGCCGCGACGCGATCTCGATGGCGAGGCTGCGGCCCGGCGAGCCGTAGACGAGCCGATAGGTGGGCGCGAAGGTCGCGGGATCGAAGCCGAAGGCCGCGCTCTCCACGCCCTCGGTGGTGGACGCGTAGGTCTTGAGCACGTCGAAGTGCGTCGTGGCCACCAGGTGCGCGCCGCGGCGGCGGAAGTGGTCGATCACCGCGGTGCCGAGCGCACCGCCTTCGGCCGGGTCGGTGCCGGCGCCCACCTCGTCGAGCAGCACCAGCGCCGGCAGCGCCAGGCTGCGATCCATCGACACCACGTTGGTGACGTGCGCGGAGAACGTGCTCAGGCTGGCCGAGATCGACTGCTCGTCGCCGATGTCCGCGAAGAGCGCTCTTGAAGACGGGCAGCCTGGTGCCCTTGTCGGCGGGCAGGTGCAGGCCGGCCTGCGCCATCGCGGCAAACAGCCCCGCCGTCTTCAGCGCCACGGTCTTGCCGCCGGTGTTCGGCCCCGCGATGATCAGCACGCGGGTGGGCGGCGTCATCAGCACGTCCACCGCCACCGGTTCGGCGTGCGTGCGCGTCGCCGGCGCCTCGTCCTCCACGTCCTCGCGCGCGCGCACCGCCGACATCAGCAGCGGATGGCGGGCCCCGCGCAGCTCGAACGCGCCGTCGGGCGCGATCGAGCGGCTCGATGCCGCCGGTGATCTGCGAGAAGCGCGCCCGCGCCTGGATGGTGTCGAGCTCGGCGGCCATGTCGAAGGTGCGCTCGAGATCGTCGGGCCGCGCGCGGAAGGCGTCGGTGAGCTCGAGCAGGATGCGCCGCACTTCGGCGGCCTCCGTTCTCTTCGAGCTCGACGATGTCGTTGTTGATCTCGACCGTGCCGAGCGGCTCCAGGAAGAGGCTCTGCCCGCTGGCCGACGCGCCGTGCACGATGCCGGGAATCGATCCGCGGTGCTCGGCGCGCACCATCAGCACGTAGCGGCCGTTGCGGTCGGTGACCACCTGCTCCTGCAGGTACTTCGACGTCTCGCGCTCGCGCAGGAACGATTCCAGCGTGGATCGCAGCTTCGACTTCTGCCGCCGCAGCCGGTCGCGAATGCTCGCGAGCGCCGGGCTGGCGTTGTCGGCCACTTCGCCCGACGGTTCGATCTTGCGCCGCACGGCGGCAATCTCGGCACCAAACGACGCGATCGCCTCGACCAGCCGCTTGAGGATCGGATAGGGCTCGGTACGTGGACGCGATCACGCGGCGCGTGGCCTCGATCGACTCGAGATAGTCGGCGAGTCCGAGCAGGCTCAGCGGTTCGAGCGCGCGGCCCTCCACCTGCAGCGCCGTCGAGGATCGGCCTCGAGCTCCGACGGCGCCCGCAGCGGAAACCCCGGCGACATCGACAGGAAGCGCACGCCTTCGCTGGTGGCGGCCTGCGCCGCGCCCACGCGCGCCGGCTCGGTGAGCGGCGCCATGGCCTCGAGGCGCTCGCGGCCGGTCGGCGTGACGGCAAGGCCGGCCACGATCGACACGATGCGATCGAACTCGATCGCGCGCAGGGTGACCGCCGAAATGTCAGCCATGGCGTGATGGCGGAGGCGATGCAGGCGGCGCCGAACCCGTTGTCGATGTTCACCACCGCGACGCCGTTCGCGCAGCTGTTGAGCATGCCGAGCAGCGCGGCGATGCCGCCGAAGCTGGCGCCGTAGCCGACGCTCGTCGGCACGGCGATCGACCGGCGCCTCGACCAGCCCGGCGACCACGCTCGGGCAGCGCGCCTTCCATGCCGGCGACGACGATGAGCACGCGCGCGGCGCGCAGGCGCTGGTGCTCGCTGAGCAGGCGGTGCAGCCCGGCGACGCCCACGTCGTAGAGCCGCTCGACCGTGTTGCCCATGACCTCCGCGGTGACGGCCGCCTCTTCGGCGACCGGCAGGTCCGACGTGCCGGCGCACACCACGAGCACCGTGCCGGTGCCGGCGGCGATCTCGCCGCGGCTGCGCGACGATGGCCCGCGCGTCCTCGTGATACACCGCGTCGGGCACGACCGCGCGCACGGCGTCGTAGGCCTCGGGCGTGGCCCGGGTCACGAGCAGGCTGTGCCCGCGGGCGGCGATGCGGGCGGCGATGGCGGCAATCTGCGCCGGGGTCTTGCCGATGCCGAGGATGACTTCCGGGAATCCCTGGCGCAGGTGGCGGTGCGTGTCGACGCGGGCAAAGCCCAGATCGTCGAACGGCGCCGCGCTCATGGCGTCGCGCACGCGGCGCGCGGCGTCGGCCGTGCCGGTTGCGGCCGGCGCGAACCTCTTCAAGCAGCGCGTGCAGCTCCTGTGTCGGTCATACGAGCAAAAAGCGAAGCCGGGGAGCGCTTGCCATATAATTATGTCGTCGTGTTCATCGTGCGGCTGGGCCGGGAATGACCCCATCTGAGACTCTCACACTCGCGACGTATTTCTTCGTCCTGGTCATTCTGGCCGTGTACGGGTGGCACCGCTACTACCTGGTGTACCTGTACATGAAGAACAAGGACAAGCAGCCGGTGCCGGCGGGCCCGATGGCGACGCTGCCCGTCGTCACCGTGCAGCTGCCGATCTACAACGAGATGTACGTCGCGGACCGGCTGATCGACGCCGTCTGCAAGCTCGACTACCCGCGCGAGCTGCTCGAAATCCAGGTCCTCGACGACTCCACCGACGAAACGCGCAGCGTCGCCGAGCAGGCCGTCCGCCGCAACGCCGCCAAGGGCATCGACATCAAGTATCTCCATCGCACCGATCGCACCGGCTACAAGGCGGGCGCGCTCGAGGCGGGCATGAAGGTGGCGCAAGGGCGAGTTCATCGCCATCTTCGACGCCGACTTCATCCCGACCGCCGACTTCCTGCGGCGCACCGTGCCCTTCTTCGTCGATCCGAAGGTGGCGATGGTGCAGGCGCGCTGGGGCCACATCAACCAGGACTACTCGCTGCTGACGAAGATCCAGTCGATCCTGCTCGACGCGCACTTCGTGCTCGAGCACGGCGGCCGCAACCGCGCCGGCCTCTTCTTCAACTTCAACGGCACCGCCGGCATCTGGCGCCGCGAGGCGATCGTCGACGCCGGCGGCTGGCAGCACGACACGCTCACCGAGGACCTCGACCTCAGCTACCGCGCGCAGCTGCGCGGCTGGAAGTTCGTGTTCCTGCCCAACCTGGTCTCGCCGGCCGAAGTGCCGGTCGAGATGAACTCGTTCAAGTCGCAGCAGCACCGCTGGGCGAAGGGCTCGATCCAGACGTGCCGCAAGCTGCTGCCGCAGATCCTGCGCTCGAACATCTCGCTCGGCGTGAAGGCCGAGGCGTTCTTCCACCTCACCGCCAACTTCAACTACCCGCTCATGTGCGTGCTGTCGGTGCTGATGGCGCCGTCGATGGTCATCCGCTACAACATGGGCTGGTACGAGATGCTGCTCATCGACGTGCCGCTGTTCTTCGCGGCCACGGCGTCGGTGGCCAATTTCTACATGGTCTGCCAGCGCGAGCTGCACCACGACTGGATCACCCGCCTCAAGTACCTGCCGTTCCTGATGTCGATCGGCATCGGCCTGACGGTCAACAACACCAAGGCGGTGTTCGAGGCGCTCTTCAACCAGCAGAGCGAGTTCGCGCGCACGCCGAAGTACCGCATCGAAGCCGGCAGCGACGAGTGGATCGGCAAGAAGTACCGCCAGAACTTCGTGGTGCAGCCGATCATCGAGCTGGCGCTCGGCCTCTACTTCACGGCCACCGTCTTCTACGCGCTCGCCAACGGCATCTACGGCACCGTGCCGTTCCTCGTGCTCTTCCAGATCGGCTTCCTCTACACGGGCCTGCTGTCGATCATCCAGCAGTACGCGGGTGACGACGACGCCGTGGAGCTCACGCCCGCCACGGGCGACTAGCGCACCTCCCGCGGCGCGGGATCGATCCGGACCTCGGGCGGTTTTCGCGCGCGATCACATAAGATCAGCGGATGGCGACCGAGAAAGTAGCGGAGAAGAGCGCAGAGAAGGGCAAAGGCGGGCTCGAGGACGTCGTCGCGACGTCGTCGGCGATCTGCTATCTCGACGGCGAGCGCGGCGTGCTCGCCTACTGCGGCTACGACATCCACGACCTGGCGCAGCTCGCGACCTTCGAAGAGGTCTGCTACCTGCTCTGGCACCGCCGGCTGCCGACGCGCGCCGAGCTCGGCGACCTGCAGTCGCAGCTGGCCGCGGCGCGGCCGCTGCCCGAAGCCGATCATCCGGCTGATGCGCAGCCTGCCGCCGGTGGACGGCATGGACGCGCTGCGCACGCTGACGTCGGCGCTGGCGCACTACGACGCCGAGGCCAACGACGCGTCGCCGCAGGCGCAGTACCGCAAGGCGGTGCGGCTCACGGCGCAGACCGGCACGATCGTCGCCACCTGGGGCCGGCTGCAGGCGGGCGGCGGACCGATCGCGCCGGATCCGGCGATGGGCCACGCCGCCAACTTCCTCTACATGCTGACCGGCGAGCGGCCCAACGCCGCTGGCGGTCAAGGCGTTCGACGTCGCGCTGACGCTGCACGCCGACCACGAGCTGAACGCGTCCACCTTCGCCGGGCGCGTGGCCGCGGCCACGCTCACCGACATCTACTCGGCGGTGGTGGCCGCGATCGGCACGCTGAAGGGGCCGCTCCACGGCGGCGCCAACGCCGAAGTGATGAAGATGCTGCTCGACCTCGGCGAGAACGCCGACCGGCGACCGCATCGACGACTTCGTGAAGGGCAAGTTCGCGCGCAAGGAGAAGATCTCCGGGTTCGGCCACCGCGTCTACAAGACCGAGGACCCGCGCGCGACGCACCTGCGGCAGATGTCGAAGCGATCTCGGCCGCCGCGCCGGGCATCCCGGCCTGGTGGGACATGTCGCAGCGCATCGAGGCGCTGGTGAAGAGCGAGAAGAAGCTCTACCCGAACGTCGACTTCTACTCGGCGTCGATGTACTACACGCTCGGGATTCCCATCGACCTCTACACGCCGATCTTCGCCGTCAGCCGCATGTCGGGCTGGACGGCGCACATCCTCGAGCAGTACGCCAACAACCGCCTGATCCGCCCGCGCGCCGACTACATCGGTCCCGCGTACCCGCAGCGCGTTCATCCCCCTCGAACAGCGGTGACGAACGTCGCGGGTCGCTAGCCGCGGGTCTTTAGACCCGGCCACGGCGATGGGGTATCGTCTGCCGCATGGCGATCTTCAAGAACAACCCGTACGGGGGATTCAACTTCACCGTCGTGGTCGAAGGCTCCGAGCCGGCGGCGTTCTCCACCGTCGATCGTGCCGACCGTCGAAATCGACGTCGTCGAATACCGCGACGGCAACGACCGCACCAGCCAGCCGCGGCAGGTCGTGGGCCTGACCAAGTACACGAACCTGGTGCTGAAGCGCGGCGTGGCCAGCTCGCCCGCCTGTGGGAGTGGTTCGATCAGGTGCGCCAGGGCACGCTCGACCGGCGCAACATCGTCGTGACACTGCTCAACGAGGAGCGCCAGCCGGTGGTGGTCTGGAAGCTGCGACGCTGCCTGCCGATCAAGTACGTCGGTCCGACGCTGAGCGCCGCCGAGAGCGACGTGGCGATCGAGGAGATCGAGCTCGCGGTCGAGGGGCTCGAAATCGAGCAGATCGGCTGAGACGGGCGGTCTGACGACCCCTACTACGTTCCGCCTGCCAGTCGATACGTGCCCGGCGAGAGCATCTCGGCAAAGCCCTCCGCGACGAGCGCGCGGTTGCCGAGGCCGGCTTCCGGCCGCGACAGGCCGGTGACGCGCGCCAGCTCGCCGGGCACGGTCATGCCGGCGCCGGCGAGAAAGCAGCGCGCGATCTCCTTCACCGCGGTGGCGCGCGCCACCCGGCGGCGCAGCGCGTCGGGAAAGCGTCCGACGCCGAGCGTCCAGATATAGGTGAACTTCGGCCGGTAGAGCACCTCGCTCGGGATGACAAGCATCGCCGCCTGCAGCTCGTCGATCGCCGCGGGTGAACACCTTCCGATCCGTCGACGCCCGACTCCTCGCGCAGGTCCGAGGTGCCCATCTCCCACTCCCGGCGCAGCACGCGCAGGATCGCCTGGGCGCTCTTTCCGAGGCGGCGCGGCTCGTCGGCTCGCCGCAGCCCCCAGACCGCGTTGAAATGCGGAATCAGGCGCGGCGCCAGGAACATCGCCTGACCGCGGGCCAGCTTGGCGTAGTAGACGCGGCCGCGCCGGATCACCTCGTCCTTCAGCGTCCAGGCCAGCGACGCTTCCTCGTCGGTCTGGACGTTGCGCGGCATCACCGCGTCGCGGCGCCCGCACACCGCCACGTAGAGCGACGGCCCGGGCCGCCGCGAATCGGTCATGCACGCAGCGAAGCCGACGCGCTCGACGAAGTTCTCGGCCTGGATCGGCGTCTGGACCTGACGGGTGATGTCGCGGCCCCAGCGTTCGTCGCGGTACTCCTCGACGTCGCCCGGCAGCGGCGGCAGTTCGCGCGGCACGACCGGCCTCAGTCGCGGCGTCCGAAGGCTGTCGCGGAAGGTTTCCGGGAAGCCCGAGCG
Source organism: uncultured Acidobacteriota bacterium (assembly GCA_963731785.1). GTDB lineage: Bacteria > Acidobacteriota > Vicinamibacteria > Vicinamibacterales > UBA2999 > DASYRM01. Next base: position 260,119 of record CAVSWX010000014.1, read on the forward strand.
AGCACAGCCAGGAGATCACCGAGACGGCCGTGATGTAGACCGTGACGAGCGTCGACGTTCCGGTGATTCCGAACAGCGTGGTCGCGACGATCGGCGCGATCGGCGCCGCCGAGCAGCGTGCCGAGCGTCAGGCTGAGCGACGCGCCGCTGTAGCGGACCGCGGTCGGGAAGAGCTCCGAGAACACCGCCGGTTGCGGTCCGATGTAGGCGCCCTGGATGAACAGCATCCCCGCCACGGACAGCAGGACCAGTGGCACGGACCTGGTGTCGCGCGAGGGGAAAGAAGATCAGCGACCACAGCACCAGCGCGCCCAGCCCCCACCGCAGTCAGGCGCCGCCGTCCGAGGCGGTCGGACCAGTGCGCGAAGACGACGATCGACGGCGCGAACAACGATCGCCGACGACGACGATGAGCGCAGCGTCAGCGGCAGCGACAGGCCGAGTTGCCGGGTCGCGTAGGTGACGAAGTACACGAGCACCACGTAGCCGAGGCTGCTGATGCTCAGATACGTGCCCGCGGCCAGCAACACCGTATGCGCGTCGGATCGCAGCACGTCCACGATCGGCATGCGGCGCGCGCCCCGCGGTGCTTCATGGCCTTCGGCGAACACCGGGCTCTCGGCGATCCCGAGCCGCACCCACAGGCCGACGCCCACGAGCACGGCGCTGGCGACGAACGGCAGGCGCCAGGCCCAGGCCGCGAACTCGGCGGACGCGACCGCCGTGGAGGCGACCAGAAACACCAGGTTCGACAGGATGATGCCAGCCGGCAGCCCCAGCGCGACGACGCTGCCGAAGAGGCCGCGCCGGCCCTCGGGCGCGTGCTCGACCGACATCAGCACCGCGCCGCCCCACTCGCCGCCCAGGGCGAAGCCCTGGACGAAGCGAAGGAGCACCAGCAGCACCGGCGCCCAGACCCCGATTTGTGCATACGTGGGCAGGAGGCCGATCGCCAGCGTGGCGCCGCCCATGAGCAGCAGCGACCAGACCAGCATGACTTTGCGGCCAAGCCGGTCGCCGTAGTGGCCCATCACCACGCCGCCGAGCGGGCGCGCGACGAAGCCGATGCCAAAGGTGGCGAACGCAGGCGAGAGTGCCCGCCAGCTTCGGAGACCTGCGGAAAGAACTGCGGCCCGAAGACCGTGGCCGCCGCCGTGCCGTAGATGAAGAAGTCGTACCACTCGATGGTGGTGCCGATGGCGCTGGCAATCGAGACGCGCCGCGCCTCGGCGCTCGCGGAAGGACGAGCTGGCATCGAGGGCGCAGTATAATTTCCTTTCCCGCTGTCCTGATGGATCAACGTTTCATTCGGAATTTCTCAATCATCGCCCACATCGACCACGGCAAGTCGACCCTGGCAGATCGCTTTCTGGAGCTCACCGGCGCGCTCCAGGCCCGCGAGATGGAGGCCCAGGTCCTCGACGCCATGGATCTCGAGCGCGAGCGCGGCATCACCATCAAGGCGCATCCCGTCCGCCTGAACTACACGACGCAGGCCGGCGAGAGCTACGTCCTCAACCTGATCGACACGCCCGGCCACGTCGACTTCGGCTACGAGGTGACGCGGTCGCTCGCCGCCTGCGAGGGCGCGCTGCTGCTGGTCGACGCGTCGCAGGGCGTCGAGGCGCAGACGCTGGCCAACGCCTACCTGGCGGTGGAGAACAACCTCGAGATCATCCCGGTCATCAACAAGATCGACCTGCCGAGCGCGCAGCCCGACGAGTGCAAGCGGCAGATCGAGGACATCATCGGCCTCGACAGCGCCGGCGCCATCCTCGCCAGCGCCAAGGAAGGCACCGGCGTCCGCGAGATTCTCGAGGCGGTCGTCGCGCGCTTTCATCCGCCGGCGGGCGAACGCGACGCGCCGCTCAAGGCGCTGATCTTCGACTCCTGGTTCGACCCGTACCGCGGCGTCGTGATCGTCATCCGCGTGATCGACGGCGTCATCCGGCCGAAGACGAAGATCCGCCTGATGGCCGAGAAGCAGGACTACGAGGTGCTCGACCTCGGCGTCTTCTCGCCCAAGGCGATGCCGGTGGACGAGCTCGGCCCCGGCGAGGTCGGCTTCGTCGTCGCCAACATCAAGGTGGTGGCCGACGCCAAGATCGGCGACACCGTCACCGAGACCAACCGGCCGACCACCGAGCCGTTCCCCGGCTTCAAGGAACTGAAGCCGATGGTGTTCGCGGGGCTCTATCCGGTGGAGAGCCATCAGTACGCCGAGCTGCGCGAAGCGCTCGAGAAGCTGCGCCTCAACGACGCCTCGTTCTTCTACGAGCCGGAGACGTCGGCCGCGCTCGGCTTCGGCTTCCGCTGCGGCTTCCTCGGCCTGCTGCACATGGAGATCGTGCAGGAGCGGCTCGAGCGCGAATACAACATGGACCTGGTGACGACGGCGCCAGGCGTGCTCTACCGCGTCACCACGACCGACGGCGAGGTGCAGGAGATCGACAGCCCGGCCAAGCTGCCCGACGCCGGCCGCATCACCAGGCTCGAAGAGCCGGTCATCACCGCGATGATCCTGACGCCGTCGGAGTTCGTCGGCCCGATCCTGCAGCTGTGCCAGGACAAGCGCGGCGTGCAGAAGAAGCTCGAGTACCTGAAGTCCGACCGCGTGCTCATCACCTACGAGCTGCCGTTCAACGAAGTCGTGATGGACTTCTACGACAAGCTGAAGACGATGTCGCGCGGCTACGGCTCGCTCGACTATCACGTCACCGGCTACTGGGAGTCGCCGCTCGTCAAGCTGGACATCCTGGTCAACGGCGAGCCGGTGGACGCGCTGTCGATCATCGTCCACAAGGATGCCGCCTACGATCGCGGCCGGGCCCTGGTGGCGAAGATGCGCGAGCTGATTCCGCGCCAGATGTTCGAGATCGCGATCCAGGCCTCGATCGGCACCCGCATCATTGCCCGCGAGTCGGTGCGGGCGCTGCGCAAGAACGTGCTCGCCAAGTGCTACGGCGGCGACATCTCGCGCAAGCGCAAGCTGCTCGAGAAGCAGAAGGAAGGGAAGAAGCGCATGAAGCGCGTCGGCCGCGTCGAGATCCCGCAGGAGGCGTTCCTGGCGGTGCTGAAGGTGGGCACCGGAATGAGTGGCGGCGCCGAAGATCGCCGGCAGCGCCGAAGGCGGCCGCCGCCGAGCCCTACGTCAAGTCGACGCTGCGCGAGTACTTCGAGTCGGTGTGCGTGGCCGTGATCCTGGCGCTGTTCGTCCGCACGTTCGTCGTGCAGGCGTTCAAGATTCCGACCGGCTCGATGGAGAACAACCTGCTCATCGGCGATCACCTGCTGGTGAACAAGTTCGTGTTCGCGCCGACGCTCACCGGGCTCGAGCGGACGCTGCTGCCGATCGACCCGATCCGGCGCGGCGACATCATGGTGTTCAAGTTCCCGGAGGACCCGAACCGCGACTTCATCAAGCGGGTGATCGGGCTGCCGGGCGAGACCATCGAGCTGAAGGGAAAGACGGTCTACATCAACGGCAAGCCGCTCGACGAGCCGTACGTGCGGTTCTTTCCCCGACGCCATGCTGTCGGAGGCCAGCCTGGGCGAGCACCGATCCGCGGCGGCAGTTTGGCCCCGTCACCGTTCCTGCCGATAACTTCTTCATGATGGGCGACAACCGCGACAATTCCGAGGACAGCCGCTTCTGGGGCTTCCTGCCGCGCTCCTACGTCAAGGGCAAGGCGCTGTTCGTCTACTTTTCCTTTGGCGACGCGAACGGGCTTTCGGGTACCCTCTCGAACATCCGCTGGGGCCGGATGCTGCACCAGATTCACTGACCCGATCGACGAGTACCAGATGAAGACGCTGATCAAACTGATCATCGCCGCCGTGGTCATCAACGCGGTCTATCGCTGCGGCTCGGTCGCCATGAAGTACTACCAGTTCAAGGATCAGACCCAGCAGATGATCCTGTTCGGCCAGGGCGAGACGGTCTCGTCGCTCACCAGCCAGATTCTCGCGGAAGCGGCGAAGCGGTCGGTGCCGCTCGAGGAAGAGGGGCTGACCGTTACCCGGCAGGGCGGGCGCACCGTGGCCGACGTCGCCTACAGCGACATCATCGAGGTGTTTCCGAGGTTCTTCTACCCGGTGCAGTTCTCGTTCAGCGCCGAAGCGTTCGGCGTGGCCGGCGCCACCCGGTAACGGTCGGTCTCGAGACCGACCGCTGGGTCCGGGTGTAGAGGGCGGTCTTTCAGACCGCCCTGATCGGCAGCCCCGCGAGCACCGCCGCCACGCGCCGCTCGTCGATGCCTTCCAGCCTGACGCGTTTGGTTCGTCCCTGCGCGCCTCCCACGATCGCGACCGCCCGGCGGGGTAGATCGAAGGTCCTGGCCAGCATCGCCACGAGCTCGTCGTTGGCGGCGCCGTCGACGGGCGGCGAGTGCAGCCGCGCCCGCAGCCGGCCGTCCGGGTCGACGGCAATCGACGGCTTCGCGGCTCTGGGAACGACTCTGACCGTCACCGTCACTCCGCCCGGGGTCGTCGGCCGCGGCACGCTCCTAGACTAGCGTGGGAGGGCCAGGACGGCCGCCGTCAGGCGCCGGACCAGACCCTGGACCGGTCGAATGGGAGGCTACGCATGAGGTCGCCAGGAGGCTATCGGCGCCTCAGTTCCGGGCGGGCTCGGGTATCGACCGGCCAATGAAACGAAGATTCCGCTAACATTTGAGCTGGATGTTCGTCTTGGGCCTCTCAGACGTTTTCACCTTGCATGGGTGACACAACAGTTCAGCGCGGCTACCAGATCCACGAGTTCGCCCGGCTCACGGGCCTGACCGTCCGCGCGCTCCAACACTACGACCACCTCGGGTTGCTCAAGCCGGTACGCAGTCGGGCCGGCCACCGCACCTACTCCGACCAGGATCTGCAGGCCCTCGTCCAGATCCTGGCGCTGAAGTCCGTAGGCGTGCCCCTCCGGCAGATTGCCGCGCTTCGCCGGTCCGGCGGGCCGGGGCTGGCGCGCGCCCTCCACATGCAGCGCGCCGTGCTGGAGCGGCGGAAACCCCTGCTCGACAAGGCGATTACGGCGATTCAGAACGTGGAGCTCGCGCTCGAGAAGGGCCAGGAGGCCGATCCGGCGGCGCTGCGCAGCCTGATCGAGGCGGTCGGCCCGCAGGAAGACCTGCCCGCCGGCCTCGACGACGCGCCGGCCCGTGAGGCGGTCCCGGCGCCGCCGCGGATGCCGGACCGCGGCGAGCTCCGGCGCCGCTGGCAGGAGCTGCTCGCCGACGTCGAGCACGTGGTCGAGACGGACCCCGCGGGTCCGGAGGCCCAGGCCATCGCCGGGCGCTGGGTGGAACTGCTGCAGGAACTGGCCGGCAGCGCGGCCGCACTGGATGCGCAGCTCGTGAAGAGCGCCGGGCTGCTGGGATCGGCCGCCCGGATGCACGCCAACGGCACCCCGGCGGAACGAGCCTGGGAGTTCGTAGGGAAGGCGCTCGCCGTGCGCAGCCGCGACGGCGTCGCCGGGCTCAGTTCCGGGCTGGGAACGACTGGGCTCGGACCTTTGAGCACCTCGTCGACCTTCTGGAACAGGTCGGCCTGCGAGAACGGCTTCAACAGAAAGGGCTGACCGGAATCGGTCAGCCCTTCCTTGATCGCTTCGTAGCCCGAAATGTAGAGCACCTTGGTTTCGGCGCGAAGCTCCGCGACCCGGGATGCCAGCGCGAACCCGCTCATCCCCGGCATCACGACGTCGGTCAGCAGCAGATCGATCGGCGTCGGATGGGCCGTGGCCACCGACAGCGCCTCGTCCCCGTCGCGGGCATTCAGCACGGCATAGCCCGAACCCTCGAGGAAGCGTCGCATCAGCTCGCGCAGCGCGTATTCGTTCTCCACGAGGAGGATGGTTTCGGGGTGCTGCGCCGGGACTGACTTCATGATGCTCCTGTCGTGGGGTCCTTCTTTCTTTTCGTCGCTGACCCCTCACTGCACAAGAGCGACCGGGTTCGCATCGCCGCGCGAATCTGTTAGCGGCGCTTGCCGGGATGGTCTGCAGCCGTGTGCCGGCCGCGTCCCTGACGCGCAGATGCAGGCAGGACCGGCGGCTGCCGCTTACGAAAGGCGTATGGCGCGGCGGAAGTCGCCCGGGGTGAGTTTGAAGTGGCTGCGGAACTGGCGGTCGAAGCTCGGGACGTGCTCGTAGCCGGTGCCCGAGGAGATTTCCTTGATGCTCAGTTCGCTTTCCTGGAGCAGCCGCGCCGCGGTGTTCATGCGCGCCAGTTGCAGGTGACGGTTGAACGTCACGCCTGTTTCCTTGAACACCAGGCGGCTGAGATACGAGCGCGACACCCGGAGGTTCTTTGCCACGTCGTCGAGACGGCACGCCGAGTTGACGTGACGCGATTCCACGTAATGGAGCACCGTGCGCACGCGCGGATCGATGACGGCCGGCGCCGACGACTGGAGCAGCGAATCGGCGTTGGTCACGCTGAGCGGCTCGCGTTCCAGTCCCGCCGCGGCGGCCTTGGCCGTGGACGGCGCGATCGCGAGCCGTTCGGCCAGCCGCGTGATCATCACGCGCGCGAGAACGCGCGCGGTGCGCGGTCCGCAGCCGGCTGGCCGTTTCGAACAACGCCGGCGTCAAGGTCGCGGCGTGCTCCGACTCTGGCTCCTCGGTGAGCGACAGGATCTGCCGGCACTCTTCGAGAAAATCGAGCCACGCCGCTGACTCGTCGACCTCCGGGGAGGGGTTCGATCCGTGCTCGTCCATCTCGGTTCCCAGAGACCCGTGCATACGCGCGGCCGGCGGACCGGTAGCTGCCAGCCGTTCGCGCCACTGTGATTCGATGCTACGCGAACGTCGAAAGAGCTCGACTGTTTTTCCCCGTGGTTTTGCACACTGTTCGTAAGCCGCTCGTGCACTGCCGGATCGTCGCCCGGCGCGCGGCCGGTCACTGTCTGGCAAGCGCGACGTGATCGCGCGATCGGGGAGGAGATGCGTCTGACCCAGCCATAGTCGCGACGATGTTCCCTCCGCGCCGTGGCATTCGCGCCTGGCGACGTCGAGGGCGACGCTCGTCGCGCCGCTCGATGATCAGTGTTCGGAGGAGACGAGGCCTGCACGGATTGCGAAGCGCACGAGGCCGGGCACGTCGTGGATCTCGAGCCGGTTCATCAGCTCGGCGCGGTGGAACTCGACCGTCTTCACGCTCACGTTGAGACGCTCGGCGATGGCTCGCGTGCCGAGGCCTTCGGCCATGAGCTGCAGCGTCTCGCGTTGCCGCCGCGTGAGCCGCTTCAGCGGGTCTTCGGTGGGGTCGTTGGAGAGGTACTGCGCCGGCGTGCCCTTCACGCCCGGGCTCAAGTAGGTTTCACCGCGCATCACCGCGCGGATCGCGGCTTCGAGTTCCTGGACGCCGGCGTCCTTCACGATGTATCCGGAGGCCCCCGCCTGCAGCGCCTTGCGGACGTAAATGGCGTCGGTGTGCATCGAGAGGATGATGGTGCGCGTCGGCGGGTACTCCTTGGCGACGCGTTCGGCCACCTCGAGGCCGTTCATCTCGGGAATGGTGATGTCGAGCAGGATCAGATCGGGACGCGTCGAGGCCACGAGTGCGATGGCGTCGGGACCGTTGTCGGCTTCGCCCGCGACCTCGACGTCGGGCAATGCCTGCAGCAGCGCCCGGATGCCGGCGCGCATCAGGGTGTGATCTTCGACGAGGACGACTCGGAGGGAGCCCATGGGTCGGTGCCGCGTTCGGCCCAGCTAAGGATAGTGAACCTGATCGAGCCTCGAGGCAACTCTCATCTTACGACGCTCGCGGTTGAGCGACCCTTGCGGCCGGCTCGCGATTTTACTATGCAAGCTGTGACATCCTGCCGGTCGTCGGGCTACGGTCGGGTTTAGCAGCGCAAGAGACGAGGGAGGTGCCATGGAATACCGCCAGCTGGGCGGGTCGGGGCTGCGCGTTCCAGCGTTGAGCTTGGGAACCGCGACCTTCGGCGGCGAAGGTGAGTTCTTTCGAGCCTGGGGCGCCAACGGCGTTGCCGAGGCGACGCGGCTCGTGGACATCTGCCTGGACGCGGGCGTCACGATGTTCGATACCTCGAACGTCTACTCCGCGGGCGTGGCGGAGAGCACCCTCGGGCAGGCGATTCGGGGCCGCCGCGACAAGGTGCTGATCGCCACCAAGGGCACGTTCCGGTTCGGGGACGGGCCCAACGACGTCGGGTCCTCGAGACACCATCTGGTGGCCGCCGTCGAGGGGAGCCTCCGACGCCTCGGCACCGACTACATCGACCTGTATCAGATGCACGGGTTCGACGCCGGCACCCCGGTCGAGGAAACGCTCGCCACCCTGAACGATCTCGTGCGGGCCGGCAAGGTCCGCTACGTCGGCTGCTCGAACTTCTCGGGCTGGCACCTGATGAAATCGCTGGCCGTGTCGGATCGTCACGGCTGGCCGCGGTACGTGGCGCACCAGGCGTTCTACTCGCTCGTCGGACGGGATTATGAATGGGAGCTGATGCCGCTCGCGCTCGACCAGCGGGTGGGGACGCTGGTGTGGAGTCCGCTCGGATGGGGACGGCTCACCGGCCGGATCCGGCGCGGCCACCCGCTGCCCGAAGTGAGCCGGCTGCGGACGCAGGCGGTGGTGGACCTCGGTCCGCCGGTGAGCGACGACCGCCTGTTCACGGTGGTCGACGCCCTCGACGCCGTCGCCCTCGAAACCGGCAGGACGGTGCCGCAGGTGGCCATCAACTGGCTGCTGCGGCGGCCGTCGGTGGCGTCGGTCATCATCGGCGCGCGCACCGAGGAGCAACTGCGGCAGAATCTGGGCGCGGCCGGCTGGGCGCTGTCGCCCGAGCAGGTGGCGCGCCTCGACGCGGCAAGCGCCGCGGTGCCTGCGTATCCATACTGGCACCAGCGCGGGTTCGCCGAGCGTAACCCGTCCCCCACGTAGGGGCGGTCTTGAGACCGCCCTGCAGGCGGGTCTGAAGACCCGCCTCTGCGTTGTCAGAGGCATTCACAGGAGGCACACGATGCGCACATTCATGATCGTCGGCGCGCTGCTCTGGGCCGCAGCCTCGGCGTCGGCACAGACCCGCTCGGTCTACATCGAAGACCTGACCTGGTACGAAATCCGCGACGCGATGGCCGCGGGGAAGACGGCGGCCATTCTCTACGCCGGCGGCACCGAGCAGAACGGCCCGCACATGTCGCTGGCCAAGCACAATCTCATCGCCCGCCACGTGGCCGGTCAGATTGCCGAGCGGCTGGGCAACGCGCTCGTCTATCCCGTGATGCCGTTCTCGCCGGCCGGCGACGCCACCGAGAAGACCGGGCACATGCGCTTCCCGGGCACCGTCTCGCTGAGCTCGGAGGTGTTCCTGGGCGTGATGCGGCAGGTGGCGCAGAGCGCCGTCGCCGCCGGGTTCAAGCAGGTCTACCTGATGGGTGACCATGGCGGCGGCCAGGCCGAACTGCGGCTGGCGGCCGAAGGGCTCGACGCCGATGCCCGCCGCAAGGGCGCCCGCGTGTTCTACGTCGACATCGCCACGCAGTCGGGCCAGCAGATGAACGCCTATCTGGCCGAGCGGAAGATCACGCCGGGCGGGCATGCCGGCGTCGAGCGAGACCGCCCAGGTGGTGGCGCTCGACCGCGACGACGCGCCACATCCGGCGCGACCGCTACGCCGCGAGCGCGGCGGGTCCCGAGCCGGCGGCCGGTGTGCTGGTCGACCCGACGCCGGCAACGGCGGAGATGGGCAGGATCTTCCTCGATTACAAGGTGGCGAGCGCCGTGGAACAGATCAAGAAGCTCGCGGCGGCCAAGTAAGGCGCGGCGGACGCCGGAGGGCGGCGCTTCGGCCCCGCCGGGCAGGATCGCACGATCATGTGGACGTGGAGAGGCCGATCTCACTGATTTGTATCTCAGTTGTGACTGGCCTTTTCCAGCGTCAGCGACCGTCCGGTGCGGATGACCGTGCGTTTCGTCGTCCATTTCAGGAAGCCCATGTCGACCAGGGCGTCGATGACGAAGCGGCAATCGTCGGCGCCGATGTTCCAGAGGCGAACGCCCTGGGCCATCGTGACCTCCAGACCCGGCATCTCCGCGAAGTCCTCTCTCACGCGCTCGACGAGTGTGTTGAAGGTCATGCCGCGTTCCTTGAGCAACTTGGAGGCCATCTGCCCGGTCGCCGGCAGCGCGGGCGTTACCCGCGTATTACCAATGGTTTGCCTAGGTCTTTCGGGTACACGCCCCAGTTCGTCGATACCAACCTTTCCGTAAGATCGGATCTTTCGGCCTACGCAGATGTTGGATTGATGGCCTAGGCGCGGGTCCAGAATACCCGCGAAATCGCCGCGCCGGCTAGTCGTCGGAGGCGGCGTTGCGGCCGCCTGGTGCCGCGGGCGGGTGGGGGCGCACCGGCGGCACGTAGTCGGGCGCTACGCCCATGAGCTCGCGAATCGCCTTGGCCGTGTCCTCGCGCACGACGCTCGACTTCGAATCGAAGCCGAAGCCGCCGGCCATGCCGAGCGCGGCTTCGAGCGGCGTGAACCGCCGCTTGTCCTCGACGTCGAGCTTCGCGCCGTTCTTGTGCAGGAACCGGACGACGTCGGTCAGGCCCCACAGCGCCGCGCCGTGCACCGCGGTGCGGCCCTGATTGTCGGTGCCGTTGATGTCGGCGCCGGCGGCGAGCAGCAGCGTGATCGTCTCGATCGCGTCCTTCTGCGTCTTGCTGCGGCCGGTCCTGTCCTCTTCGCGAGCGGCGACGTTGGCGGCCATCATGACGCCGTTGACGCCGTTGCGCGTCACCGCCTTCGGGTTGGCGCCCTTCTCGAGCAGCAGCTTCACCACCGGTGTGTCGCCGGCCTTGGCCGCGCGCAGCAGCGGCGTGGTGCCGGCGCCGAGCACGCCGTCGGCGCCGCGATCGAGCTTGGTCCGGTAGGGAGTCTGCGCGGTGAGCGGCGCGTCGACGCGCGCGCCGTGCGCGAGCAGGTTCTTGATGACGTCGAGGCTGGTCGTCTCCTCGTCGAACGGATTCGGTGCCGGCCGGTTGGACTGCGGCGGCGTGTTGTAGTCCACGGCCGCCCACAGCGCGGTCCGGCCGACCTTGTCGGGCATGTTCACGTCGGCGCCCTTGTCGATGAGCAGGTTGGCGACGTCGAAGTGGCCGTTGATGAGCGCGATGACGAGCGCGGAGTGCCGGTCGGGATCGACGACGCTGACGTCGGCGCCCGCGGCGATGAGCGCTCTTGGCCGCGTCGACGCGGCCTTCGCGCGCGGCGAACAGCAGCGGCGTGAACCCGCCTGGCGGCAGCCACTTGTCGCGCGGCTCCGACGTGCGCTGCCGCTCCCACGCGATGATGCCCGAGCGCGCGTTCACGTCGGCGCCCGCCTCGGCCAGCATCGAGACCATCTCGCCGTGGCCCTGCGCCGCCGCCCACATGAGCGGCGTCTGGCCGCGCCAGCTCTCGATCGCGTTCAGGGACGCCCCGTGGGCCACCAGCACCTTCGCTGCGGCCACGTGGCCCGCGCGCGCGCAGGTGTGGAGCGCCGTTTCGCCCAGCGGGCCGGTGAGGTTCGCGCTGACGCCGGCCTTGAGCAGGCGCTCGACGATCGCGGGGTCGCCCGTTCGCACGCGAGCGGCAGCGGCGTGACGCCGTAGCGGTTGGCCGCAGTGGCCTTCGCGCCCGCGCGCAGCAGCCGATCGACGAGGGTCGCGTCGCCGTTGCGCACGGCCCAGTGCAGCGCCGTCGTGCCGTCCGCTTCGGCGGCGTTGGGATCCGCCTTGCGCTGCAGCAGCGACAGCGCCGCGGCCGACTCGCCCGCCTTGACCGCGGCGACCAGCTGCGCCGCGCTCGGCGCAGCAGCCGGCGCCGCTGTCTGTGCGGAGGCTGTCCCAAGCAGGGAGAGAGCGGCGACGAGCGTAGCGAGTGCCTGGTTCGTAGCGGCCGCCTTCAGGCGGCCCTGAGCCGGCTAAGCCGGCCCTACGCACGTCAGAGGTTCGCCAGCGGCCCGGTGCTGTCGCCGAGCGTCTCCTGCCGCACGCCTGCCTTGTCGAGCATCGACACCAGCAGGTTGGTCATCGGCGTGTGATCGGGATAGCGCAGGTGACGGCCGCCCTTGAGCGAGCCCGCCCCGCCGCCCACCACCAGGTTCGGCAGCGGGAAGTGGTCGTGCGCGTTGCTGTTGCTCATGTTGCTGCCGTAGAGCAGCACCGTGTGATCCAGCAGCGAGCCGTCGCCGTCCGGCGTCTCCTTCAGCTTGGTCAGGAACTCGCCGAACATGCTGACGTTGAACGTCTGGATGCGGACGTTCTTCTCCATCTTCTCGGCGCGGTTCTGGTGGTGCGAGATGGCGTGGTGGCCGTCGGTGACGCCCACCTGCGTGTAGGTGCGGTTGCTGACCTCGCGCGACACCATGAAGGTGATGACGCGCGTGATCTGCGCCTGGTAGGCCAGCGTCATCAGGTCGTACATCAGCCCGACGTGCTCCTCGAAGTCGAACGGCACGCCGGCCGGGCGCGACGGCAGCTGCAGGTCCGCGTCGCCCTGGCTCTTCTCGGCGCGCTGGATGCGGCGCTCGATCTCGCGCACGTTCTCGAGATACTGCGTCATCGTCTGGCGATCCGAGGCGCCGAGCTGCAGCTGCAGGCCGGCCGCTTCCTTGGCGATCGCGTCGAGGATGCTGCGGTCTTCCCGGATGCGCGCCACGCGCTCGGCCGCGCTGCCACCCTCGCCGAACATCCGCTCGAACACCTTGCGCGGATTGATCTCCATCGGCTGCGGCGTCGTCGGCGTGCGCCACGACAGCGTGTTCATGTAGATGCAGCCGTAGTCGACGTCGCACGAGCCGATGAGGCCCGAGTGATCCTCGGTGGCGAGCTCCATCGACGGCAGCGGCGCTGTCCTGGCCGATGGCCTGCGCGGCAATCTGGTCGGCGGTGATGCCGGCGAAGGCATCGACGCCCTGCGTCGCCTTCGGGCGCACGCCGCTCAGCCACGTCGTCGGGCTCAGCGAGTGCACCGCGGTCGTGTCCGCGGCCTTGTGGCCGAGGCCGCTGACCACGTTGACGTAGGTCCGGTACGCCTCGAGCGGCTTGAGGATGGGCGTGAACTCGAAGCCGGCGCCCTCGGTGGCCGGCGTCCACTTGTCCATGATGGCGCCGTGCGGCACGTAGACGAAGCCGAGCCGCGGCACCGGCTTCGCCGCCGTCTGCGCCAGCAGCGTCCGCGCCGGCACCATCGAGTCGAGCAGCGGCAGCGCCATGGTGACGCCCATCCCCTTCAGGAACGTCCGCCGCGGCAGGTGCTTTCGAGTGATGAACATCGGTGTCTACCTCAATGCGACGACGCGGCGGCGACGAGCGGCGCGCCAGCCTGCGGCGCCTTCATCCGGAACGGCGCGCTGCTGACGATGCCGGCCACGATGGCCGAGAACCGGTAGTTCTGCTTCGCCGCGTCGCGCGCGATGGCGCGCACGACCGGCATATCGTAATGCTCCAGACCCCGGCCGAGACCGTAGGTCATCAGCTTTTCCGCGAAGGTCCGGACGAACCGGTCCGGGCGCTTCATGATGGCCGCGCGGAGGGCCACCGGGCCGTCCACGTCGCTGCCGTCGGCCAGCTTCCCGGTGGGGTCGATGGCGCCGCCCGGCTCCTTCGCCCGCCACGCGCCGATGCCGTCGAAGTTCTCCAGGGCGAAGCCCAGCGGGTCCATCACCCGGTGGCAGCTGGCGCAGGTCGGGGTGCGGCGGTGCAGCTCCAGCCGCTCGCGCAGCGACTTCGGCTCCTGCCCGGCCTCGTTGTCCGAGAGCGCCGGCACGTTCGGCGGCGGCGCCGGCGGCGGCGTGCCGAGGATGTTCTCGAGGATGTACTTGCCGCGCAGCACCGGCGAGGTGCGGTTCGGATACGACGTGACCGTCAGCACGCTGCCCTGGCCGAGCAGGCCGCGGCGCACCGGGTTGGTCACGGCGACGCGGCGGAAGTGGCTGCCGTAGACGTTCGGCATGCCGTAGTGCCGCGCCAGCCGCTCGTTGACGAAGGTGTAGTCGGCGTTGATCAGGTCGAGGACGCTGCGGTTCTCCCTGACGATGCTCTGGAAGAACAGCTCCGTTTCCTGGCGGAACGCCTGCCGCAGCTCGTTGTCGAAGTTCGGGAAGTCGCCCGGCGTCGGCACGTGGCCCTTGAGGTTGCGCAGCAGCAGCCACTGGCTGGCGAAGTTCTCGGTGAGCGCCCGCGCCTTCGGGTCGGCGAGCATGCGCACCACCTGCCGCTCGAGCCGGCCGGGTGGCGAGGCGGCCGCTCGCGGCGGCGTCGATCAGCGCGTCGTCGGGGATCGAGCTCCACAGGAAGAACGACAGCCGCGAGGCGAGCTCGAGGTCGGTGACCGGCCCCGGCTTCGACGGCGGCGCGCTCCACGCGGAACAGGAACTTGGGGTTGGCGAGGATCAGCCGCAGCCCGTGCTCGATGCCGGTGTCGAACGAGCCGGCCTTCCGGCCGGCTTCGGTACTGCTCGATGATCGGCGTGCAGATCGTCGGCCGTGACCGGCCGGCGATAGGCGCGGCGCGCCAGCGTCGACAGCACCGTGCGGGCACAGGCGGCTTCCTCGGCCGCCTGGGCCGGCCGGCACGAGAAGATGCGGCGGCGGCTCGGCGTGTCGCCGGGCCCGGTGGCATCGAACGGGCCGGTGAGGTTCACGTGATCGATCTGCGGCAGGCCGTTCATGTCCTGCAGATCGTGGTTGCGCTCGTGCGGCTGCAGCGGCTCGTCCGACTCGGCGTGGTTGCGCCGCACGAACGTGACGCCCACGGTGCGCGGGCCGGCCTTCACCTTCACCCGCGTCTTCAGCCGCTGGTCGATCGCGTTGGCGGCCTCCGACATGTTCTTGTCCGACGCCAGGTTGTCCGCTTCGCCGCCGACCTGCGCCGATGAACACGCGCTCGCCGTCGATCGAGATCTCGAGCTGGTGCGCGAACTCGAGCCCGGTCATGTAGCCGACGATGTTGCGCAGCAGCAACACGCTGAACTCGTACTCGGCGTCCTGCGGGAAGGTGTGGGTGAACGCCAGGCCGCCGCGGGTGCCGAGCGGCAGGCCGTCCACGTGATCCTCCTGCGAATCGTCGGGCGGCACGCGGAAGGCCGAGGCGGACGACGTCCGTGTCGGTGCCGACGGCGAGGCTGCTCACGCTTGCGCGCGCGGCGCCGAGGTACTGCTCGAGCAGCGACGGCGAGATGCGCAGCACGCCGGCGATGTTGTCGAAGCCGTGGCTCTCGTCGTCGGCCGGCAGCAGGGTCGCCGGGTCGATGTTCGAGATCGAGCAGGTCGCGGATGGCGTTGCCGTACTCGGTGCGGTTCAGCCGGTGCGGAGGCTTGTGCCCCGGGTTGACGGCGGATGCGGCCTGGCGATCGAGCACGCGTTCGAGCGACGTGACGAAGGAGTCGAGCGTCGCGGCGTCGGGCCGCGGCATGCCCTGCGGCGGCATCATGCCGCCGTGCAGCTTCTGCAGCACCTTCTCCCAGAGCTCTGCGTCGAGGACGCTGGCGGCAGGGTCGTCGTTCTGCAGCGACAGGCCGCCGGTCTTCAGCCGATCGCTATGGCAGGTGACGCAGTACTTCTGCACGAGCGCGCGGTCGGGCGCGGCGACGGGGCGCGACGTTGCGAGGACGCGGACGGGCGCGGGCGCGGCCTGCCGCGCGGCGGCGGGCGCGGCGGAAGACGCCGCGGCCTGAGCTGGCCGGTCTCCGTCGCCTGTCGCGTGTTCGCTGCCAACGGCGATCACGGCAAGGACTGCTACCAGGAGCGCGTCTCGGCGCATCCACCCTCCGCGGAAAGACCCCTCGACCTGGGGAGTCACGCCTCACGGTGCGGCATGTAAACTAGCGGCGCTTCGCCTCGGACCCACGAGCATGCGGGCTCCGCGTCGCTGGAACAGTGCTTAACAGCCCGCCTTCGGGCGGGCGTCGCCCCGCTGAGCCGACACTATTATGACGCGCAAATGGCTGTGGACGCTAGGGATACTCGCCCTCGGAGCGGCTGTGTCCGGTAAGCAGCGCTGGCTCGCCCCGGGCGAGCGGAACCTGACCACCGACGGCGTCGTCACCGAGTTTCCGCTGCCCAACCCCGGCAGCGGCCCGACCACGATCGCCCTTGCTCAGGACGGCACGGTCTGGTTTACCGAAAGCGCCGGAAATCGCATCGGCCGGATGCGGCCCGACGGGACCGGCCTCACCGAGTTCCCCCTGCCGAACCCCAACAGTTCGCCGCGGATCATCGCCGCTCGGCTCCGACGGCAACATCTGGTTCTCCGAGCACACCGGCAACCGGATGGGCCGGATTACCCCGGCCGGCGTGATCACCGAGTTCCGATTCCCACCCCGAACGCCTTTCCGCGCGCCATCGCCCTCGGCGCCGACGGCAACATCTGGTTCGGGGAGTTCGGCGGCGGAAAGATCGGACGAATCACGCCGCAGGGCGTGATCACCGAGTATCCGATTCCCACGCCCGACAGCGGCCCGCGCGCCCTGGCGGCCGGGCCCGACGGCAACGTCTGGTTCTCGGAGTTCAACGCCAGCAAGATCGGGCGCATCACGCCGGCCGGGGTGATCACCGAGTTTCCGCTGCCGCGCCCCAACTCGGGCCCGGGCGACATCACGGCGGGCGCCGACGGGCACATGTGGTTCGTGGAGCTCTCGGGCACGATGGACGGCCGGAAGCCGGATGGCAACCGCGTCGGCCGGATCACGATGGACGGGCGAGATCACCGAGTTCCCGATGCCGACCCAGACCGGATCGCCGATCAACATCGCGGTCGGGTCCCGATCGCAACATCTGGTTCACCCGCGGCGGACTGCTCGGACGCGTGACGCCGGACGGCGTCATCACCGAGTTCCCGCTGCGCGTGCCCAACGCCGGCGCCACCGGCCTGACCGCGGGCAGCGACCGTCAGCCGCCGGCGCGGCTTGGCGATAGACTCTGGTTCACGCAGTCCGGCGTCAACGGGCTCGCGTATCTTCAGTTCAAATAAGTCATGCCGAAGCCTCTCTCGTTTCTCGTCTGGGTCGCCGTGGCCGTGGCCGGCGCCGGCGCGTTCGGCGTCATCGCGCTCGCGCGCGGCGAGACGATCCGCGCCGCGTGGCTCGTGGTCGCGGCGGTCTGCTCGTATCTCGTCGCCTACCGCTTCTACTCGCGGTTCATCGCGCAGACGGTGTTCGGCCTCGACTCCAAGCGCGCCACGCCGGCCGAGCGGCTCAACAACGGCCGCGACTTCGTGCCGACCTCGAAGTGGGTGCTCTTCGGCCATCACTTCTCGGCGATCTCCGGCGCCGGTCCGCTGGTCGGCCCGACGCTGGCGGCGCAGTTCGGCTTCCTGCCCGGCACGATCTGGCTGATCGCCGGCGTGGTGCTCGGCGGCGCGGTGCAGGACTTCCTGATCCTGTGCGCGTCGATGCGGCGCGACGGCAAGTCGCTCGGCCAGATCGCGAAGGAGGAAGTGAACCCGGTGGCGGGCCTGGCGGCGATGGTCGCGATCTTCGCGATCATGATCATCCTGCTCGCGGTGCTGGCGCTCGTCGTCGTCAACGCGCTGCGCGACAGCCCGTGGGGCCTCTTCACGCTCGTCGTGCACGATTCCCGATCGCGCTCCTCATGGGCTTGTGGATGAACAACCTGCGGCCCGGCAAGGTGGCCGAGGCCACCGCGATCGGCGTCGTGCTGCTGCTGGCCGCGCTCGTCGGCGGGCAGTGGGTGTCGCAGCACCCGACGCTCGGGCCCGCGTTCACCTGGTCCGGGACGTCGCTGGCGTGGGCGGTGATGATCTACGGCTTCGTCGCCTCGGTGCTGCCGGTGTGGCTGCTGCTCGCGCCGCGCGACTACCTGTCCACGTTCATGAAGGTCGGCACCATCCTCGATCCTCGGCGTCGCGATCATCTTCGTGATGCCGCCGCTCAAGATGCCGGCGGTGACGCAGTTCATCGACGGCAGCGGCCCGGTGTTCGCCGGCAAGCTGTTCCCGTTCGCGTTCATCACCATCGCGTGCGGCGCGGTCTCCGGGTTCCACGCGCTCATCGCGAGCGGCACGACGCCGAAGATGCTGCAGCTGCGAGACCGACGCGCGGCTGGTCGGCTACGGCAGCATGCTCACCGAGTCGCTCGTCGGCGTGATGGCGATGATCGCGGCCGCGACGCTCGACCCGGGCGTGTACTTCGCGATGAACGTCGGCCCGGCCACGCTCGGGCCCGACCGCGCAGACGGCGTCGCAGGCGATCGCGCAGTGGGGCTTCATCGTGACGCCCGAGCAGCTGAATACGCTGGCCAAGGAGATGGGCGAGTCCACGCTGCTCTCGCGCACCGGCGGCGCGCCCAGCCTGGCCGTCGGCATGGCCGGCATCCTCTCCGGCGTGTTCAGCGGCAGCGGGCTGGCGCTCTGGTACCACTTCGCGATCATGTTCGAGGCGGTGTTCATCCTGACCACGATCGACGCCGGCACGCGCGTCGGCCGCTTCATGCTGCAGGAGCTGCTCGGCCACCTGTCGCCGCCGCTCGGCCGCACGTCGTGGTATCCGAGCATCCTGCTCTCGTCGTTCCTGGTGGTCGCCGGGTGGGGCTACTTCCTCTACCAGGGCGTCATCGATCCGCTCGGCGGCATCAACACGCTGTGGCCGCTCTTCGGCATCGCCAACCAGCTGCTGGCCGCCGTGGCGCTCTGCGTCGCCACGACCGTGCTGGTGAAGATGGGCAAGATGCGCTACTCGTGGGTGACGCTGATTCCGCTCGCGTGGCTGGCGGCGGCGACGCTCACCGCCGGATGGCAGAAGGTGTTCTCGCCCGATCCGAAGCTCGGGTTCCTCTCGCACGCGCAGACGCTGGCCGGTTCGACCGATCCCAACGCCGCGCGCATGATCTTCAACGATCGCCTCGACGCCGGCGCTGGCGCTCTTCTTCATGGCGATCGTGCTGGTGGTGATCGTGGCCTCGGCGCGCGAATGGTGGCTCGTCGCCGCACGCAGGAAGACGCCGGCCGTGAACGAGGCGCCCTACGTCAAGTCGCAACTCAACGTCCCCGCCTGAGAACCTGCGGTCGGTCTCAAGACCGACCGCTACGTTCCGGATGTAGAGGGCGGTCTTCAGACCGCCCTGCTCGAGCACGGCTTCAGAATCCGACCGCTTGACCATCCTTGCGATGGTCGGACCCCGCGCGGTAGAAACCGCGAATCGGGGCCGCCGGGCGTGTGCGCGGCGCGTTTGCGTCTGGCGTGAACATGATCGCCTGATAGCCGCCCATGTTCTCGCCGTTCACCGGCTCGACGACGTGGCCCATTGCGCGCAGGGCGGCGCCGACGCGGGACACGAGCGGCGACTCCATCGTCAGCACGTTCGGTACCTGCACGTGGCGGAAGCGCGCCATGTCGCTGGCGGCCTGCAGGTTCGCGCCAAGGTCGAGCACGTTGAGCAGCACCTGCGCGATGCCCTGCGCCTGCATGTCGCCGCCCATCAGCGTCACGGTCATCAGCGGTCGGTCGTTGCGCATCACGAAGCCGGCCGAGAGCGTGTTGAAGGGGCGCTTGTTCGGCGCGATCGCGTTCGGGCTCTTCGGGTCGAGCGTGAACAGCCCGCCGCGGTTGTGCAGCGAGATCCCGTAGCCGGGCACGGTGACGCCCGAGCCGAAGATCGAGTACAGGCTGTTGACCCACGCCACCATGTTGCCGTCGCGATCGGCGGTGGACAGCACGATGGTGTCGCCGCCGGTGTCGGCGTTGCGTCCGGGCGCCGGCGCCGCCGCGCGCGCCGGGTTCACGCGCGCGCACAGCGACTTCGCGTACGCCGGCGACAGCAGCCGATCGAGCGGCACCTTCGCGAAGTTGGGGTCGGCGTTGAAGGCGTAGAGATCCTGGAAGGCGAGTTTCTTGGCCTCGACGACGAAATGCCAGTACTTCGCGCTGACCGGGCCGAGGCTGGCGAGCGTCTGGCCCGGTGCCCACGCCGGCACGCAGGCTTCGAGGATGTTGAGGATCTCGCCGGTGGCCCACGTCTGCGCCGGCGGCGGCAGCGTGAAGACGTCGTAGCCCTTGTAGGTGCTCGTCGCCGGCGTCACCCACTCGCCGGTGTAGTTCGCCAGATCCTCCATCGTCATCGTGCCGCCCAGCTTCGTGGACTTCTCGACGATGGCACGGGCCAGCTCGCCCTTGTAGAACCCGTCGCGGCCCTGCTGCTGCAGGAGGCGATAGGTTCGGGCCAGGCCCGGGTTGCGGAAGAGCTGACCGGCCGCGGGCGGGCGGCCGTCGACGTACCAGGTGGCGACGGCGTCGGGATCGCGCTGCGTGCAGCATCGTCGTGGGTCGGCTGGCACCGGGCCGATCGAATTCGGCAGCCGCCACTCGACCGCGATGCGCTCCGACACCGGAAAGCCCTGCTCCGCGTAGTCGATGGCCGGCTGCAGCGTCTCCTTGAACGTCATCGTGCCGAAGCGACGGAGCACTTCGTCCCAGCCCCACACCGCGCCCGGCACCGTCGCCGTGAGAATGCCGCGTTGCGGCATGCCGGAGCCTGGCGCCCAGTTCTTCGGATCCCAGCTGTAGCCGAGCTCGTTCATCCGCGCCAGGGTCTGCCCGCTCGGCGCCTTGCCGCTCGCGTTCAGCGCGTAGACCTTGTTCTCCTTGCGCGACGTAGACGATGACGAAGAGGTCGCCGGCCGGGCCCACCATCATCGGCTCGACGAGGTGAGCATGGCGGCGGTGGTGACGGCGGCGTCGATGGCGTTGCCGCCCTTCTTGAGGATGTCGAGCCCGGCCTGCGCCGCCAGCGGCTGGCTGGTGGCCACGACGCCGTTGCGCGCCATCACCTCGGATCGGCGCTGCGAGAGCCAGCCCTGCGATCGATCGCCAGGGACGCGCACTGCACCAGGCGGGCCTGGGCGACGCGTTGCAAGATTGAACCGGCGACGGCTGCACCGGGGACTGCGCCGTGAGGAGCGTGGCGCCGAGCACCGCGGCGAGGATGAACAGCAGGACGCCGAGCCTCGCCGGTGTGCGCATGGGGTCAGTCCTCCGATTGATAGGCGAACGTCGTCGCGAAGCCGCAGCGCGCCTGCACCCCCCAGATCAGCGGCGAGTCGTTCACCTGCATCACCTCGGTCCGCAATTCTTCGCCAGGACGATCATGCCCTGGAACGCCGCACGAGATGGCGAGCGGCGACTCGACCGGCGTGGCGCCGGTGACCACGACGTAGCTGTCGGCCCGCATGCTCCAGTGGTGGCGGCGATGATCGAGCTCGATGTTCGCGCGCCGCACGGCGTGGACCTCGCCGATGACCGAGGCGTAGTTGCGCAGCGCGGTGCCTCCGGCCCGGCCGGTGAAGATGTTCGCCACGGCGAGCTGCTGGTCCGGTGTGGCGCGCTCGTCGATGTACAGGCAGACGCGCCAGGGCTGGCCCGGTTCGTCCTGCCGGAACGAGCCAGCCATGATCACCGCCGAGACCGTCGAGCTGGAGGCGCCCGTACGATCCCTGCAGCACCTGCCACGAGAGCGCGAAGTCGCAGACGCCGTAGGTGGGGCCGGTGGTCGTGGCCCGGCCGCCGCGGCGGCGGCAGGGGCAGATTGCCAGGCAGTTGCAGGCCTCGAAGTACGACCCGGTGACGTGCCAGGGCGGTGCGTCGACGGCGGCCGTCCCGGCCGCGCCCGTCAGCGGGGCCACAGCCATGCGATGGCCTCCCGCTCGAATGCCTCGAGTTTCCTCCTGCAGATCTCCCGCTGGGGCGAATCCTAGCACTACCGTAGGGCACGAGCGGCTTACAGATTTGTCCGCCGCGCCCTTGAGCGAGCGCGAGATCTGGTAGCGCTGCCCCTAGCGAAGCCGCTTCCATGCGCGTTCGGAGCGGCACGACGCGCGGCTCGCGCTGCTGGTCGCGGATGAACTCGAGCGTGGCGTGGAGCGACGAGATGATCGACTCGACGTTGGCCTCGGCTTCGCGGCGGCGCAGCTTCAGTCCGTCGATCTCGCGCTGCGCGTCCTCGACGCGGTTCTGCGCGGCCATCATCATCAGCTCGGCGCGCCCCTGCGCCTCCTTCACCACGCGATCGGCTTCGAGCGCGGCGCTGGCGCGCACGTCGTCCGCCACCTTCTGCGCGTGCACGAGCGTGTTCTTGAGCCCGTCCTCGAGGTCCTGATACTGCCGGAGCAACGCCTGCAGGCGCTCGATGTCCTGCCGCAGCCGCTCGTTCTCGCGCAGCGCCCGCTCGTAGCTTTCCGAGGCGTCCACCAGGAACGTGCGCACGGCCTCGGGCGCGTAGCCGCGCCAGCCCGACGCAAACGTCGTCTGCCGCATCTCGAGCGGGGTGATCGTCGAGCTGCGCTCGGACGCGGTGACGGTCTCCGTGGCGGGCTCGTTGAACTTCAGCATCGGCGGTCCAGCTCCACGTTATCGGCCGGCCCGGGTGCTCCGGGCTAGCGGCTTCCGAAAATCGCCGTCCCGACCCGGACGATCGTGGCGCCTTCCTCGATGGCCACCTCGAAGTCGCCGCTCATGCCCATCGACAGCTCGCGAAGCATGGGGGCGGGAACCCCGGCGGCCAGCCACTGGTCCTTCAGCTCGCGCAGCCGTCGAAAGTACGGCCGGGCGTCCTCCGGCGTGTCCGGCACGGGCGGCAGTGTCATCAGCCCGACGACCCGGGCGGCGCGACACGCGGCCGCGGCTTCGAAGAGCCGCGGCACCTCGGCTGGCGGGACACCGAACTTCGTGGCTTCCCCCGCGAGGTCCACCTGGATCAGCAGTTCCGGCGCGCTTCCGGCCTCAGCCGCGGCGGCATCGAGCTTCTGGATGAGCTCGACGCTGTCTACCGACTGGACCATCGCGAACGCCGGCCCTGCCTTCCGGGCCTTGTTCGACTGCAGGTGGCCAAGCAGATGCCACCTGATGGTTAGGTCGGTCGTTTCACCGATTTTCTGTAGTGCTTCCTGAACGCGGTTCTCGCCGAAGTCCTGCTGGCCGGCGGCAAACGCCGAGCGAACTGCTTCTGCTGGGAAGGTTTTCGAGACCGCGACCAGGCGGATGGAGGAGGGGTCGCGGCCGGCTGTCCCGGCCGCCGCCGCCACGCGGGCGCGGACCTGGGACAGCCGATCGGAGATGGAGGACGTAGCCTTCAGCCTTTGGCCTTGCTAAGCCTCTGAGCCCTGCTACTTCTTCAGCATCCCTTGGAGCGCCGGCAGCGACGCCTTCACCTCGGCGGCCTTCGGGCCGTTCGGGTCGATCTTCAGGTAGGCCTCGAGGGCGTTCACCGCGTCCTGGATCTGCCCGAGGTTGAGCGCCGTCATGCCGAGCTGATACTGCGCCAGCGCATGGTTCGGATCGGCCTTGGTGGCCGTTTCGAACTGCGTCTTGGCTTCGGCGAACTTGCCGCCGTTGAACAGGATCACGCCCTGGTTGTACGCGGCCTCGGCGTTGCCGCCGCCGCCGGCCGCCGTGTACTTGGACGCGTTGGCGCTCGCCTCGGCGGCGAGGTCGAACTTCTTCTGCTGGTTGTAGAGCGTGGCGAGACCCGTGTAGGCGTCGGCGTTGTCAGGCTTGAGCTCGATCGCCTTCTTGTACGACGCTTCGGCCGCCGCGAAGTCCTTCTTGTTGGCCTGGGCCACGGCGACGTTGTAATGGCAGTCGGCGCACGTCGGCATCTGCGTGATCACTTCGTTGAACTTCGCGATCGCGTCGTCGTTGTTGCCGGCGCGCAGCGCCGCCATCGCCTCGCCCGCCAGCGCCTGCAGCTTCTGCGCCGCAGCCTTGTCCGCCGGCCGCGGCGGCGGCTCCAGCCGGCGCCAGCGTGAAGGTGAGCGGGTTGTTCGGGCCCTGCCGGACAGTGGCCTTGGACGTGGCCGTGCCGACGCCGTCCTTCGACGCCGTCACCTGGTATCCGCCCGACTGCAGACCGACCTGCAGGAACTCGCCCTTGCCGTCGGTCTTCGTCTGCATCTTCCGGTTCGTGCCTTCGGCCTCGAAGACGATCGTCGCGTCTGTCGACGGGCTTGCCTTGGGCGTCCTGCACCTTGCCCCTGACCACGCTCTGGGCGAACGCCGACGCCGCCAGCGTCAGCACCACGGCAACCGCGCACGCGCCGCGGAACAGATGGGTCCGCATGTCCTTGAGCCTCCAGCAAATCGTCATGACGTCACCGGGACGGTGCGCAGATGGCGACACCACTCCCGAGCGTCCGGTTTGTCTACGGCCGGCCGCTGAAGAAAGCTTACCTGAAGAAACGGCTGATGGCATCGAGGTCGTGGGTCACCGGGGCGGGCGGGAGCGCCGAGAGAAAACGCCGCCCATAGCCGGTGGTCCGCAGCCTCGGATCGAGCACCGCCAGCACGCCGCGGTCGGTGCGGTGCCGGATGAGGCGGCCCAGCCCCTGTTGCAGGGCGAGGATGGCCAGCGGCACCTGATAGTCGGCAAAGGCGTCGCCGCCCCTGGCATTGATCGTGTCGATCCGGGCTGCCGTGACCGGGTCGCCGGGAGAGGCAAAGGGGAGCTTGTCCACGATCACGCAGCTGAGCGCCTCGCCGGCCACGTCCACCCCCTGCCAGAAGCTCGAGGTCGCCAGCAGCACCGCGTTCGGGGTGGACCGGAACATCTGCAGCAGCGCCGACCGCGGCGCCTGACCCTGCACCAGGATGGGATACGGCAGCGTCACTTCGAGCTCGCGCTGGACGGACCGCAGCACGGCGTAGCTCGTGAACAGCACGAACGCGCGCCCGCGCGTGCGCCGCAGGATGTCGATCGCCTCGATCGCCACCGCCGACGCGAACCCCGGCGACTTCGGCGGCGGCATGCGCCGCGGCAGGTACATCAGCGCCTGCGACGTGTAGTCGAACTCTCCGGGCACGCGGATCTCGTCGGCATCGCCCAATCCGAGCCGGCCCTTGACGTAGGCGAACGAGTTGTCCACCGCCAGCGTCGCCGAGGTGAGGATCACCGAGCGGAACCGATCGAAGAGCGCCTCGCGCACCAGCCGCGACACGTCCACCGGCGCCGCGCGCAGGAAGATGCCGCGGCCGCGCGTTTCGAGGAAGTAGACCATGTCGGGATCGTCGCCGCGCAGCAGCAGCCGGAGATCGCGGTGCAGCTCGCCGGCCCGGCGCTGCAGCGTCTGCAGCGTTTCGCTCGAGCCATCGGCCGGTGCCACCGGAGACGAGTCGAGGCCGTGCAGCATCAGCGCGATCGTCGCCTCGAAGCCTTCGATGGCGCCGGCCAGCGCCGCGCCATCTTCGAGGTAGTCCGCGATCGTCTCGGCGGTGTAGCGCACGCGCGATTCCTGGGCCGCCGGGGCCGCTGCGCGCGCGTCGGCGAGGCGTTGAAAGAACTGCCGGCCGTGGTCGCCGACGCGCGTCAGGCTTCGCGCCGCCGATTCGATCTGGCGCGGCTCCCAGGCGGTGTCGCCAGCCTCGTCCGCCTCGAGCGTGGCGCGGGCCGCCGACAGGCTCCGGTCGGCGTCGCGCAGGAAGTCGTCGAACCGGTAGTTGCTGAAGGCGAGACCGAAATACTGCGTCGCGACGTCTTCGAGCTGGTGCGCCTCGTCCACCACCAGCGACGTGCACGACGGGATCACCTCGCCGAACGAGCCCTTGCGCACCGAGGCGTCGGCGCACAGCAGGTGGTGGTTGACGATCACGACGTCGGAGTCGTTGGCGCGCTGGCGCATGCGCGTCACGAAGCAGTCGGTGAACTGCGGGCATTCGGCGCCGAGGCAGGTGTCGGCCGTCGCCGAGATGTGGTTCCAGAGCGCCAGGTCTTCCGGCAGGTCGGCGAGCTCGGCGCGATCGCCGGTGTCCGTGCGCGCCGCCCAGTCGCGGATGACCGGCAGGAAGATCGACTTCTCCGATTCCGACGCCGCGCCGTGGTCGAACACCTCGCCCGCCTCGAACATGCCGCGCGATTCGTAGGTGCCCTCAATCGTCTGGAACCGGTGCAGGCACAGGTAGTTCGACCGGCCCTTCATCAGCGTGGCGCTGAACGTGACGCCGAGCGCCGCGGCGAGCGCCGGGATGTCCTTGAAGTAGATCTGCTCCTGGAGGTTCTTGGTGCCCGTGGACACCAGCACGCGCTGGCCGCTCAGGATGGCCGGCGCGAGATAGGCGAGCGTCTTGCCCGTGCCGGTGCCGGCCTCGGCCAGCAGCGTGCCGCCGGTGTCGAGCACCGACGCGACGGCTTCGGCCATGCGGCGCTGTCCGTCGCGCGGCTCGAATCCGGGAAGCGTGTCCGCGAGCGCGCCGCCGTCGGAGAACACGGCGGACACGCTGTCGAACAGGCTGGAGGACATCTCGCTTTCGTGGGGGCCGCCTTCACGCGGCCCGACCAGTGTGCCACAGCGGATGCTGTCGTAGGGGCAGGTCTTCAGACCTGCCCGACGAGTGTTCTTGTGCCCCGCTGCGCCTGACCTCGCCGCCACCAGATGAAGACCGGGAGTGTTAGCGCTCCGCTCACCAGCCCGCCTGCGGCTCCTGCGACAACGAACGGACGCAATGGAGGACCGATACGTGTCGCTGGCGTTTCCTTCGATTCGTCAATCGTGAACTTCGCGGGGACTGATCCCCCGGTGGTCGATATCGCCCTGAGGCACGTTCTGGCTCATAGAGGCCGAACTCGAGCATCAGCCCTCCATTCGATTCCTCGCGGAGCACGTGCCACCCTGAACCGTCCGAACTCGAGCACGAGACGTTTCTCGGTACCTTCGAGGCCGATGATGTCTTCAGCGCGTTGGACATGGCATCCTCGCGGACGACCTCTCAGGATCGTGAACGCGCGATACTGCGGAGACGTCAGCGCGAATTGGACCGCGCCTGCGGCGATGCCGAGCGCCGCGAAGAGGGCGAACCAGCGGAGGGCGTTCATGCTGACCTATATATCGGCGCCGCCTCCCCGACGCCTAGCGGCCTGACGCTGCGTCAGTCCAACGGGAAACGGTCGCAGAGCCTCTCGACCTCGGCCTTGATCGACGCGAGCGCGCGATCGTCCTCGGTCGCCGCCAGCGCGCGGGCGATCGAAGTCGGCGATCAGGTCCATCTCCGGCTCGCACATCCCGCGCGTCGTCGCAGCCGGCGTGCCGACGCGGATGCCGCTGGCCACCATCGGCGGGTTCTTGTCGAAGGGGATCGCGTTCTTGTTGACGGTGATGCCGGCCTTGCCGAGGGCGACCTCGGCGGCCTTGCCGGTGACGCCCTTCGAGAACGTGTCCACGAGCATCAGGTGGTTGTCGGTGCCGCCGCTCACCAGCCGGAACCCGTGCGCCGTGAGCGCCGCCGCGAGGCGCGCCGCGTTGGCCACGATCTGCCGCTGGTAGTCGGCGAACGCCGGCTCCAGCGCTTCCTTGAAGCACACCGCCTTGGCCGCGATGACGTGCATCAGCGGCCCGCCCTGCACGCCGGGGAAGAGCGCGCGGTCGAGATCCTTGGCGTACTGCTCGCGGCAGAGGATGAGGCCGCCGCGCGGCCCGCGCAGCGTCTTGTGCGTCGTCGAGGTGACGAAGTCGGCGTGCGGAATCGGGCTCGGGATGCAGGCCCACCGCCACCAGGCCGGCGATGTGGGCCATGTCCACCATCACACCGCGCCGACGTCCTCGGCACACGGCGGCGATGCGTGCGAAGTCGATGATGCGCGGGTAGGCGCTGGCGCCCACCACGATCATCTTCGGCTTGTGCTCGTGCGCCAGCTGCTCGAGCGACTCGTAGTCGATCTGCTCGGTGTCGGGCCGCACGCCGTAGGGGACGATCTTGTAGAGCTGGCCGGAGAAGTTGAGCGGGTGGCCGTGCGTGAGGTGGCCGCCGTGCGCCAGGTTCATGCCGAGCACGGTGTCGCCCGGCTTCACCGCCGCGAAGTACACCGCCATGTTGGCCTGGCGCGCCCGAGTGCGGCTGCACGTTGGCGTGGTCGGCGCCGAAGAGCGCCTTGGCCCGCGCGATCGCCAGCGCCTCGGCCACGTCCACGAACTCGCAGCCGCCGTAGTAGCGCTTGCCGGGATAGCCTTCGGCGTACTTGTTGGTGAGCACGGAGCCGGCGTTTCGAGAATCGCCTGGCTGACGAAGTTCTCGGAGGCGATGAGCTCGAGCCCCTCGGACTGGCGGCGGCGCTCGCTGTCGACGGCGGCGGCGATTTCGGGGTCGGTTTCGGCAAGCGTCCGCAGCATCGGCGAGCGGGTCACGTTCGGCATACTGACAATTGTAAAGGCTCAGGCTTGAGCAGGCCCTGAGCCTTGAGCCGACTGCGTCAGGAAGCGCGCTTGCCGGCGAAGATCGCGGCGCGCGGGAAGAGGCGCTGGCGGCCGGTGCGCTTGCCGCCGTAGTTGTCGAGGAATTCGAACGACCCCTCGCGCAGCTCCAGCACCGACACGTCCGCCGGCGCGCCGACGCGCAAGCGTGCCCAGGCCCTTGAACGCCGGGAACGCCGCGGCGGCGTTCGAGGTGGCCATGGCAATCACCTGCGGCAACGGCACGCCCAGCATCAGCAACTTCGACATCACGTTGGGGAAGTCCACCACGTGCTCGGCGCGGCCGGCGTCGGTCCAGTCGGACGACATCGGTGTCGGGCAGGAAGCCGGCCTTGATGCCCTCAGCCATCGTGTCCCACGTGAAGTGGCCGATGCGTCCGTTGCCGATGTCGAAGCGGATGCCGCGTTGACGCGCGGCGATCACTTCGGGCAGCACGCCGCCCTTGCCGTCGAAGATGGAGTTGGGCGGGAACGCGTACATGTGGGTGACGATGTCGCCGGGCTTGAGCAGCGCCAGCAGCTGCGGGCATGGTCGAGAACGTCTGGCCGATGTGGATCATCACCGGCAGGCCGAGCGGCCGCGTGATCTCCTGCGCCCGCCGCAGCGCGTCGAGGTCGCGCTCGCCGGCGACGTTGCGCGAGAGCCGCGCCTTCACGCCGATCGATCGACGTCGCGGTGGCGCAGGATGGCCGTCGCGGGCCAGGGCCACGTCGGCCCGCGACAGGTCCATCAGATCGCCTTCGTCGATCACGCCGGCGCGCGACAGGTTGATGAGCACGCGGACACGGTTGGGCGCCTGCTTCGCGAACGCCACGACGCTGTCGATCTGGTCGGCGCCCCGGGAGCCGGCGTCCACGAGCGACGTCACGCCCTGCGACAGGCAGATCGACGGCATCTCGGCCGAGCGCACGTGCGTGTGGACGTCCACCAGGCCGGGGGTGACCAGGGCGCCCGAGGCGTCGAGCACCTCCGCGGCCGCCGAGGCGGGAATCGACGGCCGCACGGCCGTAATGCGGCCGCCGCCGATGCCGACGTCGGCGAGGGCGTCGAAGCGCTGCGCCGGATCGATGACGCGGCCGCCCTTGACGACGAGGTCGAACTCGGCGGCGGATGAACGGTGGCCCGCCGCGACGGCGACCCCGCCGGCCACGGCCGTGTGCAGGAACGCGCGGCGGGTCAGCATGCGCGCATCATAGGACAGAATGGAGACGGCGCCGGGCAGCGGACCGCCGTTCCCATGCCTACCGTCACTGTCTCCTCGCGCGGCGAACAGCGCATCCGCGGCGGCCACCCGTGGATCTACCGCGCGGACGTGACCGGCGTGGACGCGGCGGGCGGCGACGTGGTCGAGGTGTTCGGCCCGCGCGCGCGCCTGCTGGGCTCCGCGCTCTTCAGCGACCGCTCGCAGATCGCGGTCCGGATGCTCACGGTCGGCGAGCCGGCCGACCTGCCGTCGCTCGATCCACGCCCGGCTGGAGCGCGCGGTGGCGTTCCGCACGTCGCTGGCGCTCGACGCCACGGCCTACCGGCTGGTGCACGGCGAGGCCGACCTGCTCCCGTCGCTGGTCGTCGATCGCTACGCCGACTACGTGGTCGTGCAGACGCTGTCGCAGGGCATGGACCGCCTCACGCCGCTCGTCGTCGACGCGCTGACCGACCTGCTGCAGCCCGCCGGGCATTCTCGCCCGGAACGATCCGAAGGTGCGCGGCCTCGAAGGGCTCGAGCAGCGGGTGGACGTGCTCGCCGGCGACATCCCGGCCACGGTGGCCGTGCGGGAGGGCCCGGTGGAATACGCCGCCGATCTGCGGCACGGCCAGAAGACCGGCCTCTTCCTCGATCAGCGCGAAAACCGCGAGGCGGCGGCGCGCTACGCCCGCGGGCGGCTGCTCGACTGCTTCAGCTATCACGGCGGGTTCGCGCTGCGGCTCGCGCCGCAGTGCGAGTCGGCCGCCGCGGTGGACATTTCCGCCGACGCCGTCGCGCACATCACCGCCAACGCCGCGCGCAACGGCCTCACCGCGCTGCGAGGCCCGCGAGGCCAACGTCTTCGACGAGCTGCGCCGCCTCGAGCGCGCCGGCGAGCGCTACGACACGATCGTGCTCGACCCGCCCGCCTTCGCGAAGAACAAGGCGTCGGTGCCCAACGCCGTCGCCGGCTACAAGGACATCAACCTGCACGCGATGCGGCTGCTGTCGCCGGGCGGATGCTCTGATCACGTGCAGCTGCTCCTACAACATCAGCGAGGAGCTGTTCGGATCGATCCTGCACGAGGCGTCGGTGGACAGCCGGGTGCCGGTGACCGTGGTCGAGAAGCGCATGCAGGGCCGCGACCACCCGGTGCTGCTGGGCGTGCCGGAAACCTATTACCTGAAGTGCTTCATCCTGCGCCGGGTCGAGTGACGGGCTGTTAACCGCGGACACATTCCCATGAACACCTTTGCCGATTACCGCGATCACGTCGGCGCGCTGCCCGACAAGCAGTTCAAGTCCACGCTTTTCCGCAGCGGCCACCTGATGCTCGGCCTCAACTGCCTGTCGCCGGGCCAGGAGCAGCACCTGCACGAGCACGCCGGGCAGGACAAGTTCTACTTCGTGGTCGAGGGCACCGGCCGCTTCGTCGTCGGCGGGGAGACCCGATCGGCCGGGCCCGGGCATGCGATCTGGGCGCCGGCCGGCGTCCCGCACGGGGTGCGGAACGACACCAGCGAGCGCCTGGTGCTGCTCGTCGGCATCGCGCCGTTCCCGGGAAGCACCGCCGGCAGTTGACGCCGTACGGAGCGTTCAGCTAAGGTCGCCCACGGCCTGTGGGACTCGATGTCACGCACGGCCAGCGAGTGCCGGAGGCGTCGAAGGTGGCGCGCCGGCACTGGCGGATTGTCCAGCCCGGTTCGCAGCGCGCGGGCGCCGCGAGGTCCGGAAGGAGCCGCCATGGTCCGTCACCGGGTGTCATCGATCGAATCCAGAGGCTCCTCCGTTTCGCCGGAACGCGCGTGGGCCGCGAGCGATCCTGCCTCGCAGGTTCTTCCCACTTCCAGCATGGGCGTGTTCGACCACGACGTGCGTACCAACGCCGTCTACTGCTCGCCGGAGGTGCACGAGATCTACGGGTGGCCCGCAGGGTCTGGTCGCGACCCTCGAGATGTTCGACGAGCACACCCATCCCGACGACCGCGCGCAGCGCACGGCCGCCGTGGCCCGCGCCCACGACCGCGACGGCGACGGCCGCTACAGCTTCGAGTACCGCATCGTCCGCGCCGACGGCGAGGTCCGCTGGGTGAACACGCGCGCGCAGACGTTCTTCGAAGGTTCCGGCGCCGGCCGCGCCGCCGTCCGCGTCATCGGCGCGATCACCGACGTCACCGACGCGCGGGCCGCCCGCGAACTGCTGCAGGATCGCGAGGACCGCCTGCGCCGCGCCGAGACGCTGGCGCGCATGGGCCACTTCACGCTCGACGCCGACGGCGGCGGCGCCGTCTGGTCCGACGGCAACAAGGTGCTGTTCGGGTTCAGCCCCGACTCGGTCGCGTCATTCGACGATCTGTTCGCCCGCCTGCACCCCGACGACGTGCCGCGTCTGCGCGACGCGTTTGCGCGCGCCACGGAGACCGGCGCCGGGTTCGAGATCGAGTTCCGCGTCGTGCGGCCGGACGGCGTCGAGGCGACGATCCGCTCGCTCGTCGAGTGCACGAGGCGGACCGACACCGGCCGCCTGCGCTTCTTCGGCACCAATCTCGACGTCACGGCGCAGAAGCAGGCCGGAGACGGCGCTGGTCGTGAACGAGGAGCGGCTCCGCCAGGCCGTCCGCCTCGGGCCGGCTCGGCATCTTCGACCACGACCACGCGTCGGGGGCCCTCTACTGGTCGCCCGAGCAGCGCGCGATCTGGGGCCTCGGGCCCGGCGAGACGTGCCGCTCGAATCCGTCGCGCTCCTCACGCCACCCGGACGAGCGCGACCGCGTGCAGGCGGCGATGCGCCCGGTCGCACGATCCTGCGCGGCGACGGCTCGCTTCGAGGTCGAGCACCGCATCGTCACCACCGACGGCAAGGTGCGCTGGATCCACGCTCGGGCGCAGACCTATTTCGAGGGCACCGGCGCCGGCGCGCCGGCCGATCCGCACCGTCGGCGCCACCGCCGACGTCACCGACCGCAAGCAGGTCGAGATCGACCTGCGCGTCAAGGACAACGCCCTCGCCTCGTGGGTCAGCGGCATGCTCATCGTCGGCCTCGACCGGCGGATCGCCTACGCCAATCCGGCCTGGCTGCGCATGCACGGCTTCGATCACGACACCGAGGTCATGGGCGGCAGCCCGTTCGACTTCATCGTCGATCCGGCGCAGCACGCGCGCATCCGCGAGTCCGTCTACAGCGACCGGCTCGTGGATGGGCGAGGTCGTGGCGCGGCGCGGCGACGGCTCGACCTTCGACGCCGAGCTGTCGATCAACTCGGTGACCGCGGCCGACGGCACCCACGTCGCCTTCCTCGGCTCGATCCAGGACGTCACCGAGCGGCGGCGGGCCGAGGCGCAGGTGCGCCGCAGCGAGGCCATCCTGCGCTCGGTGTTCGAGGCGTCGAAGGACGCGATCGTGGTCACCAAGGACCAGCGGATGCTGTTCGCCAACCGGGCGACCGCCGAGATGTACGGGTTCGACTCGCCGGGCGAGCTCGAGGGGCTGCCGCTCGCCGGCCTGGTGCCGGCCTCCGAACTGCCGCGCGTGCTGGCGATCAACAAGGCGCGCGAGGAAGGGCGGCCCGCGCCCACCTCCTACGAGACCAAGGGACTGCGGCGCAACGGCACCGAGTTCGACGCCGAGATCTCGGCCTCCACCTACACCATCGACGGCATGGTGTACCCGCTCGTCGTCATCCGCGACGTCAGCGCGCGCAAGGCGTCCGAGCGGGCGCTGCGCGAGAGCGCCGAACGGCTGTCGAAGGTGTTCAACAGCACGTCCGACGCCCAGAGTCCTCCACCGCGTCGAGCGCGACGGACGGCTGGTCGTCGTCTCGGCGAACGAGGCGTACCGGACGGTGCGGGCGGCGTCGTTCCCCGGCGTGTCGACGGCGGTCGAGGGCCGCTACCGCGACGGATGTGCTGGCCGAGCAGGGCATGTCGCCGGAGCAGATCGAGATGGAGATGCCGGCTTACCGCCAGGTCGTGGCGACGCGGCAGCCGGTCTCGCACGAGCTCGAGATTCCGCTGCCGGACGGCGACATCGCCATCGTCGAGGCGCACATCGAGCCGGTGCTCGACTCCGACGGCCGCTGCACCCACGTGCTGTGGGTGGGGCGGAACATCACCGAACGGCGGCGCTCGGAGGAGGCGATCCGCGCAGTTGAACGTCGAGCTCGAGCGGCGCGTGATCGATCGCACGGCGCAGCTCGAAGCCGCCAACCACGAGCTCGAGGCCTTCGCCTATTCGGTGTCGCACGACCTCCGGGCGCCGGCGCGCGCCGTGGACAGCTACGCCGGCATCCTGGCCGAGGACTACGGCACGCGGCTCGACGCCGAAGGGCTGCGGCTGTGCGGCGTGGTGCGCGAGCGAGGCCCAGCGCATGGGCCGGCTGATCGACGACCTGCTGATGTTCTCGCGCCTCGGCCGCATGGCCATGCAGACGGGGCCGGTGGCATGACCTCGCTGGCCGCGCGAGGTGTTCGAGGAGCTCAGCTCGGCCCAGGACCGCACGCGGATCACGTTTCAGCATCGAAGCCCTGCCGGACGCCGAGGGCGACCGCGCGCTGCTGCGGCAGGTGTGGATCAACCTGCTCGCCAACGCGCTCAAGTTCTCCGGCAAGAAGCCGGTCGCGCGTCATCGGTGTCAGCGGCCGGACGCGAGCGGCGACGAGGTGGTCTACACCGTCACCGACAACGGCGCCGGCTTCGACATGGCCTACGAGGCCAAGCTGTTCGGCGTGTTCCAGCGCCTGCACACCGACTACGAGTTCAGCGGCACCGGCGTGGGCCTGGCCATCGTGCAGCGCATCGTCCACCGCCACGGCGGGCGCGTGTGGGCCGAGGCCGAGGTCGGCCGCGGGCGCCGTTTCTCCTTCGCGCTGCCGGCGCCGGGAGCGTCGCGATGAGCGCCGCTCGAGCAGCCTCTCGATCCTGCTCGTCGAGGACAACCCGCGCGACGCCGAGCTCACGCTGCGCGCGTTCGCGCAAGCGCAACCTCGCCAACAGCGTCGCGCGTCGCGCACGACGGCGTCGAGGCGCTCGACATCGTCTATCGGCCGCTGACCGGCGCCGAGCGGCCGCGGGTGATCCTGCTCGACCTCAAGCTGCCCAAGCTCGACGGCCTGGAGGTGCTGCGGCAGCTGAAGAGCGACGAGCGGACGCGCGCCATTCCGGTCGTGGTGCGTCACCTCGTCGAACCAGGACCCCGACATCAAGACCGCGTACAAGCTCGGCGCCAACAGCTACGTCGTCAAGCCGGTGGACTTCGAGGCCTTCATGAAGATCATGAGCCAGCTCGGTTTCTATTGGCTGATGGTCAACCAGGTGACGGCGTGAGCGACGCGGCGCCAGCACCCGTCCGGGTGCTCATCGTGGAAGACCGCGCCGTCGACGCGGAACTGGCCGAGCGCGAGGTGAAGCGGGCCCTGAGCCACTGCACCTTCGCCCGCGTGGACACGGCCGACAGCTACCTCGCGGCGCTCGACTCGTTCCAGCCCGACCTGATCCTCTCCGACTACGCCATGCCGGCCTTCGATGGCCTGGCGGCGGTCAGGCTGGCGCGCGAGCACGCCCCGCTGACCCCCGTGATCATCGTGACCGCGGCCATCAACGAAGACACGGCCGTCGAGTGCATGAAGGCCGGCGCCGTCGACTACGTGATCAAGGAGCACATCAAGCGGCTGGGGCAGGCGGTGGTGCAGGCGCTCGAGCAGAAGCAAGGTGCGGCAGGCGCGCCGGCAGGCCGAGCACGACCTGCGCATCAAGAGCTTTGCCGTCGAGTCGTCCACCGCGGCGATCTGCCTCGGCGATCTCGAGGGACGAATCTTTTACGCCAACGACGCCTTCCGCCAGCTCGCGCAGTGCGAGACCCGGGAGCGAGATCCTGGGCCGCTCGATCACGGAGTTCGTCGGGTCGCAGGACGAGGCGCAGGCCAAGCTCGAGGAGTTGCGGCGCACGAAGCGTCACAACGCCACCGGCCGCTTCCGCGGCCGCGACGGCATCGGTGGTCGACGTGCAGGTGTCGGGCAGCGTGGTCACGAGCCAGGACGGCCAGCCGCTCTGCCTCATGGGCGCGTTCGTCGATCTGTCGGAACGGCGGGCGCTCGAGGATTCGCTGCGGCGCAACATCGCCGAGAACCGCGCCATCCTCGACGCGGTGCCCGACGTGTTCTTTCGCGTCAGCGGCGACGGCACCGTGCTCGGCTACCACGCGCACCACGGCGGCGAGGGCGTGCCGGCGTTCGGTTGGATTCCGGGACAGCACATCGGCCAGGCGCTGCCAGAGCCGGTGGCCGCGCGGGTGCAGGAGGCGGTGCGAGTCGGCGCTGACGACCGGCACCATCGTCGACTTCGAGTACGGGCTGTGGTCGGGAACGGACGCAGCGGGACTTCGAGGCGCGGGTCGTGTCGGCCGCCGAAGGCGAGGCGCTGGTCATCGTGCGCGACATCACCGACCGCAAGCATGCCGAGGCCGAGCGCGAGCGGCTCGAGCGGCAGCTCGAGCAGATCCGCAGGATGGAGTCGATCGGCCAGCTCGCCGGCGGCATCGCCCACGACTTCAACAACATGCTCACGGTCGTGCTCGGCAACGTGGACCTGATGAAGATGCAGATGGGGGCGAGCCACGCGCTCGAGCAGGAAGTGGCGGCCATCGAGCAGGCGGCGCTGCGCTCCAAGGAGATGGCGCGGCAGCTCCTGGCGTTCTCGCGCCAGCAGATCATCTCGCCGTGGTGCTCGACCTCAACGCGCAGATCGCCGCCACGCACACGCTGTTCTCGACGCTCATCGGCGAGCAGATCACGGTGGACTTCCGGCCCGCCGCCGGGCTGTGGCCGGTGCTGTGCGATCCGACGCAGATCGATCAGGTGCTGCTGAATCTGGTGCGTCAACGCCCGCGACGCCATGCCGCGCGGCGGCACGATCACCGTGGAGACCGCCAACGTGACGCTCGATCCCGCGACGCGCGTCGACGCGCCGGCGCCTCGGCGGGGCCCTACGTCAGCCTGTCGGTGCGCGACGAAGGCGTGGGCATCGAGCCGCAGATTCTGCCGCGCATCTTCGAGCCCTTCTTCACGACCAAGCGCGTCAACAAGGGGACCGGCCTGGGGCTTGCCACGGTCTACGGCATCGTCAAGCAGAACGGCTGGTTCATCGACGTGGACAGCGAGCCCGGACCGCGGCGCCACGTTCCGCCTCTACATGCCCCGGCGACCGCGAGGCGGCGCGCACGCGGCGCGCGCGTCGTGCGCGCCGCGCCGCCGCCGCTGGCGGACGGCTCACGGGCGACGCCGCAGCGCGACGATCCTGCTGGTCGAGGACGACGAGATGGTGCGGAACCTCACGAGCGGCCTGCTCGGTTCACTGGGCTACACCGTGCTGGTGTCGGAGTCGCCGGCCGCGGCGATTGCGCGGCTGGCGACGAGCGGCGTCGTGCCGGATCTGCTGCTCACCGACGTCGTGATGCCGCAGATGACGGGTCCCGAGCTGCGCGAGCGGCTCACCGAGACGATGCCCGGCCTCAAGACGATCCTGATGTCGGGCTATACCAGCCACAGCGCGATCCGGCAGGCGCTGGCCGACGAAGGCGGTGCGCTTCATCCAGAAGCCGTTCACCAAGCGCGAACTGGAGCAGGCGATCCGCGAGCTGCTGGAAGTCGTGACAGTTCCCGGCGTCGGGCTTCGGGCTTCAGACGACGTGGCTGCAGGCCTTCAGGCCCGCCATCAATCCAGCTGCGGGCGGCCGGCGCCGTCTTCGTCGCCTGCTCGAACGCGTAGGCGAGCGCGATCAGCCGCGGCTCGCTGCAGGCGCCGCCGGTGAAGCTCACGCCGAACGGCGACGGCTGCGCGTCGAAGCCGCGGGAAACGCCGGCGTCGGCGGCGTTCGGCACCGTGCCGAACGGCACGATCACGGTCGGGATAGCCCGGCTTGGCCGCGACCGCGGCGCCGACGGCCGCCGGGGAACAGCAGCGCATCGAGCCGGTGCGCGCGCAGCGCCGCGTCGATGCCGTCGCGGCCGCGCGAGCCGCAGGTCCTTCGCGCGGTCGCGCCTCGTAGCGCGCGCGATCGGCGCTCGAGGTCCATCTCGTCGGAGATGTCGAGCTGCGCCTGCCCGTACTTCAGCGTGCCCTCGGCTTCTGGTGCGCCGCGGTTCCAGGCGCGCAGCTCGGTGAGCGTCTTCACCGGCGCCGCCGCGCCGAGCGAGGCGAGCCAGGCGTTGAAGTCGCGCTTCATGCCGTACTTGAACACGATCGAGCAGTCGGCGTCGCGGCCCTTCGCGCCGCCGAGGCCGCTGCACACCGGCCAGCGCAGCAGGTTCTCGCCGGATCCGGCGCGACGCACCGACGGCAGGTCGGCCGGATCGACGATCGTGGCGCCCTGCGCTGCGTCAGCACCGCGATCGCCTCGGCCATCACCTGCGCGCTCGCGCCGCCGCCGAGCCCGCCGCGCGACGCCCGCGCGTGCCCGGCATCTCGACCGCCTCGTAGAAGAAGGCGCGCGGCACGCCGATGCGCGCGCCCTTCAGCGCGCCCGGTCGCAGGAAGCGCGGTGTAGTCGCGGCGCGGCGGCGGCGGTGCAGGCGCGCGTGGCCGGATCGTGCGGGTCGGGCGCGTCGCCCTCGAGCGCGCCGAGCAGCGATGGCGGCGTCGGCCACCGTGCGCGCCATCGGGCCCGGCGTGTCCTGATCGGCGGTGATCGGAATGACGCCGTAGCGGCTGATCGCGCCCGACCGTCGGCTTGATGCCGACGAGCATGTTCTGGTTGGCCGGGTTGAGGATCGAGCCCGACGTCTCGGTGCCGACGTTGGCGGCCCAGAAGCTCGCCGCCGTGCCGATGCCGGAGCTCGAGCCGCCGGCGGCAGCACCGGCCGGCCGTCGGACGGCCGGGCCGCGGGATCGCGCCGCGGGTCGTACGGGTTGAAGCCGAAGCCGCCGAGCGACGCTGTAGTTGGTCGGCATGTCGCTCGCCACCCAGTTGGCGAGCTCGGTCAGCACGGTCTTGGCGATGATGACCGCCCCCGCGGCGCGCAGCTGCGTCGTGAGCGTGGCCTCGTACGGGCGGCACCAGCCCGGCGAACGCGAGGGCGCCGCCGGTCGTCGGCATGTCGGTGGTGTGGATGTTGTCCTTGAGCGCGATCGGGATGCCGTGCAGCGGCCCGCGCACGCGCCCGCGCCGCCGCTCCGCGTCGCGCGCCGTCCGCCTCGTCGAGCGCGCGCGGGTTGACGGTGATCGCGGCGTTGAGCCGGTCTTCGTAGCGCGCGATGCGGTCGAGCGACTGCTGCACGATGGCGCGCGACGTGGTGCGGCCCCGCTCCATGCGCCGTGCGCATGTCGGCGATGCGTGGCTTCGACCACCGTGAAGGGCGCCGCCGCCGGCTGCGGCCGTGCCGGCTGTGCCGCCGTGACGCCGGCGAGTGCCGCGACGCGTCAGGGCATGCACCGCGAGGCGGCTCATGGCCGAACGCTATCATGAAGCCGTGAGCTCCCGACGTATCGCGCTCGTCACCGGCGCCTCGGCCGGCATCGGCGACGGCGTTCGCCGACGTGTTCGCGGCCAGCGGCTTCGACCTCGTGATCACCGCGCGCCGCGAGGCGAAGCTGCAGGCGGTGGCTGCGCGGCCTGCGCGAGCGCCACGGCGGCCAGGTCCACGTGTTCGCGGTGGACCACGCCGATCCGTCGAGCGCGGCGCGGCTGTGCGACGAGCTGCACGCAGCGCGGCCTGGTCATCGACGCGCTCGTCAACAACGCCGGCTATGGCGTGCCCGGACTGTACAACGCGGTCGCGTGGCAGGTGCACGAGGACTTTCTCCGCGTGATGGTCGCGGGCGTGTGTGAGCTCACCTACCGCCTGCTGCCCGGGATGCTCGACCGCGGCTACGGCCGCATCATCAACGTGGCATCGCTGGCGGGCCTGGTGCCGGCGCCGGCGGGGCACACCCTGTACGGCGCGTCGAAGGCGTTCCTGATCAAGTTCTCGGAGGCGCTGTCACACGAAGGGCAGCGCGCACGGCGTGCACGTGACCGCGCTCTGCCCGGGCTTCACCCTCAGCGAGTTCCACGACGTCACCGGCACGCGCGAGCAGATGCGCGGGCTGCCGCGCGTGGATGTGGCTGGACGCGGCGACGGTGGCGCGAGCAGGGGTACGACGCGGTGATGGCCGGTGAGGCGATTCACATCACCGGGCGCGTCAACCGCGCGGTCGCCCTGGCGGTGCGCTACGCGCCGCAGTGGCTGGTGAAGCAGGTGGGCCGCCGGATGGCGAAGAGCTATCGGAAGACTTGAAGGCTCAAGGCTCAGGGCTCAGGCCGGCTGAGCCTTAGGCCCTCGGCCGGAGGCAGGCCCCTACTTGCCTTCCGCCTTCTGCTGTTCGCGGGCGCGCTCGGCCGCCGTCTGGACGCCGAAGCGCGTGCCGCTGGCGGTGACGGCCGCCACCATGTAGCCGCCTTCCGAGCCGTCGCGCAGCGGCGCGACGTTCACCGTGATCTTGTCGCCCACCTTGATCAGGCCGTCGCGGTAGCCGGCGCGGTACATGTTGTTGGTGCTGTGCCCTTCGAGCTCGATGTCCCGCGTGCCCTTCTCGTCGGTGACCCGGATCGTGAGGCGCATGTGCGGGTTGATGGCCTGGAACTTCACCACCACTCCGGTGACGGTCGCCGACTTGCCGAAGTCGTACTGCACGGCCGAATGGTGAGCGCTGGCGGTCGAGCCCAGCGCCACGACGAGCGCAACGGCGCTCACGAGAGAGACCAGCTGCTTCATCACTTCGACTCCTTGGCGGTCGTTTTCTTCTCGAGCTCCTCGAGGTGGATGCGCCAGCCTTCCTCGGCGCACTCGTAGGGCAGCAGGTGCCCGTTCGGCACGTAGGCCCACTTCTTCGTGTCGGTCACCGGCTTCGTGTAGAACACCGGATCGGTGAGCGTCATCTCGGCCGTCAGCACCTTGGTCCCGCGGCTGTCGGTGGAAAGGCTATATCGCTCGACGATCTTCGCCTGATTGCTGTGGGCGTAGCGCTGCTCGACCTGCTCCACGAGGTGGGTGGTCTCGACCACAAGCGTGTCGCCTTCCCAGCGCGCGCTCGAGTGCCCGTTGCGTCCCGGCACGCGGTCGGCCATCGGCACGATGCGATCGCCGAGGTACACGCGCCGCGCTTCGTTGTGCGCCTCGTAGGTGATGTTGATCTGCTCGGGGCGCTGCAGGATTTCCATCGGATAGCCGCCCGACCCCAGCATCGAGCCGGGCATGCCGGTGCCCAGGCAGTGCCCGCCGGGCGTATCGCCGCTCGTGCCGATGAGGGCGCGGTAGGCCGCGACCTTCTTCTGGGCCTCCTCGGTCAGGGGCAAGGGCGGCCCGCCACCGCGGCCGGGTCCGCCGCCCCGCGCCGCTCCGGGCTCGGCGTAGTTCGTCCACACGCCAGTGAAATCGGGGCGTTGCGGGGCCTGCCCGCTCAGCACCGCGGCCGACGCGGCCAGCGAGCCGGCGGCCACCAGGGTGACCAGTGTCCGTGACATAGCGGCCCATCATAATCCGGACGTCCAGTCTCGTGCTGCCTCGTGCTGCCTCGTGGTGTTTCGTCTGGGCCTTAGCGACCTCGAAGTGCGGTCTGGTACCGGCTGATCTGGCCTGGTACTGCTTGGCGTATTTGAAAATCTCTTAGACAACTCTCAGCGTGGACCTGGCCGCAACGAGTGGCCCACGATGGTGGCGCCAGCACTTTTCTGAGCCCGGAGAACTCG
This sequence comes from uncultured Acidobacteriota bacterium, assembly GCA_963731785.1. Taxonomy (GTDB): domain Bacteria; phylum Acidobacteriota; class Vicinamibacteria; order Vicinamibacterales; family UBA2999; genus DASYRM01. The sequence goes on from CAVSWX010000014.1 coordinate 301,230, forward strand.
CATCCGCGGTCGGCCCGTCAACGTTGACGTCGGTTCCGCAAGGGCGGTCGTAGCGCAGGTAGCGTCAGCGCTTCCGGATGTAGTCATCGATAGCAAGAATCGTGAGCAGGGGGCGCTGCGTCGATCCGGTTGCGTACATAGCAGTCGCCACACTCGTCTTGGTCCCCGGGGTTTCTGTCTACCCTGGAGCAGACAACGTTGCGCTCCCGTGTCCTCGACCAGTGTTCGAGATGACCTGCGGCATCGTTGGGCGAACGGCGTGCCGCAGGTCGATTGATTGTCGTGGCTCCGCAACACTGCGGACGTCGTCACGAGTGCGAATCGGTAGAGCCCGCTCTAGAGGCCGTTGCCTCTCTTCGCCTGGCCTGGGGCGAGCTTGATGCGACGGCTGACGTACAAATCGTTGGCGCCGGCACCACCGACACGATTCGAGTAGAAGTACAGCGCCGTGGCATCCCACGAGAGATTCGGTGCGCCGTCGTTGGCCGACCCGTTGATTGGCCCGCCGATGCTCTCGGGAATCGACCACGTCAGGGCCGTCGTGGCGCGCTCCGACACCCAAACGTCGAGCGACCCAGCTAGACTTCCCGGTCGCTGCGACGTGAAGAACATCTCAAGTCCGTCGCGTCGAATCGACGTGCGCGTATCGCGGAGTGGACTATTCAGCTCGGTGACGTTGACGGCGGGCGCGAACGAACCGTCAGGATTCTGCGTGCTCGCCCACACGTCGAAGTCACCCAGGCCGCCGGGCCGGTTCTGCGCGGTGAAGAACACGGTGACCAGGCCGTTGTCGTCCTCGAACCACGTGGGGCCGTCGTCGAAGCCGGAGAAGTTGAGGCCGCAGCCCAGATTTACCGGCGTTTCCCAGGCGGAATCGTCGCGTTTGTCCTTCCGGAACGAGATCCAGATATCCCGTGATCCGCAGCCGCCCGGCCGCTCACTGCCGAACAGCAGCAGATTGTCGCTGGCCCCAAACGTGGGTGCGAACTCAGCGGCGCTGGTGTTGATCGCACCCAGAAGAGGCGCCGGCGCCCCCCATGGCTCGTCCACGCTGGCGCGCTTCGACATCCAGATGTCGGTGCCGCCCGCGCCGCCTGGACGATCGCTGACGAAATACAGCGTCAGTTCATCGCGCGAGATGGCCGGATGTTGATCGTTGAATGGGCTGTTCACGCCAGGCCCGAGGGAAGTTGGCGCGGACCACTCCGAGTAGTGCTGCGCGGCGGCGGATCCGGCAAGACACGCACTGAGAGCGGCAGCCGCCAACGCACGGCGCAGAGCCTTCGTCACTTGAAACGGGTTCGACATGTTCTCCTCCACGGGGCGCCGACACGGGCGCTAGGTGAAGTAGCGAGAACGCGAGGTGTTTCGCCGCAGAGCGGGCCGTCCGGGCAGGATCAGGGTTGCAGCAGCACGATATCGGTTACGCGACGAGCCTGGCCGACGACCAGGGTCTTGCCGTCAGGCATCCACGCTCCGCCGCGAATTCGTGTGGAGGCGGGCATCGTCGTCGCCCGGTAGGGCGCTTCGCTCCCCCAGCTGTCCAGCACCCAGATGCTGGTGGGCGCGGCTCCTGGTTCCACGAACGCGGCGAGATGGCGCCCGTCGGGTGCCCACGCCAGGAAGCCGTTGAGCACGTTCGGCCCGTCGAGAACCCGGGGCTGCACCGGCGTCCCGTCGCGGCGGATCAGGGCGACGCGCGAGGAGCTGGGGCGCCCTTCCGCGGGAGGCTGGGCCTCCACGTAGGCGATGACATCGCCGCGCGGTGACCAGACCGGAGCCGTTGCCGGACCCGGGGTCGGTAGTCTGGTCGCCACGCCGGTCTCAACGTCGACGGTCATCAGCTCCTGAATCGCGCCACCGTTGCCGGAGTAGACCAGATGGCGACCATCGGGCGACCAGGATGGGCTTTCGAAGACCAGCGCCGGCGTGACCAGTCGCGCCGCGCCCCCGTCGGCGTTCATCACCCAGATGCCCCGGCGGCCACCGCGGTCCGAGGCGAAGGCGAGGCGACGGCCATCCACCGACAACGCCGGACGTTCGTCGAACGCCGGCCCCGATGTGAGCGCACGAGCCCCCGTGCCGTCCGCGGCGATGCGCCAGAGATTGCGGCTGCCCTCGCGCGCCGAACTGAACACGATCTCTCTGGCGTCGGCCGACACGGTGGGGTCCTGGTCGCCGGTAGACCCATCGGTGAGCGATCGCAGCCTGCCGGTCCCGTCCCGCTCCACCGAGAGAAGAGACACTCTCCGGTCGCTCTCGCCCAGAACCGCTACAGCACTGCCGTTCGAGGTCGCGGCCGACAATTCTCCGTACTCCCCGACACCTCCCACAACTGGCCGCATCGTCGCCTCGGCGGTCAGCGAGTGCCACCACAGAGCGAGATCGGAAGTCTGTGGATTTGCCGCAAACAGCAATCCCCGGCCCTCTGGCAGCGGCTGCGCGAACAGCGCTCGTCGGGGCGTTTGCACGACCGGTTCCAGACGGCCGCCCGTGGCAGCCACACGATAGATCTCGGAGGGCTCGTCGTTGGCGGTTGCGGCGCTGTAGCTGAAATAGACGTGTTGGCCGTCGGCCGACCACGCCGGCCAGTGCACGTGCATGCCGCCGGTCAAGCCGATCACACGCCTCTCGTTCGAGCCATCGGCGTCGGCGATGAATAGCGAGTCGCCCGCTGTCGCGCCTGCCCGCACGTAGGCGATCCGGCGCCCATCCGGAGACCAGCGCACGGCGCGACCGCGCTCCACCAGTTTCCGCGGCGTGCCCCCGAGCGGCGCCGGAATGACCCAGGAATCGAAGAGATTCGCCGGCGTACCGGGCTTCTCGCCGGCGTCGAACGCGATCTCCGTCCCGTCCGGCGAGATCGCGAGCCCGCCAATCGACGAGCGGGTCGGCAATTCCAGGCCGCTGTTCAACGTCAATGCGGTTGCCGCCCGCCCCGTGAGGAACTTGACCCAGATCTGAATGGACCCGCCGGCGTCGCCCAAATACGCCACCCACTTCCCATCAGGGGAAATCGCGGGGCCGAATTCCATATCGGGGCCGCTCGTCAGCCGAACCACCCGGCGAAACTCCGGAGGACCTGGGGCCTGTCGTGGTTGCCAGAGCAAGAGCACGGCACCGAGGAGCCCTGCGACGACGGCGGCCCACGCAAGCCGTTCGCGGCTACGGAGCGTTGCCTGTCGGTCGGCGCCCGTTTCGAGCTGTGGAGTGTCGTCAACCGCCTCCAGAAAGTCGTGGGCATCGCCGATGTCACGCAACCGGCGCTTGGCGTCCTTCTCCAAGCACCGCCGCAGCAGTTGCTCGAGCCCTTTCGGCGTGTCGGACGGTAGCGCTTTCCAATCCGGGCTGCGGTCGATCACTGCGGCGAGGACGTCCGACATGGTTTCGCCGTCGAAGGCCGGCCGGCCCGCCAGCATCTCGAAGAGCACGCAGCCGAAGGACCAGATATCGGTGCGCTTGCCGACCGGCCGCCCGCGCGCCTGTTCGGGACTCATGTACATCGCAGTGCCCAGAATCACCCCCGCCTGCGTCATCGCCGTCGGCATGGAGTTCGAGTCGGACCCCGGCGAGTTGTCGTCGAGCGCCTTCGCCAGCCCGAAATCGAGCACCTTTACCGTGCCCTCAGGCGTCAACTTGACGTTGGCCGGTTTCAAGTCGCGATGGATGATTCCGCCTTCGTGCGCAGCATCGAGGGCGTCCACCAGTTGGGCGGCGATCCGAATCACTTCGGCGATCGGCATCCTCCCGTTCGCGTCACGGGAGCGATTGGCGCGCTCGATTCGCTGCGCAAGCGTGTCGCCCTCGACGAACTCCAAGACCAGCCCCCGCACGCCGGCGCCGTCGACGACGCCGTAAATCGCGGCGATATTAGGATGGTTGAGCGTTGCCAGGAACTGGGCTTCGCGGTCCAGCCTCGCCCGCCGGCCGCTATCGCCGGCGAGTTCTGGCGGCAGGACCTTGACGGCCACGAGGCGCCCCAGTTGCACGTCGCGAGCCCGATAAACCCGCCCCATCCCCCCTTCTCCGACGAGCGACTCAACGACGCAGGTGCCTACGACTGCGCCGAGCAGCTCGTCCGGCCGCGTGGCGACATCGTGCGCGACTGCGTCGAAGGCCGGAGTGGATGGCAGACCGTGGTGCATCAGCGATTCGACCTCACGCTGCAGGACGTCGTCACCCGCGCAGCGATCGGCAATCGCGTCGGCGCGTTCACGCGACTCGAGGTTGCGGACGGCGTGATACACCTCCGAGATACGGCGCCAGCGCTCAGCGTTCATACGGCGCGTGCCAGCTCGCGGCCCAGCCAAGCCTTGGCCAGCTTCCAGTCGCGAGTCACGGTGTCCGTGGACACATCGAGCGCCGCCGCCGTTTCCTCGATAGTCAGGCCGCCGAAGATGCGCAGCTCGGTCACCTGGCTGCGGCGCACGTCGAGGTCGGCCAGCCGGCTCAACGCCTCGTCGAGGGCCAGCACGTCGAGCGAGGGAGGGGCGGCAACAGCCAGACGCTCGTCCAGCGTGATGCGGTGCCGCTTTCCGCCTCGCTTTTGAACCGCCCGCGCGCGTGCCAGATCCACCAGGATCCGGCGCATCACCCGCGACGCCACCGCCAGGAAATGTGCCCTGTCGCGCCACTGCACCTGGGTGCCGTCCACCAGTCGCAGAAACGCCTCGTTGACCAGAGCTGTGGGCTGCAGGGTGTGCTCGGGCCGCTCGCGGCGCATGTGCCTGCGGGCCGTGGCCATCAATTCCGCGTAGACGTGCGGAATCAGGTCGTCGAGCGCCCCGGACCGGCCTTCATTCCAGGCCTGCAGCAGAAGTGTGATGGGCCGTTGATCGAGCCTGGCCATGTCGGAGCGCGTAACGTACACCGAGTCTACCGTTCTGAACAGCATTCGGCGCCCGGAGAGCTGGCGTTCGTCTAGGCGTGAGCATCGTTGCGCCAGCTGGCGTTTGGCCGCGAATGACTTCGTTGTCGGCTTGGATCCTGCAATCGAGGTTACGCCGAAGAAGTTCTACGTTGCGTGTACAAGACCTCACAGAACATCGTGTGCATGGAAGTTAAGCCGCAGCGAGTTCTGCTGTACTTGAAATTGGACCCCAAGGCCGCGAAGGGCCCCAATGGAACCTCCAGGGACGTTTCCGCCGTTGGCCACTACGGAACCGGCGACCTTGAGGTGTCTCTAAAGGGACTTCAGGATCTGGAGGCTTCCAAGCCGTTCATCCAGATGGCGTACGAGCGAGTGGGAGGCTAGTAGCTCCACGGGCGCTCCAGAATGCCAACGTCACTTCCCGCACGGGGTGGTACACGCGTTGTGCATCGGTTCGGGAAGCCCGAGCTGCTGCTCGACTCCCGGCAGGACAGCAGCGTCTCCGGCAACGGCCTCAAGATTTGAGCCGGCCAAGCTCAGTTGCGATTCAGCCCCTGTGCCCTGGAGCCAAGTTTCTCCTTGCGTAGGCACATCCGGTCCGCGTTGGCGAAACCGGCCAACGGTCTTTCGCAACAGACGATCGAGGAATCATCTACGTCACCAACACGGGACAACCGCTCACCCCAGACATGGCCGGTGGGTCAGAGCTTCAGTAACCCACACTCTGGTCGGACTCTCTAAACCAAGGCGCTACTCAAAACCGGCGGGACGTCACTGCCGACGAGTTCCCGAAAACGGGGAAGGTGCTGCCGCTGGCGCACCTCAAGGATCGGCCGACGGATTGGCGAGCGACGCCACGTCGAACCGCCCAGATGATGTCGAAGCCCTATGTGCTGGCGCTGGCTGACAAGGGCCCTGCGAGGCCCTGCTCGACAATCCGCACCTCCGCGACGGTCTCAATGTCTACAAGGGCAAGGTGACGTACAAGGCGGTCGCGAGCGACCTCGGCTACGAGTTCGTCGACCACCCGGAGGCCCTTTCTTCGTGACGAATCCGCGCCTGAAGGCAAGACAGGCGTCTTCTCGCCTGCTTCAGGCGTTTCGGCGACAGGGGCGTGTCAGAAGTACAGGCCGATCCCGACGACGGGGCCGTGCACCGATTGCCTCACCGTGAATTCACGGTCGAGCACGGTGTCGGTGATCTTCAGGTAGAGGAAATTGTAGCCGGCCGCCAGGCCGAAATGGCGGAACGGCTTCCAGTCCACGCGCGCCATGACGCTGTAGTCCTGATCGGCGCCGGCGCCGAACCCGCCGCCCTCGAACGTGGCGTGGATTTCGATGGGCCTCCCCTCACCTTCGTAGTGATAGCCGGCGCCGAACACTGGATCCCAGAGGCCGGGCTCGCGCGTGAAGGTGGGGAAGTCTGTCACCCTGATGTTGTACTTCAGCGCAACGCGGCGGACGCCCCCGGTGAGGTAGATGTTGGGCACCAGCCGGACGCCGCCCGTGGCGTGGAAGTAGAAGAGATCCAGGTCCACCGAGAATTGCGGTCTCTCCACGCGATCACCGCCCACGGCAGCCCAGACCATGTCCACGTCGGTACGGAACCAGCTTTTCGAGGCGTAGAACCCGCCGAAGTAGGCACCATCGAGACGGGACTCGACAATCGACCCGAGGTCGCCGCCGTCGTCGGGCGGCAGATCCAGGTCGATGTCGACGCCGCTTGCGCCCCAGTAGAGCACTGGATAAATGCCCACGTTCCATTCCGACGCGGGCGTTTGGGCGCCCGCGGCGCCCGACATGGCGATGAGCAGCGCCAGGGAGAAGATGGCGCAGCGCGGCACGAGCGGATCTCGACTGATCATCAGACAATCAGGATGGCGCGAACCGGACGAGATTGTCGAGACGGAAATCGCTTCGTTCGAACCGGCGCAATCGTCACCGTTCCCGAGGTCGTCGACGGCAAGTCAAAACTGGGGTGGCTCAAGGACTCGTCCGAGCACTGTTCCTTCGTCTGATCGACACGCGCGGAATCGACCGCAGTGCGGCACGCGCCGATCTTGAGCGCCGACTCGACGAACCCTACACGCCCGCACTGCTGCCTATCGCTAAATGAACCGGTCCGATCGAGACATCCATTGACGTCAGGCTGTCCGAAGGGGGGAAGGGAGAGTCCGGACGACCGGTCACGGTCGCATAAGGGACATTCGGTCAACCTCGACCCCCTCTAAGATTAATGTTGCTAATCCTCCCTGTTCAATCGCGATCCCTGCGACCGTCACACATTTGCGTGGCTTCGCACGTTCGCCGACCACGCGGCAATTGCGATCGCCCACGCGCGAGCGCTAGACGAAATCGAGCACCTCAAAGAGCAACTCGAGCTCGAGAACACGTATCTGCGTGAGGACGTCCGCAGCGATGCGCGGGACGGCATGATCGGCGGTAGTCCGGCGCTTCGCGAGGTTATCGAGCAGGTTGCCATCGTCGCGCCGACGCCTGCGACGGTCCTGATCCAAGGCGAGTCAGGCACCGGCAAGGAGCTCGTCGCGCGCGCCATTCACGATCGCAGCCCCCGCCACTCTCGGCCCCTGATTGAGGTGAACTGTGCCTCGATTCCACGCGAGCTGTTCGAGAGCGAGTTTTCGGCCATGTGAAAGGGGCATTCACCGGGGCCCTGCGCGACCGAGCAGGGAGGTTTAAAGCCGCGACCGGCGGGACGCTCTTTCTCGACGAGGTGGGCGAGATTCCGCTGGAGCTGCAGGCGAAGTTGCACCGAGTTCTGCAGGAGGGTCAGTTCGAACGCGTCGGAGAGGAGGTTACGCGAACCGTCGACGTACGTGTTCTCGCGGCCACCAACAGAGATCTGCAGCAGGAAGTGGCGGCCGGCCGCTTTCGTCCCGATCTGTTTACCGGCTCAGTGTGTTTCCGATCGTCCTGCCGCCACTCCGCGAACGGCCGGAAGACGTCCCGCAACTTGCGGCACACTTCGTCGAGCAGGCGGCGCGGCGCGCCGCAGGGCTCATTGACGATCGAGATAGCCATCGCTGGCGTCAAACAACACAGCACCGAAGCTCGACATGGCTGAGGGCATCTGTCGCGGAAGACTGAGGGACGCGACACCTTTACAGACACTCCCTCGTGTCGTCACCCACGGGTGATCACCCAGGCCGCGCCACTCGCGGTAGGTCGCCGCGAGGTTTTCGGTCACGAAGACGACCTGCGTCGCTCGGCCGATCAGCTTGGACTGCAGCGAATGCGGTGGCGGCTGGATCAGGGTCAGCAGGTCGGTCCGTCAGTGGGCGCAACCGCCACCAGCCGCTGACCCGATTCCACGCGTGCGTCGAACGCGACCTGAAACCCAAGCATGTCGAGGAAGAAACGAAGGCTGCGCTCCGATCCCTGACGTAGACGTTGACCGGTGCATGCGCAGGAATGGATCGCGGGCGGGCTCCTCTGCCATTGTCGTGATTATAAGGAGCGCTACTGCTCACTTGATCCCGACCGCGCAACACGAGTCATCGTTCAGGGGTCATCAACCATGCTGCGCATTGTTGCTTTCATCGCGGGGCTGATTGGGTTCGGAGCCATTGCCCCAGGCTGGCCACTTGCGCAGGAGCGTACTGCGCTTCAATCCACGGCATCACTCGAACGCCGACTGACATCACGCTTCCTCGTGACGGTCCCGGCTGACGATGCCGAGCTCGTGGTGAATGGCGAAGCGATCGGGGGAGAGGGGGCGTCCAGAACGTTCGACACCGAGCGGCTGGACGCGGGCGACCACCGATACATCTTTGCCGTCACGTGGAGGCCCAACACCTACACGACCATGACCCGCAGCAAGACCGTTGCGTTCCGCGGGGGCGAGACGGTCAGGGTCGATCTCACGGTCGACGATCCGGCAGACCGTGTTCGCGTGATCTACGTTGCGACTCCTGCCGATGTTGCGGCGGCGATGGTCGACCTCGCCGGCGTCGGCGCTGACGACATCGTCTACGAGCCAGGTTGCGGAGACGCGCGGATCACCACGGCCGCAATCCGGGCGGGCGCGCGCCGGGGAATCTGCATCGACATCGATCCGGAGCGCGCCCGGGAGTCGAACGCGAACGTCGCGGCGGCGGGTCTCGCCAGTCGAATCGACGTCCGCGAGGGTGACGCCCTCGACGTCAAAGACCTGTCGGACGTCTCGGTGGTCTTCCTGTACATGGGAGACCACTTCAACCTGCTCATCCGACCCGTTCTCTGGCGTGAGCTGAAGGTGGGCTCGCGGATCGTGTCACACCGTTTCACGATGGGTGATTGGAAACCTGACAAGACGGTTTCGGTGGTGAGCGAGCAGGGCGGTATCTTCGAGCTGCATCTCTGGACGATTACCGAGGAGATCAAGCGACAGTTGGCGTCACGCTGAGCGCGTGGACCCGGGCGGGCTCCGCCGTCTGCAACGAGCGTTCACGATAGAATCGCGTCCGCAGCTTGAACGTCATCCCCTCCAAAATCGGTTCGTTCATTGATTCTAGCCCCGTGTCGACGAGCACCGGTGAAATCGGCCGCTCACCGCTCGAGTGTTGTGTCCGCAAGTTCGGCTGGATAGCGTCCGCGCAAGAGTAGAGACGATCGCCGAACTCCGAGGTCACCCTACTCGGCTGGCAAAACGACTCGTCCGCCTTGCACCAGAACGTGACTCGACCCCTGTGCACTACTTCAGTGGTGCCTTTCTCGAAGTGCGTCTCCTCGACCTCGATCTCAGTCACCCCGGGATCGTGAGTGGTGGCCCACTCAACCGCCTCGCAGTCGCGATCACCCGGGTGCCCTGGTCAACCGACGCCCGCTCCACCACGGATCCTGGAGGAGGATTGGAGGACGCACTGGAGGAGTTGTTGCGAGGGGAACGTGCGTTCCAGTGTGTCGGCGTACAAGCGTTTGACTCAACAACTGGGGGCAGCGGAACAACGCGCGGCATACCTGCCAGCGACGGCGACCTGCGAGTCTGAACTGGCGATAGCGGGGCTTTACGTGTCCGAGGTCTTCGATGCTACGCTCCGGCAGGAGACCATCCCTAAACTGGATGCCGCTCGCGTTGCGCAGAGCGAGCGGCAGACCGAATCCTGCCGAGCGGCCGTGGGTGACCTCCGGCGTGCCTACTTCGAAGCCATCTATGGTTCGAACTAGACGTGCTCGCAGTCGGAGCTGATCCCGGCCACGGCAGGCTGGTTCGCCGGGGTTGCACACAGCATGTACGCCACCTTCTCTGATGGATCACCAGTTGTCGAGCTGCTGATCTTCTGCGCGACGTTCGCAGCGTGCTTGACGCTGGCGCAGTGGAAACCAGCCGCTTCGGCGATTGACCGCGTGCTCGGCCGCACGGCGGTGTTTCTCCGCAAGCGCATCTTCCTGATCGATGATGTTGACACCGAGCAGCGGCGACTCGACCTGATTCGCATCGTATTCGGACTGGTGACGCTGTTTCGGAATTCTGGAAATCTCTCCACTGCCTTGGAGCTCGGCGACCCGGTCGTCGTCGTGGCCACAGCCGCCGCTTCCCTGCTGAGCGGATTCCTCATGCTCGGCGTAATGGCACCACTGTCTGCTGGTCTTTTAGGGATCCTGATTAATACGATCTTCGACCCCCTTGCCGAGACCTCGACACTGGCGTCGATCATCATGTCGATGTGCTGCATCGCCTTCGCCATGGCGCCTGCCGGAAGGTCGTTGTCAGTCGACGCGCTGATTCTGCGGAGCGACACAGGCTGGGGAAGGGCGTGGCGTCGGGTCTACGGTTTGGTGGGGCCGTTGACGCTCGACCTGCGGCCATCGTCAAAGGCGCGCTGATGCTGTCTACGGCGGCATCAGTCTGTCGTCTGGCGTTCTGCACTTGCAAGCGGAAAACTGGGTGCTGGCATGACCAACGCCTGGGTGTTCATCAATCCTGTGATGACGCCCAACTGGCACGCCTCCGTGGCCAGGTTGTATGAGTGGTCGCCGTTCATGTACCTCTGGCTTACCAAGCTGACGGTTTACGGCACATTGGTGTTTCAGCTCGGCTTCATTCCTCTACTGCTGATCTCGCGGTGGACTCAACGCCTCGTCGTCTGTCTCGAGCTCGGGTTCGTCGCGGGGTCGGTGTTTCTATTGGCACTGCATTGGCTGGGATGGTTCCAGCTCGCGATGTGCGCCATTCTTTTCTGGAACCGGTTCAAACTGAATGTCGGACAGACCGCCACGGTGGAAGTCCTGGACCACGATCGATGCAATCTCTGCAACGTACCGTGCGATTTCTGGCCGCGGTTGACCTGTTCGCAATCGTTGAGTTTCGCCCCCTGTCAAAGAATCGCTCCTTAGCCGAGCAGAACGGCATCAGCCGGACCCAGGCCCTGACAGATCTGTACGGTATCGATGGGTCCGGTCGCTGTTACCAGGGGTACGATCTCTATTCCCTTCTGGCTGGCCCGAATCTTTCTCCTGCTGCCACTGTGGCCCATCCTTGTCATTGGTCGCATCGCCGGTGCAGGGCCGCGGGCTTACCGCTACATTGCCAGGCGTCGAACTCTGCCTGATCGGCGTCTGCTCGGTCGCCATGTCGGATCCTGCAAGACGTGGCGGCACCGGCAACAAGCGGCCATCAGCGGAGCGCACGAACCAGTTTCACGCGATGGTCCGCGGCTTTTTCGCCTGTAAGTTCCTGATCATGTTTGGCGCCTTTGCGGCGCGACTGCCGGTCGAACGATACGTGCCGTGGTTCGCCGAAGCGGCGTCAGCGTCAAAGCGGGCGTTTGGATCGGCTCCAATCGCCGTCGGCTTGATGCAGGTGGATGCCTTCAACTTCCCACCTCTGAATAGCGGCCGGTTGTTCATGCTTCAGGTGTCATGGAGCCGCGATGGGCACCGGCGGTACCTGTTTTCGGTTCCGGCTTCACGCGCCGAC
>CAVSWX010000015.1:0-111882 GCA_963731785.1 uncultured Acidobacteriota bacterium
GGAGCGGTCCGGAATCCGTCTTCACCGGCCAGGGCGTGATCGGCCTGGAACCAGGTGCGCAGATGCATTTGCAGGTCGAGATCGATTCCGGCCTCAACGTCATGGCCGACTTTCTTCAGGGCCGCGCCACCGGGCGGGTCACCGGCACGGTCGCGATCGAGGGCACCGGCAGGCGACTGGAACGTTTCCGCTGCTGCAACCCTGAGCGGACGCCACCTGGCTCGTCCCCGAGGCGCGGGTGTTCTTCGACGGCTGGTCTGGACAACTGCAGTTCGAGCCAGGACGCGATCGCGCTGGTCGACCTCGGTGGCCGGGTGAACGGAGGACGCGGTGCAGCATCGAGGGCCGCCTGCCATTCGCCTCCGCGTCGTCCGACCTGGGAGGCATCTCGATTGTCGCGCGGGACATCCTCCTCGACGTGCCCCGGGGCCTGCACAGTCAGGTCGGCGGCAACCTGACCTGGCACCGGGCGAGGCGGGCAGACGATCGACGGATCCGTCACCATCACCGCCAATGAGTACAGCGGAACCGGTGACACCATGTGATGGCGCTCGTCGAATCGCTGTCGCGCACGACGCGCAGCGCGGGCACCGTGCTGCCCGAGCGACTGGCGAATACGCGACTGGCGGTGGCCATCGAGATGACCGACCCGCTCGTCATCGAAAACAGCATGGGCGCCGTCGAGCTCGTTCCAAGCCTGCGCCTCGTCGGCTCGGTGAGCGAGCCGGCCCTCGACGGCCGCATCGACGTCGCCGACAAGGGCGACTCCAGCTCGGCGGCCGGACCTACCGCCTGCGGGAGAGCCGGCTGCGGTTTGCACCCGGCACTGGCCTCGCACCTACGTTCGACGTCAACGGCGAGGCGCGAATCGGCGACTACGACGTCACGCTTCGGATCCGCGGCACACCCGAGAGCATCGAGACCACCTACCGTTCGTCCCCTCCGCTCGGCGAGCGCGACCTGCAGTCGCTGATCGTCACTGGACGAATCGACTCCACCGGACGGCTGACCGACACCGACAACGCCGCCGCGGCCGCGGGCGCGAGCGACATCCTGGGCTTCGCCGGTAAGTTCGTCGGGCTGGATTCGGTGAGGGTGGGAGCGGCCGACCTCGATCTCGCGACCAAGGATGTCTCTACCGCGCAGCACCTGACGGTCTCGAAGTCGTTCGGTCCCCGCCTCGAGTTGATCCTCTCGGACAACCTCGAGACCGGCGCCTTGACCTGGCTGATCACGTGGCGCGCCGGCGCCGGCTACGAGGTGCGCGCTCGCATCTGTGGAGAACACGAGCCAGTCGCTGGAGGTCCGGCGGATCACGGTTCTTCGGGCCCGGAGTGGCGACGCGCCCGACGGCATCGACGCGCGACCCCTCGGCAGACGACGCCGACCATCGTGGCCGACGTCGCGATCGAGGGCACGCCAGGCTTTCCCGTCGACGAGTTGCGACGCGTGCTCCACCTCGAGCCCGGCGATCGATTCGTCGTCCGGCGCTGGATTGATGACAGGATCCGGCTGCTCAAGTTCTACAGGAAGCGGGGGTACCATCGCGCCCGCATCGTCCCGACGCGCAGCGAGGGGGCGGCCGAAGCCACCAGGACCGTATCGCTCCGCTACGAGATCACTCGTGGGCCCGAGACGATCATCGAGAGTGACCGGCGATGGACTGCCTTCCGACGCCGTCTCGGCGATGTACGACGAATGGCGCGGCGTACCGGCCACCGAAGTGCTCGCGGAACGGTTCGAGGAGACCGCCGGGAGGTTTCTTGCCGAGCGCGGCTACTCTCGCGCTCGTGTGAGGGTCGAGTTTCCGGTAGACACGCCGGAGCTGGCCCGGGCGCTCGTCGATGTGGCGCGCGGGCCGCGAACGAAGCGCGAGGTGATGGCGTGGTCCGGCCACGCGGCGGTGACGACGACCGAGCTCGATGCCCTTCTGCCGCCTCGGAAAAGCGCCGGAGGCTTCGATCGGGAGTCGATTGAATGGGAAGTCCGGCAGCTGTACGGCCGCCGCGGCTACACGCAAGTGGCCGTCGAATTCGGCGAGCCGCAGTTCACCGGAACGCTGGTCACGCGACCTGTCGCCATCACCGAAGGAAGGATGTCGAAGATTCTCGACGTCCGAGTCGACGGCGTCCCGCGGGCGCGGCTCGACGCCGCGAAAGCTGCCTTGAATCTCGCTGCAGGTGCGCCGTTCGTTCCCGCCAGCGCTGCCGAGGCGATTCGCCGGCTGCAAAACTACTATCGAAATCTCGGCTACCACGACGCGACCGTTGTCCACGTGGTCACGCCGAAAGCCGACGGCGACGCCATCGTGGCCGTGACCGTTGACGAAGGCGTGCCCTATCACGTCGGCGACGTGTCGATCACGGGGGTCGAGACGACCAACGACGGGCTCGTCGAGCGCGCCATCACGCTCGAACCAGGCGAGACCGCAAGCGCGGGCGAGGCCGAGACGACCCGGGGCAACCTCTTCGAGATTGGCTCGTTCCGCCGCGTGGACGTCTCGTTCGTGCCGCCTGCGGATCCGCCCCCCGGCACCACGAACGTCGCAATCCTGGTCGAAGAGCCGAAGCGTTTTCAGCTGCGGTATGGCGGCCAGCTGTCCACCGATCGGTCCCGCCACATGGACAGCCCGGCGACATCACACCTGGGGCAACGGTGGAGCTTCGCGATCGAAACTTCATCGGCCGGGCCGTCCAGGCGAGCCTGGCGGCGCACTACGAACGGCACTTCCAGAACTACACGCTCCTGATGACGACGCCGCGCGTCTTCGGCCGATCACTGCTGACCAATGTGTTCGTCCGCGAGCGCCGGGAGCGCGTGGATATCGACCCGGTCTCACTGGTCGACAGGCGGCGCGAATTTAGCCTGACCCAACGCAAGCGGACCCGTCATGGCCTGGAGCTGGCATGGGGCTACGATTTCTCGCACCGCGAGTTTCTCGTCAGAGGTCCCGGCGGTGAAATCAACCTCGGCGGCATACTCGCCGGACCATCGATGTCGGTCGCCGTTGATCGCCGCGACAGCCCGTTCAACGCGTCGCGGGGATGGTTCCACAGCTCGAGCGTTCAGAGCGGCATCACCCAGCTCGGTTCCGATCTGAGCTACGTGCGGTTTCTCACGCGTCAGTCGTACTACCAGCGTGTCGGACCGGTGACCATTGCCGGCAACGTCAGGTTCGGGATGCTGGAGGGCTACGCCGGCACCGCCCCCCTGACCATCATCGATCAGCTCTTCCTTGCCGGTGGCACCAACAGCGTGCGCGGCTACTCGGAGGGCGAGCTCTCGGCCGTGAACGTCGAGACCCTGAATCTCGGCGGAACCGAGCTCGTTGTCCTCAACGGCGAGGTCCGCTTCCCGCTGCACCGCTGGCTCGGCGGAGCGGCCTTCGTGGATGCCGGGAACACGTTCGGCGCGCGCGAAGAGATCTCGCTGCGCAAGCTGGCGATCGGCACGGGACTCGGCCTGCGGATCATGAGCCCGCTGGCGGCGTTCCGCTTCGACTTCGGCTATCCGATGACGGAGGGGTACGGCCCTCGGAAAGTGCGATTCCACTTCTCCGTCGGGCAGATGTTCTGACCGTACACTGACGGGCCCCCTTCACATCGCCGCGGCTACGACGCCATCGCTGGTCGGGGCACCAGCGCGCGCCGGCCGACCGTGACGAAAGCTGCGCCGGCCATCAGGCACAGGGCGCTGGCGATCCAGAAGGCCAGGCGATAATCGCCGAGCATCGTACGGATGGTGCCGGCCCCGAGCGCGGCCGCCGAGGCACCCAGCTGATGGCTGGCGCCGATCCAGCCGTAGATCACGCCGGTGTTCTCCCGGCCGAAGGCCTCGCTCGTCAGGCGCACCGTAGGCGGCACCGTGGCCACCCAGTCCAGCCCATAGAAGACCGCGAACCAGCCGAGGCTCTCCTGGTGCATCAGTGACGCCGGCAGGAACAGCAGTGCGGTGCCGCGCAACACGTAGTACCGCACAGCAGGTAGCGGCTCGGCAGACGGTCCGTGAGCCAGCCGGAGGCGGTCGTGCCGAGGATGTCGAAGATGCCCATCATGGCCAGCAGACTCGCCGCGCGCACCTCGGAGATGCCGTAGTCGTGACATGCGGCGATGAGGTGCGTGCCGATGAGGCCGTTCGTGCTCGCGCCGCAGATGAAGAACGATCCGGCCAGCAGCCAGAACGCCGGCTTGCCGAGCGCAAAGCGCAGGGCGGCGACCGGAGCCAGCGGGGCGCGCGGCGGCACCGCCGCACCGGGCTGGCGGCCGTACGGCTCGAGGCCCACGTCGGATGGGTGGTCGCGCATCAGGAACCAGACGACGACGAAGACCAGCGCCGCGGCGCCGGACACGCCAGAGCGGCGGTGCGCCAGCCGCGGGTCTCCACCAGGCCGGCGAGCAGCGGCAGGAACACCAGCTGTCCGGTGGCGTTGGCGGCCGACAGGAGGCCAAGCACGAGGCCGCGCCGTTCGTCGAACCAGCGGCTCGCGATACGGCGGCCAGGACGAGCGCGGTCACGCCCGTGCCGCTGCCCACCAGGACGCCCCAGAGCAGTGTCAGCTGCCACTGCGTCCGCATCTGCGTGGTGAGCGCCACCGAGAGCGACAGGAGCGCGATGGCCGCGAGGACGATGCGGCGGAGCCCCTAGCGGTCCATGAGCGAGGCGGCGAACGGGCCGATGAGGCCGTAGAGGGCGATGTTGATCGCGACGCGGCCGAGATCGCGGTGCGGCTCCAGCCGAACTCGGTTTCGAGCGGCACCATCAGCACGCCAGGCGTCGCGCGTACGCCGCTCGTGACGATGAGCACGAGAAACGTGACCGCTGCGATGACCCAGGCGTAGTGGACCCTTGGGCGCGTCATCGCGTAGTCTGGCACAGCCGGCGTCGAGGTCGGGACGGTGGATAAGTTCCAGGCGCGTGAAACAGTCGTTGCCGAATCACGTTCCGATGGGGAGACACGGTAATGCGCACGACGTCTGCTGCGAGGACTACCACTGAGAGCATTCTACCTCCGCGACCCTCCAGTTACACCCTGGGGAGATTCCTCCTCAAGGATCCTGAAGCCGCTCGAGATGACGCAGGCCGCGGCGGCGCAGAAGCTGGGGATGTCAACGTGCGCCTCGACGAGCTCGTGCGCGGCAAGCGCGGCGTGACCGCCGACACGGCGCTCCGCCTTGCGCAACTCTTCAAGACGACGCCGCAGTTCTGGATGCACATGCAGGGCCAACTTCGACCTGAAGGCGGCGATGGTGCGGCGGCGCGCATTGAAGCTCGCCAAGAGGGGGTAGCGCCGCGCGCGTCAGAACGGATTGCGCTTGAGAAACGCGGCGATCGCCTCGGCGACGGCCTTCGGATCCTCCATCAGCATCGCGTGCGTCGTCCCCGGCACGATGGCCGAGTCGAGGCCCGACACCCAGGTCTTGAGCTGCTTCAACGATCCGCCGTGGCGTCCGCCGCCGGTGAGGTAGATGGCCGGCTGCAGGATGCGTGCGCCCTCGGCGGGGCCGAACCGCCAGCTGGTCATTGCCGGCACTTCCGCTTGAAACACGGTGTCGACGTCGTGTTCGACCTGGGCCGGCCCTCCCGGCACGCGTGAGGCGAGCGTGCGCCACTCGGGCCCGTACGACATCTGCGAGAAGGTGGACATGGCGGCGATCTTGTCGCCCGAGTTGTAGGTGGCGACGAGCTGCGCGAACGGGGACGTCGGGGCGTCGGGGTTGAAGATCGGCGGCTCGATGATCACGATCGAGCGCGCGACGGACGGATAGTCGAGCGCGAACTGCAGCGTGATCATCCCGCCGGTTGAATGGCCCACGATGTGCGCGCGCGAGATGCCGAGCGCGTTCAGCAGCGCCCGCGCGTCGGCGGCCTGATCCTTGTTGGTGAACGGGACCGGCGCCCGCCCGCTGCCGGCAAACCCGCGCCGGTGGTAGCGGATGAGCCGGTACCCGGCGAGCGACGGCTGCGACATCGTCGGCGCGAAGGTCGCCGCCACGCCGGTCCCATGAATCAGCAGGACCGGCTCGCCGGTGCCACGCGTCTCGTACTCGATCTCACCGCCGTTCACCGTCATGCGCGACAGGGGCGCACTTTCCTGCGTCCCGACGCTGGCGTTCGAGGCGGCCCACACGGCAGCCGTGGCCGCGAGGGCGACGATCGTTCGAATCGTTCTGGTCATGGTCCTGCTCCTGCTCCCTGTCCTAGTACAACCTCACCGGCGCTCGAGGACTTCCACGAAGAACCCGTCACGGTCGCGCGTGTACACGGCGCTGGTGGTCGGGTTGATCTGCGTCCAGGTGCCGCTCTGGCTGATGGTCCGCGCACCGAGCTCCTTCATGCGATCGACGACCACGCCGACGTCTTTCGCGATGAACGCCACGTGCCCGAACCCGATGTCCTGGAACACCGGGCGATAGGGCGTTTGTGGAATGCCGCGGAACTCGACGAGCTCCAGCACGATCGTCGAGCCGGGGAGCAGCACCGAGGCCGTCCGGGTCCTCGGCCTCCGGAATCCCCCGCAGCTGGCTGACGCTCTTGCCGGCCTGCCAGGCGCTCGCCCATGTCTGCAGTTCCGAGCCCGCCAGCCGCCGGTAGAAGGCGAGCGAGGCCGCGGCGTCGGTGACGACGACCGACATGTGCGCGCCGAGGACGTTGCCGCTCTCGGGTGCCAGCGAGCGCGGCGTCGGCGCGATCTCGACGAGCTCCACCGGATAGCCGTCGGGATCGCGCACCATGATCGCGCGCGCGGACCCGGTGATGCCGGCCGGAGGCGGCACCGGCACGGGCTCACCTCCCGGCGTGACGACGGCGACGCCGGCCGCCTTCGCCGCCGTCACCAGCGTGGCGAGATCGCGGACCAGGATCTTCAGGCTCGAGACGCCCGGGCTCGACAACGCGGGCCGGTGCTGGTGCCGTTCGACGTTCCGGTATTCGAAGGCCTGCGGATAGATCTGATTCTGCGCGTCGGTCGCTGCCGACGCGCCTGGAATGGGCAGGAAGACCGCCCGGGTACTCCGCCTCCGCCGGCGCGTTCACGAACTCGTTGATCGTCGCGTTGCTCGCGAACGGCCGCGGCTGGTTCCGCGCGCCGCGCAGGCCGAGGCCCACGAGGTCGTGATAGAAGGCGATGATGCGCTCGAGGTCGCCGGTGACGCGACCGAGGTGCCACACCCGGTCGAGGTCGGCGGCCGCGGGCGCCACGACGGGCGCCGCAGGCGGCGTCTGCGCGGCCAGCAGGCTCGCGCCCGCGATCAGCGCCGCCAGGCCTGCCGTCAACGCGAACGGGCGTGGTCGTGACATGTCGTCGTAATCCTTGTCTTCAGCGTGCCTCGAAGGCGAGCAGCACGTTGCCCGCCCGTCCGACGATGCCGTTGTATCCCGAGTTCACGAGCAGGAGGCCGTTCACTACGACGGGACCGGCGCCGTCGATCGTGGCGCCGTTGGCTTTCACGCCGTTGACCGTCTCGAACTCGCGGTTCGTGTCCACCTGCCACACGATCGACCCGTCGCGGGCCGCGTAGGCGCGCAGGCCGCCGTCGGACCCGCCGGAGAAGACGATGCCTGGAATGGCGGTGACGGCCCCGCCCTGCGCCGCGAAGCAGCGCTCCTCGGCGCCGCCGCGACAGAGCTTCGGCTGCGGCGGCGAGTGCCAGACGCGCCGCCCGGTGTCGAGGTCGATGGCGTGCATGCCGCCGGCGTTCGCCGACAGCGAGCCGCCGGCCCCGACATACACCACGCGGCCGTCCACCGCCGCGCCCCACTGCCCGCCGAGCGCGCTGCCCTCGCCAAACCGGTACTCCCAGACGATCGCGCCGGCGGCGTCCGGGTCGAGCGCGTAGACCATGCCGGACTTCTGCGGCACGACGAGCAGGTCGCGCCCGCTGGCGGTGGCGGTCAGCAGCGGCGAGGTCGCGAAGTCGAAGTCGGGCCCCTGCACCGACGGGCAATTGGGGTTGTCGGGGCTCCGCGGCGGGCACTGCCAGATCCACACGTCGTTGGGCACCGTCTGCTTCACCCAGCGGATGCGCCCGTCGCGCAGGTCGAACGGCGATGATCGCGTCGGAGGTCGGCTGCGGCGGGTCCGCGTAGCTGTTCCCGGTGCCGACGTAGAGCACCCCGCGCCGCGCATCGATGGTCGGCGCGCCCCAGATGCCGGCGCCGGCCGGGCCGAAGAGCGGCACGCCGTTCGCGTTCGAGCCGCGAGGCGCGGGCGCGTCGGGAATGCTGTAGGTCTTCCAGATGACGGCGCCGGTCGCGGCGTCGAGCGCCGAGACGCTGCCCCTGAACGTGCAGCAGCCATAGTCGAGCCGTCCGCCGCGGACTTCTTCGCCGGCCGCGGACACCGGCACGAACACGCGGCCGTCGTGCACGGCCGGCGCGCCGGTGATGGACGCGTTGGGATGCTCGTCAATCTGCCGCGTCCAGAGCTCACGGCCGGTGTCGGCGTCCACCGCGTAGGCCGTGGCGCGCCCGTCGCCAAAGTACAGCGCATAGCGCGTGGCGCCCGCGCCGGCGGCGTACGGCGCGACCGTCATGGCGGTTCTCACCGCCGCGCGCGCCCGGTACACCCAGTGCGTGCAGCCCGTGCGCGCGTCGAGCGCGAAGACGTCGCCAGCCTCGCTGGCCGTGAACACCCGTCCGCCGACCACGGCCGGCTGGGTGCGCGCCGCGAGCACGCCCGGAAACCCGAACGCCCACTTCAACCGCAGCTTCGGCACGTCCGCGGCCGCGAGGCCCGCCTGCGACGACGACTGGAAGCGCGTGTTGACCGCGCCGTTGCCCCACCCGTTCCAACCCGGCTCCTGCAGCGCCGTTGCGCCGAGCGGCGGCGACACGGCACATCGCCCTGCGGCGGACGTACTCGCGGCGGCCACCGTGCGCGCCGGTCAGGTACTCCGCCACGGCCCGGCGCTCGTCGGCCGACAGCGCCTCGCCCTGGACGCGCATGCGTCCGCTCGTGAGCGACGTGACGATCGCCTCGGGCGCAAGCTGACGCAGCGCCGCCGGTGTGGGCGCGGTGGCGGCGCCCGCCACGTGGCACGAGGCGCACGCACGCTGGAACACCGCGTCGCCCGCCGGCGCGTTCGACGGACTCTGGGCGAGCGCCATGCGCGGCGCCCCCAACCCGGCGCACGCGGCCAGCAGCGCGACTCGGACCCACAGGGTCACGGCGGATCGGGGCGGGGTGTCGCGCATGCGATCAGTCGGGCAGGCCAAACGCGATGATGGCCGACCCGGCGGCCACGGCCACGTACTGCGTGTCATCGAAGCTGTAGGTCATCGGCGACGCGGTCCAGAACTGGTTGGCGGGAAACTTCCACAGCTCGCGCCCGCTCGTCGCGTCCACCGCCATGAAGCGTGCCGCTGTCCTCGCCGAAGAAGACGACGCCGCCGGCGGTGCTGAGCACGCCGCCCCACGAGTTGCGCCCGCCGGCCTGCGGCACTTCCCACACGGCGCGGCCGGTCTGGATATCGAGCGCCCGGAGGATCCGCCTGCGGCGGCGTCTGTTCGGCCGCGACCCTGAACGATCCTCCCATGAAGCCCTTGCCGGCTTCCCAGGGCGTGGGCGTCCGCGTCAGGATGCTGCACCACTCGTTCGTCTGGACGTAGTAGAGCCCGGTCGCGGGGTTGAAGGCCGTCGAGTACCAGTTGGTCGCGCCGTTCACGTGCGGGCAGATGTGCCGCCCTTGCGGCGTGGCGTCCTGATCCGGCGCGACGATCGGCCGGCCCTCGGGCGTGAGACCGGTGGCCCAGGTCAGGGCGCGCACGTACTGGGTGCCCGACAGGAAGCGCCCGGTGGTGCGATCGAGGACGTACAGGAACCCGTTGCGGTTGGCGTGGACGAGCAGCTTGCGCGGCTGGCCCCGCCAGACCGTGTCGATCAATGCGGGCGTCTGCTGCGCATCGAAGTCCCACACGTCGTGCGGCGTGAACTGGAAGTGCCACTTCAAGGCGCCGGTCGCGGCATCGAGGGCGACGATCGAGCTCGGTATAGAGATTGTCGCCGCCGCGGTCGTCGCCAATGAAGTCGGGGCCCGGATTGCCGACCGGCCAGTAGAGCAGGCCGAGCTCCGGATCGTAGGTCCCGGTGAGCCACGTGGCGCCGCCCGGGTGGTCGATCGCGTCGCCCTTCCAGGTGTCCGAGCCGGGCTCGCCGCGGCGCGGCACGGTCCAGAACCGCCACACTTCCTTGCCGCTGGCCTGGTCGTAGGCGGCAATGAACCCGCGCACGCCCTCGTCGCCGCCCGACACGCCCGAGACCACCAGGCCGCCGACCGTGAGCGGCGCCCCGGTGGCGCCGTAGTTCTGCCGGTAGTCGGCCATCTCCGTGTCCCACACGAGGGCGCCGGTCGCCCGGTCGAGCGCGATCAGATGGGCGTGATCGGTGGCCATGAACACGCGGTCGCCGGCCACGGCCGCGCCGCGGTTGATGCCGCCGGCGGCGTTGCCGATCATGCCGCGCGTGCGCGCGCGCTGATACCGCCAGATCTGGCGCCCGTGCCCGCGTCGAGCGCGTAGCACTCGTTGCCGCTGGTGACGTACATCACGCCGTCGACCACCACCGGCGTGCCCTGCAGGCGCGGGACGTTGGGAAGGTTGAAGATCCACTTCGGCACCACGCGCGCGACGTTCGCCGTGTCGATCTGCGACGAGCGGGCTGTGCCGGCTGCCGCGCGTCGTGCCGTTGTAGGTCGGCCAGTCGGACTGCGAGGTGACGGTGCGGTAGCGATCGCCGCGCGTGCGCAGGAGGTGGATCCGGCGGTCGTCGCCGAGCACCTGCAGGTCTGACGGGCCGCGGTTCATGACCAGCCCCGCGACCGAGGACCCGTCCACGAGCTGCACCTGGATCCGCTCCGGGCCCTGGCCGCTCCGCGGCTTGAGCGTGCGCAGGTAACGCACGAGCGCAGACGCTTCGCTCGCCGCGAGGTTCGCGCTGGCCGGCATGCCGGCCGCCGGGAGCCCCTCGCGGAGCAGCAGCTCGAGATCCGCGTCCGAGCGCAGCGGAAGGCGCCCGGTGATGCGACGGCCCCGATTCGCCGCCGTTGCCGTCGGTGCCGTGACACCGCGCGCAGCGGCTGACGTAAGCCTGCTCGCCCGGATCGACGCCCTGCGCGGCGGCGGGCAGGGCCGCGAGCACGCCCCACCCCATGATCACGGCCCTGACTGCAGGAGCCGGCTGCCGCCTGCCACCCGGTTAGTCCCTTACCAGTCGAACTGGGCGATGACCCGCGCCAGCCGGGCGGTGATCACCGTCGTCGGCGTCGGCCACGTCGCGTTGAACGTCGGGTTGTACGCGAGGATGGCGTCCGTGTTGAACAGGTTCAGGACATCCAGCGAAAAGGTCGCGCGCGACGTGCCGAAGCGCACCACCTTGCCCACGCGCATGTCCACCTGGTTGATCCGATCGCCGAACATCGTGTTCGGCTCCAGCAGGTTGATGGTGACGTTCGCGCCGCCGGACAGCGGCCGTCCGAGCGACGGCGCAATCTGCGCGCTCGGCACCACCAGGTTGGCCGACAGGCTGACGCCCGGACGGCTCGAGAACGTGCCGCTCAGCAGCACGTCGATCTTCGGCACCGTGTAGGCGGCCAGCGCCTTGTACGTCGTGAGGAACCCCGAGGACTGCTTGCAGTAGGGCGCCACCGGCCCGACGTTGGCCCCGGAGACGAACTCGGGCACGTCGTCGCGGATCCCGCACTGATCGCTCAGGAGCCGTCCCGTGCTGGTGCCGCCCTGCAGGTTGAGCCCGTTGTTGAGCCGCGCGTTCACCGTGAAGTCGACGCTGTCGTTGTATCGCGTGTGGCCGCCGTAGTCGTCCGCCTGGCGCACGAAGTTGTCGGTCTGTCCGAGCTTGCTCGGGTCCAGGTCGTAGAGGCCGCTGATCGTGTAGCCGCCGCCGTCCGGCAGCCGCCCATCGACCGGCGCGACGATGCTGAACGGATCGTAGTCCGCGCTGGCCACGGCCAGGTTGTCGGTGACGTCGGCAAAGTTCTGCCACCACCGGCGATCGTAGGCGACCTCGACCGCCACGCGGGGGACGACCTCGTGCTGCACCGAGACGCCGAACTGCCAGTCGCCGGGCCGCACGCCCCAGCCGCCCAGGATGCCCGGGTCGAAGTTGGTGGACGGGCGGGGGCGGCCGAACGTCTGATCGAGCCAGGCGCCGCACTCGCCGTTCACCCCCGGGTTCATCAGGTCGCACTGGGGAATGTAGTCGGTGTTGGCGTCGGTCCACTGCCGGTTCACGATCGTCGTGATGCGCTCCACGGGATTCGTGAGCACGAAGCGGTTCTGGTTGGTGGCCGGCGAGAGGTACTTGCCGAGATAGGTCTTCACCGACGTCTTGCCGTCGCCGCGCAGGTCGTAGGCCGCGCCGACCCGGGGCGAGATGTTGTTGAAGCCCCGGACGCCCTGCTCGGCCGGCACCACGATCGGCGTGGGAATGAAGAGATCGGGCCCGATCGTCTGCTCGCGGGAAGTGGCTCCAGGCATGGTCGAAGCGCAGCGCGCCCTGCAGCGTGAGGCGTCCGCGCGTCCACTGCTCCTGCGCGTAGAACGCCGCGTATTCCGTGTTCACGACGCGCTCGAATTCGCCGGCCTGCTGGGTAATCTGGTTCGGCACCGTGTTGTTGAAGCGATACGACACCCGGTACTTGTTGTTGATGATGTTGAACAGGGTGTCGATGTCGTACATGTAGGCGCCCTGGTACCCGAACTTCATGTTGTGCGCGCCGGTCACGTAGCTGGCCGCCGCGTTCCAGGTGTGGGCGTTGCTGCGTCCGTGCGGACGGTTCGACGAGCGGTACTTCAGACCGGCCAGCCCGACGCCGGGAATCGCGGCCTGCTCCTGGACGCGGATCAGAATCGTCGGTGTTGGCCGCCGGGCCGGGTCTCGTAGCCCCACCGCGCCCAGGTGATGCCGCCGGCGGCTTCGACCAGCAGGCGGTTCGTCACCGGCGACTGCCACTTCAGCTGCTCGACGCGGTTCGGGTTGAGCGAGTAGTCGCCGGTTTCCGGCGCGTTCGGCCCGGGCGCCGAAGAAGTTGTTGATCTGCGAGCCGCCCTGGATCCAGCCGTCGCCGGGCGGCGTGTTGCGGCACGCGTCCGAGTCTTCCACCCACGCCGCGCTCGTGCACTCCGGCTGATAGTCGAAGAACCCCATGATCTTGTTGCGCGGGCTGACCTGCCAGGTCAGTCGCAGCGCATAGATGCTGCGGCTGACATCGGTGCGGCCCTGCAGCGAGAAGTCCGGATCGTAGGTCCACTTGGTGGGATCGCCGGCGTTCTTGTTGGCGAAGATGCCCGGCTGCGCGTCGGCCGATCCGTAGCGGCGGTAGTTGAAATAGAACCACAGCCGGTCGCGCTTCACCGGTCCGCCGGCCGACGCCTGCAGGTCGTAGAGCTTGATCACCTTGGGCGGCGCGGTCAGCCCGGCGGCCTTGAGCCGGTCGGTGTAGTTGCTGTCCTGCATCGCCTCGTTCACGCCGTTGACGACGAACGTGCCGGAAAAGTCGTTGCCGCCGCTCTTCGGCACCACGGTCATCTGCGGCCCGCCGGTTTCGGCTTCGCCGAGGTTGCCCGAAATGCTGAAGGCGACCTCGCTGGTGTTCTGGATGTCCGGCACGTAGCTGGAGACGCCCGATCCGCCGCGCGAGGAGCCGGTGTTGATGCCGTCCACCGTCAGGCGGCCGTCCTGCGTGCTGCCGCCGTGCGCGGTGAACAGGAGCATCGTCGGCCGCAGCTGGAGATTGCCGTCGCCGGCCACGACCGAGGGCACGAGCTGCAGCACGTTGTTGTACGAACGCGAGGTCGGGAGCGCCGCCAGCACCGGGCCGCCGATGATCTGCTGGCGCCGGGCGCTCTGCACGTCGACGACGGGGCTCTCGCCGGTGACGACCACCGATTCCTCGATGCGCGCCGACGCGCATCTGGATGTCGATCGTCACGATCAGGGAGCCGGCCAGCTCCACCCCTTCGCGCTTGACGATGTTGAAGCCGGTCAGGGTGTAGGTCACCGTGTAGGTGCCGGACGGAAGGCCGACGATCCGGTACTGACCGGTGCCGTCGGTCACGACGCTGCGCGTCTTCTCGATGAGCGCGGCACTGCTCGCCTCGACGACCACGCCGGGCAGCACGGCCCCGGACCCGTCGGTCACGGCGCCGGCCACGCTGGCCTGCTGCGCGGCCGCGGGAACCGGATGCAAGAGGGCGAGACCGGACAGCAAAGACACGACGGCGACGAAAATAGCTCGGCGCATGTGTGCGACCTCCGGCGGTGAGGCACCACGGGCTCGCGTCACGGCGGACCCGACTGAGGCGCTCAGTCTGGCCACCGCGTGCGAATGTCGCAATACCCAATCCCTGGTAGAAAAGTGCGGGGAGAGGGCACGGTGCGCGAATCTCTGCTATTGTTCGCCCGAGGACCGAGTACGTGCCCCGCTCGCTGATTGCCGCGGCGTTGTGCCTGTCGCTCGTGGTGAGCGGAGCGGTGGCCTCCGCGGAAACCGACGGCATCCTGTCCGGCTATTCCCTGACCTCATGGCACGACGGAGCCGGGCGCCCGCTCGGCTCGGTGTACGCGGTCGTCCAGTCCAACGACGGCTACCTCTGGCTCGGCTCGGACGCAGGGCTGATGCGTTTCGACGGCTGGCGCTTCTTCACCTGGGACGACCTCAGCGACACGCCGATTCCGGGCTCGGTGAAGTCGCTCGCCGTCGCGCGGGCCGGTGGGCTCTGGGCGGGCCTGTCGAATCCTGCCGCGGTCGCGCGCGTGCAGGACGGCAAGGCGCAGATGCTCACCGCCGGGCTCGAAGGCCTCGATGCGGTCACGTCGCTCATCGAAGACGCGGCCGGCGTCGCCTGGGCGATCGCCGACTGGGAGCTGTACTCGTGGCGTGCCGGACGGTGGCACAAGGCGGAACTCCCCTGGCCGACGCGCCCTGGCCAGGTCCGCCACGTGTTCGCCAGCCGGAGCGGCGCGTTATGGGTCGGCACGCGCTGGGGCGTGTTCGAACAGCGCGACGCCTCGCGTGGATTTCAGTTCGTCTCGGCGGAACACGTGTGGGGCATCGGCGAGGATGCGGCCGGACGCATCTGGACGACGGACGTGGCGGCGGGGTTCCGGCAACTCGGCGCGCACACCCGCCCGCGCCACCCGCAGGAGGCGGCCGGACACCGGCTCGTGTACGACCGGCAGGGCGTGTTGTGGGTCGGCACGTTTGGCGATGGTCTCTGGCGCGTGCGGCCCGACGGCGGCGGCTTCTCGATTCAGCGCGCGGCGCTGCGGACCGGGCTCTCGAGCGATTCGGTGCTCTCCATCATGGAGGATCGTGACGGCAACGTGTGGGCCGGCACGACCGTCGGGCTCCATCGCCTCACGCGGCGGGCGCTGACGCCGCTCGAAGGCGTGGGCTTCGTGCTCGCCGTGCTCGACGACGAGGCGGGACCGCTCGCCGGCACCACGAAGGGACTGGCGCGGCTGATACGCAGCGGTGACGGATGGCGATCGGTGCACGTCGGGACCGAGACGCCGGAGATCCGCACGATGTACCGCGACAGCCGTGGCGTCCTGTGGGCGGGCGCCGCCGACGGATTGTGGCGTCTCGTGAACGGGCGGCTGGTCCATCAGCCGCTGCCCTCGCGGCCGGGCATGCTCGTCCTGTCGATCGCGCCGGCCTCCGGCGGCGGCCTGTGGCTCGGAGACGGCCGGTGGCTGTACAAGTGGGACGGCGCCACCCTCGAGCCGCTCACGCTGCCGCCGGCCGCCGGCCTTGCCGCCATCTCGGTCGCCCGGCTCGATCGGCGCCAGCGACTCTGGCTCGGCTCGGGAAACGCCATCGGGTTCCTCGACGCCGCCGGATCGTTCCATCGTCTCGGGCCGGGCGATGGCCTCGACCCGCAGACCGGCCTGCACGACGTCATCGAGGATGACGACGGCAACGTCTGGCTCGCCACGAGCAAAGGCCTGAGCCGGTTCTCAGGGGACAAGGTGACGACCATCGGGCGCGCGCAAGGCCTGCCCGGCGATCGGGTCTGGTCGATCGTGCAGGATCACGATGGCCATCTCTGGCTCAGCCTCGATCGCGGTGTCGTCCGGCTCGAACGGCGGGAGGCGCTCCTGGCGATGTCGGCCCCTTCGCGCCACGTGCGCTACCAGATGTTCGACCCGATGGACGGCCTTGCCGGCGCGCCGCTCGGCACCATCACCTCGACGCGGGACAGAAACGGCGGACTCTGGCTCGTGCGCGGCGGCGGCGTGACGGCGGTGGACCCCGCAGGGCTCGCGGAGCGGCCGTCGTACCTGGCCGTGCGCATCGAGGAAGCCATCGCCAACGGGCAGCGGATGGGGCTGGCGCCGCCCACACTGCCGGCAGGCACGCGAAGGCTGGAATTGAGCTTCTCGTCGCTGACGCTGGCGGGGCTGAACCGTCCTCGCTTCCGCTACCGCCTGGACGGCGTGGACACCGACTGGGTCGAGGCCGGGCCGCGCCGGACGGTCTTCTACACGAACCTCGCGCCACGGGAGTATCGCTTCCGCGTCGAGGCGCATCCCGAGGACGGCACGTGGACGACCGCCTCGGCGCAGTGGGCCTTCCGCATCCAGCCGGCGTTCTACCAGACGCCGCTGTTCTACGCGCTGTGCGCGATGGCGATCGTCGCGGCCACCCTGCTTGTGTGGCGCTTCCGCCTGGGCCTCGTGAAGCGCCAGTTCTCGCTGGCGCTCGCCGAGCGGGCCCGATTGAGCCGCGAGATCCACGACACGCTGCTGCAGAGCCTCGTCGGCGTGGCCCTGCAGTTCGACGGCATCGCCAACGGCCTCGGGCCGTCATCGGTGGGCGCCCGCGATCAGCTCACCCGCGTGCGGCGCCAGGTCGAGGCGTATATCCGAGACGCGCGCCAGTCGATCTGGGACCTGCGGTCGCCGGTGCTCGAGACCGCGGATCTCGCCTCGGCGCTCCGGCTCTTCGCCAGGGAGGCCATCGGCGACCGGGCGATCCGATTCACGTCGTCGGTCTCGGGCAAGGACACGCCGCGGCCGCCCAAGGTGGACAACCAGATCCTGCGCATCGGACAGGAAGCCATCACCAACGCCGTCCGCCATTCGGCCGCGCGCCGGATCCATCTCGACCTCGTCTTCGGCGCCGAGCACGTCGTGCTGCGGGTGTCGGACGACGGGTGCGGCTTCGACCGCAGCGGCGCCGACGCCGCCGGCGACCATCACTATGGGCTCACGACCATGCGCGAGCGGGCCGAGGAACTGGACGGCTCGCTCACCGTCACGTCGAGCGCCGGCGGCGGGACGGCCATCGAGGCCACCGTGCCGCTGGCTGGCGAGATCAGGCACCGCCTGCCGGCCGCGATATCGAGTACGCGCCTCCGATCCGCGTCCTGTGCGTCGACGACCATCGCATCGTGCGCGAGGGCATCGCGCTCATCATCGAGCGCGAGCCGGACCTCAGCGTCGTGGCCATGGCGGCGACCGCCGACGAGGCCGTCGCCGAATTCAGACGGCACGTGCCCGACGTCACGCTGATGGACCTGCGCCTGGGCACGTCGAGCGGCATCGACGCGGTGCGCGAGATTCGCCGCGAGCACCCGTCCGCGCGGATCGTCGTGCTGACGATGTACCGCGGTGACGAGGACATCCATCGGGCGCTCTCCGCGGGGGCGGTGACGTATCTGCTGAAGGACGCGCTGTCGGACGATCTCATCCGCACGGTACGCGAGGTGCACGCCGGCGGGAACCCGCTCGGGCCCGACGTCAAGGCGCGGCTCGACGAGCGCGCCGCGCACCGGCCGCTGACGCCGCGCGAGATCGAGGTGCTGCAGCTCGTGTCGCAAGGCAAGCGGAACAAGGAGATCGCCGCGCTGCTCGGCCTGAGCGCGGACACGGTGCCCGTGCACCTGAAGAACGTGTTCGCCAAGCTGCACGTGAAGGACCGCACGGCGGCCGTCAACGTCGGGTTGCGGCGCGGCATCCTTCACATCGAGTAGGCGGGGGCGCCGACGAACGATGAAGGGCATCTTTATCAGCTACCGCCGTGCGGATTCAGCGCCGTACGCGGGGCGCATTTGCGACCATCTTCGGCGCACGTTCCCATCCGTCAGCGTGTTCATGGACGTCGAGGCCATCAATCCGGGCGCCGACTTCATCAAGGCCGTCGACGCGAACCTCGCCGACAGCGCGGTGGTCCTGGCGGTCATCGGCCCGCAATGGAACAGTATTCGTGACAGCAACGGCCAGCGCCGCGTCGAGGATCCGAACGACTACGTGGTGCGAGAGCTGGCCACCGCCATCCAGCGTCAGGCGAACGTCATTCCGCTTTTGGTCGGCGGCGCGCAGATGCCTGGAGCGGCCACGCTGCCACCATCGCTGCAGGAACTCTCCCGCCGCAATGCCATGGAGATTTCCGACAACCGCTTTGCCGAGGATGCGGAACGGCTCTGCAAGGCGATTGCGGGTGCGCTCGACCTGCCACAGGACGATGCGCCTTATCGCGAGCGGGTCGAGTACAGCCGGTTCTTCTCGGATGCCGAGCTCACGCAGGCGCGCACCAGGTTTCGTCGCGTGGTCTGGATCAGCTTTGCACTGCTGGTGCTGTACATACTGTCCGCGCAGTTCTGGAGGAATGTCGCACCCCCGATCACCCCGGAGTCGGTCCCGACGCTCAATTGCAACGATCCAGCCATCAAGACCGCCGAGGAGCGTGCGGCGTGCGTGGCCATGAACACCACCATGCAAGGCGCCGCCACCTTTGGGGAGACGTTGGACAAATACGTGCTTCCACTCGTCCTGCTTGTCTTCGGCTTCTTCTTGCTGGTGGTCAACGTGAGGTTGCTTCGAGGTAAGAAGTGGGCCCGCGTCGCGTTTGCCGTCTTCGGCGGATTCGTGGCGCTCTCCGTCTTCGACGTCCTGTTTTCCAACCCGCTTCGGGGAGTTCCCTACATCGCGCAGGTCGTGTTGTACGCCGGCACGCTCATCGCCTATGCCTGGGCGATCCGCATGATGTTCACGGAGCCGGTGCGGCGATGGTTTCTGCGCGCCTGATCCCGACCCCGCTTCACGACGACAGTCGCCGATAGAGCCAGGCCTTCGCCAGGGCCCATTCACGCTCGACCGTCGCCGTCGAGACGCCGAGCGCTTCGGCCGCCTCGTCGATGTTGAGCCCGGCAAAGAATCGCAGCTCCACGACCCGACACTGCCGGTCATCGAGTGAGGACAGCGCGCTGAGTGCCTGGTCGAGGGCGAGCACGTCCACGCTCGCCGGCGGGGTGGCTGGCGACACGTCGTCCAGGCTCACCACGGTGACCCGCCCGCCCCGCTTGTCGGCGTGTTGCCGGCGGGCGTGATCGACGAGGATCTGGCGCATCAGCGTGGCCGCCACCGCAAAGAAGTGGGTCCGGCTCTTCAGCGTCATGCGGTCCACATCCACGAGTCGCAGGTAGACCTCGTGAACGAGCGCCGTCGACTGCAGCGCGTGCCCCGGAGATTCGCCCCGGAGGCGACGGCGCGCCACGCGGCGCAGCTCGTCATACACGACCGGGATCAGGCGGTCGAGCGCCGCGGCGTCTCCCTGGCGCCAGGACAGGAGCAGTTCGGTGACTTCGTGCACGTGGAGCAGTCCGTCATCGGCTCGTGAGGGAAAAGAGCGCCCGTTTGCGCTTCTTATCTTACAGGGCCGACAGCGATTCGTCGATCCGTCACGGCTGCTGCACGAACCGGCAACCACAGGAGTCCTATGACTACCATTCGCATTCACAGACGCGTCGCCGTCGTTCGTCGGTGCGACCGCGCTGTTCCTCCAGATCTCCCCCGTCATGGCGGGCGGCCAGAGCGCCGACCCGACAACGCGCCCGTCGCCATCACCTTCACGAAGTGGGGCGCCCCGCCTCCTGCGATGCCCCCGACGCCATTCTTTGGTCTCTTCGAAGGCTTCTCCGGTGACGGTGGTCCTCGGCTCGTTCGTGGCGGAGGTGCTCTGGCGGCAACGGAGCGTCAACGGGCACGTCACCGGGCTCGAGGCCATGTACGAGGTCGTGGACGGCGACCGTTCGTTCAGCGCGCTCATCCGGGGCGGGACGAATCGGCGGGCGCGGCCCTGCTCGAAGGCGTCATCCTGGCGGGTGGCGCACCGGCGCGCGGGTGCAGGTCGAGTTCCAGTCGTATCCCGCGATTGTCGGGGCGACCCAGCTGCGAGGGGGCACCAGCTGAACAAGACGTGTTTCGTGGGCACCATCCACGTCGGGCGCGCCCCACGGGACTGAACCGCGCCGGCGCGACATCGGTGGCTGGGTTGCTCAAGGCAGCCCAGCCCGTCAGCGCACGCGCGACTTCAGCTCCTCGAACCAGTGTTCGACGACGACCATGCTGGCCGGTGTCGCGTTCGGGTCCGCGGCGCTCTCTTTGAGCATCAGGAACCGTTGGCCGTCAGGCGACACGTCATAGTGGCGGGCGGGATTGGGCTGGGCATACCTGGTTTCGAAGACCTTCGCCGGACTGCCCATGCCGAATGTCGGCCCGGACGTCCGGACCGGCACCGCCGTGAGCGTCATCGACTCATCGATGTAGAACAGCTCGCGACCGTCCGCGACCACGCGGGCCGCGTCCCGCCCGCGTCGAAACCTGCCAGCGGTCGCTGTCCACCTGCGGAAACGGTCGCACGTGGACCTCGAGCGGTCCGGATTCATCCGACTGATACGCGAGAAAGCGGCCGTCGGGGAGATCTCGGCGAAGTTCCCGTGGAACAGTGTCCGGGCGAGGCGGCACCGCCGGCGAGGGGCTGGCGCCGGACGGCGTGGGATTCGGCAGCTGAACCAGGAAGACGTCCCGCGTGGTCTTGGGCCCGACCTCGAAGCCGAAGAGACGGGTCCCATCCCGCGTGATGGACGTCGGCCACTGGGGAATCGCACTCGTCGTCAATCGGTCGACGGTGCCGCCGTCGACGGCCTGGCTGTACAGGTTCAGCGCGCCCGCGCGGGCCGACATGAAGATGATCCGCCGTCCGTCGGGCGTCCACAGCGGCAGACCATCCATGCCAGGACTGAAGGTCAACCGCCTGAACGCCTTCCGCGCGAGATCCCAGATCCAGACCTCGATGTTCCCCCGATCGAGCGAATCCGACCGCCACGTGCGTGCCGTCGGGCGATACGCGCGGCGGACCGTAGGCCCCTGGCGGCGCGCTGAGCGGTTCCTCGCGGCCCTTCCGGTCAACCCAGACGAGCGAGCTCGTCGGCGTCGGCTCAACCGCCCCGTCCGGCACATAGACGAGTGTGCCCAGCCGCGACACGGCGTAGCCCGCTGCGCCGCTCGGCTTCATCATCACGCGTTCGACGGTCACGGGATCGCCGCCCACCTCCAGCCGCACCGGATCGAACCGGACGGCGCGCAGCGTGCCCGCCACCGCGAAAATCAGATGCCCAGGCTGGCCTGAGCCGCCGTCATCGATGTACTCGGCCTGGTTGCCCCCACGCACGAGCGTCTTCCGCTCGCCCGTCTTCAGGTCGAGGACGGCGATCTGCGCGCTGTCCGCCCGGCCCGCCGCCGCAATCGTGAAGAGCACGTGTTGCGAGCCCGGCAGCATTGACGGGAACGCGTGATCGCTCTCGAGTTGCGCCGCGTCGGGCCTCGTCAGGACCGCCGGCGGTCCGCCGTTCGCCGACACGCGCCAGAGACCGGTGCTCGGTGTCGTCCGTGGCGAACACGATCGTGTTGTCGTCGCCCCAGCTGGCACCCAGCGACGCTCCAGTAAACGGGCCGATGGTGATGATCGGTCCCCCCGCGATGGCCACCTTCTTGATCTCCCCGCGGTCGAAAAAGCCGATCCACTGACTATCGGGGGAGAAGAACGGCGCGTAGGCGTTGGCGATGTCCGCAAGCGGCCGCGCATCGAGCCGATCGATCGCGCGCAGCATCAGGAGCTACCGGCCGTGGTCGTTCCTCCGGCGCGATACACGAGGTGCCGGCCGTCTGGCGACAGGGCGAGGTCGCGATCGGCGCTCGAGACGTTCAGCGGCTGGGCAGGCGGCGTCACGATCGCGAACCGAGACGACTGGGCGGGCGCCTGCGGTGCGGGCCGCCATCAGGATCCACGTGACAATGGCTGTGACGACGCGCGACGCCGGCCCCGGTCGCCAGCGCAACGAGCGGGAAGCGCCGGGGTGCCGCCCCACGCACCGGCGTGCCGGCCGCGAGAGTCGTCAGCGCGTCGTCGATCTCCAGGCGCGCAGCGGCGGCGGAATCGAGCCGTCGCGTCCGGTCGTTCGTCAGGCACCGCCGGAGCATCGTGTGCACGGTCGCGGGCGTCTCGGCCGGCAGCATCGTCCAGTCCGGCTCGTTCTTGACGACGGCCGCCATCACGGCGGTCCGGCTCTCGCCGTCGAACGCCCGCCGCCCCGTGAGCATTTCGTAGAGGACGCAGCCAAACGCCCAGAGGTCCGCACGCCGGTCGAGCGCCTTGCCCCGCGCCTGCTCCGGGCTCATGTACGCCGCGGTCCCGACGATGACGCCGGCGTCGGTCGCATGTGACGCCGAGCGTCGGCGAGACCGCCGCCTCCACCGCCGACGCCACAACCGAGCTGCCCGTGGAGTCGAGGGCTTTGGCCAGCCCGAAGTCCAGCACCTTCACCGTTCCGTCCTCGCGGACCTTGATGTTCGCGGGCTTCAGGTCGCGATGGATGATCCCCTGCTCATGCGCGGCCTCGAGCGCCTCGGCCATCTGCTTCGCGATCGACAGCGCCTCACCGACCGGGATCGGCGCGCTCGCGATCCGATCGGCGAGCGTCGGGCCCTCGACCAGTTCCATGACCAGGGCTCGTACGCCGCCGGCGTCTTCGAGGCCATGGATCTGCGCGATATGTGGATGATTGAGCGAGGCGAGCACCTGCGCTTCACGACTGAGGCGGGTGAGGCGATCGGGATCGCTGGCGACGCCGGGCAGCAGAACCTTGATCGCGACCCGGCGATTCAACCTGGTGTCGAGGGCTCTGTAGACTTCGCCCATCCCGCCCGCGCCGATCCATGCGTCGATCTGATACGCGCCGATGCGCTGGCCCTCGAGGCTCTTCGCGGCGACGGCGTCTTCGACCTGAACGGCAGCGGGCGTCTCGAGGAAACTCCTGGCGCGCTCGTTCGATGCCAGGAGCGATTCCACCTCCTCGCGCAAGCTCTCGTTGCCTTCGCAGGCTTCGACCAGGTACGCCGCGCGTCGTTCCGCCGGCACCGCCCGCGCGCCCGCGAACACGTCCTTCAGGCGCTGCCAATCGTGGGCGGGGTGTGCCACGGGCTGGATTCTACTCGCCCGGCACGGACGTCAGCCCCTGACTCCCGCATCAGCCTTTGACGACGTACCCGCGCTTCATCAGCACATCACGCACGCGCTCGCGGAGGTCGCCCTGGATTTCGACTCCGTCTTCGACCACCGTCCCACCCGCGCCGCAGGCGCGTTTCAAATCCTGGCTCAGCTCCCGCAGGAATTCGGCGTTCCGCGGCAGGCCGTAGACCACCGTCACCGTCTTGCCGCCGCGCCCCTTCTTCTCCATTCTCAGTTTCGCGACGACGCGCGCCGGGACAGGCTCGGTCGCGTCGCGCCGGCTGCTGCACTGGCAGTCCCGCTGCGGCCAGCCGCACACCGGGCACTTGCCGCCGGTGTCGGTGGAGTAGATGAGGCGCGCGTTGCTCTTGTGGGTCATCACTTGCGGGAACGCGAAGGCCGGGTCCAGTTGTCGAGCTTCAGCTTGCGCAGGTCCTCGACATCGGTCATGAACGCATCAGAGGCCACGGGCGCCGATTCGAGATACGAGCGCCAATCGCGCGGTCGGGGGGAGAGGATGACGTCCTCGCCCTCCTTGTGGATGAATACCTCGTCGCTCGAGAACTGATACTCCTTCGGCAGCAGGACAGCCTGGCTGCGGTTGATCATGAAGACCTTGGCGGTATGGGCATGCGCACGAGCCTCCTCCGCCATTAGGCCATATCCCAATCCTTTATGGCAGCGAGTTAGCGCGATGTCGCGCGTGCAGAGAGCGATTGGCCCAGTCCCTCGCTCCTCGGACGCGATGTAACATCCGGAAATGCCGCACGCGTTGGTCACGGGAGGCGCCGGCTTCATCGGCAGCCACCTCGTCGATTCCCTGCTGCGCGATCAGTATCGCGTCACGGTTCTCGACAACTTCGACCCGTTCTACGACCGCTCGATCAAGCTCGGAAACATCGCCGAGCACCGCGACTCCAAGTCCTGGCGCCTCATCGAGGGCGACATCCGCGACGCGGCGGCGGTCAACGCGCTGCCGGACGACATCGATGTGATCGTTCACCTGGCGGCGGCTGCGGCGTGCGCCCGTCGATCGCCGACCCCGTGCGGTATCAGGAGGTCAACGTGGCCGGCACGCAGAACCTGCTGGAGCTGGCGCGTCAGCGCGGCATCCGGCAGTTCGTGTTCGCCTCCTCGAGCAGCGTCTACGGCGTGAATCCAAACGTGCCCTGGAGCGAGGACGACCACGTCCTGCAACCGATCAGTCCGTATGCGAGCACGAAAATCAGCGGCGAGCTGCTCGGCCACGTCTACGCGCACCTGCATGGCATCCGGTTCCTGGCGCTGCGCTTCTTCACCGTCTACGGCCCCCGGCAGCGCCCCGACCTGGCCATCAACAAATTTGCCGGCCTCATCCTCAACGGGCCGCCCGATCCCGCTCTACGGCGACGGGTCGACCCGGCGGGACTACACCTATGTCGACGACATCGTCACGGGCGTTCGCGCGGCCATGACCTACGAACAGACACCGTTCGAGGTCGTCAACCTGGGCAACGACCGGACGGTCAGCCTGATGGAGATGGTGCGGGCGCTCGAAGAAGTGCTCGATCGCAAGGCGTCGATCGAGTGGCTGCCCGAGCAGCCAGGCGACGTGCCGCAGACGTGGGCCAGCACGGAGAAAGCACGTCGCCTGTTCGGTTACCGTCCGAAGACATCGCTCGTCGAAGGATTACGGCATTTCGTCGAGTGGATGTCGTCAGTTTCAACCAAAGGTTGACAGCCTCGGTCAGTGCTCTGCCTTCGACGGGCGCCGCATCCGCAAGGCATGGTTGACGACGAACCGCGCCACCTTGCGGCCCACCGCCGCCCCGTCTTCGTCGGACGTCCGATAGTGAATCCCCGCATAGATCCGCGCGTCGATCACTTCCTCGCACCCCCTCGCTCAGCCTCGCCCAGTGGCGCTCGAAGCCGGGAGCGGTCGGACTGGTGGCGACAATCGGCGCGCCGGGCTCGTCACCAAACAGCAGCGTCAGCACCGTCGCCATCGCGCTGCTGTTGGTGGAGTGCCCGGACAGGTATTCCGGATGCTGCGGGGTCGGAAACAGCGGCGTCCAGGTGGGATCGGCCTCGGTCCGGACGTTGTCGTCCGCGTCGCCGTTCTGGATCGCCGTGATCGGTCGCCAGAAATTGAAGGTGTACTTGGCCTCCCAGCACGCGATGCTCGCATCGGCGGACGCGAGGTAGATCAAGGCCAGGGCACGCGCCGTCGCCGACAGGTCCAGCCCGTGCGCCTGGATCAGCTGGCGCGCGACGCCGTTCCAGATCGCCGTTGGCGAGGCGAGCCAGAAGCGTGCGATCTCGGTTTGCTCGTCCGTCCGCGTCAGCGCTGGTGAGCGACCCGAGCTCTTTCACCTCGTTGTAGTCGCGCGCATAGCGCCGGCTGTGAAGCGGCGGCGGTCCATTGGGTTGGAATTGTGAGAGGTTCCGTAAGACCCACAGGTCGACGTACCTCCAGCCAGGCAGCACCGGCGGGGCGGGGCCCACGGCCACCCACACGCCCGGAGTGCCGGCTCCCGGGAGCGGTATACGGAAACTGGGCCTGCGCCGATCCGTCGTTGGCGCGCACGGCGAGGATCACCTCCGCGACGGCTTCGCCGAATGCGAATCCCGGATCGCTGTCCGTCAATCCGTGCGCGGCGAGCGAGGCATCGCGCGCCAGGTCGAACGCTGGCGCCTGTGCGGGAAACAGGCCGACCAGCGCGCGGTGGGCGGCGCCAATCGCCGCCGCTTCCGGCGTTCCCCACGGGCCGCAGCCGATGAGCAAGGTAGGTCCGGTAGTCGCAGGTGATGGCGTTCACCGCGTCGTGCACGGAGACGTGCACGATGGCCATCGATCCGGATCTGGGGAACGGGGCCCTGAGCCGCGGTCACGCGGCGAGGGCGATCTGGTTCCACTCCATCACCACGTCGTTGGCGGCTGCCCGCATCGGCGTGAGCAGCAGACCCACGAGCAACGCGATGGTGGCGACGAGGCGGAGGGGAGTGAGTTGCGGATGCCTGGTCATGAAAGCTCCTTCCAACTACCGTTCGTCGGGGGCAACGCGACTCACGATAGGAGGCAGGAGATCTGCGGCGGAAGTGCAACGAGCGGACTGAACCGGTTCAATTTTTGGACTGGCACCGGCGTACCCGGGGTGCCAGGATCCGGCATGCAGAAATACAAGCAGGACTGCCCGGTTGCGCGGGCGTCGGAGATCCTGGCGGACCGATGGACGCCGCTGATCGTGCGCGAGCTCATCCTCGGCAGCCATCGCTTCAACGAGATCGAACGAGGGCTGCCCGGCATCTCGCGCTCGTTGCTGGCGTCGCGTCTCCGGGAGCTGGAAGACGCGGGCGTCGTCGAGCGGCTACCCGGTGCCCAACCGAAGGTGACGGCGTATCACCTGTCCGAAGCCGGGAGAGAGCTCAAGACCGTCATCGAAGCGCTGGGCGCGTGGGGCGTCCGGTGGGCCTTCGGCGAACCGCAGCCCGAGGAGCTGGACGCAGGGTTGTTGATCTGGAGGATTCACCAGCGGATCAATCGCGAGCTGCTGCCGGAACGGCGGACGGTGGTGGAGTTCGACTTCACCGGACCTCGCGGGCGGCGGGTGTGGCTGCTGCTCGAGCCCCGGGAGGTCTCGGTGTGTGTGACGCCGCCAGGGTTCGACTCCGATCTCGTCGTCCGGGCGGATCTGGCGTACTTCTACCGTGTCTGGCTGGGACACATCGACTACGACGCGGCGATTCGCTGCCGCTCGGTGGTGGTGGAAGGGCTGCCCTCGCTGGCGAAGCAGCTTCCGCACTGGTTCATGTGGAGCCCGATGGCGCGTTTCGTTCGGGAACGCTCGCCACGGGTGGCGCAACCGGCCTGAGTCTGGCTCCAGCCCTCATTCGGCCTTGTCGGGATTCTCGAGCGGTTACTTGCGCGCGTCGAACGGCCGGTCGATCACCTTGAGCAACTCCTGATCCGACCAGCCGCCGCCGAGCGCACGGTACAACTGGACCGACGCCTGCAGCTCGCTCTGGCGGCTGCGGGCGAGATCGGTCTCCGAGACATACAGCACGCGCTGGGTGTCCAGCACTTCCAGGTAGTCGGCAACCCCGCCGACGTAGCGGATGTCGCTCAACCGCAGCGCCTCGCGCGCCGCCGTCACCTCGACCTGCTGCTGCGCGATGCGCTCGCGCACCTTTGCGAGCGACACCAGCGTGTCGGCCACTTCGCGGAGCGCCACCAGAATGGAGCTGCGGTAGAAGATCGCCGCCTGCTCGGTCTGCGCCACCGCCACGGCCACGCCCGCCTTCCCGCGTCCGGAATCGATGAGCGGGATGGCGACCGACGGACTCCACGACACGACGCCGCTGTCGTCGCCGCGGAACAGGCTGTCGAGCGACCCGCTCATCAGGCCGAAGAACGCCGTGAGGCCGATGCGGGGGAACGGAAACGCGTTGCCCATCGCCACGCCAATCCGGCTGGTGGCGGCCATGAGCTCGCGTTCGGCCTGCCGGATGTCGGCGCGCCGCTCGAGCAGCTCCGATGGCAGCCCGGTGGGAATCTCCGGCGGCACCGCCGTAATCGGGCCCGGTGTCCGGACGATGGGACCGGGAGGACGCCCGAGCAGGACACTCAGGCGGTTCTCGACCCGCTGGGCGTCCTGCTGCAGCGTCGGCAGCTGCGCGCGCGTCCGCGCCAGCTGGCTCGTGGCCTGCTGTTCGTCGAGGCCGGCGGCGACGCCGCCCTGCACGCGCCGCTGCACCAGGAGCAGGGCGTCCTGCTGCAGCTGGATGTTGCGCTCGGTGATGGCAATGAGCTCGTCGAGGACCCTGAGATCGAACCAGGCCTGCGCCACGTCGCCGACGAGCGACGACATGACGGCCCTGGCGCCGTCCTCGGTCGCGAGCAGATCGTTGCGCGCGGCCTCGGAGGCGCGGCGCAGCCGGCCGAAGAAGTCGATCTCCCACTGGAAGGCGACGCCCAGGCTGTAGATCGTGCGCAGCCAGGTCTCGTCGGCGTCGACCCGCGTGCGCGGCTGGCCGCTGAACCCGCCCGACAGCGTCGGGCCGAGGTCGGCCCTGGCGGCATCGGCGCGCGCGCGGGCCTCGGCGATTCTGGCGACGGCCTGTCGCAGGTCGAGGTTCTCGGCGATCGCGGTCTGGATGAGCGCCGCGAGCTCGGGCTCCTGATACTGGCGGATCCAGGCGAGGTCGGCGAGGTCGGCGGCCTCACCCGGCGTGAGCACGCCGCGGAAGGCCGGCGGCGGCGTGATCGTGGGCCGCGCGTAGTTGGGGCCGAGGGCACAGGCCGAGAAAGACAGCGCGGTGAGGGTCAGGGCGGCGAGCGGTCAGCGCGAGCGCCCGCGGAAGCCGCACGTCAGTGGCCCGCTCCCTCGGGTGCCGCCTGCTGGATCGGCGGTGCGACGGGCGCCTTCCGCGGCTTGCGGCCGCTGGCGATCGTGTCGACGAGGACGAAGAGCGCCGGGTAGATGAACACGCCCGACGAAGGTGGCGACGAGCATGCCGAAGAACACCGCCGTGCCCATGACGGCGCGCGAGGCCGCGCCCGATCCGGTGGCGAGCATCAGCGGGATCACGCCCATGATGAACGCGAAGGCGGTCATCAGAATCGGCCGGAACCGGAGCCGCGCGGCCTCCAGCGCCGCCTCGACCGCGGTCTTGCCCTTGTCGCGCTCCACCTTCGCGAACTCGACGATGAGGATGGCGTTCTTGGCGGCGAGGCCGATGAGCATCACCAGGCCGATCTGCACGTAGACGTTGGCTTCGAGCCCGAGCAGCCAGACGCCGAAGAACGCCCCCAGCACGACGATCGGCGTGCCGAGCAGCACCGCCCACGGCAGCGACCAGCTCTCGTAGACCGCGGCGAGCAGCAGGAAGACGAACACGACCGCCATGGCGAAGGTGGGGATCGGGGACGGCGCGTTCTTCTCTTCGTACGACAGCCCCGAGTACGAGTAGCTCATTTCCGGCGGAAGTACCTCGGCCGCCACCTGCTCGAGCGCCGCCATCGCCTGCGCCGAGCTGAAGCCGGGGGCCGCCTGCCCGCTCACTTCGACCGATCGCATCAGGTTGAAACGCACGGCGAGCTCGGTGCCCTGGAGCGGGCTGACGGTCACGAGCGTGGAGAGCGGGATCATCGTGCCGGTCTGGCTCCGCACGTAGATGCTGCCGATGTCCTCCGGACGCTGCCGGTATTCGGCTTCCGACTGCACGAACACCCGGTAGAGGCGTCCGAACCGGTTGAAGTCGTTCACGAAGGCGCCGCCCATCGACGCCGACAGCGTCTGAAAGAGCTCGTTCATCGGCACGCCCAGCTTCCGGGCCTGCTCGCGATCGAGCTGCACGTCGGTACTGGGGCGAGGTCGGGTCGAACGCGGTGAAGAGGGCGGTCAGCTCCGGCCGGGTGCGTGCCTTGGCGATGAAGTTCTGCGCCTGCGCCCCCAGTTGCGGCACCGTCAACGTGCCGCTGCGATCCTGCAGCACGAAGTTGAAGCCGCCGGCCGCGCCGAAGCCGGGAATCGACGGCGGCAGGAAGGGAAAGATCACAGCCTCCGGCAGCCTGGACAGCTCGCGCCGCAGATGGGCCATGATGGCCGGCATCGCCGTGTCCGGCGTGGTGCGCTCCCCCCACGGCTTGAGCCGCAGGAACATCGAGCCGACGTTGGACTGGAACGAGTTGGTGAGCAGCGCCATGCCGCCGACGGTGTTGTACGACTCCACGCCCGGCGTGGCCCCGACGATGTTCTCCACGCGCCGCAGCACCGCGTCGGTCCGTTCGAGCGACGCCCCGTTGGGGAGCTGCACGTTCACCATGACGATGCCCTGGTCCTCGGTCGGCACGAACCCGCCCGGTACGGCGGCCGCCAGCCGCGACGACAGGAACACGACCACCGCGAGGATGCCGAGGCTCAGGATCGACTTGCGGGCGAGCATGCCCGCGGCGCCGACATAGCCGCGGGTCGAGACGTCGAACACGCGGTTGAACCCGCGGAAGAACATGCCGAGCGGCCCGCGCGCGGGCTTGGGCGGCTTGAGGAGCATGGCCGCCAGCGCCGGGCTCAGTGAGAGCGCGTTGAAGACGGAGATGATGACGGCGATGGCAATCGTCAGCGCGAACTGCTGGTAGAGGCGGCCGGTGAGACCGCCGAGAAACGCCACCGGAATGAAGACCGCGGTCAGCACCAGGCCGATCCCGATGATCGGGCCGGAGACCTCGTCCATCGCCTTGGCGGTGGCCGTCTTCGCGTCCATGCCGTGTTCGAGGTTGTGCATCACCGCCTCGACGACCACGATGGCGTCGTCCACGACGATGCCGATGGCCAGCACCAGGCCGAACATCGTGAGCGTGTTCATCGGAGAAGCCGAGGATCGGGAAGAAGATGAACGTGCCGAGCAGCGAGACCGGGACGGTGAGCAGGGGAATGAAGGTCGCTCTCACGTTCTGGAGGAACACGAAGACGACGATCACGACGAGGATCACGGCTTCGAACAGCGTCTTGTTGATCTCCTCGATCGAGGCTTCGACCGCCGGGGTCGTGTCGTAGACGATCTTGTAGTCCACGTCGGTCGGGAAGAGCCGCTTGAGCTCCTCGAGCGCGGTGTAGATGCCCTTCGGCCGCCTGCAACTGGTTGGCGCCGGGCAGCAGGTAGACCGCCAGCACGCCGGCGGGCTTGCCGTCCAGCCGTCCGAACGACTTGTAGTTCTCCGCGCCGAGCTCGACCCGGCCGATGTCGTTGATGCGGACCTCGCGCCCCTCGTCGGTCGAGCGCACGATGATGTTGCCGAACTGTTCGGCGGTGACCAGGCGGCCGGGCGCCCGCACCGTGTAGGTGAACGACTGTCCGGGTGCGGAGGGGGCCGCGCCGATCTGGCCGGCCGGCGCCTGCAGGTTCTGCTCCTTGATCGCGCCGATGACGTCGGCGGGCGTCAGCCCGAGCGTCGCCAGGTCGTCGGGGCGCAGCCACACGCGCATGCCGTACTCGGCGCCGCCGAACAGATCGACCTGCGCCACGCCCGGGACGCGCAGCAGCGCGTCGCGCACGTTGAGCATCGCGTAGTTGTTCAGGAACAGCGCGTCGAAGCTGCCCTTGGGCGAGTAGATCGACGCGACCAGCAGGATGCTCGGGTTGATCTTCTTGACCGTGAGCCCCTGCTGCAGCACCTCCTGCGGCAGCCGCGCCTGGGCCTGCGAGACGCGGTTCTGCGTGAGCATGTTCGAGTTGTCGAGGCTGCTGCCCACCTTGAAGGTGACGTCGAGCAGCATGCGGCCGTCGCTCGTGTTCAGCGACTTCATGTAGAGCAGGTTGTCCACGCCGTTGATTTCCTGCTCGATCGGGGTCGCCACCGATTGCTCCACCACCTCCGCGTTGGCGCCGGTGTAGTTGCCCGTGATGCGCACGACCGGCGGGGCGAGGGACGGATACTGCTCGATCGGCAGGCTCTGCAGCGCGACCGCGCCGGCGATCACCATCAGGATGGAGATCACCATGGCGACGACCGGCCGCCGGATGAAGAAGTGGGCCATGACAGCAACCCCTACGGTGTGCCGGACGTGGTGAGCGACGCGGCCGCCGGCGTGTCCGGCGCTTCCGCCGGCACGACGGTGGGAT
The DNA here is from genome assembly GCA_963731785.1 of uncultured Acidobacteriota bacterium. GTDB lineage: Bacteria > Acidobacteriota > Vicinamibacteria > Vicinamibacterales > UBA2999 > DASYRM01. The sequence goes on from CAVSWX010000015.1 coordinate 31,909, forward strand.
TGACGGTCATGCCCGGCCGCACCTTCTGCAGCCCTTCGACAATCACCTGGTCGTCGGGCTGCAGGCCGCTCTCGATGACCCAGAGCGTGCCGACGCGGACGCCGGTCTTGACCTGCCGTGTCTCGACGGTCTTGTCGGGTTTGACCACGGAGACGCTGTCCACCGATTGCAGGGCCGACACGGCTTTCTGCGGCACGAGCAGCGCGCCGGGTTTGGTGTCGATCACGACGCGGGCGCGCCCGAACTGGCCCGGCCGGATCAGCTGATCGGGGTTGGGATACGCGATCTCGATGAGCAGCGTGCCGGTGGACGCGTCCACCGGCCGGTCGGCGAACACCAGCTTCCCGCGGTACGGATGCAGCGAGCCGTCGGCCAGGATCATCTCGACGAGCGACTCGTCGTTCCGCACGCCCGGTTTCACGCCCATCTTCCGGCGGAGGCGGGCAATTTCGAGGTAGTCGCGCTCGCCGATGCTCACGCGGAGGCGGATCGGATCGACCCGCGAGATCTTCGTCAGCAGCGTGGACTGCCCGCGGCCCACCAGGTTGCCTTCGTTGACTTCGGTCTTGCCGATCATGCCGTCGGTCGGCGAGTAGATCTTCGTGTAGCTCACGTCGAGCTCCGCCGAGTCGACCGACGCCTTGGCGGCCTGGACGCCGGCGCGCCCGGCGTTGACTTGCGCGACCGACGTCTCGAGCGTCTGCCGCGGCACGGCGTTCTGCTCGACCAGCGGCTTGTACCGCGCGACGTCCTGCTCGTAGCGCGCGAGGTCCGCCTCGGCCTGCGCCAGCTTGCCCTTCGCCTGCTGCACCACGGCGATGAACTGGCGCGGATCGATCGTGTAGAGCAGGTCGCCCTTCTTGACCTGGGTGCCCTCCGTGAAGTGCACGGCCTCCAACACGCCCTCGACGCGCGCACGTATCTCTACTTCGGCGTCGCCGCGCGTGACGCCGATCCCTTCCATATAGACCGGCACGTCACGCTTGATGACGTTGACGACCTGGACGTCGGGTGGAGGCGGGTTGGGAGGAGGCGCAGGCTCCTTACAGCCGGCTGTGAGCGCGGCAGCGAAGGCTATGGATGCGGGCCAGGAACGAGCGAGCATGCATTGGGACCCCTCACCGCGAATCGGTAAATTACCCGAACGGACGGCGGCATGCACAAGCGACTGGCGAACGACCCGCGAACGATCGCTAATCTGGTCTTGAGAGTTGTTCAACAGACGAGCAGCAACGAATGTGCCACTCAGACCGCGACGGGCTCCGCGGTGGCCCGAGCGATGACCCATCTCCCGTCGCGCCGCTCGAACGACAGCACGACGTGCCAGACCTCGGCCTCGCGGGCTCCATCCTTGTCCCGCATCTCCGTCCTAGCGATGGCCTGCGCCGTAGCTGTGCTGTCCGAGTCGACAGCGATCATCACGTCTTCGAACGACAACGTGACCACGGGAAAGACCGCACGGAAACGGCCGACGGTCGAGACGACGTCCTGCGCACCGCGGATCGCCGCGGCTCTCGTCGGCAGCGTGGCCTCGATGGTGACGTCGGCGGTCAGATAGTTGGTGAGGCCCGCGACCTCGGCGAGCCCGGTGACTCCGGCCTCGCCCTCGGCCTGGCTGACGCATCGGCCACGTTGTCCAGCAGGCGGCGGATCTGCCGCTCGTCGCCCGCCCAATACCGGTAGCCAAGGACACACGCGCCGAGCAGCGCCACCGCCAGAAGAACGCGTGCTGTCACTTCGACGAGAACTTTAGCAGGCTCCCGGCCAGCACTCGTAGCCGGCGGCCGAGCGGCTCGGTGAGCGACCACGGGCTCGCCTGACGGATGACGTGCAGCGTGCCGCGCTGTTCCAGGACCTTGTAGGTCGTCTCCCGGCGGCCGCGGCGGAACTCGATCGTCACGACCGCGCTGCCCGACCTGCAGATTCCGGACGGTCAGCGCCGGCAGCCAGCGCGGCAGGTGCGGATCGAGGAACAACAGGTTGGACGGCGCGTACGGATACAGCCCCAGCATCGATTGCATCAGCAGGAACACCGTCGAAGCCGACCACGCCTGCGGCGCGTTCGCCTGCGGATAGAGCGCCGGAAATGGATGGTCGGCGTTGCGCGGATGACCGCTGAAGAGCTCCGGCAGACGGCCATGCTCGAAGATCGGCGGTGGCGTCAACGACGGCCGCGCGCGAGCCGATCGAGGTGGTCGTAGAAGCCCATAGCGGACGAGCCCGAGCGCGAAGCTGCCTTGCTCGACCGGCCAGACGCTCCCGCGGTGATAGCTGTACGGGTTGAAGGCGGGATGCGCCGACGACAGCGTGCGGATGCCCCAGCCGGAGAACAGATCCGGCTCGAAGAGCCGATCGGCCACCGCCCGCACGTGCTCGCGGCGGACGATGCCGGCCGCGAGGCAATGCCCGGCGTTCGATCCGATCGTCGTCACCGGGCCGCTTCTCCGCGTCCAACGCCATCGCCAGGAACTGTGTCGACTCGATCCAGAACGCCTCGTTGAATCGCCGTCGCAGCCGGCGCGCCTCCGTGAGCAGCCGCCGGGCCTCGCGGCGCTCGCCGAGTCTCCACAGCAGCTCGCTGAGATGGAGCTTGGCCACGTAGACGAACGCCTGCTCTTCGCAGGTGGCAATCGGCGGCTCGACGGGGCTTCCGTCCGGGTAGACGATCGCGTCGCCCGAGTCCTTCCACCCCTGGTGCTTGACGCCGTCGCTCGACCGCGTGTGGTATTCGACGAAGCCGTCGCCGTCGAGGTCCGCCCTCTTCGTCGAGCCACCGCAGCCCGTCGAGCGCGTGCGGCACCAGGGCGCGCACCAGCTCCTCGTCGCCCGTCCAGTGCCAGTAGGCCGAGAGCACGACTGGAAAGAACCCCGACGTGGTCACCGAGCCGTAGTAGCGCGAGCGCGGATTGACGTTCAGCGTCTCGAGCGGGCCGGTGTGCGCCTCGTGCAGAAAGCGGCCCGGCGCTTCGTCGCGCCAGTCGTTGCGGCGGCGGCCCTGCAGCGCGGCCAGCGCCTGGAGCGTGCCGCGCATCATGTCCGGCGTCAACATGGCTGCCTGCCAGGATGCCGTCAGCGTGTCGCGGCCAAACAGCGCGACGTAGATGGGCACGCCCGCCGCCATCGTCCACGCGGAGGCGCCTTGATCGAGATCGTCGAGTCGAAGCCCTTCGAGATCGGCGCGAGCGCGATCGAGCGCCGCCGTGACCAGCGTCGACCGTGATTCGTCACCCGGAACGTCGAACGTGGTGCCACGCGGCGCCGTTTCGGTGACATTGTCGGCGACGGCGTCGGTCGTCTGGCGTGCCACGTGAAAACACGACGTGGGCAACCGGGTCGGGGAGCGACGGCTGCAGTCGCAGGCGTGCCGACCACGATCCGCCGGGCGCCAGGTCGAGCGAAAACGCAATGCCGTGCTCGCTGCCCAGCAACGGCCCGTCGGCCGTCTTCACGACCACTCGCATCCCGCGATGATCGCTGGCGGTGCCGGCTTCGCCGTCGTGCGCGAACGCGTGATGGGCCCGCCAGTCGAACACCAGCGCTCGCGTGCGGTCGTGCCATCGGCGCTCGATCCGCCCAAGGCCCAGCGGCTGCTGGCGGACCTCGGGCAGCCCGCGAAAGTCGGCATCGATGGCGACGCGGAGGACGAACGCCGTGCGCGCGTCGGAATAGTTGCGGACCTGGATACGCTCGTCAATCCAATCGGTCGGGGTTCGCTCGCGGTGTTTGGACGCCCGCGGTGACACCACTCTGCGGCGAACGACCAGCTCCACCGTCTGCTGCGTATCCGGAATCAGCAGGCCGCTGCCCTGGTCGGGGCTGCCACGTTGACGGCCGGGAGGAAACGCCACGTAGTAGCCGAGCAACGCACGGCTGCTGATGGGCGACACGCCCACCGGAAGCAGCTCCTCGTCGTCGACGAGATAGCGAAGCTCGGACAGCACGCGCGCTTCGTGGGCGAACAGGCCCTGCGCGCCGCCGCGCACGAATCCGTCGAGGCCCATGGCGAGCACCAGCCGGTTGGCGTGGAGGTGCAGCTGATCGCCGGCGGGCCGGAGGGTGACGAGCGATCGGGTTGAAGCAGGCTTCTTCATCGGCCCCGAGTCCGCACCAGGGTCATGGTCATCGCGGCGGCGACTCGCCGCCGCGTATACAGTAGCTGGTCTCGTGGATCGACGGTCCGTCGGGGTCGATGACAGGGCCAGCGTGTGGATTATGCGGTCTCGATACCCCGTACGGGCGGCGCGCCGAGCGTCCCGCGCGTGCTACTCTCCCGCCAACCCGCGAGGACACAGGGAGGACCACCTATGCCCATGCCAGGCTCTCGACTTGCAAACGTATTGATCGTCGTCGTGCTATCAGCCACTGCCGTCGTGGCGCAGCAGGCGCCCCCGCAGCCGGCGATGCGCGGCGACGGCCCGCCGCCGGCGGAGAAGCCGTTCAACATCACGCGTCAGGATCCCGCGCTCGACGCGCTGGTCGATCCGAAGACCACCGCGGAGCTGATGGCGAGCGGTTTCGGGCTCAACGAGGGGCCCGTGTGGATACGCGAGGGCCAGTCCGGCTACCTGGTGATCAGCGGGTTGCTGGACAACGTCCTCTACAAGATCTCGGCCGACAAGAAGGTGTCGGTGTTTCTCGAGAAAGCCGGCTACACCGGCAACGATGTCGATCGTGTGGGGACGCAAACGCGCAGCGGCCGCTCGCACGTGCTCCTCATCGGCCCCAGCTGCGCCAGCCTCGACTCGCAGGGCCGGCTGATTTGGTGCGCCGACAACGACCGCACGGTGATGCGCCTCGAGAAGGACGGGTCGCGGACGGTGCTGTCGGCGGGTCTGGACGGCAAGCGCTTCAGCGGCCCGAACGACATCGTGGTCAGGTCCGACGACGGCGTGTATCTCACCGACAACGACTTCGGGCTGCGCGACGGCGGCAAGAATCCCGACAAGCAGATGCCGAACGGCATCTGGCTGATCAAGGACGGCGTGTCGAAGATGGTGCTCGATGCGACGACGCTCGGCGGCATCCCGAACGGCATCGTGCTGTCGCCCGATGAGAAGTCCCTCTATCTCACGACGTCCATGCAGCGGATCATGCGCTACGAGGTGAAGCCGGATGGCACGCTCGGCGCCGGGACGCTGTTCACGCAGGGCCCCGGCATCGGCGACGGCATGAAGGTCGACCGGCAGGGCAACGTCTACTCCACGAGCGGCGCGGGCCCCGGCATCGTCCGCGATCACGTCGCCGACCGGCACGGTGCTGGGCTTCCTCAACCTGCCGATCTACGGCGGCGAGCCGAAGCGGCAGATCTGCGCGACGAACGTGGCCTTCGGAGACCCCGACGGCAGGAGCCTGTATGTCACGGCGTGCGACGCGGTGTATCGCATTCGGATGAAGACCGTGGGCGTGATGCCCGGGCCGAAGGGATAGGAAGGGATAAGCAGATGTCACGTCGCATGGCTGCCGTCGCAGCGCTGCTCCTGCTGCAGTCATTGGTGCTGGCACAGGCACCATCACCAGCGCCGTCGGGCTCGTCCGTCGAACCGCGCACGTTCAGCACGGCCACGGGGCAACGGATTTCGGTCACCCAGGTGGCCGGCGGGCTGGTGCATCCGTACAGCCTGGCGTTTCCAGACGCCAGCACGATGCTCGTGGCCGAGCGTGCGGGGCGCCTGCGCATCATCAGGGACGGCGCGCTGTTACCGAAGCCGGCGTGGGAGGCGCCGCCGCCACCGGCCGGGTCCCCGCGGTCGAACAACCCTCCCGATGCGCTGCACTTCATCGCGCTGCATCCGGGGTTTGCCCGGAACCGCCTGGTCTACCTGTCCTACCCGAAGTACGGGCCTCGCGGGAACACGATGGCCGTGGGCCGGGGCAAGCTCACCGGCGACGCGCTCACCGACTTCCAGGAGATCTTCGTGGCGGACGCCTGGGGGAGCTTCGGCGCCAACCCGGGGCGGATGTTGTTCATGCGCGACGGCACGCTGCTCGTCACCGTCGGCGACCGCGACCGCTTCTGCTGCGACGGGTCGGAGAACACCAGCCAGCGCATGAAGGCGCAGACGCTGGACAACGACTTCGGCAAGATCCTGCGCATTCGCGACGACGGCAGCATTCCGCCCGACAATCCGTTCGTCGGGCGTGCCGGGCGCGCGGCCGGCAGATCTACAGCTACGGGCATCGCAACGCCTACGGCCTCGCCTACCATCCCGAGACGGGCGAGCTGTGGGAGTCCGAGATCGGCCCGCTCGGCGGCGACGAGGTCAACATCCTGATGCCGGGTCACAACTACGGCTGGCCGCTGGTCTCGACGGGCCGCAACTACACCGGGACGCCGGTGTCCGATCGCCCGTGGACCCGCGAGGGCATGGACGACCCGCGGATGTTCTGGATCCCGTCGATCAGCCCGTCGGGCCTGATCTTCTACACGGGCGATCGGTTCAAGGGCTGGAAGGGGAGCATGTTTCTCGGCGCGCTGAACGGGAAGGCGCTGTGGCGCGTGTCGTTCAACAACCCCAAGCCGCAGCAGGCGGAGCAGCGCGAAGTGCTGCTGACCGCGCTCGGATGTTCGCGTCCGCGACGTGCAGCAGGGGCCCGACGGCAACCTCTACATCGCGACCGAACGCGAATCGGTGGGTGCGAATCCCACCGGCACCGTGCTGCGGATCGAGCCGGCGCCGTAATCGAGCGAGGATCGATCATGTCGTCGGCCCTGGGCGGAGCAAAGTGGGTCAGCGGGATCGCGCTGGTGGTGCTCTGGACCGCCGGGCCCGCGTTCGCGCAGCGCTTCCATGTCCCGGGCGAAACCGAACAGGGCGAGATCCTCTATCAGGCCAACTGCGTCACCTGCCATGGCCTCGAGGGCGACGAGGTCCGCAGCGCCGATCTGTCGCGCGGGGAGTTCCGCCGCGCCTCGTCCGACGACGATCTGATCCGGATCATCAGGAACGGCATCCCCGGCACGGCGATGCCGGCCAACAACCTCTCGCAGATCCAGGCGGCCAACATCGTCCGCTACCTGCGATCGCTGGCCGCCACCGAACCGCTCACGTCGCTGCCCGGCGATGCCGCGCGAGGGCAGGCGCTGGTCGAGGGCAAGGGGGCGTGTCTGAGCTGTCATCGGATTGGGGTCACGGGCTCGCGCGTGGGCCCGGACCTCACGGACGTGGGCCGGTTCCGCCGCCGCGTCGAGCTCGAGACGCGCCCTGGTGGATCCTGGCGCGGTCGTGCGCCCGGCGAACCGGCGGTTCCGGGTCGTGACGCGCGACGGGGCGACGACCGTCGGCCGGCTGCTCAATCACGACACCTTCGCCGTCCTGCTGATCGACGACAAGGAGCAGCTGCGCTCGTTCGCGAAGGCCGACCTGCGCAGCTACGAGTTCGTGCTCGAGAGCCCGATGCCGTCCTATCGCGACCGGTTCAGCGCCGACGGAGCTGGCCGACGTGGTCCGCTATCTCGCCTCGTTGAAAGGGATTGAGCCGCAGACGCCATGACGAAACGCGCGACGTTGGTCATCGCTCCTGCTCGCCGCCACCGCCACGCTGGGCGCCCAGGTGTCGTACGACCGCCTGCGCCAGGCGGATCGGGAGCCGCAGAACTGGCTGACCTACTCCGGGTCCTACGCCAGCCAGCGTCACAGCCTGCTCACGCAGATCACGCCCGCCAACGTGAAGAACCTGGAGATGCAGTGGGTGTTCCAGGCGCGGTCGCTCGAGCGCTTTCAGGCGACGGCGCTCGTGGTCGACGGCATCTTGTACACGGTGCAGGCCCCGAACGACATCATGGCGCTCGATGCGGCCACGGGACGCGTGTTCTGGACCTACTCGTATCGCCCGTCTGCGGCGGCGCGTCCCTGCTGCGGGCGGGTGAACCGCGGCGTGGCGATCCTCGACGGCACGCTGTTCATGGGCACCATCGACGGCCACCTGATCGCGGTCGATGCCAAGACCGGCAAGCCGATCTGGGACGTGGCGATCGCCAAGCCCGAGTCCGGCTACGCGTTGACCCACGCGCCGCTGGTCGTCAAGGACAAGGTGATCGTCGGACCGGCGGGCGGGGAGTTCGGCATTCGCGGGTTCCTGGCCGCGTACGACGCCAAGACCGGCAAGGAGGTGTGGCGGTTCAACACCATTCCCGGGCCGGGCGAGGCCGGGCACGAGACGTGGGGCGGCGACTCCTGGAAGCGCGGGCGGCGGTCCGGTCTGGCTGACCGGTTCGTACGACCCCGAGCTGAACCTGACCTACTGGGGGATTGGCAATCCCGGACCGGACTACAACGGCGATCTGCGGCCCGGCGACAATCTCTACACGTCGTCGGTGGTGGCGCTCGATGCCGACACGGGCCGGCTGAAATGGCACTACCAGTTCACGCCGCACGACGAGTTCGACTTCGACGCCGCGCAGATTCCCGTGCTGGCCGATGCGCGGTGGCCCGAAGGAACGGCGTCGAGCCGTTCCGGTCAGCCGGGCGCCGCAAGTTGATGTACTGGGCGAACCGCAACGGGTTCTTCTACGTGCTCGACCGCGCCACCGGCGAGTTCCTGTCGGGCAAGCCGTTCGTGAAGGTGACCTGGGCCACCGGGTTCGACGCGCGGGGCCGCCCGATCCAGCCGGCCGACAAGCGGCCGAACGCGGAAGGCGTCCTCATCTTTCCGGGCAACCAGGGCGGCACCAACTGGTACAGCCCCTCGTACAGTCCGCGCACCGGGCTCTTCTACATTCCCGACGTGGGTGAACTACGACACCGTGTACGCCAAGCGCCCGGTCGAGTTCGTCGAAGGGCAGTCGTTTGGCGGCGGCAATCCGCGCACCACGATCCCGGCAGGGATTGCGACCGCCACCAACAACTATCAGACCGAAGACGAGGGCCACGGCGCGATCCGCGCGATCGATCCGCTGACCGGCGAGAAGCGCTGGGACTTCAAGATGGCGGACGTCACGGATGCGGGCGTGCTCACCACCGCGTCCGATCTGCTCTTCAGCGGCGGGCGCGAAGGCTATTTCTTCGCGCTGGACGCGCGCAGCGGCGCCCTGCTGTGGAAGGCGACGGTCGGCGGGGTGGTGGCGTCGGGTCCGATGACCTACGCGGTGCGGCGGCCGGCAGTACGTCGCCGTCGCGGCCGGCAGCTCGCTGTTCACGTTCGCGCTGCGGCCGTGAGGGCGAGCATGCTCGTTCAGGTGGCCTCGGCCGCCTGGGGCGCGAGGCTTCCATCTCTCCGCCCACGGCGACCCAGCAGAGTTCGAGCAGCAGCGAGGTGTAAACGGTCTCGATCTGCACGGACGCGGGTCCCAGATCGATGCTGGTATCCACCGTCAGGCCGCACGCCGCTTCGAGGGTCGAGTGGGGGGCCAGCAGCCGCGGGCACGCGACGCCCACCAACGGTTCCCGCATGCGTGCGGCGGCGTCGCGGACGGCGCGGCTCAGAGTCGTCCAGTCTCCGCTGCGTGTCGTCGAGCCGCGGGCTGACGGCCCGGAAGTGGCCGAGGAATTCCAGAGCGACGACCCGACGGCGCGCGTCGTCCAGCCACGAGGCTCGCGCCCTGGATACGGCGTTGAACGCCGCGATCATCGCGCGCAGGTCAGCGGCCTCGTCGGCAGGACCCTCCACCGCCACCGCCGGCGACAGCCCACGGGCGATGCGGCGCATGCACGACCGTTCGTAAGGCCCCAGTACGCCGTCGAGCACGGTCAGGGCCCGCGCGGCGTCGGCCCCGGCCCCGGTGGCCGTCGCAAGCGTCCACTCCGTAAGCCCGAAGGCGGCGGGATCGAATGTGGTGAATCCTGCGTGCCACATCTCCCCGGCGACGAACCCCTGGTCCCGCGCATCGACCTGCTGGTCGTAGCGCGCCAGCACGTCTGGAAATCGCCAGCGTTTGATTCTCCTCCCTCGCCAACTCCTCGGGAGCCTCGAGTGATGGCAGCGAGAGGGCCCGGCAGCGGGCCAGGCCAAGGTCGAAGATCGCCTCGAGCGCCCGTTGCCGATCGCCGCGGGTCAGCCGGCCACGAACGGCATCCGCCGCGTCCACGAGCGCGAGTTCGTCCATGGGCAGGCCGGCGACGGCGTAATGATGCGCTGGTGGCGCGTGCCGACAGGCGTTCGAAAGCGGCAAAGAGGTGGGCGCCGGCCTCCCCGCCGCCGACGAGGACGCCGGTCGCCGCTGCGGCCTCCGCGGCGCGCACGCGATCCCCGTCTGCCGGATGCGTGTCGAACCAGCCGGTCGAGTCACTCGGGACCTCGGATGATTGCTCTGAAGGCACCTCCCGCAGCCATGTCGTCAGGAACGCGATGAGATCGGACGGCAAGCGCCGCGCGGCCAGCTCGCTCTCCAAGTAGACCGCACTCTGCAGCATGGCGCCGTGCAGCACGCGCAGCCGGCCCATCGTCGTGACGAACGCGGTGCTGCCCGCGACCTTGATTTCGTAGCTGTCCGCGTCGTACTCCATCTGGCGCATCATGAAACAGCTGATGGAGTGGCCGGCCACCATGAGCTGTTTCAGCAGGAGACGTGAAAGCCACGACGCCCGCTCGCGCCGCCACGAGGAGCACGGCCAGCTCGGAAGTCGACCCCTTCCGACCATTCCTGAAGACGGCGGTCCCAGCTGTCCCGCTGATACACGACCTGCGCGAACCACGCGTTGACGCCACGCACCACCGTCGTCAGCCGGAGGCCTCCACCCTGTGCGAAGTGGCCGAACTCGTGTGCGAGCACGCCGCCCAGTTCCCGCACCGTGAGCGACGCTGCCAATGGCAGACCGATCGTCAACACGAGGTCCCGGCGCAGAAAGCTTCGCATGCCAGGCATCAGACTGGCCGACGCATTGGCCTGGCAGTCGACGTGGACGTGCCTGGGCACCGGCGCGCCGACCTGGGCGCAGATCTGTTCGATGAACGCAAACAGGACCGGCTCGGCGGACGGCTCCAGGACGAGCGGCCGCGGCGCCGCGTTCGATCGCGCCAGCACCGGCTTCACCATGAAGAACGTGACGATCGCGCCGGCCAGCGCCGGCGCGACATACAGCATCAATCGCCAGAGCATGACGCCCGGCCCGCCGTCGAGCAGCCACGCGTTGCGGGTGAGATGCCACCAGACCCCGATGCCCGCAACGACGATGACGCCGACGTAGACGAGGGGCAGCAGCAGCATCGCCACGGTGACGACCACGAGGCCGAGCCGGTACCGACCAGGACAGGCGCGACGGCTCGAGCCGGCCATCGAAGGCGAAGAGCGCGTGAGAGGGGCGCTGGAGGGCAGGGTCGGTCGCCACGGAGGGGCATTCTACGACCGGCGATGGAACGACGGTCTGCCTGACCTGACGGGTGGGCGCCGGAGACCGATCTGAATGGGCGTAGGCGAGGCCTTTGCGCTAGACTCTGCCTCGCGGGGAGAGAGAGGACGATATGCGTAGCCACGTCAAGCAGGGACTCGTTACGGCACTCTTCGTGAGCGCAGGGCTGGTGTGGGCGGCGGCAGCCCTCACGGCGCAGGGGAGCCGGATTCAGCGGGGCACGGAGATTGCGCCGGTGCCGCTCAACATGAAAGGACTCAATCCCGCGCTGGTGCGGGAAGGCAGTTACATCGTCAACGCCCAGGGCGGATGCAACGACTGCCACACGGTGCCGTCGTACGCCGAAGGCGGCGATCCCTTCCAGGGGCAGCCGGAGGTGATCAACGCTGCGTGCTACCTCGCGGGCGGGGCGGCCTTCGGACCGTTCGTGTCGCGCAATCTCACGCCGCGCGCGAACGGCCTGCCGGGCGGGCGGACCCTCGAGGAGTTCAAGCAGATCATGCACGAGGGCACCGATCTCCGGGCGATGCCGGACGGGACGCCCATCCTGCAGGTGATGCCGTGGCCCGTCTACGGCAAGATGTCGGATCGGGAGCTCGCGGCCATCTACGAATTCCTGAAGGCGATTCCGTCGATCCAGCCGCGGCCCGCAGTTCTGCATGGCCCCGCCTCCGGGCCCCCAGCCTAGGACCGCTAACATCCGCACGTCTGCTCGAGCGCTCCGGGCATTGCCCGCCGGAGCGCCCGAGCGGATGGGCACTGCCACATCAAAGGCGGCTCTGATCATCGGCGGTTCCGATGAAGTCATAGACAGTTTCGATTAGCCAGCCGGGCCGGCCGACAGTGATACTCGAGTGTTGTGCCGACCAGCCGAGCTCGTCCGCGTGTTCTCCCTCTGCTCCTGGCGACCCTCTGTGTGCCGGCCGTGGCCGCCGCACAGGGCTCGCCGTCGTACTCCGTGCTGGTGACCGAGCCTTACGAGCTGGTCGAAGCCGTGGGCACCACCCGGCGCATCGGCCGCGCTGAAATCGAGGCGCGCAACGCGCGCACGCTCGACGAGGCGCTCCGGCTGATGCCTGGCGTCTACATCCGCACCGGCGGCGACGGCACGCCGCGCGTGGACATCCGCGGCTTCCGCTCGCGGCACGTGCTGCTGCTGATCAACGGCGTGCTCGTGAACTCGACCTCGGACGGGCAGTTCGATCCGGCGCGCATCCCGACGACGGCGATTCGCGAGATCAAGGTGAGCTACGGCAGCAGCTCGCTGCTGTATGGCGACAACGCGCTTGCGGCGGTGATCGAGATCGCGACGGTGGACGGCCGGCCCGACGTGAGCCTCGACCTGAGCGCCGGCACGCCGGAGCAGTGGGGCGCGACCGGACGGCGTCTCCCGAACCAAGGGACCCTGGTCGTTTGCCGCTGCCGCGGCACGCCTATTCACCGCGGGCTACAGCCTGCCCGGCTCGTTCCTGCCGACGAGCACCGAGAACGGCGGCCGCCGTGAGAACAGCGATCGGGATCGCGACGACCTGCGGGGAAGCCTCGGCTACCGCTTCTCGCCGTCGGTGTCGCTGGGCACCGAGTGGTCGTTCGGAACCGGCAGCTACGGGCTGCCGCCGGGGACGATCAACGATGCCGCCGACATCTTCGCCCAGGCCATCCGCTACGAGCGCGTGGAGGACTACGACGCGGCATCGGGGCAGGCGTCCGTGACCATCGCGCCCGGGAGCCGATTCAACCTGCGCGGGTGGGTGTACCGCAACACGCAGCGTGAAGATCGCTCCCGCTACGACGACGGGACCTACAGCTCGATGGACGATCCGCTCGTCCAGGGCACCTTCCAGTCGCACGAGCGGACCACCGTGACCGGCAGCACCGCCCTGGCGCGGATCGGCCTGCAGCGTTTCGGCTGGCTGCGCCTGGCCGTGAACCAGCGGCGCGAAGCGTTCGATGCGAACGGCACGATTCGCGACGTCTCGGCGGGCGGCGGGGGTGGGGCGGTGGCGGTGGCGGCGGCGGCGGCGGTGGTGGTGGGCGAGGTGGCGGCAGCAGTCCGCCCGCGTTCGACGTCCGCATCGTTCACGCTGGACCAGCACGTCGACGTCTATTCCACCGGCGCCGAGTGGCAGTTCAGGCCGGCGAGCAAGCTCGGGGCGGTGCTGGGATCGTCGGTGAACTGGCAGCAGCGCCCCGGCGCCGATACCGACACCGAGCCGACCTGGCTGGCCGGCCTGTCGTACGACGCCACGCCCGAATTGCGGCTGCATGCGTCGGCGACGCGGAAGATTCGCGTGCCGTCGATCGATCAGCTGTACAGCACCACCGCCGGCAACCCGGCGCTTCGCGCCGAGCGCGCCTACGGCGTGGACGTGGGCGCGGATCAGCAGGTGGGCCGGGTGTCCACGGTCGGCATCTCGGCCTTCGTCATTCAGGCGCACGATTTCATCGAGCGCATCTCGGGGTCGCCGTTCGAGAACCAGGACCGCTATCGCTTCGCCGGCACCGAGGTCACCTTGCAGACGGCGGCGATCGAGCGCGTGAACCTGCGCGGCGCGTACACGTTCCTCGACTCGGTCGACGTCACGCCGGACGCGGCCAACCGGCGGTTGCAGACGCGCCCCCGCCACCGTGGTACCGTCGAGGCGATGTGGACACCTGTCACGGGGTCAGCGGTGCGCGGCGCCGCGCAGTTCGTCGGATCGCAACTCTTCGATTCCCGCGGCAGCAATCCGGTGCAGGTCCCGGCGGACGGGTATGCGCTGCTCGATCTCGGATTCACGCAGGCCCTGACGCGGCGGTTCGAGCTGGCGTTCGACGTGACGAACGTGTTCGATCAGCTCTACGATCAGGGCTACGGGCTGCCGCGCGAAGGCCGCGCGGCCGTGTTGACGCTTCGGGTCCGCGGCCAGTGAGCACTCGCTACCTGGTCGGCGTCGATGACACGGACAACCTCGAAAGCCGGGGGACCGGTCACCGGGCGCGGCAGCTCGGCGATCTGCTCGGACGTTCCGGCATGCACCTGCGCGGCGTCACCCGCCATCAGCTCTTCGTCAGCCCCGCCATCCCCTACACGTCGCACAACAGCGCCGCCTGCCTCGAAGTGCAATCGGCGGACGAGTCGCCCACCCGCCTGATCGGGCTGTGCCGCGATTTCGTGCGCGCCGACAGCGCGCCCGGGTCGGACGCCGGCATCTGCATCGCCGTCGCGTCGTCGGTGGCGCCGGAGGTGGCCGATTTCGGCGCGCGCGCCAAGCACCTCGTGCTCGACATGACCGAAGCGGAAACGCTGGCCCGCCAGAACCAGATGCATCTGGAGCCGCTCACCGGCACGGGGCTCGGCATCATCGGCGCGCTGGCCGCGGTCGGCCTGCGCGCGGCGGCCGGCGACGGTCGATTCCTCTGGTTGCCTGGACTCCGCGAGCTCACGGGCGTGCATCAGGCGGCGCTGCTGCGTGAGCGCCTGGACCTCGATGCCGTCGAAACGGAGGCGGGCACGGTCGTGGACGATCGTGACCGGGTCCAGGTGGGCGAGTGGCCGCGGCCGCTGTTGCGCGCTGGACGCAAAGTGTTTCTGGTCGAGGAGAGTGGTCATGAAGATGTCCGGTGGATCGGCCTCAATCGAGAGCGCCTCAAGCAGCTCTCCGGCTGACGCTCGTGCCGTCCTGCTCGAGATGCTCGGCCTGGCGGCGCTCGGTGCGCTGGCGGTGGCGGTCCATGCCTTGACCCGTGGCCGCTTCGAGCTCGGGCCCGGCCACCAGGGTCTCACCTGGATGGCGCTCGTCATGCTGGGCCGCATGGCCTCGCATCTGCCCTGGGCAGGTGTGACGACCGCAACCGGCGCGGTGGCCGCGACGATGCTGCCGATCGGGCGGCTGGGCGACCCGTTTCTCTGGGTGTCGTATCTGGCGGCGGGGATGCTCGTCGACCTTGGCTACGCGAGCGTCCTCCGCTCGCATCGGACACTGTGGCTGATTGCACTGGTTGGCGGTGTGGCCCACGCCACCAAACCGCTGATCCGGTCGATCATTCAGCTCGGGGGTTGGCATTACGAGTCGCTGCTGGCCGGCGTGCCGTACCCAGCGGCCTCGCACTTCCTGTTCGGCGCCGCGGGCGCGGCGATCGGCGCGTCACTGGTTGCCGCGCGACGACGGCGAACCTCCGCGAAATAGCGGAGACAATTCTCGCTACGGCAACGCCGACAGCTCGATGGCCACCGACTGCTTGCTGCCCTGCTCCAGAGCGAGCGCGCGTTCGGCCGCCTGGTAGCCGTCCTTGCTGACGCGAATGCGCTTGGCGCCCGGCGTCAGATGGCGGATGGCGACGGGGGTCGTCCCCCAGCCGATGCCGTTCACGGTCACCCGCGCTCCCGATGGCTCGGTCGTGACGAGGATCTCGGTGGTGACGGCCGGTGCTGCGGGGCTCGACGCGGGTGCCGCTGCGAGCCCCGCGTTCAAAGCTATGTCGGACGAGGCCGCTGACGAAGCGATGACGGGCGCTTGGGCGACGGTCGGGACGACGGTCGGCGACGACGAAGGCGCGTCGGTCGGCGCGTCGAGCGGCAGCGGCGCTTGCGATGCAAGGGAACTGCGCGTGCCGCGGGCGTCCGCGACGGCCTCGGCCGCAAGCCACCGCCCCGAGATGACCCCCAACGCGTATGCACCGAGGACGACGGCGCCGATCACCAGCGCAGCCGACGGCGTGCCTCGTCGTGCCGGCTGCGCGGGCGCCACGTCCACTTCGGGGACGGGCGGTGCGACGGCAGCATCGAGCCGGGCCAGGACGGCGTGCTCATCCAGGCCGACCACTCGTGCGATCGCGCGCACCTCGGAGCGCTGGTAGAACTCGGGCAGCAGGGTCAGGTCGCCGCCCTCGAGCGCTTCCAGGTGCCGCCGCGGGATTCTGGTCTGCTGCGTGACGCCGTCGAGCGTGAGCCCGCGCGCTTCACGCGCCTTCCGCAGCCACTCGCCGAAGCTGGGTTCGCCGTTCGGCTGGTGCGCTGAACCAGCCCATCCGTTGCGCGTAAGATGCACCGTCGCCATCACCGTCCTCATAGCAACGTTGTTGCCGCCGCGATCGAACACTCCGGCCGACGATCAAACACCCCCTGGTCACGATTTCTCGGACGACGCTCACTGAGGGGGCGGCAATGATTGCACGGCCGCATCCTTCCAGTACCGACATCACAAGCTCGGGGGCGGCGGCTGACAGATGTGCCAGCCTCCGCGGCGCGATTTAGATGCAGTCTAGTCCGCTCAGGCGGGATCCTGATACATCGGGCGGGGATCCTGCAACAGTTGACCGGCGCGTGGCCGCAGCACGCGGTCGAAGCCGACAATTTCGTTATCGCGGGATCCCGCGCGCCGCACAGGGGCCGCGGCGAACCCGCGACACCGGGATCCTCACCCGCGATGTCGGCAGCACCGGAGTGAAGCGGCGGTTCGGCCGGCCGACAATCACGGCCGGCGGTCAGCACTGCCAACTGCCCGGCATGTCGCCGCACATGCATTTTCGCGGGAAGGACATGACCTGGGGCCTCACTTGCCCGGAGGCGGCAGGCGATCGTCTCACGCGCCTGACGCAGCGTCAGCTCGACCCCTTACCAGCCGTTCATCAAAGACCGGGCTCCCCGCGTGATTGCGGGGTTGGTGTTCGCATGTCGCGTAACGACTGCACGCAGCTCGAATCCTCGAGAAGCGCACAGTACGCGGCGCACCTGGTGCGCAGTCGTTTGACACGACACCGAAGGAGCCTGAGATGAAAACGTACGCTGGTGCTCTCGTTCTCGCCGCGGCGCTCGCCCTGCCGCACGCGGCACGCGCCGAGCCTGCCGAGCCGATCGTCCCGCCGCCTGTGCCCGCGGGTCTCGAGCTGTCGCCGCAGGAGTTCATTCCGTTCCTCGTGGCTCACGCCGTCGGGACGCAAGGCTATGTCTGCGTGGCGAATGGCGCTGTCTACAGCTGGAAACCGTTCGGCCCGGATGCCACGCTATTCAACGCGGAGGGCGAGCAGATCTTGACGCACTTCCTGGGCATCACGCCGTATTCCCTGCTGCTGAACCCGGCCTGGCAGCACTCGCGCGACTCGAGCATCGTCTGGGCGGCGAAGATCGCGGAGTCCGCGGATCCCAACTTCGTCGCGCCCGGCGCCATTCCCTGGCTGCTGCTGCAAGCCGAAGTCGTCGGAGACGGGCCCACGTTCGGTGACAAGATGATCCAGACGGCCCGCATCCAGCGTCTGAACACGTGGAAGGGAAGGCGCCGACGACCGGGTGCGCCGCACCCGCGAATATCGGGCAGCGGGCCCTCGTGCCCTACGAAGCCGACTACTACTTCTACAAGAGGAAGGCGATTTTTCAGCCCCACGAGGACTAGCGGAATGGCGCCGATTCGTCGCGAGCGAGGTCGCCGTGAGCGCGGTCAGCGGCGCAGCCGCACGAAGATCCCTTCGGGTGACAGCGCCGCCGTTCCGATGGCGTTCTCGGCAATCCTGGGTTCTGTTCTCCTTTTGATGCCGTCGTGCCGGCCCCACTCGCCGGCGAGGTCGGCGATGGCGAGCGCGCGCGTCGCCGCGTCCGCCGGCGGGCGCCCCTCCGAGGCTGCGGCCTCGACACGCCGCACCACGAGGGTGCCGAGAATCGTGTCCACGTCGGCGCGAAACGGGTCCAGGCTGTCGAACGAGGGCGAGAGAACCAGGATCGAGACGACGCGCGCGCCGGCGTCCACGACGATCAACAGCCCGACGATCGGCTGGCCCTGCGCCGTGGACGGCGCGGCGCCGATGGCCACGCGCAATGCGCCGACTTCCCGGACCACCACCCGGGGCGTGGCGACCGGCGCGAGCGTCTGTAGCGCGGTGCGCGTCCACTCGGAGGCGAAGCTCTCTTCGAGGTCGCGGCCGGCGGCGGCGCTGGCTATAGACGACGGCCATGCAGTAGCTGCCGGGCGTGGCCTTCGACACGACGACGTGGCGGCTCTCGCCAGCGCCTCGTTCTTCGACGTGCCAGCCGGGTGGCGCGCTGAAGGTCGCCAGATCGAGCGTCAGGACACTGGTCGCCGCCGCCATGAGTCGCGAGGCATGCACACACCTCTTTGGAGCCGGGACACTGGCACGGTGCGGGTGCGCCGTGTGGCCGGAATTCTCGCCGAAAAGGGGTGGCCGAGGCTACTTCCAGCCCGCGAGCAGTGCTCCCGGGTCGTCGAAAATGGCGAGCGCTCCGCCGAGCGACCCATCTGGCCAGTAGCCGCCGCAGCGGAGGACGAGTGCGCCAACGCCAGCGCGACGGGCAGCCTCGATGTCGTACGGCGTATCGCCGATCATCACGGTGGCGTCCGGCGGCGCGCCGGCGCGCTGCAGTGCTGCCACCACGATGTCGGGATCGGGCTTGGACTCTTCGGCATCGTCGCTCGACGTCCGGCAGGCAATCAGATCGGCCACGCCAGCCTGCCGGAGGATCGCGTTCATCTCCTCCGTGCCCGCCGACGTGGCGACGACCATCGGCGTCCCTCGCTCCCGGAGGTGGGCGACGAGTGCCCGTGCCCCGCGTGTGGCCGGTAGCCGGGGCAGCCGCTCGGCGAACAGCTCCTTCTTCCGGCGCGCGATGGCGCGGCCCTGCGGCGACTCTTCCTCCAGCCCGGCGATCGTCGGCAGCAGTTTGTCGCTGCCCATCCCGATCAGCGGCCGAACCTCTTCGGCGTGACGAGGAACCCCGTGCTCGGTGAGCGCCTGGGCCCAGCTCTCCGCGTGCGCGCCGTTGCTGTCGATGAGCGTACCGTCCACGTCGAAGAGGACGGCTGACACGCGGTCGAGAGCGGGCAGCATGCTGCCGTCAGTGCAAATGTCGATCCGACCAACGTAGTCCGATCAACCAACGTAGCGGGCGGCTTTAGACCGCCAGACTTACCACGTATTCAAATCCCGGATCGCACCGGTGGACACGAGGTAGATATAGAGGTCGGTGAACGCCACCCAGACGAGACTGCACCACGCAAACAGCATGTGCCGGTCGTTGAGCCACGACGAGCCTTTCCACAGCCGGTACTGCGCCGGCGCCGCGCCGCCGCACGAGAAGCAGTCGAGACGCCCGCCGATGAGATGGCGCCACGAGTGGCAGCCGAACGCGTAGGCCGAGAGCAGGCCGGCGTTCACCAGCATGACGATGGTGCCGACGCCGACGCCGAACCGGCCGCTCGCGGAAGAACGCCGACGCGCCCTCCCACCACAGGCAGACGAGCAGAAAGAGCGCGCCGTACAACGTGTAGCGGTGGAGGTTCTGGAAGAGCAGCAGCGCCGTCTCCCCGCGGTAGCGGCGCGAGGGGCCGCGCACGGCACACGACGGCGGGCTGAACGCCAGCGCCTTGTAGCCCGCGCCGCGGTAGTAGTAACAGGTGAACCGGAACGCGATCGCCAGCGCGGGAAAGAAGAACGCCGGCGACTGCGGCAGGAACCGCGGCCACCACGCGGGAAACGCGCCCAGCCACGCGTGCTCGACGGGGACCGCTCCGGGATAGCCCGCCGCCGGCGTGAAGAGCGGCGGCGCCACGGTGGGGCTGATGTACGGCTCGTACCAGACGTGCGTCGCGTCGAACGCCGCAGCGTCAGGTAGCCGAAGAACACCAGCAGGCCAAGCGCGGTCGCGGCCGGCTGCACCCACCATGCGTCCACGCGCCGGGTGTGCGCGGTGCCGGCCTCGATCGACGCGCAGCGGGTGCGCGGCTGCCGGGTCCATTGCGCTCTCACGATAGCGAGCGTATGGATTAGCAGAAGGCAATTCGACCTAATCAATCTGCATAAGACATGCTAATGTCTTGTCTGTGGCGGCGGGTCTGTCGAGACCCGCCCCACTGATCACGCCACGATCCGTCGTGCACATCGAGACGCTGAAGACCTTCTGCGACCTCGTCGAGTCGGGCAGCTTCACCAAAGCCGCCGAGCTCGGGTTCGTGTCGCAGTCGGCCGTCAGCCAGCAGATCAAGGCGCTCGAGACCCGCTTCGGCTGCCGGCTGCTGGAGCGCGGATCGCGGCGCGGCGTGGTGCTCACCGAGGCGGGGCGGCAGCTCTATGCGGAGTGCCGGGACTTCCTCGGGCCGCTTTCGCACCCTCGAGGAGCGGCTGCGGCAGCCGTCCGCCGAGATCGTCGGGCGTGGTGAAGCTCGCCACGGTCTACAGCATCGGCCTGCACGAGCTGCCGCCCTACGTGACGCGCTTCATGAAGGCGCACCCCCGCGTGAAGGTCCACGTCGAGTACAGCCGCACCGACCGGATCTGCGACGCCTGCATCGACGACTCGATCGAGTTCGGCATCGTCGCCATTCCGGTCCGCCGGTCCCAGGTCAGCGTGCTGCCGTGGCACGAGGAGAAGCTGGTGCTGGTGTGCCCGCCCGGCCACCGCCTCGCGCGGCGGCGCCGGGTCAGCCTGACCGCCCTCGCGGGTGAACCCTTCATCGCCTTCGAGCCCGACATTCCCACCCGCCGAACCATCGACCGCATCCTCCGATCGCACCGCGTGGCGGTCCGCACGCTGATGGAGTTCGACAACGTCGAAACCATCAAGCGCTCGGTCGAGGTGGGCAGCGGCCTGTCGATCCTGCCGGAGACCACGCTGGTCAGCGAGGTGGCGAGCGGCCAGCTCGCCGCGATCGATTTCACGGAGGGTCCGTTCACGCGGCGAGGTCGGCGTGGTCCACCGCCGCGGCAAGGTGCTCGGCGCCGCGGCCCGCGCGTTCATCGCGACGCTGGGCATCCAGACCTGACGAGCCGGCGGGTTGGCTGGGCTGAACCCCGCCCTACTGCACCCAACACATCCGGCGGGGCTGAAGCCGCGCCCTACATTCCTGGCTGAAATGCCGTGCCGGTCTCTGTCGTAGGAACTGACGCGGAGGCAGTCACATATGAGGCGAGTAGTCGTACTCGGAGCGGTCGTGGCCGCGAGCATCCTGGGCTCGGCGTGGTCGACGCTGCGCGCGCAGCAGCCAGCCCTGCCGCCGGCGCCCGGGCCCGTGGCCGCGCCCGCGCAGGGCGTGGGCGCGATTCAGAAGGTGGCCGGCAATGTCTACATGATTCCCGGCGCCGGCGGGAACACGGCGGCGTACGTCACCGCCAACGGCGTGGTGCTGGTGGACACCAAGCTGGCCAACAACGGGCAGGCGATTCTCGACCAGGTGCGCTCGGTGAGCGACAAGCCGATCACGCACATCATCAACACCCACACGCACGGCGACCACAACGGCAGCAACCAGTTCTTCCCGGCCACGGTCGAAATCGTGGCGCACGAGAACACCGAGAAGAACATGCAGAAGATGGAAGTGTTCCAGCAGGCGGCCAACAAGCACGGCCTGCCGGACCGCACCTACAAGGACCGTCTCACGCTCCTCAGCGGCAAGGAGGCCATCGACCTGTACTACTTCGGCGCCTCGCACACGAGCGGCGACACCTTCGTGGTGTTCCGCGACGCGCGGGTCCTGCACACGGGCGACTCGTTCGC
Source organism: uncultured Acidobacteriota bacterium (assembly GCA_963731785.1). Lineage (GTDB taxonomy): Bacteria > Acidobacteriota > Vicinamibacteria > Vicinamibacterales > UBA2999 > DASYRM01. The sequence continues at coordinate 53,674 of CAVSWX010000015.1, forward strand.
CAACAAGGGTCAGCCCAACATCGACCTCAACAACGGCGGGAGCGGCATCGCCTATCCCGACACGCTGGCGAAGGCGGCGAGCACGATCAAGAACGTCGACACGATCATCGCCGGCCACAACGCCGCGCTGCTCAAGCCGCAGGACCTGGTGGACCAGGCCGAGTTCACCCGGCTGATGCTCACGCAGGCCCGCGCGGCGCTCAAGGCCGGCAAGACGCCCGAGCAGGCGATGATGGAGTTCCAGGCGACGCTGCCCGCCAAGTTCAAGGAGTGGAACCTGGCGCCGGGCCGCGGCGGCCCCGGCGGCGCGTTCGTGCCGCTCTTCGAGGAGTTGAAGAAGCAGTAAACCGTGGATCGAAGGTGGCGGGCGGTCTCAGACCGCCCGCCCTGCTACGGCCTCGGCCCAGAAATCGGTGACGCGCCGGTCGGCGGGACCGCCGCGCCGCGATCGCGGCGGCCGCTCGGCCGCGGCCAAGGACCGGCGATCTGCGCGTGAGGTCGGCTCGGCCACGTGAGGCCGCGGCCACGAATCGGGCGCGCCGGCTCGGCGGCGGGAGGGGTGGAAGGACGGTCCGCAAGTATCGCGCGTCGCAATGCGCACCGGTTTTCCTCGCATCCTGTCCGAACGGTCGGCCTATACTTCGCCGAATGGGCGAGCCGGCCGAGAATCCGTTTCCCGTCGTCGGCGTCGGCGCCTCCGCCGGAGGGTTTGCCGCCCTTCGACAACTGCTGTCGGCCCTGCCGGCCCATCCCGGCTTCGCCGTGGTGATCGTCCAGCATCTCGACCCGCGGCACGAAAGCCACCTCTCGGAGCTGCTGCGGCCGCATTCGCCCCTGCCCGTGGTCGACACCGCGCACGGCGTGCGGGTGGAGCCCGATCACGTCTACGTCATCCAGCCCAATACGAGCGTTGCGATCGTCGACGGCATGCTCTCGGTCACGCCGCGTCCCGACGACCGGCGTCCGCACTATCCCGATCGATCATTTCCTGCGGTCGCTCGCCGCCGTGCACGGGTCCGTACGCCGTCGGCGTCATCCTCTCCGGCACCGGGTCCGACGGCACCCTCGGCGTCTGCGAGATCAAGGCGGCCGGCGGCGTGACCTTCGCGCAGGACGAGGAGTCGGCGCAGCACGCCGGCATGCCGCAAAGCGCCATCGCCAGCGGGGCCATCGACCTGGTGCTGCCGCCGGAGGCCATCGCCGAACGCCTGACCACCCTGCAGCAGCACCCCTATCTCGCGCCGGCCGACGTGTCCGAGCCGGCCGAGCGCGATGGCAGCGCCGAGGAGTTCCAGCGCGTCATCGCCGCGCTCCGGTCGACCACCGGCGTCGATTTCAGCCAGTATCGCGATTCCACCATCAAGCGGCGCACCGCCCGGCGCATGCTGCTGCGGGGATTCACCTCGGCGGGCGACTATGCCCGGTTCATCGAGCGCGATCGCGAAGAAGCCAACGCGCTCTATCGCGACGTCCTGATCAACGTCACCAGCTTCTTCCGCGACCCGGAGATGTTCGAGGACCTCAAACAGCACGTCTTTCCGGCGATCGTCAACGGCAAGCCCGAGGGCACGCCGCTCCGCGTCTGGGTGCCCGGGTGTTCGACGGGGCAGGAGGCCTACTCGCTCGCGATCGTGCTGCTCGAGTTCCTGCGACACCGCGAAGATCCGGCGCCCGATCCAGATCTTCGCCACCGACCTGGGCGACCCGGCGGCGCTCGACAAGGCGCGCGCCGGCCTCTATCCCGAAAGCATCGAGGCCGAGGTCAGCCCCGAGCGGCTGCGCCGGTTCTTCACCAAGGAGGAGCGGCACTATCGCATCCAGAAGGTGGTCCGCGACCTGTGCGTCTTCGCGCGCCAGAACGTCACCGTCGATCCGCCGTTCTCGCGCGTCGATCTGGTGACGTGCCGCAACGTGATGATCTACATGTCGCCGCCGCTGCAGGAGCGCCTGCTGCCGGTGTTTCACTTCGCGCTGAACCCGGGCGGCTTCCTCGTGCTGGGCCTCGCCGAGACGGTCGGCTCGTTCGGCGATCTGTTCGAGCTCACGAGCAGCGTCCACAAGATCTACCGCAAGCGGGAGTCCGCCAGCCGGCCGCCGCTCACCTTCATGGCCGACGACTGGCTCGCCGGCACCGCCGCGAAGCGGCCGGGGGTCATCAATCAGCCGCCGAGCGACTTCCAGCGCGAAGCCGACCGCCTGGTCATGAGGCGCTACGGCCCGCCCTGCGTGCTCGTCAACCACGACTTCGAGGTGCAGCAGTTCCGCGGGCGCACGTCGCCGTACCTCGAAGCCCCGAGCGGGCAGCCGACGACGAACATCCTGCGGATGGCCCGGGAAGGGCTGTTCATGGAGCTGCGGAGCGCGCTGACCGAAGCCAAGGCGACCAACGCGCCGGTCGTGCGCGAGCAGCTGCACGTGCCGCACGGTGCGGAGGACATCGAGTTCACGCTGCGCGTGCTGCCGGTGACCGTGCCGCACACCGCCGACTGCTGCCTGCTGGTGCTGTTCGAATCGAAGGACTGGCCGGCCTGGTCGGCCGGCGCCGTCGCGCAGGACGAGAGCGGCTCCGGCGCACGCCAGTCGCGACGCCGCCTGGCTGCGCCAGGAACTGGCGTCGACCAAGCAGTACCTGCAGTCGATCGTCGATGAGCAGGAGGCGGCGGCGCAGGAGCTGCGGGCGGCGCACGAGGAGGTGCTCTCGAGCAACGAAGAGCTGCAGAGCACCAACGAAGAACTGGAGACCACCAAGGAGGAGCTGCAGTCGTCGAACGAGGAGCTGACCACCGTCAACGAGCAGTTCCTCAGCCGCAACCGCGAGCTCGACGCGCTGACCGACGATCTCTCGAACTTCATCAGCAGCGCCGATCTGCCGATGGTGACCGTGGGTCGCGACCTGCGCATCCGCCGGCTGACCCCGGCGGCGCAGCGGGCCTTCAACCTGCTGCCCACCGACGTCGGCCGTTCGCTCGATCACATCAAGTTCTCGCTCGCCGTCGAGGACATCGGCGCGCATCGTCGAACAGGTGATCTCCTCGGTGCAGCCCTGGGAGCGCGAGGTCGGTCGACCGCGACCGCCGGTGGTGGCTGCTGCGCGTGCTGCCGTTCCGCACCGCCGACAACCGGATCGACGGCGCGACGCATCGTGGCGGTGGACATCGACCTGGTGCGGCGCAGTCACGAGATGCTCGAGGAGCGCGACAACGCGCTGGCCATCATCCAGGCGGTGCGCGAGCCGCTCGTGGTGCTCGACGGCGACTGCCGCGTCAGGATGGCGAACGACGCGTTCTACGCGCTCCTGGGTGAGACGGCGGACCAGATCGAGGGCAAGAGCATCTGGGACACGGGCCGCGGGATCTGGAGCGCCGCCTCGCTGCGGCAGGCGTTGAAGGCCGCCTGCGCGGGCACGGCGCCGTCGTCGATTTCGAGATCGAGCGGTTCGTCCGGGGCCGCGCCCGCCGGCTGGTGCTCAACAGCCGGGCGGTCGAGCGCAGCGGGAAGCCGGACATCGTGCTGCTGTCCGTCGAAGACGTCACCGACGCGCGCCAGGCCGAGGCGCTGCGCATCGACGCCGAGACGCTGCGGCTGCTCGACAAGCGGAAGGACGAGTTCCTGGGCATCCTGGCCCACGAGCTCCGGAACCCGCTGGCGCCCATGGCGCTTCGCGCTCGAACTGCTGCGGCGCTCCGACGGCGACGGCGGCCGAGATCGCGCGGGCGCGGCAGGTGCTCGACCGCCAGGTCACGCACATGGTCCGTATCGTCGACGACCTGCTGGACGTGTCGCGGATCACCCAGGGCAAGGTGGAACTCCGGAAGGAGCGGCTCGAGCTGGGCACCGTCGTCAACGCCGCCGTCGAGCTCTGCCGCCCCGCGATCGACGCGGCCGGGCACACCCTCACCGTCTCGCTGCCCGACGAGGTGATCGCGCTCGACGCCGATCCGGTCCGGTTGACCCAGGTCCTGGTGAACCTGCTGAACAACGCCGTGAAGTTCACGCCGTCGGGCGGGCACATCTGGCTCATCGCCGAAACGACGGGCGACCTGCACGCCGGGCCGGACCAGTTGCGGATCCGCATCCGCGATACCGGTGTGGGCATCCCCGAAGAGTTGCTCCCGCGGATCTTCGAGATGTTCATGCAGGGCGACGTGTCGCTCGAGCGGACGCGGGCGGGGCTTGGCGTCGGGCTGACGCTGGTGAAGAACCTGGTGGCGCTGCATGGCGGCACCGTCGAGGCCCGCAGCAGTGGCGTGGGCTCCGGCAGCGAGTTCACCGTGTGCCTGCCGATCGATCCGAAGGCTCAGCCCGCCCGGCGGCCGGCCTACGTCCCCGACGACCTGCGGCAGGCGAGGCCGCTGCGGATTCTCGTCGCCGACGACAACGACGACGGCCGCGAGATGCTCGGGTACCTGCTGACCGCCGAAGGCCACACCGTCGAGTTGGCCGTTGATGGGCCGTCCGCGATCGAGACCGCGGGTTCGTTCCATCCCGACGTGGCCATTCTCGACATCGGCATGCCGGGGATGAACGGCTACGCCGTGGCGAGGGCGCTGCGCCAGCAGCCCGCGAGCACACCGCTCGGTGCTGATCGCCTTGTCAGGGCTGGGCCAGCGGGAAGACAAGGAACGCGCGGCGGAGGCCGGATTCGATCGCCATTTCACCAAGCCGGTGGACGTCAACGATCTCCGCGCCTATCTCGCGACGGTGGGACGCACCCACACCGTGAACTGACCCGGAACGCGCCTTGCACCGTTGGGTGCCGTGAAAAACACACGCGACCGTTCCAGCCGGACTCAGCCACGTCAACAGCGCAGCAGCACCCGTGGCAGCGGCGGTGAAACGCACCAGACCGCCGCGCGCGCCAACGCGCTCACCACGAATCAGGGCACGCCCATCGCCGACAACCAGAACTCGCTGCGCGACGGCCGGCGCGGCCCGACGCTGCTCGAAGACTTCATCTTCCGCGAGAAGATCACCCACTTCGACCACGAGCGCATTCCCGAGCGCATCGTCCACGCGCGCGGCAGCGGCGCGCACGGCTACTTCCAGGTTTACAAGCCGATGGCGCAGCTCACCCGGGCGGCGTTCCTGCAGGACCCGAAGGCGAAGACGCCGGTGTTCGTACGCTTCTCCACCGTCGCCGGCGGCGCCGGCTCCGGCGACACGCCGCGCGACGTGCGCGGCTTCGCGGTCAAGTTCTACACGCAGGACGGCAACTTCGACCTCGTCGGCAACAACATCCCGGTGTTCTTCATCCAGGACGCGATCAAGTTTCCCGATCTGATCCATGCGGTGAAGATGGAGCCGGATCGCGGTTATCCGCAGGCGGCCAGCGCGCACGACACCTTCTGGGACTTCGCGTCGCTGATGCCCGAGAGCATGCACATGCTGATGTGGGCGATGTCCGACCGCACGCTGCCGCGCTCCTTCCGGATGATGGAAGGGTTTGGCGTGCACACCTTCCGGTTCGTCACCGCGGCGGGGAAGTCCACCTTCGTGAAGTTCCACTGGCGTCCCAAGCTCGGCTCCGCGTCGCTCATCTGGGACGAGTCGGTGAAGCTGTACGGCGCCGACCCCGACTCGCAGCGGCGCGACCTGCACGACGCGATCGCGTCCGGCGCCTTTCCCGAGTTCGAGTTCTCGGTGCAGGCGTTCGACGAGAAGACGGCGGCGAAGTTTCCCTTCGACGTCCTCGACGCGACCAAGCTGATCCCCGAGGAGCTCGTGCCGCTCACGCCGGTGGGCCGCATGGTGCTCGATCGCAACCCCGACAACTTCTTCGCCGAAACCGAGCAGGTGGCGTTCCATCCCGGCCACGTCGTGCCCGGCATCGACTTCACCAACGACCCGCTGCTGCAGGGCCGGCTGTTCTCGTATACCGACACGCAGCTGCTGCGGCTCGGCGGCGCCAACTTCCACGAGATCCCGGTCAACCGGCCGAAGTGCCCGATGCGCAACTTCCAGCGCGACGGCGTGCGGCGGATGGACATCAACCCCGGCCAGGTGGCGTACGAGCCGAACAGCCTGGCGTCCGACGCCCCGCGCGAGACGCCGGAGGCCGGCTTCCGATCGTTCCCGGAAGACAACGCCGGCGGCAAGGTTCGCGAGCGCTCCGAGACCTTCGCCGATCACTACAGCCAGCCGTCGCTCTTCTGGCGATCGATGACGCGAGCCCGAGCAGCGCCACATCGTCAGCGCGTTCGTGTTCGAGCTGAGCAAGGTGTCCACGCTCGCCGTGCGGCGGCGGATGCTCGGCCACTTGATGAACATCCATCCCGATCTCGGCCGCCGGGTCGCCGCCGGCATGGGCATGGACGGGCAGGCCGAGACGATCAAGCCGGCGCGGCCGATCGTGGACATGAAGCCGTCACCGGCCCTCAGCATCATCGCCAAGGCGCCCAAGCACCCTCGAGGGCCGCAAGGTCGGCGTGCTGGTCACCGATGGATCCGACGGGGCGCTGGTGCAGGCGCTGAAGGCGGCGGTGGAGAAGGCGGGCGCGCAGCTGCAGGTCGTGGCGCCGAAGGTGGGCGGCGCGAAGCTGAAGGGCGGCGCGCGGCTCCCGGCGGACCACCAGCTCGCCGGCGGTCCGTCGATCATCTTCGACGCCGTGGTGGTGGCGCCGTCGCCCGAAGGCGCGGGCGCGCTGCAGTCGGACGCCGCGGCCATCGACTGGGTTCGCGACGCCTTCGGTCATCTCAAAGTGATCGGCGTGGTCGACGCGGCGCGGCCGCTGCTCGAGCGCGCGGGCGTCGAGCCTGACCAGGGCGTGATCGGGATTCAGGGTCCCAAGGACGTCGCTGCCTTCATCACCGCGGCGAAGAACGGCCGCGTGTGGGACCGCGAGCCGAAGGTGAGACCGGCTTTCTAGGCGGCCCTGGCGCGAGCGCGTACACTCGCCGCGTGGCGCCGCGCGTCAAGGCTCGTTTCATCCCGCCGATGCTGCTGCTGCGCACCGAGACGCTGCCGGACGATCCGGCGCGGTGGGCCTACGAGCTCAAGCTCGATGGCTACCGCGCCGTCGCCTTCACGTCGGACGGCCGGCTGCACCTGCGCTCGCGCAACGACAACGATTTCGCCGTCCGCTATCCCTCGATCCTGGCGGGGCTGAAGAAGCTGCCGGCCGAGACGGTGGTGGACGGGGAGATCGTCGCGTTCGACGCCGATGGCCGGCCGTCGTTCAACCTGCTGCAGAACTACGCGTCGGCCACGCCGCTCGCCTACTTCGTCTTCGACGTGCTGGTGCTGGCCGGCCGCGACGTCACGCGCGAGCCGCTCAGCGCCCGCCAGGCGCTGCTGGAAGACAAGGTGCTGCCGCATCTGGGCGAGCCGGTGCGCTACCTGGCGCCGCTCGACGGCACGCTGCGCACGCTGGTGCACTCGGTCAAGACCCACGGGCTTCGAGGGGCTGGTGGCCAAGCGCCGCGACAGCCGCTACGAGCCCGGCCTGCGGTCCGGCGCCTGGATGAAGATGCGCGTCAACCGCGGTCAGGAGTTCGTGATCGGCGGCTACACGCCCGGCACGCGCGCGTTCGACGCGCTCGTCATCGGCTACTACGAGGGCGAGCGCCTCATCTACGCGTCCCGCACGCGCAACGGGTTCACGCCGGCCCTGCGCGCCCAGCTGTTCAAGAAGTTGCGTGGCCTCGAAACCGACGTCTGCCCGTTCGCGAACCTGCCCGAGCAGAAGGGCGGGCGCTGGGGCGAGGGGCTGACGGCGAAGAAGATGGCGGAGTGCCGCTGGCTGCGGCCGCTGCTCGTGGGCCAGTTCGAGTTCCTCGAGTGGACCGCCGACGGCCACCTGCGCCACACGCGCTTCGTGGCGCTGCGCGAGGACAAGGACGCCGCGCCAGGTGACGCGCGAGGACGTGACGTAGGGGCGGGTCGTTGGAGCCGCCCGCAGAGCAGGCGGCCTGAGGCCGCCCTCACGCTAGCCCTGAGCCCTGAGCCCTGAGCCTTCCATCTCCTCAGAAATCGATCTGCGCGCCGACTTTCACGAAGCGCGGCGTCAGCACCGACGTCGGCGCCAGCCAGGCCTGCGGCCCCGGTCGTCACCACCGGGTTGAAGTTCTGGTTGTAGGTCAGGATCGCGTCCGAGTTGGTGGCGTTGATGATGTCGATCCCGATGTTGTAGCGGGCGTGGCCGAAGCGCAGGATCTTCGCGAACCGCAGGTCGAGCGCGTTGACGCGGTCGCCCCACACCTCGCCCGGCTTCACCAGGCGTGATCGGCACCGTGGTCCCCGCTACCGCCGCGGGCCGGCCGAGCGCGGCCGACACGAGCGCGACCGGCGCGTTCCACGTCGCGGTCAGCGCGCCGCCCTGGTCGCTGCGCAGCGTGCCGCTCACCAGCACGTCCACCTTCGGGATGGTGTAGCTGCCGAGCGCCGTGGCCTTGGTGATGAAGCCGGGATCGCTGTGGCAGTTCGGGTTGCCGACGTTGACCGCCGGGCTGACGCCGGCCGCCGGTCGTCAACTCGGGCACCTGCGCGCGGACGTCGCAGTTGTCCTGGACGGTCTTGCCGGTGTTGATGCCGCCCTGGAACTGCACGCCGCTGCCGAACCGCGCGCTGATGTTGAACAGCATGCCGTTGTACTTCTGGTACTGCTCGCCGAAGTTCTCGGCCAGCGTGATGTTGTTGCTGGTCTGGCCGAACTTGCGCCGGCACCACGTTGTAGAGGCCGTTCACCACGTAGCCGCCGCCGTCGGGCAGGCGCGGGTCGCTGGGCGCGGTGATGCTGTAGGGCGTGAAGTCGGCCGCGCCCACGGCGAGGTTGTCGGTCACCGTGAAGTTGTTCAGCCAGCGGCGGAAGTAGCCCACTTCGATCGACACGCGCGGCAGCACCTGCTGCTGCACCGACGCGCCCCACTGCCAGTCGTTCGACCGCACGCTCCAGCCGTTGAGGATCCTCGGGTCGATGTTCGCGGTCGTCTGCGCCGTGGTGCCGAAGGTGGCCGAGTTCATCGCGCCGCAGAAATCGCCGCCGCCGGGCCGCAGGTCCTGCGCCGTCGGGAGCCGCAGGTCGCAGTCGGGTGCGTAGTTGCTGATTGGCGTCGGTCCACGTGCGGGTGGTCGTCGTGGCGATGCGCGTGATCGGGTTGGCGAGGATGTAGTTGTTGTTGTTGCTCGTCGGCTCGAGGTACTTGCCGAAGTTCACCTTGAGCGCCGTCTTGCCGTTGCCGAAGACGTCGTAGGCGACGCCGCCGCGCGGCGAGATGTCCTTGTAGGCGTTCACGCCCGGCGTTTCGGGGAACACGATCGCGCGTCGGCAGGAAATTCGACGCGCCGATGCGCTGCTCCGGCGAGAAGCTCCAGTTGCGGTCGAAGCGCAGCGCGCCCTGCAGCGTCATGCGGCCCATGCGTCCACTGGTCCTGGACGTAGAGCGACATGTTCCGGGTGCGGTGGCTGGTCGTGAAGGGCAGCAGGCTCTGCGTGAGCTGCGTCGGCACGCCGTTGTTGAACGTGAACGCCAGGTTCTGGTCGTTGGTGAAGCTCTGCAGGTCCGACACCAGCGACACGCCGCCGTAGCCCACCTTGAGGTTGTGCGCGCCGGTCACGTACGACACCGAGGCGCGCCAGGTGTACTGCGCGTCCCAGCTGTCGGACCAGTTCGCCGAACGGTAGGTGAGGTTCGGGATGCCGCCGTTGGCCGAGCACCCGGCCGCGCACTGTTCGGTGACGCGCGCGAGCGGCCGCGTGGTGTTGCCCGGGCTCTCATACGGACCGAACGGCGCCTGATACGCGCCGAAGCCGGCTTCGAGGAGCATGCGGTTCGTCGCCGTCTGCGCCCACGTCACCTGGCGCACGCGCGGGTGCGCGTTGAGGTAGCCGCCAATCTCCGGCGACGTCGTCGAGCTGAGGCCGCCGAGACCGAGCGGACCGTAGACCGACCCCGACTCCGGTTGGTTGCGGCAGCCGTCTTCATCGGGGCTGAACGTCGAGCCGTTGCACGGGTGCTGTTCGTCCCAGTGCACGTTGAACTTGTCCTTGCTGCGTCGCCTGGTAGGTGAGGCGCACGGTGTAGAGCCGCCAGCTCTCGGCGCCCCGCACCTCGCGGGCGCGATCGGGCGCGTAGAGGAACTTCGTCGGATCGCCGGCGTTCAGGTTGGGGAAGACGTTGGGAATCGACCGGTGCTGGCCCTCGTCACGCACCGCGACGCGATACCACAGCCGGTCCTTGATGATCGGGCCGCCGATCCCGAAGGTGAAGTCCCACTGCTTGAGCAGCTTCCCCGGCGTGGTCAGCCCGGCCGCCCGCAGCTCGTCGCTGTAGTTGCTGCCGATCATGCCGCCGCCGACGCCCGACAGGTAGGCGTTGCCGGCGATGGTGTTGCCGCCGCTCTTCGGAACGATGCTGAGCGTGGGGCCGCCCACCTCCGCTTCGCCAAGGCCGCCCGAGGTGGTGGTGACCACCTCCTGCGCGTTCGAGATGTCGGCGACGTAGGTGGAGACGCCGCTGCCGCCGAGGCCCGCCCCGACGTTGAGGCCGTCCACCTGCATGCGGCCTTCGTTGTTGCGGCCGCCGGCGCCGCCGAACACGGTCATCTGCGGCGTCACCTGCACGTCGGTCGGGCCGCCGCCGATGGTGACGATGCCGGGGATGAGCAGCGCCGTCGCCGCCCACGACCGCGCCGTGGGAATCGAGGTCAGCACCTCGCTGCCGATGGTCGTCTGCCGCCGGATGCTCTGCACGTCCACGATCGGGCTGGCACCGGTGACGGTGATCGTCTCGGTGACGCCGCCGACCGCCATCTCGGCGTCGATCGTGGCGGTGAACGCGCCGGTGAGCTCGATGCCTTCGCGCCGCACCTGGTTGAACCCGGGCAGCGCAAAGGTCACGGTGTAGGTGCCGGGGGGCAGGCTGACGATGCGGAACAGGCCACGGTCGTCGGTGACGGTCGTGCGCACTTTCTCGATGAGTGCCGGGCTCGAGGCCTCGACGGTCACGCCGGGCAGGGTGGCGCCGGACGCATCCTTGGCCGAACCCGCAATCGACGCCTGTGCGAACGCCGTCGCGGGAAGAAGGGTCGTGACTGCAACGAGAAGCAGGGCCCGAAGGCAACTACGCATTGTGAACAGCCTCCACGAACAGGGTGGTTGCGGTTTCGCGTGGCGAAGACGGGTTCGCCCCAACACTGGCGCGTAGCCTATACCAATTTGCTATAGATCAGATTCCGGTTCGGACTGACCCCAGCGGGGTAGATCGCGCGTGCGATGTGGCCGCGGGTACCGTAAGGGCGGGGCTTCAGCCCCGCCGTGGAACGAGATGTAGGGCGGGGCTTCGAGCCCCGCCCTCTCGCCGGGTCAGGCCGTTGCGGTGGTGCGCCGCCGGCGCGTGCCGGTGCGCCGCCGCGCGGCGGACTTGGCCTGCCGCGACAGCGCTTTCGTCGACACGGTGTTCTTCGGCTCGCGCTTCAGCCTGCGGCTCATCGCGCGCGAGCGCTTCGCCGACGGCCGGGTGCGCTTCCGTCCCGCGCGGCTGGCCGCCTTCGCACTCCGCTTGGTCGACGCCTTGGCGCTGCGCGGTGGCGGTGGCAGCTTGATGCCGGCGCGCCGCGCTTTCGACAGGCCGATCGCAATCGCCTGCTTCGCCGAGCGGGCGCCGTGCTTGCCTTCGCGGACGTGTTCGATCTCTTCGTGCACGAACTCGCCGGCCTGGGTCGTCGGCGACTTGCCGGCGCGCTTGGCCGCGCGGGCTTTCTCTAACGTCTTCTTCTCGGGCATTCCTTCTCTCCTTTCGCGCAGCCGGTGCCGCGCCGCGATTCCGTGGCCGAGCGTTTGCGCCTACAACGACTTCAGATACTCGACCACGTCGGCCTGCTCGCCGGCGCTGAGCCCCAGCTCCAGCTCCGTGTTGTAGTGACGGACCACGGCGTCGAGGTCGGCCGCGCTGCCGTCGTGGAAGTACGGCGGATGCTGCCAGACGCCGCGCAGCGGCGACGCGCGATACCCGCCGGTTGCGCTGCGCGATGCGTACACCGGTTCCATCCCCGTCTCGGCCGCTGCGTGCAGCAGTGGTGGTGAGGACGAAAGGAGCACGTCGGTGAACAGCGGTGCCGGATGGCACGTGGCGCACCGCGCGGCGCCGTTGAACAGCCTCTCGCCGCGAACGGCGGCCGCGCGGTTGAAGCTGCCACGCGGTGGCTCTGGCGCCGGGAGGCTGAGTTGATACGCGCGCAGCGCCGCCAGCTTGGGCGTCACCCGATCCGGCGTCTGGACGATCGTCGAGCCCGATGCGCGGATCGCTGAAGCTGCCGTGGCCGCCCATCTGCGACACCCCGACGTAGTTGTTCCAGTACCGAGATCGGTCCGTCGGCAGTGAAGGTCTCGAAGCCGATGCGCCGCAGCCCGGACGCGGGCGGGATGACGACGGGCAGCGTGGTGGGGTTGAGTGAGATGCGCTGTGTGCCGTCGAAGGCCTGGAGCCGCGGGTCGAACTTGCCGGGTCCCCAGCCGGAGAACAGCTCGCGCTCGGCTTCGGTGAGCACGGGCGAGAGCGCGATGATGGCGCCCACGTTCAGCTTGCGGTTGGGCCAGCCGTCGCGGCGCCGCCCGATGCCAGGGGCCAGCGAATCGTCCACGACGGAATGGCACAGGGCGCAGGTGATGCCGATCGACTCGAGCGTGCCGGTCGGCGCTCACGCGGCCCCTGACGCCAACGACCGCGTCGAGCTGCAACAGTTGCAGCGTGACCGCGGGATCATCGAGCTTCACCTCCCTCGCGCGCAGCGCCTGTCGCACTGCGACCGGCAGCGCCTCTACGTCGACCTGCAGTCCCACGGCCAGCGCGGTGGCCGGGGGAACCTCTCGCGATCGCCGTGTGAAGCTGCAATTCATCGGTCCAGAGCTGTTCGTCGCCGAACGTGTCGTACCTGAAGATCTGCTGGCCCTCTTTCGCGATCGTCGATTCAGGTGCGGACTGTGCCGAGAACATCGGTACCACCGCGGCGTAACCGATCGCCGCGGCCACGAGCGCCAATCGAGCTGACATCCTTCCTCCATGACCCCCGCGTGAACATCGAACCTGAACGGGCCCCTGGGAGACGGCTGAGACAGCGGCGGCTCGAGCCTGCGCGCGCCGGAGCTGCCTCGATCAAGCAAGGCGTGCGCCGCGTGGCCGGCCCCGATCGTGCATTTCATCGGCGGAAGAGACATTCCAAGGAGGAAGATTCATGAAGCGACTTATCGCAAGAGGTCTAATCGTCGCGCTCTGTGCTGCAGGCGCCGCGTTCCCTGCGGCGGCTCAGTCTGGCGCCAAGGAAGACGCCAAGAAGGCAGGCGAAGCGGCGAAGGAAGCGGGCAAGGAAGCCGGCAAGGCCGCGGAGAGCGCCGGCAAGGCCACCGCCAAGGCGACCAAGAAGGGCGCGAAGTCGGTCGAAGGGCGCGGTGACCGGCGAGGTGACCATGATTTGCAACGACGGCAAACCCCACAACGGCAAGACCAACGCCGAGGCGTGCGCCGAGCACGGCGGCGTGAAGCCGTAGGCCGTGTCCGGAGCGAGACGCGGCGCGCGCTGCGGCGCGCGCCCGTCTAGGCGGGGCCGGCCAGCGCCAGCCCTTCGCGGATCTTCGACTTCAGCTTGGCGACGTAGCGCTGCTGCTGCGGGGCGGTGAAGCCGCCGGCGCGGAACGCGTCGCGCCACTGATCGTCCGAGACGCGCGACATCAGGCGCGACGTCCACACCACGTCAGCGATCGAGATCGTGTCCACCAGCTTGGGGTGGATGCCGTTGTAGTGGAAGCGCACCTTCTCGCCGTCGACGCTCTTGATGAAACCCTGTTCCTCGAAGCCGTCGACGTCGTTGCGCGACCCCTGCCCCATGCCGCGCATCGGCGTCCATTTCAACAGCGTGGGGAACGTGGTCTTGCCGAGCGACGCGCCGAGGTCGCGCACCACGTAGACGCGCGTGGGCCCGCTCTGCGCGCTCGCGAGGTCGTAGATCTTGTTGTTCGAGGTCTTCCAGTCCCAGTTGTTCAGCATCAGGTTCGCCACCAGCAGGCCCTGAAACGGCTGGCTGCCGACGAACGGGTTCTCGTACCACGACCAGTCGGCCACGACCTTGGCGTCTTCGGCGTCGCGGCGGAAGCGGGCCTGGCGCAGGCTCTGCGGATCCACGGCTGCGCCATCGAGCTGCCAGTCGTTGACCAGATACACCGGCGGCTGATGGAAGCCGAGGCCCCACAGCACCCGCGACACCGTCACCTCGGGCTGCGCTTCTTTCCCGACCTTCACGCTCCACTCGACGCCCTGACGATCGCGGACGTCGTAGCCGCCGCTGTAGCCCTTGGAATCGACGGCAATCAGCTCGTAGCGCGTCGATTCGGCCGGGGCGAGCGCCCGGCCGCCAGGCCCGTCGAAGAGATTCCGCGAGCCGAGGTCCGAAGGCTCGACCCACAGCGCGGCGAGGTCCACTTTGTCGACGCTCGTCTTCGGCGCCGACAGGCCCGGCGCAGGACGCGGTCAGCAGTGTCAGCCCCAGCAGCCAGCGCCAGCCGCTTCTTTGTAAGTTTCTTCCCCATGTGGCTCAGACAGAGCAACGATTGTGCCCGTGGGTTCGCTACCTCGGCGCTTGACAGCGGCGCCGCGCTGACCCGACAGTGTCGCACCGTGCCGTACACGCTTGCCCGCGATTGGCGCTCCGCCTCAGCCGCCGCCCTTGCCGAAGGTGGCGGTGGAGGAGCACTTCAACTTCCTGACCGCCGCGCCCGGCGACGCCGGCCAGATCGACCTGTCGCGGCTGGTGACGTCGATGGGCTACGACGCCGCCTGGTCGGCGCTCGTCGGCGAGCGGCTCGTGGACTTCGACGCGCGCGTGGCGGCGATGGACGCGGCCGGCATCGCCGTCAGTCTCCTCTCGCATACCGTGCCCGGCGCGCAGGGGATTGCCGACGCCGGCGCGGGCCGCGGCCGCGGCGCGCGAGATCAACGACTTCCTCGCCGAGCAGGCGATTGCCAGGTATCCGTCTCGCTTTGCCGGGCTCGCCAGCGTCGCGCTGCACGACCCGGTCGCCGCGGGCAAGGAACTCGAACGCGCGGTGACCCGCCTCGGCTTCAAGGGCGTGATGATCAACGGCTACTCGAACGTGGCCGGCGGAACGGGGGCCGAGTATCTCGATGCGCCGCGGCTGCTGCCGTTCTGGGAAGCGGCGGCCGCGCTCGGCGTGCCCGTCTACCTGCACCCGCGGCCGGCCTTCGATCAGCGGATCTACGAGGGCCACTCCCAGCTGATTGGCGCCACCTGGGGCTTCGCGCCCGAGGCCGCCACCCATGCGTTACGCCTCGTGTTCAGCGGCCTGTTCGACCGCTTTCCGTCGCTCACGCTCGTGCTGGGCCATCTCGGCGAAACGCTGCCGTACTTCGCGTGGCGCATCCAGCACTGCTTCGAGTTCAACCCCGCCGACAAGCGCCTGCAGCGCCGGCTGCAGGACTACCTCTGCGACAACTTCTACGTGTCCACGAGCGGGTTCTTCAACGACCAGGCGCTGATCGGCGCCGTGCTCACGATCGGCGCCGATCGGATCCTCTTTGCGGTGGACTATCCCTACGAGCCGATGGATCCGGCCGCGGCCTGGATCGAGCGGGCGCCGATCAGCGAGATCGACCGGCGGAAGATCGCCCACCTCAACGCCCGCACACTGTTCAGGCTACCCTTACACACGCTAAGCCCGGGTGGGATCCCGGCTTGCAGCATCCGTCGCAGCCGCGGCGACCTGCAGCAGAGGCAGCACTCCCACCCTCGGCGCGCACATCAGCCGGTCGTCCGGAACCACCCGGTGTGTGGAGGGTTCTTCGATGCGTATCGCTCAGGTGGCGCCGCTCTTCGAGCGCGTCCCGCCCGTGGCCTATGGCGGGACGGAACGCGTGGTTGCATATCTTACCGACGCGCTGGTCGAGCTCGGCCATGACGTCACGCTGTTTGCCAGCGGCGATTCCCAGACCAGGGCCAAGCTCGTCCCGGCGTCGGAGCGGTCGCTCCGGCTGGACGACGGCGTGCCGCGACCAGATGGCGCCGCAGGTGCTGCAGCTCGAGCTGCTGTCGCGATGCGCGCACCGGTTCGACGTGATTCACTTCCATACCGGGTTCCTGCACCTGCCGCTGGCCAGGCATCTCCGGGCGCCGTCGGTCACCACGATGCACGGGCGGCTCGATTTGCCCGAGCTGGTGCCGCTGATGGGCGAGTTCGCCGACGTGCCGTTCGTGTCGATCTCCAACGATCAGCGCCGGCCGTTTCCGATGCTCAACTGGTGCGCCACCGTGTATCACGGGCTTCCGCCGCGGCTCTTGCCGTTCGAGGCGTGCCCGGGCGACTATGTCGCGTTCGTCGGCCGCATCTCGCCCGAGAAGCGCGTCGATCGCGCGATCGAGATCGCCGGGCGCGCCGGCCTCCAGCTGCGAGTGGCGGCCAAGATCGATGCGGTGGATCGCGCGTACTTCGCGCGGGAGATCGAGCCGCTGATGCGGCAGCCCCACGTGCATTACCTGGGCGAGATCGGCGAGACGGAGAAGGCGGCGCTGCTCGGCGGCGCGCAGGCGCTGCTCTTTCCGATCGACTGGCCCGAGCCGTTCGGCATGGTGGTGATCGAGGCGCTGTCGTGCGGCACGCCGGTGCTGGCCTGGCCTGGCGGGTCGGTTCCCGAGCTGATCGAGCCGGGCGTGAACGGCTGGATCGTCGACTCGATCGACGATGCCGTCGACGCGCTGGGGCGCGTGGCGGCGATCGATCGCGCGGCGTGCCGGGCCTCGTTCGACCGGCGCTTCACCGCCGAGCGGATGGCCCGCGACTACGTGAGCGTCTACAAGCATCTGCGCGACGCGTGGCGCGGGTCCCTCGAGGCGCGCACTGCATGAAGGCCGTCGCCGACACCCCCGATGCCTATTACATCGTCGCGGAGACCGGGCCCGATCCCGAGACGCGGGCGCTCAAGGACGGCGAGACCTTCGGCGTCTTCGACGTCTTCGGCGATATCAGCGGCCGCGGCGCCGGCGCCGGCCAGGGGCTGTATCACGACGGCACCCGCCACCTCTCGCTCTGCCAGCTGCGGCTGACCGGTCACCGGCCGTTCCTGCTCGGCTCGTCCACCGGGGCGGGCGGCCACGTCCTGACCGTGCACCTGACCAACCCGGACCTGCCGGGCGACCACGAGCTGCTGTGGCCGCGGGCGGTGCATGCACCTCCGGCGGACGTCGTTCCTGTGGGACCGCACGTGGTTCAGCCGCATCGGCGTCGTCAACCACGGCCTCACCGCGCTGTCGCTGTCGCTCGATCTGTCGTTCGACGCCGACTTCCGCGACGTGTTCGAGGTGCGCGGCGCGCATCGCGCCGCGCGCGGCCGCGTGCTGCCGACGCGCGAGACCGCCGACGGCCTGGTGTTCGAGTACCGCGGGCTCGACGGGGTCGCGCGCCACACGGTGGTGCAGATCGAGCCGGCGCCGCTCGTGGCGCCGGCACAGTGCCGCGTGGAGCTGACGGTGCAGCCCGGGCAGCGGCGCGACGTCTACGTCGCCGTGGTCTGCAGCGAGGCGCCGCAGCGGGTGCCGCTCGCGCAGCGCTTCGACGAGGCGCTCAACCAGGCGACGACGGCGATGGATCTCGTGCGGTCGCGGCTGACCGGCGTGCGCACGTCGAGCGACCTCTTCGACGAGTGGCTCGAGCGGTCGCGGGCCGACATCGCCATGATGGTCACGCAGACCCGGCACGGCCCGTATCCCTACGCCGGCATCCCGTGGTTCAGCGCGATGTTCGGCCGCGACGGGCTCATCACCGCGCTCTCCGTGCTGTGGGCGGATCCGTCACTGGCGCGCGGCGTGCTGCTGGCGCTCGCCGCCACCCAGGCCACGCGGACCGACCCGGCCGTCGATGCGCAGCCAGGCAAGATCCTCCACGAGGCCCGCGGCGGCGAGATGGCCGCGCTCGGCGAGATCCCGTTCAAGGCCTACTACGGCAGCGTGGACGCGACGCCGCTCTTCGTGCTGCTCGCCGGCCGGTACTACCAGCGGACCGGCGACATCGACACCATCAGGCGGCTGTGGCCGCACATCGAAGCGGCGCTGGCCTGGATGGATCGCGACGGCGACGCCGATGGCGACGGGTTCGTCGAGTACGCCCGCGCCACCGAGCGCGGCCTCGCGAACCAGGGCTGGAAGGACTCGCACGACGCGATCTTCCATGCCGACGGTACGCTGGCCGAAGGCCCCGTGGCGCTCTGCGAGGTGCAGGGCTACGTCTATGCGGCCAAGATGCACGCCGCCGACCTCGCGGCCGCGCTGGGCTACGACGAGCGCGCGCTCACCTTGGGCGGCGATGCCGAGCGCCTGCGCTGGTCGTTCGAAGCAGCGCTTCTGGTGCGACGACCTCGGCGCGTATGCCCTGGCGCTCGACGGCGACAAGCGGCCGTGCCGTGTCGTGTCGTCGAACGCGGGGCAGTGTCTGATGAGCGGCATCGCGTCGCCCGAGCGCGCCCGTCGCGTCGCCGACACGGTGATGCGCGACGGGATGTTCTCGGGCTGGGGCATCCGGACGATCCGCGAGGGCGAGGCGCGCTACAACCCGATGGCGTATCACAACGGCTCGATCTGGCCGCACGACACCGCCCTCGTGGCGCTCGGCCTGGCGCGCTACGGCCTCAAGCACGACGTGGTCCGCATCGCCGAAGGACTGTTCGCCGCGGCGCAGCAGTTCGATCTCCGCCGGCTGCCCGAGCTCTTCTGCGGCTTCAGCCGTCATCCCGGCGAAGGTCCCACGCGCTACCCCACGGCCTGCTCGCCGCAGGCCTGGGCGGCGGCCTCGTCGCTGCTCGTCGTGCAGGCGCTGCTCGGGCTCGAGATCGACGGCCTTCGCCGCTGTGTCACGCTGCGCCAGCCGCGTCTCCCGTCGTCGCTCGAGTGGATGCGCTTCACCCGGGTGACCGTGCGCGACGCCGAGCTGGACCTGCTGTGCGAGCGCCGGGGCGAAGGCGTCGGCACGAGCGTGATGCGGCGCAGCGGCGACGTCGCGCTGGTCACCGAACAGTAAGGCGAGCGCGAACTGACAGCCGGCAGCGCGCGCGTAGGCGCCGTCGGAGCCTGACGATCGCCCGCGAGTTGACCACCGTCGAGATGGCCGACCGGATCGCGCGTCACGCGCTGCGGATCACGTCGCGGGTATCAGCACGGTCAGCGCGCCGGGTTCGATCTCGATCGGACACTGGCCCGGTGTTCGAGGCGTCGAGCAATGCGTCGTCCACATGGAGTGGATGGGGCGTGACGATTTCGACGTGCGTCGCCGGCTCCACCGGCAGCTGCAGCCGGGATTCGCGTCCGCCCAGGAGATCGGCGAGGTACGCGGCCAGCACCTCGCGATCCTCGGCCCGTGCCGTCACCACGGCCAGCCGGCCATCGAACGGGCTCGCGTCCGGCGCGAGCTCGAGGTTGGGACCGACCGCCCGCCCGTTCAGCACTTCGACCAGGAGGAAGTCGCCGGTGCGGCGGTTGCCGTCCACCGAAAAGTCCCACGGCCGCGGTTCGAGACGGGCGAGCGCCTCGGTGTAGCGGCGGAGCGCGCGGACCAGCTGCCATGGCGGCGGTTCGTCGTCCGGGACGGGCCGCTGCTCGATGGCGCGCATGCACGCTTCGACGAGGCCGCCCCCGGCGCCTTCGATGAAGCGGCGGTTCCCCCAGTCGCCGCGCAGCAGGCCGAGATCGAACGGCCGCGGCCGGGCGGTGTGCCATCCGGCGCGCGATCTGCTCGTCGGACCCCTCCACGCCGAGCGTGAAGGCGACGTTGTTGGCGGTGCCGATGGGGCAGGACCGCCAGCGGAACGTCGGTGCCCGCCAGCGCCTGGGCCGCGGCCGCAACCGTGCCATCGCCGCCGGCCGCGACCGCCAGCTCCGCCGGCGGCTCGGCCAGCCGGTGCGCGTCGGCCTTGGCATCGATCACGCGCACGATCTGGTGACCGGCGCGCGTCAGCGTTTCCCGCAGGGCGGCGAGCGACGCGCCATGGCCCGCGCCGTGATTGAAGAGCATCGCAATTTTCATGTATCCCAGCCGTAGCGTCGGGATACAAGATCCGGTCCGGCCTGCGAGTGGCGGGCGGTTTGCACCGCTATGCGGCGTGCGGATCCTCGTCTCGAACGACGACGGCATCTACAGTCCGGGTATCGCGGCGCTCGCCGAGGTGGCGTCGGAGTTCGGCACCGTGCGCGTAGTGGCCCCCGACCAGGAGCGGTCGTCAACCGGCCACGCCATCACGGCCTCGCGTCCGCTGTCGTATCGCGTGACGAACATCCAGGGGCTCACCGCCTATCGGGTGAACGGCACGCCGGCCGACTGCGTGGCGCTCGGCGTGTATCACTGGGAGAGAGTGGACCTGGTGCTCTCGGGGCTGAACATCGGCCTGAACCTCGGGAATTCGCTCTGGCACTCGGGCACGCTGGCGGCGGCCAAGCAGGCGGCGCTGCTCGGCGTGCGCGGCATCGCGCTCAGCGCCCCCGCCGGTGTCGAGCCCGAATTACAACGGTTTCAAGCCGTGGATACGCCGGGTGATCGAGCAGCTGCTCGGCCAGCACGATCTGCCGCTCGTCAACGTGAACTTCCCGCGCACGCCGCGCGGGCTCGTCTGGACGCGCACGTCGGTCCGGCGCTACGACGGCAAGATCGTGCCGGCGAAGGATCCGGCCGGCCGCGATCTGTTCTGGTTCACCGTCACCCCGATCGAAGACGCCGAGGCGGGGACCGATCGGTGGGCGGTGGAGCAGGGCTGGACGTCGCTGACCCCGTTGCGGCTGGATCTCACCGACGAGCGCACGCTCGGCGAGGTGCTGGCGCGGCTCCCGCTCGACGACGCGCTGGCGCGCGCGATCTCGCCGGAGACGTCGTCGCCCGAGGCCGCCCAATCGGTGCGCGACGACGAGGCCGACGTGTCGCTCACGAAGACCGCGACGGCCGCGGCGGCCGCCTCCCGCCGCGCGACCTGACGAGCGCGCAGGCGCGGCCCGGAGGCCGTCAGTCGAGAATCTCGCGGATCTTGCGCCTCAGCTCGCCCGGCGCGAACGGCTTGCTGATGAAGCGGCTGCCGTCGTCGAGGACGCCGTGGCGGAAGATGGCGTCGTCGGTGTAGCCGGACGCGTAGAGCACCTTGACCTCGGGGCGCAGATCGGCGACGCGCCGCGCCAGGTCGCGCCCGTTCATGCCCGGCATCACCACGTCGGTGAGCATGAGGTGCACCGGGCCCTCGTAGCGCGCGAGCACGGCCAGCGCCTCGTCGCCGCTTTCGGCCTCGAGGACGGTATAGCCGGCCGACGACAGGATGCGGCCTGGTGAGCGTGCGCAACGCGGTTTCGTCTTCGACCAGGAGCATCGTTTCGGTGCCGCTGCCGGTCGCCCGCCTCGGCCGACAGCGGTGCGGCGGGCCGCTCGTCGACGCGCGGCAGATACACCTTGAACGTGGTGCCGTGCCCGGGCTCGCTGTAGACGAAGAGGCCGCCGCCGCTCTGCTGCACGATGCCGTACACGGTAGACAGGCCGAGCCCGGTGCCCTTGCCGATCTCCTTGGTGGTGAAGAACGGCTCGAAGATGCGCTCCCGCGTCGGCGTCGTCCATGCCGACGCCGGTGTCGCTGACCGCCAGCATCAGCGTACGGCCCCGGCCGCGGCGCCAGGTGGCTGCATGGCGTCGCTCGGCGTCGAGATAGGCGCTGCCGGTCTCGACGGTCAGCGTGCCGCCGTCGGGCATCGCGTCCTGCGCGTTCACCGCGAGGTTGAGGATCACCTGTTCGATCTGGCTCGGGTCGGCTTTCACGTGCCCCAGCGACTCCGGCAGCACGAACGCGAGCGCGACGTGCTCGCCGATCAGGCGGCGCAGCATGCTCTGCATGCCGCGCACGATGGCGGTGAGGTCGATGACCGCGGGTTTGAGGATCTGCTGGCGGCTGACCGCCAGCAGCTGCCGCGTGAGCGCGGCCGCGCGATCGCCGGCCTGGCGGATCTGCACCAGGTCGGCCCGGAGCGCCGCGTCGCGCGGCAGGTCGAGGGCCGCGAGCTCCGCCGTGCCGTTGATCACGGTCAGCAGGTTGTTGAAGTCGTGGGCGATGCCGCCGGCGAGCCGGCCGACGCTCTCCATCTTCTGGGCCTGCCGGAACTGCTCTTCGAGCTGCCGCTGACTGGTGATGTCGGCCGCGGTGCCGACGATGCGCTCGAGCTCGCCGCCGGGGTTGCGGACCGGGAAGGCGCGCGCCCGGATCCAGCGGATCGAGCCGTCGGGCCGGACGATGCGGTAGGTCTCGTCGGACGAGCCGGTGCCCAGCTGGCGTGCGAACGCCTCCTCGATCGCGCGAGCGGTCTTCGGCGTGCACCGAGTCGAGCCAGGCGTCCGGCTCGCGCGACGAGCTCGTCGCGGCGGCGGCCCCAGATCGGTTTCGTAGGCCGGGCTGACGAACTGCAGCTGCCCCGACGGAGCCGCAGATCCAGAACACCTCCTGGATGTTCTCGACGACGAGCCGGAAGCGCTCCTCGGCCTGCCGGCGTTCGGCGTCGCGGCGAAGGATCTCGATGCGCGAACGAGATGTCGGCGGCCACGTCGTCGAGCAGCCGCAGTTCCTGCTCGTCGAACACGTCGGCGTCGGCGTAGAGGTTGAAGACGCCGATCGGGCGCCCCTCGCTCACGAGCGGCAGCGCCGCCACCGACCGGTAGCTGCGGTGGAGCGCTTCGGCCCGCCACGCGACGGCCTGCGGGTCGCTCCCGATGTCGGCGCAGATGGCGTGACGCCCGGTGCGCAGCGCCGACGTTCGTGAAGCTGCAGCCCGCGGGCGGATCCTCCGAGATGAGCGACTCGATGAGCGCCAGCGCCCCGGCGTCGGCGCCGGCGTGGGCGGCGATGCGGAGCCGGCCGCCGTCGTCGAGCAGGCCGATCCAGGCCATGCGGAACCCGCCGGTCGCGACCGTGATGCGGCAGGCGGCGGCCAGCACCGTGTCCTGATCCTTCTCGCGCACGATGGCTTCGCTGATGCCGCCGAGCATCGCGTAGACGCGATTGAGCTGGCGGATGCGGGCCTCGGCCTGCCGGCGGTCGGTGACGTCCTGCGCCGTGCCGCGCGCCTCGATCGCGGCGCCGGATTCGTCGCGAAGAATGGTGGCGCGCAAGTGCACGATGCGCACCTGGCCGCCGGGCCAGACCACGCGGTAGTCGGCTCTCGTAGTCCGTACGCGCCGGACTGCAGCGCGCGAACGAAGCCCGTGACCCCGTCCGGCCGGTCGTCGGGATGAATGACGCGGACCACCTGGTCGTGGGTGAGCGGCACGCCGCGCGGCACCGGCAGCAGCTCGTACATCTGCGACGACCAGATCACCGTGCCGTCCGCGCAGGTAGCGCCAGCTGCCGATCCCGGCGTCGCGCTGCGCCTCTTCGAAGCGGTGCTCGTTCTCGCGCAGCAGCGCCTCGGCGGCCTTGCGCGCGGTCGTGTCCTGCACGACGCCGCGCATGCGGATGGCCGAGTCGGTCTCGTCGAAGAGGAACTCGCCGCGGCCGAGCGCCCAATGCACCGAGCCGTCGGGCCAGACCACACGGAACTCGCGCTCGAACGGCTCGTGCGTGGCCACGCAGCGTTCGACTTCGGCGTTGAGCGGCCCGAGGTCGTCGTGGTGGATCCGTTCGGCAAACGCCTCGTAGGTGCCGGCGAACGTGCCTGGCTCGAGGCCCCACAGCCGCTCGTGGCCCGGCGACCAGGTGATGTGCCCGGTCGTCAGATCCCAGTCGAAGGTGCCCATCCGGGCGGCGTCGAGCGCGAGGCGCAGGCGCTGCTCGCTCTCGCGCAGCGACGCCTCGGCGCGCTTGATCTCGGTGGCGTCGATGATCATCGCCACGACGTGGGGTTCGCCCTTGAGCGGAATCAGCTCCGCGGAGCCGATGGCGAGGCGATGCTCGCCGGCGCTGTTCCGGAACGGCACGCCGTCGGTGGACAGCGACCCGGACGAGGTGAGCAGCGTGCGGAAGGCCTCGCGGGCGTCCTCGGTGATCAGGCCGAGCTCGGCGATCGTGCGGCCGAGACAGTGCGCGCGCAGGTGCCCGGTCATGCGCTCGAAGGCATCGTTGACGTCGAAAATGGAACCGTCGCGCAGGCGGGCAATGAAGAGCGCGGTCGGACTCGAGTAGAAGATCCTCGAAAATCGTTCTTCACTCTCCTGCAGCCGGGTTTCCCGTTCGCGAAGCTCGTCGGCCTGGCGGCGCGTCTCGAGCTGGGTCATCACCTGACGGCTCAGCGCGCTGAGACCGCGCACCTGCGCCTCGCTCAGCTGCCGCGGCACCCGGTCCATGACGCAGAGCGCGCCGAGCACGTGCCCGCGCACGCGTCGTGAGCGGGGCGCCGGCGTAGAAGCGGATCCCGTCGGGGCCGGTGACGAGCGGGTTGCCGGCAAATCGCGGGTCGAGCGAGGCGTCGGGCACGACGAGCGGCGTGCGCTGATCGAGCACGTGGGCGCAGAAGGCGACGTCGCGCCGGCGTCTCCGTGGACTCGAAGCCGACGCGGGACTTGAACCACTGGCGCGGCGTCGTCCACCAGCGCGATGAGCGAGATCGGCGTCGCGCAGAGGGCCGCCGCCAGTTCGGTGAGCTCGTCGAGCGCCGGCTCGGGTGCGGTGTCGAGGATCTGGTACCCCCGCAGCGCCACGAGGCGTTCGTCTTCGTCGGCGGCGCGGCGTGGCGAGCTCATCGGCAGCCTGTGTGCGAGGGGAGTTGGCTGCATCCTGTCGAACCTGTCCGCCACTGTCAACGATCTGAACGTCTCCGCTGGTATCCTCGTACGCGGATGGGACGCATCTTCCTGCTCTCGCCGGCGAACTGCGGCGGCCGGCGGGCCGGCCAGCTGATATCGGATCGGGCGGAGTTCCCTCTCGCCAGGCGGCTCCGGTCGCCCGACGGGGCCGCCGTTGGGCGACGTGTTCGCGTTCATGAGCGGGCTGTATTTCCGCGGCAAGCTGGCTTACGCCCGCTGTTTCACCGATCCGCCGGATCCCGGGGACCCCATGGCGGCCGGCGGCGTTCTGGTGATCACGCCCAACGCCGGGCTGCGCGGTGCCGACGTGGCGGTGACCCGCGAGTCGATCCACGCGTTTGCCGCCGAACCCATCAGCCTCGACAACGAGCGCTACCTCCGCCCGCTGGAGCGAAGCGCGCTGGCGCTGCGCGCAAGCGTCGGGCCCGACTGCGACGTCGTGCTGCTCGGCAGCGTCGCCTCGGGCAAGTACGTCGAGGTGCTGCAGCCGGTGTTCGGCGATCGGCTGCTGTTCCCGTCGTCCTTCGTCGGCCGCGGCGACATGAGCCGCGGCGGCCTGATGCTCCGCTGCGTGGAAAGCGGCCTCGAGCTCGACTACGTCGCCATCGCCGGGGCGACTCGACACGGACCGCGGCCGCCGAAGCTGGCGCCGCTCCGGAGTCCCGCCGCCACCCGCTGAGCGGCTGCTTACTTCTTGTGCGCGTCGCGGCAGTTACCCGATGGCCCGGCTGACGGCCTCTGGCAGCAGCTCCACCGCCGCGCCGACGCGCAGCTCGCCGCCCTGAATCACCTCGGCGTTGAGCGCCAGCCGGCCGTCGAAGCGGCGCACGATGTCCTTCAGCACGCGCGGGTCCTGCGCCAGGGTGTCGGGATCCACCGTCGTCATCACGCATCGCCCGCGCAGATCGGCCAGCGCCACCAGCACGGGGCCCACCCGCAGCACGCGGCCTTCCCACTCACGCTCGGCGAGATCGGCGACGCCGCCGACGATCAGATTGGGACGCAGGCGGCGCCCGTCGCGTCCGAACGCGGCGATGGCGCCGTCGGTCGCGACGAGCAGCGGGAGGATGTCGAAGCGCGCGGGATGCTCGTTGCGCACCAGCCTGGCCCCGGGCCCGACGATGGCTTCGACCCGCGCGCGCACGTCGTCGGCGCTCCACGGCACGGCCGTCCACCAGCGGCTCGCCGTCGGCGCCGAGCGTCGCGTGCAGACCCCAGCAACCGCGGGTGCGTGCGCGCGGTGACCAGCCGGCCGCGGCCGTCGTACACCTGCACGACGCGGTCGCCGGTGAGGCCGAGCGGGCCCGCGCTCGCGCGGTCGAGCCGCTCCCCGGCCATCGACTTCACGGGATAGCGCCAGATCTGCTCCAGATGCATGAGCAAGCCCTCGCGGGAGAGCCCGCGAGGGCGGTCCACCCGTCGCCCTTGGATGCCGGGAGGCGCCTCCAGGTTACGGGTGGACTACGAACGTGGCCTGAGCGATTGCAACGGTCCACCCTCAAGCCGGTGCGTCTGGCACAACCTACAACGCGTGCTCAACCGCGACGCGAGGCTCAGTCCGTCGCCGTCTTCCCGAGCTGCGCGCTGCACGTCGAGCGCGTGCGTGAGATGGGCCTGCACCGTGGAGGTGGCCTTGCCGGCAAACGCCTTCAGCTCCGGGTCGGCGCCCGACTGCGCTTCTGTCTTCATCACCCCGAGCACGTCACGGTGGCCCGAGACCATCGCGTCGATGTAGGCGCGATCGAACGCCGCGCCGCTCAGTTTCGAGAGCCTTGTCTTTCAAGCGCCTTCGCGTCGGCGGGCGGCGCCGCCGGCCACGTGAGGTTCTTGCGCGTGGCGATTGCCTTCAGCTCGTCTCCCGACTTGCGATGGTCGTCGATCATCCGCTGCGCGAAGCCCTTGACGTCGCGGCTCGCGGCCTTGTCCTGCGCCAGCATGCCGAGCTCGACCTCGCCCATGCTGACGCCGCCGATCTTGGTCACGAAGGCCTGATCTCCGCCCGCGCCCTGCGCCGCGGCGGTCGAGACGGCGGCTACTGCGAGCGCGATTCCGACGATGAGTGTCTTGTAAGTCATGGCAGAACGTTCCCCCTGTCGCTGGAACGTCGCAAGTGACGTACCGCGCTGCCCCTCGTTAACGGCGCGCGAACCGACGAGCCTTGCGCACTGTTCGAGCGCGAGCGCCGCGATGGTATGAGCCGTGCAACTTCACACGGCATCGAAGCAAATTCGCGACGATTGTTCACTGTACGGAGGGGAAATCATGGCTCAGGCCGGAACACTGCACGATGCATTCATGGATGAACTGCGCGACACCTACGACGCGGAGAAGCAGCTGATGAAGGCGCTGCCGAAGCTCGCCAAGGCCGCCACCTCGCCCGAGCTGCGCGCCGCGTTCGAGGCGCATCTCGAGGAGACCCGCGGCCAGGTCGAACGCCTCGAGGGGGTGTTTGCCAGCCTGGACGAGAAGGTCAAAGGCAAGCACTGCGACGGCATCGCCGGCATCATCGAGGAAGGCAAGTCGGTCATGGAGGAGGAGTTCGACGACGCGACGATGGACGCGTGCCTGATTGCGGCCGGCCAGCGCGCCGAGCACTACGAGATGGCGGCGTACGGGACGCTCGTCGCGTGGGCGAAGATCATGGGCCACGACGAAGCGGCTGAACTGCTCGAGCAGACGCTCGAGGAGGAAAAGGCCGCGGACGAGAAGCTGTCGGCGCTCGCCGAGGACGGCATCAATCAGGACGCGGCCGACTCGGCGCACGAGTCGGGCGAGGAAGAGGAAGAACAAGACGAGGCACCGGCAAAGCGCGCGCAGCCGCGCGCGGCGGCCTCTCCAAAGCGCGCGGCGCGACACTAGGCCGCGAGATCGGCGAGATCCGAGGGGGCCGGACCGCGGCGCTTGCGGCTCAGGCCGGTGTGGCATGATGGAGCATTCTGTTCTCCGGTCCCCTCCTTTCCGTGTTCCTGATCGTGGCGGTGGACGTCCTGGGTCTCACCCTCATGATCCCGCTCCTCCCGTTCTACGCCGAGCGCATGGGCGCCAGCCCGGCGCAGGTCGGCTGGCTCATCGGCATCTACGCGGCGTGCCAGCTCGTGTCGGGGCCGTTTCTCGGCCGCTGGTCCGATTCCACCGGGCGCAAGCCGCTGCTCATCGTCAGCCAGCTCGGCACCTGCCTCGGCTTCATCGTCACCGCGTTCGCGCCCAATCTGTGGGTGCTGTTCGCCGCGCGCGCCATCGACGGCCTGACCGCGGGGAACCTGTCGCTGGCCCAGGCCTACATCTCCGACGTGACCAAGCCCGAGGAACGCGCGCAAGGCGTTCGGGCTCATCGGCATCGCGTTCGGCCTCGGGTTCCTGGTCGGGCCCGGCCGTGTCGGGCGCGCTGGCCGGCTTCGACTACCGGCTGCCGATCTTTGCGGCGGCGGCGCTGTCGGCCGCCAGCGTGCTGACGACGTGGCTGCTGCTGCCGGCGGTGACGCCGGGCGGCGGGCGGGGCGGCAGCCGTCGCGACGTCTCACGCTCTTCGAATGGCGCGCCTACGCGGCCTACTTCCGCGAGCCGCGCCTGTCGTCGAAGCTGTGGCAGTTCCTGCTGTTCTCGCTCGGCTTCTCGATGTTCGTCGCCGGCATGCCGCTCTTCGTCGAGCGCCGCCTGACGTGGAACGGGCAGCCCTTCGGCCCCGAGCAGGTGGGATACGTGTGGGCGCTGGCCGGGCTGTTCGGCGTGATGTGGCAGGGCCCGGCGCTCGGCCGCCTCGTGAAGGCGTTCGGCGAGCTGCGGCTGAATCGAGCCGGCTTCCTCGGCTACGTCGGCGGCTACACCATCCTGGCGTTCTGCACCTCGGTGCCGTGGCTGGTGCTGGCGACCGCGGTGATGTCGATGGGGTCGCTGGTGCGCCCGGCGCTGACCAGCCTGATCACCCACGCCGCGCCGCGCGAGGAACAGGGCGCGGTGCTGGGGCTGATGCAGTCGCTCAACTCCGGCGCGCTCATCGTCGGCCCGCTGATCGCCGGCTACCTGATCGAGCACGGGCTGCTGACGACGTGGGGCCTGGCCGCCGCGGCCACCGCGGTCATGGGCCTGGTGCTGGCGTCGCAGGGCGGTAAGCTGCGCCGGTCGGTCTGAAGACCGACCGCGACGTCCGAAGCAAAGTAGAGGGCGGTCTTCAGACCGCCCTGCGAGCTCGACCTCCGCCGACACGCCCGCGGCTCCGGTTCGTCGCGCGTGCCGAGCATGTCGGCGAGGGCTTCGAGCCCCTCCACGTGATCGCAGACCGCCTTGAACGCCATCAGCATCGGCACCGCCAGCAGCATGCCCGACGCGCCCCAGGCCCAGCTCCAGAAGGCGATCGCGGTGAAGATCGCGACGTGGTTGAGCGAGCCGGCGCGGCTGAGCAGGAGCGGCGTGAGCACCATGCCCTCGAGCGACGTGATCGTCAGCGCGATGCCGCCGACCAGCACGGCGCCAGCCACGTCCCGAACTGCAGCAGGCCGACCGCCGAGAGCACCGCCGTCACGAGCAGCGGCCCGAAGTAGGGCACCACGTTCATCACGCCGGCAAACAGCCCCCACACCGCCGGCGTGCCGCACGTCGATCGACCAGAGCGCGAAGCCCGTGGCCAGCACCGACGACGACCGACGTGGCGACGGTGACGCGCGAGGAACGGTCTCGATCTGGCGCTCGATGTCGTTGAGGATGGTCGACGGTGACGCGCTGCTTGACGCGCGTCTGCAGGTGGCGCACGAACTTGCGCTTGAACGAGTCGCCCTCGCCGAGCAGGAAGATCGGTGAGGAAGAACACCGTCAGCGTCTGGCCGGCAAACGTGACGCGCGCCGGCGCCGCCGCTCCACAGCCAGTCGGACGTGCGCGTGGGCTGCCGCACTTCCACCGGCGTCACGCCCGGCGTGCGCGGAGGCGGCGACGCGGCTTCCGCCGCGGCCGCGTCGATCGCCTTGGCCGCCTCCTGCACCCGCTGCAGCGTGGACTTGTCGCCGCCGCGTGCGCTGCCGCAGCTCGCGGCGCAGCTCGGCGGCGCCCTTGCGGGATGTCGTCCACCACCTGCTCGATCTGCGGCCACAGCACCCAGCCGCCGGCGCCGATGCCGCCCACGAAGGCCAGCATCACGACGAGCGCGGCGGTCGGGCGCGGCACGCGCCAGCGCACCAGGCGCTGGACGAGCGGATCGAGCGCGTAGAACAGCAGCAGCGACACGACCAGCGGAATCAGGACCGCTGCCGTGAACTGCAGCAGGAACACCGCGGCACAGAGCGCAATGACGCCAATGCCGACGGTGAGCGGGCGCCGCGGACATCACACGACGCGTCGGCCCTGGATCACCCGAATCACCAGCACGACCAGCGCAATGACGAGCAGCACATGAATCAGGCCGCCCAACGTGTACGACGAGACCATGCCAAGGAGCCACAGCAGCACGGCCAGCACGATGATGGTTTCCAGCATTGGACCTCCTGTCCGGTTATCTGGGGCAGGCGCAGTGCACGGCGGTGCCAACCAGCCGAGCGCCGACTCGGCCGTAAAACGCTGGGGAATCTGACGATCCGGCGTGAGCCGTCGCTGAGCAGCTTCTACAAGCGCGACCGGAATGGCGGTCAGCGGCGACGGCGGCGGCCTTGGTGCTTGGCGGCCGGGCGGGGCAGCTCGGCTTCGCGCGCGATCATCACCTCGGTGGACTTGATGATGGCGAGCGCGTAGTCGCCCCGCTTGAGCTTCAGCTCGTCCACCGCGTCGGCGGTGATGACCGCCGTCAGGCGCTGGTCGCCGATGCGCAGCCGCACCTGCGCGAGCAGCCCGTCGGTCCGGACCTCTTCGATGAATCCGCGCAGGCGGTTGCGGCCGCTCAGCGCCACGATGAGCCCGGTCGGCGCGCGCCTGGCCTTCGCCTGCGGCCGGCGCCTCGCCGCTGCCGCGCGCGACCAGCCGATCGATTTCGGCCTCGGCGATGCGATGGTGTCCGCCCGCTGTCGTCGTCGTGCGGACGCGGCCGCTGTAGATCCACTGCTTCAGCGTGGAGTAGCCGACGCCGAGCCGCTGTGCGGCGGCGCGAACGGTCAGGAGTGCCATGACATGGAGCCTCAATACTCGCGACGCGGCACGAGTAGGTCTTGATGACCAGCCAGACGCGTGCGCCGGCCGCAGGCCGAGCGTCTCGGCTCCGCCCGGGGTGAGGTGGACGGTGAAGCGCGCGCCGGCGTCGATCGTCGCGACCACCGTGGCGCCCTGCATGCCGCAGTCGAGCACGGTCCCGCGCGAGGACGTTGCGCGCGCTGAGCCCGGCCGGCTCGCGGTCGGCGAGCAGGATGTCGCCGGCGCGAATCGCGACGCGGATGGCGGCGCCGGCCGCGGCCGACGCCGAGCGGCACCTCGAGCTCGGTGGTGGTGCCGGCGAGCAGGCACGTCATCGTGCCCGCCCGCTCGCGGCGCGCCGTGACCGTGGCGTCGAAGAGGTTCTCGAATCCGGCCAGCGCGGCGAGCGGTGCCTGCGCCGGGTGGTCGAGCACCTCGTGCGGCGAGCCGCTGGCCAGCGATCCGCCCGTGTTCGAGCGCGATGAGCCGCTCGCCGAGCGCGAACGCCTCGCGGTGGCTGTGGGTGACGTAGAGCACCGGGATGCGCCGCGCCTCGTTCCAGCGCCGGAGGTCGTCCATGATGTGGCGCTGAATCGCGTAGTCGAGCGCCGACAGCGGCTCGTCGAGCAGCAGCGCGTCCGGGTCGGTGACGAGCGCGCGCGCCAGCGCCGTCCGCTGCCGCTCGCCGCCGGAGATCTGCGCGCGGCCGCCGGTCGAGCAGGCCTGCTGATGCGGAACGAGTCGGCCGCCTCGGCGACCCGCGTCTCGCCGCTCGCGCGCGCGGCAGCGCCGTCGAGGCCGTAGCCGATGTTCTGCGCCACCGTCATGTGCGGGAAGAGCGCGAGCTGCTGGAACACGTAGCCGATCCGCCGCGCGGGCACCGGCACGTCCACGCCGGCGTCGCTGTCGAACAGCATCCGGTCGCCGATCGCGACGCGGCCGGCGTCGGGACGGGCGAGCCCGGCCACGCAGCGCAGGATGGTGGTCTTGCCGGAGCCCGAGGCGCCGAACAGGATCGTGACGCCGCGCTCGGCGCGGAACGACACGTCGAGCGCGAACCCGACGGACAGCCGCTTGACGAGGTGGACCGCGAGCGTCATGCCATGGGCGCGGCCGCGAGCGGCCGCCGGCGCAAGCCGTACACGGCCAGCAGCACCGCGAACGCGAAGGCGAGCATGAAGAGCGCGGTGATCGTCGCCTCGCGGTACTGGAGCGCCTGCACGTGGTCGTAAATGGCGATCGACACCGTGCGCGTGACGCCGGGCAGGTTGCCGCCCACCATCAGCACCACGCCGAACTCGCCGACCGTGTGCGCGAAGCTGAGGACGGCGCCGGCGAGCACGCCTTCGATCGAGAGCGGCAGCACGACGCGCAGGAAGGTGCGCAGCGCGCGACGCCCCGAGCGTGGCCGACGCCTCGCGCAGCGTCGGATCGATCTGGGCGAACGCGGCGGCGACCGGCTGCACCGCGAACGGCAGGCTGTAGAAGACCGACGCGACGACCAGCCCTTCGAACGTGAACGCCAGCGGATGGCCCGGTCCAGTCGCTCCAGAGCGGCCGAGCGGGCTGCGCGTGCCCGATGGCCATCAGCAGGTAGAAGCCGAGCACCGTCGGCGGCAGCACCAGCGGCAGCGACACGACGGATTCGACGAGGAACGTCCAGCGCCGCCGGCGAAAACGTCATCCAGTGCGCGAGCGGCAGGCTGATCGACGAGCAGAATCGCGGAGACGAGCGCCGCGAGCCTGGCGGTGAGCCAGAGTGCCTGCCAGTCCATCTCGGGAGCGATTGTACTGTGCTACGGCGGGAGCGCCTCGAGACTACGGAAGCGCGGCCGGAGTTGCGGGAAGGGTCAGCGCGTGCAGATCCGGAGCGCGACGAGCCCAGCGCGTGAGCCGGTCTCTCGTTCCGGACGCCGCAGATACGCCAGGAACTCGCGGGCCAGCGCTGTGCCTGCGGCGACGCGCTCACGACGATCGCGGCCTGATCGATCGGCGGATGCAGCGTTGGCGGGGATTTCGGCATACGTGCCCGCGCATTGAGCGCCGGGCCGAGCGCGAGCGACAGCGACAGGATGCCGGCGTCGGCGTTGCCCGACTCGACGAGCTGCGCCGTCTGCGCCATGCTTCTCGCCCATCACCAGCTTGCCTTGGACCGCGTCGTAGAGACCGCTTCTGCGGAGCGCCGCCGACCGCCGCCCGCCCGTAGGGCGCGTAGCTTCGGGTTGGCGATGGCGACGTCGCGTGACCCGCGGCGTCGGTCAGGGCGGCGAGGCCGCGCGCGACATCGAGCCCGCCGTCGCGCCGCGCCCACACGACCAGATCCGGCCGTGGCGTACACCTGCAGCGTGGCACGCATCGGCCAGGCCGGCGACGACCAGCTGCCTCGGGTAGTCCACGTCGGCGGAGAGGAAGACGTCGAACGGCGCGCCGTTCTGGATCTGCGCGAAGAAGCTTCCGGACGACCCGAACGACACCGCCACCGAGGCCGACGCGTGCGCTCGAACGCCGCGCACGACTCCGGCAGCACGGTCTGCAGATCGGAGGCTGCCGCAATGGCGAGGCGGCGCGGCGTGCCGACTGCGCCTGCGGCGTTCAGCAGCCCGCCGCCAGCACGATCAGCCGGCCAGGATCGCCGCGGCCGTCGACCAGAACGGACGCCATATAATCATTACAGTCGATTATAGTCGATTTGAATCACGTCTAGATGCGATATACAGTCGACCGGCGATGCCGAGCGACTCAGGAATGGCCGTGCCGCGCTGAGTGCATGCGTGGCTGTGTGCCTGCTGGCTGGTCACGGCGGCGAGTGCCTGCGGCGCAGATTGGGGGCGGGCAGATCACCGGCATCGTCACCGATCAGGCCGGGGCGGCCGTGCCGGGCGCCACGGTGACGGCCACGAACAGCGAGACCGGCGGCGCGTCGGACTACGGTGTCGTCGTCGGCGGGCCTCTATGCCGCTCGCCGGGCTGCGCCCGGCGACTACCGGGTCGACGGTCGAGCTGAGTGGATTTCAGCCCGCCCGTCGCGAGGGCATCCGCGTCGAAACCGGCCTGACGCGTCAGCTGGATTTCTCGCTGGCCGTTGGCGGCGTGGCCGAAACCGTCACGGTCACCGGCGACGCCCCGGCCCTGCGCGCCACGGCCAGCCTGGGCCAGGTGGTCTCCGAAGAGAAGATTCCAGCCCTGCCGCTCAACGGGCGGAGCTTCATCACGCTGGCGACGCTGTCTCCCGGCGTGGCGCTGCCGCCGGGGTCGCAGTTCCCGCGCATCAACGGCGGCCGTCCGCGCACCAACGAGTACCTCTTCGACGGCATCTCCGTGCTGCAGCCGGAGCCGGGGCAGGTGGCGTTCTTTCCGGTCGTGGACGCGATCCAGGAATTCAAGATCGAAACCAACAGCCCGCCGGCCGAGTTCGGACGGTTCAACGGCGGCGTCATCAACCTGACGACCAAGGCCGGGCTCGAACGCGCTGCACGGCACGGCCTTCGAGTTCTTCCGCCACGAGTCGCTGAACGCCCGCAACTTCTTCGCGTCCACCAATCCGGTGAAGCCCGAGTTCCGCCGCAACCAGTTCGGCGGCGTGCTCGGCGGGCCGCTGCAACGCGATCGCACCTTCTTCTTCGTGGACTACCAGGGGCAGCGGCAGCACATCGGCCGCACGGTCATCTCCACCGTGCCGACGGCGCTGCAGCGCCAGGGCATCTTCACCGAGGCGATTGGCGGGCGGGTGCCGGCCATCTACGACCCGGCCACCACGGTTCCGAATGGCAGCGGCGGCTTCACGCGCACGCCGTTTGCGAACGGCGTGATTCCCGCGGACCGATTCGATCCGGTGGCGCGGGACGCTGCTGTCGCGTTATCCGATGCCGACCTCGGCCGGCACCGCCAACAACTACCGGCGCGTGGCCAACGAAGTGGACGACCAGAATCAGGCGGACGTCCGCATCGATCACCGGATCGGCGACCGGGACCAGCTGTTCGCCCGCCTGTCGCGCTTCCAGGGCACGTTCCTGCCCGTGACGCCGCTGCCCGAGGGAAGCGGCGTCGACGACCGGCACGCTGGGCCCGCAGGACACCACGTCCTGGGCGCTGGCGTCGAACTACCAGCGCACGTTCTCGCCGAACCTGCTCAACGAGGTCCGCTTCGGCGATACGCGGCGCACCGTGGCCCGCACCGCGGCGACGCTGGCGTCGAGCGCGGGCTCGGCGCTGAACATCCCAGGCATTCCGGCCTACGCGCAGTTCCCCGATACGCTGCCGACGTTCACCTTCGGCGGCGCCTATCAGCAGCTCGGATCACCAGCCAACACGGCCACCGATTTCAACACCAGCGTGTCCGAAGTGGCCGACACGCTGACCTGGGTGCGCGGCCGCCACACGGTGAAGGCCGGCTTCGACTGGCGCTGGGAGCGGCTGAACGTCATCCAGCCGCCGTCGCCCACCGGCTCGTTCGCCTTCAGCACGCTGGGCAGCGACCTGCCCGGCGTCGCCGAACACCGGCACGCCAGCTCGCCAGCTTCCTGCTCGGCCAGGTGCAGACGTTCTCGATCGACCTGCAGACGGAGCAGATCCAGGAGCGGGCGAGCTTCCAGGAGTACTTCGTCCAGGACGACTGGCGCGTCTCGAACCGCTTCACCATCAGTCCCGGCCTGCGCTACACGCTGAATTTCCCGTCGACCGAAATCAACGGGCAGACGGCGGTGTTCAATCCCGCGACGCAACTGCTCGAGTACCCCGGCGACGAGCCGGTGCGGCCGCTCAAGAAGGACAACTTCGGCCCGCGGCTCGGGCTGGCCTATCGCGTGAACGACAAGACGCTGGTGAGCACCGGCTACGGCGCTGGTGTGGATCGAGATGGCCGGCATCACGACGCCGTTCACCACGCCGTCGTTCCCGTTCCTGCAGACGGTCACCCAGCGCGCGCTCGACACCGTCAATCCGGCGTTCGTGCTGCAGAACGGTCCGAGCGTGGCCCCGATCGCGCCCGTGCCGACGGCGGGCGTGGGGCAGGGCGTGTTCGGCGTGGACGCCACGCTCGGCTCGGGCTACGTGCAGCAGTGGAATGCGTCGGTGCAGCGCGAACTGACGAGCAACACGACCATCGAGGTTGCGTACGTCGGTTCGAAGATCACGCATGTCGGCATCCCCGATACCAACATCAACCAGCTGACGGTCGACCAGCTCGCGCAGGGAGCACCGCTCCTGCAGCGCGTGGACAACCCGTACTTCGGCATCATCCCGCGCTCGTCGTCGCTCGGTGATCCGACGATCACGGTGGCGCAGCTCCTCAAGCCGTTCCCGCAGTACACGACCGTCAGCCTGTACCGCAACAACGTCGGGACGACGGACTACCAGGGCGTGAGCGCCAAGCTGGAGCAGCGCCTGTCCCGAGGGCTCGCCTATACCGTGAGCTACACGCGGTCGCGCCTGAGGGACGATGCGTCGTCGGTGTTCGACGACACGATTCTCACCGGCCCGGTGGCGAACTATCCGGTGGCCGACAGCTTCAACCGCGCGCCTCGAGCGCGACTACTCGACCGGCGACATCCCGCACGTGTTCGTCGCGTCGGCGGTCTGGGACCTGCCGATGGGGGAGGGGCGCGCCTACGAGGGCCACGGGATCCTCGGAGCGCTCGGCCGCGACTGGACGCTCGCGACCCTCGTCACGCTGCAATCGGGCATACCGGTCGCGGTGACGCAGACGACCAACTTCAACGCCTTCGCCGGCTTCGGCACGCAGCGCCCGAATCTCGTGGGCGATCCGGAACTGCCGGAGGACGAGCGCTCGCCGTCGCGATGGTTCAACACCGCCGCGTTCGCCATCGCGCCGCAGTTCACGCTCGGCTCGGCCTCGCGCAACCCGGTCCGCGGCCCGGCCTACCGCAACGTCGATCTGGCGGTGAGCCGCCGGGTGCCGGTGGGCGGCGGGACCGCGCTCGAGCTGCGCGCCGAGGCGTTCAACCTGTTCAACACGCCGCCGTTCGGCAACCCCAACGCCGTTGCGGGCACGGCCGCCTTCGGCACCATCACCACGGCGGGAGATCCGCGGGTGATTCAGCTGGCCGTGAAGTACTGTTCTAGAGGCGGGTGGCCGCGTGTCAGGTCGGCGCGTGGGCCGGCGTAAAGCCGGCCCCTACCTGTCCGCCTGCGCTCCGATCAACCCCGCGACGTCAGATACGCTGCCGATGCCGTCGAGCACCATCTGCACCGACAGCATCACCAGCAGGATGCCCATCAGCCGCTCGACCGCGACCGCGCCGCGCGGGCCGAGGAAGTTGAAGATCGACGTCGACACCGCGAGGATGATCGCGGTGGGCAGCCACGCCATCGCCACCGCCAGGGCGACGTTGGTGCACCGGGTTGTTCTGGGCCATGAGGATGACAGCCGAGATGGCGCCGGGCCCGGCAATCAGCGGCATCGCGATCGGGACGACCAGCGGGTCGTCGAGCCCTTCCTTGTCGATGACGCGGTGGGCCGGAAAGATCATCCCGAGCGCGATCATGAACAGCACGATGCCGCCCGAGATGCCGAGCGTGTAGGCCTGGAGGCCGAGCGCGCGGAGGATGATGCCGCCGGCAAAGACGGACAGCTGCAGGATGCCGAGCGCGATCACGCTCTCGCGGATGATGATGCGGCGCCGGCGCGCCGGCTGCGACGGTCCGCAGCAGCGTGTTGAGCGTGACCAGGTTGCCGAACGGGTCGAGGACGATGAAGAGCAGGAGCGCGATCGAGATCACGCGGGCCTCCCGCTACTTGCCGACCATGTGTTTCGATGTCGCGCTCGTTCTCGGCGCAGATGAACTCGATCAGGTCGGCGTCGAGCCGGCCGTCCACCATCAGCTTCTGGTTCACCCGCACGGTGAACGGCGCCGTGTACGCCTTCGGGTCGTCGATCGTCACGTCGATCTTGAGCGTGCCGTAGCTGGTGCGGCGGAAGCGCTCGGTGATCGTGGCCGCGTCGGTGAGCGGCGAGCCGTCGATGTCGAGCCAGCCCCCGTCGCGCAGGCCGGTCGTCTCGCACCACCAGCGTGTCGCCTTCCCAGCGGCCCGTCGAGTAGCCGTACCACCACGGCTGCGGGTCGTTGGTCGGGTTGGCGCGTCCATCGGTGAAGATCTGCCGCACGCCGGCGTTGCCCTCGTAGAGGATGATCAGCACGTCGGGCGTCTGGATCATCTTGCGCGGCTGCGGGTGCTCGTGAAACTGCATCAGCCCCATCGGCAGGCAGTAGGCGTCGGGGTTGTCCTTGCTGTTCTGCTCCTTGCGCTCGGCCAGCAGCTTCGCCGCCCACGGCTGCAGCGGCAGGCCTTTGGGAAAGTTGGCGCCGATGTTGGCGAAGGTCGAGGGCGGCGGCTCGCCCGGCGGCGACGCGAGCGCAGGCCGCACCTGGCCGCCGTAGAACCACTCGTTGAGCCACACGCCGGTGAGATCCGGCTTGCCGTCCGGCGTGCGCGGCGTGGGCGCGTCGAGGTTCGGCGTGCCGTCGGCTTTGAGCGGCATCTCGCGGTTGGGATGCACCGGCCACTGGGCGCCGAGCGGGGCCAGCGCCAGCAGGAGCGCGGCGGCGGTGGAGGCAGCACTCGCTGTGTCATCTCACTCCTTCAGCAGCCGGTTCGACACGAACCCCTGGATCTCGGCGCGCCGCCGGTCGCGGGCGTCGATCTCGTCTACGCGCGTCCACGATTCGTCGTGCTCGTAGCGGTAGCTGGCGACGAAGCCGGTCGGGGCGGCGCCGCCGAACTCCGACGGCCCGAGCATCGAGAAGTAGCGGTGGCCGTCGCCACGCTCGTAGAGGTGGTAGATGCGGCCGGCCACGCGATGGAAGCGGCACTCGGCGTGAATCAGGTCCACGTCGCGCGACGCCTGCTCGATGATCTCCCGGGCGCGCTCCTGCAGCGCCTTCATCTGCTCGACGATGACCTCGAGCTGGGCGTTGGTGCGCAGCGCCACCTTCGAGGACGCGGCTTCGATGATGCGCGCCGAGTCCACGAGCGACACCGGCGCGCCGAGCCGGCTCACCGGGTAGGGCGAGGCGTTGTCGGAGCCGCGGAAGTTGTCGCCGCTGTATTTCTTGTCGCCGGTGTCGCTCACGGAGGTCCCTGCCGGCCCACGGCCAGCCGCGCAATCGTCGCCCCGAGATGCGACGACGGATCGTCCCAGAATTCTGTCACCAGCGGGTGCCGATCGAGCGTGGCCTGCACGACGCCGCGCTGGACGCCGCGGCCGCGCCCGTGCACGAGCCGCACCTCGGTCAACCCCCGCGCCGCGGCCTCGGCGAGGTACTCCTCGACCACGGAGCGGATGTCGGCTGGTGCGAACGAATGCAGGTCGAGCTCGGGCCCGATGGGCACCTCGACCGGTTCGTCCATGCCGAGATCCTACCTGAGCGAGGTGAAGGCTACGGGCTTCGGGCTTAAGGCTTCAGGCGGGTCTAAGACCTGCCCCTACGACCGTCGTAGGGCGCGGCATAGCCGTGCCTCACCAGGGCGGTCTGAAGAACGCCCTCTACGCTCGGTCGTCAGGGTCCAGGCCCTCGCGCGGAAGCCGCAGGCGCGGCGATGGGCCGACCTGCTCGTAGCGCAGCCCGTCGGCGGGCGCGATCGAGCTGCCGCACGTAGAGGCTGCGCGCCCCGTCGCGTCCGGCGCTGCCGGTCGCCACGACGACGTCGCCTGGCTTGAACGTGTCGGCGCGCATGCCGACGTTCACCAGCTCGAAGCGGTTGTCGAGCTCGAGCCGCCAGCGTCTGCACGCGTCCGCCGTCGCCGGTCACGTCGAGCCCGATCCACGGGTGCGGGTTGACGAACTGGAACTCGCGCACGCTGCCGGTGACGGTCACCTGCCGGCGGCTGTCGTAGATGGCGGTAATCGAATGGTGGGCGTCGGCGGCCGACGTGATCAGCACCACGGCCGCCAGCACGAGTCCGCCACGACGCCGGCGGCTCGGCATGTGCGTCCCTAGCGCCCCGCCGCGGCGCGCTCTTCGGCGCGCGCGGCCTCGAGGATGTTGCGCAGGCCGTAGTTGCCCTCGTGACACGCGTACTCGAACGGCGGCTGCGACGCGTCGCGCGTGAGGTTCATCGCGAACGTCCACGGCCGCGCCCACGTGCGCGGATCGTCGAGGGTGACGGCCCATTCCACCGTGTCGGGGCCGAGCGGCGTGAAGCGCTCGATCATCTTGAGCTGATCGCTCGAGCCGCGGTACGGCGTCTTGTCGGTGAAGTTGGTGGTCTCGATCACCAGCGTGTTGCCTTCCCACCGCCCGCGCGCGTCGCCCATGTACTGACGGACGCTGCCCGGGAGGTGCGGCCGGCCGTCGAGCGGAATCACGCGCGTGTCGTGCACCATCTCGTAGGTGATGGTGACGAAGCCCGGGACCCTGGTGAATGTGGTACGAGTTGCCGTAGATGGCCGGCATCATCGAGCCGGGGATGCCGCGGGTGATGCAGCGGTCGTAGAGGCTGCGGTCCTCCCACGAGTCGGCCGGGCCGCGGCCGGCGCGCGCCTGCTGCCGCGCGCGCGCCCGCTGCTGCGCCTCGGCGGTCTGCGGCGGCACCTTGCCGTCGGCCGGTTCGACGACCAGCCACGGACGGCTGTTGGCGGCGTAGTAGTTCTCGAACCAGTGCATCGGGCTCGTCGCGCCGGGGAACTCGCTCAGGCCCGGCGTCCGTTCGATGGTCTGCTCCTGCCGTTGCTTCACCAGCTTGGCGAACTCCGCCGGCGAGATGTCCTCCATCCGGCGGCCCGGCGAACTCGTCGGGCCGCTCGAACGGGATGCCGCTCTCGTCGCTGTTGTTGTAGTCGCCGGCGATGTCCGGGTCGCCCCACGGGGTCCGCGGCGGCACGAACGTGCCGCGCGGAGGCAGCGGT
Source organism: uncultured Acidobacteriota bacterium (assembly GCA_963731785.1). Lineage (GTDB taxonomy): Bacteria > Acidobacteriota > Vicinamibacteria > Vicinamibacterales > UBA2999 > DASYRM01. The sequence continues at coordinate 94,372 of CAVSWX010000015.1, forward strand.
GCGGCTTGCTTGCGACTCGGCACTTCGCCGGCCTTGATCGGCTGCGCCCGCTGCGGTGCGGCCTGTGCGTGCAGGCCGGCCGCCACGGCGACGAACATCAGGATGGCGGCCACGGCCGCCGTCGTACGCAGGGAGAAATGTGTCATCGGGGCGTCCTCGGCGAGGTCCGTCTCTCGGATCCTACCAGCGCGACCGCTAGGAGGCCGGCTCGATGCGTAGAATGGCGCCCGGATTCTGGTCCGTCACCACGTAGAGCAGCCCATCGGGGCCCTGCTGCACGTCGCGGATGCGCTGCCGCAGCTCGACGAGCAGCGACTCACGGCGCATCTCCTCCATCTTCTCGTTGAAGAGGATCCGCTCGACGTGGCCCGTGCCCGGAATCTCGCCGGTGCGCAGCGCGCCCACGAACACGTCGCCCTTCCACTTCGGCAGCCGGTCGCCGGTGTAGAAGGTCATGCCCGAGACGGCGATCGAGGGGATCCACAGCACCACCGGCGGCTCGAACCCGGCATGGCCGGGCCGTTCGACCTGCCACGGCCCCGGATAGGTGCGGCCGTAGCTCACGAGCGGCCAGCCGTAGTTGGCGCCGGGCTTGAGGATGTTGATCTCGTCGCCGCCATTGGGCCCGTTCTCGTTGAGCCACATCTGGCCGGTGCCGGGGTGGACGGCCAGGCCGAGCGAGCTGCGGTGGCCGAGCGTGTAGACCTCGGGCTTGTAGCCGGCTTTGCCGACGAACGGGTTGTCGGGCGGGACGGTGCCGTCGTCCTTGAGGCGCAGCACCTTGCCGCCCTGGCTGTTGCCGTCCTGCGCGCCGCGTTGCCGGCGCGGTGGTGACGTACAGCATGCCGTCGCGGCCGAAGGCCATGCGTGCCACGCCGTTGCCCTCGGCGCCCACGAAGATGTCCTTGGTGTCCACGAGCGCCGAGCCGTTCCAGCGCCCGCGCGCGATGGCCGTGGTCTGCCGCTTCTCGTCGAGCGGCTTGGTGTAGCCGAGGTAGACCAGCTGGTTGGTGGCGAAGTTGGGGTGCAGCACCACGTCCATGTAGCCGTGGACGGCGCCCGGTTCACCCGAGATGCCGATGTTCCGCGCCGCGGGCGCGCCGGCCACCGGCGTGGGATCGAGCTTGCCGTTGCGCACGATGCGCAGGCGCCCGGGCCGCTCGGTCACGAGCATCGCGCCGTCGGGGAGCCACGCCACCGTCCACGGGTTCTCGAGCCCGGTGACGACCGCGGTCACGCGGATGCGCTGCCCCTCGCCGGTGTCGAATTCCATCGGCAGCTTCGGCAGCGGCCGGTTCGCGAGCCCGGTGGGCGCGACCGGAATGCCGAATGGGCGTCATCGGCACCTTCTGCTGGCCGAAGCCCACCGACGATCCCGCGGTGGCGGCCAGCAGCACGGCCAGCGCGCCGGCAACGCAGGCGGGGGCGGGCTTCAGCGAACGGAACGTCTTCGTCACGGAACAACCTCCTCGTGGTCCAGGGACCAGCCGACGAGTATACCGGCTTCAGGCTTCAGGCTTCGGGCGTGGAAGGCTTCGGACGGAGACGGGCTTCGGATTGTAGAGGGCGGTCTTCAGACCGCCCTGAATAGGCGCGTCTGAAGACCCGCCTCTACGTACAATGGACGTGGGGCCGGGTCTTTAGACCCGGCCGTCATCGTCACACCGCCGCAGGCGTGGCGAGCGGGACGAGCGGGAGGTTGATCTCCGTGATCAGGTCGGCCTCGGGTGTGGTGGTGGCGTCGCTGACATAGGTCTCGTGGCACGGCCGATGCGCCGCCTCGCGCCCGCTCCCGGGCAGCCACTCGGCGTAGAGCTCGCGGTAGCTTTCGGCCAGCCGCGCGTACGGCCCGCGGTGCGTCGCCACCGCCGTCTCGCCGCCCTCCAGCGTGATCAGCTCGCACCCCTCGGGCGCGTCCGTCACGCCGTCGCGCACCGCGATGCACGCGTGGCTGCGCAGCTGCGCGGTGGGCACGACGTCGGGGTCGTCGTGGTAGAGGCCGATCGAGGCCGCGCCGGGCGCGGCGAGGCCGCGGCCGTAGGCGAGCGCGTTGAGCCGTTGAAACGTCTCGCCGATGGCCATGTAGTTCCCGCGGTGCTCCATCGCCAGCAGGCGGCGGGCGGGTTGGGTTTCGATGCGTACGTCGATCATGATGGAAGGCTCCTTCGGGGCCGCGAAACGCGCGATCGCGTCGTCGATGCCGAAATGAACCCGACAGGCCGCCGGCGGAAACGCGAGTGGATCCCGGCGCGCGCGAAACCGTGACGGGGGCTCCCCGAAGTGGCCGCGGAACGCCCGCGTGAACGGTTCCGGCGCGTCGTAGCCGGCATCGAGCGCGATGTCGATGACGGGCCGGTCGGTCCATCGCAGTTCGCCCGCCGCCCGTTCGAGCCGGAGCCGCCGCACGTGCGCGCTCAGCGATTCGCCGACCAGCCCGCTGAACACGCGGTGGAAGTGGAACCGGGAGAAGTGCGCCACTCCGGCGAGCCGCTCCGGCGTGAGCGGCTCGTCCAGGTGGTCCTGGACGAAGCGGAGCACCCGCCGGATTCGATCGAGGTAGTCGTCGCGCGTCGAGGTCTTCATCGCTGCCGTGGCCTGTCGTGTTCGGTCAGAGACAGCAGTGTGCGGTGTGCGGCGGCGCCGCGCCTGACCGCGCGTGCGGAATTACACCGTGACGGTCTTACCGCGCCTCAGCGGGTCGCTCTATCGACGGGCGGCGGGCGTCAGCGTGGTTTCGCGCCGCTCGCTGCCGCGCAGGTAGACCACCTTCACCGGCTGGCCGATCTTCAGCAGGTCGAGCGCGTAGGTGTAGTCGTAGATGTTCGTGATCGCCTGTCCCGGCGATCTCCACGATCACGTCGCCCTTCTGCAGCCCCGCCTGCTCGGCCGGCCCGCCGCCCACCACGCCGCCGAGCAGCAGCCCCTTCACCGACGCCGCGTAGTCGGGCACCGTGCCGGTGAAGATGCGCACGCCGGTGCGCGACGCCGTCTGCGCCGACTGCTCGACCTTGACGAACGCCGGCGCCGGGTCGAGGTCCATCAGCCGCCGCGCGATGGCGGCGGCGAACGCCGGCCACGCGATCGAGGTCGTCGTAGGCGATCTTGTCGGCGGTGTCCGACGGCTTGTGGTAATCGGTGTGCGCGCCGGTGGTGAACGACAGGCTGGGCACGCCGGCCTGATTGAAGTTCATGACGTCGGTCGGCTGAAACGGATCCGGCTGCACCGTGAGATCGAATCCGGCGGCGACGTTGGCGCGCTCCAGAATGGACGCCCACGCCGGCGCTGCGTGCCGGCCGCCTGCACCACCAGCTTGTTGTCCTGCATGCGGCCGACCATGTCGAAGTTGAGATACGCGGCGAGCTGATCGACCGGCACCGGCGGCGTCGCGAGGAAGGCGGCCGACCCGAGCAGGCCGATTTCCTCGGCGCTCCAGAACCCGACGAGCAGGTGCCGCCGCCGCATCGGCTGCTTCGCCAGCGCGCCGGCGATCGACAGCACGGCCGCGGTGCCCGAGGCGTTGTCGTCGGCGCCGAGATGGGCGCGCCCGGCGTCGTCACGCGCGGCGAGCGAGCCGCTGTGCGCGCTGCGGCCCAGGTGATCGTAGTGCGCGCCGACCGCCACCCACGGCTTGTCGACCGCCGTCACCGGCGCGGTCGCCGGCAGGTAGGCGACGACGTTGCGGCCGGTCCGCTTCTCGCGGGTCACCGCGGCCTTGATCGTCATCTCCACGCCCGGGAGCGCGAAGCCGGCCACGTGCGGGTTGCCGGTATCGAGATCCTTCTGCACGTCCGCCAGCGGCTTGCCGCCGGCGAAGATGCGCCGCGGCCACGTCGCCGCTGACGCTGATGGCGGCGATGCCGGATCCGGCGAGCGCCGTGTCGAAGCGCCATCGGCACGGTGAGCCCGGCGTTCGGCGACCGCGGCCCGGTGACCACCACGAGCGCCCTGGCGCCGCGCTGGCGCGCGGCCATCGCCTTGTAGCGCAGGTCGGAGTAGCGCGCCAGGATGCCGCGCGTCTGCTGGTCGGCGTCCTCGGGGAAGTAGCGCAGCACCACCACGACCTTGTCCTTCACGTCGAGCGTGGCGAAGCTGTCGTAGCCGAAGCCCTGCGACTCGGGGACGACGATGCCGTAGCCGGCGAACACCACCTGGCCGCTCACCTGGGCGTCGTCCGAGAACGAGAGCGCCTGCACGTCCTTCGCCGTCGAGAATGTCTTCGGGCCGCGGTGGAGCCGGCGGTGACCGCCGACGCGCGACCCGCCGTCGCGGCTCCCGGCCGTGAACTCGAAGGCCTGGAACATGTCGCTGCGGCCGGGCAGCGGGCGCGCGCCGAGACGTTGCAGCTGGTCGGCGAGGTAGTCGCCGGCGGCGCGCTCGTCGCGCGAGCCGGCCTCGCGGCCGCCGAGGCGTTCGGAGGCGAGCGTTTCGACGAACGGCCGCGTGGGCGGCGCCTGGGTCTGCGCGTGCACGGCCGGGTCTAAAGACCCGGCCCCACGAACGAGAAGCGTCGCGGCCAGCGAGCGAACGACCAGCGTGGCGGCGAGCAGGAGGCGGGCGGATGTGCGCATGCGGTTACCTCGCGGGAGCGGCGCGCAGGGCCGCGAGCGCATGCTCGTGGTTCCACTGCGCCAGGAAGATCTGCCCCTCGCGCCCGCCGCCGCGGCTCGAGGTCCAGGCCAGCTGCGTTCCATCCGGCGACGGCACCGGCAGCCCGTCGAAGCCATCGGAGTAGGTCACGCGCACCGGCTGCTTCCGGCCGTCGATGTCCACCATGAACACTTCGAAGTTCTCGAACCCGAGCTTGTTCGACGCGAAGAGGACGTACTGCCCCGACGGATGGATGTAGGGCGCCCAGCTCATGGCGCCGAAGCTGGTGATCTGCCGCTGATCGGTGCCGTCGAGGTTCATCGTCCAGATGTCGGCGATGAGCCCGGCTTCGTCGAAGCGCCGCCAGATGATGCGTTTGCCGTCGGGAGAAAAGAACGGGCCGCCGTCGTAGCCGTTGACCGATGGTCAAGCGCTTCACGCCGGTGCCGTCGGCGTCGGCGCGCATGATGTAGATCTCGGCGAAGAAGCTCGGGTCGGTCTCGAGCTGCTTGCGCTCGGCCGCCGACAGCTCGTGGTCGTACGCCTGCCGCGTGGACGAGAACGCGATCCACTGGCCGTCCGGCGAGTAGCTGGCCTCGGCGTCGTAGCCGCGCGCTTGGTCAGCCGGTGATAGGTGCCGGTCTTCGCGTTGCGGACGTAGAGCTCCATCTCGGGGTCGTAGTCCCACGAGTAGCGCCGCTCCTGGCCCGAGGCGCGGAACTTCAGCTCGTCGTCCTGCTGCTGCTTCGACGTCGGATCGTGATGCGTGGAGGCGAAGAGGACGTCGCCGGTCTCGGGGTTGAAGAACGAGCAGGTGGTCTTGCCCATGCCCGGCGAGACGCGCGCCACGTCGCCGGTGGCCATGTCCATCGTGTAGATCTGATAGAAGGGATTGCCCGGCTCGCGCTCGCTCTGGAACACGAGCTTCTTGCCCGTCCTTCGACCAGTAGCCTTCGCCGGCGCGGCGGCCTTCCACCGTGAGGCGCCGCGGCCGCGTGAGGAAGTCGCGTTCGGGCGATGCCGCCGGCGCCTGCGCCGAGATCAGCGCGCCCGCCAGGCTCAGCAGACACGCACTCGCAACCAGGATTCGCATGCGGGAAAGGTACCACCGAGGCTACGTACGTAGGGGCCGCCTTCAGGCGGCCCAGGGCCGCTGAAGCCGGCCCCCACGTCGGCAAGACTCAGCGCGCCGCGGCCGCTTCGTAGGCGCGGCCAAATCTGTTCGCCAGGAAATCGGCCAGCGCCACCTGCTCCTGGCGGATGAAGCCGCGCGTCGGCAGCGCGCCCTGCACGAAGAGGTCGATGACGGCGCACACGCCGCTGGCGGTCGTGATCTGGATGCCGGTCATCGGCATGCCGGCCCACGTCTGCGCGTAGACCTTGCGCGCGAACGACACCTGCGTGCGCACGCCGCCGCGCAGCCCCGACGCGGTGACGAACACCACCACGACATCCTGCTCGGTGGTCGGGATGGCCGTGCGCAGGATGTCCTTCATCACCTCGCGCTTGCCCGCGAGGCCGAAGTCCTGCAGCATCAGCTTGGCGATGTCGCGGTGGCCCGGGATAGCGGATGGTCTTGTAGTCGAGATACTGCACCTGGCCGGCGAGCGTCTCGGCCAGCGTGCCGAGCCCGCCCGACGTGTTGAACGCCTCGTAGTTGACGCCGTCGAGCGCGAAGCTCTCGTAGCCCTCGAGCGGCGGCTGCTCGATGCGGGCGCCGTCCACGATCGCCTCGCACGGGTGGACGTATTCGTTGATCAGGCCGTCCACCGACCACGTGAGGTTGTATTTCAGCGCGTTGGTCGGGTATTGCGGCAGCGCGCCCACGCGCATGTGCAGCCGCTCGAGCGTGTCGAAGCCGCGCGACAGCGCGTAGCCGGCGATGCTGATGAACCCGGGCGCCAGCCCGCACTGCGGCATGAACGCCGTGGCCGCGCCCTCGGCGAGCGACGCGGATGACGTGCGCCGCGTCGAGGTCCTCGGTGAGGTCGAAGTAGTGGGCGCGGCCGGCGGCGGCGCGCGCGATCGACGCCGCCGAAGTGGAAGGGCAGCGCGTTGACGACGATGTCGTGCCCCTCGATCAGGCGCGCGAAGCTGTCCACGTCGTCGCGATCGACCGTGCGGCAGCGATCGCCGAACCGCTCGCGCGACGTGCGGATCGAAGCGCCTTGTCGGCGAGCACCACCTCGTAGCGCGGCTCGCCCGTCGGCGGTGGTGAGCAGGTGCGCCACCACGCGCCCGATGTGCCCGGCGCCGAGGACGAGGACGCGCGTTGCCACCGTGTCGCGCGGCGCGATCAGCGCCGCTCGGCGAAGGGCCCGACCTCGGGCTTGGCCTGCGTGTTGGCGAGCGGCCCGAGCTCGGCGGCCACGCCGCGGGAGATGGCGGCGGTTTCGCTGCCGGCCTGGAAGCAGGTGAAGTCGGGGCGATCGCGCCAGGCGAGCGGCCCGCACAGCCGGACGCCGGCCTTCAGCGTGGAGTCGTGGACGATGTTGATGGCGCGCTCGTAGTCGGGCGTGCCCTGGCGGAACCCGGAGAAGTTGCCGAGGTCGCCGCTGGCGGCAAAGAGCGCCGTCACGCCCGGCACCTTGGCGATCTCGTCCGAGTTCTTCAGCCCCTCGAGCGTCTCGATCATCAGGATCAGCACGATGTTGTCGTTGATGGTGTTGCGGTAGCCGCCGGGCACGCCGCCCCACATCGCCGCGTCGAACGCCTGCCCGCCGCCGTCGCTGCGCCGGCCGAGCGGCGGGAAGTAGGTCCAGTTGCGCGCCTGCGATCGCCTCTTCCACGGTGTCGACCGTCGGCACGACGATCGACGAGCGCGCCGGCGTCGAGCGCGTGCTGGATCTCGCGCTCGTCGGCGTAGGCGACGCGCACGCCCGGCACCGCCTTGGCGTGCGGACACGTGCGCCAGATGCGCGCGGCCGTTTCCCAGTCGCGCTGGTCGTGCTGCATCTCGGTCCAGATGAAGTCGTAGCCGGCGTTGGCCATCGCGCAGTAGGTGGAGGCGTCGCCGGCGCCGAAGAACGTGCCGCCGGTCACCTTGCCGCCCTGCATCATCTTCAACTTCACCGGGTTCCAGATCTTCGCGCCGGGCGGCGGGTCGAACGCCGGGCCGTACTTCCAGGCTGGCCGGGTCGAACGGCCCCTGGTTGACCGCGCCCGATCGGCGCCACCATGCGGGCGTTGCTGTCCTTGCCGGCCGGCGGCGGCCAGCGGAAAGGTCTGCGTGCCCGGTGCCGCGTTGTTGGCGTAGGGATCGGCGCCCGGTGCCGCGGCCGCGCGCGCACCGGGCTGCCTGGCTGTGCGGTCTGCAGCCTGAGGCGGCTGCGGCGCCCCGGCGCCGGCGCGTTCTGCGCCCGCACGCCGAACACCATGGTCGCGACGACCGTCGCCACGACCGCGGCGAGAACGAGTGGTCTCATGGCGACTCTCCGGTCGAGACTATGTACCCGCGCTCCCGCCGCGCGCAAGCCCGGCGCACGGTTCGACAAGGAGCCCCCCGGTTACAATGCGGCCGTGCCGCTTTCGCAGTTCTCCCCCGCCTCGCGCTGGTGCTGGCGCGCCGTGCTCGCGGTCGTCTGGAGCGCCGGCGCGGCCGCCACCGCCACCCAATGTCGATCCTGTTCGTGCCCGACGGCACTGCGCGCCGCATGGTGTCGATGGAGACGGCGCCGGCGCTGGCGTCCCTGGCCCGCGAGGGCGTGACGTTCCGCAACTCGCACTCGGTCTACCCGACGCTGACGATGCCGAACGCGGCCGCGCTGGCCACCGGGCATTACCCGGGCGACACCGGCGTCTTCGGCAACTCGTTGCTGATGCCGTTTTCGTGCGAAGCGCCGCCGGGTCGCGCGTTGCCGCAGATCGAGAAGGATGCGGTGCTCGGCGAGCTCGAGGAGCGGATGGGCGGCAGCTTCGTGCCGCAGAGCACCTGCTCGCGCTGGCGCGCCGCGCCGGCTACAGCACGGCCACCATCGGCAAGCACGGGCCCGGCGCTGCTGCAGGACCACGGCGCGCCGCGACGACCGCAGCACCATCGTCGATCGACGACGTCGACGGGCACTCCCAGACGGCGTGCCGCTCGCTCCGGAGGTGGCGGCGGCCATGACGGCGGCGGGCCTCGCCACCGCGGCGCCGCCGCGCGGCGACAACGCGCGCGCCGGCAATTTCGAGACACCCGGCACGACGACGCCCAACGTCGCGCAGCAGAACTGGATTCGCCGACGTCGCCACGCGCGTGGTGCTGCCGATGTTCAAGGCGCGGGGCAGGCCCTTCGTGCTCGTCGTACTGGTCGCGCGATCCCGACGGGTCGCAGCACAACCAGGGCGACAGCTTCGGGCGCTGCAGCCGGGGATCAACGGTCCCACGTCGCTGGCGGGCATCCGCAACGCCGACGACAACCTGCGCCGCCTGCGCGAGGCGCTGGTCGCGCTCGACTGCCGCCGACGACCAACATCATCGTGGCCGCCGATCACGGTTTCTCGACGGTGTCGCGCGAGAGCGCACCAGCCCGGCCGCCAAGCGGCAGCTACGCCGACGTGGTGCCCGGCCATCTGCCGCCGGGTTTCCTCGCGCTGGATCTGGCCGAGGCGCTCGGCCTGCCGCTGTGGGATCCCGGCCAGAAGAACCGCCGCGTGGCCGGCGGGCGAGCACACGAACGGGCACGGCGTCATCGGCCGCGACCCGTCCGACGCCCGAAGCGATCGTCGCGGCCGACGGCGGTGTGGCGTTGATCTATCTGCTCGGCGCCGCCGCAGCGCGCGCTGGCGCACGCGCCTCGTCGCCGCGCTGATGGCGCAGGACTACGTGAGCGGCGTCTTCGTCGACGACGCGCTGGGCGCGATTCGCGGGCACGCTGCCCGATGAGCGCGATTCGTCTCGTGGGGCCGGGCCGCGACGCCCCGGCCGTCGATGGTCGTCAACCTGCGATCGTTCACCACCGGGTGCGCGGTGGAGACGAACTGCAGCGCCACGGTCTCGAACGCCGGGCAGCAGGGGCAGGGGCACCACGGCGGCTTCGGCCGGGCCGAGACCTTCAATTTCATGGCGGCCGCGGGACCGAGCTTCAAGCGGGGTTCGTGGACACGATGCCGGTCGGGAACGTGGACGTGCACCCGACGATTGCCCGGATCATGGGATTGCCGCGCGAGGCGCGTGGCACGCTGACGGGACGAGTGCTCGAGGAAGCGCTCGTTGACGGCCGCGCCGGCGCGCGTGACCGTGAGGACCCTGCGTGCGAAGCCCGGGCCGAACGGGCTCCGCACCGTGCTGCGCTATCAGGAAGTGGGGGCGTGCGCTACTTCGACGCGGCGGGTTTCCCGGCCGCACGGTTGGTTTGCCGGCCGATCCGTAGCCCGGCGCCGGTCGTTGGCGGCTGCTAGCCTCTAGCGCGCGGCCTTGAACACCCGCTCGTCGAGCGGGCTGCCGGTGAGGGGCAGGACCTCGTCGCGGTACTGCCGTGTGCGCGGCGACGCGACGTGCGCGTCGAGCGCCGCCTGGTCGCGCCAGGTCTCGATCACCGTGAAGTGGTTGCCGCGCATCGTGTGCTGCAGCACGTCGAACCGCAGGTTGCCCGGCTCCTGGCGGCTGGCCTGGCGCCAGGCGCGTCAGCATCGGCGCCACCGCCGGGTTGGGCGCCACGTCCACGTGCGCGATCACGGACACCGCCGCGTCGCCGGCCGGCTGCGGCCCGGCGCCACCGCCACCGTCTTGTACGGCCGCTGGTCGAACCCGCTGACGCGGCTCGTCCTTGATCGCGTCGAGCAGCCGCTGCTGCACCGCCGGGTCACGCGCGTCGAACGCCTTCTGATCGCGCCAGGTCTCGACGATCACCCAGTGGCCCGGGCGGCCGATCTGCTCGAAGGTGTCCACCGCCGCGCAGCCGTCCTGTTTCGAGGCGGCCTCACGGTAGCCGCGCAGGGCCGCAGCGGCCTCGCGCGCGGCCGACGCCGCCGTTTCGACGTACGCGACCGCATGGAACGCGGTGTCGGGCGCGGCGGGCGCCTGGCCCCGTGGCGCCGTCGCCGATGCACTCAACAGCGCGCACAGCACAAGGGCCAGCGAACGATTCATGGCCGGAGGGTACACCACGAGGCGCGCCGCTGAGGCGGGTCTAAAGACCCGCAGCCACGAGCTCCAGGGCGAACGACCGCTCGACTCAGGCGCGATCGACGAGCTCCCGCGCGCCGGCCTTGCGCGCGCAGTGCGCGCAGCAGAACCAGGTGCCGTCGTCCTCGAGGCCGTGGCCGATGATGCGGCACTGGCAGTGCGCACAGGTCGGCGCCAGCTTCTGGATCGCGCACTCGAAGCTGTCGAACGTGAAGCTGGTCGCTGCCGCTCATCACGACGAACGGCTTGTCGTAGTCGTTGCCGCAGGTGTCACAGCGCGCCATGGAGTTCCCTTCCTAGCGGTGCCGATCGATGACCGGCGCGACCGGCGTGCGGCGCGGTTGCGCCGCCGTCGGCGACTCGGTGTCGGCCTCGGTGCCCGCGGTGTCGATGTCCTGATCGCCGGTGGCCCGGCGTCGCCGTCGGGACCGCTGACGGGATCGAGTTGATCCTGCGGCGGAACGTTCTCGACCGGTTCGTTCCCGCGGCGGCTCGGCTGTTGCGGTGCGCTCATGGAAGCTCCTCGGCGGCGAAATGCCGCCTGTCGACGGAAGAGCAAAGCGTGTGCCCCGCGTTCTCGTCGCGCGCGCGAGCAGGAGAGCGGAATTGTTCTTGCTCTTTGCCGATCCTGCAGAGGAGTTTGAAAGAATGGCGCGACCACTGTGGAAAGGATCGATCAGCTTCGGGCTCGTCAATATCCCGGTCGAGTTGTTCGTCGGCGACCCGCGATCACACGCCACGCTTCCGGCTGCTGCACCGCACCGACCTCTCGCCGATCAGCCTCGAGCGGGTATGCCAGACCGACGGCAAGGCCGTGGCGTGGGACGAGCTGGTGAAGGGCTACGAAGTGGAGAAGGGGCGCTTCATCGCGCTCACCGAGGACGATTTCAAGACCGCCGCGATCGAGCGCAGCCGCAGCATCGACATCCAGGCCTTCGTGCCGCGCGCAGTCGATCGACGCGCGCTACTGGGACACGCCGTACTACGCGCTGCCCGGCAAGGGGGCCGAGCACGCCTACGGGTTGCTCGCGCAGGCGCTGGAGAAGAGCGGGCGCGCCGGCATCGCGAAGTACGTGATGCGCCAGCGCCAGCACCTCGCGGCGCTGCGTCCCCGTCGACGGCCGCCTGGTGCTGTCCACGATGCGCTTCGAGGAAGACCTCGTGGAGTTGCCGCATGCGCCCCGCGTGAAGGTGAGCCCGCAGGAGCTCAAGCTGGCCGACCAGCTCATCTCGAGCCTGGCCGGCGAGTGGACGCCCGGACGCCTACCACGACGATTACGTGCCGGCGCTGATGAAGGTCATCAAGGCCAAGGCAGCGGGCAAGAAGCTGCCGGCACGTGTCGGGAAAGCCGACGCCGCCGACGAAGGTCGTGGATCTGGTCGCTCGCCTGAAAGAAAGCCTGGCCGCGGCGCAACGCGACGCCAGGCCGTCGCGCGGGTCGCGGCCGTCGCGCCCGGCCGCGCGTAAACGCGCGACCGCGGCGCGCAAGAAATCGGCGGCGTGATCGGGGCGACGGGCGGTCTACGACCGCCGCAGGCTACATCAAACGCTTGCCGCCAGGTTCAACGTCTGGTTCGTCTACCGGCGCCTTGACGGGCGGCGGATCGATATCCGGGAATGCGGTGCGATCGCGTCGCGGTTCGGATCGTCCGGCGGCACGACCGGCGGCGGAAACGGCGGGTGGTGCTGCGGGATCGGATCGGCGGGCGGCGGCACCGGGAGCTCGTCGGGCATGAAGGACTCCTCTCACGCCGGAGGTGAGCAAGAGCCCCGCCAAGATCTACAGCCGGGCCTTGCGGCCCAGCTATGTAGGGCGGGGCTCAGCCCCGTCTCACGATCGCGCTGCCACCGCGGCCCAGTCGGGGCGCGGCGGTGTTACTCGCGCCGGCCGTCGTACCAGACGAAGCAGTCGTCACGGTTACGCATCGTGCGACCGAGCGTGAGCATGCTCTTGAGCAACCCCGCCGCCATCTCGCGCTTGGTGTAGAGCCGCGCCTTGCGGCCGCTCGTGACCAGCGGGTGCTGGTGCAGGATCACGATCGTCCGCCCGGCTCGCCGCGCCGCCGTCTTCAGTCGGCCGAACAGCTCGAGCTCCTCGGTGGCGTAGAGATCCAGGCTGAAGCCGCCGGCCTCGCGGAAGGCGCGCGCGTCGCAGAAGATGAACGAGCCGGCGGCGAGACGGCGGACCCGGCTGATGACGTTCCACACCGCCACCACCACGTGCGCCAGCGCGCGCGCCGCTGTCGATGGCGACCGTGGCGCCGCCGGCGAGGCACCGGCCGGCCGCGATGGTGTCGGCGGTGTCGTCGAAGAGCGCCCGCGAGGGATGCGAGTCGGCGTCGACGAAGATCAGCCAGTCGCCCGTGGCGTGTGCCGCGCCGGCATTCCGCGCGCGGGAAATCTGATTGACCGGCTCGAAGACGACCGTCGCCCCGGCGGCGCGGGCGACGTCAGCCGTCGCGTCCGTGGAGTTGTTGTCGCAGACGATGAGCTCGTGCGCCCAGCCGCGGGCATCGAACGCGGCCGCGGCGGCGCGGATGCTCGCCAGCGTCGCGGCCAGTCCGCCCGCTTCGTTGAACGCGGGCACGACGATCGACACTTTCATCCCTTCCGGGATCATACCCAGCCCACCGACAGACCTGTACGACACCACATTCGTGTCCACATCGTTGTGGCTATCGCACGGAGCTGCGAGGGCCTGCGAGGGGCGGCCGGAGGCCCTCCAGGGCCGGAACGGACAAACGTGTTCGCGTGACCCGGCGCATCACGACAGCGATGTGCCATTCGCGAGCGGCTCGGTCGGGCGCGCGCGGGTTACGGCCGTGAAAATTCGCGCGTTTCACGGCCTGTTTTTCACGATCTACCCCAAATGGGAGAGAAGGGAACGTCGCTTGCAGCCGGGGACGGCGGCCCCATGTTGCAACCGTCGATGCCTGCCCACTGGACCGATCCGGCGCCTCGCGCCACTCACGAGGAACCGCGCGAGCTGTCGATCGTCCGCGACATCAGCCAGACTCTGGCCGAACGGCCCGACCTCAAGGCGGCGCTGCGGCAGGCGCTGCAGACGCTCGCTACCCAGAGCGCCGTCGGCATCCAGGGGGCGATGGTCGTCGTGCCCGGCGAGCGAGCGGGGCAGGGAGATCTCACGATCGCGGAAGGCATCGCGGCGCCGCGCCCCCGGAACGGCGCCGCTCCGGCAGGCGCCAACATCATCGACCAGGTGCTGCAGAAGGGGCGTCCGGTCGTCATGCCGCAGGTCACGCGGACCGCGACCCGGCTGCCGACGTCGAGAGCGGCCGCCGTGCGCGAGCTGTCGATCGTCGCGGCGCCGATTCTGCTCGGTGGGCGCGCCGTCGGCGCGCTTGAGCGTCGAATACGCCTTCGATCGCGACCGCGATCTGCACCGGGCGCTGAGCTACGTGACACTGCTGGCCTCGACGCTGTCGCAGGCGGTGGGCGCCTCGCGGCGGGCGACCGAGCGGCAGCGGCTCAGCGACGAGACCAGCGAGCTTCGCAACAAGGCGCTCGAGCAGGCGGAATTCCCCAGGCTCGTCGGCACCTCCGCGCCGCTCGGAGAGGTGCAGACGCAGGTGGCGCAGGTGGCCTCGTCCGATACCACGGTGCTGCTGCGCGGCGAGTCGGGCACCGGCAAGGGCCTCATCGCCCAGGCGATTCACCACAATTCGCCGCGGGCGCGGAAGCCGTTCGTCACCGTGAGCTGCGCCGCGCTGCCGGCCGACCTCATCGAGTCGGAGCTCTTCGGCTACGAGGCCGGCGCGTTCACCGGGGCGCAGGGCACCAAGAAGGGGCGGCTGGAGATGGCCAACGGCGGCACGCTGTTCCTCGACGAGGTGGGCGAGCTCACGCCCGGCGTGCAGGTGAAGCTGCTGCGCGTGCTGCAGGAGCGCGAATTCGAGCGGCTGGGCGGCACCCAGACGATCGCGCTGAACGTGCGCGTGCTGGCGGCGACCAACCGCAATCTCGAGAAGGCGATTGCGGCCGGGGAGTTCCGCGAGGATCTCTACTACCGCCTCAACGTGTTCTCGATCTTCGTGCCGCCGCTTCGCGATCGGAAGGCCGACATCCTGCTGCTCGCCGATCACTTCCTGGAGCGCTTCGCCCGCGAGCACGGCAAGAACGTGCGCCGGATCTCCACGCCGGCGATCGACATGCTGGCGAGCTACCACTGGCCCGGCAACGTGCGCGAGCTGTCGAACGCCATCGAGCGGGCCGTGGTGCTGTGCGACGGCGGCGTGGTGCACGCCCACCACCTCCCGCCCACGCTCCAGACGGCGGAGTCGTCGGGCACCACCGCCAACCAGTCACTCCAGGAGATGGTGGAGGCGGTGGAGAAGGACGCGCTGCTGGACGCGCTCAAGCAGGCCCGCGGCAACCGGGCCGTGGCCGCGCGGCTGCTGCGCACCACGCGGCGGATCTTCAACTACAAGGTCCGCAACTACGGCATCGACTGGCGCCGGTTCCAGTAGCCCGCGCGACTTCCCACATGGACAGTCAGCCGACGCTGCTTCGCGCTCCGTCTGCCGCGGCGCCGGTCGGGGTCGAGCGGCCTGCGGTGGCCGGAGGCGTCGCCGCCGCCGTGGCCGCGAACCGCTGGACGCAGCTCGTGCTCGGCGTCGCCGCCATGGTCACGATTGCCGGCCCGCAATACGTCTGGACGCTCTTCACCGGATCGCTCACCCAGGCCCTCGGCACCAACCTGGCGCAGCTGCAGGTGACGTTCTCGGTGCTGATCGTCGTCCAGACGTTCCTCTCGCCGGCCCAGGGCGCGCTCATCGAGCGCTTCGGACCGCGCGTGCTGCTGTCGATCGGGACGCTCGTCACGGGCGTGAGCTGGATGCTGGCGTCGCAGGCGTCGAGCGTGTGGGCGCTCTATCTCAGCTATGGCCTCCTCGGCGGCATCGGCACCGGCATCGTCTACATCGGGGTCGTGGGCCACATGGTGCGGTGGTTTCCCGATCGCCGCGGCCTCGCCACCGGCTTCGTCGCCGCGGGCTACGGCATGGGGGCCCTGTTGTTCACGTTCCCGGTGGCCGAGAGCATCCGCGCCGCCGGCCATTCGGCCACGCTCCTCCAGTTTGGCGCGCTCTTCGGCCTCGCGGGCTTTCTCGTGGCCCAGGGCTTCCGGCGTCCGCCGGCCGCCGTGCCCGGGCCGCGGGCCGCATCGGCGGTGCGGCTCGCCGCCGCCAGCCACGACTTCACGCCGCGGCAGATGCTGCGCACGCCGATCTTCTGGCTGCTCTTCGTGATGATGACCATGATGTCCACGAGCGGCCTCATGGTGACGTCGCAGATGGGGGCGTTCACGGCGGACTTCGGCATGGCCAACGTGCTGGTGCTCGGCATGCCACTGCTGCCGCTGGCGCTGTCGCTCGACCGCGTCACCAACGGCGCCACCCGGCCGTTCTTCGGCTGGGTGTCCGACAAGGTGGGCCGCGAGAAGACGATGTTCATCGCCTTTTCACTCGAGGCGGTGGCGATGACCGTGTGGCTGCTGACGCGCGACAGCCCGGTGCTGTTCGTGCTGATGTCGGGTGTCGTCTTCTTCGGCTGGGGCGAGATCTTCTCGCTCTTCCCGTCCACGCTCACCGACACCTACGGCACGGCGCACGCGACCAGCAACTACGGGTTCCTCTACATGGCGCAGGGCATCGGTTCGGTGCTCGGCGGGCCGATGGCGGCGCTGCTGCACGAGCGGACGGAGTCGTGGATCCCGGTCTTCGCGCTCATCATCGTGATGGATGCCGCCACCGCCGTGCTCGCCATCGCCGTGTTGAAGCCGATGCGCGCGCGCTGGTTTCAGCGGTTGGGCGCGACGCCGGCCCGGACCTGACCGCGCAGGTCTGAAGACCTGCCGCTACGAATTGGCGAAGAGCATCTGTTCGAGCTTGCCGAGGGTCTGCATCGCCGGCAGCGCCTGCGCGACGCTGGCGTTCGGCTCGCGCCCTTCCTTGATCGCCGCGAAGAACTCGCGGTCCTGGAGCTCGATGCCGTTCATCGACACGTCGACCTTCGAGACGTCGATCGGGTTGTTCTTGCCGTCCACCAGCTCGTCGTAGCGCGCGATGTAGGTGCCGTTGTCGCAGATGTAGCGGAAGAACGTGCCGAGCGGGCCGTCGTTGTTGAACGACAGCGACAGCGTGCAGATGGCGCCCGAAGGCACCTTCATGCCGATGCTCATGTCCATCGCGATCTTGAGCTCGGGGTGATACGGCCCCTGCAGCGCGTAGCACTGCGAGACCGACTGGCCGGTCTGATACGCGAACAGGTCCACCGTGTGGCAGGCGTGGTGCCACAGCAGATGATCCGTCCAGCTGCGCGGCTTGCCGAGCGCGTTCATGTTGGTGCGGCGGAAGAAGTAGGTCTGCACGTCCATCTGCAGCACCTTCAGCTCGCCGGCGACGATCTTCTTGTGCACCCACTGGTGGCTCGGGTTGAAGCGCCGCGTGTGCCCGGCCATGGCCACCAGGCCGGTTTCCTTCTGGACCTTGTCGATCATCTCGGCGTCGGCCACCGAGTCGGCCATCGGAATCTCGATCTGGACGTGCTTGCCGGCGCGCATGCACTGCACCGCCTGCTTCGCGTGCATCTGCGTCGGCGTGGCCAGGATGGCGGCCTCGACGCCCGGCTGCGCCAGGCACTCGCCGAGGTCCGTGGACCAGTGCGGGATGCCGAACTTCGCGGCGACTTCCTTCGTGGAGTCGGGGCTGCCGCCCGCCAGCGTGACCACTTCGATGCCGGGGATGTTGCGGATCGCTTCGATGTGCTTGATGCCGAACGCGCCTTGCCCTGCCA
>CAVSWX010000016.1:0-210246 GCA_963731785.1 uncultured Acidobacteriota bacterium
CCGCGTGCTGGTCCTCGAGAAGGTGACCGTCTAACAGGTGTCGCGGCGAACCAGTCGCCTCGTCGTCTTCGCGCTGGCGGGCGCCATCGCCGCGGCGGTCTCGTACGACGTGTGGCGGACTCCGGTGCAGGTCTGGGACGCGCTCGGCGAGATTCTCGCGGCGCAGGAGTCTCCCTCGGTGACCCAGGCCTTCCAGGATTCGATGAGCAACTCGGCGTACTTGCGCCCGCTGCGGATCGCCCAGATCAAGGCGCTGTTCGACCTGGCAAGCCCGGATCGCTTCCACCTGGTCTACCGCGGCTTTCACGTCCTGCTGCTCCTCGCGCTCGTGCTCGCGTTCGTGGCCGCGCTTCGCGTGGAATCGGCGGTGGACAGTGCGGCTGCCGTCTTCGCGCTCCTGGTCCTGACCGGGCTGCATACGTTCACCGCCTTCGTGCGCGAGGCGTTTCCCATCAACCATTTCCTCGAGATCGCGGTGCTGACGCTCGCGGCGCTGAATCTCGCGCTCTCGCGCGGCGGATGGTGGGTCGACGCGCTCGCGGCCCTGGTCTTCATCGTGGCGTCGCTCACGCTCGAATCGGGGCTGTTGGTCTGGGTCGTGTTCGCGGCCGCCCGAATCTCCGGCATGCGCGGCGTCTCGACGCGCGGGGTCGTGCTGGTGACGGCGCTGCTGCTGGGCTACGTTGGCATCCGGGCGTGGTACCTGCAGATTGGCGTGCCCGCGCTCTCCGAGCGCAGCTCTGGCTTCCTGCTCGAGCGGCTGGAGCCTGACGAGCTCGAACGCCGCTTTGGATCGGCCCCGGCCCTCTTTCGCGCCTACAACGTCGTCACCTCGTTCTCGTCGGTGCTGTTCGCCGAGCCGCGCGAAGGACTGTTCGAATTCGTCCGCGCCTGGCGCGACGGCAGCGTCGCTCCACGGCTCTACCTCGCACTGGCGTCGTCGATCGCGACCACCGTGCTGATCGGGGCGTCGGCGCTTGCGTGGTGGCGCCGCCCGTCGCAGTGGGGGCACGGCGAGCGGCTGGCGTTCATCGCCCTCGCGGTGCTCGCCGCCAACGCCGTGCTCTCGTTCTGGTACACCAAGGACGACATCATGACGGTCGGCGGCGTGTTCTACGCGTTTGCCGCGTATGCGGCGCTGCGGGCGCTCCTGGCGCATGCCGCGTCGTGGCGCGCATGGAGCGTTGCGGTGCTGTCGGTGGCGCTGCTGGCGCTGTCGGGCGCGTGGGCGATGCGCAGCGTCGGCGTGCATCACGTCATGGTGACGCAGGCGTTCAAGACGCGAAACGACTGGGCCCGCCTGCCGGTCGCCTGGGCGCGCGAGCATCCGCTTCCGAGCGCGCCCGCGGCGCTGGCGGTCATGGAGCGGCTGCGGAACGACGCGATCGACGCCGAGGTCCCCAATCCGCAGCTGTTGCCGCCCTGGCGTGACCGATGGTGGGGGGACCGATGAGGACGTTGCCGCTCATCGCGGCGGCCGTGCCGGGCGTGGTGGTGGCGCTCGCGTCCGTGGTGCAGATCGGCCTGGCCGCGAGCGGCCGGGACCCGCTGTGGGCCGTGAAGGAGATGACGGCCGCGGAGGCCGCCGCCTTGCGCGACCCGGCCACATTGGCGCGAATGTCGAAGGAGGGAGACGAATCTGCGCGTCGCCCGGCCCGTCCGCGCCGGTGTCCTGGGCGGCACGGCGCGTGACGCTCACGCCGCTCGAGGCGGCCATTGCGGCGCGCCGGGGCGAGGTCGTCGAGTTCCTCCTCTGGGCGGCCCCACCCCGTGATGCAGAGACCTGGACGCGCGCGCGGTGTCTCGCGGCCCTGGTAAACGAGGACGACGTGTCGGCGGTGCTCGCGAAGCAGGCCCCGCCGGTAGAACCCGACTGCAGCGGATACGTGCGTCCATGGTGACCCGGAGGGCCGTACCTCGTGGCCCTCTTTGCCTTCGTCGTCGCGGCTGGCTGGCGGCTGGTGACCTACACCGGGTTGTCCAACGACCACTACGTGCATCTGGCTCGCGCCCAGCAGGTGCTTCTCGGCGCCCTTCCCGTGCGCGACTTCGTGGACCCGGGGATGCCGCTCACCTATGGCGTTTCGGCGCTCGCGCGCCTGGCGCTCGGCGAGGCGCAGCTCAGCGAGGTCCTCCTCGTGGTGACCGGCTTTGCGGCCGGCGCGGCCCTGACGGGCTTCTGTGCTGCCTCGCTCAGCTCGTCGATCGCGTTGTCCGTGCTCGTCGTGCTGCTCGAATTGCTGGCATACCCGCGCAGCTACAGCTATCCGAAGATCCTGCTGTACACGCTGGGGGCATGCGTCGTCGTGGCGGTTGCCAGGAGCCCGACGCCCACGCGGATCATGCTTGGCGCGGTGACGGTGGCCATCGCCTTTCTATTCCGGCACGACCACGGTGTTGTACATCGGCGTGGCAACAGCAGCCGGGATCGCGCTGCGGCTGCTGCCCGATTGGCGGGCGTCACTTCGGGCCGTGGCGCGCTTCGGCGGGCTGGTGGCGCTGCTGCTGGCTCCCTGGGCGGCGTTCGTCCAGTACTACGAAGGGCTGCTGCAGTATTTCGGCTCGGCCGTCGAGTTCTCGCGGCGGGAAGCCTACGTGACGTGCGCTGCACGCGTTTCCGCGGTTTTCCGCGAGCGCCTCGCTGTCCTCCGCCCCGAATACCGAGGCGTGGCTGACGTGGCTGTTCGTCGGGGTGCCGATCGTGGCGCTGCTGGCGGCTGCGGGACGCTCCGTTCGCCGACTGGAGCAGTGGGCCGGCGAGTCGGCCGCCGTGGCTGGCCTGGCGGTAATGGCGCTCCTCGCGGACCGTGGGTTCCTTCGCGATCCGATCGAGATGCGCCTGCCCGACGCGGTCGTGCTCCCGCTGCTGCTGCTCGCCTGGCTCGTGGCCGCGGCGTGGAGCGTCCGGTCGCGATCGGCAGCCGCGCTGGTCGCTCGAGCGGCGACCGTGGCCGTCCTCCTTGTGACCGCGGCCGCCATCTGGCGGGTCGGCGACGTCACCGAGCGGCTCGATCATGCCGGGTTCTTCCACGGTCCGGCGTCGCTCATCGGAAACGTACGCGCCGTGCAATCCGAGCTGGGCAGGCGCCAGGCGCAGGCGCTCCAGACGCCGAGCCGCGTCACCAAAGGACTCGCGCCCCTCTTCGACTATCTCACCTCGTGCTCGCGGGACACCGATCGCCTGCTCGTGACCGGACAATATCCCGACGTCTATCTGGCGGCGGGGCGCGGCTTCGCGGGCGGACACGTCGCGTTCATGCAAGGCTTCTACACGTCCCGCCGGGAGCAGGAACGCACCCTGGCGCGGCTGCAGCGCGAGCCGGTTCCGTTCGTGCTGCTCGTGCGCGATGTGCAGCCGATGTTCGAGCACGACTTTCCCCTGCTGAACGGCTACATCGCCCGCTCGTATACCCACCTGTTCGACGTCCCGATTCCCGAGATGGATGGCGTGCGCCTCCTCGTCGATCGCCAGCGCCGGCCCACGGGGACCTACGCCGGCACGAACTGGCCTTGCTTCCGGTGAGACGCGCACGATGAGCGGGATGGACGCCGCTGGCAACCTCGCCTCGAAGGCGGCGCGGCGCTTGAGTGCCGCCCACAAACCGCTGCTGCGTTTCATGCGCCGGCGGACCCGGCGGCTCGAGCACCTCGCCTTTGCCCGCGATGCCGCAGGTGCCGAGGCGGCGATTGCCGCGGTGGCGGCGCGTCCCGGTCCGATTGTCGCGGGGCCGTGGCTGGCCGAAGTGGGCTACGAGGTCCTGTACTGGATTCCGTTCCTGCGGTGGTTCTGCGATGCGCACGGCGTGCCGCGGGAGCGGCTGATTGCGTGTCTCGCGCGGCGGCATGGAGGCGCTCTACGCCGACGTGGCCGGCCACTACGTGGACCTCTTCGACCTGATGACGCCGGCGGAACTGGCGGCGCGCAACGCCGAGCGGCGCGCCAGCGCAGGAAGGCGGCGGGCAGAAGCAGTCGGCGACCGGCGCGCTGGACGAGCGAGCTCCTCGCGGCGGCACGCGCGCGCCTCGGGCCTGCCGGCGGCAGCGTGCTGCCATCCGTCGCTGTTCTTCCGCCTGTTCCGCCACGTCTGGCACGGCAACCTGCCGATGGACTTCCTGTGGACCCACACTCGGTACACGTACGCGCCGCGCTCGGACCTGCCGCGGCCGCCGGGGCTGCCCGGCGGCTTCGTCGCCGCCAAGCTCTATGCGGGGCCGGCGCTGTCGACGGCGCCCGCGTCGCGCGCGGCGGTTCGCGAGGTCGTGGCGCGCGTCGCCGCCGGTGTCGCCGGTGGTGCTGCTCGAGACCGAGCTCGGCATCGACGAGCACCGCGACTTCGACCTGCGCGGCATCGCCGAACGTGACCAGCGCGGCCGCGCTGATGACGCCGCGCACCAATCTCGGCGTCCAGCTCGCCCTCATCGCGCGCTGCGCGCGGCTTCCTCGGCACCTGCGGCGGCCTCGCGTGGCTGGCGCCGTTTCTCGGCGTGCCGACGGTGGCCGTCTGCGACAGCGACGAGGCCATCGCCCTGCATCTGCTCGTCGCGCGCCAGGCGGGACGCGCCGCCGGCGCGGCCGAGTTCAGCCTGCTGGATCTGCGGGCGGCCACGCGGGCCGGGCATGATCGACACTAGAATGTCTAGAAGCCTGATGCCCATTGCCCCCAACGTCGTGCTGGAAGAGGGCGTGGTGATCTTCCACCGCGACCTGGTCAACCTCTACGGCTGCCGCGTCGGCGCCGGCACCAAGATCGGCGCGTTCGTCGAGATCCAGAAGAACGCCGCGATCGGCCAGCGCTGCAAGATCTCGTCGCATTCGTTCGTCTGCGAGGGCGTCACGATCGAGGACGACGTGTTCGTCGGCCACGGCGTGATGTTCATCAACGACCCGTACCCGCGCGCCACCGCCGACGGCCGGCTGCAGACCGAGGCCGACTGGACCGTGGTGCCGACGACGCGTGCGCCGCGGCGCGTCGATCGGCAGCGGCGCCGCGATCCTGTGCGGCGTCACGATCGGCGAAGGGCGCGATGGTCGGCGCCGGTGCCGTGGTGACGCGCGACGTGCCGGCGGGGGCGACCGTGGCCGGCGTGCCGGCGCGGCTGCTGGCGCGGCAATCGACAGAGGGCGATCGAGGCATGATCCGGATCGGCGTCATCGGCTACGGCTACTGGGGTCCGAACCTGGTGCGCAATTTCGCCGAGTGCGCCGGCGCGGCGGTGACCGCGGTGTGCGACACGCGCGCGGAGCGCCTGGCCCAGGTGCGGCGGCGCTATCCGGCCGTAGCCGTCACCACGTCGGCCGCCGAGCTGTGCGCGAGCCCCGACGTCGACGCGGTCGTCATTGCGACGCCGGTGGATCGGCACTTCGAGCTGGGGATGGCGGCGCTGCGCGCCGGCAAGCACGTGCTGCTCGAGAAGCCGATGGCGTCCACCAGCGACGCAGGCCAGCCGCCTGATCGACGAGGCGGCCGCGCGGCGGCTGGTGCTGATGGTCGATCACACCTTCGTCTACACCGGCGCCGTCCGCAAGATGCGCGAGATGGCCGACGCCGGCGAGCTCGGCGACATCTACTACTACGACTCGGTGCGCATCAATCTCGGCCTCTTCCAGCACGACGTCAACGTGCTCTGGGACCTGGCGGTGCACGACCTCGCGATCATGGACTACGTGCTGAAGGACCGGCCGGTGGCCGTGTCGGCCACCGGGCTGGCGCACGTGCCCGGGCGGCCCGCAGAACATCGCCTACATGACGATGTTCTTCGAGGACAGCCTGATCGCCCACGTCCACGTCAACTGGCTGTCGCCGGTGAAGGTGCGGCGGACGCTGCTCGGCGGCAGCCGCCGCATGGTGATGTTCGACGACCTCGAAGCCAGCGAGAAGATCAAGGTCTACGACCGCGGCATCTCGCTGAACCCGAGCCCGGAGAACGTCTACCAGATGCTCATCGGCTACCGCACCGGCGACATGTACGCGCCGCAGCTCGCCGTCACCGAGGCGCTGAGCGTCGAGGCCGCGCATTTCGTCGAGTGCGTGAGCCGCGGCGCGACGCCGCTCACCGACGGCGAGGCCGGGCTGCGCGTGGTGCGACTGCTCGAGGCGGCGTCCGAATCCATGGCCGATCAGGGCCGCCTCGTCAGCCTCGGCGAGTCCCGTCCACACATGATTCCGTTCGTCGACCTGCAGGCCCAGTACCGGGCGCTCAAGCCCGAGATCGACGCCGCCGTCCTGCGCGTGCTCGAGCAGGCGCAGTTCATCCTCGGGCCGGCGGTCGCGGCCTTCGAGACGGACTTCGCCGCCTACTGCCACACCACCGAGGCGGTCGGCGTGAACAGCGGCACGAGCGCGCTGCACCTGGCGCTGCTCGCCGCCGGCGTCGGGCCCGGGCGACGAGGTCATCACGGTGCCGTACACGTTCGTCGCCACCGTCGCGGCCATCGAGTACAGCGGCGCGACGCCGGTGTTCGTGGACGTCGAGCCCGACTACTGGACGATGGATCCGGCGCAGATCGAGCGCGGCCATCACGCCGCGGACCAAGGCCATCATGCCGGTCCACCTGTACGGCCAGCCCGCCGACATGGATCCGATCCTCGAGATCGCGCGGCGGCGCAGCCTGAAGGTGATCGAGGACGCCTGCCAGTCGCACGGCTCGGAATACAAGGGCCGGCGCTGCGGATCGATGGGCGACCTCGGCTGCTTCAGCTTCTATCCGGGCAAGAACCTCGGCGCCTACGGCGAAGGCGGCGCGGTCGTGACGAGCGACGCCGCCCTGGCCAGGCACGTGCGGCTGCTGCGCGCCTGGGGCGAGGAAGTGCGCTACGAGCACAAGTACCGCGCCTTCAACTACCGCATGGACGGCGTGCAGGGCGCGGTGCTCGGCGTGAAGCTGCGGTACCTCGAGGCCTGGACCGAGGCGCGCCGGCGCCACGCGGCCGAGTACGCGCGCCAGCTCGCGGGCACGCCCGCGGTCACGCCGGTGGAGCGGCCGGGCACCCGCCACGTGTACCACGTCTACGTGGTGCGGCTGCCGCAGCGCGACGCGTGGCGGGCGCGCCTCGGCGAGGCCGGCGTGCAGACCGGCGTGCACTATCCGATTCCGGTGCATCTGCAGCCCGCCTATCGCGATCTCGGCCATACTCGGCTGGCGACTTCCCGGTGTCCGAGCGCGCCGCAGCGGAGGTGCTGTCGCTGCCGATGTTCCCGGAACTGACGCAGCGAGCAGATCGCCACGGTGTCGGCGTTGCTGCGCGCCGGCGTGCCGGCTGGGCGCGCCGGCCTGATCGATGACGGATCGCGCGCCTGTGCGCGTCGTGCCGGCCGTTCACGGCCGGCAGGTCGTGACGCCCGACCCGCCCGATGAGCTCGAGCTCGCCGACCGGCTGCGCCGCAGTCACTCGCGGGCAGAGCTGCTCGCGCTCGCGGGCGCCCACGCGATGGGGGACAACGAGCACGACGCGCGGATGCGCCGGGCGGTCTGGCGCGCGCTCGCGCAAGACGTTCGGGCACGGCGTGCGCATCGGCCGCGGCGCGATCGCCCGCCACCCCGAGACGTTCGAGATCGGCGACGGCGTGGTGATCGGCGAGCAGGCGTTCATCCAGGGCCGGTTCGACGGCCGCTGCGTCATCGGCGACCACACGCTGGCTCGGGCCGCAGGGCTATTTCGACGCCCGCGATCTGGTGGTCGAAGAGTATGTCGGTTGGGGGCCGGGGGCGCAAGGTGCTCGGCTCGCAGCACACCGGCGTGCCGGCCGACGTGCCGGTGATTCAGACCGACCTGCGCATCGAGCCGGTGCGGGTCGGCGCGTGGGCCGACATCGGCGTGAACGCCGTGCTCCTGCCGGGCGTCACCGTCGGGCAAGGGCGCCATCGTCGGCGCCGGCGCGGTGGTCACGCGCGACGTCCCGCCGTTTGCAGTCGTGGTCGGGGTGCCGGCGCGCTTCGCCCGCTGGCGCGAGGGCCACGAGGAGCCAGGCGACAGAGACATGAGTCGAGAATCCCGTTCGGTCGTCATCGTCACCGGCGGCGCCGGCTTCATCGGCTCGGAGCTGGTGCGCCAGCTCGCCGCGCGCGGCGAGCGGGTGGTGATCGTGGACA
Source organism: uncultured Acidobacteriota bacterium (assembly GCA_963731785.1). Classification (GTDB taxonomy): domain Bacteria; phylum Acidobacteriota; class Vicinamibacteria; order Vicinamibacterales; family UBA2999; genus DASYRM01. The sequence goes on from CAVSWX010000016.1 coordinate 8,093, forward strand.
ACCTGGTCAACGGCACGCGCGCGAACGTCGAGGACGTGCTGTCGCGACTCGGTGACGCTGCTCGAGCTGGACATCCGCGACCTCGACGCGCTGGCGCCGCACCTCTGCGCGGGCGCACCGTCGTCTATCACCTGGCGTGCCTCGGCGTCCGGCACTCGGTGCATTCGCCGCACGAGAACCACGACGTCAACGCCACGGCGACGCTGCGCCTGCTGGCCGCCTGCCGCGAGCGCGGCGTGCCGCGCTTCGTCTACGTGTCGAGCTCGGAGGTGTACGGCACCGCGAAGTGGGCGCCGATGACCGAGGATCACCCGACGTTCCCGTGCACCGTCTACGGCGCCTCGAAGCTGGCCGGCGAATGCTACGCCCGCGCCTACCACACGACCTACGGGTATCCGACGGTCATCGTGCGGCCGTTCAACTCCTACGGTCCGCGCTCGCACCACGAGGGCGACAGCGGCGAGGTGATCCCCAAGTTCCTCCTGCGCTGCCTCGCCGGGCGTCCGATGATCGTGTTCGGCGACGGCACGCAGACCCGCGATTTCAGTACGTCAGCGACACCGCGGCCGGCATCCTGCTCGCCGGCGACGATCCGCGCGCCGTCGGGCAGACGATCAATCTCGGAAGCGGCAGCGAAGTGACGATCAACGAACTGGCTCGCCTGGTCGCGTCGGTGGCCGGGCGGACCGATGCGGTGGTGCAACACGACCGGCCGCGTCCGGGGGACGTCCGGCGCCTGTACGCCGACATGTCGCATGCCCGCGAGTTCCTCGGATTCACGCCCAGAGTCGATTTGCCGGCCGGTCTGGCCCTGCTGCTCGACTGGTACCGGGCGCACCCGGAGACGCCGGAGGAGATGCTCGAGCAGGAGATCGTCCACAACTGGGCGGCGGCGCCGGGGTCGTGAGTGCCCGCCCGGTGATTCCGGTGGCGCGGCCGCTGCTCGGCGAGCCCGAAGCCGCCGCGGCGCGGCGGGCGATCCTCTCGGGCTGGGTGACGCAGGGGCCGGAGGTGGCGGCCTTCGAGCAGGAGTTCGCGGCCGCCGTCGGCGCACCGCACGCCTGCGCGGTCTCCAGCTGCACCACGGCTCTGCACCTGGCGCTCCTGGCGGCGGGCGTGGCGCCTGGCGACGAGGTCGTCACCGTCAGCCACTCCTTCATCGCCACCGCGAATGCCATCCGCTACTGCGGCGCCATTCCGGTCTTCGTGGACGTCGAGCTCGCCACGTTCAACGTCGATCCCGCGCTCGTCGAGGCCGCGCTCTCGCCGCGCACCAAGGCGCTGCTGGTCGTGCACCAGCTCGGCATGCCCTGCGACCTCGCGCAACTCGTCGCGCTGGCCCGCCGCCGCGGACTCGTGGTGATCGAGGATGCGGCCTGCGCCATCGGCAGCGAGATCGAATGGCAGGGCACGTGGCAGCGCATCGGGCGGCCGCACGGCGATCTCGCCTGCTTCTCGTTCCACCCCCGCAAGCTGCTCTCGACCGGCGACGGCGGCATGGTCGCAACCGCCGACGCGACGCTCGACGTCCGCCTCCGCCTGCTGCGCCAGCACGGGATGAGCGTGCCGGATACCGTGCGTCACGCCTCGTCGCAGGTGGTGTTCGAGGCGTACCCGGTCGTCGGCTTCAACTACCGCATGACCGACATCCAGGCCGCGATCGGGCGGGAACAGCTGAAGCGCCTGCCGGCGATCGTCGAGCGCCGCCGCGCGCTGGCCGCGCGCTACCACGCGGCGCTCGCCGCGCATCCACGAGTCGTGGTGCCGCACGAGCCGGCGTGGGCGCGCAGCAACTGGCAGACCTACGCGGTCCGGCTGCGTGACGCCGATCAGCGCGCGGTGATGCAGCGCATGCTCGACGACGGCGTGGCGACGCGCCGCGGCGTGATGAACGCCCACCTCGAGGGCGCCTATCCGCCCGGGACATGGCGCGCCGCGGGCTCGCTCGCCCGCAGCGAAGAAGCGCAGGCGACGGCCGTGGTGCTGCCGCTCTTCCACCAGATGACCGACGGCGAGCAGGAGCGGGTCGTGACCGCGCTCACGTGCGCGCTGGCCGGGTAGTCCGGGATGCTCTCGATCATCACGCCGGCGTTCAACGAGGGCTCCAACCTCGAGGCGATGCGCGCGCGGTTGACCGCCGTGCTGGCCGGCACCATCGGCGACGACTGGGAATGGGTCATCGTCGACGATCACTCCGCCGACGGCACCTTCGAGGCCGTGAGCCGGCTGGCGCAGGCCGATGGCCGCATCCGCGGCCTCCGTCTGAGCCGCAACTCGGGCTCGCACGTCGCCATCACCTGCGGACTGCACCACGTCCAGGGCGACGCGGCGGTGATGCTGGCCGGCGACCTGCAGGATCCGCCGGAACTGCTGCACGCGCTGCTGGACCGCTGGCGCACGGGAGCCCAGGTCGTGTGGGCGACGCGCCGGGCGCAGCCCGGCGAGCCGGCGCACGCCAGGTTCGCGGCCGCTCTACTACTGGATCATGCGGCACGTCGTCGGGATGAAAGAGATGCCGGCGCGCGGCGCCGACGTGTTCCTGATCGATCGCTCGGTGATCGAGGCGTTCAAGCGATTTCCGGAACGCCACGTCAGCGTGTTCGCGCTGATCACCTGGCTCGGCTTCACCCAGGCGTACGTGGAGTACGACAAGCAGCCGCGCCTGTCGGGACGTTCGGGCTGGACAGTCGCCAGGAAGATCAAGCTGGTGGTCGATTCGATCACCGCGTTCACCGAGGCGCCGGTTCGCGCGTGCACCTACCTGGGAGGCGGATTCCTGGGCCTGGGAGCGCTCCTGATGGTGACCGGCCTGGTTCGCTGGATGAGCACCGGCGCCGGACATCTGATCCTGCTCGTCTCGGCAATGGCGGGGTTCGCGGGCCTGCAGCTCGTGGCGCTCGGCGTCGTTGGTGAATACGTGTGGCGGGCGCTCGAAGAGTCGCGCCGACGTCCCGCCTATGTGATCGAGGCCGCGACCGCCCCGGCCCGCGGGCATTCGGCGGGGGATGGCCGCTAAGTCCGCGCCGGCGGCCCGCCGGCCGCGGGCGCCTTCCCGATGGCCGCGGGTGACGACCGTCCGGGCGGTCGCCGCGCTCGTCTTCGTCCTGGTCGTCTGCTACCGCTTCAACACCCTCGGCGGCGCGCTCGGCGGGTTCGACAACGATCATTTCCTGCAGCTGGCGGTGGCCAAGCAGGTCGAAGCGGGGGAGCAGCCGCTCCGCGACTTCGTCGACGCGGTGCAGGGCGCCCGTCCCGCCCTGACCTACGAGCTGTCGGCGCTGTCGCAGCGCGTCCTCGGCGGCAACCTGCGCTCGGAGGCGATGCTCACCGTGGCCGGCGTCGGCGTGGCGGCGCTCGTCACGTTCGTGGCCGGTACCTACGTGGCGCCGTGGCCCGTCGCCCTGGTCACCGCCGTGCTCTCCGCGCTGCTCTCGCCGAAGCTGTACGGATATCCGAAAGTGCTGGTGCTCGCGGTGGAGTGCCTGCTGATCGTCACCTACGCCCGGGCGCCCGGGTGGTGGCGCGTCGCGGCGTTGAGCGGGTGGACGGCGGTTGCCTTCCTCTTCCGCCACGACTTTGCGGTGTACTGCGGCACCGGCAGCCTGATCGTGCTCGCGCTCGCCGGCCCCAGCTCCTGGGTGAAGCGCCTGGGCCGCATCGCCTCGTACGGCGCGCTCGCGCTGGTGCTGCTGGCGCCGTCGCTCTACTGGGTCGAGCAGAACGCCGGACTGGTCACCTACCTGACGGACGGCATGGCGATGGGCCGGCGTGACGCCGAACGTACCGCGATCGGCTGGCCGGTCCCCTCGATCGACGTCACCGGCACCGCGGCGGCCAACTTCGGGCGTGAGGAGAACACGCAGGCCTGGCTGTATTACGCCTTCATCGCCGTGGCGTGGCTCGGACCCGCGCTGGCCCTGGCGCGGCTGCGCCGTGGCCTCGCGGCCGACCCGCGCGACATCCCGATGCTCGCCGTCGGCGTGATGACGGTGCTGGTGTCGATTTACTTCCTGCGCGGCAGCCTCGAAGCGCGCTTCGGCGACATCGGCCCGCCGCTGGCCGTGCTCGGCGCCTGGCTCCTCACGATATCGGTGGAAGGCGCGCACCGCCCGTGGCTGCGCCGCGCGATGGCCGGCGCGCTGGCGCTGCTGCTGCTCGGCGTGACCGCCCGATCGGTATGGGCGCTGCAGAGCGTCAGCAGCGAGCTGCAGCGGTCGGGGCTTCTGCGGTCGCCGGTGGCGGTCGTGCGGCAGGGCTACCGGGTGTCACAGGCAGCTGGCCGGGATGCCGGACTCGCTCCGTGGCCCGGACGTGGCGAGCCCCAGCGGGCGCGCGGCGTTCTATCTGCACGCGTGCACGCGCCCCGACGACCGCATCATGGTCGTGACCTACGCGCCCGAAGTGGGCGGGCTGTCGGGCCGGCGGTTTGCCGGCGGCCGTCCGATGTTCCGGCCGGGCTTCTTCGACGGTGAGCGCCAGTCGCGGTTCCTGCTCGACCGGCTCGCCCGCCAGTCCGTGCCGCTGGTGCTGGCCGAGGAGGAGCCCTATTACGCGGGCTTCCCCAGGCTGGCGGATTACCTGCGGCAGAGCTACGCCGAGCAGGGGCGGATTGAAATCGACGGCGGAAAACAGCTCCGGATCCTGGCCAAGGCCGGGGTGCCGAGCCACCCGTTCGGTCCCGCCGGGCTGCCCTGTTTCGGCACGAAAAACGCTCCCGACGGGCTGACTCAGTTAAGATGAGAGTCCGCGCTTCGCCCGCCGGAGGGCGGGCAATGAGACGCTGCCCCGCGAGGCGAAGCCTGGATGGTCTGAGGCGCGGCCTTGCTGTTGTTGGTCGGCTGACCGAGGCCTGATGATCGATTGTATTGCCGGGTACCACCTCAACCCCTGGACCTGTGGCATTGCCAAGTTCAATGCCATCCTCGCCAAGCATCTCGACGTGCACGTCGTCGGCATCCGGGCCGTCGAGCTGGGTAACTTCGAGCGGCCGCTGCTGTCGGTCAAGCTGTCCGAGTTCAGTGCCCGCGACGCCGAGGATCTCGACCTGTGGTCGGCCTCCCATCAGGGACAGTTCGAGCTGTTCCTGCACGCCTTCGACGGCACGCCGATCGAGCAGCGGCTGGTGGCCTCGGCCGCGCGCGTCTACGTGGGCAACACGGAGCTCTTCCACGAGCTGAAGGGCGCGCGGCCCGACGTGCAGGAGCTCTTCTGCCCCGGCACCATCCTGAACCCGCAGCGCTTCATGAACACCGACATCTCGGTCTTCACGTTCGGCATGGCCCACAAGATCCGCGTGCCGCTCTACCGGCGCCTGCACGAGCTGCTCGAGGCGACCGGCCAGACCTATTCCGTGTACGTGTCGACCGCGCTGCACGAGAACACCAGCTTCGACGGCTCGTTCGTGGTGACCTTCGAGGAGCTGCAGTCGATTTTCAACGGGCAGGTGTACTTCATGGGCTACCTGTCCGACACGGCGGTCTTCAACCACCTGCTCGACAGCACCTACCTCGCGGCGTTCTTCGAGAAGGGGCTGCGCGCCAACAACACGACGGTGAACGCGGCGATGGAATGCGAGCTGCACCGTCATCACCAACCTCGACGCGCATTCGCCCGCCGGGCTGCAGCACATGACCAACGTGCTGGACATCAACCCGTGCGATCGGCTGCCGTCGCTCGAGGAGAGCCAGCGGATCGGGCGGGCGGCCCGCGAGATCGCGCTCGGACAGTACGGCTGGGATCGGCTGGTGGCGCAGCTGCGCGCGGTCGAGCCCGCCGGCCGGCCCCTCGGGTCGCGCGCGGGCGCGGGGCGCTGAGCGCGCGACGCGGAGAACAGGCAGGCAAGCAGGCGGCCGCGACGCCGCCGGGAGACGACAGTGGCAGCGACGATGAGACTCGGGACACACGAGATTGGCGATTCCGACGCAGTGCTACGTGATCGCCGAGATCGGCCACAACCACCAGGGCAGCCTCGATCGGGCGCGCGAGCTGTTCCGCGAGGCCAAGCTGGCGGGCGCGCACGCGGTGAAGCTGCAGAAGCGCCACAATCGCGGCCTCTACACCCGCGCGGCCTACAACAAGTCCTACGACAACGAGAACAGCTTCGGCTCGACCTACGGCGAGCACCGCGAGTTCCTCGAGTTCGAGCTGAAGGAGTACACGGCGCTCCAGGCCTACGCGAAGGAGCTCGGCGTCGACTTCTTCGCCACCGCCTTCGACCTGCACAGCGCCGACTTCCTCAGCCGCCTCGACGTGCCGGCGTTCAAGATCGCGTCGGGCGACCTGAAGAGCACGCCGCTGCTGAAGCACGTCGCGCGGATGGGCAAGCCGATGATCATCTCGACCGGCGGCGCGCTGCATCGAGGACGTGCAGCGCGCCTACGACGCGGTCATGCCGATCAACCCGCAGCTGGCCGATCCTGCAGTGCACCGCCGGCTACCCGGCGGCGTTCGAGGAGCTCGACCTGCGCGTCATCGCCACCTATCGCGAGCGCTTCCCGGGCGCGGTGATCGGCTTCTCGAGCCACGACAACGGCATCGCCATGCCGGTGGCGGCCTACATGCTCGGGGCCCGCATCGTCGAGAAGCACTTCACGCTCAACCGGGCGATGAAGGGCACCGACCACGCGTTCTCGCTCGAGCCGGTGGGCCTGCGCAAGATGGTGCGCGACCTCGACCGCACCTTCAAGGCGATGGGCAACGGCGAGAAGAAGATCTACGAGAGCGAGCGCGCGCCGATCGTCAAGATGGGGAAGAGCCTGGTGGTGGCGCGCGATCTGCCGAGCGGGCACGTGCTCACCGCCGACGACATCGTGATGAAGTCGCCCGGCGGCGGCATCCCGCCCTACGAGCTCGACACCGTGCTGGGCATGGTCACCACCAAGGCGCTGCACGAGGACGACTTCCTGTCCCTCGACGTGCTGGCCAAGAAGAGCGCCGCAGCTCGCGCGTTCGTGAAGAAGCGAGGCGCCCGCTTCAGCCTCGACGGCCAGGTCGCGGTGGTCACCGGCGCCTGCGGCAAGCTCGGCCCGATCTGGGTGGAGGCGCTGGCCGAGGCCGGGGCGCGCGCGTGGCCGCGCTCGATCTGCCCGGCGCCCCGGCGTCGGCCGGCCTTTGCCGCCGCCAGCGCGCGCTTTCCCGGCGCCGTGCACCGCGGCGACTGCGACATCACCGATCGCGCGTCGATCGAGGCCGCCGCGCGCGACGTGACCGCCCGCGCCGGCGTGCCGGCCGTGCTGGTCAACAACGCCGGCATCGATCAGCCGCCCGACAGCCCTGGTGCGCGGCACACGCTCGACACGCTGCCGCTCGACCCGTTCCGCCGCATGGTCGAGGTGAACCTGCTCGGCACGTTCCAGATGATCCAGGTGTTCGGCGCGCTGATGGCGCAGCACGGCGGCGGGTCGATCATCAACATCGGCTCGCTCTACGCCTCGGTGTCGCCGGACGCACACTTCTACGATCACCTGGCCGGCAACGCGCCGTTCATCAAGTCGCCCGCCTACGGCGCGTCGAAGGCCGGCGTGGTCAGCCTGTCGAAGTTCTTCGCCACGCACTGGGCCGGCGCCGGCATCCGGGTGAACACGCTGTCGCCGGGCGGCGTGCTGGCCGGCCAGGACGAGCAGTTCAAGGCCAAGTACGGCGCGCGCGTGCCGCTGCGCCGCATGGCGGAAGCCGAGGATCTGAAGGGGCCCCTGGTCTTCCTGGCGTCGCGGGCCTCGTCGTACGTGACCGGGCACGAGCTGCGCGTCGAGGGAGGCTTCACGGCATGGTGAATCTGGGTCTGCCCGACACCATCCCCAATCAGATCGGCGGCGTGGACCGCCCCGCCGTCGACGGCCGGACCTTCGCCAAGATCGACCCGGCGACCGGCACGCTGATCTGCCGGGTGGCGCAATCGAGCGCCGACGACGTGGAGAAGGCGGTGGCCGCGGCCAAGCAGGCGCAGCCGGCCTGGGCCGAACTCACGGTGGTGAAGCGCGGCGACATCCTGCGCGAGATCGCCCTCCTCATGCGCACCCACCGGACGGCGATCGCCGAGCTGGTGGCGCGCGAAACCGGCAAGTCGAAGAAGGACGCGCTGGGCGAGACCGACGCCGCGATCGAGATGGGCTTCTTCGTCGCCGGCGAGGGGCGCCGGTTCTACGGCCAGACGACGACGAGCGCCGTGCCGAACAAGACCGCGCTGGTGGTGCGGCAGCCGCTCGGCGTCGCCGGTCTCATCATCGCCGCCAACACCCCGATCGCCAACGTGGCGTGGAAGGCGTTCCCGGCGCTGCTGTGCGGCAACGCCGCCGTGCTCAAGGCCGCCGAGGACACGCCGCTCTCGGCCTGGGCCTTCGGCGTGCTCGCCCGCGAGGCCGGCGTGCCCGACGGCGTGTACTCGACCATCCACGGCTTCGGCGAGCAGGCGGGCGCGCCGCTCGTCGAGCATCCCGACGTCGCCGTCGTCAGCTTCACCGGGTCGTGCGAGGTCGGGCGCTGGATCGCGCAGGCGGCAGGAAAGCGGCTTGCCAAGACCTGCCTCGAGCTCGGCGGCAAGAACCCGCTCATCGTCTGCGACGACGCCGACCTGCAGAACGCGGTGACGTGGACGCTCGGCTCCGCGTTCAGCAACGCCGGCCAGCGCTGCGCCGCGGGCAGCCGCATCCTGGTGTTCGACGGCGTGTACGACCGGTTCAAGGCGATGCTGGTCGAGGCCGCCGGCAGGATGAAGGTGGGGACCGCCGACACCGACGACTTCGGTCCGGTCATCAACCAGGAGCAGATGACCAACATGCTGGCCGCGGTCGAGCGCGCCAAAGCCGCGGGCGCGACCGTCCTGACCGGCGGCACGCGGCTGACCGGGCCCGGCTACGACGGCGGCTTCTTCGTGGGTCCCACCATCATCGAGGGCGCCGTGCACGGCGACGAGATCTCGCGCAGCGAGCTCTTCGGACCCATCACCTGCCTCTACCGCGTGCGCAGCTTCGACGAAGCGGTGACGATCGCCAACGATTCGCCCTTCGGGCTCACCGCCTCGGTGCACACGCAGAACCTCCACCGCGCGATGACGTTCCTCAACCGGATCCAGGCCGGCGTGGCCGTCGTCAACGGGGGCACCTACGGCAGTGAGCCGCACCTGCCGTTCGGCGGCCTCCGCCAGTCGGGCAACGGCTGGCGCGAAGCGGGCACGCAGGCGCTGGACGTCTATTCAGACTTGAAGACGGTGTACATCAACCACAGCCCGGCGAAGGTCTGAGAGGCTTCGGCCTTAAGCCTTATGGCTTAAGGCTTACGGCGTGGCCAAGGCTAGCGCCTAGGCCCTAGCCCCAAGCCCTAGCAGCCCTAGAGGCCAAAGGCTAGAGGCTAGAGGCTAGAGGCTGATAACGATCGCCCAGATGTCTCCCTCGGCCGTCGCGTTCATCCCGGCGCGGCTCGGCTCCAAGCGCGTTCCCGGCAAGAACATCCGCACGCTGGCCGGCCACCCGATGGTCGCCTACACGATCGCCCCGGCGCTCGAGAGCGGCGTGTTCTCCGCGGTCATCGTCTCGACCGACTCCGAAGAGATTGCCGCCATCGCCCGCCACTACGGGGCCGAGGTGCCCTTTCTGCGGCCGGCGGCCTTTGCCGGCGACACCTCGCCCGACATCGAGTGGCTGGAGCATGCGCTCACGACCCTGCGCACGGCCGGGCGCACCTGGGACGCCTTCAGCATCCTGCGGCCTACGAGCCCCTTCCGCAGCGCCGCGGCGATTGGCCGGGCGTTCGCGCGCTTCGCGTCGCAGGCGGGCGCCGACTCGCTGCGCGCGGTGGAGAAGTGCACGCAGCATCCGGGCAAGATGTGGGTGATCCGCGGCGACCGCATGCTGCCGCTGCTGCCGTTCGGCCCGGCGGAGCAGCCGTGGCACAGCACGCCCTACCAGGCGCTGCCGCCGGTCTACGTGCAGAACGCCTCGCTCGAGATCGCCTGGACGCGCGTGGTGTTCGAGCGCCGGACCATTGCCGGCGACGTCGTCGTGCCGTTCGTGACCGAGGGCCACGAGGGGTTCGACATCAACGATCCGTACGACTGGATGGTGGCCGAGCGGCTGATCGCGGACGGGGCCGCCGTGCTGCCCGCCGTGCCACAACCGTCGTACTTAACCGCTGGAGCCGGCTCTATTCGTACGTAAGGGCCGGCTTAGCCGGCCCAGGCCGCCTGAAGGCGGCCCCTACGTACGAGGGCCGACGAGAAACGAATGGGAGATTTACAGACCGACCAGGGCGAATCGCTCGAACTCAGGTTCGTGCCGATCACCGAGTTCCAGCCGACTGCTGGCCGCGCCGGCCTCCCGCGGCGCGCGGGTGCGCGCCTTCGCGGCGCTGGCGCGCCTCAACACCCTCGGGATGATTGCCGGCGCCTGGTCCGGCCACGTCGGCACCAGCTTCAGCTCGCTCGAGATCATGAGCTGGCTGTTCCTGCACGAGATGCGCGACCTCGACCAGGGCGACGAGGCGTGCGACGTCTTCTTCTCATCGAAGGGGCACGACGCACCGGCGCTCTACGCGGTCCTCATCGGTCTCGGCCTGCTGCCCGCCGACTCGCTCTACCAGTTGCGGCGGCTGCACGGCCTGCCGGGCCATCCACACGTGGAGACGCCCTACGTCCAGGCCAACACCGGCTCGCTCGGCATGGGCATCTCCAAGGCGAAGGGCATGGCGATCGCCAACCGGTTGACCGGCCGGCCCCGCCGCATCTTCGTCCTGACCGGCGACGGCGAGCTGCAGGAAGGGCAGTTCTGGGAGTCGCTCGGCTCGGCGGTGACCCGCGGTCTCGGCGAGATCACGGTGATCGTCGACCACAACAAGATCCAGTCCGACACCTGGGTGCACGAGGTCAGTCCGCTTGGGGACCTCGGCGAGAAGCTGCGCGCCTTCGGCTGGCACGTCGCCCGGTGTGACGGCCACGACGTGGACGCGCTCGAGCGCGTGTTCCGTGAGTTCGACGGCGTGCCCGACCGGCCCAAGGTGCTGATCGCCGACACCATCAAGGGCCGCGGCGTGAGCTTCATGGAAGGGCCCGCGGCGATGAAGGCCTCCGAGCTCTATCTCTATCACTCGGGCGCGCCCGGCGAGCGCCAGTACGAGGCCGCCCTCGGCGAACTGCTGGCCACGGCCAACGCCCGGTTCGCCGAGCTCGGCCTCGGCGCGGTGGCCACCGAGCCGCGCATCCGCAATCCGCGCCGCGAGCCGCGCCAGACCGACAACCTGGTGGGGGCCTACGAGCAGGCGCTGGTGGCGCTCGGCGAACGGCGGCCCGACGTGCTGGCGCTCGACGCCGATCTGATCAAGGACTGCGGGCTGATCTCGTTCGCGAAGCGCTTTCCGGAGCGCTTCGTCGAGTGCGGCATCGCCGAGCAGGACATGGTGTCGATGGCGGGCGGCATGGCCCGCCGCGGGGCGCTGCCGCTGGTGCACTCGTTCGCCTGCTTCCTGGCGGCGCGGCCCAACGAGCAGATCTACAACCAGGGGAGCGAGAGCTCGAAGGTGATCTACGTGGCCTCGCTCGCCGGCCTGCTGCCGGGCGGTCCCGGCCACTCGCACCAGTCGGTGCGCGATATCTCGGCGCTCGCCGCGGTGCCGGGGCTCGTGATGGCGGAGCCCACCGCCGAGGCCGAAGTGGCGCCGCTCCTCGACGCGCTCGTGGACGGTGCCGGCAGCGGCTACCTGCGTCTCGTGTCGGTGAAATGGCCGCTGCCGTTCACCTATCCTCCCGCCCACCGCGTGGAGGTGGGGCGGGGCTGGACGGCTCGCGAGGGCGCCGACGGCGTCGTGTTCGCCTACGGACCCTGGATGGTGTCGAACGCGTGGCACGCGGCGGCGGAGGTCGAGGCCTCCACGGGCGCGCGCCTGGCCGTCGTGGTGATGCCATGGCTCAACCGCGTGGACGACGCCTGGCTGCGCCAGACGATTGGCGAGCGGCGCGCCGTCATCACCCTCGACAACCACTACGTACACGGCGGCCAGGGCCAGATGCTCGCCGCCGCCATCGCGCGCCTCGCCCTCACGCCCGCGCCTTCGGTGCTGACTGTGGGCGTGACGTCGCTGCCCGAGTGCGGCACGAACGACGAGGTGCTGCAGCACCACGGCCTCGATGCGGCGAGCCTGGCGCAGCGCTTCCGCGCCGCGCTCGAGCCCGTGGCGCCCGGCGCGCGCTCCAGATAGGGCGGCCCTTCAGGGCCGCCGATGAGGGCGGGGCTGAAGCCCCGCCCGACGTGAAGGGGATTGTTCAATTCATGACCGTTCTGTTCTGGGACATCGACGGCACGTTGCTCACCACCGCCAAGGGCGGCATGTTCGCGTGGGACGACGCCGTGAAGGAAATCACCGGCCGGGAGTTTCAACTGCAGTCGATGCGGATCCCGGGCATGACCGACTATCAGATTGCGGCGCGCACCTTCGAGATGCTCGGGCTGGAGCGGACCGAGGAGCTGACCCACGAGCTGGTGCGGCGCTACGAGGAACTGCTGCCCACGAGCCTGCCGCGCCGTACCGGTCACGTGCTGCCGAACGTGCGCGAGGTGCTCGAGCACCTGCGGACGCGGCCCGACGTCACGTCGTACCTGCTCACCGGCAATACCCGCGGCGGCGCTACGGCCAAGCTCACGCACTACGGGCTCATCGACTTCTTTCCCACCGGCGCGTTTGCCGAGGACACGCGCGAGCGCGCCACGATTGCCGAGCGCGCGCTGGCGCTGGCCCGCCAGGCCGGCCCGGTATCGGAACACGACGTGTTCGTCATCGGCGACACGCCGCACGACATCGAGTGCGCCAACGCGATCGGCGTGCGGACGATTGCCGTGGCCACCGGCGGCTACTCGGTGGACGAGCTGCGGGCCCACCGGCCGTGGCGCCTCTTCGACGAGCTGCCGGCGCCCGACGCCTTCATGTGGCTCATCGACGTGGAGCGCCGCGATCTGCTGCCCGAGCGCGCGCCGGCATGAAGCGCGGCATCCGCCGCGTCCCCGCGCTGTGGCGGGCGTCGCGGCTGCTCCGGCGCTGGTATCACGCCCGGTACGACGCCTACCCGGACTGGGAAGCGATTCTCAAGGCGGAACCGGCGCTGTGGGAGGCTGCGCGGCGGTCCGCCACGGGCGGCCAGCGGGTGCTGATGGCCTCGTCCATCGGCTCCTACGCCCACGCGGTGACGCTCGAGAGCGCGCTCGCGGCGGCGCTCACGTTCCGCGGCGCCGAGGTGCACGCGCTGCTGTGCGACTCGGCGCTGCCGGCGTGCGCCGAGTGCGAAGCGTCGCTGTACCCGAACGTGGCGACGTTCGTGCGCCGCGGGCCGCAAGCCGATCTCTGCACCGACTGTCTGTGGCCGGCCGAGCGCGTCTACCGCTCGCTCGGTCTGACGATCCACCGCTACAGCGACTGGCTCTACCCGGACGACCGGCACGCGGCGCGGGAGCTGGCGGCGACGATGCCGCGCGAGGCGATTGCCGGCTACGTGCGCGACGGGGTGGCGATCGGCGAGCACGCCTACGCCGGCGCGCTGCGCTTCTTCGCGACCGGATCGCTCGACGCCGAGCCGCACGGCGAGGCGGTGCTGCGGCGCTACCTCGAGTCGGCGCTCCTCACCGCGACGGCCACCGCGCGCCTGCTGCGCGGCGTCGGCTTCGTCTCCGCCGTCTTCACCCACGGCATCTACGTGCCCTGGGGGCTCGTCGGCGAGGTGGCGCGCCGCGAGGGCGTGCGGGTGGCCACGTGGAACGTGGCCTACCGGAAGCGGCGCTTCATCTTCAGCCACGACGACACCTACCACCACACGCTCATGACCGAGCCGCGCGCGCACTGGGAGAACCTGGTGCTGTCGGAGCAGCAGGAGCGCGAGCTGATGCAGTACCTGTCGAGCCGGCGCGAGGGGCTGTTCGACTGGATCGTGTTCAACCGCGCGCGCAAGGACGACCCGAAGGAGCTCGCCGCGCGCATCGGCCTCGACCCGTCGAAGCCGGTGATCGGACTGCTCACCAACGTGTCGTGGGACGCGCAGCTCCACTATCCCGCCAACGCGTTTCCGAACATGCTGGAATGGCTGGTGCGGACGTGCGAGTACTTCGCCACCCGCCCCGATCTGCAGCTGCTCATCCGGGTGCACCCGGCCGAGATCAGCGGGTTCCCGCCGTCGCGGCAGCCGATCCTCGGTGAGCTGGCGCGCCGGGTGCCGCGGCTGGCGTCCGAACATCCGGGTGGTGCCGCCGGAGAGCCGGATGAGCACCTACGGGCTCATGTCGCTGTGCAACGCCGCCATCATCTACGGCACCAAGATGGGCGTCGAGCTGACGAGCGTCGGCCAGCCGGTGATCGTGGCCGGCGAGGCCTGGATCCGCAACAAGGGGCTGACCCACGACGCCAGCTCGCCCGAGGAGTACATCCGGATCCTCGACCAGCTGCCGTTCGCCCAGGGCCTCGGGCCGGAACTGCTGGCCCGGGCGCGGCGCTACGCCTATCATTTCTTCTTCAACCGGATGATCCCCCTGCCGTTCATCGAACCCAAGGCCGGCTACCCGATTTACCGGCTGAAGCTGGAGCGCCTGCAGCAGCTGCTCCCCGGGGCGTCGGCCGGCCTCGACACGCTCTGCGAGGGCGTGCTCGGCGCGCGGCCGTTCGTCATGACCGACCGGGACGCGCCGTTGACCGATCTCGTCGCGAGCTGATGGACGCCGGCTTCCAGTTCGATCCGCTGGTCGGCGGCTTCCTCATGGCGGCTCGTCGCCTCGATCCTGCTGGGGGCGGTGATGCGCTGGCTGTCGGCGTCGATCGGGGCGGTGGTGCCGCCGCGCCCGGACCGCTGGCACAGCCACCCGACTCCGACGATGGGCGGCGTGGCGATTGCCGGGGCCACGCTGGTCGCGTTCGTCATCGGCCTCGTGCAGATCGGGCGCGGTGGACTTCGGCGAGCCGTGGGCGCCGGTGCTGCTGGCGGCGCTGGCGATGTGCTGCGTCGGCATCTTCGACGATCGGCTGCAGCTGTCGCCGCTCGCCAAGCTGGTGGCGTCACTGGCCATCGGCGCCTTCCTCGTCTTCCTGCTCGCCGGCACCGTCCCCGCCGGCTCGATCCCGTTCACCGACACGCTCATCGCCACGGTGTGGTTCGCCGGCCTGTGCCACGCGATGAACCTGCTCGACAACATGGACGGCCTGGCCGCCGGCGTCGCGCTGATCGCGGCGTTGTTCCTGGCGGCGCTGCTGGTCGGCGCCGCTCGGCCCCGGCCTGGTGCTGCTCCTCGTCGTGCTGGCGGGCGCGCTGGCCGGGTTCCTGTTCTGGAACCGGCCGCCGGCGCGGCTCTTCATGGGCGACTCGGGGAGCCTGTTCATCGGCGCCGCTGCTCGGCGCCGCGTCGCTCGTGCCGGTGCTGCGGACGCAGATCGCGTTCGTCAGCCCGGCCGTGCTGGTGGTGCTGATCCTCATCGTGCCGCTCTTCGACACCAGCTTCGTGCTGGTGCTGCGGCGGCTGGCCGGCCGGAAGGCGTCGAAAGGCGGCACCGACCACGTGTCGCACCGCCTCGCGTCGCTCGGCTTCTCCGAACGCAGCGCCGTCCGCATCCTGTATCTCCTGGGCCTCGTCGGCGGGTTTGCCGCCTGGCTGATCGGCACCCCGCGCGGCGTCGAGCCGATGGCGCTCGTGGCCGTGTTCGCGGTGCTGCTCGGCCTGGTCGGCATCTACCTGGCGCGCGTGCCGGCCTACAACGCCGAGGACTTCGTCGCCCTCCAGAAGTCCTCGTTCGCGCCGTTTCTCAAAGACCTCGCGTTCCGGTGGCACGCCGGGCAGGTGCTGCTCGATCTCGTGCTGATCACGGTGTGCTACTACGGCGCCTACCGGCTGCGCTTCGACGGCCCCGAGCTCGACACGTTCCTGCCGTTCTTCACCTCGTCGCTGCCCGTGGTGCTCGGCTGCCGCCTGCCGGCGCTCTACGCCTCCGGGCTCTATCAGCGATCGTGGGAGACGTTCGGCCTGCGCGACCTGGCCGCGGTCGTCCGCGGCGTCGGGCTCGGCTCGCTGCTCGTGCTCGCGGTGGCTTCGCTGCATGTACCGGTTCGACGGGATTCCAGCGCGGCGTCCTCGTGCTCGACCCGATCCTGCTGACGCTGGCCATCATGATCACGCGCGGCTCCTTCCGCGCCATGGCCCTCGTCGCCTCGACGCGCAGCAAGCGCAACCGGCGCGTGCTGGTCTACGGCGCCGGATCGTTCGGCCGCCTGCTGGTGCGCGAGATGCGCGCCAACCAGCACTGGCACATGAACCCGGTGGGCTTCCTCGACGACGATCCCGCCAAGGCGCACCGCTGGATTGCCGGCGTGCCGGTGCGCGGCGCGATCGACGATCTGGATCGCGTGCTGCGGCGCTATTCCGTGGACGAAGTGGTGCTGAGCAGCCCGGCCATCAACGGCAGCGTCGAGGCGCGCATCCGCGCCGTCTGCGGCGAGCAGGAGCGCCCGGTCCGCCGCTTCTACATGGAGATCCAGTAGCTCAATGGAGATCCAGTAGCTGCCAGGCTCCGTGGCGACCCTCCGCGTAGGACTCGACGGGCGCGCGTTCTCGTCACCGGCCGCAGGCGTGCGGCGCTACGTCAACGGCCTCGTGCCGGCGCTCGTCGCATTGCCGGTGCCGCTCGAGTTGGTCGTGCTCGGCGGGTCGGCCGCCGACGTTCCGCCCGGCGTCGCGCATGAACCGGAGCCGTGGCATCCGCCCACGAACCTCGGGTGGACGCTCGTGGGCCTGCCGCTGGCGGCCCGGCGTGCTGGCGTCGATCTGCTGCACGCGCCCGCCTATACGGCGCCGGTTGGCATCCGCACGCCGGTCGTGGTGACGATTCACGACGTCAGCTACGAGCGCCATCCCGAGTGGTATCCCTACCGGCGCGACCGCCTGCGCCGGGCGTTCTATCGCGCCAGCGCGCGGTCGGCGACGCGGGTGGTGACCGATTCGGCGTTCTCCGCGTCGGAGATTCATGCGGCCTACGCGATCCCGCTCGACCGCATCGACGGTCGTGCCGCTCGGCGTGGTGCCGCGCTTCGCCGCGGCGAGGCCGCCGCGTCCGGAGTGGCCCCGCCGTTCGTGCTGCACGTCGGCGACCTGCACCCGCGGCGGAACCTCGCCGTGGTCCTCGACGCGGTGCTCGCGCTGCGCCGCCGTGGCGGGGCGGCGGGCGCCTTGACGCTGGTGCTGGCGGGGATCGACCGTGGTCTCGTGGACGCGCTGCAGGCGCAGGCGGCGGCTGCGGGTCGTCGCCGAGGCGCTGACGGTGCTGGGCGTGGTGAGCGACGCGCGGCTCGACGCGCTCTACCGCGACGCCACGGCGCTGGTCTATCCGTCGCTCTACGAAGGGTTCGGCCTGCCGGTGCTCGAGGCGATGGCGCGGGGCACGGCCGGTGGTGGCCTCGCGGGCGTCGTCGATTCCCGAGGTGCTCGGCGACGCCGGCGTGCTGGTCGAGCCGACCGACTCCGCGGGCGTGGGCCGACGCGCTGCACGCGGTCGTGGCCGATCCCGCGCGCCGCGCCTCGCTGGCGGCCGCCGGCGCGGCGCGCGCGGCCGGCTTCACCTGGGCGCGGACCGCCCAGGCGACCTACGAGGTGTACGAGCAGGCGGCGCCGCCGATGACGGGGGACACCGTCGACACCAGTGTCATCGTCATCAACTGGAACGGCCGCCAGTACCTGCAGGCGTGCCTCGAGGCGCTGGCCGCCCAGCGCGGCGTGGAGTTCGAGACGCTGCTCGTGGACAACGGCTCGAGCGACGGCTCGGCCGGCATTCGTGCGCGAGCGGTTCCCGGCCGTGCGCGTCGTCGCCCTCGACGGCAATCGCGGGTTCGCGGGCGGCAACAACGCCGGCGCGCGCGAGGCGCGCGGGCGCCATCTCGTCTTCCTCAACAACGACACCGTCGTCGAGCCGGGCTGGCTCGCGCGCGCTTGCGCGCCGCCGTGGACGATCCGTCCCGCGTTCGCCCTGGCGACGTCGCGCGTCGTCTACATGCACGATCCGGCGGTGATCGACAGCGCCGGCGACGGGGTGCTCCGCTGGGGCGCGGCGTTCAAGCGCTTTCACGGCACGCGCGCGCCCGAGGCGGCGCAATCGGGCGAGGTGTTCGGCGTGTGCGGGGCGGCGTGCCTGGTGACGAAGGCCGTCTTCGACGAGCTCGGTGGCTTCGACGAGGCGTTCTTCGTGTCGCACGAGGACGTGGACCTGTCCTACCGCGCGCGCCTGCTCGGCTACCGCTGCCGCTATGCGGCCGACGCCATCGTCCGTCACCATGGCAGCGCGACGCTCGGGCGGACGACGCGCCTTCGCCGTGTTCCACGGCCAGCGCAACCTCGAGTGGATGTACTTCAAGAACTCGCCGCTCAGTATCCTGCTGCGATCCATGCCGGGCCATCTGCTCTACACGGCTGCCGCCGCCGGCTACTTCGCCCGCCTGGGCCTGCTCGGCACGTTTCTCCGCGCCAAGCTCGCCGCCGTCGCGGGCCTGCCGCGGGTGCGGAGACAGCGCGCGGTGGTGCAGCGGACGCGGCGAGTCGGCGCCGGCGCCATCTGGCCGCTGCTCGAGCGACGGTGGCTGGCGACGAAGCTCAGCGAGAAGCGATTCGACGTCGGGCTGGCCGGAGACCGCCGGTGAGCTCGTCAGGGCCCGAACTGACGGCGATCCTCGTGAACTACAACGCGGGGGATGAGCTGCGAACCGCGCTGGCGTCGATTGCGGCCGAGATGACGGGGCGGGCGTGGGACGGCTTCGTCGTGGACAATGCCTCGGTGGACGGCAGCGGCGCGATTGCCGGCGAGTTCCCCGCGGTGACGCTCATCGCCAACCGCGACAACGTCGGGTTCGGGCGGGCGGTGAACCAGGCGCTGGCGCGCGCCCGCGCGCCGTTCGTGCTCGTCATGAACCCGGACTGCCGGTTGCGGCCTGGCGCCGTGGCCGCGCTCGAGGCCGAACTGCGGCAGCACCCGCGGTGCGCGCTCGCCGGTCCGCGCATCCTCAACCCTGACGGTTCGGTGCAGGGCAGCGCCCGTGGCGATCCCGACATGCTGACCGGGCTCTTCGGACGCAGCGCCGCGCTCCGCCGGCTGCTGCCCGGGCTGCCGGTGTCGAAGCGCAACGTCGTGGACGAGACCACCCGCGCGGGTTCGCCGTCCGTCGTCGTCGACTGGCTGTCGGGGGCGTGCGTCCTGGCGCGTCGAGAAGCGCTCGCCGCGATCGGCGGGTTCGACGAACGCTATTTCCTGTACTGGGAGGACGCCGACCTCTGCCGCCGGCTGCGGGCGCGCGGCGCCCACGTCCGCTACGTGCCGTCGGCGGTGGCGGTGCACCGCGTCGGTCACTCGAGCCGCACCGCCCGGGCGTCGTCGCTGCGCGCGTTCCACGACGAGCGCCTACGTGTACTACGCGACTCACGTCGCACCCGGTGCCCTCAACCCCAAGCGGCCACTCGCGCGCGTGCTGCTCGCGGTGCGATGCTGGTGGCTGCTGCGGGCGGGCGCCGATGCCGGGCCGGCCGCGGATCAGCCTCCGCAGGAGGGCGCTTGACGTGCCGGTCACCATCGCCCACCCGATTGCCGCCATCCCGCTGCGTCGTCCGCTCGGGCGCCTGGGCGTGCTGTCGGCGCTCGTCGATCGGCAGCATCACGCCCGACCTGCCGTTGTTCCTGCCGCTGTCGCTCAGCCGCACGCGTGACCCACAACGTTCGATCGCGCTGTTCTGGTTCTGCCTGCCGGTCGGCGTCGTCGCGTATCTGCTCTTCGACCGGGTGCTCGAACGGCCGCTCCGGGCGCTGATGCCCGAGGCGGTGCAGCGGCGGCTGCCACCGGCCGGGGCCGTCGCGCGGCCGCCGGCGTGGTCGCCGGCGGTGCTGCGTCTCGCTGCTGGCTGGGGCCGCCACACACGTCGTGTGGGACTCGTTCACGCATGGCGGTGCGGCCGGCGTCGTCTTCCCCGTCCTCGAGGCGCGCCTCTTCACCGTGTCCGGGTATACGCGTCTACGTGTTCAGCGTGCTGCAGCACGCGAGCTCGCTCATCGGCACGATGCTGATGGCCGCGTGGATCGCGCGCTGGTATCGCGCCGCGCCCCGCAGCCGCCGCGCCGGTCGCGGCAGATCTCTCGCCCCGCGTCGCGGCGCTGGCTGCTCGCCGCCATCGGCGATCGTCGTGCTGCGCGGCCGTCGTCGCCGTCGTCGCCAGCCGGTTTCCCGATAAGCCGACGCTGCGGGCGCTGCAGCCGTTCGCCCGGCGTCTCATCGTGGCCGCGCTGTCGTCGCTCGTCGTGGCCCTCACGGTGTACGCCGTGGTCTGGCATTGGGTGCAGCGCGCGCGGCACGCGCCGCCTGAGACTATGCATCCCTCGCTCGATCCCACCATCCAGACGATCCAGGTCCGCGAGGACGGCCTGGTCGGCACCTTCTACAAGCCGGGCACGCCGCCGCCGTGGCCGGCTGGACGCGCGGCGGCTCCAGTCCGGGCACTTCGGCTGTCCGGGATCGAGGCGCGCCCGGTCGCCTGACGCCGCCTCTTTCGATCAGGCGTTCGCTTCGGGCGCGTAGGACTTCAGCAGGCCGCACCGCGCGCAGCGATAGGTTTCGACCGCGAACCGCGTCTTGCCCCGCGTCTTCAGGCCGTACCATGCTCGCTGCCGGCTCGCCCTCGATCCAAGACTCGACGTTGGCGGACATTGCCGTGCCCGCGGTCGAGCAGGAACGCCTTCCTCCATCTGCCCCCCGCACTCGGGGCATTTCAGAATCGGCATTGGCGTCTCCAGTGCTACGACGCGAGGACTTCTTCGACGAGCCCGGCCACGTGCTCGCCGATCGACAGACAGGAGGTGAGCCCCGGCGATTCGATGCCGGCCGCCTGCACCAGCCGCGCGTTCGTGCGCGTCGCGGCCGATGCGGAAGTCGGCGAACGATTCCTCGCGGCGGATGCAGCTTCGGCCGGATGCCGCTGCCGCCGAGGCGCAGATCCTCGAGCGTCAGTTCGGGCAGCAGCTCGCGCGCGGGCTCGAGGTAGCGTTCGACCGGGATGCGGTCGGCCTCGTAGTCGTCCTTCCGGTCCTGGAACCGAACCGTGGGGCCAAGGGTCACGTTGCCGAAGATCGTCTTGGTGAGATGGACGCCGAGGCTGTGCCCCTTGGCGTGCGGCAGGGGATAGACGAGGCCGTTCACGAGCCGCCGCTTCGCGGGCACGAGCTCCACGTACTCGCCGCGGCATGGGTAGATGGTGAACACCTCGCCGCCGAGCGCCGCCGACACCTCGTCGGCGTAGAGGCCAGCGGCGTTGACGACACACCGGGCTTCAATCGTCTCGGCCGGCGTGCGCAGGCGGATCGCCGCCGGCGTGACGTCGGCGCCGACCACCGGCGAACCAGGCAGCAGCACGGCGTCCTGCGCCGCGGCCTGGCGCGCCAGCGCCTGCACCAGCCCCTCGGCGCTGAGGATGCCGGTGTTGGGCGAGTAGAGCGCCGCCAGCGCGTGCACGTGGGGTTCGCGCGCGTGCACGAACGCGCGATCCACCAGACGCAGCCCCTCCACGCCGTTGGCCTCGCCCTTGGCTTTGATGGCTTCGAGCGTGGCGATCCCGGCCTCGTCGTGGGCCACGATGATCTTGCCGCAGCGCGCGTGCGGGACGCCGAAGGCGGCGCAGAACTCATAGAGCCGCCGCGCGCCTTCGACGCAGTGGCGCGCCTTGAGCGAGCCGGCGGGGTAGTACATCCCGGCGTGAATCACCTGGCTGTTGTGGGTGCTCGTGCCCATGCCCGGGCGCGGCTCGCGTTCGAGCACGCAGACGCTGCGGCCGCGGCGGGCGACGGCGAGTGCGGCGGCCAGGCCGACCACGCCGGCGCCGACCACCGCGGTGTCGATGGTTTCCATGGTTGGTGGAGTCGAGGCCGCTGCGGTACGATCGGAAGCCTTGATGCCGCAGCGACGCCTCATTATCGAATGAATCCCGGCCGCGTGCTCGTGACCGGCGCCGACGGGCAGCTGGCCTCCTTCGTCGTGCGCGCCTTTGCCGGGTCCGAGGTCGTGGCGCTCGACCGGCGCGCGCTCGACATCACGGATGCCGCCGCCGTGGCCGGCGCCGTGGCCGGTGCGGCGCCGGACGTCATCGTCAACTGCGCCGCCTTCAACGACGTGGACGGCGCGGAAGACCGGCCCGAACAGGCGCTGGCGGTGAACGCCTTCGCGGTGCGCAGCCTGGCGCTCGCCGCCGAGCGGGCCGGCGCCGTGCTCGTGCACTACAGCACCGACTTCGTCTTCGACGGCCGGCGCTCGAGCGAGCCGTACACGGAATCGGATGCGCCGTCGCCGCGCAGCACCTATGCGTCCTCGAAGCTGATGGGCGAATGGTTTGCCCTCGATGCGCCGCGCGCCTTCGTGCTGCGCGTCGAGAGCCTGTTCGGCTCGCCGGCCGAGTGGACCGGCCGGCGCGGCACGCTCGACGGCATCGTCGCCGGCTTGCGAGCCGGGCGCGAGGTGCGGGTCTTCACCGATCGCGTCGTGTCGCCCAGCTACACGCCCGACATTGCGGCGGCCACGCGGCATCTGATCGCCAGCGCCGCCGCGCCGGGCCTCTATCACTGCGTCAACAGCGGCCAGGCGACCTGGGAGCAGGTGGCGCGCGAAGCCGCCCGCGTGCTCGGCGTGGAGCCCCTGCTGCGGCTGACGACGTCGGACCAGGTGGTCTTGAAGGCCGCCCGTCCCACTTACTGTGCCCTCTCGCCGCGCAAGCTCGCGGCGGCGGGCTTCACGATGCCGGCGTGGCAGGACGCGCTGGGCCGCTGGCTGCGGCCCGGCGGCCCGCAGACGGCGGACTAGAATGAGGGCCCTCATGGCTAAGCGCGCGATCATCTCGGGCATCACCGGACAGGACGGGTCGTACCTCGCCGAGCTGCTGCTCGACAAGGGCTACGAGGTGACCGGCATCGATCCGGCGTTCGAGCTCGCCGAACCTGTGGCGCATCGAGCATCTGCTCGATCGCATCACGCTCCGTCCGGCCGACCTGCTCGACCAGCTGTCGCTCGTCCGCGTCATCCAGGACGTGCAGCCCGACGAGTTCTACAACCTGGCGGCGATGTCGTTCGTGCCGGCCTCGTGGGATCAGCCGCTGCTCACCGGCGACTTCAACTCGATGGGCGTGACGCGGCTGCTCGAGGCCGTGCGGCAGGTCAACCCGAAGATCCGGCTGTATCAGGCCTCGTCGAGCGAGATGTACGGCCGCGTGCGCGAGGTGCCGCAGACCGAGCTCACGCCGTTCTACCCGCGCAGCCCCTACGGCGTGTCGAAGGTGTTCGGCCACTACATCACGGTGAACTACCGCGAGAGCTACGACATGTTCGCGGTGTCGGGCATCCTCTTCAACCACGAGTCGCCGCGGCGCGGGCTCGAGTTCGTGACCCGCAAGGTCACCGACGGCGTGGCGAGGATCAAGCTCGGGAAGGCCGACCACCTCGCGCTCGGCAACCTCGACGCGCAGCGCGACTGGGGCTTTGCCGGCGACTACGTCCGCGCGATGTGGCTGATGCTGCAGCAGGACGCGGCCGACGACTACGTGATCGCCACCGGCGTCACCCACTCGGTGAAGCATCTGGTCGAGACCGCGTTCAACCACGCCGGGCTCGACTGGCAGAAGTACGTGCGCACCGATCCGCGCTTCCTGCGCCCGGCCGAAGTCGATCTCCTGATTGGCGACGCCTCGAAGGCCAAGGCGCAAGCTGGGATGGTCGCCGGAGGTCAGCTTCGAGCAGCTCGTGACGATGATGGTGGACGCCGACCTCGAGCGCCACGCGATCCCCGGCGGCGCGGTCGCCGCCTCCACGGGCCGAGAGCACAGCGGCTGAGCGTGGGGCGCGGGTCTTCAGCACTCTGCCCGCTACGCCCCGCTTCGCGATCGCCGCGTAATCCAGATAGGTGAACAGCAGCGAGTTCAGCTTGTCGACGTTGGCGTTGAGCGTCTCGCCGGCGTCGCCGAGCGCCGCCGGCGCCACCCGCTGCAGCTTGTCGTGCTCCGGGTACGGCGCCTGATAGCGGATCTCGACGCCGCGAGAAGCCGCTCGCCTGCAGCAGGAACTTCAGCGTGTCGGGGTGCAGCGGCCGCACGTGCGTGATGTCGCGGACGTAGCTCTCGAAGAACGCGAACCAGCAGGCCGGATTGATGGTCTCGAGCACGATCGGCGCGCCGGGCCGCAACGCGGCGTACGCCGCGTCGAGCAGGCTGGTCAGGTACGACGGGTCGAGATGCTCGACGACCTGCGCGGCGAGCAGGCCGCCCAGCGACCCTGGCGGCTGCGCCCGCAGGTACTCGAGCGCGTCGGCCTTCGACGCCTCCAGGCCCTTCTGCACGCACACCTCGACCATCGAGTCGTTGACGTCGATGCCGCGCGCCGCGCACGCCGCGTGCCTTCAGCAGCGCCAGGAACTCGCCCCGCCCGCAGCCGATGTCGAGCACGTCCGAGGCACCGGCGAAGATCTCGACATATCCCGCCAGCCGCGCGCGCGATCTCCTCGGGGGCGCCTCGGAACTGATCCTCGAAGCCGACGTACTTGTGCGCTGAGCGCTTCGGACGACGTCTGCGCCCGTCGGTGCCGTTGAGGCGGCCGCGGCCCGCCGCGGCGCACTCCGGCCGGGCTGTTCGCGACATTTCCCGGTCAGGTCGTGATTCGACTGCCGGAGCACCGCCACGACGGTCCGCAGCTCCTGCTGCTCGGCGCGCAGCTGGTCGAACGCCGCCTCCATCCGCCGCTCGCGCGCGGCCAGCGCCTCGCGGTAGCGTTCCACCTGTTCGAGCGACGACAGGATGGGCGCCAGCGTGTTCACGAGCTGCACCAGCTCGGAGTTGAAGGTTTCCTGGGGGCCGAGGAGCCGGGCCAGCACGCGGCGCACCTGATACAGCGCGCGGCGCGCCAGCGACCCGTCGGCGGCCACGTAGCCCTCGATGCGCCAGTCGCGGTTCAGGCGCTCGAGCAGATCGCGGTAGTGCTCGATCGAGGCGATGGGTTCGGTCGGGCGGGCGGCGTCGGTCATGCGCGCGGTCAGTGTACGCGCGCTGGCGATCTCAGCGGCCGACCATGCCTTCGACCGGGCTGCTGGCCGTGGCGTACATCTTCTTCGGGATGCGGCCGGCCAGGAACGCCTGGCGGCCGGCCACGACCGCGTGGCGCATCGCCTCGGCCATCTGCACCGGGTACTGCGCGCCGGCGATGGCGGTGTTCATCAGCACGCCGTCGGCGCCGAGCTCCATGGCCAGCGCCGCGTCGGAGGCCGTGCCGACGCCGGCGTCGACGATCACCGGCACCTTGGCGAACTCGCGGATGATGCGCAGGTTGTTGGCGTTCTGGATGCCCGAGGCCCGAGCCGATCGGCGCGCCGAGCGGCATCACCGCCGCGGCGCCGGCCTCTTCGAGCTTGCGGCACGCGACGGGATCGTCGTTGGTGTAGGGCAGCACCACGAAGCCCTCGGACACGAGGATGCGCGTCGCCTCGATGAGCGCCTCGTTGTCGGGGAAGAGCGTGCGCTCGTCGCCGATCACCTCGAGCTTCACCCAGTTCGACAGGCCCGCCTCGCGCCCGAGCCGCGCCGTGCGGATGGCTTCCTCCGCGGTGTAGCAGCCGGCCGTGTTGGGCAGGATGAAGATGCGGTCGGTGTCGACGTAGTCGAGCAGCGACTCGCGCGACCGGTCCGAGATGTTCACGCGGCGCACGGCCACGGTGACCATGTCGGCGCCCGACGCCGTGTGGCAGTCGCGCATCACCTGGTGCGACGGGTATTTGCCGGTGCCGACGATGAGCCGCGACCGGAAGGTGCGGCCGGCGATGACGAAGGGGGTGTCTGTCACGATGCTCCCGGCCCGGAGCGGCTAGCCGCCGCCGACCGCGTTGACGATCTCGAGCCGGTCGCCCTCGCCGATCACGACGGTCGTGAAGGTGTGGCGCTTGAGGATCGTCAGGTTGTGCTCGATCGCCACGCGGCGCGGGTCGATCTCCAGTTTCGCCAGCAGGTCGGTGACCGACAGGGGCTGGTCCAGCTCGAAGGGTTCGCCGTTCAGGGTGATCGTCACTGCAAGGTCCCGACCAGACCAGCGTACCGCGCCGGATTCCGGACAAGTCAAACGGCCTACGGCCGTTTGACTCTCTGTTCTTGGACGCGCGACGCGCGTCGGACCGCCATCCGAATCACAACAAGCCCCGATTCGCAACCAGCCGGACGGCGGTCAACTGCGGCGCTGCGTTTGACTCGCTCGGCGCCATCACGTACGTTTCAATGATGGGCTCGGGAGGACCGGGCCCACAGAGGGCCCGCTGCGCGAGCCGGGCCTGTCCGATTTCAGCGAGCTTGCACCGACGTCATCCATGAGTCCGACCGCACAGACGATGCCCCTCGGCATTGAGGGGTTCACCTACGCCGACCTGTACGCCCCCGCCCGCCTGAAGGAGCTCTACGACCGGTTCTGTCGGGACGTGGCCGCGGCCGATCCGGCGTTCTGGGCGGAATGGGACGCCTACCGCACGGCGCCCGACGCGCCGCGGTCGCCGGTGGAGGTGTCGGACCTGATCGTCCGGATGGCGCCGCACGTGAGCCGGTTCGTCGAGGCGCTGTTCCGGGTGGACGGCGCCGCCGGGGAGCTGCGCGACGCGCACCCACGACCTCGACGAGCTGTTCCGGTTCAAGGTGGACTTCGTCCGCAAGCGGTCGCTGCCGCTGGTGAAGGGCGGCGCACACGTGCACCGCGAGGCGGGCGACGCCGCCATGGTCGAGGCGCTTGATCGAGCCGTTCGCGGATCTCGACCCCGAGCGCGCGATTGCCGCGGCCGGCTGCCGTCTCCTCGATCGCGAGGTGGCGCTCCGCGCCGAGGGCGCCGACGCCGACAAGGCGGCGCTCACGCAGCAGATCGACGCGCTGAAGCGCTGGTGCGCCTCGTGCCTGCACGACCCGGCCTACAAGGAGTGGGTGATCTTCCGCTTCCCCGAGACGCTCGACTACCAGCACCTGGTGCAGGTGCAGCGCCCGCGCGCCGAGCTCCCGGAGTCGATGATCGGCCCCGACGCCCGCCTGCGCCGCCGCGACGGGTTCGCGCTCACCGACCCGCGCTACACGCCGCGCGAGAACCTGAGCGAGATCCACTACTGCGTGCTGTGCCACGAGCGCGACAAGGACTCGTGCTCGAAGGGCATCAAGGACAAGGCGGGCGCGATCACGAACAACCCGCTCGGCATCCCGCTCGCCGGCTGCCCGCTCGACGAGAAGATCTCCGAGATGCACCTGCTGCGGAAGGGCGGCGACGCCATCGGAGCGCTGGCCATCATCGTCATCGACAACCCGATGGTCGCGGGCACCGGTCACCGCATCTGCAACGACTGCATGAAGGCCTGCATCTACCAGAAGCAGGAGCCGGTCAACATCCCGCAGATCGAGACCGGCGTGCTCACCGACGTGCTGCAGATGCCGTACGGGGTGGAAATCTACGGCCTGCTCACGCGGTGGAATCCGCTCAACGTCCGCCGTCCGTACGCGCTGCCCTACAACGGCCGCAACATCCTGGTGGTCGGCCTGGGCCCGGCCGGGTACACGCTGGCGCATTACCTGCTCAACGAAGGGTTCGGCGTCGTGGCCATCGACGGCCTGAAGATCGAGCCGCTGCCGCCGGCGCTGACGGGTGAGGCACGGCGAGCGGTGCCGCAGCCGATCGCGCAGTGGGACGAGATCTACAACCGGCTCGACGAGCGCGTGCTCGAAGGGTTCGGCGGCGTCTCCGAGTACGGCATCACCGTGCGCTGGGACAAGAACTTCCTCACGCTGCTGCACCTCATGCTGGCGCGCCGCGACAAGCTGCGCATCTACGGCGGCATCCGCTTCGGCGGCACGCTGCCGATCGAGGACGCGTGGGCGCACGGGTTCGATCACATCGCGATTGCCGCCGGGGCCGGCAAGCCGACCGTGATCGACATGAAGCACAACCTGGTGCGCGGCGTGCGCAAGGCCAGCGACTTCCTGATGGCGCTGCAGCTCACCGGCGCCTTCAAGCGCCACGCGCTGCCCAACCTGCAGGCGCGGCTGCCCGCGATCGTCATCGGCGGCGGCCTCACGGGGATCGACACCGCGACCGAGCTCTTCGCGTATTACCCGATCCAGGTGGAGAAGACGCTCGAGCGCTACGAGGCGCTGAGCGCCGAGATCGGCGAGGCCGAGGTGCGTGCCGGCTGCGACGCGGAGGAGCAGGAGATTCTCGACGAGTTCCTGGTGCACGGACGCGCGGTGCGGGCCGAGCGGGCGAGGGCGGCCGCGGCGGGCGAGGCGCCGAACTTCGTGCCGCTCGTGCGCGGGTGGGGCGGCGTCACGCTGGCCTACCGCAAGAAGATGACCGACTCGCCGGCCTACCGCTTGAACCACGAAGAGGTGATCAAGGCGCTCGAAGAAGGGCATCCACTTCGCCGAGGGTCTCGACCCGAAGGAGATCGTGGCCGACGAGCGCGACCACGCCGTGGCGATGCGGCTCGTGGGCCCCAACGGCAGCGTCGAGCTGCCGGCGCGGACGGTGCTCGTCGCGGCCGGCACGTCGCCCAACATCACCTACGAGAAGGAGAAGCCGAACACCTTCCAGATGGATTCGAAGCAGCGCTTCTTCCAGGGCTTCCGCGCCGAGCGCGTGAACGGCGCCGTCACCCTCGACGCCGGACCCGGGCGGGTTCTTCACGTCGTACAACGACGGCGGGCGGCTGATCTCGTACTACGGCGACAACCACCCGCGCTATGCCGGCAACGTCGTCAAGGCGATGGCGTCGGCCAAGCACGGCTACCGCTACGTGACGGCGCTCTTCGACGAGGCGCTGGCGTCGCTCGATCCGGCGGCGCAGGCGTCGCGCGACGCCGCCTGGGCGTCGGCTGGTCGCGCACGCTCGACGCGCGAGCTCCTGGCCGACGGTCGTGCGCGTCGAGCGCCTGACGCCGACGATCGTCGAGGTGGTGGTGAAGGCGCCGGCCGCGGCGCGCCACTTCCACCCCGGGCAGTTCTACCGCCTGCAGAACTTCGAGGCGCTGGCCGTCGCGCGCGAAGGCGCCCGGCGAGCCGCCGCTCCTCATGGAAGGGCATCGCGCTCACCGGCGCGTGGGTCGACAAGGAGCAGGGGCTGCTCTCGATGATCGCGCTCGAGATGGGCGTGTCGAGCCGGCTCATCGCGTATCTCAAGCCGGGGGAGCCGGTGGTCGTGATGGGGCCGACGGGCACGCCCACCGAGATCCCGCACGGCGAGGCGGTGCTGCTCGCCGGCGGCGGCCTGGGCAACGCCGTGCTCTTCTCGATCGCCAAGGCGCTGAAGGATCAGGGCAACCAGGTGATCTATTTCGCCGGCTACAAGAAGGGCGAGGACCTCTACAAGCGCGAGGAGATCGAGGCGTCCACCGACCAGGTGATCTGGAGCACCGACATGGGCGCCGACGATCACCCCGGGCCGCCCGCAGGACACGCATTTCCGCGGCAACATCGTGCAGGCGATGGTGGCCTACGCCAACGGCGAGCTCGGCACGCCGCTCGTGCCGATCAAGACCGTGTCGCGCATCATCGCCATCGGCTCCGATCGCATGATGGCGGCCGTGAAGGCCGCGCGTCACGGCGTGCTGGCGCCGCACCTGCGGCCCGACCACATCGGCATCGCCAGCATCAACTCGCCGATGCAGTGCATGATGAAAGAGGTCTGCGCCCAGTGCCTGCAGAAGCACGTGGACCCGGTGACGGGGCGCGAGGAGTTCGTCTTCTCGTGCTTCAACCAGGACCAGGAGATGGATCGGGTGGACTTCCCGAACCTCAACGCGCGGCTGCGGCAGAACACCGTGCAGGAGAAGCTGTCGAACCTCTGGCTCGATCATCTGCTCCAGACGGTGGAGCTGCCCCATGTCGTGACGCTGGAGGTCAGGTAGGCAGGTGGGCTGGTAGGCTGGGGCGGGTAGGTCGAGCGCAGGCGAAAAGCTCTTACCTGCTTACCTGCCCACCTGCTTACCTGCCGGAGGATTCGTCATGTGTCGCAACATCCGCACCCTCGCGAATTTCGAGCCGCCGGCCACCGACGACGAGATCCGCGCCTCGGCGCTCCAGTTCGTCCGCAAGCTGAGCGGATCCACGAGGCCGTCACGTGCCAACGAGGCGGCGTTCAATCAGGCGGTGGACGACGTGACTGCTGCTGCGGAGCGCCTGGTTCGGTCGCTGACGACCAGCGCGCCGCCGCGCGACCGCGAGGAGGAAGCCCGCAAGGCGAGGGAGCGCGCCCGCGAGCGCTACGCCGTCGCAAGGTTGACGCGGAGGCGTCGGGATCGTGTCTCGCACGCGGGCGTAAGATCCGCCGAGGTAATCATGCGCAAGCCGCGCGTCGCGTTTGGGACTGCTTCGTCGCCGCCTCGGCGCTTACATGTCGCCTCCGGCACGCGCAGGCGCCTGCCGCCGGGCCGACGTTCGACGTCGTGTCCATCAAGCCGCACATGGCGGGTCGCGGACCGGGATCCGTCGGGGCGATGATGAACCAGCGGCCAGACGGCGGTGTCACGATGAGCGCGTGCCCGTGGCCTGATCCTCGCCTTTGCCTATCCAGCCGATTTCCACGGCGGACATGGTCGGATTGCCGGACTGGGCGACGAGCGAGTTCTACGACATCACGGCCACGGCATCGCTGTCGAACCCCACATCGAGGACCGCGCGGCGATGCTGCGGGCCATGCTCGCGGAGCGGTTCCGTCTGCTTGCGCACCGCGAGCGCCGGGAGATGCCGTCCTTCGATCTCGTCGCGGCGCGGAGCGACGGAAAGCTCGGGCCCGGGCTCGTCGCCTCGAGCGACGACTGCGACGGCGCTGGCCGCGCGCGCCGCGCGGCGGCCGAGGCGGCGCGCAGAACGGTGCTCCGCCACCGCCGCCACCGCGCTTCGATCCCGACGCTCCTCCGCCGTGCCTGATTCGCGGCGATGCCGAACGGCGTCCGCGGCGAGATGACGATTGAGCAGCCTGGCGTCGATGCTGCGCGGTCCCGCCGGCCGGCTCGTGGTGGACAAGACCGGGCTGCGCGGCGGCTATCGCGTGAACGCTGACGTTCGATTTCGCCGCACTAGCCCGAACGGCGCGGCGTTGCGCCGTCCGACGACGCACCGTCGGTGTTCACGGCCGTGCGCGAGCAGCTCGGGTTGCGGCTCGAGCCCTCTCGTACGGAGCGGGACGTGCTGGTGATCGACCGCCTCGAGCGCCCGACGGAGAACTGACCTCCGTTCGCAAGGGGGAGCGCATGCGCCAGTCTTGTCTCGGTGCTCTGCGCGACGCTGTTGACAGCATCGGCTGCCGCACCCCAGTCTCCGCTGCCGCCGACGGCCACCGCCGCGGAAGTGGCCACGTACGAGGCCTTCCGTGCGTGGATCACGCAACAGCCTGTCGCCATCCAGAATGCCGACGACGGCGTGGTGTATCAGCGCTACTCGGCCGAGCTGCGCACGCAAGGCAAGAGCGAGGGCGACATCACGGCGACGATTGCCTCGTTGAAGTCCATCGGCGACCGCGCCGAGATCGAGCGCTGGAACCGCATCCTCACCGCGACCACGCCGGCATTCAATACCGCGCCGAACGACTTCCTCGTGGCGGTCACCAAAGGCCTCAAACCCGGCCGTGCGCTCGACGTCGGCATGGGCCAGGGGCGCAACACGATCTACCTGGCGCAGCAGGGGTGGGATTCGGTGGGCTTCGATCCCGCGGACCGCGCCGTCGCGGCTGCACGCGAGCAGGCCGCGCAGCTGGGCGTGAAGATCACCACGTCGGTGGCGCGCGCCGAGGAGTTCGACTGGGGCGCCGCCAGCTGGGACCTCATCGTGCTGAGCTATGTCGGCGCGCGCGAGTACGCCGCCCAGGTCGAGCGTGCGCTGCGTCCCGGTGGCATGGTGGTCGTGGAAGGGTTCCACCGCGACGCGACGAAGACGCGGTCCATCGGCGGCGGCGTCGTGTTCGACACCAACGAACTGCTGCGGCTGTTCGCGACGCTGAGAGTGGTGCGTTACGAGGACACGGATGCCAAGGGCGATTTCGGGCAGTTCGATACGCGGGTGTGCGGCTGGCGGCGGTGAAGCCGTAGAGGGAGTGTTCTTCCTCGAGCCGTGAGCCCTGAGCCTTGAGCCGTCCAGATTCTGCTAGACGTGGCCGAATGCGGCGACCAGGGCCAGCCAGGGCACGACGGCGAAACCCAGGCACCACCCGGTGGCGACGGTGAGCACCCGGAAGGACGTGGTGGAGAACAGGATGACGCCGCAGCCCACCGCGAGCGCCTTGGCGGTCAGCAGCGCCGGCCCCGGCCCCATGGCTTCCATCAGCGACGCGAGCCAGGTATTCGACTCGACGGCAATTCCGAACTTGTTCACACCCCAGTAGGTGAGCACCCCATCCAGCACCTGCGTGAGGATGAAGACGCCGAGGATGAAGGGGGCCTGGTTGGCGTTCCGCACGGCTCCACCATGCGCACATCCAGTGCCACGCGGGGTGTCGCGAAGCCAGCGCGAAACCAGGCCTGAATTCACCGGATCGTCGAAGGTCAGCCGCAGCATACGGGCTACATCAGTCCAGCGAGAGGCACCAATAAGTCATCCCCGCATAAGACTCTGCGCGTGGACGGCGGCGCCAAGAATACCCGTATCTGCGTTCAGGATCAGCCGCACCGGGATGCGCCGCAGCAGCGTGTCCATCGGCGGCTTGGACAGGAACGCGTCCATGAACGTGGCGTCGCGCTGGATTGCCGGCAGGATGTGGCGGACGATGCCGCCGCCCACGTACAAGCCGGCCGTTGCCAAAGTGCGCAACGCCAGGTTGCCGGCTTCGGCGCCATAGATCGACACGAAGAGCCGCAGCGCTTCGACGCAGCGGCCGCAGCGGCCCGCCATCGCGGCGTTCGTGACGGCGGCGGGGCGCTGTGCGGGGTCCACGTCGTCCACGGCGGGGCAACTCTCGCCCTCGTGTGTGAAGCGGTGCAGGTTCACCAGGCCCGGCCCGCTCAGCACATGCTCGACGGTGGCCCGCCCGTAGCGCGCGATCAGCATCCGCGCCAGCGCCCACTCCTCGTCCGTCCGGGCGGCGAAATCGGCGTGGCCGGCTTCGGACGGCGCGGGCACCAGGCGCCCGTTCACCCGATGCAGCGCCGCCTCGCCCAGCCCGGTGCCGGCGGCCACGAGCGCCGCGTGCCCATCCGCCTGCGGCACGCCCTCCTGCAACACGACCTGCTCCTCGGGTGCGAGCACGTCGAGGCTGTACGCCATCGCTTCGAGATCGTTGAGCAGCGCCGCCGGCGCGCCCGCCCACGCCGCGATCTCGTCGGCGTCGACGGCCCAGGTGTGATTGGTGAGCCGCGCCGTGCGGCCGACCACCGGTCCGGCCACGCCGAGCGCGACGGCGCCGAAGCGCGGCGGCGCGCCGAGGTCGCGGACGAACGCCGCGAGCAGATCGGCGAACGACGCGAACGCGGTGGTGGAATACCGGAAGAGGTGGACTTGCGTGGGCCGGGGCACGCCGCGCTCGAACACGCCGAGGAGCGTCTTGGTGCCGCCCACGTCGCCCGCCAGAATCATCTGGGCCTGGATTATAGTGAAGCCAGCGTGACGACGAGCGGTTCGGCGGTCTCGAAGCGCAACATCCTCGAGCGCTATCGGTTCCTGCGCGACGATCACCTTCGCTACATGGCGAAGTGGGGGCTCATCCGCCCCGTGCGGTCGGGCGGCGACACACATTACGCCTTTCAGGATCTCGCGCTGCTGCGACAGGCCGACGCGGAGCTGGCCGAGGGCGTGGCGTTCCGCGCCGTGCTGCGCAACCTGCTCGCGGCGAAGGCGGGACAGCTCGCGTTCGACTTCCGCATCGATGCGCCGGTGGCCAAGGTGCTGCGGCTCACGCACCGGCAGCCGCCGCCGATGGCGGCGCTGATGGAAGTGGTGGCGCCGGAAGAGCCATCGTCGGCCGAGCGCTACTTCCAGGAAGCCTCGATGCTCGACGACGGCGACCCGCAGAACGTGGAGCCGGCGCTGCGCGGCTATCGGCGCGCGCTCGAGATCGATCCCTACCTGGTGCCGGCGCTGATCAACCTCGCCAACCTGCACTACTCACGTGACGACGTGGTGGAGGCGCAGGCGCTCTACGAGCGGGCCATCGCGCTCGAGCCCGATGTCTTCGAGGCCCATTTCAACCTCGGCAACATCTTTCACGACCTGGCGCGCTACATCGAGGCGCAGGCGTGCTACCGCGAAGCGCTGCGGCTCAACCCGACCTATGCCGAAGCCCATTTCTATCTGGCGGTGACGCTCGAGAAGAACGGCCGGTCGCAGGAAGCGCGCCTGCACTGGCGCGCCTATCAGCAGCTCTCGCCGGCCGGCGAGTGGGTGCACCTGGCGAAGGAGTTCTCGGAAGAACCCGAAGGCTCGCCTAGAGGCCGCCTGCAGGAGCCCGAAGCCGGCTGAAGCCGACAAGCCTACGTCAGTAGCCCCAGTCGTCGGTGGCCGGGGTGCGCTTCTTCGGCGCGCGGCGCAGCTTGTAGTGCTGGCAGTCGCCGCACCAGGCTTCGGGGTCGAAGCCGGTGGTGCCCGCGTACGGTTTCACCTCGCGATGGGTACAGAACTCGGCGCTGCCGTTCTCGGCCGGCTGTTGCCAGCGGCACGAACGGAAGCGGGCGAACGCCGGCGAGAGCGGCGCCGTGGCCGGCGTTTCCGGCGCCGCGACCGGCGTCTCGGCCGCGGTGGCGGCCTCGCCGCCGCCGGACGGCGGACCCTGCGGATCGTTATTGAAGTCGGACACCGACGGCTTTCTCCAGCGCCTTCAAGGCGCGTATTTCCTCGGGCGCCACCAGCGTGAGGGCATTCCCGGTTGATTCGGCGCGGCCGGTCCGGCCCACCCGGTGCACGTACGCCTCGGGCGTGTCCGGCACCTCGAAGTTGACGACGTGCGCGATGCCTTCGATGTCGAGGCCACGCGCGGCCACGTCGGTGGCCACCAGCACCGGATAGGTGCCGGTGCGAAACCCTTCCACCGCCGCCATGCGCTGCTGCTGGGTGCGATCGGCGTGCAGCGCCGCGGCGCGAATGCCCATGCCGCTCAGGCGCGTGGCCAGCCGATCGGCGCCAATCTTGGTGCGGCAGAACACCAGCACCGGTCCGGCGGCCTCACGGCGCAGCCAGTCGGCCAGCCACTTGGTCTTCTCGGCGCCGGCCACTTCCTGGATGGCGTGCGTGATCGTCTGCGCCGGCCCGCCGCGGCGGCCCACCTGGACGTATTTCGGGTCGTGCAGGAACTCCTGGGTCAGCTTCAGCACCTCGCCCGGCATGGTGGCCGAGAAGAGCAGCGTCTGACGTTTGGCCGGCAGCTGCGACAGGATGCGCTGCACGTCGGGCCAGAAGCCCATGTCGAGCATCCGGTCCGCCTCGTCGAGCACCAGGATCTCGAGCCCGGTGAAGTTCGGTGACTCGTGCCGCATGTGATCCATCAGCCGGCCGGGCGTGGCCACCACGATGTCCACGTTGGCCTTGAGCGCGCGTTCCTGCGCGTCCATCGGTACCCCGCCGTACACCGCGATGCTCGAGATCGTGGTGTGGTAGGTGAGGCCCTGCACCTGGTCTTCGATCTGCACCGCCAGCTCACGCGTGGGCGCGAGGACGAGCGCCCGGGTGCGCGGCGGCTGCGGCGCCGGTTCGGTGAGAAAGCGCTGGAGGATCGGCACGAGGAACGCGGCGGTCTTGCCGGTGCCGGTCTCGGCGCAGGCGATGACGTCGCCGCCCTGGAGGGCCAGCGGAATCACGCCGCTCTGGACCGACCGCGTTTCCGACCACCCGAGATCCTTGATGCCGCTGAGCAGCCGGACGTCGAGCGACAGCGCGTCGAAGGGAATGGGGGCCGGATCGAAGGCCGATGGCTCATACGCCAGCACCGCCGGCTCGGGCGCTCGCGCGGCGGGACGTGCGCCACCCCGGCGGGCAGGCCCGCGGCGGCGGCGTTTGTCGGGCGAAGATGTCGTGTGGGTGCTCAAAACGGACTAACGAGCGCGGAACGTGATGATGCCGCGAACGGGGTCGTACGGGGATACGCCGACGGTCACGCGATCTCCCGGAACCACTTTGATTCGAAAGCGCCGCATCCGGCCGCTCAGCTGCGCCAGCACCTCGTGGCCGGCGTCGCACTGCACGCGATACAGGCCGCCCGAGTGCACGGCGACCACCGTTCCCTGCATGTCAATCAGATCGTCCTTGCTCAATCAGCGAATCCTTTCAAGGGCCGCGTCATGGCTGCGGCGGGTTGAGCCAGCGGCCCGTGTGGCCGGGCCCCCATTTGGCTGGCGGAACTTAGCAATGAGTGTGCCACATCGGAAGGTTTCGAGCAAACCTTGCATTTTCTGTGGGTTGTGATCGCTCACAGGGCCCGGACCGCGTCTTCCACCTGCTTGGCCAGCGCCGAGTAGTCGTCGCCGTGCAGCGTCAGCGGCGCGCCGAACGCCACGCGCACCCGGGCCGGCCGCGCAAACGAGGAGCCCGTGGGCAGGATGCGGTCGATACCGTCGAGGCGCACCGGGACGACCGGAATGTCGAGCCGGGAGCCAATCATGCCGATGCCGCCGCGGAACGGCTTGATCTCGCCCGACCGCGAACGCAAACCCTCGGGAAAGATCAGGATCGACCAGCCCCGGCCGGACAGCTCGCCGATGTATTGCAGCGTCTGGCGCGCGCCGGCCTCGCGCTGCGGCAGCGGAAAGGCGTTGAAGAAGAACGCCGCCAGGTAATAGTTGAGCGAGTTCGACAGCCGCTCCCGCCGGGAGAAGCCCGCCGGGAAGAAATGGGCCTTGAAGAATTCCTTGGCCATCGCCGGCGTCACCCGCGCCCGGAGGCGCCCGGGCAGCGCCGACAGGATCACCGGCACGTCGAAATGGCTCTGGTGATTGGCCGCGAACACGACCGGGCCGCGAATGGCGCGCAGGTGCTCGCGCCCCTCGACGCGGGCGTGGGCGAAGACGCGCGCGAGCGGCAGGATCCAGGTGGCCTGTGACAGGCGGCGGACCAGCCACACCGGCCACGTGCGGTTCCAGGTGGGGAAGTCCACGGGCTCGTCCACCGGCTCGGCGCCGGGGGCCGGGGCGGCGAGCAGCGACTTCAGATCCGCCACGCTGGCGGCCTGCGCGAACCGCGATTCGTCGACGCGCGACTGAAAGCGATCCTCGAGCGCCACCATCAGCTCGACCCGTTCGAGCGAGCTCAGGCCGAGCTCTTCGATCGTGGTCGCGTCGGACACCTGGCGGCCGCGGCTGAAGCGCTCGAGCAGGGCCTCGACGGTGTGGCCGCCGCTGGCCGTCACGGGCCGCTGTCCCGAACGGACCCACGCGCCGATGGCGGCGCGTTTCAGCTTGCGCGTGCCTTCGGTGCGCGGGAGGTCGCCGTCGATCCAGACCGACGCGGTCCGCACCCGCTGGTGATCGTCGAGCGTCGCGTTGGCCGCGCGGACGATCGCGTCGAGGTCGGCGCCGGGGTCGAGCCTGCACCACCGCGTGCACGCGCTCCTGCGCGCCCTCGGTCACGCCCACCACCGCCGACTCGCGCACGCCGGGCAGCGCGTCGAGGACGCGCTCCACGTCTTCCGGAAAGACGTTGAGCCCCTCCGGCGTGACGATCATTTCCTTCTTGCGGCCCTTGATGAAGAGGCGGCCCTGCGCGTCGCGGTCGCCGATGTCCCCGGTGTGCAGCCAGCCGTCGGCCGCCACCGCCTCGCCGGCGTCGCCGAAGTACCCGCTGGTGACGTTCTCGCCGCGCACGAGGATCTCGCCGTCTTCGGCAATCCGGATGTCCACGCCGGCGATCGGCGTGCCGACCGATCCCTTGCTGGTCTTGAACGGGTGGTTGAGGGTGACGATGGGCGCCGTCTCGGTGAGCCCGTAGCCCTGGACGACGGCGAACCCCAGGCCCCGCCAGAACTCCTCGACCTCGGGGGGCAGGGGGGCCGCCCCCACCACGAATGCCCAGAACTTGAGCCCGAACACACGGTGGACCCGGCGGTAGCGCCACCACCGGGCGGGAATGGACGTGCCCGGCGGGGGGGCCTCGGCCGCTTCCGGAAACTGCCGGACCACATATTCCCTGAGCACGTCGAGGATCTTGGGCACGCAGACCAGCACCGACACCCGGCGCCCTTTGATCAGGCGCAGGACGTCGTGCGGATTCAGGCTGCGGGTGAAGATGACGGTGCCGTTGACCATCGGCGGCACGTTCGAGGCCATCGACTGCCCGAACATGTGGCTGAGGGGGAGCAGGTTGACGAACCGCAGCGGCAGGAACGGCCACGCGTACTTCCGGTACTTCGCGACCTCACGCTCGACCGGCACGACGTTGGCGAGCACGTTGCGGTGGCGGATGACGACGCCTTTCGGGTCTGCGGTCGCGCCGGAGGTGAAGATGATCTGGATGACGTCGTCGCGCGTGATCTCGACATCCGGCATCGGACCATCGGCCTGCCAGTCGAGATCGGCGAGCTTCCAGATCTGCGCGCCGCCGAGATCGACGTCCGCCGGCAGCTCCGGCACGTCGTCGCCGACGAGCACGATCGGCGCGCTCGACCATGGCGCGGACGTGGGCGACGAACGCGGGCGCCGAGCGGTAGTCGATCGGCACGACGATCACGCCGGCGAGCAGGCAGCCCCAGTAGCAGGCCACCCACTCGGGACGGTTCTCGCCCCACACCACCACTTTGTCGGTCTTGGTCAGACCCGCCCGCGCGAGCCGCGCCGCGAACCCGCGCGCCGCGCGTCCGACATCTTCGTATGTATGCGAGCGGTGCCGGTAGCCGTCGTCGAAGACGAGAAACTCGCCGCGGAGCCGGACGATGTCGGAAAAGAAGTCGATCAGCGTGTCGCGCCGCACCGCCAAATTATCTTCGATGCAGCACTTAGCCGCCTTTGCGCGGCCCGGCGATTCGGTCGATCGCGATCCGGCCGCGATCCACTACAATCTGTCGCTCACCCCCATGCGTGTCTTTCTCACCGGCGCCACTGGCTACGTCGGTTCTGCGGTGCTCGACGCGTTCGTGCGCGCAGGGCATCAAGTGACAGCGCTCGTCCGCCACTCGGGCACGTCGCCTGACGCACCGTCACGGCCTGGCGTCGATCCCGTGGTGGGCGACCTGTCCAACCCCGCGTCGTACGTGGCCGCCGCGGCCTTGTGCGACACGCTCGTGCACACCGGCGTTCGAGTCGTCGGCGCGCAGCGCGTCCGTGGACCGGGTCGCGGTGGAAGCCCTCATGGACATCGCCGCGCGGGTGACGGCCGCCGGCCGCCGGGTCGCCGTCATCTACACGTCGTCGGCGAGCGTGCTCGGCACCGTGGACACCGCGGTGGCCGAGGACGCCACGCCCCGCCCGCCGGCGCTCGTCTCGTGGCGGCCGGCGCACGAGGCGGCGGTGCTCGAGAGTGCCCGGCGCATCGGGTGCCCGGGCCATGGTCGTCCGGCCCGGCATCGTCTACGGCGGCGCCCAGGGCGCCGTGGGCGACCTGCTGCAGGCCGCGGCCAACGGACTGATTCGTGTGGTCGGGGACGGCTCCAACCGCTGGCCGTCGATTCTACGACCGCGACCTGGCCGAGCTCTACGTGCGGCTGGCGTCGCACTCCGACGCGGAAGGAGTGTTTCACGCCACCGACCACGCCGACGAGCGGGTGGACGACATCGTCGAGGCCATTGCCCGCCACGCGCGGACGCGGCCCGACGTCCGCCATGTCTCGCTCGCGGAGGCGCGGCAGAAGCCGGGGCCGTATGCCGATGCGCTGGCGTCTCGACCAGGTGGTGCGCAGCCCGCGGGCGCGGGCCATCGGCTGGTCGCCGTCGCTGCATTCGATCACCGGCAATATCGCCCGCCTGTTCGAAGAGTTCCGAAGCGCGCAAGCGGCGGCTTAGCTGCCGCGCTTCGCGCGCTGTGGCTGGTTGGCAGGTGAGCAGGTAAGCGGTAGGGCGACAAGATCTTACCTGCCCCAGCCACCTGACTCACCTGCTTATCTGTTGCAGTTCGCCGCTCAAGCCACGCGAGCGGCGAAGCGCAGGCGCACGTAGTCCGCCGTCCACTGGCCCCGCTCGTCGCAGAGCGACCAGCGCAGCAGATCCAGCACCTCGTCGACGGCCGTCGCCTGCGCGGGCGGCGGCAGCTGTTCGAGGATCGGCCCGGCGAACGTGCGCAGCCAGGCCGCCATGCCGGACGGCAGCGGTGTCGGCCGCGGAATCACCTCCACCGACGCCGGCGTGAAGCCGGCCGCGGCGAGGCGGCGCGTGAACTCGGCGGCGGTCGGGTAGTGCCACGGCATGTGCACGTCCACGCCGTGCCGCCGGCCGACGGCCCGCAGCGCCGTGGAGATGGCGGCGACGTTGCCATGCCCGCCGCACTCGCCGACGAAGCGGCCGGCCGGCCGCAGGGCACGGCGGATGCCGCGCAGCGCGGCGTCGAGGTCGGGAATCCAGTGCAGCGCCGCGTTGGTGAAGACCGCGTCGAACTCGCGGTCGAACGGCAGCGCCTGCGCGTCGAGCTGCCGCGCGTCGAGGCCGCGCGCGACCGCGGCGGCCACGAAATCGGGCGCCGGATCGGCGCCGACCACGGTGGCGCCCGCCTGCACGAGCTTCTCGGTGAGCGCGCCGTCGCCGCAGCCGACGTCGAGGATGCGCTCACCCGGCCGCGGCGCCAGCAGGTCGAGCACGGGCTGGCCCAGATCCGCCACGAAGCGCGCATTGGCCGCGTAGTCGGCGGCGTTCCACGTCTGCGCCACGATTTCTTCGGCATCCTCTCGAGAGGTCTCGCCCCGCCGAAGGCGGGGCAAGCAGATACTGTTACAGAGGCGAGCCTGGAGGGTCTAGGCGCAGCCTCGCTAGTTATCGTCGTAGAGCTCGCGGTCGTCGTCGGTGGCCCCGGGCAGGAACTCGAAGAAGGCGTCGAGACTGCGGTCGAGCGCGCGGCGCAGCTGGGGAATGGTGCCGTCGATGGTGTGGAGCGTGAGGCCGGCCGTTTCGCCGGAGGTGAGCTCGAGCGTCACCTCGCCCGCGCGCGTGAGCGTTCCTTCCGGTACCAGCCGGATACCGTAGACCAGCGTGTAACGAGCCATGACTTCACTATACCGGACGAGAACCACGGCTCACTTGGGTTCAGAGAGCCGTTGCAGGGCTAAGGCTCAAGGCTCACGGAAAACACTGCGAGATCGATCTTGCTTGAGCCCTGAGCCCTGAGCCAACAGTGAACTCGATGACCGAGCCGCTCGTGTCGATCGACGAGATCCGCGCCGCGGCCGAGCGCATCCGGCCGGCCGTCGCGCGCACGCCGATCGTGCGCGTTGGCGGCGATCGCGAGGGCACGTGCCCGTTCCACCTGAAGTGCGAGCACTTCCAGCCCATGGGCGCGTTCAAGCTGCGCGGCGCCTACAACCTGCTGTCGCAGCTCCCGCCCGAGGCGCGCGCACGCGGCGTCGTCACCTACTCGTCCGGCAACCACGGCCAGGCCGTCGCGCTCAGCGCGCAGCTGCTCGGCCTGCGCGCCGTGGTCGTGATGCCGGAGACGGCGCCGCGGGTGAAGGTGGACGGCGCCCGCCGCTACGGCGCCGAGGTCATCTTCGCCGGCCGCACGTCCGACGACCGGCGTGCGCGCGCCGAAGCCGAAGCCGCGGCGCACGGTTACGCCGTGGTGCCGCCGTTCGACCACCGGCAGATCGTCGCCGGCGCCGGCACCGTCGGGCTCGAGATCGTCGAGGCGCTCGACGATCTCAGCGCCGTGTTCGTGCCGGTGGGGGGCGGCGGGCTGCTGTCGGGCGTGGCCGCGGCGGTGAAGGCGCTGCGTCCGTCGGTGCGGGTGGTTGGCGTGGAGCCGGCCGGCGCCGCGTCGATGGGCTCGTCGCGCGCCGCCGGCGCGCCCGTGACGCTGGCGTCCACGGCCAGCATCGCCGACGGTCTGCTCACGCTGCGGCCCGGCGATCTCACCTTTGCGCACGCGCAGGCGCTCGTGGACGATCTGCTGACGGTCAGCGACGACGAGATTCGCGGCGCGGTGCGGTGGCTGTACCGCGAGGCCGGTTTGACCGTGGAACCGAGCGGGGCGGCGGCCACGGCGGCGGTGCTGGCGGCCGGGCCGCGGGCCGGCGGCGTGGTGGCGGTCGTCTCGGGGGGCAACGTCGAGCCCGAGGATTTCGAGCGATACACGAAGGCTTAGCGCTCAGGGCTCAAGGCTCAGGAAGAACGCGTGTCACGTACGTGGGGCCGGATCTTCAGACCCGGCCGACCAGCGAACGTGCCGCGGCGATCGCCTCGTCGACAGTCGTCACGTCGCCGTCGAGCTGACGCTCGTAGACGGCCTTCAGCACCGCGCCGACGCGCGGTCCGGCAGGGACGCCCAGCGCCACCACGTGCCGGCCGAGCAGCAGCGGCGCCGGCGGTCGTGCACGCCCAGCTGCCGCGCGCGCTCGATGAACCAGTCCATCGCGCTGCAGTCGAACGTGCCGGTGCGCCCCCGGCAATCGGCGCGCGCGAGCCGCGCCAGCAGCTCGAGATCCACTTTCTGGGCGAGCCGACGGAACGCGCCGTCGCCGACGTTGCCGGCCTTGTGGAACATGCCGGGCTTCAGGTGATGCGCCACCAGGCCCACGACCTGCGCCCGCACGTCGAAGCCGGCGATGGAGTGCACGTTGAGCCGATCGAGCAGCCGCAGGGTCGGCTCGCACGCCGGCCTGCTCGTGATCGAGCGAGCGGATGCGGCCGTCGATGACCGCGGTCGTCGCCGGCTTGCCGAGGTCGTGGCACACCGCGCCGAGCATCACGGTGACGAGCTGCGGCCGATCGAGATCGCCGTTGCGCGGCGCGCGCCTCGTCCACCACCATCAGCGTGTGCACCCAGACGTCGCCTTCCGGGTGCCACTCCGGCTCCTGCGGGCAGCCGACGAGCGGCACGAGCTCGGGCAGCACGCTCGCGACGACGCCGAGGTCGAGCGCCAGCGCCAGGCCGATCGACGGGCGCGCGGCGCCTGGAGCAGCAGCTTCTCGATCTCGCCCCAGATGCGCTCGGGCGGCAGATCGTCCAGCGGGATGCGGCGGCACAGGGCCGCGGTGGCCTCGTCGAGGTCGAAGCTCGAAGCGCGCCGCGAACTGCACCGCGCGCAGCACGCGGAGGCTGTCGTCGCCGAACATCCCGAGATCGACGGCGCGCAGGACCCCGCGCCGCAGATCGCCGCGGCCGTCGAAGGGATCCTCGTAGGCGTCCGTCAGCGGATCCCACCCGATCGCGTTGATGGTGAAGTCGCGGCGCCGGGCGGCCTCGGCCACCGGCATGAACGGGTCGCCGTGCACGTCGAAGCCCTTGTGGCCGCGGCCGCGCTTCGATTCCCGGCGCGGCAGCGCCACGTCGATGGCTCCGCCCGCGAAGCCGACGAGCTTGTAGACGGGGAAGCTCTGGCCCACGGCTTCGACGCGTCCGAGCGTGGCGAGCAGCGGCGCCAGCCGATCCTGCGGGAACGCCGAACACCTCGACGTCGAGATCCTTCGACGGCGACGCCGCGCAGCCGATCGCGCACCCACCCGCCGACCACGAGCGCACGGCCGCCGGCGTCGCGCACCGCCTCGGCGAGCCGCACGGCGGCGCGGACGCTGTCGTCGCTCGTGCTCCCGTTCGCTTCTGCCACGCAGTCCGTGTTGTACTGACAGCGCCCCAGGAGCGCGATGACTCGTGCCGCTCCACGCTGATCCCGCCGTGCGACTGCTGGGCGATCTCGTCGCGATCGACTCGGTGAACCCGTCGCTCGTGCCCGGCGCCGCCGGCGAGGGCGCGGTGGCGCGCCGGGTCGCCGAGGAGATGCGCGCGATCGGTCTCACGGTCGAGATCACGGACGTCGCGCCCGGCCGGCCCAACGTGGTCGGCACGCTCGAGGGCCGCGCGCCGGGTCGCCATCTCATGCTCTGCGGACACACCGATACCGTGGGCGTGGCCGGCATGGCGCGGCCCTTCGACCCCGAGCTTCGCGACGGACGCCTGTACGGCCGCGGCGCGCAGGACATGAAGGGGGGCGTGGCGGCGATGCTTGGCGCGGCGCGTGTGGTCGCCGAAAGCGGCGGGCTGGCCGCGGGGCGGCTCACGGTGGCCGCGGTCGTGGACGAAGAGCACTCGAGCCTGGGCGCCGACGCGCTCGTCGCCACGTTACCGTGCCGACGCGGCCGTGGTCACCGAGCCCACCGGGCTCGACGTCGCGGTCGCGCACAAAGGCTTTCAATGGGTCACGGTGGAGACGCGCGGCCGCGCCGCGCACGGGAGCCGTCCGCGCGAGGGGCGCGACGCGATTCTTCGCATGGGCCGGGTGCTGGCCGGTCTCGAGGCGCTCGACCGCCGGCTGCAGGCCGGCCACCGCGCATCCGCTCCTCGGCACCGGCTCGCTGCACGCGTCGCTGATTCACGGCGGCCGCGAGTTGAGCAGCTATCCGGATCGCGCGTGGCTGGAGTTCGAGCGGCGGACGCTGCCGGGCGAGCCCGCGACGGCGGCGTACGCCGAAGTCGTCGGCCATCCTCGAGACGTTGCGGGCCGGCGACGCGGAGTTCGACGCGGACGCCAAGGGCGTCTTCGGGCGAGACGCGTACGAGGTGGATCCGGCGGCGTCGATTCCCGCCGATCTCACGCGGGCGGCGGCCTCGGCGGGCGTCGCCGCGTCCCGCGTCGGCATGACGTTCTGGACCGATGCCGCGATTCTCGGCGGCGCAGGCATCCCCACGGTGCTGTTTGGGCCCGGCGGCGCCGGCCTGCACAGCACCGAGGAGTACGTGATCGTGGACGACGTGTGCCGCTGCCGCGACGCGCTGGTCGCGCTCGCGCGGGACTTCACCCGCGCGTGACGCGACTGGCGCCAGTCACGCCGCCGATGCTCGTTAGGCGACCTTCCGGGCGC
The DNA here is from genome assembly GCA_963731785.1 of uncultured Acidobacteriota bacterium. Classification (GTDB taxonomy): domain Bacteria; phylum Acidobacteriota; class Vicinamibacteria; order Vicinamibacterales; family UBA2999; genus DASYRM01. The sequence goes on from CAVSWX010000016.1 coordinate 53,008, forward strand.
TGACGAACGGCATCACGACCCCGGCACGCGCCGGCGTGGCGGTGGCGACAGGAGCCGCGGCGCGTCGTGCCGCGGCGCCGCCGAATTCCCAACCGGGCGACTGATGACCGCAGGACGCGCAGAGCAGCGAGATGTGTCCCTTCTCGAAGTGCAGCAGCGCATCGTGCCCGTGGAGGCCGCAGAGCCCCTGGCGGAGTTTCAACGTCATCTGGGAGAGCAGCCCGTCGCTAGTCATTGTTCCGTTCCTTTGATGTCCTCCTTCGAGGCCGTCCGCGCGAGTCAGCTGAGCTGTCCTCTCGCGCCGTCACGCGGCCCCGATTCAACGTCTTCCATTTCAAGAGGAGTGCCACGGCACGCGGTGCCGACACGCCAAGCGTCTTGCGCTGCTTCGACTTAGCTCGCGTGCACACGTTCGCGCTAATGCCGGGCGTGCGCAGGCGTTTCAAAACCGTCATCACGACCAGAGACGCGATCGTTTCGATGCCGATCCCGCAACCCGGTGTCGCGCCAATCCTTTAGGCGGTGCCGCGTCGCCAAGTGCGACCGTGTGCATATTCTTGTGTTAACGAGTGGGCGCCGAAAAGCGAACCAATAGTCGCCGTCCAGGCCGACCATTGGCTGAAGATGAGCTTGGAGCCGGAGGCGTGGCGCGTTCAGCTGTTGCCGCGATCGCGCAGCATGGCACGAATGACAAACGCTACATTCGCCGGCCGCTCGCCGAGGCGCCGCATGAAGTAGGGGAACCACTCCTGGCCGAAGGGCACGTAGACGCGCACCCGGTAGCCGTCGGCGGCGAGCGCCCGCTGGCAGGTCGCGCCGCACGCCGTAGAGCATCTGGAACTCGTAGCGTGAGGGCGGCAGCTTGCGCGCCTCGGCGTGCGCCAGCGTGGCGTCGATCATCTCCGGATCGTGCGTGGCGATGGCGGGATACTGGCCCGAATCGAGCAGCATCTTCATCAGCCGCACGAACGCCGCGTCCACGTCGGCCTTGCGCGCGTAGGCGATGTCGGGTGGTTCCTTGTAGGCGCCTTTCACCAGGCGGATGCGGCCGCCGAGCGCGTTGACGCGCGCGACGTCGGCCTCGCTGCGCTTCAGCGCCGCCTGGATCGCCACGCCCAGGTTGTGGTGCCCGCGGGTCCACAGGGTTTCGAACACATCGAGCGTGAGATCGGTGTAGGCCGAGCTCTCCATGTCGATGCGCACGAAGAACGCGTGGCGCTCGGCCGCTTCGAGGATGCGCCGCAGGTTGTCGATGCAGGTGGCGCGATCGACGCCGGCCCCGAGCTGGGTGAGCTTCAACGAGATGTTGCGCTCGATGCCCGACGCCACGAGCACGTCGATGAGCTGCACGTACTCGCGCGCGGCGGCGTCGGCTTCCTGGTGCGTGCGGACGCTCTCGCCCAGATAGTCGAGCGTGAGATCGAACCCCTTCGACTGCAGCGTCCTGCGCCACCTCGATCGCCTCCTGCACGGTCTCGCCGGCAATGAAGCGGCGCGCGAAGCTCGTGGGCCGACGCCATGCCGTAGCGCGAGCCGAGGCGCTTGAGGACGGCGCTCTCCGACAGGAGGTTGAAGAGGCCCTTCTGGACGGCGTCTATCACGTCATCCCCGGAGCACGAGGCGGCCGCGCCCCACGCACGGCCGTCAATGCGTGTGGCGCGACGGAGACGCCAGCAGGTGGTCGAGCCCGCGTGCGTAGTAGCGCAGCACGTTCCGCTCGCGGACGCGGACCCGGCCTCGCGCCACCGCGACGATGCCGCGCGCTTCGAGCGCCGGGATGGCGCGATCGGCGGCTTCGGCGCCGCTCGACACGCCGAGGTTGGCGCCGGCCGCGCGCAGCGTATCGACAATCGCGTCGGCGCGCGCCTCGAGGTCGTGCCGCGTGATCGAGGGCCGCATCGCCGCCGCGATCAGCGACGGCGGCAGCACCTTGTAGAGCCGTCCGATCGTCTTCATCACCGTGTGGCTCAGGTCGAGCACGGCGCGGCGCGACTCGGCATCGACGCCGCCGAGCGGAATCGGCTGGCCGAAGGTGACGATACGCCCGCGACCGGTAGCCCACGGCGTAGCGCACCATCTCGGCAAGTTCACGGCTGAACGGCCGCTGCGTGCGCTTCACGCCCTGCCGCGCCAGGATGTGATCCTCGAGCACGAGGTCGTAGGACACCGCCGTCGGCACCAGCACCAGGCGCGGGTGCTCGGCCTGCAGCGCCGCCTGCATCAGTCCGGTCTTGGCGCTCTTGAGCGCGCCGTTGTAGCTGCGGCCGCCCTCCGGATAGAAGAACAAGTCGTGCTTGCGCAGCAGTTCGGCCACGTAGGCCTTGAGCGTGATCAGGTACACCGGGTCGCGGGTGTTGCGCCGGATGGGAATGGCGCCGGTGACGTGGCGGTGCAGCAGGCCGAGCGGGCCGCCGAACAGGTTGATGCCGGCGGCGATGATCGGCGGGCGGACGCCGTTGTCGTCGAGCACCAGCGGCTCCACCAGGTAGTCGCAGTGGCTGCGGTGGTTGGAGGCGTAGACGACGCGGGCGCCGCGCACGGCGTTCTTCACCAGCTCGACGTGCTCGCCGATGCGATCGACCTTGCGGAGGATCGGGTAGAGCGGATGCTTCAGCGCCTTGTAGATCGAATAGCGCTGCGTGGTCTTGAGCTCGTCGACGTAGGCCTCGATCCGCGCGCGCACGTCGTCGCCGCGCTCGCCGCGCGTGCCATCCAGGTACCTCGATACCTCTTCCCGGGAAAGCACGGCTCGGGTGATCTCGTCGAGCATCAGCAGCCCTGACTATACCATCCGGTCCCGCGGTTTCCGCCCGCCGGGCTGCACACCGTACAGGCGGTCGGGCCGCTCACGCGGCCAGCCGGCGGCAGATGGCATGGGTGAATTCCGCCGTGCTCGCGGTGCCGCCCAGATCGCGCGTGCGGACCTGATCGTCGGCGAGCACGCGGCCGAGGGCGCGCGGCGATGCGATCGGCGATCGCCTCCTCGCCGATATGGCGGAGCATCAGCAGCGCCGAGAGCAGCAGCGCGGTCGGATTGGCGACGCCCTTGCCGGCGATGTCGGGCGCGCTGCCGTGCACCGCCTCGAAGACGCCGATCTCGGTGCCGAGGTTGGCGCCCGGCACCACGCCCAGGCCGCCGACGAGGCCGGCGCAGAGATCCGACACGATGTCGCCGTAGAGGTTCGGCAGCACCAGGACGTCGAACTGGCGCCGGGTTGACCACGAGCTGCATGCAGGCCGCGTCCACGATGCGGTCGTCGAACGTGATGTCGGGAAACTGTTCGGCGACGCCGCGCACCGAGCGCAGGAACAGGCCGTCGCCGAGCTTCATGATGTTCGCCTTGTGCACCGCGGTCACGCGGCGGCGCCCGTGCCGGCGCGCGTGCTCGAAGGCGAAGCGGGCGATGCGCGTGGACGCGTCGGCGGTGATGATCTTCAGGCTCTCCACCACGCCGGGCACGACTTCGTGCTCGAGGCCCGAGTAGAGATCTTCGGTGTTCTCGCGCACGATCACCAGGTCGACGCCGCTGTAGCGCGACGGCACGCCGGGGATGTTCCACACCGGCCGCAGGTTGGCGAAGAGGTCGAGCGCCTTGCGCAGCCCGACGTTCACGCTGGTGAATCCGCCGCCGACGGGCGTCGTCACCGGCCCCTTCAGCGCCACCTTGGTGCGGCGAATCGAGTCGAGCAGCGCCTGCGGCAGCGTCTCGCCCTGGCGCTCGAGCGCGAGCACGCCGGCCAGATGCGCGTCCCAGTCGGCCTGCAGCCCGGCGGCTTCGAGGATGGTGACCACGGCGCCGGTGACCTCCGGGCCGATGCCGTCGCCGGCGATGAGCGTGATGACGTGCCGCGCCATGGCCTATTCCGCCGCTTCCCAGTAGACGAGCGCCAGCGCACCGAGCAGGTTGACCATCATCAGCCGCGTGGAGAGTTGATGCAGTTCGTCGAAGCGGATGCGGCGGAGATCGCCCGCCGGCAGGTGCGAGGGGAGCGCGCCGACCTCCCGCTGGATCGCATCGATCTCGCCGAGGACGACCACGCCGGTATACGCCGACACGGCGAGCATGGCGGCCACCAGCCCGCATCGCACCGCGAACGCCTTGGGCCGCGGGCCGAGGAGCGCCATGATGATCAGCATCACCAGGAGCAGGGCGCCGCAGCCGTATGCGACGTAGTGGAAGCGCGCCAGCATGGCGCCGAAGGCGAGACCGGCCAGGGCGCGGCCCCCTTCGGGGTCGGCCGTCTGCAGTGTCTGGAAGATCGTCGGCGCGACCACGGCCCCGAGGATCGCCATGCCCCCGAGCCATACGGCCAGCGCGAGCACATAGACGAGCCGCAGCGCGAGCACGCTCCCATTATGTGCTGATGCAGGACGCGGTTCGGGACCGCCCTGCCGTGTGCTGGTGCCGCGGCGGGGCTTCACGCCGCCCTGACCGGTTCAGCGCCGGGGAAAGTCGGTCCGCGCCATCAGCTGGCGCGCCTGCCAGAGGTGCCGCCGCTCGTGTGCGATCTGCAGCGCGAACCCCGAGCCGAGGGAAATGTGGAGCAGGCGGTTGGCCGGCGACACCACCTTCGCTTTCGCCAGGTCGACGCCGTTGGCCTGGCGCAGCCGGTCCATGTACTGCACCTGATAGCCGCGGAACCCCGCCATGATTTCGTTGCGCGTCCGCAGCGCCTGCGGCGTGGCCGGCGGTCTGAAGACGGCGGGCGCCTTGAACCGCCAGAAGGGCGGCGGCTCCATCGAGCGCACCATCATGCGGCCCAGCACGTTGTAGGAGAAGGGGCCGCTGCCGTAGACGCCGCTGCGGATGGCGGTCGCGATGCCCTCGTCGAGCGCCGGCAGGTAGGCGCGGGCGGTGACGTTGAGATGCTCGATGCACTGCCCGATCGACCACACGTCGGGCGCCGGGCTCCACGTGAACTGCGCGTCGGTGAGCGGATCGACGATGGCACCCGCCTCGGCCGAGAGCGCTTCGAACTCCGCTCTGAACGCCTCCAGCTCGGGGGCCAACGGCGGGTAGCTCGACGTCGTCACAGCGCGATTGTAGCGTGGTGCCATGCGCGATCACGCCGGCGTGCACACCGTGGCGAGCGGGTGCGCGCCGAACCCAGGGGAATTCGGGCGGGCGCTAGCGCAGGCTGACGCTGCCCTGATCCGGTGGACACGGAGACGCGCGGTCCGCCACCCCGCACCTGCCCTTTCAGCTCGCGCCGCGACTGCGTGCCGGTGATCGTGACCGGAAGCGCCGTCTCGATGCCGCCCGAGCCGGTCCGCACTTCGAGATCGAATGCCGCGTCGGCGGCCACGCGCATGCGCACATCGCCCGACGACGCGCTCACGTCCCACGGCGCCGCGGGCGTGCCCTCCACCGTCACGTCGCCGCTCGACGCCCGCACGTGCATCGGTCCGTTCGCGCCGGTGACGCTGATGTCGCCCGAGCCGGTCGAGAGCTCGGTGCGTCCCTTGGCCACCTGCGCCACGGTGATGTCGCCGCTGCCCGAGCTCGCCTCCACGTCGCCCTTCACCGACGAGGCGAGCACGTTGCCGCTGCCCGTGCGGGCGAGCGACGGATGCGCCGCCGTCCACCTCGATCGATCCCGATCCGGTCTTGACCTTGACGTCTGCGGTGGTGCGTCCCACGCGGATGTCGCCCGATCCGGTCGAGGCGTCCACCGGACCCGCCACGTTGCCCACTTCCAGGTCGCCCGATCCGCTGCGCGCCATGACCCGGGCGTCGGCCGGCACCGTGATGACGTAGCTGATCGAGACGCCGTTCCAGCGGTCGGTCCACTCACGCGGCCCGACGCGGATCCGGTTGCCCGACTGCTCGATAGGTGGATTCTGTTCGACGCGGCGGACGAGCTCGGCGGCGCTTTCGCCGCTGAAGCCGATCCAGTGACCCGCGTGCGTGCGGGCGCGGCCGTGGATCTGCACCGAGCCGGCCGGGCCGGTGCGCACCCGGATGTCGCCGGAACCGCTGGTGACATCCAGCTCCACCGGTCCCGACACCGTGAGCTCGCGGTCGAACGTGGCCTCGGCTCCTCCGGCGGCGACGCTGATGTCGCAGCCCGTTCCGGCAAGGGCCAACGGCAGGAGACAGGCGAGCAGACGGGCGCGATTGGTCATCGAAGTCTCCTTCACAGGCTGGATGCCTGCCTTAGACGAACGGTCGCGGGTCAAAGTTGCGGCCTGCCCCGGGCCGACAACGCCAAGCCGTGCCTACGGTGTCGTCGCGGCGATCACCAGCTGCAGGATGGCGTCGTACTCGTGCGCCTGGACCTTGGGGACGGTCAGGCCCTGCGCTTCGGCCTCGTCGAAGTCCACCTTGTGCGCCACGACCAGGTCCAGCGTGGGCAGCACGGTGATGTACTGCCCGTAGGCGCCCATCGCCGAGTACGCGCCCGAGTACGGGCCCGACACGACACCCGACGGTTCCGACGCATCCCACACCCACCACAGCAGGCCGTAGCCCCAGCGGTTGGCAAACGCACCCGACCCGAGCTGCGTCGGGTGAATGTCGCGCTGCGGCGTCACCAGCGTGGTGATGCGCTGACACCACGCGCGCGGCACCACCTGCGCCTCGCGCCACTTACAGCCGCGGAGCATCAGGAGGCCAAGACGCGCCATGTCGCGGGTCGAGAAGTACATCGCGTATTCGGGAAACCGCGAGTCGGGCATGGAGCTGTTCTTCCGCTGCCGCGCCTTGCTGAAGTCCTGCATCTGCAGCGGGCGCGCGAGATCCTGTTCGACCGCCTCGAAGATGTCGCGGCCGGTGATCTTCTCGAACGCGGCGCCGGCGGCGTTGAAGTCCCAGTTCTGATACTGGAAGTAGGTGCCGGGCGACTGCGAGCCGCGGCGCGGCGAGAGCACGGTCAGTTCCTCGTTCCCCGCCGGCAGATAGACGCCGGAGCGCGCGGCCAGCAGCTGCTCCAGCGTGGCCGCCTCCTCGACCGGCATGAACGGCTGCACGTCGTCGAGACCGAGCTGCTTGACGGTGCGCGCGAGATCGATGCGGCCTGCCTCGACGTCCTTCCCGAAGAGCAGCGCCAGCACGCTCTTGCGCACCGACGCGACCTTGCTCACCCGGGCCAGGTCGCCGTACTCGAAGACCGGGCGGCCATCGTCGAGGACCATCAGCGCGGTGGTCGCCGTGGTCTTGAGGAACGCGCGAAGGGCCTCGAGCCGCGGGACGGACCAGCCGTCCGCTGCCGCCGCGTCCCACGACGCACCGGGGAAGGCTGAAGCATCCGCAGCCGGCGCCTGTGCCGCGGTCTGGCCGGCAGCCGCGGCCGCCGTCAGCCCGGCGATCACGCACGCACAGCCGAGACACCAGCGGGTGGGGGCGAGTGCGCAGCGCGAAAGGAACCTCATGGAAGCTCTCCGGCAGGCGGCGGCCGTACTGTATCCGCATCTCAGACCGCCTTGCCAGACTGAGCCGTCGAGGCAGCGTAGCGATGGACCCCGCGGAGAGGTAGACTGCAGGGAGCAGGGAACCCCCGGACAGGAGGTCAGGACATGCAGACGCGACGTTTGGTGGCGGTGGCGCTGTCGGCGCTCATGATGTCGGCTCTCCCGGTGGCGGCCCATCACGGCTGGGGCGGCAACGGGCAGGACGAGTTCGAGATCACCGGCACCGTCGAACAGGTCGTGAGCCTGGCGGGTCCGCACGCCACGATGAAAGTGCGGGCACAGGGGCAGCTCTGGGAGGTCACGCTGGCACCGCCGGCGCGCACCCAGTCCGCCGGTCTTACCGAGAAGGCGATTCCCGTCGGCGCGCAGGTGACAATCCACGGCCACCGCAACAGCGATCCGAAGCGCTTCGAGATCAAGACCGAGCGGGTGACGTGGAACGGCAAGACGTTCAACGTGTATCCCAGACCGCAGCTAGGCGGACCGGTCCAGAGACCGCGTGCACGACACCCTGGCGTGGCTCGAGGCTTCGGCGCTCGGCCACGCCATGCGTAACTCCGGCGTCTGGACCTACGGCCTGGTGAACCTGGGCCACATCCTCGGCGTGTCCTCGCTCTTCGGCGCGGTGCTGGTGCTCGACCTGCGCCTGCTCGGCGTGTGGCGCACCGTGCCGCTGCCCTCGATTGCCGGCCCCACGGTGCCGGTGGCGACGACCGGTTTCGTGGTGGCGTTCCTCACCGGCATCGCGCTCCTCGCCACCAAGGCGACCGAGTACGCCGACAATCCGTTCCTCTTCATCAAGCTGCCCGCGATCGCCGCGGGCATGGCCAACGTGGCGGTGGTGACGTCGCGGCCGGCCTGGAAGGCGATGGGCGTGCGCGAGCCGACCCCACCCGAGCGACGCACGCTGGCGGTGTGCGGCGGCGTCTCGCTGGCGGCGTGGCTCACCGCGGTTGGCGCCGGACGGATGATCGGATATTGGTAAGACGGGCGGGTCACGGCCCGCTTCCCTGATCATGGCCACGCCACACGCGCCGCGCCCGCACGTCACGCGAACGCTACCGCAGCTTCGTCACCGACTACCGCGCCGGCCGTCTCGACGAACAGACCACGGCACGCGCCGGCGGGCCGCTCGCGGCGCCGCCGGCCGGCGCGGGCTCCAGACCGCCGTCCGCGACGGCGCGGCGCTGGCTGTACGCGCGCGCCTACCTGCGCTGGCTCTGGCCGCATCGCCGCGGCGCCCTGCTGGTGTTCGCGCTGGCGCTCATCGCCGCCGGCCTCGACATGGTGCAGCCGCTCTTCATGCGCACCATCATCGACGGCGTGCTGCTGAACACGGCGCTCGACGGCGCCACCCGCCTGCGCCGCCTGAACGTCATCGGCGCCCTCTTCGTGCTGCTGGTCGTCGGCGAACAGCTCGTCGACATTTGGCAAGGACTACCGCCAGAAGGTGCTCAACACGCGCATCATGCTGTCGCTGCGGCGCGCGCTCTTCGACAAGCTGCTGCACCTGCCGCTGCCGCGGCTGTGGGACATGAAGACCGGCGGCATCCTGTCGCGCATCACCGGCGACGTGGACACGACCACCGGGCTGCTGCAGATGGCGATCGTGTCGCCGGCGATCTCGATCGTCCGCCTGCGTGATCGCCGTCATCATCCTGTTCTCGCTCAACTGGCAGCTCGCGCTCACCGCGCTCGCCATCATCCCCGGCGTGATGCTCATCAGCTTCGCCTCGGCGCGGCGCGTGCGTCCGATCTACCGGTCGCTGCGCAAGGACGCCGAGGAGATCGACGGCCGCGTCGGCGAGACCTTCTCGGGCATCCGCGTCGTCCGGGCGTTCGGCCGCGAGATCCGCGAGCTGCGCGAGTACATGCACGGGCGCCACGCGGTGCTGCGCAAGGAGCTGTTCGCGCACCGGCGCGAGCTGGTGATCTGGGGCGCGTGGGGGCTGCTGATCGGCGGCGTCAACGTCGTCATCGTCTGGTACGGCGGCTATCTCAATCTCTCCGGCCGCGCCTCGATCGGCGACATCATGGCGTTCCAGTGGTACACGTTCCTGCTGCTCAACCCGGTGTGGAACATCGTCAACTCGTTCTCCGAGCTGCAGCGGGCGCTCGCCGCCATGGAACGCGTCTTCGAGGTGCTCGAGCTCGACCGCGACAAGCCGGACCGGCCGGGCGCGCACGACGCACCGGCCGTCGTGCACGAGGTCCGCTTCGAGGAGGTGGAGTTCGAGTACCGCGAAGGACGTCCGGTGGTGCGCGAGTTCAACGTCGCCGTTCCCGGCGGGTCGGTGGTGGCGCTGGTCGGCCGCAGCGGCGCCGGCAAGACCACCGTGACCGATCTGGTGGCGCGCTTCCACGATCCGACCCAGGGGCGCATCCTGCTCAACGGCGAAGACATCCGCGACTTCCGGCTCGCCACCTACCGCCGCCTGCTCGCGCTGGTGCAGCAGGACGTGTTCCTGTTCGACGGCTCGGTGCGCGACAACATCGCCTACGGCCGGCACGATGCCAGCGACGCCGAGGTGGAGGACGCGGCGCGGCGCGCCAACGCGCACGAGTTCATCGAGCGCCTGCCCGAGGGCTACCAGACCTTCGTCGGCGAGCGGGGCGTGAAGCTGTCGGGCGGGCAGCAGCAGCGGCTGGCGATCGCGCGGGCGATGCTGGCCTCGCCGCAGATCCTGATCCTGGACGAGGCCACGAGCAACCTCGATACCGAGAGCGAGCAGCTGATTCAGGCCTCGATGGCGTCGCTCCTGGCCGGCCGCACTACCTTCGTCATCGCCCACCGGCTGTCCACGATTCGCCGCGCGGATCTCATCCTTCTGATGGAAGATGGACGCATCGTCGAGCGCGGCACCCACGACGAGCTGATGGCGGCCGGCGGGCTCTACTCGGAGATGGTGCTGCGGCAGATGGCCTCGCACGGGCACGAGGACGAGCCCGTGCTGCGGGCGACACCTGAGGCGGGTAGGGCGGGTAGCGGGCAGGCAGTGGGCCGGAGGGAGTTGCAGATGCTGCGCATCGTTCGGCCCGGATTGACGGTCGCGGCGGCGGTCGCGGCGGGCGCCATGCTCTCGGCGCAGAACCCGCCGCAGGGCCAGCCGACCTTCCGCGGCGGCGCCAACGTCGTGCGCGTCGATCTCTTCGCGATGCGCGACGGGAACGTCGTCGACGACCTGCAAGGCGTCCGAGGTCGAGGTGCTCGAGGACGGCGTCAAGCAGACGATCGAGAACTTCGAGCACGTCGAGCGTGCGCCCGCCGGTGGCGCAGGAGCTGCGCGCCGAGCCGAACAGCGTCGCCGAGAGCCGGCAGATGGCGGCCGATCCGCGCGCCCGCATCTTCGTCATCTTTCTCGACACCTATCACACGCAGGCGCTCAACTCGCCGCGCATGCGCCAGCCGTTGCTGCAGTTCATCGACCGCGTCGTCGGCCAGGACGATCTGCTGGCGCTGATGACGCCGGAGATGTCCGCGACCGACGTCACGCTTGGCCGCCGGACGACGGTCGTGTCGAGGCTGCTCAACGACAACAACTTCTGGGGCCGGCGCGGACGCAGCGGCGCCGACAACGATCCGGACGAGGACGCCTACGAGGCCTGCTACTTCGAGGAACCGCAGATTGCCGTGGAGATGAAGGCACGCCGGCGCGAGAAGCTGGCGTTGGACGCCCTCGACGATCTGGTCGTGCACCTCGGCGGTCTGCGTGACGAACGCAAGGCCATCCTGGCGGTGACCGAAGGGTGGCTGGAGTACGGGCCCAACCCGGCGCTGACGCGGCCGTTGAAGAGCGACCAGGGACGCGTGCCAGCATCCGCCCGGCCCCGTCGAGCGCGGCACGAGGGGCGATCTGACGAACACGAGCGGGGACATCCGGAGCAAGTGCGAGAGCGACCGCATTGCACTGGCGCAGATGGATCATCGCGACCACCTCCGCACCCTCGCCGAGCGTGCCAACCGGGTGAACGTGTCGTTCTATCCGGTGGGGGCGCAGGGGCTGGCCGTCTTCGACACGCCGATCGACGAAAAGCCGATCGACCCGTCGCCGCAGGACTCGCGCCGTCTCGGGAGCCCGCAGAGCGAGTTGCAGCTGGACCAGGCAAACCTGCGGAACCGGCTGAACGGCCTCAGACTGCTGGCGGAGATGACCGACGGCGTCGCCATCGTCAACACCAACAACATCACCCCGTTGTTGAAGAAGGTGGTGGACGACATGTCGTCGTACTACCTGATGTCGTACAGCTCGACGAACACCAAACTCGACGGCCGGTTCCGGTCGATCACGGTGAAGGTCGGGCGCCCCGGCGTGCAGACGCGGTCGCGCCGCGGCTACCGTGCGCTCACCGCCGGCGAGCTGGCGGCGAACGCGGGCGCCACGGCGCCGCCGCGTCACCGCCGGCCTCGCCGTCGGCGACCGGCGTGCTGGCCGCGCTCACCGCGATGGCGTTCAACCCGCGCGCGGAGCTGCGGCTGCGCACCTCGGCGTGGACGTTGCCCGCGGCGAGCCCGGCCGGCCAGGGCGCCTTCTGGCTGGTCGGCACGCTCGACGACGCGGCGCGCCGCGCCCCAGCCTGGGCCGGCGGCGGCACCGCCGACGTCGCCGTGCGCGGGAGCGACGGCCAGGTCGTGCTCTCGAAGACGGTGCCCTTTACGGCGGCCGAGGGCGGGTTCTCGGTGCTGGTCCCCGAAAGCGGCGCGCTGCCGCCGGGCGACTACACGATCCGCGTGCGCGCGCGCGGGCGCCGACGGTGCCGGCGTGGAAGACACCGCGCGTGCGAGCGTCCCGGCGCAGCCGCCGGTGCTCGGCGAGCCGGTCGTATGGCGGCGCCGTCCGGCCACCGGGCCGGCGTACTTCCGGACCGCCGATCCGCGCGCGTCGCGCACCGATCGACTGCGGTTCGAGCTGGCGACGACGGCAGCCGGCGAGCCGACGGCGGCGCTGCTCGATCGCACCGGCAAGCCGCTCGCCGTGCCGCTGCAGGTGGCGGTGCGCGACGACGCCGGCGTCCGCTGGATCACCGCCGAGACCGCCATTGCCCCGCTCGCGCCGGGTGACTACGCGGTGGAGGTGAAGCTGGGCGACGCGACCCGCACGACGGCGTTCCGCGTCGTGCCGTAGGGCGCTGTCCCCGCTAGTTCGCCTCCGGCCGCTCGGCCGAGTCGATCACCAGCACCTGCGTCGGGGCCGTGGCCGCCTTCAGCTGCAACCCGAGCTGCTCGCGGAGGGCCGTGAAGATCTCCGGCGGCGCGTCGGCCGGCTGGCCGGCGGCGGCGTCGGGCGTCCACTTCAGGTCGATGGCGTAGACGCCGGCGAGTCCCGTCCGATCGACGACGCGGCGCCCGGCGACGACGAGCTCCGACGCGATGCTGGCCAGCGTGCCCGTGCCTTTCAACACACCATCCTGCAGCGTGAACCCGCAGCGGATCGGCGGCGGCGCGTCCGCGGGCGCGCCGCCTGCGGGTGGTGGCGCCGGTGGTGCTCCGGGCGGCGGGCAGGCGTCGGCCACGCGCGTGAGCGCCGGCCCGAGGCGGCCGTCGGCGCGCGCGAGCTGACAGCTCGTAGACCGGGAGCGGCCGCGTTTCGGTGTGCGCGCGCAGCTTGAAGCGATCGGCCAGCATGGCCTGCAACATCGCCAGCATCTGCGGCGGCGTCACCGCGGCGCCGGCCACCGCTTCGACGTCGAAGTGGTCGCGATCCTTCCACTCGGGCCCGCCGTCGAACTCCTCGATCGGGCGGTAGGCCAGGCGCACCAGGCGCATCAGCGTCACGTTGACGCCGACGTACCGGCCCGGCTGGGCGCGGCTGGTGCCGCCCTGCTGCGCCCGACCGGTTCGGCTTGATCGACACGGCATCGAACGCCGGCGCGGCGGTGCGTCTGGCCGTGCACCGGTGCGGCCGCGCCGAGCGCGGCGACGAGGGCGAGGATGCGACACGGGCGCGGACGCATCGAGGACCCCTCGCTGCTGGTTACTACGCGGGTGCGTTGCCCGCGGTTCACTCAGGCCTGCTCTATTTTTGCCGCGTGAGCGTCAGCGGCAGCGATCCGCCCGCCTGCGACCAGGTGCCCGTCATCGTGTCGCCGCTCAGCGTGCCTGACCAGGCGCCCTGCGTGGCCGGAACCTCGATCGACACCGCCGTGCCGTTTTCCTTGAGCGCGGCGTCCACCTGCACCTCGGGTCGGGCCGCCTGCGCGATGAGCACCGACGCCGTGCCGTCGGGGCGGTTGGCGATGGTCAGAATCAGTCCGATCTGATTGCCGCCGACGTCGAGGCTGCCGGTCCACGTGCCCTCGAGGGCGCGCGCTGACCGTCGGGTTCTTCACGCGCGCCAGCATGGTGGCCTCGCCCGTGCGGTAGAGCATGAACGGCGCCGAGCCCGATCGTCGCTTTCACCTCGCCGCTGATCGTCTTGCCGTCGGCGAGCACCTCGCCCTTGAACACGCCGCCGCCCGGGCCGCCGTTGAACAGGACGAACGTGAACATGCGCCCGTCGAGGGCGACCTGCGTGAGCGGCAGGCCGCGCAGCCCCTGCGACTTCTGCGCGTACGACGCCACCAGGGTTCCCGCCTCGCGCACGACGTCCACCTCGAAATCGATCTGACCCATGGGCGCGGTGATGGTGCCTTCCCAGTGGCCGGTGGGATCGGCGGGGGACTGCGCGGCGGCGCGGGAACCGGACGCATGAGGAACGCGAGCGACGATGGCAGGCAGCAGAGCACGCATGACCCACTCCTTCGTGGTTATGGTTCGATCCCGGTGTCAGAAGTCGCGGCGGGCGATGACGCGGACTCCGCCGTAGATGAGCGCCGCCGAGACCGCGGCACTGACGGCGAGCATCGAGCCACGGCAGACCGGCGCCGCGGAAGTAGGGCTCCCCGTGCATCATGCCGAGCAGGCTGAACGCCGTCGGTCCGCCGGTGATCCGGTCGGCCGCGCCCGCCACCGGACCGACGCAGAGCGCCAGGACCGCCGGCGCCCAGACGTTGGCGAACATCGTCGACAACAGGAACGCGACGCTGAAAAAGACGGCGCAGCCGGCGAAGAGGCACAGCCCGTAGACGAGCGTATCGAGCAGTGAAAACTGCTGGCCCACGAGCGGCGACACGAACGTAATCGTGAGCGCCGGCACGACCGACAGCGCCAGCACCTGCGCGAGGCCGGCGGTTGCCCGCGCGCCGAGGAGCCGCTCGCGCGAGACCGGCAGCGACAGCGTGAAGAGCCTCGCGGCCGAGCTCTGCGACAGCAGGCCGCCCGTCCCGATGATGACCGCGAAGAACGAGCCGAGCTGGGCGCCGTTCTGGCGGAACCACTGCGACCACACGTAGCCGTCGTAGGTGCGCGACAGTGCGAGCGCTTCGGCGATCTCGCGGCCGAGCGGGCCGCCGGCCGGCGCGGCAGGAGCGGCCTTGGCCACTTCGACGACGGTCGGGTAGCCGAGCGCCACGAACATCGCGCTCACCGTGAGCAGCACCAGGCCGACGAGGAACCGCCAGCGGGTGTCGAGAAACGCGTTCTGCCAGATCATGTCAGTCCTCCACCGCGACGCTGTCGAGAAAGATGTCCTTCAGGGTCACCGGCCCGCTGTCGGTGGACACCGGGTTGAGCGCGCGCGCTTCGGCGAGCACGGCGTCGGCCCCCGCGCTCGACAGCACCGTCAGCACCCGCCCCGAGCGGCGCACGCGTTCCACGCCTTTCGACTGGAACGAGAACACCGGGGCGTCGCCGTCGAAGACCAGCTGGATGCGGCGGTACTGCTGCCGCAGGTCGTCGAGGCCGCCGGCGACCACCGTGCGCCCGCGGTCGATGATCGCCACGTGGTCGGCAATCTGCTCGACGTCGGCGAGCTGGTGCGAGGAGAAGAACACCGTGGTGCCGCGGTCGGCCGCGTGGCCGACGAGCGCCTGCAGCACGTTCTTCGGTGGCCTCCGGGTCGAGGCCGGTGGTCGGCTCGTCGAGCACCAGCAGATCGGCGCCGCGGCAGAGCGCGAGCAGGACCGCCAGCTTGGTGCGCATGCCGCGCGAGAGGGCCTTCACGCCCTGGGTGGCCGCGAGCTCGAACCGGCGCAGGTACTTCGCTTCCAGCTCCGGGCTCCAGCCGGGATAGAACGACGCCGTGAAGCGAATCATGCCGCCAACGGTCATCCCGTCGTAGAGGCCCTTGTCGTCGCCGACGAAGCCGGTGCGGCGCCGGATCTCGACGCTGTCGGTGGGCGACGCGGCGGACAGGCCGAACACCGTGGCGTGCCCGCTGGTCGGCCGCGCCATGCCGAGCAGGAGCTTGATCGTCGTCGTCTTGCCCGAGCCCGTGCGGCCGAGGAAGCCGCAGATCGACCCGGCCGGCACGCCGAGCGTGAGCCCGCGCAGCGCCTCGACGCCGTCGTAGGTCTTGCGCAGATCCGACGGTCTCGATCACCGACGCTCAGCCACGCGGCCCTCCCTTGATGCGTCTGCCGCGTCAGCTCCGCCTCGAACAGCCGCCGGATCTCGGCCTCGGTGACACCGCGCGACCGCAGCTTGTCGACGGTGGCGGCCACGATGGTCTGGCCGGCGCGCAGCCGCTCGGTGAGCTTCTTCTCGCCGGCCGCGCTCGACACGAAGGCGCCGGCGCCGTGCCGCAGCTCGAGGATGCCCTCGTGCTCGAGCTCGCGGTAGGCCTTGGCCACGGTGTTCGGATTGATCACGAGTTCCTCCGCCAGCGGCCGGATGCCCGGCAGCTGGTCGCCGGCGCGCAGGGCCCCGGTCTCGATGTTGTGCTTCACCTGTTCCATGAGCTGGAGGTAGATGGGCACGCCCGACGAGGGATTGGGCCGGACGATCACGCCGCCGCGCCCGTTCCCGCGTCCGCCGCGCGAACTGTACTAGTGACATAGCACAGTAAGACTGTGCACGAGGATCGGTCGCGGCGTGTCAAGTCGGGCGGCCGTGAGGGCGGTCTTCAGACCGTTCCGGCGACTATCGCGCGATCGCTTCGGCCGCCGGCGACTCGGGCCACGCGGCGGCGGGCGCGGCGGTGTAGGTGGCGTGGGCGAGATGGGCCTGGAAGAGCGCGGTCTGGGACGAGAGGAAGTGCAGCTTGATGGCGAGACGGGCCAGCAGATAGAGCTGCCCCGCGGCGAACGCCGCCCACATCGCGGGCCCGGCGCCGTGAATGCCGGGCGCGGCGAGCCACCACGCGGCCAGCAGCACCAGGAAGACGAGGGCGTTCAGCGCGTAGAGGCCGGCGACGGCGAGCGGATGCCGCCGCACGAAACGCAGCGACGCCAGCAGCGCGCCGAGCGACGCTGCGGCGATCCTCCACCACCAGGCGGATGCGCGCGTAGTCGACGACGAGATTGACGGCGAGCAGCGCCGCGCCGAAGAGCGCGTAGAACAGCAGGCGCCACAGCAGCGACGTCGCGCTCGACGCCGAGGCCGCGGGTGAGGTCGCGATAGAGATCGAGGAACAGCCACGGGTGGACGAAGCGGAAGAGCAGCCAGTAGACGAGGCCCGCGGCCGCCGCCAGCCGCGCCAGGCGGAAGAACAGGCGGCCCGCGGCGGCGAAGAACCCGTGCGCGTAGGTCCGCCGCTGCCGCGCGTAGCGATCGAGGATGCCGCCGCTCAGGAACGTCCAGAGCGCGAGATAGGCGACGAGCAGCCACAGCAGCGAGGCGGGCGGAGAGCGCGCATCGAGGACGCGGCTGAGCGCGTCGAGCGTGGAGCCGAAGCCGATGATCGACGGCGTGAACGTGGTGCCGAGGCCGCCGGCCTGCGCGCTGAACTCGGTCCACCAGTCGTAGCTGACGCCGTCGGCGACCGCGCCGGCCATGACGCTGGTGCCGAGCTGCGCCGCGATCTGATCGCGCAGCATGCACGGCCAGCGGCAGCGCCAGCAGGAACGTGAGCGCGTGCAGGGCCAGCGCCATGCCGCGGCGCGCGCGCCACCCGCCGCCACCCGTCGCTCCAGGCGCGCAGCACCACGATCAGCCGAAGAATCCCGCGGTGATCATCAGCTCCTGGAGCCAGACCATCCACGTGAGCGACCACTTGCGCGCGGCGTCGGCGGCGCGCGGCTGGGTGGTGCGGGTGTTGTTGGTGCGGTTGACGTCGAGCAGCAGCACGCTGTCCTGGATCGACTTCGACGCGCACGGCCCGTGACGGCCGCTCGTAGGCGTAGAGCATGCGCCGGTCCTTGCCGTCCCACTGTTCGGTGGCCTGGCTGCCGTCGGCGAACGTGGTCACCACCTCCACCGGAAAGGTGGCCTCGCCGAGCCGCTGCACGGCCACGGTGCTGCGGAATCGTCCCTGGCCTGCGGCCTCGCTCTTGAGCTCCTGCACGGCGTAGTCGAACGTGTTCGAGCCGCGCGTAGACCTCGTCGAAGAACCACGTCAGGTCCTGCCCGCTGACCTCGTTCACCACCTGGAAGAAATCCTGCGGCCGGGGGTGCCGGAACTTCCAGCGCTCGTAGTAGGCGGCCATCACGCGCTGCATCGTCGGCCAGCCCGAGGTGGCGCTCGAGCGTGTGCATCCACAGCGCCGCCTTGTCGTAGGTGATCGCGTTGGCCGAGCGCGGCCAGTAGCGGAACGTGGGCGTGGTCTGCGCGTCGGCCTCGGCGTCGGGACGGTAGGTCGGCATGCGGTTGCCGCTCACGTCGCGCGACAGCGGCACTCCGGGTGTGAAGGGCAGGAAGGTGCCGAACGTTCGCACCGCGAGCGTGTTGGGCAGGCGCGCCTCCTCGATGACGCGCGCGGTGGCCCAGGTGGTCATCCCCTCGTCCATCCAGCCGTGCTCGAACTCGTTGGTGGCGACCACGCCGTAGAACCACTGGTGGCCGGTCTCGTGAATGACCACGGACTCGGGCACGGTCACCGCGCCGGCGCCAGCCAGTTGGTCCGGCCGGTGAACAGCATCGGATACTCCATGCCGCCGCTGGCGCTCTGATACGCGGGATCGACGATGGTGATGTTGCCGTAGGGATACGGTCCGAACCACTGCCCGAAGTACTCGAGCGCGGCCGCCGTGGCCGCGAAATGCCGCGTCTCCTGGCCGCGGTGCTCGGGCCGCAGCAGCAGCCGCATCTCCACGCTCGGCAGCGTCGTGTGATTGAAGGCGCGCCGTTCCTCGATGAACGACGGGCTCGTCGTCCAGCCGAAGTCGGCGACGTCGTCGGCGTGATAGGTGTGGGTGGTCGTGCCGTCGGCGTTGTCCACGCGCCGCATTTCACGCCCCGACGCGCCCACCTTGTAGCCGGCGGGCACCGTCATCTGCACGTCGTAGACGCCGAAGTCGGCGTAGAACTCGGTGACGCGGTGGAACTGGTGGGTGTTCCAGCCCGTGTCCTCGAGCACGCCGATCTTCGGGAAACCACTGCCCGAAGAAGTAGTAGTCGGCAATCCAGCCGGTGCGCGCCGCGGCAAACGGAATCGTGCCCGTCCACTCGATCTCGATCTGGACGCTGCCGCCGGGCCCGACGGCTCGGGCAGCGTGACGGCCATCACGGTGCGGTCGGCGGCGTTGCCGTCGTCGGGCGCGATGTAGCGGATCGAGCCCGTCAGGTCCACGGCGCGCCGCCGGCGGGCGTGACGCGCAGCCGGGTGACGTCGCTCGGCGCCGGTTTCTTCGGGCCGCCGCTCGGCGTCCTGCACCCGCCGCGGCGGCCGAGAGGCCAGCCGATCCTCGCGCAGCCAGGTCGAGTCGTCATTCCGCCAGCCGTTCCAGTAGAGATGAAACTGCAGCTCGTTGGTGGTGGCGGCGCTGATGTTGCGCCAGCGGATGGTCTCGCGACCCTTCAGCTCCTTGCGGACCGGGTCGAGGCGGACGTCGATGTCGTAGCTGGCGTTGCGCGGCGAGAGCGCGTCGGGCAGCGGCTCGTCGAAGGCCTGGACGCCTCCGCGAGGCGGTGCGGCCGTCGCGCCCCCGGCAGGCTCGGCAGCGCGGGAGCCGCGGGCACAGCGCGGGCGCCTGTCCGCCGACCCGTAGCCCCGCGACCGCCACCAGCACCGCGCCGACGACGAGTGAGAAGAGGACACGTCCGCGCACGCTCAGGCTGGATATTACGCTAGCGAGGCCGTGCCGCGGCAGCGTCTCGCCTGGCGGTGCAGGCTCCGCGTGACTTCGCGCCGCTGGCCAGGCGACCGCCGAACTCCTTGACAGATATATCTGTAACGGATATAACAGTGACATGCATGTCGCGTCCATCGTCCATCGCGCGCTTGCCGCCGGGCTGCTGACTGTCTCGGGCCGCAGCGCCCGCGGCTGCACAAGCCAGGCCCGACTTCTCGGGCGAATGGGTGCTGAACCGCCAGGAGAGCACCCTGCCGCCGCCGGTCTCAAACGTCGAGAGCGGCGTCGTGCGCATCGATCACCGCGAGCCGTCGTTCACGTTCCACCGCACCTACGTGATCGGCGGCGCGCCGCGCGAGGCCCGCTTCACGCGCGCCACCGACGGCAGGGAAGTGACCGAGACCGGTCCGCAGGGCATGCCGAGCGTCTCCACGCTTGCGCTGGGACGGGCGCGGCGCTCGTGCTGGCGATGCGCATCAAGGGGCCGGGCTTCGAGGCCACCAACGACGTCCGCTACGAGCTGCTGGACGGCGGCCGCCGCCTGCGCGCCACCGAGCAGGGCCGCAGTCCGCAGGGCAATCACGACGCCGTGTGGATCTACGATCGCCGCTGACGCCGATGAGCGCCTACCAGCCGCTCACGCCCGCCGTCTTTCACGTGCTGCTCGCCCTCGCCGACGGCGAGAAGCACGGCTACGCGATCATGAAAAGCGTCGAGGAGCACACCGGTGGCACGCTCAAGATGGGTGCCGGCACGTTGTACGGCACGTTGCAGCGGCTCACCGACGCCGGCTGGGTGCTGGAGGCGGCGGCGCCGCAGGCGCAGTCGGTGCGCGACGAGAGGCGGCGCTTCTATCGCCTCACCGGCGAGGGCCGCGAGGCGCTCGGCGCCGAGGTTCGACGGCTCGAAGATCTGGTGCGCCTGGCGCGGCGCTCGCGCGGCGTGCCCAAGCCCGCGCGGCGCTAGCTGCCAGCCGCGCACGACGGAGGGGGTCGTGGTCCATGCCTATGACAGTGCTTGCTACGGCTGTATCCGGAGGCCTTCCGCCGCCGCTACGCGGCGGAAATGGCGCTCGACTTCGCCGACGCGCTCGACGGCGGCGCGCGCCGGCGGACGGGCTGGCGGTGGGCGCGTTCGCGCTGCGCGTGCTCGGAGATCTGGCCGTGAGCCTGCTGCGCGAGTGGACGCGCGCGCGGCCGGCTGGCGCTCACCGCGGCGACGGCCGGCGTCACGCTGCTGCTCTGGGGCGCTGGCGCTGCGGCCGTGGGCGTGGAGCTGGGAATTCGAGCCAGGGCCTGCCGCGCGCACGCGCTCGGCGCGCGCCGGTCACCGAGGGCGAACTGCTGGTGCTCGCCGTGCTGGCGCTGCTGCCGGTGGTGCGTCGTGATCCTGTTCGCCGGACGTCTCACGCGCACGCCATCGCCACGCGCACGACGACGAGTGACCGCTGTAGCGGCGTGATACGATCCGCGGCCTCCGGAACCCTTTTCACGAGGCCGCCAATGAATCGCCGCTCCACCGTGTCGTGGGCCGTCGCCGCTCTGCTCCTGCTGTCTGCCGCGGGCGTCGTGATCGGGCAAGGGCCCGGCGCGGCGCCGCCGCCGCCGAACCTGCCCGCCGAGTTCAACACGCAGACCGGTCAGCGGATCAAGGTCACGATGGTGGCCGGCGGCCTGTTCCATCCCTGGAGCCTGGCGTTCGCCGACGCGCGCACGATCCTGGTCGGCGAGCGCAACGGACGTCTGCGTGTGATTCGCGACGGCGCGCTGCAGGCGAAGCCGGCGTGGGAGGCGCCGCCGCATCCCGCCACCGACAACGGCCTGCAGTTCATCACGCTGCATCCGCGCTTCGCCGAGAACGGCTCGTCTATCTCTCGCATCCGAAGCGCGGCGACGAAGGGAACACGCTGGCGGTGTCGCGCGGCCGCTTCGACGGCACCACGCTCGCCGACGTGAAGGAAATCTTCGTGGCCGAGGCGTGGGAGACGAGCGGCAACATGGCCGGGCGCCTCTTCTTCGGACCCGACGGGTCGCTGTACGTCACGGTCGGCGACCGCGATCGCGCGCTGCTGCGACGGCAGCGACGATGACCTCGCTGCGCATGAAGGCGCAGTCGCTCGACAGCCACGTGGGCAAGACGCTGCGCCTCAAGGACGACGGCACGGTGCCGCCCGACAACCCGTTCGTCGGCCGCGCCGGCGCCAAGCCCGAGATCTTCACCTACGGTCACCGCAACGGCTACGGCCTGTCGATCCACCCGAGACCGGCGAGCTGTGGCAGGCCGAGATCGGGCCGCTCGGCGGCGACGAGGTGAACGTGCTCGTGGCCGGCCACAACTACGGCTGGCCGCTCGTGTCGATGGGGCGCAACTACACGGGCTCGCTCGTCTCGGACAAGCCGTGGTGCGCGCGACGGCATGGACAACCCGCGCATGTTCTGGGTGCCGTCGATCAGCCCGTCGAGCCTGATGTTCTACAACGGCGACAAGTTCAAGGGGTGGAAGGGCAGCATGTTCGTCGGCGGGCTGACGACCCGCACGCTGCTGCGCATCTCCTTCAACCAGCCGTCGCAGGCCGAGCGCCGCGAGGCGCTGCTCACGCCGCTCGGCATCCGCCCGCGCGACATTCAGCTGGGGCCCGACGGCAACCTCTACATCGCGACCGAGGGCGCGAGCGGCGGCACCGCCAGCGACGGGCATGGTGCTGCGGATCGAACCGGTTCAGTAGGACCGGTGGTCAGGTGGGTCGGGTAGGTCAGGTAGGACGAGGCTAGGCACAGCTGCTTGACCCACCAGTCCTTACCTGTCCTACCTGTCCCACCAGCCCTGAGCCTACTGCTTTCCGAACCGCTGGTTCTCCTCGCAGATGAACTCGATGATCTCCTGCTCGGGCATGATGCGCTGGTTGACGCGCACGGTCCACGGCTTGGTGTAGGCCTTCGGATCGTTCACCGTGATGTCGATCGTCATGCGGCCGTAGCTCGGGCGGCTGATGCGCTCGGTGAGCGTGGCGGCGTCGGTGAGCGGCGAGCCGATGATGTCGAGCCAGCCGTCCTCGCGCATGTGGGTGGTTTCGACCACCAGCGTGTCGCCCTCCCAGCGGCCCGTCGAGTAGCCGTAGAACCAGGGCTGCGGATCGCCGGTCGGCGCCTTGCGGCCGTCCATGAAGATCTGCCGGATGCCGGAGCTGGCCTCGTAGAGGATGACCAGCAGCTTCGGGGTCTGCACGAACTTCCGCGGCGCGCCCTGCGTGTGGAACTGCACGATGCCCATCGGCAGGCACCAGGCTTCCGGGTTGTCCTTGCTGTTGTTGGCGACGCGCGCCTTCAGCAGCTCCTGGCCCAGCGGCGTGAGCGGCAGGCCGCCCGTGATGTTCTGGCCGACGTCGCGGAACCCGGCCAGGGGCGGCGCGTCGGGCGGGGCGGGCGGCGTGGTCCGCCGCGCGCCCGGAAACGCGTTCGCCCCTGCCACAGGCCCGACAGGTCCGGCTTGCCGTCGGGCATCCGCGGCGCCGGCGCGTCGAGGTCCGGCTCGCCGGCCTTCGTCCGCGGCACGCTGGGATCGGGGTGGTTGGGCCACTGCGCGAACAGCGTTGACGACAGCGCGGCCACGAGCACCGCGAGACCGGCCAGAGTGCGTGACGCGTTCGGAGTCATCCTCATCCATCCCCTCGAATTCGCGCGGCGGGGCCGCGGACGGCGGTATTATGCTCGACGCGGAGGGCGGACGCGGAGTGTCCGGCCGCGAGCTGAAGGAGCTGAAGGGATGAGGTCCAGGTCGATTGTCGCGTGCGCCGTCAGCCTTGCCGCCCTCATCGGGTCGGCGCCGGTCCGTGCCCACCATGCCTTCGCGGCCGAATACGACCGCGACAAGCCGCTCACCGTCACCGGCACGGTCACCAAACTCGAGTGGACCAACCCGCACGCGCGCATCTACATCGACGTCAAGGACGACAAGGGCGAGGTGGTGAACTGGGACTTCGAGCTCGGTCCGCCCAACGGCCTCATGCGCCGCGGCTGGAACCGCAACTCCCTGAAGCCCGGCCACGTCGTGACCGTCGAGGGTTTCCACTCCAAGACCAATCCGCGCGGCGCCAACGCCCGCTCGGTGAAGCTGCCCGACGGACGTCAGGTGTTCGCCGGCTCGTCCTTCGACACCGGTCCGGCCGAGGACGCCCCGTCGAAGTAGCCGCCTGAGCACGGAACCGCCGCGCCGGGCGGTTCGTCTACTGAAGCGCCTGCCCGCCGCGGAGTTTCAGCGTGCGCTCTCGTATTCTGCTTCGTCGTGTCCGCGGCTCGCGGTCTGTTCGATCGCGATTCGCAGCGGCAGACCGCCCTCTGCCTGCGCCTCAAGACGGCACTCCGCCCGGGATCGCGGCCGGAACCACCGATCTCGACGCCTTCATGGCGCGCGGTGCTCGCCCGTCGCGACGACAACTGGAAGAAGCTCCAGCAGTACGTCCTCGACGAACGCGAGACGTTTCAGCTCCTCGGCCCGGGCGGCACCCCCTCTACGGCTGGCGGCGCGAGTACCTGTGGTTCCCCCGCGATGGCGTGTTCATCAGGAGCCCGCTGCGCGTGGACGGCGTGACGATCTCGGACGCCGATCGCCGCAAGGCCGAGGACGACTGGATCAAGAAGGAGCAGCAGCGCGACGCGCGACGCGAGCGGCGGGATGCGCCGGCCGACGACTCGCCGCCGACCGACCCGCCGGCGGCCACGGCGGACGGCGTGCGGCAGGCGCTCGAGCCGGGCTTCGTGTCGGCCGCCTACTTCCTCAAGTTCAAGTTCGACCCCGGGCAGTACGCGCTGGCAGGCCGCGAGACGCTCGAAGGCCGGCCGGTCCTGCGCATCGAGTACTACCCGACGAAGCTGTTCAGCGAGGGCCGCGCGCGGCCCAATCGCCGGGTGCGCGAGCGCGACGTCGACATCGAGCCCAAGATGAACAAGACGGCGCTCATCACCCTCTGGATCGAGCCCGCCGCGCAGCAGATCCTGAAGTACGAGTTCCGCAACCTCCCGTGGGACTTCCTGCCCGGACGCGCGATTCTGCGCGTGGACGGCGTGACCGCGTCGATGGAGATGGGGCAGCCGTTCCCGGACGTGTGGCTGCCGCGCGCGGTGCGGATCGCCCTCGATTTCTCGACCGCGGCCGGCGAGGTGGACGGACGTTTCGCCACCGACTATCACGACTACCGCCTCGCCTCGGTGAGCACGAGGATCCGGTGAGCCGCGCGCTCGCGGCGCGTTGTCGCCGGGCCGCGCTGCTGGCCGCCGCCGGCCCGTCGTTCGCGCAAGGCGAGACGGTGATCGAGATTCGCGTGCACGGCAACCACGCGACGCCCGATGCCGACATGCTGGCGATCAGCGGGCTCAAGACCGGCGACCCGCGAGCGACGAGCGGCTGCGCGCGGCCGAGCAGGCCTTGAAGGAGAGCGACCGTTTCGACGGCGCGCAGGTGCTGAAGCGCTTCCGGTCGCTCGACAACCCCGCCGATATCCTGGTGATGATCCTCGTCGAGGAGCGCCCCGCGGTCACGACCGAGGATCTGACGCCGAGTCCGTTTCGGCGGCTGCGCGCCGGTCAGCAGTGGCTGCCGATTCTCAACTACGCCGATGGCTACGGTTTCACCTACGGGGTCCGCACCAGCTTCCGCGGCATCGCCGGATCGCGCAGCCGGCTGTCGGTGCCGCTGTCGTGGGGTGGCGAGCGGCGCGCGGCCGCCGAGCTCGAACGGCCGTTCGAGACGGG
This sequence comes from uncultured Acidobacteriota bacterium, assembly GCA_963731785.1. Classification (GTDB taxonomy): domain Bacteria; phylum Acidobacteriota; class Vicinamibacteria; order Vicinamibacterales; family UBA2999; genus DASYRM01. The sequence goes on from CAVSWX010000016.1 coordinate 78,212, forward strand.
CCCCGTCTCGGTGGTCCGAGGCGCGCTTGCGATCAACCGCCGCGTGAACCCGCACTACGAGCAAGCGGACACGCGCACGGGGCTGCGGCTCGAGGCCGAACGGCGGCTGACGTCGTGGCTGCGTGCGGGCGGGGACGGCCGGCTCGAGCAGGTGGACTTCGGCGGTGGCGGCGTGCGGCACTCCGCGGTCGGCGCCCATCTGACGCTGGACACGCGGATCGACCCGTCGTTTCCGCGGAACGCGGTGTTGGCGCGCGGCGGGTGGGAACGCGTGGCGTTCGAGACCGGCCATGCCCATCGCGTCCTGCTCGACGCGCAGCGGCTACCTGGGCATGGGGGGCTCCAGCGTGCTGGCGCTGCGCGCGCAGGCGGCGCGGGCCGGGGCGCCGCTGCCGCCGGCCGAACAGCCGCTGCTCGGCGGCAACACCACGTTGCGCGGGTACCGCCCGGGGCATCGCGCCGGCGACAGCCTGGCCGCGGTGTCCGCCGAGCTGCGCGTGCCGATCAACCCGCCGCTGAGCATCGGGCGGTTCGGCGTGAAGGGCTTCGTCGATGCCGGCACCGTCTGGTCATCCGGCACCCGGCTGTCGGAGCAGCCGTGGGAGCGCGGCATCGGCGGCGGCGTCTATCTCGGCGCCGCCGTCTTCATGCTCGACGTCGACGTCGCGTGGCCCGAGGAGGGCTCGGCGCGCGCGCACGTGTCGCTCGGCGTCAGCTTCTGAACCGCGGCGCCGCACCAGCCGCGCTCAGGCCTTGACCGGAACCCAGATCTCCACCTCGCCCGTGCCCGATCTGACCGTCGAAGCGCTCGTCGTAGCGCTCGAACTCGGGGCCGCCCGTGGCCTCGAGCCCGGCGTCGGGCAAGCCCTGGTTCCAGATCGAGAACCAGGTGCGCCGGATGGCCGAGATGTGATCGGTGTGGGTGAAGACCGCGTAGCGTTGCGCCGGAATCCGCAGCCGGCTGAACTCCGCGGGCAGCTGCGAGAAATCCGTCACCTCGACGCCCGTGAGGTAGTCGGCGTGTCCCGCCTCGTCGCTGTTGTGAATCACGCCGTAGGCGGTGTGGCCCACCTGGCCGGGCACGTGATCCAGATACGGCATGAAGCGCTGCCACTGGGCGGGAATCGCGGCGCTGGCGGTGTTGTCGTAGCGTTCGTTGAGGCCGGCGACGAGCAGCGGCGTTGGTCCACGATCCGTGGCGGCGCGAGTGGCGTGAGCATCGAGTCGTCCATGCGAAGTGCCTCCATGAGAGGAAGGTCGGTGACGTGACCGCGCGCCCGTACGGCGTCGGGCGTGAGGTCGAACTGGTCGCGGAAGGCGCGGCGTGAAGGCCTCGTGCGAGCCGTAGCCCCACTCGAGCGCGACCGCGAGGATGTCGGGCGCGCCCGCCGCGAGCGCCTTTGCGGCCTCGCTGAGCCGGCGCCCGCGCACGTAGGCCATGAGGCCGCGGCCGGTGGCGAGCGCCGAACGTCCGCGACAGGTGATAGCGCGAGACGCCGGCCACGGCGGCGACGTCGTCGAGCGTGATCTCCTGCGCGAAGTGGCTTTCGACGAACCACAGCGCCCGCGCGATGGGATTCACCGTGGCGGTGTCACGCGTCATGGCGCAAGCGTAGCAACGCCGCCGTGCGCGCGCTTGATGCGAGATTGTGGTGGCGGCCGCCTCAGCGGCGCAGGCTAGTCTAGTCGGCGACCAGAAGGGCGGGCGCGCCCTCGACGATGCACGGACCAGAGTCGGGGAGGCCGCAGTCGGCACCGGGCATCACCCGGCCCTCGTTCCAGCCCGGCACAGCGGCCGCGGCGTCGAGGCCCAGAGGCACGCTGACCTGACGTGCCGGCTCGGGCGGCGCGGCACGGTCGTTGAGCATGAGCGATCGCGGACGACACGGCCACGATGAGCGCGGCCGCGGTGGCCAGCCACGCCGGGCTGAACCGCACGGCGGTCGCCGGCCGCTCGAGGCGTACACGCTCGAGCACGCCCGCATCGAAGGCCGACCCGGCCACGGGCGCGAACGCCGTGGCTTTGACGGCCGTGCGCACCTGCTGCAGCGTGCGGAGGCGGCGCGCGCAGGCGTCGCACGCATCGAGGTGACGCGCCACTTCGACGGCGTCGGCCGGCGGCAGCTCGCCGTCGAGGGCCGCGCTCAGGCGTTCGACGGCGTCGGCGCAGTTCATCGTGTCAATCCTCTCATGGCCTGCACCCGGCGGCCGAGCGCGGTGGCCAGCAGCGGCGCGGGCGTTATGCAGGCGCGACCGGACCGTGCCGAGCGGCACGCCAGGGCGACGGCGATCTGGTCGTAGCTCATGTCTTCGTGGTCGCGCATGTGCAGCACCGTGCGGTGCGCCGGGCTCAGCTCTCGAACGCCTCGCGCACGAGTGCGGCGCGCTCCTGCTGTTCGAGCTGCTCGAGCGGATCGAGCGCCTCGTCGGGCAGCGGCACGAGCGGCTCGATGCTGTCGAGATCGGTGGCCGCGGCCGACGGCGCGCGGCGTTCGTGCCGCTGATGATCGCGGCAGACGTTGATGGCCACGGCGTAGAGCCAGGTCTTGACGCTGGAGCGCCCTGGAACGTCGCCGCCTTGCGGTGGACCTGCACGAACACGTCCTGCGCGATGTCCTCGGCCCACAGGCTTCCGGCGCCGACGCGGCAGCGTACCAGGTGCAGGATGCGGCTGCGGTAGCGCGCGAGCAGATCGGCAAACGCGTGCGGATCGCCGCGCGCGTGCGCGCGCAGCAGCCGCGCATCCGGATCGTCCATGGCTCGCTATTTTTCAAAGTTCAGATTCGTCGGCGCGGGCAGCTCGACCATGCCCTGACCGGTGGTCTTCACCGTCGTCGGCACCACCTCGAACCTCAGATCGTCCATCCATACCTGGCCGCCGCCGGCGAGCAGAACGCCGAAGGCGAGCCGCTGTGCCTCGTTGGGCACGTCGAGCACGATCTCGTAGCGCGTCCAGTCGGTCGTGCCTTTGATGGCGCGCTGCTCCATGTTGTCGAAGGCCAGCGTCGTGTTGTTCGGGCCGTCCACGCGGAACCAGAGCCCGGCCCATTGAGTCACCTTGTCGGACCTCACAAATCCCGCGAGGCGCACGCGCTTGCCGCGGATACTCGCCCGGCCCCGACATCTGCATCAAGGTGCCGAAGCCCTGCGGGTTCGCGGCGATGGATTTGACGGTCGCGCTGGACTTGCCGCCGTCCCTGCGCACGGTCTCGTCGAGGCCCATGTCGTATTCCGCCGGGTGGCTGCCGGCCTTGAACCAGCCGGCCGGCAGGTCGGCAAAGGCGGCCACCGCGGTGATGCTGAACAGACAGAGGGCGGCGACAGTCGCAAGGCAGAGAGTCGCGGTCACGGGCGGGGCCGGACGTCGGGTGGGAGTATCCATGGCGTGGCTCCTTTTCCACCATTAGTGGCGGCGGGCGGCCGAAAGTTCAACTCGCGACTCCGCCGCCGCCACTGCTTCTCGTAAGTCTTTCGAACGGTGCGGCTTGTCTCGCCGAGCCGGCGGGACGGTTCCCGACGCCTCCAGGTGAAGTGCCGACCGGGCCACCTGGTGTCGAACTTGGAGGATACACACAAATCGTCTAATCTTACACATGGAGACACCATGCGGACCAACATCGATATCGACGACGATTTGATGCGCGAGGCCATGGAGGCCAGCGGCGAAACGACGAAGCGCGCTGTGGTGGAACGGGGCCTCCGACTGCTGATCGACACCCGCGCGCAGGGCGGGATTCGCCGCCTGCGAGGCAAGGTGAAGTGGAATGGGGATCTCAGCGCGAGCCGGGCCAGTCGCGTCGCCGCCGATCGCTGATCATGGTGATCGTCGACACGACGGTCTGGGTGGACTACCTCAACGGGACCGCCACCCCAGAAGTCGAGTGGCTGGACCGCGAGGCCGAGCGGCGGCGACTCGGTCTCCTCGATCTGTGCATCTGCGAGATCCTCCAGGGACTATCGACGGACCAGGAAGCCGCCCGCGTCTTGCGTCATCTGCGACGCTTCGCAATTCTCGAGACCGGTGGCGTCGAACTGGCGGCGGCCGCCGCCCACAACTACCGCCTGCTGCGACAGCATGGCCGGACGGTTCGAAAGACGATCGATTGCATCATCGCAACATTCTGCCTTCGTGAGGGGCACTCACTGCTCCACTCGGACCGCGACTTCGACGCGTTCGAGAGTCGGCTGGGACTCCAGGTAATTCGTCCGTGAAGTCGTGGGGTTTGCGTTCTCCAATAGGTGGTCACTGGGCGACTTATCGCGACCAATCGACTGATGCCTCCGTTGAGAGTCGATATGCAGTGCCTCAATGGATCGATTCGCGAAGGCGCGTCGCCCGCTTAGCTGTCCCGCAGGTACCTGTGCCGGATCGATCCGTGACGCACGGTAGGCAGGGAGCCAACCCGCGATCGCGCCGACCGCCGTCAGCGTGACGGCCGCACTCACCAGTGTGACCGCGTCGCGCGGCTGGAGGTCGTAGAGGAGACTCGCGATAAATTGTGATGACCACCAGCTCACAGCCGTGCCGATGATCACGCCGAGTGCGACGAGCACGAATACTCGCACGAGCACGAGCCGTACGACGCCCGCCGGCTCCGCGCCGAGCGCCATCCGAATGCCGATTTCGGCGCGTCGTCTGGTGACCGCATACGACGTGACGCCGTACAGACCAAGACCCGCGAGCAGCAGGGCCAGCGTGCCGAAGAACCCCGTGACCAGTGCGACCAGGCGCTCCTGCGTGAGCGAGGCATCGACCCGATCCTGCAGCGAGTCGGAACGTAAACGTGAGATTGCGATCGACCCCCGTCAATGCCGCCGCCACACGAGGTGCCAGCAAGGCGGGCGACCCCGCGGACGAACGAACGCTGATGTTGACATTGGCCGTCACGGCGGCCGGCCCTCGAGCATCGCGTTGCGCCAGCGGTATGTAGACAGTCGGCCGTACTCCATCACGCACGGACACGTACACCGCGTCGCTCACGACTCCGACGATCGTCCTTGGCGGAGCCGTCGTCTCCTGCGAACATCACCGTTTCTCCTATCGGGTTCCGGCCGGTCAAGAACTTGCGCGCATAGGCTTCGTTGACCAGCGCGACCGGAAGCGCCCCCTGCGCATCCTGTTCGTCGATATCGCGGCCGGCAAGGACAGCCGTGCCGTAGGTGGCGAGCCATCCCGGCGTGATCTCATTGAGCATCGATCATCCGCGAGTTCCAGAAAGGCACCGGACCCGGTTCGAGTTGGGGGGGCGGCGCACCAGGCAGGTCGATAAAGCCAAGGAGGCTACTACCGCCGACGGGCGTGGCCATCGACCCACCTGCACGCGCGACGCCAGGCACCGCGGCGACCGCCGCGACGAGTTGATGAAAGAAGGGAATGCGATTGGCCGGATCGATGGGCGCACGCGTCACGTCCACGTTGACGATGAGTACGCGGTCGGCATCGAACCCAAGGGGCAGCGTCGCGAGCCGTTCGAATGTCCCCACCAAAAGGCCCGCCGCCACGATGAGCACCATCGACAACGCCACCTGGGCGACGACGAGGCCGCTCGACAGACCTGTACGCGCGTCACCCAACGCGCCGCGACCCTGTTCCTTGAGCGCGTCGATCGGTGCGACGCGCCTCGCCCTGAAGGCCGGCGCGGTCCCGAACAGCACGGCCGTCGCAGCCGTAACCGCGACCGTGAATGCCAGCACGCGCCAGTCCAGCGAGAGATCCAGCGTCACCCGCGTGACTGAGGTGGACAACTGCGCCACCAGCATGGGACTCGCCCACCTGGCAAACACGAGTCCGGCCAGCGCGCCGATGCCGGCGAGCACGAGCGCTTCAACGAGCAACAGCCGCACGAGACGCCAGCGCGTCGCTCCCAGCGCCAGCCGCACACTCAATTCGTGCCGGCGCGCGGTCGCCCGCGCGAGGAGCAGGTTGGCGATGTTGCCGCAGGCGATCAGGAGGACCAGCCCGACGATGACCAGGGTCGCGAGGAGGGGCCGCTCGTATCGTCGACGCAGTTGCGATGTGCCCAGGGACGCGGGCACGAGCGTGAATGGGTTCTTGAGAAACACTTGATCGGCGAGTTGGCGAAACGCGGGGTCCTGGGCTTCCGGCGGCGGAGTTGCGGGCACGACGGCCTCGCGGATCTGTGGCTGCACCGAGCGCAGAAGGCTGGTCGCCGCCTCCGCCGACTGTCCGGGCTTCAAGCGGACCATGATGTAGAGCCACACCACTCCGCCGTCGATGGCCGAGTCCTTGCCGCGGATCAACCGGTGCGCGTTGAGTGGCACTGCGACGTCGAACGTCCGTCCAACCTCCGCACCGAAGAACTCGGGAGGTGTCACCCCGATAATCGTGAACGGGATGCGTTCGATGACGAGCGACGTGCCAATGACGTTGGCGTCCCCGCCGAAACGCCGCTGCCACATCCCATAGCTGATGACCGCCACAGGACCATCCGGTCCGCCACCACGCACATCGTCGGCGGACGTGAACGTGCGGCCGAGGAGCGCTGGCACGCCAAGCGTCGTGAAGAAATCGCCGCTGACATAGGCGCCATCGACAGGCTGCACCTCTCCGCCAGCCGTTGAGAGATTCAGCCGGTCCTGCTTACCGGTTGCCGACCACGCGACGGCGCCATCGAACATCTGCGGTGCGCGCCGCCGGATCTCCTCCCACAGGCCGTAGTTCCATGCGTCTGTATTTCGTCGGCTCGCTGACGCATCAGTCGACAGGATGACGAGACGTTCGGGTTCAGCGACCGGCAGCGTGCGGAGCAGCAGGCTGTTGACGAGGGAAAAGATCGCGGTGTTGGCACCGATGCCGAGGGCCAGCGACGCGATGGCCACGGTCGAGAGCACCGGTGACGCGACCAGCAGCCGCAGCGCCAGGCGAATGTCCAAGCCAAATCCCTGCAGCCAGCGTGGTTGCCAGAGGTCACGCGCACGATCGCGGGCGAGCCCGATGTTGCCCATGGCGCGATGCGCCTGGAGCCGCGCGTCCCGTTCAGGAACGCCATTCCGCTCGAGCTCGCGCTGGGTCATCGCGCGATGAAACTCGAGTTCCTCGGCCAATTCCGCATCGAGCCGTCGAAGGCGCTACCAGATACCACACACGACGGAGGAGTCTGCGCACGGCGTCCCTCACGTGGCGTTGAGAACTTTCTGAATCGCCAGGACGAGTGCGTCGAATTCCTCGCGCTCGGCGGCGAGACGCTTCCGCCCGGCGCGGTCAGCGTGTAGTAGCGGGCGCGCCGGTTGTTCTCGGACGCGCCCCAGGCTGCCTTGACCCAGCCGTTCAGCAGGAGCCGTTGCAGCGCCGGGTAGAGCGAGCTCTCCCCGACCTGAAGCACCGCGTCCGAGGCGTGCCTGAGGTGCTGCGCAATCCCGTAACCATGCATCTGCCCGCGTGCGAGCGTCCGGAGAATCAACAGGTCGAGCGTTCCGGGCAGAAGGTCAGGCGGTTCGCTGAGTTGTCCCACAGCTTTCCATCGTTAGACGATGGGAATCGGCGATCGGTCTGGTACCTGTCAAGACCCATCGACAGACGATGGGATGATGTCTATGAGGCGCGCGTCCACCGGCAATTCGTCTCGAGTACCGCTGCAGGGTAGACGAACGAGTGTCGCCGCTCCCTGCCGGCGCAGCCGCGGCCAGCCACCCAACGTGAGTCGCGCTTCGCGCTCTAACTTCGAGGGCACCGCTGCAGCAAGAAACGTCAAGACACGGGCGGCCGGCTTTGCTTATCATTTCGCCTGTCGATGCCCACCCCTTCCGAGCTGCTCAGCCTCCTCCGCCACGTGGGCGGACGCCTGGACGGCGACGTGTCGCTCGACGCGCTGGCCGGCCGCGCCGGGTGGTCGCCGTTCCACCTGCACCGGGCGTTCCGCCGCCTGGTCGGGGAGACGCCGAAAGCCTACACGCAGCGGCTGCGGCTGGACCGGGCCGCGGCGCGGCTGGCGACGGGCACCGACCGCGTGGTGGACATCGCGCTCGACAGCGGATTCGCCAGCCACGAGGTGTTCACGCGCGCCTTCACGCGCCGGTTCGGCCGCAGCCCCGAGCGCTACCGCAGCCGCGCGCGCGGTCGGTCGGCGACCGCCGACGGCGCGGATGCGCCATGCCGGAAATCACCGAGGCGTCCGGTCCGTGCCTCACGCTTTATCACATGTCGCTCGACGATTCGAGCAGGAGATCCGCTCATGGCTCACGCCCACCGTCGAGCGCAAGGAACTGCAGCCGCAGCCGCGCTCGTCGTCAAGCGCCGCATCGCGCGCACCGAGATTGCCGCGCACATTGCCGAGGGGCTCGGGAAGGCATTCGCCTACGCGCTGCAGAACGGCCTTGCCATCGCCGGCCGGCCGCCTTTCAGCCGCTACTCCGACGTCGGGCCGGGCCTGATGACGATCGAGGTCGGGCACGCCGCTCGCGGCTCCGGCCGCCGGCGTCGGCGACATCGAAGCGATCACGTTGCCCGGCGGTCCCGCCGCCGTCGCCGTGCACATGGGGCCGTACGACACGGCTGCAAGAGACCTACGCCGCCATCGAGCGTGGATGGAGCAGCAGGGTGTGCGCGCCGGCGGGTGCGCCGTGGGAGTCGTACATCACCGATCCGGCCGAGCATCCCGGACCCGGCCAACTGGCGCACCGACGTCTACTGGCCGATCGGCCGTAGGGGCCGCCTTCAGGCGGCCCTGGGCCGGCTAAAGCCGGCCCCACGGTTCTACACCGAACGATCGTCGTCGGAGGGATGGTGCCGGCCCGCGGCCGGCCCAGGCCCTTGTAGAAAAAGCGCTGAAAGCGGCGGGCGTCGAAGTTCTCGCCCACGTAGATGTTGCCGCGGCCGTCCACGGCAATCGCGTGCGGCACGTTGAGCGCGCCGCCCCACAGCCCCTGCTGGCCGAAGCGCGCGACGATCTGCAGCGACTGGCGCTCGAGGATCCACACGTGGTGGTTGGCGCCGTCGATCATGTAGAGCCAGCGCTGCTGCGGATCGGTGGAGAGCGCAAAGCCCGACGCCGCGCCCTGCAGCAGCGTGCGCTTCGAGACGAACGTCTCTTTGACGTACGTGCCGTCCTTCCGGAACACCTGAATGCGGTTGTTGGGCCGATCGGCCACGTAGACGAAGCCGTCGCGCGAGATGGCGATGTTGTGCGGCAGGCGGAACTGCTGCGCGGGCGGCGCGTCGGGGTTGTAGGGACCGAGCGGCGTGTCGTCCGGTTTGTTGCCGTAGGCGCCCCACATCCGTTTGAACGCGAACGTCGCGGCGTCGAGCACGATGACGCGGCGGTTGCGGTAGCCGTCGGCCACGTAGATCTCGTTCGACACGGGATCGATCGTCAGGTTGGCCGGCTGGCCCAGGTTCCGCGTGTCGGCGCTGCCGCCGTTCGTCCCCGGCTTGCCGAACTGCTGCAGGAACTTGCCCTCGCGCGTGAACTTCAGGAGATGGGCGTCGTTCTGGCCGCTGCCGGCGAGCCACACATTGTCCTGGGCATCCACGAAGACGCCGTGCTCGGTCTGCGGCCAGTCGTAGCCCTGGCCGGGGCCGCCCCACGAACGGATCAGCGTCCCGACCTGGTCGAACTCGAGTACCGGCGGCGCCGGGATGCAGCAGTCGGCCTTGGGCGGCGTGTCGTCGGACCCCGTGAACCGTTCGTTCGACGCCAGCGACCCGGGCCGCTGCACGACGTAGAGGTGATCCTGGCGATCGACCGCCATGCCCCCAATCGGGCCGATGGCCCAGTTTTCCTTCATCGGCTTGGGAAACGTGGGGTCGTACTCGAAGATCGGCACCGTCGCGCCTGGTGCCTGGAGCGCTGGCGCCTGGCCCGGTGGCGGCCCCGGCCATGCGAGCGGGATGGCGACGATCGCGGTGACGACGGCCAGGTGGGGCAGCAGCTTCATGGCGCCACAAGGGTAGCCCGACCCGTGTCGAAATGGGCGGGCGTCGTTCGACGTGTAGGTAGGAGGACGTACGTCATGGCCGTGGTGATCTCGAAGGACGGCACCCGCATCGGCTTCGACCGGGAGGGGCAGGGGCCGCCGCTCGTGCTGGTGGACGGCGCGATGTGCTATCGGGGCTCGGGCCCGATGAAGCCGCTGGCGGCGCAGCTGGCGCCGCATTTCACCGTCTACACCTACGACCGGCGCGGCCGCGGCGAGAGCGGCGACACGCAGCCGTGGTCGCTCGAGCGCGAGGTCGAGGACATTGCCGCGCTGGTGCGCGAGGCGGGCGAGCCGGTCTACCTCTACGGCATCTCGTCGGGCGCGGTGCTGGCGCTCGAAGCGGCCAATCGCGGCGTGCCGATCCGGAAGCTGGCCCTCTACGAGGCGCCGCTCATGGTGGACGATTCACGGCCGCCGCTCGGCGAGGACTTCCTGCCGCGGATGAAGGCGCTCATCGCCGCGAACCGGCGCGGCGATGCCGTGAAGATGTTCATGAAGGCGGTCGGCGTGCCCGCCATCGGCATCTTCTTCATGCGGCTGATGCCGGTGTGGAAGAAGCTCACCGCCATCGGCCACACGCTGCAGTACCGACCTCGGGATGACGACGCCGTACCAGCAGGGGCGGCCGCTGCCCGCCGGGCACTGGCCCGGCGCCTCGATGCCGGCGCTGGTGATGGACGGCGGCAAGAGCCCGGCGTGGATGCGCAACGCGCAGGCGGCGATCGCGCGGGTGCTGCCGCGCGCCACGCCGCGGACGCTGCCGGGGCAGAACCACATGGTGGGCGCCGACGCCATCGCGCCAGCGTTGATCGAGTTTTTCGGGTAGCGGCCAGACCGGCATTGCGTCGCCCGGTCCGGCTCGGCAATACTTTTTGGCCATCATGCGCGTTGCCCGCGCCGTCTGCCTCCTGGTCGCCGCGGTGATTCTGGCCGAGGGCTGCGCGTCGAAGCGGCCGGCGGCGGTGCCGGTGCCGCCGGCGGCGCCGCGCGTCGACGACGTGGCCGCGCTCATCCAGCAAGGCTGCTTCCGCTGCCTCGAGCGCGCGTACGACGAGGCACAGGCGCGCGGACTGCAGCCGCAGGCGTTCGAGGCGGCGGCGCTCCTGGTCCTGCGCTCGAAGGAGCTCGGGCTGCCGTTCGAGGAGTGGCGCGTGAAGGCCCGCGCCGCGGCGCCCGAGGGCGAGGCGCACGCGCTGTATCTCACGATGGCCGACGCGATCGCGCCCGATCGGTTCAGCGAAGAGCGCTACACGCTGTTCGAGCTCGGCGTGCGCAACGCGCGCGCCTCGGTGCCGGCGTGGCGGGAACGACTGCGGTCCGGGCCGGCGTCGGAGCTTTTTCGCAGCTATCTGGACCTGTCGCTCGTCTGCACGTTCGGCCGCGTGGGCGAGAACGCGGAGAGCTTCACGGGCGAGCTGGATCCGATGGCGCAGGTGCCCCTCTATCAGTACACGCTCGGCATCTGCGACGCCGGGAAGGCGCCGCACCTCACCGCGCTGCGAACCGCTCAGCCCGATTTCGTCGACGCCGACTACGCCCTCGGCCGGTATCTGATTGAAGACCCGGCGAGCGGCGATCAGGAGGGCGGGTTGCGGCGCCTCCAGTCCGCCGCCGCGGCGTTTCCGCGCTCGCCGGCGATGGCGGTGTGGATTGGCAACACCCATCGGGGCTGGGAGGAATGGCCCGCGGCGCTCGAGGCCTACGACGCGGCGCTCGCGCTGGTGCCGAATCACCCGGACGCGCTCGTCGGCCGCACGGTGGCGCTCTCGCAGCTCGGACGGGCGCAGGACGCGATTCAGACCGCGACGCGCGTGATCGAGAACGGGCAGTGGATGGTGGGCGAGGCCTATTACTGGCGCGCGTGGAACCAGCTGCGTCTGGGCAACCTGCCGATGGCACGCGAAGATGCGGACCGGGCCCGCACCCAGATGTCCAACGCCCGCGTCTACGTGCTGTCCGGGGTGATCGAGTGGCGAATGCGCCGCCTCGAGACCGCCGAGCGCGACTTTCAGCAGGCGGTGACGATCGACTTCGGGGAATGCGAGGGCGCCTTCGACCTCGGCATCGTCCGCGACGAGCTGCGGCGCTTCCCCGAGTCGCTGGCCGCCTTCAAGCAGGCGGGCCAGTGCAACGATCTGTCGCTGAAGCTGCGGCAGGAGGCGATCGCGAAAATCGAGGGCGGCCCCGGCACTCCCACCTCCCGGGCGCGGGACGCGGCGCGGCACAAGCGCGCGCTGCACGAGCTCGAAGAGCGCCGCGACGAGATCCTGCGCGCCATCGACGCGCTCGAACGGGCGTTGTCGGAGCACAGCACCGCCCGGCGCGGCAACTAGCCACTGGCGTCAGTCCTCGATCGGGACGATCGACGTGATCGATCACGAAGAACTCGGCGTCCACGCGCTCGCTCTGAAGCTTGAGGCCGAGCTGCTCCTGAAGCGCGGTGAAGAGCGAGACGCCGTCGGAGGGCTGCGTGAGCGGCGCACTCGATTGCGTGTCGGCGCTCCAGTCCAGGCGGATGTCGAAGGGTCCCTCGAGGCCGGTGCGATCGACGACGGGCCGGGCGACGCGGCGCGACAGATGCGCGACGAGATCCGTGAGGGGGCGCGCGCTGAACCGCAGGCGGCGGTCTGACCCCGATCCCATGCCGCATGGTGGCATCCCGTCCGGCCCCTCCGTCGGCAGTGCCGTCACCGGCGGCGGGCCACACGGTTCCGGATGCGCCTGCAGTCCCGGTCCGAGCGGCCCGTTCGCCCGTGAGCGCACGAGCGCGAAGCCGGCCACGGTGCGTGTTTCGGCGCGCAGCGCCAGCTTGAAACGGTCCGCGAGCAAGGCGCGCATCATCGCGTAGAGCTGCGGCCCGGGCACTGCGTCGGCGGCCTTGGCCTGGATGTCGTAGTGCTCCTGGTCGATCCAGCCGGGACCGCCGGTCAAACGGAACGTCGGAAGGTCGTGCGCCACCTGGATGATGAAGCGCAGCGACACGTTGCGGGCGTGGAACCGGCCGCCTGGCTGCGGTCCGATCGATCCCTCGGGGTCTCCGGAGATGTTGCGCCGGATCGACGCCACCTCGAACTGCGCCGGCGCCGCAGGGGTCGTCTGTTCTCGAGCCTCCGCCGCGGGGCGTTCGAGGCTGGCGGCCAGGACCGCAGCGACGGCCGAGCAGACGCGAAATCGTCGGCTCACGCTAGTCCTCGATCGGGCGCTCGACGTGCTCGATCACCACGACCTCCATCGTGGTGCGCTCGCCCACGAGCCTGAGCCCGAGCTGTTCCTCGAGCGCGGTGAACAACGAAAGGCCGTCGTTGCTCTGTGGCTCGCGCGGCGCCGCCTCGAAATCGGGCGCCCACTGGAACCGGAGCACGTAGTTCCCCTCGAGGCCGGTGCGGTTGGCGACCGGACGGCCAACCCGCGGCGACAACGCGCGCGCGAAATCGTCGAGGGGACGGCCGCGCATGCCGATTGCGCGATCCTCGCTGAACATCCGGCCGCACGGCGGCAGACCATCCACCACGACCGGCGTACCGGGCGGGCGCGGCACGCTCGGCGCAGTCGGTCTCGAGCCTGGTCAGCGACGGGCCCAGCTGGCCGTCGCGCCGGGCGAGGACCAGCGCGTACCCGGCGTGTCGCGCTGTTCGGTATGCACGGTCAGCTTGAAGCGCTCGGCGAGCAGGCCGCGCATCATCGAATACAGCTGGACCTGAGGCACCGTCTCGATCGCCTTGCCCTGGATGTCGTAGCGGGTCGAGTCGAGCCAGTCGGGCCCGCCGACGAGGGCGTAGGGCGGCACGTTGTAGACGACCTGGATGATGCGGCGAAGGGGTGCGTTGGTCACGACGAAGCGGCCGCCCGGCGCGGGTGAGATGAAGGAGCCCTGATCGTTGTTCGAGGTGTTGCGCTTGACCGACGCGACCTCGAACTGGAGCGGCGGCGCCGTGGCGCGCTGCGGCGGGGTGGACTGCGCACCGGCCGATCCTGAGCCGACGACGAGCGCGGCGGCCGCGAAGGCGACGTGAGCCGAGCGTCGCATGGCGAGACTAGGTTATTCTTTTTTCATGCCTCCTAACTGACGCCTCCGCCGGAACCTCCGGCTCTACCTGCCGTATCACGTCGCCTCGGTCGAAGGCGTGTTGCACGGCGTCTACCTCGTCTGGCTCGTCCAGGAACGCGGCTTCGCGCCTGCGCTCGTCGCGACGCTCCTGGCCGCTGGGGACCTGTGCGTATTTGCGCTCGAGGTGCCCACCGGATGGCTCGCCGATCGGCTGGGCCATCGCATCAGCCTCATCATCGGCTCGGCGTTGCAGGTGCTCGGCATGCTGGCCTTCTGGCACGCCGCCACGCCTGCCGGATTGCTCACCTCGTCGCTGCTCATCGCGGTGGCCGACACGTTCCGATCCGGCGCCGATCAGGCGCTCCTGTATCGCAGCTGCGCGGCGCTCGGGCGCGAGCCCGAGTTCCAATCGATCCAGGCACGGACGGAGGCGGTCACGCAGGCCGCGCTGGTGGCGATGCTTCTCGCGGGCGGCGCCATCGTCGCGGTCGCCGGTTATGGGGCCGCCTTCGCGACGGAGGTGGTGTGCTGTCTGCTTGGCTTGGTGCTGGCGTGCCTGATGACCGAGCCGCCGGCCGGCGGCGACGCCAATGCCGAGGACGCTGACGCGGAGGCGGGCTCAGGACTGCCGTCGCGACGGCGGATGCGGACGTGGGCCCTTGTGTGGCTGATTGTGCCGGTGGCGGTGCTCGACGGCGTGGCGGGCGCCGCGGCGTTCCTGGCGCAAACCAGCCACGACGCCAGCGTCTCGGGCGTGACCGGGCTCGTGGCCGCAATCACGCTCAGCGAGGCCGCCGGCGCGTGGCTGGCTGCACGCGCGTGGCGAAGCGACGGGCGGCACCTCGGGCTCCTGGCGTTCGGCGCCGCCGCTGTCGCGGCGCCGCTGATGTTCTCGGCCGGAGCGGCCGTGGCTGCCGTGGCCCTGGCGTTTGTGCTGGGCCTCGTGCACCCGTTGCGCGCCGCCGCCCTTCAACGGGCGGCCGCCGACGGCGTACGGGCGCGAATCGCGTCGCTTGCCAGCGCGTGCGATATGGCGTGCACCACGCTCGGGCTGCTCGCGGCCGGCGCCTGGAGCGCCCGCCGCCGCAGCCGCTGAGCGTGGCGCACATGCGACCTAGCGCCGCGCGCCGGCGAGGGCGGCCACGTTGGGCACCTCCTCGCCGAGCGCGGTCGCCAGGTCGGTTTGGTGCTCCTGCTCCTGGCGCAGGATCTCGCGGATATCTTCCGCGATCGCGTACTCCTGCATCGCCTCGCACTGCCGCACGCGCGTGCGGTAGTTCTTGATGGTGTCGTTCTCGTTTTCGAGATCGAACCGGAGCAGCTGCCGCGGGTCGTCCGACATCTTCACCTCGAGCGCCTTGGTCGTCGGCGTGCCCCCGAGGTAATCGATGTGCTTCGAGATCGTGAGCGCGTGCGCGAGCTCCTCGCGCCGCGTGCTTCTCGAGCTCCTTGGCGATGGCCATGTACTCCGCGCCCTTGATGACCTGCGAGTACACGACGTAGGCGATCACCGCCTGATACTCACGCGCGAGGTCGCCGTTGAGCGCGGCGATGAGCTCCTCACGTGTCATGGTCTGTTCAGCCATAGCGAATTCCAGTTGCAAGGGAGCCAGGCCGGCTCCCTGACTATTCGGTGTTTGCGGTCACCTGCACTTCGCTCGCCACGCGGCGCACGCCGGATACGGCGTTCGCTACCTGCACGGCGTCGAGATGCGCCTCGAGCGAGTCGGTCCTGCCCGCGAGCAGCACCACGCCCTTGTTGACCGACTGCACCTTGATGCCGCTGTCGTTCACGCGCTTGTTGGCCTTGAACGCCGCGACGACGGCGTCCTTGATCTGGTCGTCCGCGCGCTCCACCACCTTGCGCGCCGACTCGGGCACCACCTGCAGCAGGTTCTTCACGTCCTTCACGCCGTCGATGCGGCGCGCCTCGGCTTCGGCCTTGGCCTTTTCAGCCTGGGTCGGGACCTTGCCGTGCAGCGTGACGACGCCCTGCACCGTGTCCACGTTGAGGTCGGACGTGCTGAGGTTCTCGGTCGTCATCAGCGCGATCTTCGTTTTCATCGTGAGCCACGCATCAGGTGCGTCCGCTGCGTGCGCCCAGCCGGCGGCGCCGGTGAGAAACAGCGAGGCCACGCCAATCCGAACGGCGCGCATGAGGTGTGCGTTTCATCGTGTTGTTCCCTCCGCTTGTAGAACTTTCAAGACTCAGCGGGCGCCACGGGCTGTATGCGTTGCGCTGGGTCCGCGCTCGCCCTCGAGTCACTGGTCACAAAGCAAGACACGCGCCGCGGCCGACGATGAGGCTCGTGCGAGGAGACCGTCGAGGTACAAAGCACGGGCGGCCACGGAGGCCGCCCGACGAGCTCGAGGAGATGGAGAGCGCGGCCGACAGACCGCGAAGAAGAGGTAGAGGGCGGTCGTCAGACCGCCCTGCGGATCATCCCCGCACGTACATGTTGAACCACTCGATCGTGCGCTTCATCGCCGCGTCGGACGCCGCCTGGTTGTAGCGGGCGGGCGTCGCGTCGTTGTTGAAGCCGTGGCCGGCATCGGGATAGATGTGGCCTTCGTACTTCACGCCCGCCGCCTTCAGCGCCGCTTCATACTCGGGCCACGCATCGACGAGCCGCTTGTCGGTGGCGCCGTGGTGCACGAGCACCGCGGCCTTGATCTTCGGCACGTCGGCCACCGCCGGACCGCCGCCGTAGAACGGCACCGCGGCCGCGAGATCCGATCCCATCCGCACGGCGAGGGCGTTCGAGATGCCGCCGCCGAAGCAGAAGCCGGTGACGCCCAGCTTGCCGGTGCTGTCGGGCCGCGACTTCAGCCACACCGCGGCGGTATAGAGGTCCTCCGCCATCTTCGTGCGGTCGACCTTGGCGAAGAGCTGCCCGCCCTGATCGTCGTCGCCCGGGTAGCCGCCCACCGACGTGAGGCCATCGGGCGCGAAGGTCATGAAGTTCTCGAGGGCCAGGCGGCGCGCCACGTCTTCGATGTGCGGGTTGAGGCCGCGGTTCTCGTGGATGACCAGGATGCTCGGCAGCTTGTTCGTGCCGGCGCTGGCCGGGCGGGCCAGCACGCCGCTTGAATGCTGCCGGTGCCGTTCGGCGAGGGCACCGTGACCTTCTCGATCTTGAGCCGCGGATCGGTCGGGGCCACTTTCTGGGCCGCCGCGTAGTTGGGCGTCAGGGCCTCGATCATCGCCGTCGCGGCGACGCTCGTGGCCGCAATGGCGTTGATGCGCGTCATGAACCCGCGCCGATCGATGTGGCCGTGAATGTACTGGTTGTAAGCCTCGATGGCCTCCGCCGGCACCGTCTGCGTGGTCGGCTCCATGGACAATCCTCCTGGTCACTGGAAAGGGTAGGGGGCGAGCAGGGCCGGAGCGTATCACGCCTGCTTGGTGAGCGATCCGCGGTATTCCGAGGTCTCGGCTCCGGCCGCGAGGCCGGTCTTGTCGCCGAACGACGAGAGCCCCTGCACGGAGTAGGTGACCTCGAGCTGTGCGCCATGCAGACGGCCGGACATCGCGATCCGCTCATAGCGCTGGGTGAGGTAGCCATTCGACGACCGCTCGAACGCGTAGTCCACCACGTAGCCGGTGTCGGTGGGCGAGCCGGTGACCGAGTGGACGATCACCGTGATCACGCCGCGCTCGGGCGGCACGTACTGCAGCTTCTGTCCGGCGTGGGTGAGCTCGGTCTTGTGGAAACCGTCGGTGTCGTTGAAGGCCCAGAGCGGGCGGCCGCTCGCGGCGACGTGAAGGTCGCAGCCGAGCGTTTCGGTGGTGCCAGGCTGCCGCAGCGTGCCGACCCACTGCCCGGTGATGGTGGCCGAGCCGGCGTAGGTCGTGGCCGCCGGCTGCACGCGGTCGTCGCGCGTCTCGGCGGACGCGGGCCGGGCCTGCGTGCCTTGCGGCTCCGGGCCCTCCTGCGGCGCCGACGCGGCCGGTTGCGCTGGCGCGCCCGAGTTGGCGCCGCGGGTCCCGCCGGGGATCTCGCCCTTGAGCAGGTCGGAGATCACGGTCTTCACCGCCGCCTCCACCGCAGGGGCATGGCGCTCGATGCCGCGCCGCGCCGATTGGAACGCTTCCTCGGCCTTGGGCCGCGCGCGCTCGGCCACGCCGGCGAGCTTCTGCGTGACGCGGGCCGCCCCGGCCATGAACGCCGCCTCACCGGTCGGCGCGCTCGCCGCGGAGGCCGCGGCTGGCCGGCCGGCCTGCTCGATCGCCGCGCGCAGCGCCTTGAGGCGCTCGCCTCGTGTCCGGGCAGCGGGCGTCGCCGCGGCGGCCTGCTGCGACAGCGTGAGGCCGGCCAGCGTCATCTGCACGCCGGCGCGCGCGCGATCGTCCATGGCCGGCCACACCCGCAACAGTTCGTCACGCGCGACCGCGGCGTCGAGCATGAGCAACCGCTCGATCAGGGCGTGGTGCTGCTTGTACTCGCCGCCGAGATCCTGCAGCCGCTTCGTGCCCTTCTCAATCCAGTCCCACGCCATGCCGCCATTCTACTTACGGGCTGGCTCAACTCAGCCGTTACTGTGCCTTTCGCTTCTCGAAGACGTTTAGTCCATCGACCCAGCTGAACCGACGCCGTAAACTCGTCCAGCCGCCCGAGACCTGATCAGCAGTCCCGCGGGTCTGTCGATCCGCCCAGTGGAGCCGTCGCATGACCGACCAGCCGATGCCCGATGATCCGGACGCCAGCGTCAATTTCCGGATCGTTCACGCCGAGGAACTGAAGCGGCTGGCCTGGCGCCGCCAGCGGGTGCTCCTCCAGGGCGAGGACGCGGTGCAGCCCGACAAGGACAGCAGCCCTGCGGCGAACGCGCATCGGATGAAGCCGTTCGGCCTGGCGTTTTCGGGCGGCGGCATCCGCTCGGCGACCTTCAATCTCGGCATCCTGCAGGGTCTCGCCGAACACGATTTGTTGCGGCGCGTGGATTACCTCTCCACCGTGTCGGGCGGCGGGTACATCGGCTCCTGGCTGCACGGGTTCATCAAGCATCACTGCGACAGCGACATGACCGAGGCGACGTGCCGCCTGTCGCCGACGCGGAAGCCGGTGGAGGGGCCGCCGATGGAGGACCCCATCGCCTTCCTCCGCAAGTACAGCAACTATCTGGCGCCGTCTCCCGGTCTCTTCAGCGCGGACACGTGGGTGATTGGCGCGATCTGGCTCCGCAACGTCCTGCTCAACCAGTTGATCCTGCTGCCGGCGTTGGCCATTCCCATGCTGTTGGCGTCGCTGGCGGTGTTCGGGCAGATCAAGGTGACCGAGCTCACCAAGGCCGGCTGGGTGTCGGACACGTTCCACATCTCGGCCGCCCTGCTCGCGGCCATCGGGTTGGTCGTCGCCGCATGCGGCGCGGCCCTCAACCTGCGTCCGATCGTGCGTCGAACTCCGCCTGCGGAACCGTCGAAGGGCGGGCCCGGGTGGCTGCAGAAGGCGAAGGACTGGTTCGAAGCGGGCGTCAACGAAGGCCTGCGGCGGCCGCTCGCCCGGCTCGTGGTGCCGCTGTTGTTCCTCGTCGCGGCCATTCTCGGGTGCGCGGACCTGGGCCGCGGCAGCGTGTCCGCCCGGGCGCTGGCCGATCCCTTCGGCTTCGGTCTTGGCGTGATCGCGGCGTTCGCCGTTCCGTACTTCGTGCTCGGGTCGGGCGGCGGCTTCATCAAGTACTTCAGGGCGATGCACGGCAGGACGAATCGGTCCACCGTGCGCGCGTACGTCTACCTCGTGCTGATGTCGCTGGCGGCGTCGGCGTTGAGCTTCTGGCTGCTGCACGAAGTGCTGGCACTGTCACGCGAGTGGGCGCCGTGGAACCGGGTCGCCTTCGTTCCGGTGCTGGTGTGCCTGGCCGTCCACGCGGGCGTGATGCTGCTGGTGGGCCTGATGGGCGCGGACTATCCGGATGGTGCGCGCGAGTGGGTGGCGCGGGTCGGCACCGGGCTCACCCTGGTGTGCGCCGCGTGGCTGGTGCTGTTCGCCATTGCCATCTGGGGCCCGTGGGCGGTGGCCTGGTCGCTGGCGCACTACGGCATGACTGCCCTGACGGTCCTCGCGGGGTGGATCGCCACGACCGGGTTCGGCGTGCTGGCCGGCCGGAGCGCGTCGTCCGGAGGCGTCGAGCCGGAGGCGAAGCCCAAGTCGGGACGGATTGTGCGGGCTGCTCGTCGCCGTGGCGCCGACCGTCTTCATGATCGGGTATCTGCTGCTGATCTCCGTGGGCGTGCACACGGCCGTCGACGCGCTGCTCGGCGTCCCGATGACCGCCGCCGCCGACACGCCGGCGGCGCCTGGACGGCTGAAGGTCGACGTGACCGTGCCCGAAGCCGCCACGCCCATCGAGATCAGCGTCAATCGGTCCGGAGAGCCCTCGGCGCTCGAGCAGTGGCTGGCGAAGGCGGGTGTGTTCGCCGGAAGCTACTTCAATCTGTTCGCGCTGCCGATCGCGACCGGCGCCGGCGGGCTGACGCTGTTCATCGTCGTCTGTGGCGGCATCGTGGCCCTCGCCTCACGCCGCATCAACATCAACGAGTTCTCGCTGCACCACTTCTACAAGAACCGGCTGGTGCGCTGTTTTCTCGGCGCGAGCCATGGGCGGAATCGGCAGCCCAACCCGTTGACCGGCTTCGATCCGGCCGATGATTTTCCGTTGTCGGTGCTGCGGTCGGACGAAGGGGACACGCCGGAGGCGTGCAGGTACACCGGCCCGTATCCGATCGTGAACACGACGTTGAACCTGAACGTGGGCGCCGAGCTGGCGCAGCAGGAGCGCAAGGGTGCCTCGTTCGTGTTCACGCCGGAGTACTGCGGATTCGACCCGCCGGCCTCCACCGTCGACGCCCGGCCCTCGTGGCTCGATCATTTCGACAAGGAAGGCGGGTATCGGCGGACCACCGGCGGCACCTACGGTTACAGCTCTCCGGAAGGACCCACCATCGGCCAGGCCCTCGCGATTTCCGGCGCCGCCGCCAATCCCAACAGCGGCTGCGCCACCACCAACTCCATGGCGTTTCTGCTCACCGTGTTCGACGCCCGTCTCGGCTGGTGGCTCGGCAACCCGCGATGGCGCAAGGCGAGCTCGAAGCCGGGACCGTCGTTCGCGCTGGGCTCGCTCCTGTCGGAGCTCTTCGCGCAGACCAACGCGCGGTCGAAGTACATCAACCTGTCGGACGGCGGCCACTTCGACAACCTGGGGCTGTACGAGCTGGTGCGGCGGCGGTGCCGCTACATCATCATCGGCGACGGCGAGCAGGACGGCGAGCTGACGTTCGGATCGCTCGGCGGCGCCATCCGCAAGTGCCGCGCCGACTTCGGCGTGGAAATCGCGATCGATCCCACGCCGATCCGGCTGCAGGCCAACGGGCGCAGCAAGGTCCACTGCGTGGTGGGCACCGATTACCTATCCGGAGCTGGACGAGGCGCAGCCGGAGCCGATGACGCAGGCCAACGCCAAGGACGAGTTCGGCGGCGTCAAGGAGGCTACCGCTCGCGCCCGCGGATGGATCCTGTACTTGAAGTCGAGCCTCACCGGAGACGAGCCCGCGGACGTCATCGAGTATCAGTCGCGCAATCCGGAGTTTCCACACCAGAGCACCGGCGACCAGTTCTTCTCGGAGTCGCAGTTCGAGAGCTATCGCCGCCTCGGCCTGCACGTGGTACGCGAGGCGTTCGAGGGCGTCACCCGGAAGGTGGGGGACGTGAACACGTGGACGGCCCCGCCCGCCGCGGCGCTCGCTGCCGGCAAGGCCAGCGTGGCGGCCGACCGCCAGGTGATGCAGAAATGCCGCGAGACGTCGCCGTTCACCGCCACGAAGATCGACCTGATCGAGATCTTCCAGAAGCTCACCACCAAGTGGTACCCCGGCATCCCGTTGACCCACGAGGCGGCGAGCCGCTTGAACAGCGAATACAGCGACATGGTCAAGCGGCTCGGGGAAAGCGGACTCGCGCCGCTCCTGCCGGAGATGCTGGCCGATCGCGCCGGCGACCCGCCGTGGCCGGGCACCCAGCCCGATGACCAGCGGTTCGTGTTCATGGTGGAGCAGCTCGGGCTGATGGAGAACGTGTTCACCGAGTTCGGCCTCGAGCACGCCGCCAACCGGGCGAACCCGCGCAACCGCGGCTGGATGCGGGTGTTCCGGCAGTGGGTGCACAGCGACCAGTTCTACGACGGCCTCTGGCCGCGGGTGAAGAACTCGTACAACCCGCTGTTCCAGAAGTTCGTCGAGCAGTTGAAGGAGAAGATCGACGACGTCCCGACCCAGAATTAGTTGTTGATGACCATCACGATCGGGGTGTGGTCCGAGTCGAACTGGCGATCGAGCGTCTCGCACCGGCGCTCGATCGCCGACGCATCGAGGTTGCTGAACATGTAATCGAGGCGGCCGCGCCACCAGCCGAAGAACAGGTGCAGGCGAAGCGGCCACGTGTGCGTCGGGCCGCGGCCGCACGCGTCCTCGGGCAACACCGCGTCGACGACCTTGAACGCCGTCTCGCGACGGCCTCGGTACCAGGTGTTGAAGTCGCCGGCGACGACGAGCGCGCCGCGAGCCGCGAGTTCTCCGAGATGTGGCGCCAGTGCCTTCGCCTGGTCGGAGCGTATGCCTTTCGCGTCGAGGTGCACCGCCATCACGTCGAGCGGCGCAAAGGGCGGGACCTCCACCCTCGCCGCCACCGCCACGCGACGTTGCCGGGCAAAGGGCAGCTCGATCGCCCGCACGCTGCTCAACGGATGCGTGGACAGAATGGCGTTGCCGCGATCCTGCTGCGCGTCGGGAGCGAAGAGGCGGCCGTTGCGCATCGACGGCACGTAAGCGGCGTGCAGGGCGAACCGCGCCGCCACGGCTGGCACCTCCTGCATGTCCGGCCCCGATCGGATCTCGCCCGGCGGCTCCATGCCCGACGGCACCGCGGCGGGTACCTCGGGGCCGCCGCGCACCGCTTCCTGCAGCAGCAGTACAAGGGCGTAGGGCTTGGCCACTTCCGGCGCGCGATCGATCCACTCGATCAGACGGTCCACCTCGCCGTGCCCGACGTGGACGTTCCAGGTGACTACCACCAGCGAGGCGGCCGCCGATTCAGGGCGTCCCGCGACCAGCAGCGGCGGCCCGACGCTGTCGCACCAGCGGTCGAGCATCGTCCGGTCGGCGGGCGGGGCCAGCGAGAGCCATTCGACTTGCGCGGCGTCGCCGCGGCAGGGGAGCGGGTGCGCCGGCTCCTGTGGCGGCGCCGGCGCCTGTGGCTGTGCCGGCTCCTGCGCCGCGAGCGTGCTGGCGCCGCACAGCATCAGCGTCACGACCATGCGCGGCGCGACACCGCAAGCCCGCGCCCATAATTGGGCGACGCGGGTACGGCAGAGTCGTCGGGTTGCGGGCGGGATGCTCATCGTCGGCGCCTTAATCATGGCCGAGATGGCGAGCCCCGGGCGCCCGCGCGTGCTCAGCCCGCCCCGGCCGCCGCGGCGCGCGAGTTCGAGGGGTGTCGATCAAGCCCAACCAGAAGACCACCGGCCCCATGGGCGCCATCGAGCTGGTGGCGCGCCGGCTGCCGCTTCGCCGCCGCAACGGCCGGGTGCGTCTCAGCGCCACCAACGTCAGCCTGCTGGTGCAGGTCGCCTACAACGTCAAGGACTTCCAGCTGCTGGGCGCTCCGGGGTGGATCAACACCGAGCGGTTCGACATCGACGCGATTGCCGCCGACGGCACCACCGTCGGAGCAGACGCGCGTGATGCTGCAGGCCATGCTCGCCGACCGCTTCAGGCTCGCCATCCGCCGGGAGACGCGGACCCTGCCGGTGTACGAGCTCGCCGCCGCGCGCGGCGGCCTGAAGATCAGGCCGCTGAAGGACGGCGAGTGCGTCACGCCCATACCGGACAAGAAGGCAGGAGTCCCCTTCGGGCCGCTCGTCGAGTGCGGCAGCATGCGGCGGCAGATCGTGAACCCGTCCCCCGACCGGATCGATCGGATCGACGCCGTGGGGCTGGCGATGCCCGCGCTGGTGGAGATGCTCTCGCACGAGGTCGGGACGCACCGTGGTGGACACCACCGGCTTCGCCGGCCTGTTCAACGTGCGCCTGGAGTTCGCGCCCGACCTGCCGGGGTTCGACACCGGCCCCCCGTCCGTGCGGCCATCGGCGTCGGTGGCCCCGGGACTCACGCTCTTTACGGCGCTGCAGGAGCAGCTCGGGCTGAGGCTGGTGCCGGCACAGGGGCCCGTGGACGTGATCGTGATCGAGCGCGTGGAGCGGCCCTCAGAAAACTGACACTGCGCTGCAGCGCCGGTTGCTGCTCCAGCGCATTCGCCGCGGATGCAGCACATCGATCACGTAGTCGAGACGGAACGGCGTGCCATCCCAGCACGGCAACCACTTCACATCCTCCACGACTGCGGGCGCCGGCTGAGCGCACTCCGGCTGATCGCGCCACGCCATCGGAGGGGCCACGTCGAGCCGACGGCCATCGGGCAAGACGAACGTCAGCTCCTCGCCACGGCCGCTCGCGCTCGATCCGATAGCCGCCTTCATGCAGCAGCCGGTGATGACGCCGGCAGAGGAGCAGCAGGTTGTCGAGGGACGTGCCGCCCCCATCGGCCCAGTGCATAAGGTGATGGGCGTCGCAATGGCGGGCCGTGCAGCCGGGAAAGCGGCATCCGCGTGTCGCGGGCATTGAGCGCGCGGCGAATGGCCGGCGGGATCGATCGCGTCTTGCGCCCGACATCCAGCGCCGATCCATCGCCGCCCTCGTGCAGGACCACCACCGACGCGTCGCACGCCAGGCGCCGCGACGTTTCCGCGGAAACGTGCACGCCGCCGCCGTCGAGCTCGATCACCGCCTGCCCGGTGCATCGCCGGCAGCCGCGGACGGACCGGCCGGCGCCGCGTCGACGTGCAGCACCACCTGATAGCGGTCCGCCGCCGTGCCGCGGATCCAGGTCCGACGCCAGCGCGCTTTCGGCCAGCAGCCCCAGCGCGTCCGCCCGCCGCTGGGCCGGCGTGACCTCTTCGGCCAATCGACTCCGGCGCCGCCGCCTGCCGCGACTCCTGGTAGAGCCGGTCGCTGGCCGCCTCGAGCGCGCGCTGCACCACCGCGCCCAGCTCCGGCGTGAGCCGCGCCCGCAGGATCACCATGCCGTCGTCGTCCACCCAGATGCTCGCCTCGCGGCTGAGGTGCCGGCGCTCCGTGTCCGCGCCTCCTCGACCCGATCGCACCGGCGCCAGGCGCGCACCACCCGCTCCACGTGCGCCGCCGTGCCGTGGTACGCGAGGTCCAGCAGCCGGGCCTCGTTCTCCGGCGGTGGCGATGCGGCTGAGCGCGCGGACCTTGGCGTAGGAGATCTCGCCGCGCTGCATCGCGCCGCTGAGGCGGGGCAGCGGCTTCGAGCGCCTTGGCCACGCGCACCTTCTCGCGCGCCGCGCCGAGGTCGATGCCCGTGCGCCAGTGCAGCCAGTGGGCGCACGACAGGAACCCGGTGTTCCAGCCCGCCTGCGCGTCGAACTCGCGGAGCATGACCAGCAGTTCGTAGGTGGCGGCGTGCAGGCGCGCGGCCAGCTGGGCGATCGCCTCGCCGAGCTGCTCGACCGGGGATGGAGGGGCGAGCGTGGTGAGGCGCGGTGTGGCCGATCCGCGCCGGAGGTGGGAGCAAGCGGTGGAGTCATGGGCGATGGTAACGCCACGATTTTCCACCGCGCTCGTGACACGCACAGCGGCGATCCGATCGCGCGACGACCGCGCGCGTGACTCGATCGACGATCGCCGTTCACCGCCGCCGTGATCGCGTCCAGACGCCGATCTAAAGGACGTCGCGAACTCGTGCCGCCGGCCACGTCGAAACCTGTCAAGCACAAAACGCCGCCGCCACATTTTTCGTGACGAGACGTGCAGCGTGCGACGGTGGGCCTAAAGCGGATCCGCACGTAGGGCGGGGCTGAAGCCCCGCCCTACGTGCGTTGATGCTGGATTGTGCGCCGAACGAGCAACAGGCTCTGGTCGTCCAGTTGCGCGCCGTGCTTCCGTGCGCCGGCCAACAAGCGCTCCGCAATTTCTCGCAGCGGCCCATCGGCAGTTGCGGCCAGCGACGCCTTGGCCCACTCGAACCCCAGCTCGCGTCCGGTGGCGTCGAACACCTCCACCAGGCCGTCCGTCAGCAGCGCCAGCACGTCGCCCTCGTGGCAGTCGATGTGTATCGACGTGAACGCCGCGCCTTCGAACATCCCGAGGGCGAGTTGTGGCGTCGTCATCTCCTGTACGACGCCGGCGCGTGCCCGGAGAATCGGCAGATGCCCGGCCGTGGCGCACTCGACCTGGCCGCCCCGGCCCCCGCGGACGCACGCCACCGTCACGTACATCTGCGGCTGCTTCAGCGGCATGAGCGCCGTCTGCACGTGATCGAGCAGCGACGCGATCGAGCTGTCGGTCAGCATTCGCGTCCGGAGCGCGCTCTTGAACATCGCCATGACGATGCCGGCGCCGACGCCGTGGCCCGAGACGTCGGCGACGTAGCCAAGCCAGCGATCCTCGGCCCGGACCAGATCCACCAGATCGCCCCCCATCGGTCCACTCGCAATCGACCATCCGTAGAACTCGTCCTCGCCGATCCGCAGGTCGATCGCGGGGACGAGGCCCTGATGGATCTCGTGGGCGACGGCGAGGTCCGCTCGTGCCGTGAGGTGCTGCGTGGCTGTGGCGTCCATGAACAGCATGAACAGCGCATTGCCGATCGTCATGGCGACGGCGGCCGCGATGGCGTCCCAGGCCAGGCGGCCCATTGGCATTTCGGGCTCCTGGTCGACGAAGATGCGGCCCACGGCGACGACGTAGGCGAGGTATGCGGTCGTCAGCACCGCAAAGACCAGCCACTGCCGGCGCATCGACGCGGCCGTGATGGCGACGGCCAGCCCGCCGGAGACCAGCGCGGTGGTCGCGAGCCAGACGAGCGGGAGGCGCCCGCCGGCCACGACGTCGATGATGAACGCGATCGTGGCGAAGGTGCTGAAGATCGCGAGCCAGAAGAGGAGGAGCTGCCTCGCCGGGAGCGTCCGCACGAGCTCGGCCAGCGACTCTTGGAACAGGAGGCTGGATCGAAAGGGCGGCACGGAAGCTCGCGTGCGCGTCAGGCCACGCCGTCGCTGTGGACGATGCGGCCGTCCACGATCGTCAGCACCGAGCGGATGTGGCGCAACTGCGCGTCGGGCACCGTGAAGTAGTCGCGATCGAGCACCACCACATCCGCCAGCTTGCCCGTCTCGAGCGAGCCGATGCGGTCTTCCATGCGCAGGAACCAGGCGTTGTCGCGGGTGAACAGGCGCAGCGCCTCGGCGCGCGTGAGCTGCTGCCCGGGATTGACCTGCTGGCCGAACGAGTTGAGGCCGGTGACCGCATAGGCGATGTGCGACCACGGATTGAGCGGCGCGATGTGCACGCCGTCGCCGTGGATGCCCACCTGGATGCCGTGATCGACGATGGTGCGGAACGGCGGCCCGGCCGCCTTTGGGATCCGACGACGTCACCCAGCGGAAGGCGGCCATCTGCACGCCGCCGCCCAGGTTCTTCAGGCGCGTGAGCAGCTCGGGCGTGACCTCGGGGACGTGGTGCACGCCCAGCGCTTGTCGCCGATCGGGAACTCCTTGTTCACCGCCTCCCAGTTCTCCACCACCTGCTGCAGGCCCGCCAGGTTCTGCACGCTGTTCTCGTTGCGCCAGCCGGCCTGCGCCACCAGGCGCTGCGCGTCGCGCCACACCTGGCCCGACCCGAGCGGGGCGGCCCACTCGCCAATCGAGCCCGTGTGCAGCATGTCGTCGCCGAAGAACTGGAACGAGTTGCGCAGCCGCTCGTGCAGCTCGGGCAGCGCCGGGTCGGCCTGGTTGTGCAGGAAGTTCATCTGCATCCGGACCGTGGCGCGCCCCTCGCGGTGCAGGGCGATCCACGAGTCGTACATCCGGTAGTGATCGAGGTTCGACAGGATCTGATTCGGATGCAGCGGACCCGGCGTGGGGAAGAGCACCTGATCGAGGTGCGCGGTGAGCCCCAGCGCGGTGGAGTAGTTCATCGCGTCGAGCGTGCTGCGGCGCTTGTCGGCGTCCGTCTGCAGGCGGCGCAGGTGGAAGAGCGCGCTCGCGGCCGGCCCGCCGCCGGCAAAGCCCGCCGCGGCAATCGCGCCCGTGTCCGACACCGCCACCTTCTTGATCTCGGGGTGCACCGGCGCCGCCGCGTCGAGGGCATCGAAGAGCTTCTTGCCCATCGAGTTGGTGACCGCCGGTCCGGTGAAGCGCTCGTAGAGCAACACCGGCCGGTCCGGCACGGCCTCGTCGAGCTCCTTCAGCGTGGGGTGGCGGTGCTCGGCCCACTGGTTGGGGTGCCAGCCGCCCATCGACGTGATCCACTGGCCCTCGGGCACGTTCTTGCGGCGCGCGGCCAGCGCCTGCTGCACCTCTTTGATGGACGCCGTGTTCTCGAGGATGGTGTGGTAGCCGGGGCGGTTGGCGAGGCTGACGATGTGGACGTGGGGCTCCACCAGGCCCGGCACCACCGTGCGGCCGCGCAGGTTGATGACGCGGGCCCCCGCGGGGCGCGGCAGGCGGTCGCCGACGCCGGCGATGCGGTTGTTGTGGATCCAGAGGTCGCTGACGACGCGGCTGGTGGCGTCGAGCGTGTGGATGCGCCCGTTCGTGAGGAGGAGGTCGGGTGTGGCGCCGGCCGCGCCGGTTCCAGCGGCAGGCGGAGCCTGGGGCTGCGCCGCCGCCGAGGCTTCGCCGCCCGCTGTGGCGAACGCCGCGCCTGTCGCGACCGCTGTTCCGAGAAAGTGACGTCGCGAATGCTTGCGTGTGCTTGGCGGCTGCGCCATGAAGTCCCCCTGGCGCGCTAGTTTATCGGGATCCTTGGCAGTCGAGCCGCAGTCCGTGTCCGCTCGATGAGGAGTCGGTCGGTCCTTAGCGACTTGATGTTGTCGGCGAGGCCGCGCGAGCACGGGCCGCCCGGGCGCGAACTGCGTGCGGGGTCGCCGCTAGCTGACGCGCCTGTCGCCGTGGCATCCAGTTCTTCTTGCTTGCTCTCATCTGGCGTCGGGCCCCTCAGTCCCCTTTCCATAGCCTCGCGGCTGACCCGCTGTTAGGGAAGGCTAAGTCCACATCTGCCACACGCGCCAGGGCTTCCAGTTCCCGAACGTCTTCTTCAGCGATTGTCTTCAAGAGCGAGCGCAGAGGGCCTCGCGCAGCGCGATGACGGCCTCCTCCTTGCGAGCATGCTCCTCCCGGCGAGGACACTTGAACCAGCCTCAGCTAGGGTCGGACGCGGTCCCAACATCGTCTTCCAACTCAGAGTCTGCGATCTGATACCTCTGACGTTTAAGGTAGAGTCCCTTCCTCGACAGGCCGAGAATCTCCGCCGCGGGCTCTAGCAATCCCCGGGTCTTCTTGAGTGCATGGATGACCATGGCGCGTTCGATGTGTTCAACTGCCGCCGCGATTGGTTGATCCAGACGAACCACAACTTCGTGCGCCCTCGGTTCAGAACGGTACGAGACCTTATCCCGCGATCCGAACTATATCGGAGCTGAGATCCTCCGGCATGATTACGGCGCCCGGCTCTGCCAGCGCCGCGACGCGGCGCATCTGATTTGCTAGCTGGCGAACGTTTCCTGGCCACCTGGACAAAACCAAGTGGTCCATCGCTTCTTCGGCCAGCCTTAAATCTCCTTTTCGAAAATCCCGCGCGTACTTTTCCAGATAGTGACTCACCAGCGCGGGAATCTCGCCGCGACGCTCGCGAAGTGGCGGGAGGTGAATCGGCACGATATTGAGCCGATAATAGAGGTCCTCTCGAAACTCCCCCTTCGCAACTAGCGTCTTCAGGTCGGCGTTTGTTGCCGCAATTACTCTAACGTCGACCTTCTGCGGATGCGACTCACCGACAGAGTGGATCTCATCGGACTCTAGAAATCGAAGTAACTTGGGCTGCACATCGAAGTGCATGTCGCCGATCTCATCGAGCAACAGCGTGCCGTGATTGGCTGCTCGAATGACTCCCTTGTAGTCCTCTGTCGCACCAGTAAAGGAGCCCCTTCTGTGACCAAAGAGCTGCGACTCGCTCATGTCGCGCGACATCGACGTGCAGTTGAACGGCAGGAATGGATTCTTCGACCGATTCGAATAACCGTGAATCAGACGGGCCAGCACTTCCTTGCCTGTTCCCGTTTCTCCTGTGATGAGAACCGGGACAGTCGTGTCAGCGATCCTCCGAGCGACTGTCAGGACTTCTCGCATGGCACCGGTTTCGAAAATGATGCCGGCTGCGGCCTCTGCGGAACGCTCAGGCCACAGGGCAGCCCTGCTGCGCTCAGCGTCCCGTAGTCGCTCGAGTTCGAGGGCCAGTTCGCCGACTCGGATAACAGAACCGAGTGTCAGCACCTTGTCCGGCGATTCGGGAACCGCGCAGACTAGCTTCACGGGAGGAAATCCCGGTCTTTGGACAAGAAGCTCCATTGAGTCAGCTGTCTTGGTTTCATCCGATGCAGATACCAACTCAACCTGTGCGCTACAGTCGAGCATTCGAATCGAATGTTGGAGTTCCTCGACGAGTAGCGCGGGTGTAGCTCCGAGATTGAGGAGACTAGCGATCGAGTCGACCACAAGCGCTGGAACCGGAAGAGAAGGCGGTAGGACTGTTGTCAGGACCGAGGGCTGTTGTCTCGAAGGGCAGCACGAACTCCCGCTCCACGGCAGTCATGCCCTGCACTGCCCAGATGCGACGCGCGCGTTGACGGAGCGCGCGCCCCAGATCGTCGCCCGAGTCTTCTAGGGTAGATGCAGCCGCGTAGTAAAACTGGCCTTGAAGCTCCGGGAGGCTCGTGGGATTCATCGTGAGGCTTGCGGCCAGATGCCTTGCGGCCGGAGCCGCCTGGCCGTTGACTGTGAATGCTTGCGCGGCTGCCATATGAGCGGCGGCCATTAAAGGACGGTCGAACATTTCACGAGTCTGTGCTTGCACTCGCTCCAATCGCTCTACAGCGCCCTTTGGATCGCCGAGCCTGAGCAACAAACGTGCTCGCGTGATCTGTGCCCACTGAACCCCGCGGACGTGAGCCAGGCCCACGTCATCCGCAGCGTTGAGTTCGACGCTCCTCAGCAAGGCGTCACATTCAGCCAGTCTGCCTCGCACAAGACAAACTTTGGCGAAGCCCTCGGCCGCGGTCAGTTTGACAATTCGCGAAGCAAGCGGTGACTGCATCACCTCCCGCAATGCCCGTTCGGCGGTTTCGTAGTCGCCGGTCACGTACGCTTAGATGGCCGACGTTTACGTTGGCTCTGGTTCGGTCTGCCTCTAGTCGATGATCCTGAGCGATTCGCTGGAGGTTCGCTAGGTAGCCGGTTGCCTCAGCCAGGTTGCAGGCGGCTAGTTCGATCGCAGCACTGGTGCCGAGGACCGAGCAGTTCAGCCAGGCATGGGGACTCTCTCGGATCAGAGCGTTCGCGAGGCGGCAGTGGCGTTGGGCCTCCCCAATTCTGCCCGCATGCCCCTCACCGACTGCGACTGTTGCATGCAGGTACGCCGCTAAATGAGGTGAGCCCGATCGCAGCACCTTTGCACGAACGCTCGGAAGCATCGCCGCGGCAACGTTCCTTGGTGCTGTGATCACCAAGTGGCGGAGCAGGTGTAGAGAGGTCCAAGCTTCCAGGTCGTCATCGCTCGCCTCCTCAGATGAGCGAATGGAAGCCTGATGAAGGCGCCGAGCATCAGTAACTTGTCCGCTGGCCCTTAGGCAGAGCGCGAGAACGAGTTGGGCGCGGGCTCTGACTCCCGGGAGTGAGGAGTCGAGGCATCCTGAAGCCAATGCGTGTGCGCGATCTTGGGCGCCCGCTTCGAATGATGCGTGCGCGACCAGGACCGCGAGTAACGAATCCGTTCGCCTGTCCAGCTGAAAGTGTCGAGTGTCTTCGACAATGCGACCGTATTCGCCTGTCTCAAACAGCCGTCGTATCGTGTCGTGCATCGCGCTCATGGGGCGCGATCCTACCCGGTTTAGGGCCGTACCGGAATGCTCGGATCTGCGGGTTTGGCCTTCTGTGGGGACCCGCAACGCGGGGTACGCAAGAAATGAACTGCTAGGACGCTCGTCGAATTTACTGCACAGCGACCCGAACCGGCACAGAGTTGGCTGTGTCAGGCCGGCTACTGACGATTCCGGCATCCATCAGCGTCGCGGCGATTCGTTCGGCGGAGTATTGATGATCGTCAGTGAAAGGTTCTGTGGAAGACGAGTAAATGGTGAAGGCTCCAACGATTCGTCCTTCTGCCCGCAGCGGTACGACCATTGTCGCCGTTAGCGGCGGAGAGATCGAGTCAGCGCGTTCGGCCAGGTCGAGCGCGGCAGGTGAGTTTGCCATGACTGTATCGTGCGCCACCGCCCAACCGGTCGTCCGCTCGCCGTGTTTGATTACCAGTCCTCGTATCGAGTCCTCACCGGCGACGTGGACGCAGGTCAATTCGTCTGTTTGTAGCAGAGTACAGGAAGAGTGCGCTCACGCGTGCCTGCGGGATCAGCATTTGGACGAACTGAGCAGCGGCCGTCACAGCGTCTCTCGTCGAAGATGCATGTCTGACGGCCTGAGCGCATTCGTTCAATAAGGTGCGTCTGCGCTGCGCTTGTTCGAATCTGCTGCAAGGGGCCAGGCGCATGCGAACTGCCGTCGAGCAACGGCATCAAGCTGCGCGCCTGTTGCCCTGCCTGGATCGCCGCTGGGGAGATCTCTGGAAAGACGGCGATGAAGGTGTCGACGACCAACGGATCGTACATGGAGCCGCGGCGTTCGGCCAGAATCGCAGAACGCGTCCTCGTGTGACAGCATCGGGCGATACGGACGATCGGATGTCAGTGCATCGAAGCAATCAACCACCGACAGAATTCGCGCTCCGAGCGGAATGTCGTGGCCCGCAAGCCCCGAGGGATAGCCAGTGCCGTTCCAATTCTCGTGATGATGGCGCACGATCGGCACAACAGGGTACGGGAAGCTGATCGACGACAAGAGGTCGGCGCCGATGTCGGCATGGCGCTTCATTTTTTCGAACTCGGCAGGCGTAAGCTTGCCAGGCTTGTTCAGAATGTATTCGGGAATGGCCAGCTTGCCCATGTCGTGAAGCAGCGCCGCGGCCTCGATTGCGCGCAGTTGCTGTTCGTCGTCGACACCGAGACGTTCGCGCCAGCTGCGTGGCATAAGACCTGAACGCGTCGAATATGCCCGTGCGTGATCTGATCCTTTGCATCGACGGCCATGGCGAGAGCTTCGATCGTCGACAGGTAGAGCTCGTTGATGTGTCTTACATGACGGTTGGCGTCTTCAAGCGTCCCATCGAAGTGCGAAACGTGAAGTAGGACACCAGCAGGATCGGAACGATGATGCCGACAACCGCGAGGTTGATGCCGTCGGCGAAAGCGACCATGAAGATCGCGATCGAGCTGCCCAAGAAGTAGTTGATGCTGACGGCGGGAAGATTGCGCCGCCACTGTCCGAATGGGATGTGGCCGTCCGTCAGATCTGCATTGCGCCGGCGATCAGCGCCGTGTTCACCAGAAAGTACAACAACGGCGAGTCCAAGGATCGGGATCACCAGCGCTGGCCGATGTCTGCGTCGCCAACGAGCCGGGGGTCAGTCCCGAGACGGCAAGAAGAAGAACTTCCGCCGCGATGCGGATCGAGATGGCCGGCGCGGTTGCGTTGAAGAGAAAGCGACCAGCGTGTCCGTGCGAGTGTTTTTCGTCCAGAAGGAGACGACCAGAGCGTCAACGAGGACCGTTAGAGTTCCTGCCGCCGGGCCGAACAGCAGGACGGCGGTGAAGATGAAGGTTTCGGAAACCGACAGGTTCGCGGGAAGTGACGGCAGCTTGACATTGAAGCAGCCGGCCAAGACGGTCAGTGCGACGAGGACGAGCCAGTCGAGTCGCGGGTGGATTCGAGCGAATTTCAAGCATGGACAAGCAGACGACGACCGAGGCCGACGATGACTACGGCGGCTGACGTAAACCGAGCGGAGACGGGAGTTTGCGCTGCTCAAGGCTTTGGCAAACCACCTATCGGCCGATGCGCGTTAGCGGCTTTAGCTCAAGTTGGCGCCTCCATGCCTGCAGTTCTCCTGATACCTATACCGGTGCGCCTACTCGCCCGACAGGTGCGTGTCGGCCCAGAGGATGGCGTCGGCCCAGAGGATGGCGTCGGCCCAGAGGATGGCGTCGCCCAGAGGATGGCGTCGGCCCAGAGGATGGCGTCGGCCCAGAGGATGGCGTCGGCCCAGAGGATGGCGTCGGCCCAGAGGATGGCGTCGGCCCAGAGGATGGCGTCGGACCGTAGAGGATGGCGTCGGACCGTAGAGGATGGCGTCGGACCAGAGGATGGCGTCACCAGAGGATGGCGTCGGCCCAGAGGATGGCGTCGGCCCAGAGGATGGCGTCGGCCCAGAGGATGGCGTCGGCCCAGAGGATGGCGTCAGCCCAGAGGATGGCGTCACCGTACGACAGTCTCGGACCACAGGATGGCGTCAGCCGAAAACCTCGCTTCGCGCCAAACACCAGCCGCGCGGTCTCCACAGTCTCCCCCGCAATGCGTCGTCGACTTCGCCTTGGGCGCTGGCCAGCGAGGCCACCACGTTCAGGCTCCCCGCGCCGCTCACTGCCAGGCCGGTCTCCATCGGCTCGGCGCCAAACTGCAGACGGGCCTTCACTTGCGCCGGGGTCAGCTTCATCACCTGCTCGAGCAGGGTGACGGCGCCGGTCACAAAGGCGGTGGCCTGGCTGGTGCCCGACATGGTCAGGCGCATGTTGGCGCCGGTGCCGGTCACGAGCTCGGGGTGGGTCTTCACGAGGGTGGAGTTGGGGACCGCCAGGCCAGTGATCTTGTTGCCCGGGGCCGACAGGTCCGGCTTCAACTCGAGGTCATAGCGGCGTGGGGCCGATCGAGCTGAAGGTGGCCATCGTGTCGTCGCCGCGGAAGGGCGTGCCCTTGGTGTTCACGGCGCCCACGGTGATGGCGTAGGGCGAGTTGCCGGGGCTGTCGATCAGGCCGGCCACGCGCCGGCCGTCGGCGAGCTTCCCATGGTTGCCCGCGGCTGCAACCACCACGATGCCGGCCTCGAAGGCGCGCTTCACGGCCTGGCACAGCGGGTCGTCCTTGTGGGACTGCAGCACGGGGCCGCCGAGCGACAGGTTGATCACCTTGATGTTGTAGGCGTCCTTGACGGAGATGGCGTAGTCGATGGCCTGGATGACGGCGCTGGCCTTGCCCGCGCCATTCTTATCCAGCACCTTCAGGCTGATGATGTGCGCGCCCGGGGCCACGCCGGTGGTGTCGTCGTTGGCGCCGGCGGCGGCCGCGGCGATGATGCCGGCCATGTGCGTGCCGTGCCCGTGCAGATCGAGGGGGTTGGCGCTCCTCGGTGAAGTCCTTGCGCAGCAGGACGCGACGGGCGAACTGCGGGAGATTGGCCACGCCCGTGTCGAGCACGGCCACGCCTACGCCCTTGCCGGTTACCGCGCCCAGGTTCGTGGCCACGGCGCCCGCGGTGTGGAGCAGGTCGGCGCCGATGGCGGCGTTGCTCGCCTCCATCGAGCTCTTCACGTTCTGGTCGCTGCTCAGCGCGTCCACGCCGGGGTCGTTGGCCAGCGCCGCCAGTCTCCCGGCCGGCACGTCGACCACGACGCCCGTGGCCAGCAGCTTCGTCACCTTCAGGCCTTGCCGCGCGGCCACGGCCAGAGCCCGTGCCTGGCTGCCGCCGAGGATCACCGAGGTGGTGGAGGCGTCCCCCTGTTCCAGCTTGTTCGCCAGGTCGTCGGACAGACTTGCCCGGCGGCCCTGGGCCTGCGCGGCCGTGGCGGCCAGCAGGCTCAGGACGGCGAGGAACGTCGCGGCCCGGTAGACTCGGGTGCTAATCGGGGAGAGGTGGCAGAGCGTCATGGGGGGAGACTCCGGTTAACTAAGCGTTAGAACTGCGCGCTGTGGACGGCCTCGTGGGCTTGCGAGGCGATCCGAGCGTTGTCGTCCTTGGCGAAGAGCGACGCGGTGAGCACGCGCTGCGAGCCGTGGATGCGGATCGTTTCCAGTTGGCCGTCGCGAATGCGGTTGTAGATGGTGCGGCGCGACACCTGCAGCAGCGCCGCGGCCTGCATCAGCGAGACGCTGCGGCCATACTTGGTTTCCGGGTTCGCCGTGTGGTTCGGGGTTGTCAGTGGTTAGTTCGGGCACCGTCTGGTCCTCCAGATGCCCGTACCTAAGGGCAGGCCTTGTGCCAGAGCTGCCGATAATTGGCGCGCAGACGGTAACTAGCTGTGAACGTGAGTGTTAGGTGGTGTTTGTGCTGGAGGGAAATCGACCCGCCGATATCCCTCCACAGCCAGTCCCTTAGCCAAGCGCGGCTATAAAGGCGGGTAACGAGGGGTGCCTTCCAGCCGAACCGCGCTTTTGCACGGATTCTGGTGGCGTTGCACAGTTTCTTCCGAGCGTTCTTCCGAGCGGCCAGAAACTTGGCCGGGGTAGCCAACAATGCGTTTCCGAGCCATGCGTTTCGTCGGGGTCCTCTTCACGCTGATCGTGGTTTCGGCCCTGATTTGGTTGGTCCGATCGCGCCCAGGCTCCCAGGGAATCCCCGGGCCGGCTGAAGCACGCCGCGGCGGCCAATTGGTTGTCTCGGTGCGGAGCGAGCCGCGATCGTTCAATCGCATCGCCGTCGGCACCCAGTCCACCGAGCTCCTGTCGCTCCTCACTCAGGCACGGCTCGTGCGGGTCAACAAGGCTACCTTCGAGCTGGAACCTTGGCTGGCCGAGCGCTGGGACTCGAGCCCGGACGGGCTGACGCACACCCTGCACCTGCGGAAGGGCGTGCAGTGGTCCGACGGCACGCCGTTCACCTCCGCCGACGTCGCGTTCACGCTGCAGGCGGCGATGGACCCCAAGGCGGGGAGCGTCGCTCGCCTCGCTGCTGGTGGCCGGGGGCCAGCCAATCACCGTGGCGACGCCCGACGCCCGAGACGGTCACCCTCACCTTCGCCGCGCCGTCGGGCCCCGGCCTGCGGATGCTCGACCAGGTGGTCATCCTGCCGAAGCACAAGCTCGAAGCGGCCTACGCGAAGGGCGAGTTCGCTCAGGCGTGGGGCGCGGCCACGCCGGCGGCGGAGATCGTCGGGCTGGGGCCGTTCGTGCTCAAGGAGTACACGCCGGGCCAGCGACTGGTCTTCGACCGCAACCCGAACTACTGGCGCAAGGCGCCCAACGGCGACGGCCTGCCCTATCTCGATCGCGTGATCCTGGAGATCGTGCCGGACCAGAACGCCGAACTGCTGCGTCTGCAGAGCGGCGAAACCGACCTGTCGCAGGACGCCCTGCGTCCCGACGACTACGTGCCGGTGAAGCGCCTCGAGCAGCAGGGCACGCTGACGATGCAGGAGATTGGCGTGGCCACGGACGCCGACGCGCTGTGGTTCTGCCTCAAGCCGGAGGTCCGGAAGAAGGATCCGCGGTGGGCGTTCGTGCAGAAGCGCGAGTTCCGGCAGGCGCTCTCGCACGCGGTGGATCGCGAGGAGTTCGCGCACACGGTGTTCCTGGGCGAGGCGGTGCCGATCTGGGGGCCGGTCACGCCGGGCAACAAGGCGTGGTTCTCGCCCAACCTGCCGCGCTATCCCTACGACGAGGCCAAGGCAAAGGCGCTGCTCAAGTCGATCGGCCTCGAGGATCGCGATGGCAACGGCGTGGTGGAAGACGCCAAAGGGACCGAGGCGCGCTTCACCGTGCTCACGCAGAAGGGGCTCACCTGGTACGAGCGCGGCACCGCGGTGGTGCGCGACGCGGCGGCCAAGGTGGGCGTGGCGCTCGACGTCGCGCCGATCGAGGCCGGGAGCATGTTTCAGCGCCTGCGGACGTGCGACTACGACGCCATCTACATGCGCGTGCTGGTCACCGACACGGACCCGGCCGGCAACATGGACTACTGGGTGAGCTCAGGCGAAGGGCATCCCTGGAACATCGCGTCGAAGGCGCCGGCCACCGAGTGGGAGGCGCGCATCGATGCGCTGATGCTGGAGCAGGCGGGGACGATCGACATGGACAAGCGCCGCGCCGTCTTCGAGCAGGTGCAGAAGATCGTGGCCGAGAACCTGCCGGTGATCCACTTCGCCGCGCCGCGGCTCTACGCGGCGCACTCCACGCGCGTGCAGGGCGCGGTGCCGTCGGTGACGCGCCCGCACCTGCTGTGGAACGTCGACATGCTCAGCGTGTCGAGCCCGCCGGCGGCGCGGTAGCGGCGGCGGCGCGGCCGCCGACAGGCCAGCAGGAGCGCGGCCAGTCCACAGGTCATGTTCGGGATCCAGCTGATCGCGATCGGCGGCAGAATGTCGAACTGCGCGAACGAGAACGCCGACCACATCAGCGTGTAGTTCGCCACGCAAACACCGAGCGCCACGCCGATCAGGCCGCCTCGGGTCCAATCCCGCCGAAAAGCCAGCGCCACGAGCAGGACCACGATGGCGACGGGCGTGACGCTGATCGCAAACCTTCGGTAGTACGACGTTTCGAATCGGCGGATCTCGCTCGTGTCGGCCCGCGCACGTATCTCGCGAAGCCGTTCCCGCGCCTGGGACCAGCCCAGCTCGTTGAAGCCACGCGCCAGGGGCTTCGATGGGTCGTCGCGGGGGTCCAGCTGCGCCACCACGTGCACGCGGAAGGCCTGATTGGTTTCCGGGACGAGCCAATTGAGATTGGCGAACATCACCGCCGACGCCAGCGCCGCCACCCCGAGAACCGCCGCGGCGAGCTTGCGCGTCCGCGCGGCGCCGCGCAGCGTCCATGCCACCGCGACAGCGAGGCCGAACGGCACGCTGAGCGGCAGTGCCTGAGGGATCAGGTAGATCGACGGCCACACCGAGAGGTCCGTGTGGTTCGCCAGGTGCGGCACTTCGAGGAGTGCCGTCGCCAGCGCGACGATGACCAGGCCGACCCATACACCGCCTCGGGCGCCAGCGCGCTCGGCCGGCTGCCACGAGCTCAGTTCCGCGCGCAGGTCGCCGCAGCCCCCGATGACCAGCACCTTGGCGATCGCCAGGTAGCCGGCCGCCAGCGTCAGCAGCAGGCGCTGCCTCGAGCCGGACCGGCGCGCGCTGGCGAACTCTGCCTGGAAATCGGCGAGCGCCGGGTCGATCAGGCGGCGCCGTGCGCGATCGCTGCACCACCGCAGGCTGAGCGCGCGAATACGCTGGCCGGGCCGCGTCACCGCGCCAACCTCAGACCTGCGAGGTGGGCGGCGGCGGCGTTCCAGGCTTCGTGGACGTGACGTCCAAGCGGCGGTGACGCGGTACACCCGCCGCGGCAGACCGCCCGCGTCGGCCGGCGGCGCCTCCTCGCGCGACGGTGATGAACCCCTTGTCTTCCATTCGGCCGAGCGTGACGTAGACGGTGCCGCGCTTGAGCCGTCCACGCGAGGCCGCCACCAGCTGCAGGCCATACAGCTCGTCGCCGCGCAGCAGCTCCTCGACGATCAGCGACTCCTTCGGCGAGAGACGGGGCGGCGGGGCTGGGCGCGGAGACACGGCGCTATCTTACTAGTTGTAAGACTGCTGTCAAGCGGTTTTGACTGCGTATGCATCGAACAGGCATACTGATACATATGAGAACGACCTTGAACATCGACGATGGGCTGCTCGATCACGCCACGCGGTTGAGTGGCTTGCGTGAGAAGACCGCGGTCGTGCACGCGGGCCTCGAGGCGCTCATCGCGCGTGAAAGTGCGAAGCGGCTGGCGTCCCTCGGCGGGTCGGACAAAGCGGCCCGGTCCGGTCGCCGTCGCCGGCCGACCGCGCGGCGTCTACGGTGACACTGGTCGATACGTCGATCTGGATCGACCACTTCAGGTCGCCCGATCGGCGGCTCGCGAGCCTGCTGCACGACGGCCAGGTGCTGTCGCATCCCTTCGTGATCGGCGAACTGGCGCTGGGCCAGCTCAGAGCCCGCAGCGAAATCCTCGCGCTCCTCGCCGACCTGCCGCGTGCACCCGCGGTCGACCATGACGAAGTTCTCTCGTTCATCAACGCGAACGCTCTTGCGGGCAGCGGCCTGGGGTGGGTCGACGTCAACTTGTTGGCGTCGGTCCGGCTCGCGGGCCAACGCCTGTGGACGCGCGATCGCCGGCTGGCGCACGTGGCGCAGCGGCTCGGCGTGGCGGCCTAGGCAGCCGAGCAGCGTCTACATCCGGAAGATGCGCGACAACGGCAGTTCGAGCCCGGGCAGGAGCGATGTGGTCAATACATCGCCAGTCCGGGCCGAGAGTTCGACAGGCCTGGCGAACCCCTCGCCGTCGCGCCGGTAGACGCGCACGACATCGAGCTCGGGATCCACGACCCAATACTCGGACACGCCGCTGCGTTCATAGAGGTTCCGCTTGATGGTCTCGTCGCGGCGGCGGGTGCCCGGCGAAGCGATTTCCACGACGAGCTCGGGGACACCCTGGACGTTCGCCGCGGTGAGAATCCGGGCGGCGCGCTCGTTCGACATGTAGAGCAGGTCGGGCTCCACGACGTCGAACCTGGAGAAGACGACGTCGAAGGGCGCGTGGAACAGCT
The DNA here is from genome assembly GCA_963731785.1 of uncultured Acidobacteriota bacterium. Lineage (GTDB taxonomy): Bacteria > Acidobacteriota > Vicinamibacteria > Vicinamibacterales > UBA2999 > DASYRM01. Next base: position 118,788 of record CAVSWX010000016.1, read on the forward strand.
GACCGGTGCGATGCCGTCGTAACCACTGTTCGATGAGAAACAGGAGGTTCAACGACACCCGCTGGTGCTTCGTATTCGGCGACGGCGTCACGTAGTGCTCTCCGTCGATCAACTCGTGCCGCAGCCCGTCGTCGGGGAACAGCACGAAGTCGTCGTAGGTGAGCTTCACGCCCCGGGGGTTGGGCAGCGCGCCGTCGGTGCCGGGCATGAGCTCCATTCTACGACTCGCCCCAGCGAACGGCATGCCACGGGTGGCGCTTCGTGATTCCCGGCGTGGCACGGAGGTCTCGTGCAAAGTGTCGCGCTTTCCGCGACAATCACCTCACTTGATGCGAGCGTTTCTTGTGCGCCGCGTGGCGTTCGCGCTGCTGCTCGTGGCCTGCGCGTCGTCCGCGGCGTTCCTCCTGACGCGGGCGGCGCCCGGCGATGTCACCACGCAGCTCGGCCCGTTTGCCAAGGCCGAGGAACTGGCCGCCACGCGCGCCCGGTTCGGGCTCGATCGTCCAGTGCCCGAGCAGTGGCTGCTGTGGGCGGGGCGCGCGCTGCGCTTCGACTTCGGCGACTCGTTTCTCTACAACCGGCCGGTCGCGCGGGTGCTGGCACCGGCCGCACTCAACACCGCCATCCTCGCGGTGGTCGCCCTGGCCGTGGCCACGGCGGGTGGACTCGCGCTCGGCGTGGTGAGCGGGAGCCGTTCTGGCGCGGTGCCGGCCGTGATCCGGGCGCTGTCGGCCGTGTGCGTCTCGCTCCCGCCGCTCCTCACCTCGCTCATCTTCGTGTTCCTCGCCGCGCGGACCGGCTGGCTGCCGGCCGGCGGCATGTCGTCGGCCGGTGCCGGCGACCTGTCCTGGGCCGCGTGGCTGGCCGACGTGGCCTGGCACGTGCCGCTGCCGGCGCTGGCGCTGGCGCTGCCGATTGCCGCCACGTTCGAGCGGCTGCAGTCGCAGGCGATGTCGGAGGTGGTGGGGGAGCCGTTCGTGCAGGCGGCGCGGGCGCGCGGTGTGGGCGGCTCCAGCCTGATCTGGCGCCACGCCTGGCCGGCGTCGCTGCGTCCGATCTGCGCGGTGCTCGGCGTCGCGATTGGCGCGCTGCTGTCGGGGTCGTTCGTCGTCGAGTACGTCACCACGTGGCCGGGACTCGGGCGCTTGATGTACGAGGCGCTGCGGGCGCGCGACATCTATCTGGTGGCGGGCTGCGCCGCGATGGGCTCGGCGTTCCTCGCGTGCGGCACGCTCGTCGGCGATCTGCTCCTGGCCGCCGTGGATCCGCGCGTCCGCGACGAGGCGGTGTCGTGAGGCGGGCCGGCGCGGTGCTGCTGGCCGCGATCGCGCTGGTGGCCGTGGCCGCGCCATGGCTGGCGCCCAACGCGCCGGGCCGGGGGTTCCCGGACCTGCTCAATGCGCCGCCCACCCCCGTGCGGCTGTGGGACGGCGGTCCGCGCGCCCCCTTCATCTACCGGCAGCGCGTGGTGAGCCGCCTCGAACGCCGGTTCGATGAAGTCTCCACCGAGCGCGTGCCGCTGCGCTGGTTTGCCGGCGACGTGCTCGTGACCGCCGATCCCGAGCGTGGTGTGCCGCTGCTGCTGCTCGGCGCCGACGGCTACGGCCGCGACATCTTCGCGCGCCTCGTGCACGGCGCCCGGCTCACGCTGGCGCTCGCGCTCCTGGCCACGCTCGGCGCCACGCTGCTCGGCGGCGTCGTCGGCGGCGTCTCGGGGTATGCCGGCGGGCGCCTCGACCTGCTGTTGTCGCGTCTCACCGAGTTCGTGCTCGTGCTGCCGGCGATCTACGTGGTGCTGGCGCTGCGGGCGGCGCTGCCGCTGGTGGTGCCACCGCGAACGGTCTTCCTGTCGCTCGCCGCGATCTTCGTCTTGCTCGGATGGCCGACCGTCGCGCGCGGCGTGCGCGCCATCGTCGCCTCGGAGCGGGCGCGCGACTACGTCGCCGCGGCCGAGGCGCTCGGCGCGCGCCCGGTGCGGGTGCTGCTGCGCCATCTGCTGCCGGCGGCCCGGGGTCATCTGGTGACGCAGGCGACGCTGCTGCTGCCGGCCTTCATCCTGGCCGAGGCCACCATGTCGTACATCGGCCTGGGGTTTCCCGAGGCCACGCCCACCTGGGGCACGATGCTGCAGGACGCGGCCAACGTGGCGCTGCTCGGCGACGCGCCGTGGGCGCTGGCGCCGGCCGGCGCGATCTTTCTCGTGGTTCTGGGCGTGAACCTCGCCGTACAGGGCCGCGCCCCGCCCCCAGGTACAATTGGATCGATGAAACCGTTCGCGGGCGTGTACACGCCCATCGTCACGCCGTTTCGTGACGACGACACCGTAGACGAGGCCGGCCTGCGTGGCAACGTCCGGCGGTGGATGGCCAGCACGCTGACCGGGTCTGGTGGTGCTCGGCTCCAACGGCGAAGCCGTTCAACTCGACGACGACGAAGCCGATCGCGTGGTGGCGATCGCGCGGGCCGAGGTGCCGGCGGGCCGTCCCTTCATCGTCGGCACCGGCCGCGAATCCACCCGGGCCACGATCGCCGCCACCCGCCGCGCGGCACGCGAGGGTGCCGACGCGGTGCTGGTGCGCACGCCCGGGTTCTTCAAGTCGCAGATGACGGGCGAGGTGTTCGCGCGGCACTACACCGCCGTGGCGGATGCCTCGCCGGTGCCGGTGCTGCTCTACAACGTGACGATGTTCACCGGGGTCAACCTGCCGCCGGATGCGGTGGCCGCGCTTGTCGGCCCACCCCAACATCGTCGGCATCAAGGAGTCGGGGAGCGACCTGGCGCAGATCGCCGAGTACGTCGCCCGCACCCCCGACGATTTCACCGTGCTGGCCGGATCGGCCACCACCTATTTCCATGCGCTGTGCGCCGGATGCGACGGCGGCATCCTGGCGTTGGCGTCGCTCTTTCCCGACGAGTGCGTGCGCCTGCAGGCGCTGGTCCGCGCCGATCGGATCGACGAGGCCCGAGCGCTGCAACGCCGTCTCACGCCGATTGCGCGCACGATTGGCACCGCGCATGGCGTGCCGGCGCTCAAGGCCGCCCTCGACCTGCTCGGCTATGCGGGCGGGCCGCCGCGGCCGCCGCTGCAGCGCGCGCCGGCCGCCATCGTCGAGACCCTGCGCGGCCAGCTCGAAACGCTCCACGCGCTGCCCCTGGTTCACGGCGGGGCTGAAGCCCCGCCCTACGCACGTCGTTAACACCGATCCAACCCGAACGAGGTCTTCGCCCCGATGCCCCTTCCGTCCACCGAACGCATTCTGCTCGGGCCCGGCCCGAGCCTCATCGCGCCGCGCGTGATGCGCGCCATGGCCGCGCCCGTGCTCAGCCATCTCGACCCCGACTTCGTGCCGCTGCTCGACGACGTGCGGCTGTCGCTGCGCCGCCTCTTCAAGGCCGACGACCAGGCGCTGACGATCGCCACCTCCGGCACCGGCACCTCCGCGATGGAAGCCGCGGTGGCCAACGTCGTGTCCGAGGGGACGCGCGCGCGTGGTCGTGGTCAGCGGCTACTTCGGCGATCGCCTGGTGCAGATCATGGAGCGCTACGGCGCCATGGTGCGCCGCATCGACGTCGAGTGGGGCCGCGCGGTCGATCCGGCGCTGCTGCGCGCCGAACTGAAGAAGGAAGGTGCCGACGTCGTCGGCGTCGTCCACGCCGAAACCTCCACCGGCGTGATCAACCCGGTGAAGGAGCTGGCGCGCGATTGCGCGCGAGCACGGTGCGCTGACCATCGTCGACATGGTGACGTCGCTCGGCGGCCACCCGGTCGATCTCGCCGGCTGGGGCGTGGACATCGCCTACTCGTGCAGCCAGAAGTGCATCGGCGCGCCGTCGGGCATGTCGCCGGTCGCCTACTCGGGCGCGGCGCGCGCGAAGATGGTGAAGTGCCGCAGCTTCTATCTGGATCTGAAGCTGCTCGAGGACTACTGGCAGGGTCGCAAGTACCACCACACGCTGTCGCACGACGCTTGATCTACGCGCTGCGCGAGGCGCTGCTGATGGCCGAGGAAGAAGGGCTCGAGGCGCGCTACGCGCGGCACGAGCGGCATCATCACGCGCTCGCCGCCGGCATCGAGGCGATGGGGCTGTCGCTGCTGCCGCCGGCGGGCGAGCGGCTGTGGACGCTCAACACCGTGCGCGTGCCGGCCGGCGTGGACGAGGTCGGCGTGCGCAAGACGCTGCTCGGCACGTTCAACCTCGAGGTCGGCGCGGGGCTCGGTCCGCTGGCCGGCAAGATCTGGCGCGTGGGGCTGATGGGCGCCAGCTCCACGCCGCAGACGCTGCTGCAGTTCCTCGCCGCGCTCGAAGCGGCGCTCTCGACGCAGGGTCACCGCGTGCCGCCGGGCGCGGGCGTGGCCGCGGCCGAGGCGGCGCTGCGGTCGCAGCTGACGGCGGTGTAACCGCGCAGGGTCAGGCAATGGCCGCGTTGAACTCCGCCGAGCCCGGGCCGCCGCCGCAGGCAGGCACCCGCATCAAGGTCGTCGTTGCCGGGTAAGCGCCGCGCGCACGGTCCTCCGCTGGCTGGCCGGCGCCGGCGCCGTCGGTTCGCCGTGGTGGCCTACACCTATCTCACGCTGCCCGACGTGCGGGTGCTGGCCACCACCAATCCGAAGACGACGGCGTTCATGGAGCTGCGCATCCGGGAGGCCGACGCGCGAGGGCAAGCCGATGCGCTTCGATCAGCGCTGGGTGCCGTACTCGCGCATCTCGCCCAACCTGCGGCGGGCGGTGCTCGCGGCCGAGGACAGCGCCTTCTGGCAGCACGACGGCATCGACATCGAGCAGATCCGCGTGGCGGTGAAGCAGGCCCTCGAGCGCGGCGACGTGCCGCGCGGCGCCAGCACGATCACGCAGCAGCTGGCCAAGAATCTCTATCTGTCGCCGTCGCGCGATCCGCTGCGCAAGCTGCGCGAGCTGGTGATCACGCGCCGCCTCGAAGCGGAGCTGTCCAAGCAGCGCATCTTCGAGATCTACCTGAACGTGGTCGAGTGGGGCGACGGCGTGTGGGGCGCGGAAGCGGCGTCGCGCGCGTTACTTCGGCGTGCCGGCGTCGGCGCTGTCGCGGCAGCAGGCGGCGCTCCTGGCCGGCGCGCTCATCAATCCGCGCCGCTACAACCCCGGGCGCCCGCCGTCGCGGCTGCTGCGCCGGCAGCGCATCATCCTGGCGCGCATGGGGACGGTGGAAGCGCCGGCGGCCAGCCGGCCGGCGGCGCCGCCGCCACCGGATCCGGCGGCCGCCGAGTCGCTCGAGGACGATCCGGCCGCATCTGAGCCCGGCGCTCCCGGCGTGCCGGCGGAGGCCGACGCCCGCCGCTCCGGCCGCCGGAGCCACCGGCGCCCGAGACCGCCGCCGCCGGCGGAGCGCGCCGCCGGCCTGAGCAGAAGGGCGAGGACGCCCGCTACTATCTGGAGCTCGCCGCGGCGAAGGCGGCGATAGAGTTCGAGCGCTTCGGTGATGATGCGCACCGCATCCGCCGGGCCGAGCAGGTCCTCCACGACGACCTGCTTGTGCTCGAGCACCTTGTACTCCTCGAAGAACCGCTGGAGCTGCCGCAGTTCGTGCGTCGGCAGCTGCGCCTTGTCGGTGTAGCCGGCCACGGCGGGATCGTTGACGCTCACGGCCACGATCTTGTCGTCGATCCCCTTCTCGTCGCGCATCCGCATCACGCCGATCGCGCGCGCCTTGACGATGGTGAGCGGATACACCGGCTCCTGGCTGAGCACGAGCGCGTCGAGCGGGTCGCCGTCGTCGCAGTAGGTGCGGGGGATGAAGCCGTAGTCGGCCGGGTAGTGCACCGAGCTGTAGAGCACGCGGTCCAGCTTCAGCAGCCCGGTCTCTTTGTCGAGCTCGTACTTGTTCTTGCTGCCCTTGGGAATCTCGATGATGACGGGGAAGTCGGTGGCGATGCTTTTGTCGTCGAGATACGTGTCGTGCCAGGGGTGCATGGGACCTCAGAGTACGTCAGGAACGGCGCCAGCGCGGGCTATTCGACGCGGCGGGCGCCGAGATAGCGGCGCGACCAGTAGGTGCTGGTGTAGCGCTCGATCCGCACCACGCCGTTGGTCCGCGGCGCGTGCACGAAGGTCTCGTGGTCGAGCGCGATGCCGACGTGCGAGGCGCCGTTGGACCCGGTATCAAAGAAGAGCAGGTCGCCCGGCTTCACATCGTCGGAGTCGATCTCCCGGCCCACCAGGAACTGCTCGCGCACCTCGCGCGGCAAGCGCGCGGCCGTTGCGGGCGAAGGCCCACTGGACCAGGCCGCTGCAGTCGAAGCCGCTGGGGTCGCTGCCGCCGTTGCGATACGGCACCCCCCGCAGGTCGAGCGCCGTGGCCAGGGCCAGCGCGCCGGGCGTGCCGTCGAGCGGAGGCGGAACCGGGATGGCGCCCCCCGGCGCGGCAGCGTGCTCCGGCGCTCGCCCCGCCGGCGAAGGCTCGGCGATCCCGGGCGCGTCGGGCGCTGGCCGGGCGGCGGGCGTTGGGGCGCCTGGAAACGGCTTCGGCACCGCACCGCTCGACGCGCATCCGGCCGCAGCCAGCGCGGCGAACAGGACGACGGCGCTACGGAAGTGGCCGCATCGGCGTCAGCTCTATCAGCGTAAACCACTGCGTTCGTTAGCGGTTATGGTAGCCCGTCGGCTTGACAGTGTCAGCAGCCTCCGGTCATCATCCTCGCTATGGAGCAAGCGCTCCTCCTGAACGCTTCGTACGAGCCTCTCAAGGTCGTCGACTGGCAGAAGGCGATTACGCTCTGGTGCCAGGGGAAGGTGGAGGTGATCGCGCATCATGAGCGCGAGATAAGGTCGGTGTCCGTCACCTTCAAGCTCCCCTCCGTCATCCGCCTCCTCCGCTTCGTCAAAATCCGCCGCCGCTTCGATTACGTGCCGTTTTCGCGGGCGAATATCTACGCGCGCGACAACCACACCTGCCAGTACTGCCGAGAGCAGTTCTCCACCCCGGACCTCACGTTCGACCACGTGGTGCCGGTGGCCCATGGGGGCCGCAAGGACTGGGAGAACATCGTCACCTGCTGCGTGACCTGCAACCGGAAGAAGGGGGGCCGCACCCCGGCCGAGGCGGGTATGCGGCTGCTGCGCGCATCCGCGCCGGCCGGATTCGGCGCCCGCGATCCGCATCACGGTGGGCCTGCACAACGCGCCCGAAAGCTGGCGCGACTATCTATACTGGAACGTCGAGCTCGACGACGCGTAGCCGGGCTCCCGTTCACAAGGCCACTCGTCTGCCCACCATCTCGGACGTCAGCCCGTACAAGGCCGTCGAAGGCGCGCGCGTGGTCGTCCACGGCAGCGGCTTTTCCGCTGAGGCACCGCCGGTGGTGCGCCTCGGCGGGCACCCGGCGCTCGTCGCCTTCGTGTCGCCGACGCGCATGGTGGTGCTGGTGCCGTCGGACGTCGAGGGCGAGAACCTGCCGCTCGAGATCGAGAACGACGGCGCCGAGGTCACGCGCGTGGAAGTGGGCGTGCCCTGGGCCACCGGCCTGCACCAGGTGGACAACCCCGTCTTCGACCGCGACGGCCACCTCTACGTCACCTACAGCGGCCCGCGCGGACAGGAGGCGCCCGTCTCGGTCTTTCGCGTCGCGATCCCCGGGGCCCGCGAGCCGTTCGTGTCGGGCATCGTCAACGCCACCTCGCTGGCGTTCGGACCCGACGGCCATCTCTACGTCTCGAGCCGCTTCGACGGCGCGGTCTATCGCGTGGCGGAGGACGGCTCGCACGCGCAGGTCGCGTCCGAGCTGGGCGTCGCCTGCGGGATGGCGTTCGACCAGGACGGGTGGATGTACGTGGGCGATCGGTCCGGCACCATCTTCCGCGTGCGCGACGGTGCGGTGAAGCCGTTTGCCACGCTGCCGCCGAGCGTCGCGGCGTTCCATCTCGCGATGAGCCCGTGGGGTGAGCTGTTCGTGAGCGCGCCGACGCTGGGCACCTACGACCACGTCTACCGCATCGGCGCCCGCGGCGAGGTGCGGACGCTGCCGCACGCGATGGGACGGCCGCAGGGGCTGGCCTTCTCGCCCGACGGCCTGCTGCACGTCACCGACGCCCTGGCCGGCGCCGGCGGCCTCTACCGGTTCCGCGATCTCGAGGACGAACCGGAGCTCGTGGTGTCGGGCAACGCGCTCGTCGGCGTGGCGTTCGGCCCGTCGGGGGAGCTGGCCGTGGCCACCAACGACACCGCCTACCGGTTCGGCGCGAGACGCGCATGAGGCTGTTCGCGCGCAAGCCGATTGCCGACCTCGACACCGCGGATTCGCCACACGCCCTGAAGCGCGTGCTGGGCGCCGGCGACCTGGTCATGCTGGCGATCGGCGCGGTCATCGGCGCCGGCATCTTCGGCGCGATCGGGACCGCTGCGGCCGGGCAGGTCGGTCCGGACGGCGTGGCCATACGGCTGGGCGCCGGCCCCGCCCTGGTGTTCTCGTTCGTCCTGCTGGGCGCGGCGTGCGCGCTGGCGGCGCTGTGCTACGCGGAGCTGGCGGCGATGATCCCGCAGGCCGGCAGCGCTTACGCCTACTCCTACGCCACGCTCGGCGAGCTGGTCGCGTGGATCATCGGCTGGGACCTGATCCTCGAGTACGCCGTCGGCAACGTCGCGGTGGCGATCTCGTGGGGCGACTACTTCATGACGCTGATGCGCGGCGCGGGCCTGGACCTGCCCGCGTGGCTCACCACCGGGTATCGCACCGCGCTCCTCAGCTCGAATCCCGCGGTGCAGGGGCTGCTCGAGTCGGCGCCCCGCGTCGCCGGCATCCCGATTCTCGTCAACCTGCCGGCGTGCGGGATCGTGTTGCTGATCACGTGGCTGCTGCTGCGCGGCGCGCGGGAAAGCTCCTCGGTCAACAACGTGATGGTGGTGGTGAAGCTGCTGGCGCTGGCGCTCTTCATCGGCGCCGGCCTCACGGCGATCAATCCGGCCAACTACACGCCGTTTGCGCCCAACGGCTTCACCGGCATCCATCAGGGCGCGGCGATCGTGTTCTTCGCCTACATCGGCTTCGACGCGATCTCGACCGCCGGCGAGGAGACGCGCAACCCGCAGCGCAATCTGCCGATCGGCATCCTCGGGGGGCTGGCGATCTGCACGCTGATCTACGTGATCGTCGGCGCGGTGCTCACCGGCATGGTGCCGTATCAGCAGCTGGCCGTGGCCGATCCGCTCGCCGAGGCGCTGAAGCTCACCGGATTTTCCGGCGTCGGCATGATCGTCGCGCTGGGCGCGGCGGTGTCGATGTCGGCGGTGCTGCTGGTGTTCCAGTACGGCCAGCCGCGCATCTTCTTCGCGATGGCGCGCGACGGCCTGCTGCCGCAGTGGGCGGCCAGGCTGGATCCGAAGACGCGCGTGCCCTACACGACCACCCTCGTCACCGGCTTGGTCGTCGCGCTCGGGTCGCTCGTGGGCGATGCCGCCGAGACCTACGACCTCACCAACATCGGCACCCTGTTCGCGTTCGCGCTGGTGGCGGCCGGCGTCCTGGTGCTGCGCATCACGGAGCCCAACCGCCCGCGGCCGTTCAAGGTGCCGGCGGTGTGGCTGGTGGCGCCGCTCGGCATCGCCGCGTGCCTGTTCATCATGGTCGGCCTGCCGCGGCAGGCGTGGGAACGCTTCGCCATCTGGCTGGCGATTGGCGTGGTGCTGTACGCCGTCTACGGCTACCGCCACAGCCGGCTGCGCGCGGGCCGATGACCGGTCTCCGGCCGGCCGTGCGCGTCGCGGCGGTCGCGCTTCTCCAGGCGATCGCCGTGTCGGCGCAGGCCCCGCCCCGCGCGGTCGCCATCACCATCGACGATCTGCCGCGCGGTGGCGACGGCAGCGGCCGGTCGTTCGACGCCGTGTGGGCGATGAACGAGCGCCTGTTGCGTCCGTTCAAGGACGGCCGCATTCCGGTGACCGGCTTCGTCAACCAGGGCCGCGCCGCGGAGGTCGGCCTCGACGGGTTCCGCCGCCTGCTCGATCTGTGGCTCGATGCCGGCGCCGACCTCGGCAACCACTCGCACTCGCACTTCAACATCAACAACGTGCCGCTCGCGGACTACACGGCCGACATCGTCAAGGGCGAGCCGGTGCTGCGCGCCGCGCTCGAGGCGCGCGGCAAGACGCTGCGCTACTTCCGCCACCCGTTCCTGTTCACGGGCCCGACCGCGGAGATCAAGGCCGGAATGCAGGCGTTCCTCGACGCGCGCGGCTACCGCGTGGCGCCGGTGACGATCGACGACGCCGATTACATGTATGCCGCGCTCTACACCCGGCCCGAATACCGCGAGCGCGTGCGGCGCGAGTACGTGGCCTACATGGAGTCGGTGGTGGCGTTCTTCGAGGAACGGTCGGTGGAGGTGGTGGGCGGCGAGTTCCCGCAGATCCTGCTGATCCACGACAACGAGCTGAACGCCGACCTGATGCCGGACCTGCTCGAGATGTTCCGGCGCCGCGGCTACCGGTTCGTCCCGCTCGACGAGGCGCTGGCCGACGAGGCCTACCGCCTGCCCGAGGCGTACGTCGGCCGCGGCGGCTTCTCCTGGATCCACCGCTGGTCGATGACCAAGGGCATGAAGAGCCGCGGCGAGCCCGACCCGCCCGCCTGGGTGACTACCGCGCCGGGCGTCCGCTGACGCCCTCAGGCGTGTCGGCGAGCGTGGCAGCGCTCGGATTATTTCGCGGCGGTGGGGCGTTTTCGACAGTCTTCGTCGCGTGTCATGCCCGTTGACTGGCGACTTCTACCCGAGACTCGGCCACGCGCGGCTCGCCAGACCATGGCTGAACTCTTGCTCTTGTCGCGGCTGGAGGGTTCGGCGATGAAGTCCAGAATTGCGAAGCTGACCATACTGCTTGGGGTCGCGGTGCTGGCAGCGGGTCCCGGACGTGTGCAGGCGCAGGTCACTCCCGAGGAGCACGCGAAACATCATCCCGAGGGGCAGGCCGCTGAGAAAGCGACGCCGCCAGCGGCACCCGCTCCGCAGGCCAAGGGGATGGCCGGGACGAAGGGAATGAACATGATGGCGGCCGACGCCCGGCTCGACGAGCTGGTCGCGAAGATGAACGCCGCGCCAAGGTCAGGCCAAGGTGGATGCGGTTGCCGAGGTCGTGACCGCCCTGGTCCAGCAGCATCAGGCCATGCACGGAAACATGAGCGCCAAGATGTCGGAGAAGGGCATGATGGGCGCCGGCGCGGGCGGCAAGAAGTAGCCTCCCGCGCGATGGCCGGGAACCCGGCGATCCGCTTCATCGGTCCTCTCCCGCGGAGCTCGAGCCGGCCTCAGCCAACGCGTCGGTCAGCAGATCGGTCGATCCCCACGGTGGGCGCGTGCCGTCTCAGGTAGTCGAGGTCGAGGCGGCGACCCTGCACCCGGATGATGCCCTGGACATCGCGCCACTGCAGATCCGACGAGCGGCCTCCCATCGCATACCACCGCAGCTTCTGAAGCAGGATGTCCTCGGGAGGGTGCACGTACAAGACCCGCCCGTTGCCGACATCCACGGGCTGGCGCCGGGCGAGCTGCTGCGTGTCGAGGGCGGTGCCGCCGGCGACGAAGAGGTCCACTTTCAGCTGCGTCGCGAGGTGAATCAGGTTGGTGCAGCTGCGCTCGCGGATGGCCCGCCGCAGGCCTTCCTCGTCGATGAAAAACGCGTCGCCGAGGACGGCGAGGAGCTGGTCGGCGTGAAACTCCTCGAGCGAGGCCGACGACGTCGATGTCGATCGTGGAGCGCGGTTCGCCTGCGAACGACGCCGCGAGCGAGCCGCCGATGGTGTGCACGGCGCCGATGGCGTCCAGGGCCGTCGAGACGGTCCAGGCGACGGCCAGCGGATCGACCGGATCGCTCATGGTTCGGGCAGCGACCGCGCGTCCGGGAAGGCTCGCTCGGCAAGGTCGCGGCCCAGGGTCACGACGGCCAGCCGGAGAAAGAGCTCCCGGGCGGAGGCGTCGGGGTAGCGGTGGCGCAGCCCGGCGCGCGCCAGGACGAACGTCGCGTTGGTGAGCCCGGAAATCAGCGCCGCCTTGTCCGCGGACGACATCTCACGCCACTGCTCGATTTGCTGGCGTTCGACCTCAACCGCCGTGTCCAGGGCCAGGGGCTGCCCCGAGGTCATGGACGGAGTATAGCCGCGGGGATAAAGCGGGGATAAAATAGGCGTTTGGCGTTCGTGCCAAATTCCTGACATATGGGCCACGACTGGATCGCGGTGCGCGGAGCCCGCGTGCACAACCTGAAGGATATCGACGTGGACCTGCCGCGGGACCGCCTGGTGGTGATCACCGGGCTCTCGGGGTCGGGCAAGTCGTCGCTCGCCTTCGACACGATCTACGCCGAAGGGCAGCGGCGCTACGTCGAGTCGCTGTCGGCCTACGCCCGCCAGTTCCTCGAGCAGATGGAAAAGCCCGACGTGGACCTCATCGAGGGCCTCTCGCCGGCCATCTCGATCGAGCAGAAGACCACCGGCTCCAACCCGCGCTCGACCGTCGGCACCGTCACCGAGATCTACGACTACCTGCGGCTGCTCTTCGCCAACATCGGCATGCCGCACTGCTACAACTGCGGCCGCGAGATCACGGCGCAGTCGCTCGAGCGGATCCTCGACCTGGTGATGATCTACCCGCTCGACGCCCGCATCAACGTGCTGGCGCCGGTGGTGCGCGGGCGCAAGGGCGAGTTCAAGAAGGAACTGCAGGCGCTGCGCCAGCGCGGGTTCACCAAGGCGCGCATCGACGGCCAGTTCCGCTCGCTCGAGGAGGACGTGAAGCTCGATCGCCGGCGCAACCACAACATCGACATCGTCGTGGATCGCCTGGTGATCAAGAGCGGCATCGAGCGCCGCCTGTCGGAGTCGCTGGACGTGGCGCTCGGCCTCGCCAACGAGATCGTCATCGTCAACACCTTCGAGGGCGGCGATCAGCTGTTCTCGCGCAAGCTCGCCTGCGTCGCCTGCGGCATCTCGATGCCCGAGATGACGCCACGCGCGTTCTCGTTCAACTCGCCGCACGGCGCCTGCACCACCTGCCAGGGGCTCGGCGCCACCTACGACTTCGAGCCGCGGCTGGTGGTGCCCGACGAATCGAAGTCGCTGCTCGAGGGCGCGATTGCCCCGTGGGCCAAGGGCGACCGCAAGCTGGTCAAGGACGCCATTCTCGCCCTGGCCAAGACGTCGGGGCTCGATCCGAACGCGCCGTTCGCGAAGCTGTCGAAGAAGCATCGCGATCTCGTGCTGTTCGGCGTCGGCGCGGCAGGAAAGCCGCCAAGGCGGCCGCCGCTGCGCCGGTCGCCGCGGAGCCCGACGACGACGAGGAGGAGGACGACGAGTTCGAGATGCCGCGGGCACGGCGGCGCGATTCGTCGGCCGACGATCCCTTCGGTCGCGGGTTCGAGGGCGTGATTCCCAACCTGCGCCGGCGCTACGACGAAGGGTCGTGGGCGGTGCAGGAGGATCTCGAGCCGTTCCGCATGCTGCGCGAGTGTCCGACCTGCCACGGGCAGCGCCTCAAGCGGCAAAGCCTCGCCGTGCGCGTCAAGGAGCGCACGATGGCCGAGTACGTGAACCTGCCGATCAGCGAAGCCACCGAGGTCTTCGAAGCGTTCACGCTCACCGCGCGCGAAGAGCTGATTGCCAGCCGCGTGCTGCGGGAGATTCGCGAGCGGCTGCGCTTCCTGCACGAGGTCGGCGTCGGTTATCTCACGCTGAACCGCAGCGCGGCCACGCTCTCGGGCGGCGAAGGGCAGCGCATCCGGCTCGCCACGCAGATCGGCGCCAACCTCACCGGCGTCCTGTATGTGCTCGACGAGCCGTCGATCGGCCTCCACCAGCGCGACAACCGCAAGCTCCTGTCCACGCTGGCGCGTCTGCGCGACCTCGGCAACACCGTGGTCGTGGTCGAGCACGACGAGGAGACCATCCGCACCGCCGACTACATCGTCGATCTCGGCCCCGGCGCCGGGGAGCATGGCGGCTACGTCACCTTCCAGGGCCTGCCGTCGGCGCTGCTCGAAGAAGGCGCCGGCTCGCTCACGGGCGCCTACCTGCGCGGCGAGCGGACGATTGCGACGCCGGCCGCGCGCCGCCAGCCCGGGCGCGGCGAACTGGTGATCCGCGGTGCCCGTGCCAACAACCTGAAGAACATCGACGTGTCGATCCCGCTCGGCACGCTCACCGCGGTCACCGGCGTCAGCGGCTCGGGCAAGTCCACGCTGGTCAACGACATCCTCTACCGGTCGCTGGCCAAGGTGATCTACCGCGCCGCGGCCGAGCCCGGGCGCGCACGACCGCATCGACGGCATCGAGCTGATCGACAAGGTGATCGAGATCGACCAGTCGCCCATCGGCCGCACGCCGCGCTCGAATCCGGCCACCTACACCGGGATGTTCACGTTCCTCCGCGAGCTCTTCGCCATGATGCCCGAGGCCAAGGCCCGCGGGTTCCGGCCGGGACGGTTCTCGTTCAACGTCAAGGGCGGGCGGTGCGAGGCGTGCCAGGGTGACGGCGTGATCGCCATCGAGATGCACTTCCTGCCCGACGTCTACGTGACGTGCGAGCAGTGCAAGGGCCGGCGCTACAACCGCGAGACGCTCGAGATCCAGTACCGCGGCAAGTCGATCGCCGAGGTGCTCGACCTCACGGTCGATCAGGCGCTGCCGCTGCTCGAGAACTTTCCGCCGATTGCCAACAAGCTGCGGACGCTGCAGGACGTCGGCCTGGGCTACATCGAGCTGGGCCAGTCGGCGACGACGCTGAGCGGCGGCGAGGCGCAGCGGGTGAAGCTGGCGCGCGAGCTGTCGCGGCGCGGCACGGGCCGCACCCTCTACATCCTCGACGAGCCCACCACCGGTCTCCATTTCGAGGACACCCGCAAGCTGCTCGACGTGCTCAACAAGCTGGTGGACCAGGGCAACACGGTGGTGGTCATCGAGCACAATCTCGACGTGATCCGGTGCGCCGATTACCTGATCGACCTGGGGCCCGAAGGCGGGGCCGGCGGGGGCCGCCTGATGGTGAGCGGCACCCCGGAGGTGGTGGCGGCCGACCCGCAATCGGCCACCGGCCAGTTCCTGGCCCCCCTGTTCGGCAGCGGAATCCTGGGCGCCAACGACCCCGACCGACGCCCGGGCGAACGACGAAGCGTGGTAAAGTAGCCTCACTTTGGTCACGAATCGCCGTGGCTTCGCTGCAACGACGATCACGACGCTGCACGGATCTCGAGGCACTAACAGGCGATAACTAGTTCATCCGTAGCATGTTGCGCAGGGCCATGAGCCTCAGGACGCTCATGGCACTTCCGTTGCTTGAGGTTGGGAGTACCCCTAGGAACGGCATTGGCCTGATGAGCGTACAGCGGACACTTCGCCGGGCAACCTCCTGCGCCGGCATCGGACTTCACTCCGGAGGCAAGGTCACGCTGTCGTTGCGGCCGGCCCCGGCCGACTTCGGCATCCGGTTCCGGCGTTCGGACCTGGGCGGCCTCGAGGTCCCGGCCACCGCAGACCACGTGGTGGGCATCAACTACGCCACCGGCCTTGCGCGCGATGCGGTCAGGGTCGATACCGTCGAGCACCTGCTGGCGGCGCTCGTCAGCCTGGGCGTCGACAACGCGGTCGTGGAGCTCAACTCGCCCGAAGTGCCGATCATGGACGGCAGCGCGGCGCCGTTCATCTATCTGATTCAGGAAGCCGGCGTGCGCGCGCTCGCGGCGCCGCGGCGGTTCCTCAAGGTGCTGCGGCCGATCTCGCTGTCGCGCGGCGACAAGCGCATCGCGCTCTACCCGTCGGATCACTTCAAGGTCACCTACAGCATCGCCTACGACCACCCGTTGCTGCGGCACCAGTCGCGCACGATGCGCATCACCGAGGCGTCGTTCGTCGAGGAGATCGCCGCGGCGCGCACCTTCACCTTCCTCAAGGAAGTGGAGCAGCTGCGCAAGCAGGGCCTGGCGCTCGGCGGTTCGCTGGAGAATGCCATCGTCATCGGCGAGACCGGCGTGCTGAACAACGCGCTGCGGTTCGACGACGAGTTCGTGCGCCACAAGATCCTGGACTCGATCGGCGACATGGCGCTGCTCGGCCACCCGATCATCGGCCACCTCGTCGCCCATCGCGGCGGCCACGGGCTGCACACCGCGTTTGCCGCGCAGGTGCTCCAGGAGCGCGACGCGTGGACGCTGGTGGAAGGTCCCGCGCCGAAGGACGTGGCAGCGGCCGTGGCTGCAGCCGCACCCGCCCCCGCGAACTAGCGGCGATGCTGCAGGGCGGTCTGACGACCGTCCTCTAGCGTGTCCTACCTGCTCACCTGCCTACCTGCCGGCAGGTCACTTATCGAGTTTCCGCATGTACGCCTCGAGCTTGTCGTTCTCGTACTTCACCGTATTGAGGAACAGGCTCTCCAGGAGGTAGGTGCGGCGGTCCTCGTCGGCCATCTGGTCGATCAGATGGGTGATCTCGCGCATCATGTCTTCGAACGAGCGGTCGAGGCCGCGCCTGGCGGTGACCTCCCGGTAGAGGGTTTCCATGACCGCCAGGAGATCGCCGTCGAGCGTGATCTCGGCGCCAGTCGTCGTGGTGATGGTCCGCATGACTAGCCCCCGAAGCTCTTGATGGCCGCCGCTTCGTCGCTGTGGATCTCCAGGAAGTTCTGCGCGCCGGTCATCGTCAACATCGTCTCGACCCGCTTCTGCACGCCCGACAGCTTCAGCGATCCGCCCGCCGCCGTGACCTGGCGGTAGAGATCCATCAGGCAGCCGATCGTGGCGCTGTCCACGTAGGTGACCGTGGAGAGGTCGAGCAGCACCTTGCTGCCCGTGCCGATGAGCGGCGTCACGGCGCCCGCGAACTCGGGCAGAAGCGGATACATCAGCCGCGCTTCGTTGACGCGTACGATCGAGATGTCGTGGTTGCGGTCGGTGGTCACATTCATGCTCAGACTCCGCTCTTCGGAACCGCGTCCTGCTGCTCGAGCAAGGAGGCGGATTTGGCGCGCCAGTTCGGTGCGTCCCCGGTTGATGCGCGACTTCACGGTGCCTTCCGGCAGATCGAGCCGGTCGGCGATTTCCTGATAGGTCAATTCCTGAATGTCACGCAGCATGACCGCGGTGCGCAGCGTGTCGGGCAGCTCGGTGAGCGCGGCGCGCAGCAGCGTCACCCGATCGGCGTGCTCGAGCCGCCCGTAGGCGCTGATGCCCGGCGCCACCGGCGTCAGGTCCGCCGGATCGACGTCGCGGTTGATGGTTTCGCGCTCGCGCCGCGCGCTGCGGTAGTGATCGATGCACAGATTGCGGCTGACGCTGATCAGCCAGGTCTGGAAGTTGGCGCGGCGGTCGAACGTGTCGAGCGACTTGTACAGCTTCAGGAAGACGTCCTGCGTGAGATCCTCGGCCTGGTCGTGGCGGCCGACGAACTTATAGGCGATGTTGAAGACCCGCCGCCAGTGCGCGCGGACGATCGTCTCCCATGCGGCCTGATCGCCGTCGAGGCATCGCTGGATGACTTCGTCCATCGCTTGCGCAGAAGAGGATTCAAACGACACGATGCCCTCGACGCTGCGAAGACGGACCGACCGGAGCAGCTGGGGTTGGAATGGGCGCATGATAACATGCGAAAGCGCGTGCCCGCACCGTATTCCCAAGCAAAACACGGCCTCACCTGCGACGGGGTTGCGCTGGCCGCAATCGCCGACTCGATCGGTACGCCGGTCTTCGTCTACAGCGCGCAAGCCATTCGCGACGCGTACACCGGCATCGATGAGGCGTTTGCCGGCTATCCGCACACCATCCACTACGCGCTCAAGGCCAATTCGACGCTGGCGCTGCTGCGCCTGCTGCGCGATCTCGGCAGCCGCGCCGACGCCAACTCCGGCGGCGAAATCCGCGTCGCGCTGCGCGCCGGCTTCACGCCGGCCGACATCGTCTTCACCGGCGTGGGCAAGACGCGTGAGGAGCTCGAGTTCGCCGTCGCCGAGGACGTGGGCACGATCAACGCCGAATCGCCCGGCGAGCTCGATCGCATCGCCGAGGTCGCGCGGGCCCTCGGCCGCACGGCTCGCGTCGCCCTGCGCGTCAACCCGGACATCGACGCGAAGACCCACGCCAACATTTCCACCGGCCTGCGCATCAACAAGTTCGGCGTCGCCCTCGAGGAGGCGCGCGGCATCTACCGCGCGCGGCGCGGCCTGGCCGGGTTGCGCTTCGTCGGCGTGCACGTCCATATCGGCTCGCAGATCACCAGCGCCGAGCCGCTGCAGCGGGCGGCGGAGGTGCTGGCCGGCATTGCGCTGGAGCTGCGGGACGACGGCGTGCCGCTCGAGCACGTGGACCTTGGCGGCGGTCTGGGCATCCCGTACGAGGGCACGCCGATGATTGCGCCGTCGGAATACGCGGCGGCGGTGCTGCCGGCGCTGCGGCGCTGCGGGCTGCCCGTCGTGCTCGAGCCGGGCCGCGCCATCGTCGGCCGGTCGGGCGCGCTGGTGTCGCGCATCGTCGACACCAAGCAGAATCCCGACGGGCGGCGCTTCGCGGTGCTCGACGCCGGGATGACCGAGTTGATGCGGCCGGCGCTGTATGGCTCGTACCACCGCATCGAACCGGTGCAGCCGCGCCCGCAGCCCGCCGGCGCCTGGGACATCGTCGGTCCGATTTGCGAGAGCAGCGATGCGTTCGGCCGTGAACGCGAGCTGCCGCCGCTCGAGGTCGGCGACCTCGTGGCCGTGCTCGACACCGGCGCCTATGGCGCCGTGATGGGATCCAACTACAACCGCCGGCTGCTGGCGCCCGAGGTCCTCGTGGACGGCGGCGCCTGGACCGTCATCCGTCGCCGGCAGACGCTCGACGACGTGCTCGCGCTCGAGAGCTAGCGAGGCTTCGCCTCTGACCGACGAGCACTGAAGGCTCCGCCTCGCGAGGCAGTGTTTAATTGCCCGCCCTCCGGGCGGGCGTTGGGAGGAAGTGGCGTGCGCGGGCTCCTCGTCGTCTTCGAAGGCCTGGATCAGAGCGGCAAGCAGACCCAGGCCGAGCGGCTGCGCGATCGGCTGGTGGCCGCGGGCCGCACCGTCCGGCTGCTGTCGTTTCCGTCGTACGACACGCCCATCGGCGCGGAGATCGGGCGCGCGCTGCACGGCGAGCGCGAGTACCCGGCCGATACGATGCAGCTGCTCTTCGTGGCCAATCGCTCGGAGTGGAAGCCGGAGATCGAGCGCGAGCTGGCGCGAGGAACCGTGATCGTGTGCGACCGGTATCGTGGCGTCGAGCATCGCCTATGGCGAGGCGTTCGGGCTCGACCCGGCGTGGCTGACCGAGATCCAGCGCTATCTGCCGACAGCCGGACCTGACCGTGCTCCTCGACATCCCGGCCGAGGTGTCGGCATCGCGGAAGACCGACAATCGCGACAAGTACGAGCGCGACCTGGCGCTGCTGGGACGCGTGCGCGAGAGCTATCTGCGTCAGGCGGCCGGCGCCCGGGTGGCTGCGGCTCGATGCCGGCGGCGACCGCGGCGCGATTGCCGACGACGTGTTCGCGGCGGTGTCGAGTCTGCCTGGCTGAAACGGACCGGCGGCCTGAAGGCCGCCGTCTACGACCCCGTCGCCGCCTCCCCGTCCCGGGCCGCGCTACACTTTCGCGCGTCAGAGGATGTGATGCGCCAGCTCGTCGTGTCTCTCGCCGTAATCGTTCTTGCTGCCCACGCGGCGCCACGAGCCCAGAACGGTGCGGCGGCCTTCGAGGTGGCGTCGCTGAAGCGCACCACGGCGGTGCTCACGCCCACGTTCTTCCAGGTCGCCAACGATCGGCTCAGCGTCGGCAATGTGCCGTTGCGCATGCTGATTCAGCTGGCGTACGACGTGGAACCACAGCAGGTCGTAGGCGGGCCCGAGTGGATCGACCAGGCGCGTTACGACATCGTGGCTCGCGCGGCGCGGCCGTTCGCGCCGCAGGGGCAGTGGCGCGCCATGTTGCGGGGCTTGCTACTCGAGCGTTTCCAGATGACGGTTCGGCGCGAGACGCGGCCGACGCAAGTCTTCGCGCTTGTCCCCGCCCGCGCGGACGGCCGGCTCGGCAACGGGCTTCGACACGCGACGGCGGCATGCGAAGAGCTGTCGGATCCGTCCTCGCCGCCGGGAGCAGATCCGTGCGGCCTGGTCGCCGCCAATCGGGTGGGCGCCACCGGTCGCATGGCAGTGCGTGGCTTGACGCTCGACACGCTGGCGCGCTTGCTGCGTCACGAAGTCGGACAACCCGTGCGTGACGAGACCGGACTGAAGGGAGTCTTCGACTGGGAGCTCGTGTTCGCGCCGCGGCTGCCGGGCGACGCGGACGCGCCCTCGATCTTCACGGCGCTGCAGGAGCAACTGGGGCTGAAGCTGGAATCTCGACGAGACACGCTCGACGTGATCGTGGTCGACCACGTCGAGCGGCCGGTAGCAGACTGAGATTTGTAGAGGCCGGCCTTCAGCCGACCTCTCCGACTCAGTTCGTGCCCGCTCCCGCCGCCGCGGTCACGTCGGCTTTCGTGAGCGGCTTGTCGGGATTCGGCGGATGCGCCTGAATCCAGCTGCTGTAATCGAGCTTGCCGGTGGTCTGCACGACGGCCTTCAGCGTGGCGAGCTGTGCCGGGTTTGGGTTGACACCGGTGACATCCGCCGACCACAACACCTTCTCGGCGGGCAGAAACACCACCAGCATGCCGTCGCTGTGCTCGTTGGGCACGCGGATCAGCTCGACGACCTTGCCGTTGCTGCCCTTCCGGACGTCGCGATCGCCCACGCCCTCGACGACGTTGGTGCGCCGGGTGGTCACCTTCGACAGGCTGTCGCCGGTGAGCGTGCGCGGTCCGCCGAGCAGGCGCTCGAGCACCGTGCTCGTTGTTGTTGTGGGTGAGGATGGTGGCGCCCTCGGCCACCGCGGCGGCGAGGCCGCTGGCGTGGTCGAAGTGCGGGTGCGAGTTCACGACGTACCGGATCGGCTTGGCCGGGATCGCCTGCTTGGCGGCGGCCATCACCGCCAGACCGCGCGCGTCGCTCTGGCCGCTCTCGACCACCAGGACGTGGTCGCCCATGTCCACGGCCAGCGACGTGTAGTTGCCGCCGATCTTGAACACGCCTTCACCGATGCGCTCCACCGGGGCCGCAGCCGGGGCCGGAGGCGCTCCGGGCGGCGGTCCGCCCGGACCGCCGGCCCGCCCGGCCGGCGGCGGCGGCGGGGTGAGCAGTTCGGTCAGGTTCGCGGGATTGGCCGACGCCATCGTGATCGTCGCGTCGAACGTCGGCATGCCCGCCTGGCGCTGGACCATGCGCGTCGGCATCTGCACGCCGTTCATGTTCTGGTAGTTCGAGGTACTCGAACTCCACCAGCAGGTCGCCCACGACCGCGTTGTCGACGCGGGTCTCGACCTTGGTGACCTGGTTCTGGTTGTTGATGTAGCCGGTCACCGTGTACGCCTGGCCCGACGGCGACTTGAGCGGCGGCGAAAACGAGACCACCTGCTGGCCGCCCTGCTGGCGCACGGTGGCGTTGTTGGCCGCCGCGCCCTTCAGGAAACCCCAGGGCGTCGTCCAGATGTTCAAACCCTGGTTCCAGTTGGTGTTGGCCTGCATGGCGGTGATGTTCTGGTTGAACACGCCGGGCATGGGCGGCGGCACACCGGGCACGGTGGGCGGCTGGGTCGGGCCCGTCGCCCGGGAGACCAGCGCCGAGGAGTCCGCCGGCGTGCCGAAGTTGATGGTCCGCGTGTACTGCGTGATCTGGGTGACGTTGACCGGGCCCATCGGGTCGCCGATGGCCTTGCTCTGGCCGAAGGCGCCGTTGCGCGCCGTGCCGGAGTAGGTGATCGAGTTCAGGGTCTCCGCGCCCATGGCCTTCGACGCCGCGGCGACAACCGGGCCGGCACTCTGTGCCGACGCGGCCGCGGGGAGGAAAGCGAGGAGCGCGGCAAGCGTGAGCTTTCTGAGCTGCATTTCTTGCCTCCGGTTCAGGTGGATGGCCGCGGGGGGACGTGCGCATTTATATACGCGGCCGGGCCGCCGGCGCTTACCGGAAGGGTCGGCGATCCGGGCTTTTGTCGAGCGCCTGCCCGGGGCCAGCGGCTGGCGGGGCCTGCGGCCGATCAGTCGGGCGTGGGAGGTTGCACGCGGTCGACCACCAGCACCTCGACGGGCGCGCGCGTGGAAACGAGGTGCAGGCCGAGCTGCTCCTGGAGCGCTGAGAAGAGTGCCGGCGCATCCGTTGCGGCCGTGGGCGTTGCGGCTCCTAGGGCGACGGCGCCGGCGGGTTTCTGCGCCGAATCCGGAGCATAGGTGAGGGTGAAGTCCCAGGTGCCCCCGAGTGCGGTTCGGTCGACGACCGCGCGTTCCACCCGCCCCGACAGCGGCGAGCTCGGACAGCGGCACGCCGGTCGCCTGGAGGCTGCCGCCGCGGCCACGCAGCCCGCCCGGCGGGCCACCCGCGGGCGGCGGAGCTCCACTGGTCAGGATGCCGGCGATCAGGGCGGGACAATCGACGTTGGACTTCACGAGGCCGGGGCCACGCCTGCCGTCGGCGCGCGCCAGGACGAGCGCGAAGACGGACAGATCGCGCGTTTCGCGGTGCACGGCCAGTCCGAAGCGTTCGGCAAGGAGGGCGCGCAGCGCGAGCAGGGTATCGTCGGGCGCTCCCGGCGGGACGGGTGCAGGAACGCCCGCGAGGTTGGCGGAGACGTCCCACCGCGCGGTCTCCATCGCGCCCAGGTTTCCCGTCAGTTGAAATCCCTGAATCTCATGCGCGAACTCGACGAGCTCGCGACCGTGGCCACGATCGCGAGCACGAGGAGAGACGTGCGCATACGGCGTTACCACGCAAGCGGCGTGGAAGGTTTACGGTGCCGAGACGCGCCCGGCGGCCGCATGCGGCAGCGCCCGGGCCAGCGTCAGCGTGCGCACCTCGCGCGCGCCGGCCTGCTTGAGCACGCGCGCGCACGCATCGAGCGTGGCCGCGGTGGTCATGACGTCGTCGACGAGCACGAGCACCCGGTCCTCGATCCGGCCGCGGCGCGCCGCGCGGCTCACCCACGGGGCGATGGCGAAGGCGCCGCGGACGTTGCGCCGCCGCTCGCCCGGCGTGAGCCCGGCCTGCGGCGCGCGTGCGGCGCGCGCGCCAGAGCACGCGCGCCACCGGCACGCCCAGCGTGCGCGCAAGATCGGCCGACTGATTGAAGCCGCGGTGCAGCCGCTTCCACGGGTGCAGCGGCACCGGCACGACCGCATCGCCGCCATCCAGCACGGCCCGGCCTGCATCCCGCAGCAGCGCGCCGAGCGGGCGCGCGAGCGACCGGCGGCCGTCGTATTTGAACGCGTGGATGATCGCGCGCAGCTCGCCCTGGTAGTCGCAGGCCACGGCCCCGGCGTCGAACGCCGGCGGGCGACGGCGGCAGGCCGCGCAGCGTTCAGCGGCGGCGCTGATGGTGCGCCACGACGGCAGCGGCTGGCCGCAGACGCGGCACGCCGGCGGCAGCGCCGGGCGGACGTGCAGCCAGCACGCCGGACACACCGCGCCCTGGAGCGGACGATCGAGCACGGCGTGGCAGGCGGCGCACTGGGGCGCCAGCGCCACCGTCAGCAGGGCGTCGAGCGCGCGGACCGCCGCGGCGCGGAGCGCCTCAGGCGGTCTCGTCGGAGAAGTCGTAGCGGACGGCGTTGCCCCAGAGCCGCTCGAGCCCGTAGAAGGATCGGCAGTCACGGCTGAAGACGTGGACGACGAAGTTGAAGTAGTCGAGCAGGATCCACTCGGAGCTCTTCACGCCTTCGGCCCCCGCCGGCCGTTCGTCGAGCTGCTGCTTCAAGCGTGTCGCGCACGGCATCGGCAATCGCCGTGATCTGCCGGGGATTGGCGCCGGTGCAGATCACGAAGTAGTCGGTGAAGCCGTCGGCCTTGCGCAGATCGAGGACGACGGTGTCGAGGGCCTTCTTGTCGCGCGCAGCCTCCACGGCCGTGGCGACCGCTTTCGGCAGCCGCGGCGTCTTGGCGGGAGTGGCAGACGCCGCCGTCGTGGACGACGCGGCTCGCGCCGCTCGGGGAGCGGCCGCGCGTGCCGGCGAGCGTCCGTTCGATCGAGCAGACGTCGAGGCGGATGGTGTGTCGGATGATCGTGCTGATGGTCGTGGCCTACGTGTCGCCATGCAATCGGTCTACCGCTCCATAGAGGCCGTGTCTGATGATATGCCGCTCGACCGCCTCGGGTACCAGATGCGCGATCGGCCGGCCCGCCGCAAGCTCCTGGCGAATCTGGCTGGACGACACGTCGCGCGTGGCGGCGTCGATCAGATACACCGCGGGGCTCGCCGAAGGTGCGCCGGCCTCGGCAAGCGGCCGCACGCGATGGCCGAGCGCCGGAGTCCGCGCGAGCGCGTTGGTGAGCGTCGTGCCGGTGCGGCCCACCACGGCGAAATTCGTGCCCTCGACGAGCTTGCCGAACTCGCGCCACAGCGCGATTTCCGCAAACGCGTCGGTGCCGATGATGAAGAAAAGCTGCGACGGGTGCCAGCCATCCGCATGCAGCGCCGAGCAGGGTGTCGTGCGTGTACGACGTGCCGGTGCGACGCACTTCGACGTCGCAGGCGCGGTACTCGGCGGTATCGTTGGTCGCGAGCACGACCATCGCGAAGCGATGGAACGTGCGTGGCGCGCGGGTCGGCCTCGCGGTGGGGCGGCAGGTGCGACGGGATGAAGAGCACGCGATCGAGCCTGAGCGCGCGCGCGCCGCCGCCGCCGCGTCGAGGTGGCCGACGTGCACCGGGTCGAACGTGCCGCCGAAGAGCCCGAGCCGAGTGCGGGGCGGTCATGCGCCGCGGCGTCGGGTGCGCGCCGGCGTGAGGAGATCGATGCCCTCGCCCTGAGCTTCTGGCTCGGGCGTCGCCGCCGGGGCTGGAGCCTTGCGGCGACGAACGGCCGCGCCACGGCCCCGTGCCGCGACAGCCTCGTCGGCCGGGTCGGACGACTCGGCCACCTGCCGGTACGGACGCCGCCGTGGCGGTGCGGCCGGCGGCGATGGCTTTCCACATCGATTCGAGCAGCGCCGGGACGCCATCGCCGGTGGCGCCCGAGATCTTGAGGAGCGGCAGCTTCTTGCGCTTCAGATGCGCCTCGAGGCGCTTCAGCCGGTCGGGGTCGTCGAGCGCGTCGATCTTGTTGGCGACGGTGATCTGCGGCTTGGCGAACACCTCCGGCGAGTACGACTGCAGCTCGCGGCGGATGATCTCGAAGTCTTCCACCGGATCGCGGCCCGACTCGCTCGACACGTCCACGAGGTGCACCAGGACTTTGGTGCGCTCGATGTGCTTCAGGAACTGGTGGCCCAGCCCGTGCCCTTCGTGGGCGCCTTCGATGAGACCGGGCACGTCGGCGACGACGAAGCTGCGATCGCCGCTCAGCGACACGACGCCGAGGTTGGGCACGAGCGTCGTGAACGGGTAGTTGGCGATTTTGGGCCGCGCCGCCGAGATGCGCGAGATCAGCGTGGATTTGCCGGCGTTGGGAAAGCCGATCAGGCCGACGTCGGCGATGAGCTTCAGCTGCAGGTGCAACAGCCGGTACTGGCCCGGCACGCCCGGCTCCGTCCGTCGCGGCGCGCGGTTCGTGGACGAGACGAAGCGCGCGTTGCCGCGCCCGCCGTGTCCGCCTTGCGCCACCAGCACACGCTGGCCTTCCTCGATGAGGTCCGCCAGCGCCGCCAGCGCGCCGGACTCGTCCTTCTCGAAGACGAGCGTGCCGACCGGCACCTGCGATCTCGAGATCGTGGGCCGTTGCCCCGGTGCGGTTGGCGCCCTGCCCGTGCTGCCCGTGCCTGGCTTTGAATTCGGGGTGGAAGCGGAAGTCGACGAGGGTGTTCTTGGTGGCCGCCGCGACGATGTACACGGACCCGCCGTTGCCGCCGTCGCCGCCGTCGGGACCACCGCGGGGGACGAACTTCTCGCGGCGGAAGCTCAGGCAGCCGTTGCCGCCGTCGCCCGCCGTGACCTGGATGTCGACGTCGTCGACGAACATGGATCGCGCTCGATCGACGCAGTGCAAGCGCCGCGCCCGTGCGCGGGCGCGCTTACTCGACGGGAATGACCGAGATCTTGCGGC
Source organism: uncultured Acidobacteriota bacterium (assembly GCA_963731785.1). Taxonomy (GTDB): domain Bacteria; phylum Acidobacteriota; class Vicinamibacteria; order Vicinamibacterales; family UBA2999; genus DASYRM01. The sequence continues at coordinate 144,872 of CAVSWX010000016.1, forward strand.
CGTGCTGGCCGTGATCTTCGAAGCGGACCTTGCCGTCCGCTTTCGCGTAGAGGGTGTGGTCCTTGCCCAGCCCGACGTTGAGGCCGGGTTCGAATCGACGTCCCTTCTGCCGCACGAGAATCGACCCGCCGGTCACGAGGTTGCCGTCGTGGCGCTTGACGCCGAGGCGCTGCGAGTTGCTGTCGCGCCCGTTGCGGGAACTGCCTTGGCCTTTTTTGTGAGCCATCGCTACACCTGGATGTCGGTGATGCGCACGCGGGTGAAGATGCTGCGGTGTCCGCGCGTCTTCCGGAATCCCTTGCGGCGCTTCTTCTTGAACACGCGCAGCTTCGGGCCGCGCGCCTCGCCGTCCACCACGCCCACGACCTTGGCGCCGGCCACGAACGGCGCGCCGGCGACCACGTCGCCCGCGCCCTTCTCGACGAGCAGCACCTGGTCGAACGTGAAGGCCGAGCCCGGTTCGCCGGGCGTGCCGTCCACTTCCACGACGGCGCCGGGCGTCACCTTCAGCTGGCGGCCACGAGCCTGAACAATCGCGTACACGTGAATACCTCTGAGGACCGGACCGGTCGTTTGCCAGACACTCCGCGCGGTCCGCGCCCTAGGGCGGGCCGCGCCTGTCGGCACAAAGAACTTAGCTTAGCAGACTTCCCGGGGCTACTGCAAAAGGATGCGGGTTCCCTTGATCTTCTGGCTGCTGAGGGTGCTCAGGAAGCTCGGAATCACCCGGTCCATCAGCTCGAAATACGAGGACAGCGCCGGGGTGGCCTGGTTGGCGTTGTAGAGGATCTCCTCGCGCGCCGTCGTCGAGTGCATCACCGTGCCCGTGCGGCCGTCGATGAAGATGAACTTCGGGCTGAGGATGAAGCCCTTGCGCTCCTGGTAGGTCCGCACCGGCACGACGCGGCGGCGGCCGAACGAGTCGTACACCTCTTCCTCGCGCTGCACGATCGAGTTGCGCTGATGCGGCGTGAAGAGCACGGTGCCGGTGACGATGAGCGGCTGCTGGTATTCCTCGCCGATCTTCTTCCAGTATTCGACGTTGGCGAAGAGGTTGGAGTAGGCGTCGAGATCCTTCTCGTCCTTCACCGCCGCCGGCGGCGCCTGCTCCGACTGCGCGACCCTCGGCGGCCACGTCCTGCAGCGGCAGCGAGTCGGCGTCGATGACGCGCAGGCTGGACTTGGTGCGCAACTGGCTGCGCAACAGGCGCGTGGTCTCGAGGTTGCCGTCCACGTCTTCGGTGCCGCCGGAGATGAACCCGGCGACGAAGACGCGCTGGAACGCCGACACGTCCATCGTGGCGCGAATCGGCGTCTCGATGGAGATCTCGGAATAGCTGCCACACGCGGAGGTGACCGCGACGGCCGCCAGGCTACTGAGTATCTTTGCGAGTCGCGCGGTCATTGATTTCCCTGAACAGCTCGTAGTTCTGTTTGATGAGCGCGTTGTCCGGCTCGAGCTCGAGCGCCTTCTCGTAGGCGCCGCGGGCCTTGGCCAGCTCGCCTTCGTGCTCGTAGGCAATGGCGAGATTGTTCAGTGCGGCGGCGTAGGTGGGATCGAGTTGCGTGGCTCGCTCCCAGCGGTAGATGGCTTCGCGCCACAGCCCTCTCTGCGCAACCGCGATTCCGAATTCGACCTGCTTCTTCGCGTCGTCCCGGGCGTCCGCCCAAGCGGGCGACGCGGCCAGCGCCAGCAGCCCGGCGAGGACGACAGAGGCGGTGCGCATGGGCGGAGAAGTTCTCACTATAGCCACCGGTCCTGCTGCGCGCAAGTGTTGCGAGGACAAAAATCCGGAAACGAGGGAGCAAGCCATGTGCCACGGTCACCGCCCGGAAGTCGTTGGCTTTTCAATGGCTTGACGGGGGGCTGTCCTCTCAGCCTTTCGGAAGTCGTCCCCGCATCCTGGATATTGTCCGCGGCAGGCTTCTGGAATGGCGCCTGCGCATGACACTGGACGAAGCCGTCGCCCTGTCGCTGGCAGAGCACCTGAGCCGGGTCGATCTCACGGCCAGACTGCACGCCGGCGACCCGTGGCTGCGCGAACGGGCATTGCCGCTGCTCGAGCGGGCGCGAGAGGTGCGGGCGGCCGCCGCCGCGGCGGGCATCGCTCCGCTGGCCTGGAACGATCCCCGCTATCCGGCGCGGCTGCTCGCGATTCCCGACTGCCCGCCGTTGCTGTGGTACCGGGGCCGGCTCGAGGCGCTCGACACGCCCGCCGTGGCCATCGTCGGCGCCCGCTCGGCGTCGGTGGCCGGTATCGAGATTGCGGATCGTCTGGCCGCCGATCTGGCCGCGCGCGGCATCACCGTCGTCAGCGGACTCGCCCGCGGTGTGGACGGCGCGGCCCACCGTGGCGCCGTGCGCTGCCGGGCGCACGGTGGCCGTGATGGCGTCCGGCGCCGATCGCGTTTATCCGGCCGAGCACGAGGCGCTGGCCCGGGAGATCACCGGCTCGGGCCTGGTGATGAGCGAATACGCCCCGGGCACGGCGCCGCTGCCGTTCCGCTTTCCCCAACGAAACCGCGTCATCAGCGCGCTCGCTGACGCCGTGATCGTCGTGGAGGCGTCCGAACGATCGGGCTCGCTCATCACCGCGGCGTGCGCGCTCGATCAGGGCCGCGACGTGATGGCCGTGCCGGGGAGCGTCCTCGGCGGACGCAACCGCGGCGGCCACGCCCTCATTCGCGACGGCGCAAAGATTGTGGAGTGTGCGGACGATATCGTCGGGGAGCTGCGGCACCTGCCGGGATGGAGCGCGGTCGGAGATGCCGTAGTAAACAGCGAGACGCCAACCGCTTACGGTCATGCCGTGCTCGGACACATGGCGGTCGGGGAGAGCTGTCCGTTCGACCGGCTGGCGGCGGTCTCGGGCCTTGCCGGACCGGCGCTTCTGGCCGTCCTGAGCGCGCTCGAGCTGTCGGGCAGAGTGCGCCGGCTGCCGGGAGGCGGTTTTCTTCGCGTCTCGTGAACGTGCTAGTGTGCCCGACTGGAGCAACTGCCCGGGAGGGTCCTGGGGTTCGAACACCGTTCATGGCTAAACCGCTCGTCATCGTCGAGTCGCCCACGAAGGCAAAAACGCTCGGCCGCTTCCTCGGCACCAAGTACCGGGTGGAAGCGAGCTACGGACACATTCGCGACCTGCCCGAATCCGCGGCCTCGGTACCCAAGGAAATCAAGGACAAGGAGTGGGGCCGGCTCGGCGTGGACGTCGAGAGCGATTTCACCCGTACTACGTGGTCCCGATCGAGAAGAAGAAGCAGGTGGCCCACCTCAAGAGCGCGGTCAAAGAGGCATCCGAACTGCTGCTGGCGACGGACCCGGACCGCGAAGGCGAGTCGATCAGCTGGCACCTGAAGGAGGTGCTCCAGCCGAAGATCCCGGTGCGGCGGCTGGCGTTCCACGAGATCACCGAGGACGCCGTCAACGAGGCGCTCGAGCATCCGTCCGAGATCAACGAGAACCTGGTCCGCGCCCAGGAGAGCCGCCGCATCCTCGACCGGCTCTACGGCTACACGCTGTCGCCCGTCCTGTGGAAGAAGGTCCAGACCGGCCTCAGCGCCGGCCGCGTGCAGAGCGTCGCGGTGCGCCTGATCGTCGAACGGGAGGAGGAGCGGAGGGCGTTCCGTTCGGCCGCGTATTGGGACCTCGAGGCCAGGCTGCGGGGCGAGGGCCGCGAGTTCGTGGCCACGCTCACCAGGCTGGACGACAAGCGCATCGCAGCGGCAAGGACTTCGACGCCCAGACCGGTGCGCTCAAGAACCAGAACGTGCGGCTGCTCGACGAAGCGGTCGGCCAGGCGCGCTGGTCGAGGCGGTGCGGCAGAACGTGCCGTGGCAGGTGACGTCGGTCGAGGCCAAGCCCGGTTTCGAGCGTCCGGCGGCGCCGTTCACCACCTCGACGCTCACGCAGGAAGCCAGCCGCAAGCTCGGGTTCTCCACCGAACGGACGATGCAGATTGCGCAGCGCCTGTTTCAGGGCGTCGACACCGGCGAGGGCGAGATGGGCCTCATCACCTATCACCGCACCGACTCGACGACGCTGTCGGACAGGGCGTTGAACGAGTCGGCGCGCGTGATCAAGGAGATGTTCGGCGGCGAGTTCTACGACGGGCCGCGGCGCTACCAGACCCGGGTGAAGAATGCGCAGGAGGCGCACGAGGCGATTCGTCCGGCGGCGTTCCATCTGGCGCCAAGTCAGCTCGAACGCGTGCTCGACTCCGACGACCTCAAGGTCTACGAGTTGATCTGGAAGCGCACCATGGCGTCGCAGATGGTGGACGCGCGCGTGTTGCGCACGACCATCGAGCTCACGGCCAAGGGCGCCAACGGCGAGCAGGCGGTGTTCAGCGCCAGCGGCAAGGCGATCGAGTTTGCCGGCTTCCGCCGCGCCTACGTCGAGGGGTCGGACGATCCGGCCGCGGAACTGGAAGAGCAGGAGAGCATCCTGCCGCAGTGCAAGGTCGGCGACCTCGTGCACGGCGAAAGCCCGGCGGCCACTCCGGGGCTGACACTGCTCGGCACCGAGCCGAAGCGCCACGACACCACGCCGCCCGCCCGCTTCACCGAGGCCTCGCTCATCAAGGAGCTCGAGCGGCTCGGCATCGGCCGGCCCTCCACCTACGCGCCGACCATCGCCACCATCGTGCGGCGCGGCTACGTGTTCCGCCAGAACAAGGCGCTCGTGCCCAGCTTCACGGCCTTTGCCGTCACCAAGCTGCTGCGCGACCACTTCGGCGACTTCGTCGAAACCGACTTCACCGCCGAGATGGAAGAGGACCTCGACGAGATCTCGCGCGGCGAGCGCGAGATGATCGCGTTCCTCAGGGAGTTCTACTACGGCGACAAGAAGCATCGCGGCCTGCTGACGGCCGTGGAACGCGGCGCCGAGAAGGCCGACTATCCCGTGCTCGATCTCGGGACCGACGCCGAAACGGGCGAGGCCGTGCGCGTGCGCGTCGGCCGCTTCGGTCCGTTCGTGCAGGTGGGCGAGGGCGGCCCCGGGCGCACGGCGTCGCTGCCCGAGGAAGTCGCGCCGGCCGACCTCTCGGTGGAACGGGCGATGGAGCTGGTGCGCGCCAAGGCCGAGGGGCCGCGCGCGCTCGGCACCGATCCGACCGGGCAGCAGGTCTACGTGATGAACGGCCGGTATGGCGCCTACGTGCAGCTCGGCGAGACGCCCGAAGGCAAGAAGGCGGAGAAGCCGAAGCGCTCGTCGCTGCAGGGCGGCATGACCGAGTCCACGGTGACGCTCGAGGAAGCGCTGCGGCTGCTGTCACTGCCGCGCGTCGTCGGCCTGCATCCCGACGACAACGAGCCGATCACGACCAACTTCGGGCGCTTCGGTCCGTACGTGAAGCACGGCGACGAGTTCCGCTCGCTCGAATCCGAGGAGCAGGTCTTCAGCATCAACTTCGACGATGCGCTCGCGCTGATTCGCGCGCCGAAGGAGTCGCGCCGCCGCGGCCAGGGCGGGTCGAAGAAGACGCTGCGCGAGCTCACGCACGAGGGCAGCACGATCAAGCTGCTCGCGGGCCGCTACGGTCCGTACGTGACCGACGGCACCGTCAACGCGTCGTTGCCGAAAACGGCCGATCCGAACGGCCTCACCTTCGCGCAGGCGACGGAGCTTCTGAACGCCAGGCGCGACATGGCGCCGGCGCCCAAGCGCGGCGGTTTCAAGCGCAAGGCGGCGGGCGGCGCGCCCAAGGCCGCCAAGGCGAAGAGCCGCGGAAGCGAAGAGCCTCTGCCTGGCAGCTGGCCCTCTGTGCGGAGCTTTGCCAAAGGCCAAAGGCTAGAGGCCGAGAGGCTCTTCGCGCTACTGTAGGTCCGATGATCCACGTCATCGGCGGCGGGCTCGCCGGGTCGGAAGCCTCGTGGCAGGCGGCCGAGCAGGGCGTGCCGGTCGTGCTCCACGAGATGCGGCCGGTGCGGCCGACCGAGGTCCACAAGACCGACCGCCTGGCGGAGCTGGTGTGCTCCAACTCCTTTCGCGGCGACAAGCTGGATAACGCCGTCGGTCTCCTGAAAGAGGAGATGCGGCGGCTCGGCTCGCTGGTGATGCGGGCGGCCGATGCCCACCGCGTGCCGGCCGGCGCCGCGCTGGCCGTGGACCGCGAGCGGTTCGCGGAGGCCGTCACCAACGCCATCGCCGCCCACCCGCGCATCACGCTCGTCCGCGAGGAGGTGGCGCGCATCCCGGTCGACCCGTCGATGTTTCCGCTGGTGATCGCCACCGGCCCGCTCACCAGCGCCGCGTTGTCGGCCGACATCGCCGCGCTCGTCGGCGGCGATCACCTGTACTTCTACGACGCCGTCAGCCCGATCGTCCTCGCCGAGACGATCGATCGCGGCAAGGTATTCCGCGCCTCGCGCTGGGGGCGCAGCCTGCGCGCCGCCAACTCGCCCGCCTCCGATGTAGGGCGGGGCTTCAGCCCCGCCGAGGCCGGCCCCGCCTGCGGCGTCGACGACGGCGAAGGCGACTACTTGAACTGCCCGCTGACGCGCGAGGAGTACGAGGCCTTCTACGCCGCGCTCACGACCGCCGAATCGGCCACGGTGCACGACTTCGAGAAGGAAACCTTCTTCGAGGGCTGCCTCCCCATCGAGGTGATGGCGCACCGCGGCGCCGACACGCTGCGCTTCGGCCCGATGAAGCCGGTGGGCCTGCCCGACCCGCGCACCGGCCGCACGCCCTACGCGGTGGTGCAGCTGCGCCAGGACAACATCGCCGGCGACCATTACAGCCTGGTCGGCTTCCAGACCCAGCTCAAATGGGGCGAGCAGGCGCGCGTGCTGCGCATGATTCCCGGGCTCGAGCAGGCCGAGTTCGTGCGCTTCGGCATCGTGCACCGCAACACCTACATCAACGGGCCGACGGTGCTGCGGCCGACGTGGCAGGTGAAGTCGCGCGACGATCTCTTTTTCGCCGGACAGATCTCGGGCGTGGAAGGCTACGTGGAATCGGCCGCATCCGGGCTGATCGCCGGCCTCAACGCCGCCGCCGTGGCCCGCGGCGAGGCGCCGCGGGTGCCGCCGCGCGAAACCGCCATCGGCGCCCTCGCGCACTACGTCTCGCACGCCGACCCGCGGCACTACCAGCCGACCAACATCACGTTCGGGATCATGCCGCCGCCCGACACCGGCGGCGGCCGCAGCCGCAAGGCGGATCGCAAGACGGCGACCAGCGAGCGCGCGCTCCGCGTGCTCGGCGAATGGCTGACTCCGTCGGCGGTGTCGTGACCACCGAGCTGCGCGCGTTCCTCGATTACCTCGGCCTGAACCGCAACGCGTCCGCCCACACCGTGGGCGCCTACGCCAGCGACATCAGCCAGTTCCTGCAGTTCGCCGCCGCGGCCCGCGGCTGCGCGGCCGACGAGCTGCGCCCGGCGCAGCTCGATCTCGCCGCGATCCGCGCGTTCATGGCCGACCAGCACCGCCTCGGTCACGCGCGCACGTCGGTGGCGCGGAAACTCTCGGCGCTGCGCGCCTTCGGGCGGTTCTTGCGGCGCGAGGGCCTCATCGAGCTCGACCCGGCGTCGCTCGCGGTGACGCCGAGGCGCGAGCAGAAGGTGCCGGCGCATCTGTCCGTGGACGAAATGACCCGGCTGCTCGAGATGCCGGACGAGAGCGAGCCGCTCGGCCGGCGCGATCGCGCCATCCTCGAGCTGTTCTATGCCTCGGGGCTGCGGTTGAGCGAGCTGGTGCAGCTCGATCTCGAGGACGTCAACCTGAGCGCGCGCATCGTGCGGGTGATGGGCAAGGGCCGCAAGGAGCGGCTGGTGCCGTTCAACACCAGTACCAAGTCCGCGCTCGCGGCCTGGCTGAAGGATCGCGCCGCGCTGCGCGAGGCGGCTCTTGCCGCCGCCTCCGCGGCGGCGCGGCTCCCCGCCGGGGCGCCGAGGCGCGCCGCGAGCCGGTGTTCGTGAACTTTCGCGGCACGCGTCTCACCGGCCGCAGCGTGCAGCGGCTGGTCGCGCGCTACGTCGCCGGCTGCAGCACCCGCTTCGGCATCAGTCCGCACGCGCTGCGCCACTCGTTTGCCACGCACCTGCTGGAGCACGGCGCGGACTTGCGCGCCATCCAGGAACTGCTCGGCCACGTGCAGCTCTCCACCACGCAGCGCTACACCCACGTGAACATGGCGCAGCTGCAGGCGGCGTACCGCAAGGCCCATCCACGGGCCAAATAGGCGGAGGAGGCAGAGTGGGCGGAGTGGGGACGGAAAGTCGCACGGAGCCGGCTAGGGGCTGGGCTACCCTAATGCCGATGACGCGTCAGTTCCTCGGCGCCGCTCTCGCCCTCGTCGCGCTCGCCGGCACCGCGTCGGCGCAGTGGTTGAAACACCCGACGCCGAACGTGCCCCGGCTGGCGGACGGCAAGCCGAACCTGCAGGCGCCCGCGCCGCGAACCGCCGACGGCCGGCCCGATCTGTCCGGCATCTGGTACCTCCACTTCGACCAGTGCGGACCGTTCGGCTGCGCCGATTACCAGGCCGGTCCCGAGTTCTTCAACTTCGGCGCGAAGTTGCCCGGCGGACTGCCGTACCTGCCCTGGGCGGCCGCGCTCGTCAAGGAGCGGCAGGCGGCGTTCGCCAAGGACGATCCGATCGGGCTCTGTCGTCCCGGCGGCTTCTTCCGTTTCCACACGTTTCCGCCGCCGCGCAAGGTGGTCCAGCTCCCGGGCCTGGTGCTGATCCTGTCGGAGCGCGACGTCACCTACCGGCAGATCTTCCTCGACGGGCGGCCGCTGCCCGCCGATCCCGAGCCGACGTGGAACGGCTATTCGGTGGGGCGGTGGGACGCCGACGCGCTCGTGGTGGAGACGGTGGGCCTGCGCGACGATACCTGGATCGACCGGCAAGGGCAGCCCGCTCACCGCGGCGGCGCGGATCACCGAACGGTTCCGGCGCGTCTCGTTCGGGCGGCTCGAGATCGACGTGACCGTGAACGACCCCAAGGCGTACTCGCGCCCGTGGACCGTGACGCTCAGTCAGGACCTCGCCGTGGACACGGAGCTGCTCGACTATCACTGCACGGACAACGAGAAGAGCGCGGAGCGCATGGGCGGCAAGTGACCCTCGGGGCGCCGCGGCCACGCCTGCGCGTGTGGCAGGTGCTGCTGCTCGCGTTTGCGGCGCGCGTCGCCGTCGGGCTCGCCAACGACGGCGTGCTCCATCCCGACGAGGTCATGCAGTACCTCGAACAGGCCCACCGCCTCGTGTTCGGGGCCGGCATGGTGCCGTGGGAGTACCAGTACGGCCTGCGGCCATGGGTGGTGTCGCTGGCGCTGGCCGTACCGCTGCGGCTGCTCGCGCTCGTCGGCCTGGACACGCCGGCGGTCTATCAGCCGGTCCTCGAGGCCGTGCTCAGCGCGGCGAGCCTCGCGGTGCCCTATGCCGCGTATCGTGTCGCCCGGGCGCTGTTCGGCGCCGACGCCGGACATCTCGCGCTCCTGTTCACAGCCTTCTGGTACGAGCTCGTGAGCTATGGCCATCGCGCGACCATCGACGCCATCGTGGCCTACGTGGCGTGCGCGGCTCTCGCGCTCGTATTCGCCCAGCCGACCGGCGCGGTGCGGCTGACGTGCGGCGCGCTCGTCGGCCTGGCCTTCGTGCTGCGGTTCCAGATGGCGCCGGCGCTGGCCGCGATCGCGCTGGTGGCCGCGGTACGCTGGCGGTCGCGCGTATGGATGGCGGCACTCGGGTGCGTGGCCGTGGTGGTCGCCGGCGGCGCCCTCGACTACTACACCTGGGGGATGTGGTTCAGCGCGATCGTCAACGGCGTGGCGTTGAACGGGATCGCCAACCTCGCGGCGATCTTCGGGGTGGAGCCGTTCTGGTGGTACGGACCGGCGCTCGTGGTGCTCTCGGGCGGGTTGGCGGTGGCCGGAGCGCTGGGGCTGGCACTCGGCTGGCGCGCCAGCTGGCCGCTGCTGGCGGTTGGCGCCGCCATTCTCGCCGGGTTCTCGCTGATCGGGCACAAGGAGACGCGGTTCGTCTTCATGCTCACGCCGATCTGGCTGATCGGGTTGGCCGCGCTGGCCGCCGATCGCGGCGGGTTGCTCGCCGCCGCGGTGCCGCGAATGCGCCGGGCGGCGCCGGCCGTGGCCGGGGCCCTCGTGGCTGGCTTCGCCGTGGTCTCCATGCTCGGTCTCGTCGACCGGCTCCCGGGAGAGCGCCGCTACCTGCGGCCCAACATCGCGCGCAACCCCGCCCGCGACGCCTACCGGGCGCTGGCCGTCCGCGACGACGTGATTGCCGTGCTCGACGCCAGCGGCGCCAGCGGCTGGTATCTCCCGCCCTACTACGATCTCCACCACGACGTGCCGCTGTACTGGCCGCTCAGCAATGGGTATCGCGCCGTCGTCGCCGAGCCGGCGCGCTACGCCAGCCACGTGATTGCCCCGAGGCGGGCGGCGGCGCCGGCCGGGTTCCGCGAGCTCGAGCGGGTGGGGCGGCTGGTGATCTGGCGGCGGGTCGTGGATCCGCCGTTCACCGACGAGGCATCCGGCTACGAACGCCGGATCCACGCGCTGCAGCCGGTGGCGACCCCGCCGGCCGTGACGCGGCGGTGGTAGGCGAACCTGGGCCTGGTAGGGCAGGTAGGGCGGGTGGGCTAGGGAGAGCTCGACTCTTACCCGCCTACCGCGCGGCCGCCTACCCGCCTGACTCGCGCTTCAGTACGCCGGCGGGGACATCTCCACGTCCTGCGGCTGCAGCAGCATGGGGCCGCGGCCGCGGCGCGGGAAGTCGATGCCGAGCGTCTTGATCTTGTAGTTCATCACGCGCGGGCTGATCGCGAGCAGCTCCGCCGCGTCCTTCTGCACCCAGTTCGACATCTTCAGCGCTTCGATGAGCGCCATGCGCTCGATCTCCTCGAGCGCGATGCCGGTGGGCGGAATCTTGATCACCGACTGCGCGTCGCGGGGCGAGCCGACCGTGCCGGTTTCGCCCAGGCGCAGATCGTCGGCCGAGATGTGCGAGCCGTCGGCCAGCAGCATCGCGCGCTCCACCGCGTTCTCGAGCTCGCGGATGTTGCCGGGCCAGTGGTAGCGCATCAGCAGCTTCAGCGCCTCGGGCGACAGCCCGTCGATCTTCTTCTTCAGCTCGGCGGCGAAGCGGTTGATGAAGAAGTTGGCCAGCGCCGCGATGTCGTCCTTGCGCTCGCGCAGCGGCGGCATCTCGATGGTGACGACGTTGAGGCGGTAGAAGAGGTCTTCGCGGAAGGCGCCCGCGTCCACCATCGTCGGCAGGTCGCGGTTGGTCGCGGCGATGAGGCGCACGTCCACCTTGATGGTGCGGGTGCCGCCGAGCCGCTCGAACTCGTGCTCCTGCAGCACGCGCAGGATCTTGGCCTGGGTGTTGGGGCTCATGTCCCCGATTTCGTCGAGGAACAGCGTGCCGCCGTCGGCCTGCTCGAAGCGGCCGATGCGCTGCTTGTCGGCGCCGGTGAAGGCGCCCTTCTCGTGGCCGAAGAGCTCGGACTCGAGCAGGTTCTCCTGCAGCGCGGCGCAGTTGACCTTGATGAAGCTGCGCGCAGTTGCGCTGCGAGTTGTGGTGGACGGCGCCGGCGATGAGCTCCTTGCCGGTGCCGGTCTCGCCGCGCACGAGCACGGTGGTGTTGCTCTTGGCGACCTTCTTCACCACCGCGAGCACGGCCGAGAGCGCGCCGCTCGATCCGATGATGTTGTCGAACTCGTAGATGCCGCCCTGGGCGTGGCGCAGGTAGTCGATCTCGTGCTGCATGCGACGGAGCTCGAGGGCCTTCTGGACCTTCACCTCCATCTCTTCGATCTCGAACGGCTTCTGGACGTAGTCGAACGCGCCGGCCTTCATCGCCTCGACCGCGGTGTTGACGGAGCCGAACGCGGTCATCAGCACGACCGCGCACCCGGGGTGGAGCGCCTTGGCGGTCTTGAGCACGTCGATGCCGGTGCTGCCGCCCATGCGGAGATCGCTCACGACGACGTCATACGCGCCCTCGTGCAGCTTCTCGATGGCGGCGTTGCCGTTGGGCGCTTCGTCCACCTCGTGGCCGTTCTCGGCGAGCGACTGCGCCAGCGTGCGGCGCAGCGTCTCGTGGTCGTCGGCGATCAGAATCCGTCCCATTCAGCGGTCCCTCTTTCCTGTGCTCGCGTGCGCTCACCGCAGCGTGCGTGCGCGTGCGCTCACTGCCCGTCCTCGATGCCGGCCAGCGGCAGCGTCACCCGCACCCGTGTTCCTTCCGACGACGTCTGCAGATCGAGACGCCCGTCGTGCGCGTCCACGATGCGCTTCACGATTGCAAGCCCGAGGCCGGATCCCTGCGGCTTGGTGGTGAAAAAGACGTCGAAGACCTTTTCACGCACGTCCGCGGGAATCCCCGGGCCGTCGTCCGCGACTTCCACCAGGATGGCGTCGCGTCCGCCGGCGCCGTCCTGCAGGCGGGTGTCGCTGGCCGTCACGCGAGACGTGGCCCTCGCCGTCGAGGGCCTCGTAGGCGTTGACGATCAGGTTCGTGAGCACTTGCGTCAGCTGATGCTTGTCCGCCCGGATGTGCGGCAAGGTCGGCGGCACGCGCGTCTCGACGGCGATGTTCCCGCGCCTGCCCTTTGCATCGGCGTGCTGCACGGCGGCTTGAACCGCATCGCACAGCAGAGTCGGCTCGACCTGCAGGCGGATCGGGCGCACGAAGTCGAGCACTTCCTGCACGATGGCGTTGGCCATCTTGGCCTCGCCGATGATGTCGGTGAGGACCTTCTGCACCTCGGGCGCGTCGCCGGCCTTCCGGCGCAGATGGCCGGCCATGACTTCGATGCCGGCGAGCGGATTCTTCACCTCGTGGGCGAACACGGCGGCGAGTTCGCCGATGGCCACGAGGCGGTCGCGCAGGCGCTCGCGCTCGTTGAACTGCTCGACCCGCGTGAGGTCCTTGAAGAACATCGACGCGCCGACGAGCGCGCCCTCGTTCGTCGGTGATGTGCGACAGCGTGTAGCCAATCACCTTGCCCGACGGCTTCAGCCGCATCTCGGCGCGGTTCTGCAGGTGGTCGCGCTCGAACACGTCGGCGAGCACGAAGAGGATCTCGGGATGGTCCTTGAACGCCTCGGCGATCGGGCGGCCGAGCTGGCGCTGGGCCGTCCTGGAGGCCGAGCACCTCGCAGGCGATGTCGTTGATGAGGGCCAGCGTGCCTTCGCGGGTGATCGCGAGCACGCCGTTGCGCATGCCGGTGACCAGATGCTTATAGAAGGCGCCGTCGATGCCGCCGGCCAGACGGGCGCCGGAGCCGCGTCGCGGCGTGGCCGCGGTGCGCCTGGCGGCCGGGCGGCGACCGGAAGACGAGGGGGATTGCGTCAACAGGCCTGCTGCACTCGGGCGTATCCCAGGAGCGTCGAAGGGGCAAATGACGTGCCCTGTCCCGCTTGCCCGGAACACCGTGAAATGGTGACGTCACGTCACGTATCGGCTCATGCCGCGACGGACGTCCCGGTTACAGATCCGTGTATCGGTAACAGTCTTGGTATGTAAGAGGGGTGCGAACCGGCGGTCGCCGGTTGCCAGACGCGGTCGCGGCCTCGCGCTACGGCTCGGACGCCTGCTCGGCGGCGTGGGTCTGCAAGCGCCTCCCACTGCGCCATCAGGTCGCCCACTTCCCACATCAGCGCCTGATGGCGATCGATGACCGGTTTCGATCGCGCGGAATCCTCGTAGAAACCGGCTTCCGACATCGCCGCCTCGAGCTGCTTCACTTCCGCCTCGCTCGACGAGATGCGCGCCTCGAGGTCCGCGATGCGCTTGTGCAGCGCGTCCTGCTCCCGCTGCTTCTTCTTCCGCTCGTTCTCGAGCCGCTTCCGCTCTTCGCGGTCCTGCTGCGCCGTGGCGGCTGGAGCCTTTTCAGGCGTTTTTCCGGTGAGCCGGCTGAGCCGCCTGAGCCTGAGCCTGAGCCTGAGCCGTTCCGGGTTTTCCCTGAGCCTTGAGCCCTGAGCCCTGAGCCTTGGGGGCCGCGGCTGGCCGTGCCGGCCCGCCGTCAGATTTTTTTTCGGCGGGTCTTGCGGCGGCCGCGGCCGTGGCCACGGCGCCCTGCTCCTCGCGTGCGCGCTTGCTCCACAGGAATTCACTGTACGTCCCGGGGTAGACGACCGCCTCGCCGTGGCCGATCTCGATGATCTTGGTGGCGAGCTTCTCCACGAAATAGCGGTCGTGCGACACCAGGATGAGGGTGCCGCCGTAGTCTTCGAGCGCCTCGAGGAGCACGTCCTTCGAGTCGAGGTCGAGGTGGTTGGTGGGCTCGTCGAGCAGCAGCGTGTTCGACGGGCGCAGCAGCATGCGGGCCACGGCCAGCCGGGTGCGCTCGCCACCCGAGAGCACCCCCGCCTTCTTGTGGATGTCGTCGCCCGAGAAGAGGAACCCGCCCAGGATGTTGCGGATGGCGGGGACCATGTCGTTGGACGACCCGGCTTCGAGCGTCTCGTAGACGGTGAGGGCGGGGTTGAGCCGCGCGGCTTCGTCCTGCGCGAAGTACTCCATCACCACCTGGTGGCCCACGGTCAGCGTCCCGCCGTCGGGGGTCTCGGACTGCGACAGCATGCGCATCAGCGTGGACTTGCCGGTGCCGTTCGGGCCGACGAGCGCGATGCGGTCGCCGCGTTCGAGGTGCAGGTTGACGTCCTTGAACACCGTGAGCGGCCCGTACGCCTTGCGCACGTGCGCCAGCTCCAGCACCGTGCGCCCGCTCTTGGCGCAGGTGGGGAAGGTGAAGTGGATGCGCTTGCGCTCGGGCGGCACCTCGATCGGCACCACCTTCTCGAGCATCTTGATGCGGCTCTGCACCTGTGCCGCCTTCGTCGCCTGGTAGCGGAAGCGGTTGATGAACATCTCGACGCGGGCGATTTCCTCGTCCTGCTCCTTCTTCGACTGGCGCAGCCGCTCGAGCATCGCGTCGCGTTGCACCACGTACTTCGAGTAGTTGCCGACGTAGTCGTCGAGGTGCCGCAGGTGCAGATCCGTGATGCGGGTGACCACGGCATCGAGGAAGTAGCGGTCGTGCGAGACCAGGATGACCGCGTAGGGGTAGGCGCTCAGGTACTCCTCGAGCCAGTTGCGGGCCTCGAGGTCGAGGTGATTGGTGGGCTCGTCGAGGAGCAGCAGGTTGGGACGGCCGAGCAGGAGCTTGGCGAGCGCGATGCGCATCTGCCAGCCGCCCGAGAACGTCTCGGCCGGCCGCGAGGCGTCCTCGGCGTCGAAGCCGAGGCCGCGCAGCACGGTGGCGATGCGCAGGTCCATGCTGTAGCCGTCCGCCAGGCGGAAGCGGTCCTGCAGATCGGAATAGCGGTGGAGCATCGCCTCGTGGTCGGCGTCGGACACCGTGGTGTCGCCGAGGCGGTGCTCGATGTCGTGCATCTCCGCCTTCATGTCGAGCAGCGGCTGGAAGGCGCTGCTGGCCTCCTCGAAGACGGTGCGGCCGCTGTGGGTGAGGCCGTCCTGGGGGAGATAGCCGATGGTCAGCCCGGCGGGCTTGACCACGGTGCCGGCGTCGGGCTCCTCGAAGCCGGCGAGCAGCTTGAGCAGCGTGGTCTTGCCGGCGCCGTTCGGGCCGCACAAGCCGACGCGGTCGCCGTCGCCAATCTGCCAGGTGACGTGTTCGAGGAGGGTCCGGACCCCAAAGGTTTTGGAGATGTCTGCGAGCTGAATCAAGGCCTGGATCCGATTCTATACCGGCGGCGCGCAGCGTAACCACCAACGGGCCAATGAGTTACTCGCCTCCGCCGGCCGCGGCGGGACGGCGCTATGATCGGCGAAAGGCCGGCCGGGGGGATCGGCCGTCTTACTGAATGCCGGTGCACGCTTCGGGCGTAATGACCTGGACCGACGAGGAGCTCGTCGCCCGCTCCAGAACGGGCGACATGGACAGCTTCAACCAGCTCATCTTGCGATGGGAGCGGCCGATTTATGCCTTGGCGTACCGGGTCATCGGGCAGGAAGAGGATGCCCGTGACGTCGCCCAGGAAACCTTCCTGCGGGCGTTCCGGGCCCTGCCGGGCTTCAAGGGCCAGGCAAAGTTCTCCTCCTGGATTTATCGTATCGCGCTGAATCTGTGCCGGGACTGGATCCGGCGCAAGCGGCGGACGCCCGTGTCGCAGCTGCCCGAGGACGTGGACCTCTCGGAGCTGGCGGCCGAGCGGGGACCGAGCGAGTCGGTCGAGGATCTGGTTGCGCGGCGGGAGCTGAGCGCGGTCGTGGAAGAGGCGATGGCCCTGCTGCCGGAGGAACAGCGGACGGCGGTGATCCTGAAGGAGTACACGGCATGACCTTCCAGGAGATCGCCGACCTGCAGGGGTGCCCGCTGAGCACCGTGAAGACGCGGCTCTATCAGGGGCTGTCGGTGCTGCGCAAGCATCTGAAGGACAAGGGCGCCACGGCGGCGCCGCGGGCCAGCCGGTACGGGTTCGGGAGCACTGAGGTGTCCGGAGCGCCCTCCCCGACGACGAGAGTGCCCGACGCGAGTCGAGAACGTAACGAGAGACACACGAGAGACAGTGTGGAGTGAACTGAGAGTCGGAAATGCATAAGGAAGATCACAACCCACTGAATCGCAGTCCCTATTGCGGGGACCCCGGAGCGCTCGTCAGCTATCTCTACAACGACGGTAGTGCCGACGAGCTGAACGCCATCGCGGCGCACGTGCAGGCGTGCGACCTGTGTACCCGCGACCTCGCGGCCCTCGGCGACACTCGCGACGTGCTGTCGGCGTGGTCGCCGCCGCCAGACCGAGCTCGGCTTCTCGTTGTCGTCGTCGGATGTCGGACCGATCCCGGCGGCGCTGACTTCGCCGGCCGGACCGTCGAGCGCGGAGCTGGTGCCCCGAGCCACCTCGTCGCTGCCGTGGTGGCGGCAGTCCACGCCGGTGTGGATGCAGGCCGTGGCGGCGACGGTCGTGTTCGGTGCCGGTCTGGCCGTCGGCACCTCCGGCCGCGACGTGACGCCGGCGGCGCCCAGCGGCAGCCGGCAGCCGCCGCGGCGGTGTCGCGGAGCGAGCTCTCCGACCTCGAGGCGCGCCTGCGCGCCGAGCTCGCGCGGCTGGCGACGCCGCGCCGCGCCGCGCCGCCGGTGCAGGCGGCCGCGCCCATCGACGATGAGACGCTGATGCGCCGCATCCACACCCTGGTGAGCGAAAGCGAGGAGCGCCAGCGCCGCGAGCTGGCGCTGCGCACCACGCAGGTGCTGCGCGACATCGAGATTCAGCGCAAGGTCGACATCGCCCAGCTGCAGCAGAACATCGGGCAGATCCAGGGCACAACCGGCGCCGAGCTGTTGAAGCAGCGCGAGCTGTACAACATGCTGATGAACAACGCGTCGCTGCGGGGCGGAGCGCGGTGATGCGGGCCGCCTGTCTCGTGCGGCCGCGCGGCCGCGTCCTGACCGTCGCGTGCGCGACGGCCGCCGCCGTGTCGCTGTGGAACGGCGCCGCCGCCGCGCAGGCGCCGCCACGGCCCGCCGCCGCCGAGATCGAGCAGATCCGCCAGCGCCAGCGCATCTCGCTGATGGAGGGCGTGCTCGAGCGCGCGGTGGCCAACGGCGCCGACAACCTGCTGCGGCAGGTGAAGCACGTCATGCCCGAGATGCCGATGCTCACCGGCGCGCCCGAGGTGCGCGGGTTCCGGCTCGACGGCTACGGCGTGTTCTTCGACGTCGAGGTGCCGGCGCTGCGGCTGCCGCTGGCCTGGACGCTGCGCTACGTCGTCGACGGCAACCGCCTCGCCGTCAATGCCGCGCTGGCACAGTTGCGCGCGCTCGTGCTCGAGCAGCCGGCGCAGGAGCGCGAGCGCCTCGAAACGATGGTGCGCCAGATGGAGCAGCGCGCGCTGCCGCTGCCGTCGGCGGCGTCCGAGGTCGATCCCGAGGTGGTGCGCGACCCCAACGAGGCCTACACCCGCTCGGTGAAGGAAGCGCTGGTGGACGCCATGATCGAGAGCAGCGGTCCCTTGAACCTCGGCTCCGACGAGTGGCTCACGGTGGCAGCCCGCGACAACGTGCCGCCCAATCCGCTCGTGCCGGGCGACACCACCGAGCTCAATACCGTGATCTTCCGGATCAAGGGCAGCGATCTGGCGGCGTTCCGCTCGGGCACGCTGTCGCTGGGAGAGGCGCGGAAGAAGGTCGAGGCGCGCGAGAACTAGAGCGCCCGGCTCGTCTGGAACCCTCCTGCGGGCACCGGTGTCCTATCCACTGCCATGCCCTACAATGCCGCGATGCCCTCGCGCGTTCACCTGGCCGGGTTGGCCGCCACCCTCGTCCTCGCGCTGCTCGCGTCCGGGTGCTCCCGCACCCGCATGGTCGAGAACGATCTCGAAGCTCGTGGACGTGAAGACCGGCTGGTACGACGCCGGCATCGTGGGCGGGCAGAACAAGATCGTCCCGAGCATCACGCTGAAGCTGCAGAACGTCTCCGACGAATCCATCAGCCGGGTGCAGGTGTGGGCCGTGTTCCGCCGCGCCAACGAGGACAAGACGTGGGGCGAGCACTTCGTGCGCGCGATCGGCGCCGATGGCCTCGACCCGGGCAAGACCGGCGGCGCGCTGGTGCTGCGCTCGACGCTCGGGTACACCGGCTCGCAGTCGCGCTCGCAGATGCTGCAGAACCGCGAGTTCGTCGACGCCAAGGTCAACGTCTTCGGCAAGCACGGTTCGCGCACGTGGGTCGAAGATGGGCGAGTACACGGTCGATCGCCACCTCCTCACTCCGGGCGAATAGCCGGCGCGGCGGCGGGACGCCACATATAATCCCGCCGTGCCGACCCCGACGCTGTCACCTTCCGCTCCGACGCTCGAGCGGCGTCTGAGCCCGTTCGACGCCGCCGCCATCATCGTCGCCAACGTCATCGGCGGCGGCATTCTGTTCCGCTCACCCGCGGTCGCCGCCGCCATTCCGGATGCCATCTGGTTCCTGCTCGCGTGGGTCGCCGGAGGCGTGCTGGCGTTCATGGGGGCCATGGCCTACGCCGAGCTCGCGGCGTTGCGGCCGAAAGCCGGCGGCGAGTACGTGTACCTCAGGGAGGCCTACGGGCCGCTCGCCGGCTTCCTGACGGGTTGGACCTCCTTCGTCGCCGGGTTCAGCGGCGCCATCGCCGCCAGCGCCGTGTTCTTCATCGTGACGCTCGACCGGTTCGTGCCCGGCATCGCCAACGGCGACGCGCTGCTGGCGATCCCCGTTCCGCTGACGTCGTTCGCGATCACGTTCTCGATTCACACCCTGGCCGCGAGCGGCCTCATCGTCCTGTTCGCGCTCATTCACATCGTCGGCGTCGGACCGGGGCGCGTCGCCAGCAACGTGCTGACGACGCTGAAGATCGTGGCGTTCGTGGTGTTCATCATCTTCGGGCTGACAGCCGGGACCGGGTCGCCGTCGAACCTCACGCAGTCGGTGGGTCCCGTTACGCTCACGGGTTGGATGTTCGCGATGATTCCGGTGATGTTCACCTACTCCGGGTGGAACGCGGCGTCGTACATGGCCGAGGAGATCCGCGACCCGGGCCGCAACGTGCCCAAGGCGCTCATTTTCGGCACGGCAGGCGTCATCGTCATCTACCTGCTCATCAACGTGCTCTACCTGTACGTGGTGCCCATCGGTGAGCTCGGCGCGACTCAGGGCAGCGTGCTCGACGTCGTCGCCGATCGGCTGCTGGGTCAACGCGCCGGCAACGTCATGGCGGTGGTGGCACTGGTCAGTCTCGCCGCGGGCATCAACGCGTGGACGTTCGCGGGCCCGCGGGTCTACTTCGCGATGGCGCGCGACGGTCTGTTCTTCAAGAGCGCTGCCCGGGTGCACCCGAAATACAAGACCCCCGCCGCGTCGATCATCGCGCAGGCGGCGTTTTCGATTCTGCTCGTGCTGACCGGCAGCCTCGACTCGATCGCCAACTACGTCGGGTTCGCGATCACGTTGTTTGCCGGAACGGCGGTCGCCGCGGTATTCGTCCTGCGCGCCCGCGAGCCACAGGCGCCGCGCCCGTACCGTGCCTGGGGCTACCCGGTGACGCCGGCGATCTTCGTGCTGGTCAGCGCGGCGATTGTGCTCAACGCGCTCTACACGGACCCCCGAGTGACGGGCACCGGTGCGGCGATCATCCTCGCGGGAGTGCCGCTCTACTACTACTTCAGGAAGACACAGAAGGCGGGGTAGGCGGGTAGAGCGGGTAGAGCGGGTAAGAACGTTCTGACACACGCGGCCTGAGCCGGCCCCACCTGCCTACGCTGCCCACTCCGCCCACCCGCCTCAGGAAAGACGAAGGGCGGCGGCCACCATCCCGGTGACTCGCCGCCCTGTGCGTCCGGCCGGCGTCGCGCGCCGGACCATCTCTCGGACGGCCTGAAGACCGCCCTCTAGATCACACGTGGCGCCCTCTGCATCACGGGCGCTCGGGAATGAGCTCGCCGCGATACGTCGTCGTGCGGCCCGGCTGCACGTGCACGTCGATGTCGAGCGGCTGGAACCCCGGAAGCGAGACCTGCACCCGGTAGTTGCCGGCCTCGAGCCGCAGGCCCTGGAGCTGTCCGTCGAAGTCGTCCACGACGCCGGCGTAGTAGCCGTCGATGTAGACCTCCGCTTCCCGCGGCTGCATGTCGAGCCGCAGCTTGCCGAGGTCGCTGTCGAAGTTCCCGCCGCTGTAGGTACGCCCCCGACAGCCACGCGTGATTGCTCCAGTAAAAGCTGCCCGTGAATGCAGGGTCGTAGTACGAGTACCCGTAATAGGGGTACGGGTACCCGTAGTAGCGATAGGGATACCCGTAACGATAGGGATACGCGTAGCGGTACGCCGGGTAGCGGTAGACGTAGTAGTTCTGGCCCGGCTTCACGTAGACGCGGTGGTCGCCGTCGCGGTAATACGGCACCGGGCCGGTGCGCGGCACGGCGTAGCGCCCGCTGCTGTCGTAGCGGCTATCGGTGCGGGCGCCGGCGCGCCCCTCGGGACGCACCTCGCCCTGGCGGCTGGTGTTGCCGCGCTGGACGAACGCCTGCGGCGGCTCCCGACGCGCCTCGGGTGGGGGCGTCGTCACCTCCCGCCGGCCGTTGTCCGCGCGCTGCTCCGTGCGGCCGCTCTCACGGGCCGGCTGCTGCGCTCGGCCCCCGCCGCCATCACGTGGCTGGGCGGAGCGCTGGCCCTGGCTACGCTCGCCGCCGCCCTGGCTGGAGCCGCCGCCGCTGCCCTGCCTGGAGCCGCCGCCACCGCTCTGGCTGGAGCCGCCACCGCCGTCACCCCGCAGAGGGCCGCCGCTGCCGATCCTGCGCCGAGGCCAGTGGAGCGGCGGCAACGAGCGTTGCCAGCACGGCCACGGCCACGAAACTGTGAGTACGCATGCCTAGTCGCTTGAGCAACACCCCTGCCAGCTGGGGTGGCGGTGTTTTCTCGTGTTTCCACAGAAAACCACGGGCGAATGCCCCCGGGGGCGCACGGCCTTGTCCTCTGCGGGGCTCCGGCTGACGCCGCGTCAGGACACCGGAGCGATGACATACTGGCGGGGTGATTCACGCGACGACCATCCTGGCCGTGCGCCATGGCGGCCAGACCGTGCTCGCCGGCGACGGCCAGGTGACGTTCGGCAACACCGTCATGAAGCAGGGCGCCCGGAAGATCCGGCGCCTCTACAACGACTCGGTCCTGGCGGGTTTCGCCGGGTCGGCCGCCGACGCCTTCGCGCTGTTCTCCCGTTTCGAATCGAAGCTGGAGCAGTACCGCGGCAACCTCGAACGGTCGGCGGTGGAGCTCGCCAAGGACTGGCGCACCGACCGGCTCCTGCGCCGGCTCGAGGCGATGCTGATCGTCGCCGACAAGTCGTCCACGTTCCTGCTGTCGGGGACCGGCGACCTGATCGAGCCCGACGACGGCGTCGTGGCCGTGGGATCCGGCGGGCCGTATGCCCTGGCCGCGGCGCAAGGCGCTGGTGCGCCACAGCGGCCTCGGCGCCCGCGACGATCGCCGAGCAGGCGATGGCGATCGCCGGCGACATCTGCATCTACACCAACCGGAACCTCACCGATCGAAGAGCTCTAAGGATTCAGGACCCTGGCCGTGCCCATCTTCCTTCCCGAACGCAGCGCGTCGTCGGTCGACTCGCTGACACCGCGGCAAATCGTCGCCGAGCTCGACAAGTACGTCATCGGCCAGGCCAAGGCCAAGCGCGCCGTGGCGATCGCGCTGCGCAACCGCGTCCGGCGCCAGCGGCTGCCGCGCGACATCGCCGAGGAAGTGACGCCGAAGAACATCCTGATGATCGGGCCGACCGGCGTCGGCAAGACCGAGATCGCCCGGCGGCTGGCGCGGCTGGCGCAGTCGCCGTTCATCAAGGTCGAGGCGTCGAAGTTCACCGAGGTCGGCTACGTCGGCCGCGACGTCGAGTCGATGGTGCGCGACCTGGTGGAGCTGGCCGTGGACATGGTGCGGGCGGAGAAGGCCGACGAGGTGAAGGAGAAGGCGCGGCAGGCGGCCGAGGAGCGGCTGCTGGACCTGCTGCTGCCGCCGACGCGGCCGCCGACGGCGGCGGCCGACGCCGCCGGCACGCCGATCGATCCGGCGAGCCGGTCGCGCGAGCGGCTGCGCGAGCAGCTGCGCGACCAGCCGGCTCGACGAGCGCACCGTGGAGATCGAGTGCGGCGCAGGCGTCGATGCCGTCGTTCGAGGTGGTCGCCGGGTCGTCGATGGAGGAGATCGGCTCGAACCTGAAGGACATGATGGGCGTCGCTCTTCCAGGGGCGCGGCCGGACCCGGCGGATGAAGGTGCCGGAGGCGCTCGAGCATCTCGTCGCCGAGGAGCAGGCGCAAGCTGGTGGACATGGAGTCGGTGAGCCGGCCCGCGGTGCGAGCGGGTCGAGCAGGCCGGCATCATCTTCATCGACGAGATCGACAAGATCGCCAGCCGCGACGGCGGCGCGGCGGCACGGCCCCGACGTGAGCCGCGAAGGCGTGCAGCGCGACATCCTGCCGATCGTCGAGGGCACCACCGTCAGCACCAAGCACGGCATGGTGAAGACCGACCACATCCTGTTCATCGCCGCCGGCGCGTTCCACGTGTCGAAGCCGTCGGACCTGATCCCCGAGCTGCAGGGCCGCTTTCCGATCCGCGTCGAGCTCGAGGCGCTCACCCGCGACGACTTCGTGCGCATCCTCACCGAGCCGCGCAACGCGCTGGTGAAGCAGTACACGGCGCTGCTCGGCGCCGAAGACGTCGACCCTGACGTTCACGGCCGGCGCGGTGGAGCGGATCGCCGAGTTCGCCGCCCGCGTGAACGAGGCCACCGAGAACATCGGCGCCCGCCGGCTGCACACCGTGATGGAGCGGCTGCTCGACGAGATCTCCTTCGACGCGCCCGACCTCGACGAGAAGACCGTGACGCATCGACGAGGCCTACGTCGAGCGAATGCTGGCCGGAATCATCAAGAACGAGGATCTTTCGCGCTACATCCTGTAGAATCTCCTCTGGCCGTTGTCACAAGAACGTTGCGGCAACTTTCGGGTTTTACAAATCCGTAGGTTTAGTCAGCCGCCCGTCCAGCTGGAGGTTTCTCGTCTATGCCCGCCCCGAAGGCCCTGTCGGAGTCGACCACCACCTCGAGCGCCCGCCGCCTCTCGACCCTGCTCGAGATCAGCCAGGCGCTGTCCGGCACGCTGAACCTGAAGGCGGCGATGCAGCGGGTGCTCGGCACCCTCATCCGCCACCACAGCGTGGTTCGCGGCATGGTCACGCTGCTGCGCGACGGGGAGCTGCACGTCGAGGCGGTGGAAGGGTTCGAGGACCGCGCCCGCAACGATCGCGGATCAAGGTCGGCGAGGGGATCACCGGCAAGGTCGTCGAGAGCGGCAAGCCGATCGTCGTGCCGCGGGTCAGCCAGGAGCCGGCGTTCCTCAACCTGGCGCCGCGGCGGCCGGATCACCTGAAGCAGGAGCTCAGCTTCATCTGCGTGCCGATCATGCTGAACCGGCAGCCGGTCGGCGCGCTCGGCGTCGACCTGCGCTTCAAGCCGGAGCGCGACTACGACAGCAGCGTGAAGTTCTTCGGCATCGTCAGCTCGATGATCGCGCAGGCGCTCAACGTGCAGCGGATGGTCGAGGAGGAGCGGCGGCGGCTGCTCGACGAGAACACGCACCTGCGGCAGGAGCTGCGCGAGCGCTACGACTTCTCCAACATCATCGGCACCAGCGGTCCGACGCGGCAGATGTACGAGCAGGTGGCGCAGGTGGCGCAGACCAACACCACCGTGCTGATCCGCGGCGAGTCGGGCACCGGCAAGGAGCTGATCGCCCACGCCATCCACTACAACTCGCTGCGCGCCAAGAAGCCGTTCGTCAAGGTGAGCTGCGCGGCGCTGCCCGAGACGCTGATCGAGTCGGAGCTGTTCGGCTACGAGAAGGGCGCCTTCACCGGCGCCGACGGCCCGCAAGAAGGGCCGCTTCGAGATGGCCGAGGGCGGCACGCTCTTCCTCGACGAGATCGGCGACGTCAACCTGAGCACGCAGGTGAAGCTGCTGCGCGTGCTGCAGGAGCGCGAGTTCGAGCGCGTCGGCGGCACCGAGACGGTGAAGGTCAACGTCCGCCTGATCGCCGCCACCAACAAGGACATGGAGAAGGCGATCGCCGAGGGCACGTTCCGCGAGGACCTCTACTACCGCCTGAACGTGTTCACGATCTTCGTGCCGCCGCTGCGCGAGCGGAAGGCCGACCTGCTGCTGCTGGCCGACCACTTCCTCGACAAGTTCTCGCGCGAGCACGGCAAGGTGATCAAGCGCATCTCCACCCCGGCCATCGACATGCTCACGGCGTATCACTGGCCCGGCAACGTGCGCGAGCTGGAGAACGCGCTCGAGCGCGCGGTGCTGGTCTGCGACGGGGCGGTCATCCACGGCCACCACCTGCCGCCGTCGCTGCAGACCGCCGATTCGTCGGGCACGGTGACGCGCGTGTCGCTCAAGGACGCGGTGGCGGCCTACGAGCGCGATCTGATCCTGGACGCGCTGAAGACCACGCGTGGCAACCGCGCCAAGGCGGCGCGCCTGCTCGACACCACCGAGCGCATCCTCAACTACAAGGTGCGGGGCTACGGCATCGACGTGCGCCGCTTCAAGTCGTCCGGAAGTGGGCCGCCGTCGCCGCCGGCGACGGCGGCGTCGGCCGAAGCGGCCGGGGATTTCGTCCGGTAACATTGCAGCCGTGACGCGTACGCGGCGGTCGGGCCGTGGCAGCGATGCGCCGCGGTCGCGATCGCGGCGGGGCTGGGCTGCGGCAAGAAGGGGCCGCCGCTGGCCCCGTTCGTCCTGTTGCCAGGCGCGCCGTCCGGCGTCGCGGCCAGGCGCGCCGGGCAACGACGTCTACGTCACGCTCGACCTCCCGGCGCAGAACATCGATGCGTCCAAGCCCGCCGACGTCCGGCGCGTCGACGTGTACGCGTTCACCGCGACCACGCCGCCGCCGCGCGCCCGGGCACTGGAGCTGGCCACGCTGATCGCGACGGTTCCGGTCGCCGCCGCGCCGGCCCAAGGCGCGCTGGCCGGCCAGCAGCCGCGAACCGCCGGCGGTGAAAGGGGCCGCCCTCCCGGCGCGACGATCACGGTGCGCGAGGCGCTCGGTCCCGACGCCTTCGTCCCCGAGGCGTTGCCCGTCCCCGGCGCGCACGCCGCCGCGCGCCTCGACGCCGCCATCGCCGCCGCGGCCGGCCGCACCGGCCCCGCTGCGCCGGTTCTATATCGCCGTCGCCTTCAGCGATCGCGGGCGGCCAGGGCCGCAGAGCATGCCCGCGGAGCTGCCGCTGACCGCGGTGCCCGACGCGCCGCTCGGTCCCGAGGTCGCATACACCGCGGACGGAAGTGATGGTGTCGTGGGAGCCGCCGGGCGGGCTGATCGGGTTCCTGTTCGACAACCGGCTGCCGCTCGAGGCGCTGTCCGATGACGGACGTACCGCCGCCGGCCGCGGGCGACGATCTGCCGCCGGGGCCGACGCGCTACCACGTCTATCGCGACCTGGCGCCGGATCCGCTCGAGCTGCCGCCGCCGGCGGCACTCCTGCCGCGCCGGTACGCTGGTGATGCCCCAGCCGCTCACGCTGGAACCGGTCGTCGAGTTGACATTCGCCGAGCCGGTCGAGTTCGATCGCGAACGGTGCTACACGATCCGAGCGGTGCGCGGCACCGGTCCCGGCGCGGTCGAAAGTGCGCCGACCGAGCGGCGCTGCGTGATGCCGGTGGACGTGTTCGCGCCCGAGCCGCCGGCGGGCCTGTCCGCGGTGGTCCGGGAGGGGGCCATCAGCCTGATCTGGGAGTCGAGTCCGGACGCGGACGTGTGGGGCTACGTGATCTTGCGCGGGACCGCGGGCGATGCCACACTGCTGCCGCTCAACGCCACGCCCGTGCTCGAGACGCAGTTCACCGACACGACCGTGACCGCCGGCACCCGGTACGTCTACGCCGTGGTGGCGGTTGATTCGCGGCTGCCGGTGCCCAACACGAGCGCCGAGTCGGAGCGCGTCGAAGAGACCGCGCGATAAGCACGCCGCCACGCGGCGCAGGGAGTAGAGCAATGAAACTGTTTGCGGACACCGGCAACCTCAAGGAGCTCGAGACGCTCGCCAGCGCTCGGCATCCTCGACGGCGTCACCACCAACCCGTCGCTGATGGCCAAGGAGAGCGGGGATCCGCGGCACATCCTCAAGCAGATCTGCGCCCTCGTGAAGGGCCCGGTCAGCGCCGAGGTCGTGGCCACCGACGCCGCCGGCATGATTCGCGAAGGCCGCGACCTCGCCGCGATCGACGAGCACATCGTCGTCAAGGTGCCGTTCACCAAGGACGGCGTCAAGGCCTGCAAGACGCTGTCGTCGGAAGGCCTGCGCGTGAACGTCACGCTGATCTTCTCGCCCACGCAGGCGTGGCTCGCGGCCAAGGTCGGCGCTGCCTACGTCAGCCCGTTCGTCGGCCGGCTCGACGACATGGGCACCACCGGCATGAACCTGGTCCGCGAGATCGTCGACATCTTCGACAACTTCGAATACTCGACCGAGGTGCTGGTCGCCAGCGTCCGCAACCCGATTCACATCGTCGAGGCGGCGCGCATGGGCGCCGACGTGGTCACGGTGCCGTCGGCGGTCATCGAGCAGTCGTTCAAGCACCCGCTCACCGACATCGGGCTGGCGAAGTTCCTCCAGGACTGGGAGAAGGCACAGGCGGCAGCGGCCAAGGCCTGAGCGGGCGAAGGCCAGCCGTCTCGTGTCGATGGATCGCAGTCGCGCCTCGACGACCTGCACCGCCGCGCCGAGCAGGCCGGCGGCGAGGCGCGCCTCCAGCGCCAGCGCGACGGCGGCCGCCTCACCGCGCGCGAGCGCATCGACGCGCTGTTCGATCCCGGCAGCTTCGAGGAGATCGACAAGTTCGTCACCCACCGCTGCCGCGATTTCGGCATGGCCGATCAGGTCGTTCCCGGCGACGGCGTCGTGGCCGGGCACGGCCGCGTCAACGGCCGCGCCGTGTGCGCCTTCGCGCAGGACTTCACCGTGTTCGGCGGCTCGCTCTCGGAAACCAACGGCGCGAAGATCGCCAAGGTCATGGACCTGGCGATGAAGATCGGCGCGCCGGTCGTCGGCCTCAACGATTCGGGCGGCGCGCGCATCCAGGAAGGCGTGCTCTCGCTCGGCGCCTACGCCGACATCTTCCTGCGCAACACGCTGGCGTCGGGCGTCATCCCGCAGATCTCCGCGATCATGGGGCCGTGCGCCGGCGGCGCGGTGTACTCGCCGGCGATCACCGACTTCACCATCATGGTGAAGGAGACCAGCTACATGTTCGTCACCGGGCCCGACGTCATCAAGACGGTGACGCACGAGCAGGTGACCAAGGAAGAGCTCGGCGGCGCGCTGACGCACAACGAGAAGAGCGGCGTGGCGCACTTCGCGGTCGCCGACGACCGCGAGTGCCTGCTGCTCATCCGCGAGCTGCTCGCGTTCATGCCGTCGAACAACCTCGACGATCCGCCGGCGGTGTCGAGCCACCGATCCGCCGGACCGGGCCGACGCATGCGCTCGACACGCTGGTGCCGGCGCTGCCGACGCAGCCCTACGACATGCTCGACGTCATCCAGGCGGTCGTCGACGACGGCAACTTCCTCGAGGTGCACCGCCACTTCGCGCGCAACCTGCTGGTCGGCTTCGCGCGCCTCGGCGGCCGCGCGGTGGGCGTCGTGGCGAATCAGCCGGCGCATCTGGCCGGCGTGCTCGACATCGACGCGTCGGTGAAGGGCGCGCGGTTCGTCCGCTTCTGCGACGCCTTCAACATCCCGCTCGTCACCTTCGAGGACGTCCCCGGCTTCCTCCCCGGCACCCAGCAGGAATACGGCGGCATCATCCGCCACGGCGCGAAGCTGCTGTTCGCGTTTGCCGAGGCCACGGTGCCCAAGCTCACCGTGATCACGCGCAAGGCCTACGGCGGCGCCTACTGCGTGATGTCGAGCAAGCACCTGCGCACCGACGCCAACTTCGCGTGGCCGACGGCGGAGATTGCGGTGATGGGCGCCGAGGGCGCGGTGAACGTGCTCTACAAGCGCGAGCTCGACACCGCCGTGGACGTGGCGGCGGCGCGCGCCGAGAAGGTGGCCGAGTACCGCGAGAAGTTCGCGCACCCGTTCGTGGCCGCCAGCCACGGCTTCGTCGACGAGGTGATCGCGCCGCGCGACACGCGCCGCAAGCTCGATCACGGCGCTGGCCGCGCTCGACACCAAGCGCGACAAGAACCCGCCGAAGAAGCACGGCAACATCCCGCTCTGACCGCGCGACCGGTCAGTTGGCGGGCGCCGCGGCGACGACCACGGTCACGCCCGCACCCGGCCGCACCCGCACGCCCGCCGAGGGGGCCTGGGCGACGATGGTGCCCGGCGTCGCGTTCGGGACCGTCCGCCGCTGTGCGTTGTCGAGCCGCAGGCCCACCCGCGCCAGCGCCTCGCGGGCCGCGTCCAACGTCAGACCGATCAGTTGCGGCACGGTACCAGGCACGGTCACGCGAGGGACCAGGCCCGGTATCGGCGGCCCGGTACCAGGCTGCTGCGCGGTATTAGGCTGCGCGGTACTAGGCTGCGCGTTACTGGGCGGCGCGGTGGGCGGCACGTTCCGGCGGCACGGTGCCAGGCGTCGCAATGCGGATCTGGACCGTGCCCTGGGCGGCCAGCTGCGCGTTGGGTGCCGGCACCTGGGCGATGACGACGCCGGAGAGCGCGCGGCCGTCCTTGCCGTCGGCGTCGACCTTCGACAACGTGATGCCCAGCCGCCTGGCCTGGGCTTCGGCGGCGGCGCTGGTGGCACCGACGAAGTTGGGCACGGTGATGGTGCGTCGCGGCGGCGCAGGACGAGGCGTGGTGGCGACCACGACATCCACCGCGGTTCCAGCCGCCACCATCTCGCCGGCTTCGGGCGTCTGTTGCACGATCGTTCCGGGCTTGGCGTCGGCGACCGGTTGCGACAGCGTCTTGCCGAGGCGCAGGCGGTTCCGGTCGAGCGCCTGCAGGGCGGCGTTGAGGGTGGTGCCGACCAGGGTCGGCATGCTGACCGTCTGCGTCTCCACCTCGAGCTCGATACGGGTGAGCCGATTCGACCGAGGTCCCGGGCGCGGGCGTCTGGCGGGTGACGACGCCGTCGAGAAACGCCGCCTGCGCGCCCTGGCCGTCGGACATCAGGACAGTCAGCCCGATCAGATCCGCGGTCTTGACGACGTCGCCGCTGGAGGTGCCGACGAAATCGGGCACCGTCACCTTGGGCGTCTCGACCGGCGGTGGCGTGGCGTTGGATGGCGGTGGCTCGGGTGTCCGCGGCGGTGTCCCGCAGATACCAGCCGATCGATCCGAGGCCGACGAGGGCGAGCACGACCGTCGCGGCCACGGCAAGCTTCACCAGCCGGCCGAGGCGAGGCGCCTGCTGGGGGGCTGGAGCCAGGACGGAACCGGCGGTGGGCGCGTACGCCGGCGCGAGAATCGTGCCGGGCGTGCCCATGGCGATGCGGTACACCGCCTCGCAGAGACGCTCGAGCGCGTCGGGCGTGGCGCCGCGACTCAGATCGGCAGCCGACACCGACCGGAAGCCGAGCGGCGGCGGCACGTCGTCGAGCAGGACCGGGACGAGGATGCCGCGGCGCAAGCCTTCTTCTGCCGCCGCTTTCACCCAGGGCGAATCGACGGACTCCCGCGACCAGAAGACGACGATCGCCTCCGACGCATCCAGTCCCTTGGCGACCTTTTCCACGAAGGTGGCCCCGAGGTCGCCCGATCCGGTCACGCTGGCGACGCGCAGGCCGCGCCGCGCCAGCCGCCGGCTGACCTCGGCGATGCGCACCGCGTCGAGAGGCACGTGACTCAGGAAGACCTGGGGCGCCGTCGGCGCGGCGGCCACGGTGGTGTCTCCGGTGGCCTCGGCCGGCGCGGGCGCGGCGACTGCGACGGTTTCGGACGTGGCCGGGTCCGCGCGCGCCGCCCACGGGGGTTCGCCGCTCGTCAGCCGCTGCACGAACACGGCATAGCTGTTGGCCATCGAGAAGCGGTCGCCCGTCCGCCGGACGGCAATCTCCTCGCCGTAGGCGTAGTCGGGCGTCTGCTGGATCTGCACGTCGTCGAAGTACGCCGAGAGGTCGCACCGCGCGAGCGCGTACGCGGCCGTGAACAGCTCCTGGAACATCGGCTGATAGCCGATCACGTCGCGGTCCGGGTCGCCGAAGCGCCAGCGGGCCCGCAGATCCTGCAGCGAGGCTTCGATGCGCGAGGGCAGGGGAAACACCAGCAGCGGCCGGAGGTCGTCCGAGCCACGGCGGTAGGAGGTGGCGCGTTCGATCAGCTCGCGGACACCCGTCAGGCTCTGCCGGTTGGGCGTGAACACCACCACCAGCCGTTCGGGCAGCAGGTAGGTGCAGATGCCACTGATGTCGGTGACGCCGGTGCGCGAATCGATCAGCACGTAGCGGTAGCGCTCGGCGAGCTTTTCGCCGAACGCGCGATACACGCCGGGCGCCCGCTTGAAGAGTCCCTCCCAGTCGAACGTGCCGACCCGCCGCGAGTACTGTCCGTCGTCGTTGCGGCCGGCGCGGAGGATGAACACGTTCGGGACGTTGGTCTCGCGGATGAATTCCTCGAAGCGGACCGACGCGAGCGCGGCGTCGACGGCGTCATCGGCGGCCTCTTCCGAGGCCGGCAGGGTCGCGGGCAGCGCGTCGCGGACCTGCGACAGGAGATCGATCAGCCCCGGCGCGCTGTCGAGCCCGATGTCCACGCCCGGTCGCGTGGTGCGGATGCGCGGCGGAAAGAACCGGTGCAGGCCGGGAGCCTCGAGGTCCCAGTCGACCACCAGCACCGGCCGTCCGTGGGTCTCGGCCAGCAGGCAGGCGACGTTCGCCAGGGCCATCGTGCGCCCCGTGCCGCCTTTGTACGAATAGAACGTGATGATGCGGCCGGGCTCGGTCGAAGCGGGGGTCGCCATCGGCGCGTCGGGATCCCCTCGTCTACCGGTTGACGAACGAGGGCCGCCAGGCGGCGACGTCGGGCGCCGACGGCAGCGAGAAGTTCGCGCAGTCGTCGCACGGACTGGCGCCCACGTCCCGGAACGCCCGGTAATTGGTGTAGATCACGTGGGCGATCTTGCGAATCTCCTCGGCGTACTCCGGATTGCTCGCCAGCCGCGGCGTGGCGAGGGTGAAACGCGAGAAGTCGGCGTAGTGCAGGTGCTGCCGGATGCGCGGGGGCACGTCGTCGCCGCCGCGCAGGATCACCGGAATGATGAAGCCGCGGCCGCGGCCGGCCGGCCCCAGCAGCTTGCGGCGGCCTTCCTCGAGCTTGACCATCGCCTCGTACTCGCGCATGCAGTATTCGTGGCGCTCGTAGCGCGGCGAGTAGACGACGATCATGCAGACGCTCTGGCAGATCGCCTGGGCCAGCGCCTCGTTGTAGCGGAAGCTCGGCTGCAGCCGTTCCTCGTCGATGTACAGCTCCTCGTCGAGCAGCGCATCGAGCTCGGATTTCAGCGCCGCTTTCAGCTGCTCGATGAACGCTTTCACCAGGTCGTGCTGCCCGTGGCAGTAGCTGACGAAGCACGCGTATTTGAAGCCTTGCGGCATGGGGGCCCTCTGCCTGCGTGCGGTGGTGGACTCGACGCGCCCCAAGGATATCGCCGCGCCGCCCCCGTCGCCAGCATTTGCCGCCGCCCGGCGGCACGGCTCCCGGAGGCTACGACGCGTGGCTGAACTCGCCGGCGAGGCGTGCCACGGCAGGGTAGTCGATCTTGCCGCTGCCCAGGATCGGCACGGCGGGCACGGAGACGATGGCGCGCGGCACGAAGATCTCCGGCAGGCCGCTCTCGCGCGCGGCGGCGGACAGGGCCGCGCGGCTGGCGTCCTTCTGCTCCGTCACCAGCACGAGCTGCTCGCCCCGCTTCGGGTCCGGCGCGGCGACCACGGCGTGGATGGCCGCCGGCCATACGCGCGCGGCGAGGTCTTCGACCGCGCCGAGCGGCACCATCTCGCCGGCGACCTTCGCGAACCGCTTGGCGCGCCCCTTGATGGTGACGAACCCGTCGGCGTCGATCTCGACGATGTCGCCGGTGTCGTACCAGCCCCCGTCGGGCGGCTCCAGCACGCCGGGCGCCTCGGCGCGCAGGTAGCCCAGCATCACGTTGGGCCCTGGACGAAGAGCCGCCCGCCCTCGGTCGATGCCCGCCACCGGTTCGATGCGGTGCGTGATCCCGGGCAGCAGACGTCCCACGGTACCGGCCCGGAAGTGCATCGGCGTGTTGACCGCCAGCGCCGGCGCCGTCTCGGTGGCGCCGTAGCCCTCGAGAATCCGGATGCCGAACTTCTCGAACCAGACGCGGCGCGTGTCGGCCTTGACGCGCTCGGCGCCGGCAAACACGTAGCGCACCGAGTAGAAGTCATAGGTGTCGGCCACCCGGGCGTAGCCGGCCAGGAACGTATCGGTGCCGAACAGGATCGTGGCGTTGATGCCGTAGGCCAGCTCCGGCACCGTGCGGTAGTGGAGCGGCGACGGGTAGAGAAACGTGCGCACGCCGTTGAGCAGCGGCAGCAGCAGCCCGCCCGTCAGGCCGAAGCTGTGGAAGACCGGCAGCGCGTTCAGCACCACGTCGCGCCGATTGATGTCCACGACGGCCGCCAGCTGATGGCGGTTGGCGAGCAGGTTGCGGTGGCTCAGGACGACGCCCTTCGGCGTGCCCTCGGAGCCGGAGGTGAAGAGCACCACCGCGGGGTCGTGCGCCCGCGCCGCGTTGGCACGGCGCGGGCCGCGGAACGAGCGCACCCACGCGCGCAGGCGCGCGTCCACGCCGATCTCGGCGCGCAGATCCTCGAGGTAGACCACTGTCGCGGAGCTGGCGACGGCGGTGACGAGCGCGCTCGAGCTTGGCCTTCTCGACGAACCGGCGCGAGGTGACGACCAGAGCGACCTCCGCGGCGCGGCACGCCGCGACGAGCGACGCCGGGCCGGTGGAGAAATTGAGCATCGCCGGCACGCGGCCCGAGGCCTGGAGCGCGAAGAAGCTCACGAGCGCGGCGCGCGACGTCGGCAGCAGCAGCCCGACGCGTTCGCCGGGCCGGGTGCGGCCGGCGAGTGCGTCGCCGAGCGCGTAGCTGGCGGCGACCAGGCGCCCGTAGCTCATGGGCTGCTGGTCGATGTCGTCGGCGACGACGTGGCCGCGCCCGTGCTGGGCCTTGGCCTGGAGCAGCGCGTCGAAGAGCGTCGTGTCGATCGGCGCGGTCGCGAACATCGACTGCACCATCTCGTCGGCGAGGGCGCGCTTGAGCGCGGCCCGGCGCGCCCGCCCGGTCACGCCCTCGGGCGACACGAGCCGGCGCGGCGGCAGCACGGTGATGCGCACGCGCGGGAACAGGCGGCGCGGCACCTTGCCGCCGAGGCGGGAGAACGGCGTGAACTCCACGCCTTCGATGCGGACCAGGAGCAGCGCCGCCTCGGTGCGCTCGGCGATGACGGCGGGCCCCTCGTACACCTTCATCAGCGAGCCGGTGGTGGTGAGACGGCCCTCGGGGAAGATCACGCACGCCGACCCGCCTTCGACGGCGCGGATCATCGCGCGAATCGACAGCGGGTTCGCCGGGTCCACCGGCATGGCGTCGACGAGCGCCAGGAACGGGCGCGCCCACCACCGCGTGGCGATGAGCGTGTCCACCGCGAAGATCGGGCGACCGGGAAGAAACGCGCCGAGCAGCAGCGCGTCGAGAAACGATGCGTGGTTGGCGGCGATGACGGCGTGCGGCATGGCCGCCCGCGCGTGCTCGAGGCCTTCCACCTGGACGCGATAGAGCAGGCGCAGCGCCAGCTTCAGCGCGCTCTTGACCAGTGGCACGCGCAGCACCCAGGCCGCCACCAGCGCGACCGGCACGGTCGCCAGGCCGCACAGTGCGAAGAGCTGGCCCATGGTGAAGCCGCGGGCGAGGAGCACCGCCGCGGCGACCGCGCCGGCGCTCATGGCGAGCGCGTTGATGATGTTGTTCGAGGCGATGACGCGGGCGCGGTGATTCGCCTCGCTCTCGTGCTGCAGCACGGCGTAGAGCGGCACCGTGAACAGCCCGCCGGCGATCGCCATGCCCACGAGATCGGCGAGCACGCGCAGGCTGCCCGGCATCTGCAGGAACGGCGAGCATGCCGGCGAGCGAGGCCTGCGGCGCCCGCCCGGCGCTGGCCCAGTGCAGGTCGACCGCGAAGTACGCCATCGCGAGCGCCGCGCCGGGCACGAAGCGCGCGCTCACCTCGCCGTGGAGCAGCCGTTCGGCGAGCATCGATCCGAGGCCGACACCGACGGCGAAGAGGGCCAGCATCAGCGTCACCACGTGCTCGTCGGCGAACAGCACGTCCTTGGCGAGCACCGGGAGCCCCGAGACGACGGTGGCGCCGAACAGCCAGAACCACGAGAGCGCCAGGATGGGCAGCAGCAGCTCGGGGCGGGCGGTGGTGTGGCGAAGCACCGCCGCCGTGTCGTGGAACAGCCGCGGCCGCGGCAGGTCGGCGCCGGCCGCCGGCGGCGCGGCCGGGATCATCCGCGCCGCGCCGAGGCCGAGCACCGCCGACGCGATGCCGACGCCGCCCACGACCAGCGCGCCCTCGTCGACCAGCACGATGCTGCCGCCGAGGATGGTGCCGAGCAGAATCGACGAGGAAGGTGCCGGCCTCGATGAGCGCGTTGCCGGCCACGAGCTCGTCGTCGCGCAGGTGCTGCGGCAGCAGCGCGTATTTGATCGGGCCGAACACGGTGGAATGCGTGCCGAGGCAGAAGAGCGCCGCGAGCAGGACCGGCACGCTCTGGCGGGCCAGCCCCCACGCGCCGAGGGCCATGATGCCGATCTCGGCCACCTTCACCCAGCGGGCGATCGCGGCCTTGTCCACGCGGTCGGCCAGGGTGCCCGAGGCGCCGGAGAAGAGGAAGAACGGCGCGATGAAGAGGCCGCCGGCGATCATCACCAGCGTGGCCGCGTCGATGCCCGAGTCGCCGGCCAGGCGGAAGGTGACGAAGATGGCCAGCGCGCTCTTCAGCAGGTTGTCGTTGAAGGCGCCGAGGAACTGGGTGACGAAGAGCGGCGCGAACCGGCGCGTCGTCAGCAGCTGCACGAGTGGCGATCGCATCGACATGTCTCCCTGTCAGACCGTGGTGACCGCGGCCCACACGGCGGCCACGAGCCGATCGCCGTTCGGCACCTGCGCCTGCGGCAGCCGGCCGTAGGCGGCAAACGTCATCGGCTGCAGCACCAGGCCCATCGCCAGCGCCGTCGCGAGGTTGGCGTCCTGCGGCGGAATTTCACCGGACGCGATTCCGGACGCGAGCACCCCATGCATCACCGTCACCGGCGTCGGCGTGTCGGCGGCGAGCTTGCTCAACTGCCCGTGCTGCACGAACAGCAGGAAGTGGAAGAGCGTCGGGTCGTCGTCGTGCGCCTGCAGGAAGCCGCGGATCATCGCCGCCAGCTTTCCGCGCGCCGCCGGTTCGCCGTCGGCGAGGGCCTGGAGCCGGCCGGCAAAGGCGATGTAGTGGCGTTCGAACAGCTGCCACACGAGCTCGTCCTTGCCGACGAAGTGGCGATAGAGCGCACCTTCGGAGATATCGACGGCTTGCGCGATGTCCCGCACGGTGGTTTCGGCCACGCCCTTCTCGACAAAGAGGGCGATGGCGGCCCGCTCAATCCGGTCCTTGGTGTCCGCAAAACGGTGTCTGGGCATAGATATTTAGTGAGTAAACAGTCACTCACATACTAACCATGGCTCGAATTGCGGGTCAAGTGCGAAACCACGGGTCGCGCTGGTGCCGGTGCGAAAAGGGGGTTGAGACGAGCAAAACCGAGCACATCCGTTGACGACCGCGACCCCGCAGCGCGAATCGGAATCGGCTCCGGCGCCCGTCCGAGCTGGATACCCCCATAGGGGTAGCTCGACTTGTGTAGTGTGCGCAGCTCCGCCGCTGTCTAGACTCGGCGCGCCCTCGATCCCTCAATTTGGGGGGGGCGAAACGGAGGACACATGCGGATGCGGTGGGGCGGTGTGCTGACGCTGCTGGCGGTGGTATTGGTGCCGGTCAGCACTTTTGCCCAGGCGTCGCTGACAGGAACGGTTCGTGACAGCTCCGGCGCGGTGCTTCCCGGCGTGACAGTCGAAGCCGGCAGCGACGCGCTCATTGAGAAGACACGCTCGGCGGTCACCGACGGCAGCGGCCAGTACCGCATCGTCGATCTCCCGGCCGGCAGCTACAAGGCCACCTTCGTGTTGCCCGGCTTTGCCACGGTGGTGCGTGACGCGATCGCGCTCTCGGGCGCCTTCACCGCCACGGTGAACGTCGACATGCGGGTCGGCGGCATCGAAGAGACGGTGACCATCACCGGCGTGTCGCCCATCGTCGACGTGCAGAGCACGGTGCGGCAGGACGTGCTGAAGGGCAGCCTCATCACCGAGCTCCCCGCCGCGCGCAACATCCAGAACATCGCCATCCTCATTCCCGGCATGGCCGTAGGCGGCACCCTCGACGTCGGCGGCCTGCGCGGCGGCGCCGAGGTGAACAACTTCTCGGCCCACGGCGGCCGCGCCGACGACGGCCGCCTGCAGCTCGATGGCATGAGCGTCGGCGGGCCTACAGGTGGTGCGACTGCCAACTCCGGCGGCGGCGGCACCAGCTACTTCCAGCCCGACATGGGCAACGCCTCGGAGCTCGCGGTCACCACCTCGGGTGCGCTCGGCGAAGCCGAATCGGGCGGCCCTGTGATCAACGTCATCCCGAAGTCCGGCGGCAACACGCCGTCGGGTGCGTTCTTCTTCGGCTTCGCGAACAGCGGGCTGCAGGGCAACAACCTCACCGACGAGCTTCGCGCCCAGGGTACCCGCCCCGCCACCGAGGACCTCATCACCATGCGCGACCTGACCGGGTCGATCGGCGGCCCGATCAATCGCGACAAGCTGTGGTACTTCGTCAGCGGCCGCACCAAGCGCACCGAGAAGAAGGTGCCGATCATGCTCTACAACAAGAACGCCGGCACCAACGCGTGGTTGTACGAGGCCGATCCGACGCGTCAGGCGTTCAACGATTCCACTCACGCACGCGGGCAACGTCCGCCTCACCTGGCAGGCGTCGCAGCGGCACAAGCTCAATTTCTACTACGACGAGCAGTCGCTCAAGGACAACCACGAAGGCGGCGGCACGGCCACGACGTCTCCCGAAGCCGCCGGGACCGCCGATGCCTATCCGCAGCACCTGATCCAGACCGGCTGGCAGTCGCCGTGGACCAACCGTCTGCTGCTCGATGCCACGTTCTCCGCGAGCAGTCTACGACTACGGTGGGCGTGAGCGCGACGGCAACGAGACGCGTGACCTGGTGCGCGTCACCGACACCGGGATCCAGAGCGGGATCCAGTCGGTGACCTACCGCTCGATGAACTGGAACGAGAACCACGCGTTCGTGCCCCGGTGGAAGGTGTCGGGCGCGTACGTCACCGGTGCCCACAGCTTCAAAGTCGGCTACATGGGCTTCGTCCAGGACCAGGACAACCTCAACTTCACCAACAACAACGACATTTCGTACACGTTCCGCAACGGCATACCGCAATCGCTCATCATG
Source organism: uncultured Acidobacteriota bacterium (assembly GCA_963731785.1). Taxonomy (GTDB): domain Bacteria; phylum Acidobacteriota; class Vicinamibacteria; order Vicinamibacterales; family UBA2999; genus DASYRM01. The sequence goes on from CAVSWX010000016.1 coordinate 182,972, forward strand.
GTGGGCGACAACCCGATCCGCTATCGATCGCGCGCCTACAGCCAGTCGGCCTACGTCCAGGAGCAGTGGACGCTCAACCGGCTCACGCTGCAGGGCGCGGCCCGGTACGACTACGCCAGGAGCATCTACCCGCACCAGACCTTCGGCGGCAGCCAATTCCACCCGCGGGTCCTCGACTTCCCGACCGATACCGAGGGCGGGGTCACCGGCTTCCACGACATCAACCCGCGCCTCGGCGTGATCTACGACCTCACCGGCGACGGCAAGACGTCGGTGAAGTTCAACGCCGGCCGCTACACCGACTCGGCGTCGAGCGACGGACGGTGGACCCTCGGCAACCCGATGAGCCGCATCCAGACCACCGTCGGCCGGTCGTGGAACGATGCCAACGTCAACTTCAGGCCCGATTGCGACCTGCTGAACCCGGCGGCGCAGGACCTGCGTCCGGCGGGCGGCGACCAGTGCGGCGCCTGGAACAACAACACGTTCGGCACCGAAGTCTTCAGCACCTCCTACGACCCCGACATGTTCAAGGGCTGGTTCACCCGTCCGATGGACTGGGAGGTAGGCGCCTCGGTGCAGCGCGAGATCCGCTCCGGGATGTCGCTCGAGGTCGGCTATCACCGCCGCTGGATCGACAAGTGGACGCTGATCGAGAACACGCTCAACACCCACGCCGACTTCGATCCCTACTCGGTGGTCGCACCGACCGATCCGCGGCTCGGCGTGGCGAACGGACGGGTCGTCGATGACCTCTGGAACATCTCGCAGGCCAAGTTCGGCCAGATCAACAACGAGACCTATCTCGAGAACAACGCCCCGGGCGTGAACCGCAAGAACTGGTGGCAGGGGGTCGATCTGAACCTCAACGCCCGCCTGGCGGGTGGTCTCACGCTGCGCGGCGGCGCAGTGTTCTCGACCAACGGCGACGACTGGTGCACCTACATCGAGAACGGCTACTACGGCACCGGCATCCCCGAAGGCCCGAGCATGCGGAACTGCAAGACGGTGACGCCGATCCAGACCGAGCTCAAGGGGCTGGGCAGCTACACCATTCCCAAGATCACCGTGCAGGTGGCGGGCACCTTCACCAGCCGTCCGGGACCGGCGAAGGTGGCCAACGTGCAGTACACCGCCGCCGAAATCGCACGCACCCTGGGCCGCGCGCCGTCGGGCGGCGTCCAGACGATCACGATCAACGCGTTCGAGACCAACGAAGCGTTCTACGAGAGCATCTCCACGTTCGACCTGCGGATCGCCAAGCTCCTGCGGTTCGGGCGCATGCGCGCCAACCTCGGGATCGACATCTTCAACGCGCTCAACTCGAGCACGGGGCAGACCTACAACGGCACCTACACGACGGCCAACCCGTCACTCTGGGGCACGCCGACGCTGATCATGCCGGCGCGCTTCGCGAAGATTGGGGCGCAGATCGATTTCTGAGGGGATGGCAGGCTCAGGGCTCAGGGCTTAAGGCTCAGGGCCTGGGGCTTAGGGCGGGCTGGGCGGGGCTGAAGCCCGCCCTACGAAAACGCTTGTGGGGCCGGGTCTTCAGACCCGGCCCTTTGCGTTGCGCGCCGGCCCCACCGGCGCGACACCCACGGGTGGGAGAAGACGATCCCCATGATCAGCGCGACCCCGAGATAGAACCCGGGCTCGAGGTCGCGCTGCTCGTTCAGCAGCACGATCGCCAGCGCAATCGCGTACACCGGCTCGAGATTCACGGCGAGCGTGGTCTCGAACGCGGTCAGGTACCGTAGCGCCACCAGCGCCAGCGCGTAGGGGAAGAGCGTGCACGCCAGCGCGAGCACCACCAGCAGCGCCGCGTCGTGCGCGCTCGGCTGCACCACCACACGCTCGGCCGCGGGCAGCAACCACGCGAGCGGCGGCAGCAGGAGCGCGCCCGCAGCCATTTGGAGGCCGGTCACGGCCAGCGCCGGGCTCGACCCGATCGCGCGCTTGTTGAGCGAGCTGAAGATGCCGGCGAGCAGCGCCGACACGGCACCCACGGCGATGCCGGTGCGCATGCCGGCCGGCGTGCCGCCCACGACCAGCGCCACGCCCGGCAGCACCGCGAGGCTCATCCCCACCTCCGTGAGGTGCGGCCGCCGCCGCGCGAGCGACGGCTCGATGATCGATACGAACACCGGCGTCAGCGCCATGCACGTCGCCGCCACCGAGGCGTTCGACAGCTTGATCGAGCCGTAGAAGGTGATCCAGTGCAGCGTGACGAGGACACCGATGCCGAGATAGACGGCGACGAGGCGCGGCGGCATCCGGCGCAGATCGCGCCACACCGGCGGCCACGCCGCCAGCGCGCCGGTGACGAGCAGCATGCGCCACCACACGAGCGGCAGGGCCGGCATCGTGATCAACCGGCCGAGGATGGCGGTGAAGCCCCACAGGACGACGCAGACATGGATTTGCAGCCAGGCGCGTGAGTGGGGCGTCATCGGGTCCGGCCGTCATAGTACTGCCCGGGCACAGGGCGGGTCGGGTGGCGCGTCGCGCTGCTCGCCCGCCTTTTTCATCGGCCGCCCCAACCATCCGGGTCGCCGCGGGGTCTACAGGCTGTGTGACGGACGACGAGCTGGTACGGCTCGCGCGGGCGGGTGACGTCGGCGCATTCGACCAGCTTGTCGTCCGTCACCAGGCTGCCGTCTTTCGCGCCACGCTGGCGGCGTTGCGCGACCGGGAGGAGGCCGAAGAGGCGGCGCAGGACGCCCTCGTGCGGGCCTGGCAGCGGCTGGGGTCGTTCCGCGGCGACGCGACGTTCCGCACCTGGCTGCTGAGCATCGCGTGGAACCGGGCGATGAGCCGGCGCCGCTCGCTGATGGCGTGGTTCTCGCGCCGTGCGCCGCTGGCCGACGCCGACGGCGTCACTGAAGATCGGCACGGACCGCTCGAGACGTTGCGTCACCGCGATCTGGCGCGGCACGCGACCGTGGCCATCGAAGCGCTGTCGCCGAAGCTGCGTGATGCGTTGCTGCTCGCGCAGTCAGGCGAGTACGGGTACAACGAGGTGGCCGCGATGCTGAAAGTGCCGGTCGGAACCGTGAAGTGGCGGGTGTCGGAAGCGCGCCGGCAGGTGCGCCAGCGGCTCGCGGCCCTGGGGTTCATGGATGGCGATTGAGCGGACCGGCGGCGTCGATGCGGCGATCGACGACGCGGCGCGGGCCATGACCGCGGCGGCGCCCCCGCCGTCGCTTCGGCTGGCCGTGTCGACGCGCGTGACGGTGGCGCCTGGCCTCGGCCCGACCGTGACGCCGTGGCTCGGGGTCGCCGCGGCCGCGATTGTGGTGGTCGCCGCCGTGCTCTGGATGTCTGGACCGTCGCCGGTCTCGACGCCAGTCACGGGCGGCATGCCCCCGACCACGACGGCAGCACCGGTCGGCGCGGCGGCGGTGCCACCGCCCCGGGTGGTCCGCGATGCCACGCCAGTGCGGGTTGTACGTCGAGATTCGGCCGTCACACAGCGGACGGTGCGCGCCGCGGAGCCGCCCAGCACCATCGAGGTGCCGCCCGTCGCGATTGTTCCGTTGACGTACCGAGGCGGTGGTGGTGGAACCCGTGCCAGCGCCGGAGGCAATCGAGATCACGCCAATCGCCGTGGCGCCGCTGTCGATCGGCGTGGCCGGCGACGCGCTCGAGGAGTAACCCGTGAGAAGAGGAGAGTGGTCATGAACCGTCTGTTCGTCCTGCCGATCCTGTGCGCGCTGGCGACGTGTCCCGCGCTGGCGCAGCAGCCGCCGCAGCCGCCACAGGCGCTGCAGCCGCTGGACGCTTGCGCAGCCGCTGCCGCCGTTGACGCAGCCGCTGGCACAGCCGTCGCAGCCGCTGCTGCTCGTCCCACAGGCGCCCGCGCCGGCACCGCCGGCGGCACCGCCACCGCGCTCCTCGCGACCGCCCCAGGCGCCGCCGGCTCCCGCGCCAGTACCGTCACCGGCGCCGGCGCCCGCGCCCGCCGCTCCGGCTCCCCCGGCTCCGCCCTTGCTGGTGGTGGACACGACGCCTCCACAACTCGTGAACATTCAGCTGGACATCACCATCCTGGAAGAGGCCACCGGCGCCGCGCCGATTCGCAAGACGGTGACGCTCACGGTGGCCGATCGCGAAGCCGGCTCGTCGCGGGCATCCGAGCGGTCTCCGGGTGCCCAAGGCATCCTGAACGTGGACGTCATGCCCAACGTGCAGAAGAACGGTCGCATCCTGACGCGCGTGGGGCTCGAGTATCAGAACGTCAAGGAGCAGCCCTTCGTGCAGGTACGCGCCCAGCCGCTCCTCGACTCGGGCAAGCCGCTCCGGGTCTCGCGATCGGCCAGCCCGAACGGCGACCGCACCGTCACCGTGGACGTCACCGCCACGATCTTGAAGTAGGCCCAACCGCCGGACAGGCCGGCGGTTGAGGGTCGTCTGCAAGTGCTACGATCACCGGGCCTTGCAGAAGATCCTGATCGCCAACCGCGGCGAGATCGCGGTGCGGATCATCCGCGCCTGCCGCGACCTCGGCCTCGCGTCGGTGGCAGTCTTCTCCGACAGCGATCGCGCGGCCCGGCACGTCCGGATGGCCGACGAGGCGGTGGCCATCGGACCCAGCCCGCCCCGAGACAGTTATCTCCGCGCCGACGCGGCTGATCGCCGCCGCCCGGGCGGCCGGCGCCGACGCCGTGCATCCCGGCTACGGCTTCCTGGCGGAGAACAGTGCGTTCGCCGCCGCCTGCGAAGACGCCGGCCTCACGTTCATCGGCCCCACCTCGCGCGCGATAGCGCTGATGGGCAGCAAGACCGCCGCGCGTGACGCGGCCCGCGCCGCCGGCGTTCCCATCGTGCCCGGCACGGAGGCGCCGCTGGCGCCCGAGGCCAGCGACGCCGAGCTCACGGCCGCGGCGAAGCGCGTCGGCTATCCCCTCATGGTGAAGGCCGTCGCCGGCGGTGGCGGCAAGGGCATGCGCACGGTCGCCGCTCCCGGGGAGCTCCTGAGCGCCGTGCGCGCCGCGCGATCCGAATCGGGCTCCTCGTTCGGCGATTCGGCCATCTACTTCGAGCGGCGGCTGATCCGGCCACGGCACATCGAGGTGCAGGTGCTCGCCGACCATCACGGCACGGTGCTGCCGTTCGTCGAGCGCGAGTGCTCCATTCAGCGCCGCCATCAGAAAGTGATCGAGGAGACGCCGTCGCTGGCCGTGTCGCCGCGCCTCCGGCAGCGGCTGACGCAGGCGGCCGCCGCGGTCGCCGCCTCCGTGGGCTACACCAACGCCGGCACGGTCGAATTCCTGGTGGACGAGCGGGGACGCTTCTACTTCCTGGAGATGAACACCCGCCTCCAGGTGGAGCATCCGATCACCGAGCTCGTCACCGGGGTGGATCTCGGTGACCTGGCAGATCCGGATTGCCCGTGGCGAGCGCCTCGACCTGGCGCCGCGCGAGGTGGTGCGCTCGCGCGGCCACGCCATCGAGTGCCGCGTGTACGCGGAGGACCCCGACGCCGGTTTCCTGCCCTCGCCCGGGCGGGTGCTCGGCCTGCGGGCTCCGGACGGCCCCGGGGTCCGCGACGACAGCAGCGTCGAAGCCGGCGCCGAGATTTCCATCTACTACGATCCGCTGGTGTCGAAGCTCATCGTCTGGGGGCGCACGCGCGACGAGGCCATCGCGCGCATGACGAGGGCGCTCGGAGAATACGAAGTGTCCGGCATCCGTACGTCGTTGCCGTTCTTCCGCTGGATGCTGCGCGAGCCCGCATTCGCGCGCGGCGAATTCCACACCGGATATCTGGACGAACTCTTGCAGTCGCGCCGCGGAGAACCCTTCGAGACGCCGGATGTGTCCAGTGTCGAGGTCGCCGTCATGGCGCTGGCACTCCAGGCTGCCGCGTCTGGTACCGCGCCGCCGGTGGCCATGCCGGCTTGCGGGAACGCTGCCGCGAGACGAGGGCGCCGGCCCGGGCCTCGCCTCCGCTCCGCGCGCCGGATGGAAGGCCACGGCCCGCCGTGAGGGGTTGCGGGCGTGAGAGTTGACGTCGAAGCCGACGGACGACCGCGCGCTGTGGACGTGACGGCGGACGATGACGGCTGGCAGGTAACGGTCGACGGCCGCGCCTGGCACGCCTCGATGGTGCGCGCCGGGGATCGCTGGTCGCTGCTCGTGCGCGAGCCGTCGCAAGTGCCGCCGGCGGGCCGCCCACAGCTACGATGTCGGCTTCGAGCCGGGTACGGGAGGCGCGTGGCGGGTGCACGTCAACGGCACCGCGGTGCCGTTGGCCCTCCGCACCTCGGCGCAGCGGCGGCGGGCCGGCGCGTCCGATGCCGGCGACGGCCGCGTCGTGGCGCCCATGCCCGGACGGGTGGTGAAGGTGCTGGTGGCGGCCGGGACGCGCGTCGAGGCCCGACAAGGCGTGGTGGTGGTGGAAGCGATGAAAATGGAGAACGAGCTGCGCGCGCCCAGGGCGGGCGTCGTGCGCGAGGTGCGGGTGGCCGAGGGCGCCTCGGTCGAGGCCCAGGCCGTGCTCGTCGTGATCGACTAGCGCTTCCGGATCACCCGTGAAGTTCCCCGATCTCCGCGCCGCCGTCTCGCACCCGATCACGCAGCGGACGCGCGTCATCGTCCGGCGCGTCGTGGCCACGATCGCGGTCGTGGTGGCGGTGGCGATCGTCACCGGCGTCACCGTCGACCTCGGCCCGGCGCTCAAGGCACAGGCCGAAACGCAGGGGTCGCGGTTCATCGAGCGGCCGATGCGCATCGGCCGGCTCAGCGTCCGCCTCTGGAACGGCCAGTTCGAGCTCGACGACCTCGTCATCGAAGGGCTCACGCCGCAGTCGCCCGCGTTTCTCACCGTCAAGCGCCTGCGCGTCGGCATGCCCTGGAGCACGCTCTTCACGCGCCGCATCGTCCTCAGCTCGATCGACATGGACGAGTGGACGATGTTCGTGGAGTCGCTGCCCGACGGCAAGACCAGCTTTCCCGGCTCTCGGCCGCGGCCGTCCGCGGCAAGGGCGCAGCGCGTGGACGACGACGCTGCAGTACGTGCGGGCGCGCAACGGCGAGACCACCTACAAGGACTACGGCACGCCGTGGAGCGTGGTGACCCCCAACCTCGACATCACGGTCGCGCGGACCAACGATCAGGTACCGCGGGCCTGGCGCGCTTCCACGGCGGCACGGTGAAGGTCCAGGACTACGAGCCGTTCGATCTCGACATGAACTCGGCCTTCACGATCAGCGAGGGCCGCCTCGTCTTCTCCCACATCAACCTCGACACCGGTGGAACGCAAGACGCGACTCGTCGGCGACGCCAACATGTCGTATTTCCCCGAGCAGATGTACCGCATGGAGTCGGAGATCGACTTCCCGTGGATGCGGAAGATCTTCTTCGCCAAGGAAACCTTCGAGCTCTCGGGCAAGGGCACGTTCAGCGGCACCTTCCATCTGTTCCGCGAGACGATGCCGGGTGGCCGCATCCGCACGGGCCGGGAGCTGAAGGGCACGTTCAAGAGCCACACCGCCGGCCTCAACACGCTGCGCTTCGGCGACCTGCAGGGCACGGTGAAGTGGGTGCCCGAGTTCGTGGAGGTGAGCGACACGACGAGCCGGTTCTACGGCGGGCAGCTCGCCCTGGGCTACCGCATGGCGCCGCTCGGCACCCCCGGCGTGACCGCGACCTACACCTTCGACGCCGCGTATCGCGACATCAGTCTGACCGCCCTCAGCGACTACCTCGGGATGCAGGGGCTGCGTCTGGCCGGCCGGGCCTCGGGCCGCAATCATCTGGAATGGCCGCGCGGCCGCTTCGCGGATCGCACCGGCGAGGGCGAGATCGCGGTGAGACCGCCCGCGGGCGCCGAGCTGCAGACACGGGAGATCCCGGTGGCGCGCATCGCGGCGCAGGCGGCGGCGGGCGAGCCCTTCGGGCCCTTCAGCAATCACCGGCCGCTGGAGCCGGTGCCGATCGGCGGCAGCCTGAGCTACGCGATCGAGCCCGAACTGGATCCACATCGGCAGCAGCCGGCTCGCGACGCCGACGACGCTGGTCGAGTTCGAGGGCAGCACCGCGTACGGCACCGACTCCCGCATCCCGTTCCGCGTGACGAGCGCCGACTGGCAGGAGAGCGACCGCCTCATGGCCGGCATCCTCACCGCCTTCGGCGCCCCCACCAACGCCATCGAGATCGGCGGCTACGGCAGCTTCGAGGGCACCATGCTGAACGCCTTCCGCAGCCCCCGGATCGAAGGCGTCATCGCCGGCGAGCACATGCGCGCGTGGGGGGTGGACTGGGGCGCGGTGAACGGATCGGCGGTCATCGAGAACGGGTACGTGGACACGAAGGACGTGATCATCGGCACGGGCGCGCAGGAAATCCGCGCCGAAGGCCGCTTCTCGGCCGGCTTCCCCCGCCGCGACGGGGGCGAGGAGATCAACGCCCGCATCCGCATCACCGACTGGCCGGTGGAAGACCTGCGCCGCGCGTTCGGCATTCTCGACTACCGCGTGGACGGCGTGCTGTCGGGCGAGTTCCATCCCTACGGCCCCTACCAGCGCCCGTTCGGTTTCGGCACCATGACCATCGCGAAGGGCGTCGCCTACGGCGAACCGTTCGATCAGGCGTCGGCCTCGGTGCGGCTCGAAGGCGACGGTGTCCGCCTCGACAACATCCAGCTCGCGAAGGGTGACGGCCGCGGCACCGGCGCCGCCTACGTCGGCTGGAACGGCACCTATTCGTTCACCCTCAACGGCCGCGGCATTCCCATCGAGACGGTCAGCCTCTCGAAGCGTTCGTCGGTGCCGCTCTCGGGCCTCATCGACTTCACCGCGGGCGGCAGCGGCAGCTTCGACATGCCGCGCTACGACGTGCGCGGCACGGTGCGGGATCTCTTCGCCGGCGACGAAGGCATCGGCGAGATGCTCGCGGAGATCGGCATCGCCGGCGACCTGATGACGCTCAAGGTGGAGGTGGCGTCGTCGCGCCTGGCCGTCTCCGGGTCCGGCCGCATCGCGCTCACCCCCGAGATGGACACGGAGCTGTCGTTCCGCGTCACCGACACCTCGCTCGACCCCTACATCCGCGCCTTCGAGCCGCGGCTCTCGCCCTACACCACCGCGGTGGTGAGCGGCAGCGTGCGCGTCGTCGGCGAACTGGCCGATCTCGACCGCCTGCTGGTCGACGCGACGGTGGACAGCCTCGATGCCCGCTTCTTCGACTACCAGCTGCGCAACGCGGCGCCGATTCACCTCGCGCTCGACCGCCACGTGATCAGAATTGCCGATCTGCGGCTGGCCGGCGAGGACACCGAGCTCGAGGTGACCGGCACCGCCAACCTGCACGACGAGCGCATCGCGGTGCGGGTGCGCGGCGACGCCAACCTCGGCATCCTGCAGGGCTTCGTCCCCAACGTCCGCAGCTCGGGCCGGGCCTCGCTGGAGGCGACGCTCGAGGGCGGGCTGCAGGCGCCGCTCTTCACCGGCACGATGACGGTGCAGAACGGCCGCATCCGGCACTTCGACCTGCCCAACGCGCTCGAGAACGTCCTCGGGCCGATCCGCTTCGATTCGCGCACCATCCGCTTCGACGACGTCACCGCCCGTCTCGGCGGCGGCTCGGTGGCGTTCGGCGGCACGATCGGCATCGACGGCTATCAGCTCGGCCGCATCGACGTGTCGATGACGGGCACGGAGATGCGCCTGCGCTTCCCCGAGGGCGTGCGCTCGCTCGTCGACGCGCAGCTGGCCCTGCGCGGCACCACGTCGGCAGCGACCCTCAGTGGCGCCGTGAACGTGCGCGAGGCGATCTACACGCGGCCGTTCAACCTGGGCGGCAACTTCGTCGAGCTCGGCGGATCCTCGACCGCCGCCGCGGCGAGTGGCACGGCGCCGGCCGAACCCACGGTGCCGCTGCGCTACGACGTCCAGATCAACGCTCCGTCCACGCTGCAGGTGCGCAACAACACGATCCAGATGGTGGCCCGCGCCAACATGCAGCTGCGGGGCACCTACGACCGGCCACAGCTCTTCGGCCGCGCCGAGATCGATCGCGGCGAGTTCCTGTTCGAGGGCAAGCGCTATCGCATCACCCGCGGGTCGATGGATCAGGCCAATCCCGACCCGGCTCGATCCGTTCGTGGACCTCGAGATGGAAACGCAGGTGCGCGTGCCCGGTGAAACCTATCGCGTCACCATCACCCTCAACGGCACCTTCGACCGCGCGGTGCCCGGCTTCGCGTCCGACCCGCCGCTGGCCGAGCCGGAAATCCTGGCGCTGCTCTTCAGCGACGTCACGCCGGGGCAGGACGTCGAGTTCCGCCGCTACAGCACCGACATCACGCCGCAGCAGCAGCTGGTGCGCGAGCGCGCCACCCGCGCGCTGACCGGAGCGGTCACCTCGGAAGTGGACCGCGTGGTGCAGCAGGCGTTCGGCGTGGATACCTTCCAGCTCACGCCGTCGCTCGTCGATCCCAATACCCAGTCGTCGCGGTTCGATCCCGGCGCCCGCCTCACCATCGGCAAGCGGATCTCGAACCGGCTTGTATCTCACCTACTCGCGCAGCCTCTCGTCGTCCACGCGTGATCAGATCGTCCTGCTCGAATACGATCAGACGGATCAGTTCTCGTGGATCCTGTCCCGCAACGAAGACGGCACCTACGCGGTGGACGTGCGGATGAGACGCGCGTTTTGACGGCGCGCCCGGCCGCCGCCGGGGCCGTGTTGGCGCTCGCTCTGCTCGCCGCGTCCTGGGCCGCGGCCCAGTCGCCTCCTGCGGCCTCGTCGCCGGCTCCGATGGTCGACGAGGTGCGCGCCGAGCGCGAGGGACGCGCGGTGACGACCCCCGCGATCACCAGCCTCATCGAAACCTCCGTCGGGCGTCCGCTCGCGATGCGCGAGGTGCGCGAGACCATTGCGCACCTGGTGAACCTCAACCTGTTCGACGACGTGCAGGTGCTGTCGGAGCCATCCGGCGGCGGGGGCGTGCGGCTGACCTACCGCCTCGTGCCGATTCATGCGGTCGATCGGGTGGAGTTCCGCGGCATGCTCGGCCTGCCCGAGGGCGACCTGCGGCGGGCGGTCGACGATCGCTTCGGCGAGATTCCGCGGGCGGCGCAGGCCGAGAGCGTGGCGGCGCTGCTGCGCACCCTGTATCGCGAGCACGGCTATCCCACGGCCACCGTGAGCGGCGACGTCGTCGAGAGCCACGATCCGGACCGCGCGACGCTGGTGATGAACGTGCAGTCCGGCCCGCGTCCGCCGATCGTCGACGTGCAGCTGACGCAGCTCGACGCCGACGCGCAGGGGCTGCTCGACGAGCGTCCGACGCTGCGGACCGGGGTGCCCTACGACAAGGCCGCCATGGATCGCGAGCTCCAGCGCTGGACCGACCGGATGCGCGGCCGCGGCTACTACGAGGCTCGCGCCAGCCACGGCGTGCTGTTCCCGCCCGACGGCGCCGTGCTGAGCGTGTCGGTGTCGCGCGGCCCGCACATCACCGTGGCGTTTGCCGGCGACGACCTCGACGAGGACGATCGCGAGCGGCTGGTCCCGATTCGCGCCGAGGCGTCGGCCGACGAGGACCTGCTCGAGGACTCGGCGCGCGCGATCGAGGTGTTCCTGCGCGGCCGCGGCTATCGCCAGGCGCGCACCACCTACACGCGCACGCCCGGGCCCCGCGAGGTCGTCATCACCTTCGACGTGCGCCGGGGCCCGCACTTCGTGTTCGGCACCGTGGACGTGACCGGTGCGGCGGCGCTCACGCCGGCCGAGGTGCGCGAGTTCCTGCTGCTCAAGGAGGGCGAGCCGTTCACCGAGGCGGCGCTCGGCGCCGGCGTCGCCGCCCTGCGCAACGCCTATCTGGCCCGCGGCTTCGCGCTCGTGACGGTCGCGCCGTCCGAGGCGGTGGTGGCGCCGGAGACCTCCAGCGACGACGGACGCGTCGAACGTCACGGTGCGCGTCACCGAGGGCCCGCGCACCACGGTGCGGACGGTCGCGTTCGAGGGGCCGCAGGCGGTGCCCGAGGCCACGGTGCGCGGGTTCGTCGCAGCTGGCGCCGGGCAAGCCCTTCTCGGAAAGCGAGCTGGCGCTCGACCGCGACCGCATCGACCTCGAGTACCGCAACCGCGGCTACGACCAGGTGTCGGTGCGCTCCGCGGTGACGCGGGCAGAGAACGATACGCAGGCCGACGTCCGCTACCTGATCGAGGAAGGACCGCAGGTGCTGGTGGACCGGGTGATCATCGTCGGCAACGTACCGCACCAGCCCGAGACCATCGAACGCGAGCTGCTGGTGAAGCCGGGCCAGCCGCTCGGGTATTCCGATCTGATCGAGAGCCGGGTCCGGCTCGGCGCCCTCGGACTGTTCCGCCGCGTGACGATCGAACAGCTGCCGCATGCCGGGGAGCCGCGCCGCGACATCTTCGTTCGCGTCGAGGAGGCGAAGGCACCGTGATCGGCTGGGGCGGCGGCATCGAGGGCGCGTTCACCGTGCGGAACGACGTGGAGGGCCAGGCCGTGGAGCGGTTCGAGTTCGCCCCGCGCGGCTTCTTCCAGGTGGGCCGCCGTAACCTCTGGGGCAAGAACCGTTCGGCCAACCTGTTTACGCGCGTCAGCCTCCGGTCGCGCGACGTGGTGCTGACCTCGAGCGGCGTGCGGCTGACCGAAGGGCGCTACGGGTTCAACGAGTATCGCGATCGTCGGTTCCTTCAACGAGCCGCGCGCGTTCGGTTCGACCTCCGACGTGCTGGTGACCGGCGATCCTGGAGCGGGCGATCCGCTCCAGCTTCAACTTCCTCCGCCGCGAGGTGCGTACCGAGACCGGTGCGCGGCTGTCGCGGCTCTACAGCGTCACCGGCCGCTATTCACTGCAGCGCACCAAGATCTTCGACCAGGACATCACCGACCCCGAGCAGCAGCCGCTGATCGACCGGCTCTTCCCTCAGGTGCGGCTGTCCACGTTTGCCGGCTCGATCATCCGCGACTCGCGCGACGACGTGCTCGACACCGAGAAGGGCACGCTCATGGTCGGTGGACTCCGACGTCGCGGCGCGCGCCATCGGCTCCGAGGTCGGCTACCTCAAGTCGTTCGTCCAGGGTCGCGTGTTCTTCCGGTTGCCGTCCACGCGCCGCACCGTCGTCGCCCTGGCGGGGCGGCTCGGCGCCGCGCACGGCTTCCCGCGCACGGTTCCGCGCGTGGATGAGGACGGCGACCCCGTGCTCGGCCCCGACGGCACGCCGATCGTGGACACGGTGCAGGATCTCCCGGCCAGCGAGCGCTTCTTCGCCGGCGGCGACACCAGCGTGCGCGGCTTCGCGCTCGATCGGCTGGGCGACGAGAGCACGATCAGCCCCACCGGCTTTCCCAACGGCGGTAACGGCGTCATCATCCTGAACAGCGAGATGCGCGTCGCGGTGACGGGCCGCATCCAGGGCGTCGGATTCGTCGACGCCGGCAACGTCGTGGCCAGGGCCAGCGATCTCGACCTGTTCGATCTGCGCACCACGGCGGGCTTCGGCGTCCGCGTCCGATCGCCGGTCGGGCCGATCCGGCTCGATCTCGGGTTCAAGCTGGATCGGCGCGAGCTGTCACCCGGCCGCCTCGAACGGCGCAGCATCTGGCACATCTCGCTGGGGCAGGCGTTCTGATGGCGGTCACGGCGCGCGCGGGCCTGATGGCGGTCGCGATCGCGGCGCTGCTCGCGGCGCCGCTCGCCGCGCAATCGCTGCTCGATCGCGTGGCCGCGCGTGTGAACGGCAATGTGATCCTGCTGAGCGACGTGCGTGCCGCCGTGATGCTGGGGCTGGTCGAGAACGCCGCTCCCGACTCCGAGGAGGCGGTGGAGCAGCTGGTGCAGCGGTCGCTGCTCATCGAGGAAGTCAACCGATTTCCGCCGCCGGATCCCTCGCCGGAGGCGATCGACGCGGAGCTGGCGCGGCTGCGCACCCACGCCGGCGGCTCGCTCGACGCCGTCGAACGCGCGACCGGGCTGTCGTCCGAGCACGTCCGCCTGCTCGCGCGCGATCGGTTGCGCATCCAGACCTACATCGACGGGCGCTTCGGCGTCACGGTGCCGCTGACCGACGAGCAGGTGCTGCAGTACCTACCGCGACCACCCCGACCAGTTCACGAGCGGCGGACAGGTCGTGCCCTTCGAACAGGCGCAAGGCCTGGCGCGTGAACGCGCCGGCCTCGAGCAGCGGCGGCGCACGATCACCCAGTGGCTGGGCGACCTGCGTGGCCGCGCGGACGTGTCGGTTCCGGCACGGTGACGAAGCCTTCTCGCGGCGTCAGGGTGCCAGCGCCGCGATCTGCAGCACTTCGATCGTGTTGAACAGCGCGTGGCTCACGACCGGCGCGACGCTGCTGCCGCGGCGCAGGTAGACCACGGCCCAGAAGGCGCCCATCGCGCCGGTCGCGATCGCGGCGTCGTGGCCCTGCAGCAGATGACCCAGGCCGAACGCCGTGCTCAGCAGCACCACGCCGGCCCACGGCGGACCCAGGTGCCGGACTGAACCGGTCGAGCAGGAACGCACGTTGCAGCTCTTCCCGGACGCCTCCCGCGACGATGGCGACCAGCATCAGCAGCACCGCGTCGGTGAGGCTGCTGCCGGCGAGCGTCTCGAAGGGGTTGACGTCCACGTTGTGCAGCTGCGGTGTCAGCGCGCGCATCGCCAGCAGCAGCACGGCCGCGATGAAGAACACAATCGGGACGTGCAGCACGCCGGCGAGGGCCTCGCGGACCACCGGACGGCCCCCGAGCCACAGGGCGGACGGCCGCTCGCCGTGCGAGCGAAGCAGCAGGACCATCAGGCCGACCAGCGCGACGGTGTCGGCCAGTGACAACGCGGCCACGAAGCCCAGTTGGAGTTGACCGCGCTCGTCCACCGGGGACCAGCCGGCCAGCCGCAGGGCCCAGCCGATGGCGAGCTGAGTGGGGATGCTCGAGCAGATGGCCATCTCGGTGATCGCCTCGAGCTTCGACGTCCGGGGACGTGCGGGGCGGCTCCGGAGGGGGTGCAACCGGGATTTCGAGGTCGGGCGGGGCGGCCAGGGCACTGGCGCGAGACGTCTGGACTGAGGGCTTCCGGAGGCGGATTGGGCTCGTCCACGGGTGTATTGTCCAGTATCGCCCGGCGGGCCCCAGTCTAATGTTGTGCTAGACCGTGTAAAAACGACAGGGTAGGATTCGTTATGATCGCCGCGCGTACCTCCCAGGCGCCGTGGCGACCAGAGGTTCAATGACCACTACCGCAGGCGAACGCGTGCTGATCGTCGAAGACGAACCGGCCACGCGCGTTGGACTGACCGAGCTCGTGAGGACCTGGGGCTTCACCGCCGCCGCGGCCGGCGACGGCCAGGAAGCGCTCGAGCGCATCACGGAATTTCGTCCTGCGATCATCATCAGCGACCTGGTGATGCCGCGGATGGGCGGGCTCGACCTGTTGCGGGCGCTGGCCAGCGACGGGGGCGAGTACACGATCGTCATCCTGACGGCGCAGGGCACCGTGGAAACCGCGGTCGAAGCGATCAAGGAAGGCGCCTACGACTACCTCACGAAGCCGATCGAGCCGCAGCGGCTGAAGATCCTGCTCGACAAGATTGTCGAGCGGCAGGACACGCTGCGCGAGGTGAAGGTGCTGCGCAAGCAGCTGCGCGAGCAGGGCGCGTTCGGCCAGATGGTCGGCAGCAGCGCCGCAGATGCGCAAGGTGTATCAGACGATCGAGCAGGCGGCGCCGACCGGCGCGTCGGTGCTCATCTGGGGCGAGTCGGGTACGGGCAAGGAGCTGGTGGCGCAGACGGTGCACCAGCTCAGTCCCCGGAACCAGATGCCGTTCGTGCCGATCAACTGCGCGGCGATTCCCGAGACGCTGCTCGAGAGCGAGATCTTCGGCCACGAGAAGGGGGCCTTCACCGGCGCCTACGATCGGCGCGAAGGCTGCTTCGAGCTCGCCGATCGCGGCACGCTGTTCCTCGACGAGATCGCCGAGATGACGCCGGCCACGCAGGTGAAGCTGCTGCGCGTGCTGCAGGAGCGCCGCTTCCGGCGCCTCGGCGGCCGCAACGAGCAGGCGGTGGACGTGCGCGTCATTGCCGCCACCAACGCGGTGCCGCCCGACGCGGTCAAGAACGGCAAGCTGCGCGAGGACCTGTTCTACCGCCTCAACGTCTTCGCCATCGAGCTGCCGCCGCTGCGCAAGCGCAAGGAAGATCTGCCGCTGCTCATCCAGGCCTTCCTCGGCGAGTTCAACGCCCGCAACCGCAAGTCGGTATCGGCGCTCGATCCGGCGGCGATGCGCGCGCTCGAGCAGTACAACTGGCCCGGGAACGTGCGCGAGCTGCGCAACGTCATCGAGCGGGCGGTGATCCTGTGTTCGGGCCAGTTCGTCGAGCCCAAGCACCTGCCGCCGCTGGTCGCCGCGCCCACGGTGGAGACCGCCAAGCCAACGCTCTCGCTCACGCCGGGCACGACGGTCGAAGAAGCGGAGAACCGCCTGATCCTGATGACGCTCGAGCACACGCGCGACAACAAGACGCGCGCCGCCGAGATCCTGGGCATCAGCCTCAAGACGCTCCACAACAAGCTGAACAAACTTCGCGGACGCGGGTCCGCCAGGACGAACCAGGAAGAAGTCGTCTCGAACCACCACTGACGGCCGGAATGTCCCGGCCGTAGCTCGCGAGCGTCCGCCATGCGACTCGGAATCCGTGCCGGGCAGATCGCCGGCGTCACGGCCATCGTCGGGTTGTCGGTAATTGCCGTCACCGGCCTGGCCGTGGAGCGGCTGTCGTCGTTCCTGATGAGCGAGAGCCTGTCGCGCGGCGAGATGCTGTCGCGCACGATCTACCAGCGCGCGCGCGAGGTGGTCCCGGAGAGCGCCGACCCCTATGCCGGCCTGCGCGACGACCCCGGCCTGCGGTCCATCCTGGCGTCGAGCGTCTACGGCGAGAGCGTGACCTACGCGGCCATCCTCAACGACAAGGACGCCGTCATCGCCAGCGGCGACCCCAGTCTCGTGGGCCGGCCGCTGCCGCCGAGCGAAGACTTGAAGCCGATTGCCGATGGCAGCGTCATCGCGCAGCTGCGCGTGATCTATTCCGAAGGCCGGACGCTCGAAGTGCGGCAGCCGCTGACGCTCGGCGACGTGCCGTTCGGCTCGATTCGCGTGGGCGTGTCCACGCTGCTGATGCGCGAGGCGCTGTCGGACTGGCTGATGCCGACGCTCGGCGCGGCGGCCGGCGCGCTGCTCGTCGCCATCCTGGTGGCCGGCGTGCTCGCCGAGCGCCTGCTGCGGCCGATTCACGTGATCCGCAGCGGTCTCGAGGGGCTCGGACGCGGCGAGTTCGGCGTCAAACTCGACCTGCCGCCCGGCGACGAGTTCGGCGAGCTCGGGTCGTTCTTCAACACCGTCAGCCAGCAGCTCTCCGCCGATCGGTCGGCGCTGGCCGGCCAGGAGGCCACCCTGCGGGTGGCGGTGGAGCACCTCGAGGACGCGGTCGCGCTCTTCAATCCGGCGGGCGAGCTCCTGTTCAGCAACCCGGCCATGCAGTCGACGCTCCATACCGGGGGCATCGGCCGGTCGATTGCGGAGCTGCTGCCCGGCAGCCACCCGGCGCGCACGATCGTCGAGGAGACGCTGGCCTCGCACCAGTCGCGCGGGCCGGTGCAGACCGCGATCGAGCCCGAGACCGAGCTGCTGCTGATGACGCAGATGATCGAAGGCACCGACGGCGAGCTCGTCGGGGTCCTGCTCGTGGCGCGCAACCTCGCCTACATGTCGCGCGTGCAGTCGATGCTGGCGTACTCGCGGAAGCTGGTGGCGCTCGGCCGCCTCACGGCCGGCATTGCCCATGAGGTGAAGAACCCGCTCAACGCGATGATCATCCACCTCGAGCTGCTGCGGACGAAGATCCGCAGCGCGGTCCAGGCGGCGGCGCCGCAGCCCCAGGCGCTCGCCGCGGCGGGCGGTCCGCTGGGGTTGTCCGACACGGCGCCGGTGGCGCCGGCGCTGCCGCCGGCCGCCCAAAGCGCGCTCGAGCACGTCGAAGTGATCGAGAGCGAAATCCGCCGGCTCGACGGCGTCGTCCAGGGGTTCCTCAAGTTCACCCGGCCCGAGGATCTCCGCCTGGCGCCGGTGCGCGTACCCGAGCTGCTGGCGGCGATTCAGCCGATCGTGGATCCCGAGGCGAAGAAGAATGGCGTGAAGGTGTCGATGGACTGCCAGGCTGGTCTGCCGCCGGTGAACGGCGACGCGGGTATGCTCCGTCAGGCATTTCTCAACCTGGCGATCAACGCCTGCCAGGCGATGCCGCAAGGCGGCTCGCTGCGCATCACCTGTGCGCCGATGTCGCACCAGCGGGTCCAGGTGCGGTTCGAAGACACGGGCGTGGGCATCGCCAAGGAGCACCTGTCGAAGATCTTTGATTTGTATTTCACGACGAAGGATCATGGGACGGGAATCGGGCTGTCGATGGTGTACCGCATCGTGCAGCTGCACGACGGCGAAATCGAGGTGGAATCCACGCAGGGTCGCGGCACCATCTTCCGGGTCCTGCTGCCTCAGGCAGCCGAGGTGTGACGTGCTGATCAGGCCAGTCGTCGAACGAGCGCGTGGGCTGCTCGCGGTGCTGCTGCTGGTCGCGGCCGGCGCCGGCGCCTGCGCCAAGCCCGCGCCCGGTGACGGTGCCCGACGGACCGCCGCTGGCGATGCCGTTGCCGCCGGCCCGGGTGTTCCAGCCCGCCGAGGAACCGCCGCAGGAGCCGCCTCCGGCGCCCGAGGTGGCGACGGTCGAACCGCCGAAGCCCGCCCCACGGCCGCCCGCCCGCCGGCCCGCGCCGGCGCCGGCCGCCGAGGCCGCCAAGCCCGACACGGATCCATCGCCGCCGGCGGCCGCCGCCCCCGCGGCCGCCGAGCCGGCGCGCGAGCTGCGTGCGTCCCCCTCCGCGGCCGGCGACGCGGCTGCCGAGCGGCAGGTGCGCGACCTCCTGCAGCGGGCGTCGCGCGACCTCGCGCGTGTGGACTATCGGAAGCTGAGCAACGAAGGGAAGTCGCAGTACGAGCAGGCGCGGCGGTTCGCCGAGCAGGCGGATCAGGCGCTCAAGGAGCGCAACTTCGTCTTTGCCGCGACGCTGGCCGACAAGGCCGCGACGCTGGCGTCGCAGCTGGCGGGGTAGCCCTATACTCTCGCTCGTGCGAGAGACATCACGCTTCATCTGCGCCCTCGCGGCCGTCGCGTTCGCCCTCACGCAGGGCGCGCACTCGCAGGCGCAGGCCCCGGCGCGGCCGGCTTCTCCCAACGCCATCGTGGCCGGCGAGCTCGTCGTCGAGCCCGCCACGCTCATCAACCTCGGGTTCGAGTGGTTCGTCGAGGGCGACGCCAACCGCAACGCCGCGGTGTCGGTGGCGTTCCGCCCGCTCGGCGAGGGCGAGTGGCGCCCGGCGCTGCCGCTGCTGCGGCTCGGCGGCGAGCGCATCTACGCCGAGTCGCGCGTCGACGTCGTCGTGCCGCCGATGTTTGCCGGCAGCGTGCTCGATCTCCAGCCCGACACGGCCTACGAAGTGCGGCTCCTGATGTCCGATCCCGACGGCGTGTCGGGCGAGACGCGGCGCGTGGTGACCGTTCGCACCCGCGCCGAGCCGATGCCCGCGGCAGGCGGGCGGGTGTTTCACGTCTATCCGCACGGGTTCGCCGGCGCCAAGATCGAGCCGGCGTTCGAGGGCCTGATGTGCGCCTATCACTTCTGGTGCGCGGGCACCGACTGGGCGACGTCGGGGCGGCCGCGGGTGCAGCCCGGCGACACCATCCTCGTGCACGCGGGCGTCTACAAGTACAACCGCTACGAGTACACCAACAACGCCGCGGTGAACCGCAGCGTGCCGCTCGACGGCACGTATTACCTCACCGCTGACGGTACCGCCGACAAGCCGATCGCGATCAAGGCGGCCGGCGATGGTGAGGTGGTGTTCGACGGCAACGGCAACTTCGCGCTCTTCGACGTGCGTGCCGCCGACTACACCTACTTCGAGGGGCTGACCTTCCGGAACGCCGAGGTCGCCATCCTCGCCGGCACGCAGTTCATCGCCGGCGCCAAGGGGCTCACCGTGAAGCGGAGCCGCTTCGAGAACGTCGGGGCCGGCGTGTTCACCAACTTCGCGGGGTCGTCGAACTTCTACATCGCCGACAGCACCTTCCTCGGCCGCAACGACCCGAAGCACCTGATCGGCTGGGCGGGCGACGCGTTGTGGGCGAAGTTCAACGGCGTGGACGGCCAGGTGTTCCCGCCGAAGATGGCGTCGTACGTCGCGGTGAAGCTGTACGGGCCCGGCCATGTGGTGGCCTACAACCACATCACCGATTTTCACGACGGCATCAACGTGGAAACCTACGGCAACCCCGACGGCTCGGTGGCCTCGGGTCCGGGCATCCCGCCGGGGCCGCGCTATCCGCCGCGCGAGTACTTCGACCGCCGCCCGGTGGCGATCGACTTCTACAACAACTACATCTCGAGCTCGCACGACAACCCGATCGAGGCCGACGGCGGCATGCACAACATCCGCGTGATGCGGAATCTGTTCGTCAACCACGCGTCGCACGCGTTCTGCAACCAGCCGGCGCTGGGCGGGCCCGTGTACTGGATTCGCAACATCGCCTACAACCTGCCCGGCGGCTCCACCCGCCTCACCAACGGGTCGGCCGGTGCCGTGTTCTACAACAACACCATCCTGTCGGAGACGCAGGCGGCGCTCGCCTCGAACGTGCACTGGCGCAACAACCTGATCCTGGGCCAGAACGCCGCGCCGGCCATCTTCAACGTCACGACGATGACCAACTATTCGTCGTCGGACTACAACGCCTTCCGCCCCAACCCCGGCGTGGCCGCGTCGTTCCACTGGAACGCCCCGCCGCCGTCCACCCTGGCCGACATGACCGGGCCGGGCCGGGCGGCGGCCCTGCAGACCCACGAATACCGGACGCTCGCCGACTACAGCAAGGCGTCGGGGCAGGACCAGCACAGCCTGACGGTGGACTACGACATCTTCGTCAACGTCCGGCGGCTCGACGCCCAGGACGCGTCTACGGTCCAGAACATCTACCGTGCCGACGAGTTCGACTTCCGCTTGAAGCCGGGCGCGGCGCCGGTGGACCGGGGCGTGGCACTGCCCACCGTGACGGACGGATTCTCCGGCCGCGCGCCCGATATCGGCGCGCTCGAGGTGGGGCAGCCGCTGCCGCGCTACGGTCCGCGTTGATAGCCGGCACGAGCTCGCATCCCGGGCCGCGTCCTAGTACAATCGTGTCTAGATATTGCGATTGCCCTAGAAGAAAAACGCAACATCTTGTGGTTTACATCTTGACAAAGCCGTCACACGCGCCAACAATTGCGCCCTGCGCTCGAAGGTTCGAAACCGGCTCCTCCCAGCGTCCGGTACGAAGCCAAGCCCGCTAGAGCTCGGGCGCAACAACAACATTTACGCGTTGCAGGACAGCAGTCCAGGGGTAGCTGCGTCTTGAGTTCGGAGGAAATGATGGAAAGAGGCCCAGCTCGCGAAGCCGTCGCCGCCGGCCAGCAGGTCGGCACCCACGGCGGAGGGGTCGAGTCCGGTTCGCGCGCGAAGAAGCTTGCCGAGACCGCGAAGGCGCAGGATACCAAGGCGCTCTCGCCCGGGCTCGAGTTTCCGCGCTATTTCACGCTGCCGGGCGTGGACCCGTTCGACGAGGTGGAGTGGGAGATCCGCTCCGCGGTGATCGGCAACGAGAAGGGCAAGGTGGTCTTCGAGCAGCGCGACGTCGAGATTCCGAAGACGTGGTCGCAGCAGGCCACCAACATCGTCGTCTCCAAGTACTTCCGTGGCCAGATGGGGTCGCCCGAGCGCGAGCGGAGCGTGCGCCAGCTCATTGGCCGCGTCGTCGACACGATCACCGGCTGGGCGCGGGCGCAGAAGTACTTCGCCAGCGAAGAGGCGCTCCAGAGCTTCTCCGCCGAGCTGAAGCACCTGCTCGTCTACCAGAAGGCGGCCTTCAACAGCCCGGTGTGGTTCAACTGCGGCTTCGAGAAGGCGCCGCAGTGCTCGGCCTGCTTCATCAACTCGGTGCAGGACACCATGGATTCGATCCTCACGCTGGCGAGGACCGAGGGCATGCTGTTCAAGTTCGGCTCGGGCACCGGCAGCAACCTCTCGGCGATCCGCTCGTCGCAGGAACTGCTGGCCGGCGGTGGCACGGCGTCGGGCCCGGTGTCGTTCATGAAGGGCTACGACGCGTTCGCCGGCGTGATCAAGTCGGGCGGCAAGACGCGCCGTGCCGCCAAGATGGTCATCCTCAACGCCGAGCACCCCGACATCGTCGAGTTCATCAACTGCAAGGTCGAGGAAGAGAAGAAGGCGTGGGCGCTCATCGACGCCGGCTACGACGGCTCGTTCACCGGCACGGCCTACACGTCGGTCTTCTTTCAGAACTCGAACAACAGCGTGCGCGTGACCGACGACTTCATGCGCGCCGTCCTGGACGACGGCGAGTGGACGACGAAGGCCGTGCGCGACGGATCGCCGGTCCAGACCTACAAGGCGCGCGACCTGATGCGCCAGATCGCTGAAGGCACCTACATCTGCGGCGACCCCGGCATGCAGTTCGACACGACGGTGAACGACTGGCACACCTGCCCCGAAACCGCGCGCATCAACGCCAGCAACCCGTGCTCCGAGTACATGTTCCTCGACGACTCGGCGTGCAACCTGGCGTCGATCAACCTGATGAAGTTCGTGAAGGACGACGGCGAGTTCGACGTCGCCGGCTTCAAGGCGGCGTGCCGGACGCTCATGACCGCGCAGGAAATCATCGTCCCGAACTCGAGCTATCCGAGCAAGGCGATCGAAAAGAACAGCCACGAGTACCGCCCGCTCGGCCTCGGCTACGCCAACCTCGGTGCGCTGCTGATGTCGCGCGGCCTGCCCTACGACAGCGACGAGGGCCGTGCCTATGCCGGCGCCATCACCGCGGTGATGACCGGCGAGGCCTACGCGCAGTCGGCGCGCATCGCCCGCGATCACGGCGGCCCGTTCGGCGGCTTCGAGCGCAACCGCGACTCGTTCCTGCGGGTGATGCGGAAGCACCGCGACGCGGTCACCGAAATCAGCGCGAAGTACGTGCCCGCGGACCTCTATGCCGGCGCCAAGCAGGCGTGGGACGAGGCGGTGGAGCTCGGCGAGGACTTCGGCTACCGCAACGCCCAGGCCACGGTGCTGGCGCCCACGGGCACCATCGGCTTCATGATGGATTGCGATACCACCGGCGTCGAGCCCGACATCGCGCTGGTGAAATACAAGAAGCTGGTCGGCGGCGGGCTGATGAAGATCGTCAACGGCACCGTGCCGATGGCGCTGAGCAAGCTCGGGTACACCCAGCCCGAGGTCGAGGCGATCGTCCACTACATCGACGAGCACGAAACCATCGAGGGGGCGCCGTTCCTCAAGGACGAGCACCTGCCGGTGTTCGACTGCGCGTTCAAGGCCACGCAGGGCGAGCGCTCGATCCACTACATGGGCCACATCAAGATGATGGGCGCCACCCAGCCCTTCATCTCGGGCGCGATCAGCAAGACCGTCAACGTGCCCAACGAGGCGACGGTCGAGGACATCGAGCAGGCCTACCTCGAGTCGTGGCGGCTTGGCGCCAAGGCGGTGTCGATCTACCGTGATGGCAGCAAGCGCACGCAGCCGCTCAACACGTCGAAGGCCGGCGTGGCCGACACGCGCAACGCGGGCGCCGCGGTCGAGGTGCGGGAAGTGGTGAAGGAAGTCGTGAAGGTGGTCGAGACGCCGAAGCGGCGCAAGCTGCCCGACGAGCGCCACTCGATCACGCACAAGTTCGACATCGCCGGCCACGAGGGCTACATCACCGTCGGCCTGTTCGAGGACGGCACGCCCGGCGAGATCTTCCTGGTGATGGCCAAGGAGGGCTCGACCATCTCGGGCTTTGCCGACGCCTTCGCGCAGGCGATCTCCTACGCGCTGCAGTACGGCGTGCCGCTGCAGGCGCTGGTGGACAAGTTCAGCCACGCGCGCTTCGAGCCGTCGGGGATGACCAAGAACCCCGAGGTGCGGTTCGCGAAGTCGATCGTCGACTACATCTTCCGGTGGATGGCGACCAAGTTCCTGTCGAGCGAAGCGCAGTTCCGCGCCGGCGTGAACATGCGCGAGGAGCCGGTCGCGGCCAGAGAAGGCGGAGGCGCCCTGGCACCGGCCCCGAAGGTCACGGTGTCGGCGCGCCGTCGAGGTGAAGCCGGCCAGGCCGAGCTCGTTCGCGGCGATGCAGAACCAGACCGACGCGCCGCCGTGCAGCACGTGCGGGTCGATCATGATCCGCAGCGGCAGCTGCTACAAGTGCTCGAACTGCGGCACGACGTCAGGGTGTGCCTAAGAAGGCTCAGGGCTTAGGGCTTAAGGCTTAGGGCTTGAACACGGGGCGCTGGTGGACACATCAGCGCCCCTTTTTCGTACGTGGCGATGCTATTGTCACTCGCACGTGCCGCAGGACAGGATGAACCAAAGACCGCAGCCGGACGATTTCATCGGGCGGTCGGCAATGACGAAGGCGATGTGGCGCATCCTGCCACTGATTCTCCTGGCCTACGTCGTGGCCTCATCTTTGTCGCCGCCCTTGCGCATCTGGAGTCGCACCACTCAGGAGCGTTCCTGAACAGCGGGACACTCCAGCACGTGTGACGCAGTAGCCACGCTGGACGCATCCTCACGAGGAGACATGAGCTACGCAGCGCGAACCGGGGCGGTGTTGTTCGCGAGAAACCTGGATCGGGTCGCCACGTTCTACTCGGCCGTGCTTGGTCTGGATGAGGCGAGTCGCGCCGGCGACCACATCCTTCTGGAGTCGCCCGGATTTCAGTTGGTGGTTCATCGGGCCGTGAGCAGCGGGTCTGGTGTCGATGGCGCGGGGGAGACGCCGCTTCGGCGCGCAACCGCAGCGTTCAAGCCGGTGTTCTTCGTGCCCAGCATTTCGCGGCTCCGAAGCGTGGCCGAGGCGAATGGCGGTGTCATGGAGCCGGCTGACAAGGAGTGGTCGTTCAACGGTGTCACCGTGTGTGACGGATTGGACCCGGAGGGCAACGTCGTCCAGTTTCGCGAACAGTCCGGGTAGCGTCCCTTCGTCGATTCACTCATGTTCGCCCTGTCGTCTGTCGTTCCCTGGGGCCGCTCGTTCGACGAGTACGTCCGCATGTTCGTGCTCACCGAGGCCGATCTCGCGTCGCGCATTCTCGGCTGCGGCGATGGCCCGGCCAGCTTCAACGCGGAGGCAACGCGACGCGGCGCGACCGTGGTCTCGTGCGATCCCGTCTATCAGTTCGACGCTGGGCAAATCCGCCAGCGCATCGACGAGACCGTCAAGCGAGGTGCTCGCGCAGGCGCGTCGGAACGCGCACGAGTTCGTCTGGGGCGACGCGATCCCGTCGGTCGAGGCGCTCGGGCAGCTCCGGATGACGGCGATGCGCGCGTTTCTCGACGACTACGAGCGCGGCCGCTCGGACGGCCGCTACGTCGACGGCGGCCTGCCGTCGCTGCCGTTCACCGACGGCGCCTTCGACCTGGCGCTGTGCTCGCACTTCCTGTTTCTCTACAGCCAGCAGTTCGACGAGGCCTTCCACGTGCAGTCGATGCGGGAGCTGTGCCGCGTGGCGCGCGAGGTCCGGGTGTTCCCGCTGCTGGCGCTGGGCGCGCAGACATCGCCGCACGTCGGCGCGGTGCGGAGGCGCTGACGAAAGACGGCCTCGTGGTGACGGTCGAGCGGGTGCCGTACGAATTCCAGCGCGGTGGCAACGAGATGCTGCGGCGCCGTGACCTGTCGTGACACGGTCTGTTGTTGTAGAGCGTGGTGCCGTTGATCGACGCCCAACTGCGGCGCAGTTTGAGCCTGGGGCGACCTGCTGGCTACGGCTCTGGTGTTCATCGCCCCGATCGCGCCATTTGCGATCTTCGGCGTTGTCTTCAACGCCTCCCGAGGCATGGTGCCGCTCACCTATGTCATCGGTCTCGTGGCGATGGTGTTCACGGCGATCAGTTATCGCGAGATGGCGAGGTGGCGTTTCCGATCGCGGGATCCGTCTACTCGTATGCGGGGCGGGCCCTGCACCCTTCGGCCGGTTTTCTCGCCGGGTGGGCGGTGCTGCTCCTGACCACCCGCTGCTGCCGACGCTGGCCTTATGTGGTCAGTCGCCGCGGCGATGCGCGCCATCGTGCCGTCCATTCCGGCGTCGGCGTGGGGTCATTCTGTTCATCATCGTCAACACCACCATCAATCTGCTGGGGATCGAGACCACCGCTCGGGCCAGCAAGATCTGTCTGGCCGTGCAGCTGGCGATCGCGACGTTCGTCGCGCTCGGGACCATGGCCATTGCCAGCGGCGTCAACGGCGCGCACTGGAGCCTCGAGCCCTTCTGGAATCCGGGGGCGTTTCAGGTCAGCTTCGTGTTCAACGCGCTGTCGGTTGCCGTCCTGTCCTTCCTCGGCTTCGATGCCATTTCGACGCTCGCCGAGGAAGCTCACGGAGGCGGCAGGGCGGTTGGACGGGCGACCACTATGAGCCTCTGTCTCGCCGCCGTTCTCTTCATCGTGCAAACCTGGGTGGCGGCACTCCTGGTGCCGGCGCAGACCGAGTTCAAGAGCGACGCAGAGATCAACGATGCGTTCTACACGGTCGCCGCGATTGCCGGCGGGCCGGCGCTCAAACTCGTCGCCGCGATCACCGTCGCGCTGTCGGCGGGCATCGCCAACGCCTTGGTCGCGCAGGCGGGCGACGGCGCGGCTCCTGTTTGCGATGGCACGTGACGGTCAACTGCCGCGGCTGCTGGCGCATGTCCATCCGGTGCGGCGGGTCCCGGAGCGGGCGGTGCTGTTGGTGTCCGCGGTGAGCCTCGTCCTCGCCGTGTTCTTTGTCGGACAGGCTGGCGCTGCTGTCGTCGCTGGTCAACTTCGGCGCGCTCTTCTCCTTCCTGACCCTCCACGTGTCGGTGGTGGTCTACTTCCTCATCAAACGGCGGCAACACCGCATCGGCGTGCACCTGGTGTCGCCGGCGATCGGTTTCGGCATCATCCTCTTCGTGCTGGTGATTTTTGACGCGCAACGCCAAGATCGGCGGCCTGACCTGGCTGGCGATCGGCGTGATCATCGCGGTCGTCCTGCGCCTGGCCGGACGGTCCACCCAATTGCATGTCGAGGCCTAGCTGGGTCTTCCCGTCCTGTGGTGTACGCCACAATTCGGCATGTCCACACACCGCGTCGTGCATGCCC
>CAVSWX010000017.1:0-329035 GCA_963731785.1 uncultured Acidobacteriota bacterium
TGGCCGCAACGGCTCCGGAAAGAGCACGCTGTTACGCGTGATTGGCGGTATTATCGATCCGCCCAAGGGACCGTACTCGTCCAGGGGCGTCTTTACGCCCAATGCTCGAGCTGGGAGGCGGCTTCCACCCTGATCTCACCGGGCGCGAGAACACTTATCTGAACGGTGCCATCTACAAATTGAGCCGTCCACAGATAGACGACATGATTCCCCAGATCCTCTCATTTTCCGAGCTGGGGATTTTCTTCGATATGCCGCTGAGGATGTATTCTTCAGGCATGATGGCGCGGTTGGCCTTTGCTCTCGCCACCCAGGTTCGCCCTGACATCCTGCTGCTGGACGAAGTGCTCGCAGTCGGCGACGAGGCGTTCCAGAGGAAGAGCTATTTCCGGATGCAAAAACTGCTCGAGAGCGGGTGTACGGTCATCCTGGTGGCGCACAGCGGCGCAACGATCGAGCAGTTATGTTCTCGCGCCGTATACCTGTCCAACGGCAAGCTTGTAGCCGACCGGAAAACCCCGCAACGTTCTGTCGGAGTATCAAAGGATTCTGCAGCCGGGCTGTAGCCTCGGGCTCCTCACTTCACGGGATTTCCGTCGGCATCGATCAGGTGTACTTCGCCGAGGTTCAGCTCGCGGATCCCCGGTTCAATTTTTTCCGGTCCCCGACTACGACCCAGATCATTTTGTCCGGCAGATCAAACGCTCGGCGGCCGTGGCCATGTCCTTCTCGGACAGAGCCCGCACCTTCGACGCATAGGTGTCGAAGTAATCTTCCGGCAAGTTGTACTCGACCAACTCCAGGATGTTTTGGACCAACGCGTTGCTGGTTTCGCGGGAGCCGGGCAGGCTCAGGATCTGGTTATCGCGGGCCATTGCCAGCTCGTCGCGCGTGACTGCCCGCGTTCGAACGATCTCGCGCAGCTCCTTATTGATCTCCGCCACTGATTCCTTCGTTTTGTCGGTCTGCACAGGACTGAAGGCGATGAACGGCCGCTGCCCGCGTGCGCCATACAGAAACGACGTGGCGCCGTCTGACCAATGCTTATCTTCCCGGAGGTTCATGTTCAGCCGTGAGATAGACACGGCCGCCAGAACCGTGTTTACCGTCTCGAACGAGATCTCATTGGGATTGGCTCGAGGCGGAGCAATATGAGCGGCGAAGATGATGGACTGCATGGATCCGGACGGTCCAACACGTAGACGATGGGCTTTTCGCGGTGCTCGACCTGCAAAATCTTCTGCGGCACTTCACCTTTCGTCCACGACTGGAAGGCGCGCTCCAATTTGGGTTTGATCTCGGCCATCGTGGTATCGCCAACCACGACCAGAGTGGCATTATTCGGGCGGAACCAGGTTTGATGGAACTTCACTAGCGCCGACCGGTCAATGCTGCCGGCGCTGCGTTCCGTTCCTGACCCCGTGAGTGGGTTCGCATACGCATGCGCCTTCCCGTATATGAGCGACGGCAGGAGGCGAAGCCCCATGGTCATGGGCTGAACCTTCTCGCGCTGAATCGCGGCGATGAGCAGCTTCTGCTCGCGCTGGAAGTCGGATTGAGGAAACGAAGGATTCAGTATGACGTCGGCGAATATCGCCAGCGACGGGTCCAGATTCGCCTTGAGGGCCGACAAAGTTACGCGGGAAGTATCCAGATTTGAACCGGTCGTCAGCCGCGCTCCCAGACCCTCGAGGGCCTCGTCCCCGATCTGCAGCGAACTCCGCGTCTTGGTCCCCTCATCGAGCATCGCCATGGCGAGCTTTGCCGTGCCGGGGGAGCCGAACTGATCGGACGCATACCCGGCATCTACAGCGAGGGCAAGGTTGACGATGGGAACCTGGTGACGTTCCGCCAGGATAATCTTCAGGCCGTTGGACAGCGCGGCGCGCTCCAACGTGGGGAACTTTGCGTCTGAGATCGGGCCCGGATCGGGCATCTTTTTGCGATCCACGCCGGGACCGCTGGGCTTCAGATTCGCGAACGGGCGAACTTCGATCTCGAGCACTCCGGACGAGAGCCACTTTTGTGCTGCTAACTTCAGATCGTTCGTCGAAGCGCGGCGGATATTTTCCAGGCTGGTCTTATAGTGTTCGGGACTGCCCGTATGGACCTGGCCACGCGCGAGGATGTCGGACTTGCCACCAAACCCTCCAATACGCTCGATGCCGCGGACAAAATTTGCGAGCTGCTGAGTCTGGACACGCTTCAACTCTTCTGCCGTCGGCCCATTTTTGTAAGAAACGACTGCATTTCCTCGTCGATCGCCTTTTCGACGGCTGCGAGATTGCCACCAGGCCGAGCCGTTGCCATGATCATCATCGAACCCCGGCAATCTCCATGCCGTCAACCATCGCGGTCGGGTGGCAATTTGATCGGTGTAGACGAGCCACTTTTATAAAGGCGTGACGCCTTGCCGCCGCCCATAATAGACGCGACCAGTTCAATCTGATCGTTTTCGACATGGCTCCCGGGTGGAACATTCCATACCTTGTAGATCCTGGACTGGGGAACGCGATCTTCCAGGATCATGCGCCTGGTGTCGTTTCGCTTAGCGATCCACTCGCGATGCTTCGCGATGGGCGGCCCGGCTGGGAGTCGCCGAAGTAATGTTCACCTTCTTGAGCGCGGTGTCGGCGTCAATGTCCCGGCCAGGACCAGCACCGTGTTCGCCGCGCCGTAATAGTTCTTGAACCACTCCTTACGTCGTCGAGCGTGGCGCCTTCGATCTCTCCATCGAGCCGATAACCGTCCACGAATAGGGATGCCCCGCGGGGAAAGCGTTTCCATAATCATCTCGTCCGTCGGCCGTACGGATGATTTTCGCCCTGGCGCTTTTCGTTCTGGACCACGCCGCGTTGCTCGTCGAGGCGTCGCCTGATCGATCGACGCCGAGCAGATGGCCCATGCGATCCGATTCCATCCAGAGCGCGATATCCAGCGCAGACGTGGGAACGTTCTGAAAGTAATTCGTCCGGTCGTTGTTCGTCGTGCCGTTCAAGTCCGTGGCCGCCGGCTCTCTCGAGCGAACTTGAAATAGTCGTCGTTGAAGTGCTCGGACCCGTTGAACATGAGGTGCTCGAACAGATGGGCAACCCGGTCTTGCCGGGCGTTCGTTCTTGGACCCGACGTGATACCAGACGTTGACCGCGACAATGGGCGCCTTGCGGTCCTCATGCACGATCAGCGTCAGGCCGTTGGTGAGAACGAATTTCTTGTAAGGGATATTGACCTGAACATCCTGACCGGAAGTAGAAACGACGAGCGTGAAGGCAAGCAGCGCCGCCTGGGCGGCGCGAAGTCCGAGCATGGTGATCTCCGTATGTTCAGACTATCAGGTCAGGTTGGGTAAGACGCGGCGGCCCGGAGTGGAGCCGGGCCGCCGCCGGAATGAGATCAGTTGTCGAAGTTGCCGTATGCCTTGAACGCTGACGCGAATGCTGGACATTTTCTCCCCCTCCGCGATCCGTCCCAGCAATTGCCTGGAAATATCGGGGAGCAGAGTATTGGTCAGGATGTTATCGACGTTGCGCGCGCCGCTCTCCACCTCGGTGCAGCGCGCCGCGATCGTGTCCACCACGCCGGCTCATAGCTGGACTCCGATCCTGTGGTTCTCCTCAATGCGTCTCTGGATCTTGCCCAGCTTGAGCCGGATGATCTTCTTCAGGGCTTCGTCGCGAACCGGGTAGTACGGAATGATGACCATGCGGCCCAGGAACGCCGGCTTGAAGATCTTGTCCAGCTCCGGCTTGATCGCCTCGACGAGCCCTTCGGGCTCGGCATCGTCTCCGGATCGGCCATCAGCTTCATGAGCTGATCGGTGCCGGCGTTGGAGGTAGGATGATGATCGTATTCTTGAAGTCGATCTCGCGGCCTTCGCCGTCTTCCATCATGCCCTTGTCGAACACCTGGAAGAAGAGCTCCAGCACGTCCGGGTGCGCCTTCTCGACTTCATCGAGCAGCACGACGGAGTAGGGCCTGCGCCGCACCGCTTCGGTCAGCACGCCGCCCTCGCCATAGCCGACGTAGCCCGGAGGCGAGCCCTTCAGCGTGGAGACGGTGTGCGCTTCCTGGAACTCCGACATGTTGATGGTGATCAGGTTGTGCTCGCCGCCGTAGAAGCAGGTCGGCGAGCGCCAGCGCCGTTTCCGTCTTGCCGACGCCGCTCGGGCCGACCAGCAGGAACACGCCGATCGGCTTGTTCGGATCCTCGAGGCTCGCCTTGGAGGTGCGGATGCGCTGGCTGATCGCCTCGCAGCGCGTGGTCCTGGCCGATGACGCGCGCGCCGAGATGCTTCTCGAGCTGCGAGCACCGATCTCGATTTCGTCGTGCAGCATCTTGCCGACCGGAATGCCGGTCCAGCCGGAGATCACTTCGCCGACGATCTGCGCATCGACGCAGACGCGCATCAGCGGCGTCTCGCCCTGCAGCTGCATCGAGCTCGGCGTTCGAGTCGGTCAGTTCCGCGCGCAGCGCTTCGCGATCGGCTGGCCGGCTGCGGCGTGGCCTGCAGCCGCTCTGCCGCGGCTGCGTCGCGGCACGGTGTCGCGCCACGGCCTTCGATCTTGCCGCGCAGTTCGCGGATCTCGACTGACCAGGTCGCGCTCCTTCTCCAAGCGCGCTTGCAGTTCGACGAGCTTCGCCTCGGTCTCCGCCGTCTCGCTTCGCGATCTGGCGCAGCCGCTCGGCGTGGTCGGCGCCCGACGGCGGCTTCGCGCGTCGAGCACGCGCTTCTGCACCTGCGAGGTCGTCGAGCCGGCGCTTAGCGTCTTCGAGCTGCGCCGGCATCGCGTTCTGTCCGAGCGCCAGCCGCGCGCAAGCCGTATCCAGGACGCTGACCGCTTTGTCCGGCAGCTGGCGGTCCGGCAATGTAGCGATGCGACAGCCGCACGGCCGCACGCAACGCCTTCATCGAGGATGCGAACGTTGTGATGCTTCTCCAGCGCCGGCACGATGCCGCGCATCATGACGCATGCACACGTCTTCGGTCGGCTCCTCCACCTTCACCACCTGGAAGCGGCGGGCCAGCGCGGGATCCTTCTCGAAGTACTTCTTGTACTCGGACCACGTCGTGGCGGCGATGGTGCGCAGCTCGCCGCGCGCCAGCGCCGGCTTCAGCAGGTTGGCGGCATCGCCCTGCCCGGCCTGTCCGCCCGCGCCGATCATGGTGTGCGCTTCGTCGATGAACAGGATGATCGGCGTCGGCGAGAGTTCTTCACTTCCTCGATCAGGCCCTTGAGCCGGTTCTCGAACTCGCCCTTGACGCCGGCGCCGGCCTGCAGCAGCGCCAGATCGAGCGTGCGAAGCGTTACGTTCTTCAGAGCATCGGGCACGTCGCCTTGCACGATGCGCAGGGCGAAGCCTTCGACGACCGCCGTCTTGCCCACGCCGGCTTCGCCGGTCAGGATCGGATTGTTCTGGCGGCGGCGCGTCAGGATGTCGACGATCTGGCGGATCTCGAAGTCGCGTCCGAGCACCGGGTCGAGTTTGCCTTTTTTGGCCTTCTCGGTCAGATTGACCGTGAATTGGTCCAGATTCGGAGTCTTTCCGCCCCCCCTCCGCGGTGCTTCCCCGCCGCCGGCCCCGCTGGGCGCAACATATCGGCCACCGAGATGGCCGACCACCTCCAGGCCGAGGTGTTTCCCGGGCGCCGCGTCGCGCTGCTGCACGGCCGGATGAAACAGGACGCGAAGGATCAGGTGATGCAGGCGTTCATGTCGGGGGCGGCGCACGTGCTGGTGTCCACCACGGTCGTCGAGGTCGGCGTGGATGTGCCCAACGCCTCGGTGATGGTCGTGGAGCACGCCGAGCGCTTCGGCCTGTCGCAGCTCCACCAGCTGCGCGGCCGCATCGGCCGTGGCGAGTGGGAGTCGCACTGCATCCTGCTGTACCAGGCGCCGTGGAGCGACGACGCGCGCGAACGGCTGCGCACGATGGCCGAGACCCACGACGGCTTCGTCATCGCCGAACGCGACCTCGAGCTGCGCGGTCCCGGCGACTTCTTCGGCACGCGGCAGTCGGGTCTGCCGAAGCTCCGCACCGGCGATCTGGTGCGCGACCGCGACATCATGGAGGAGGCCCACCGCGAAGCGCGCCTGCTGGTCGAGCGCGGTCTCCCGCCTGCCCTGCATGACGTTCGTCCGCGAGCGCTGGGACGAGCAGTTCGGCCTCATCCAGGTCGGGTAGTGCGGATCATCGCCGGGCGGCTGAAGGGACGGCGGATCGCCGTCGCCGTCGTGGGAGGGGCTGCGGCCGACGTCGGACCGGCTGCGCGAAACCCTGTTCAACGTGCTGGCGCCGAGGATCGAGGGGGCGCGCGTGCTCGACGTGTTTGCCGGCACCGGCGCGCTCGGGTTCGAGGCCCTGAGCCGCGGGGCGTCGCACGTGGTGTTCGTGGACGCCGACGCGCGCGCCACGGCGGCGATCGCCCGCACGGCGGCGGCCTGGGGCGTGGAGGCAGGGCTATACTATTCACGTCGGGGACGCCGTGGAGTGGTTGAGGCGCCTCGCACACGGTCCGCGCTTCGACCTGATCCTGCTCGATCCGCCGTATTCGCTGCCGCAGCTCCGCGACGCCCTCGATGCCGCCGCTGGATGCCTGTCCGAGAGCGGGGTGCTGGTGCTGGAACGGGCGACGCGGCGCGAGCCGGACGACGTGAGGTCGCTCGAGCGCGTGCGCGACCTGCGGGCCGGAGACAGCACGCTGACGTTCTACGGGCGCGCCAGCGCCGTCGAGGAAGGCTGAGACGCGATGAGCCCTGCTGAACCGCCGAACGGCCGCCTGGCGATCTTTCCCGGGTCGTTCGACCCGTTGACCAACGGGCACGTCGACATCATCCTGCGCAGCGCGCACCTCTTCGAGCGCATCGTCGTGGCGGTGCTGGTCAATGCCGAGAAGCAGCCGCTCTTCTCGGCCGACGAGCGCATCGGCGATCATCCGCGAGGTGTTCCGCGAGTACCCGAACATCGAGGTGGAGAGCTTCGACGGCCTGCTGGTGCAGTACGCCCGGCGGCGGCGGGCGAGCGCGATCGTCCGGGGTATTCGCGCCGTCTCGGATTTCGAGTATGAGTTTCAGATGGCGCTCATGAACCGCCATCTCGAGCCGACGCTCGAAACGGTGTTCATGATGCCGGCCGAGCAGTACACGTACCTGAGCTCGCGGCTCATCAAGGAAGTGTTCAGCCTGGGCGGCGACGTGCGGGGCCTGGTGCCGTCGGCGGTGGAAAAGGCGATGCACGAGAAGAAGGCGGTCAAGACGTAGCGTAGGCAGGTAGGCAGGTAGGCAGGTAGGTAGGCGGCGGTAGGACGCAGGTGAGCTGGGTCGAGCGTGCGCAGAGGCACGTGCTCACCGCCCGCCTGCAGGTCACGAGGGCGCAATGGGCATGTTCGCAGATCGTATGTCGCAGGTGTCGGTCTCGGCCACGCTGAAGGTGGCGGCCGAGGCCGAACGGCTCCGCCGCGCGGGGCACAGCGTGGTGGACTTCAGCGCCGGCGAGCCGGACTTTCCGACGCCGGAACACGTCAAGGCGGCGGCCAAGGCGGCCATCGACGCCAACTTCACGCGCTACACGGCGGCGGCGGGCATTCCCGAGCTGCGCGAGGCGATCTGCGCCCGCTACAAGGCGCGACTACGGCGTGGACATCACCGCCGGCCGAAGTGCTGCTCACGGTCGGCGGCAAGCAGGCGCTCTTCAACACGGCGCTGGCGCTTTTCAACCCCGGCGACGAGGTGATCACGCACGCGCCGTACTGGCCGACGATCCCCGAGCAGGTGAAGCTCGTCGGGCGCCGTGCCGGTGATCGTGCCGACGAGCTCGACCGACGGCTTCCGCGTGTCGGCGGAGGCGATCATCGCGGCCATCACGCCGAAGACGAAGGCGATCATCCTCAACTCGCCCGGCAACCCGACGGGTGCGCTCATCGACGAGCCGGTCGTCGCCGCCATCGCCGAGGAAGCCGCGCGGCGCGGCATCTGGGTGATCGTGGACCTCTGCTACGAGCAGCTGATCTACGAGACGGTGCCGCACAACCTGCCGAAGGTGCTCTTCGATCGGCATCGCGCCAGGACGGTGCTGTGCGGCTCGGCGTCGAAGAGCTACGCGATGACCGGCTGGCGCTGCGGCTGGACGATTGCGCCGAAGGAGCTGACCTCGGTCTTCAACATCATCCAGGGGCAGACGACGTCGAACATCACGTCGATCACGCAGAAGGCGGCGCTGGCGGCCATCTCCGGGTCGCAGGACGCGGTGACGGCGATGCTCGACGAGTACCGCGAGCGGCGCGACAACATCCACGCCTGGCTGACGGCGCACCCGGGCATCCAGTGCGTCAAGCCGAAGGGCGCGTTCTACCTGTTCCCGAACATCAGCGGGCTGCTGGCGCCGGGCACGACGTCCACCGACTTCGCGCAGGCGCTGCTCGAGAAGGAGCACGTCGTCGTGACGCCGGGTGAGGCGTTCGACGCGCCGGGCTACCTGCGCATCTCGTACGCGACGTCGATGGAGCAGCTGCGCGAGGGCGCCACGCGCATCCTCCGCTTCGCCGAGTCGCTGCAGCACGCGGCCGCCCGTTAGGCTGGCGCCGGCCGTCACGGCCATGCCCCTGCCGTCCGCGTTCGTCAGCGCGCTGCGATGCGGCGCTCGGCGAACGCGACGTCGTCGACGATCCCGCCACGCTCGACGCCTACGCGGCCGACGCGCTCGGCCGCGGCCACGCGCCGGACGTCGTGGTGCGTCCGGCCGACACCGCGCAGGTGGCGGCGGTGGCGCGCCTCTGTCAGGCAGCATCGCGTGCCGCTGGTCGTGCGCGGCGCCGGGACCGGCTATACCGGAGGCGCCGTGCCGGTGCGCGGCGGCGTGGTGCTGTCGGTCGAGCGGCTGAACCGCATCCTCGAGATCGACGAGGTCAATCTCACCGTGGTGGTCGAGCCGGCCGTGATTACCGGCGACCTGCAGCGCGCCGTCGAGGCGCGCGGGCTCTACTACCCGCCGGATCCCGGCGAGCCTCGAGTCGTCGTCGATTGGCGGCAACGTCGCGGAGTGCGCCGGCGGACCGCGCGCGTTCAAGTACGGCACGACCAAGCGCTACGTGCTGGCGCTCGAGGCGGTGCTCCCGACCGGCGAGATCATCCACACCGGATCGAAGGCGGTGAAGAACGTCGTCGGCTACGACCTGACGCAGCTGCTGGTCGGGTCCGAGGGCACGCTCGCCATCATCACGCGCATCACGCTGCGGCTGCTGCCGTATCCGCCGGCCCGCGCCACGGTGTCAGCCGCGTTCGCCGACATCCGCGGGGCGGTCGATGGGGTGACCGCGCTGGTGCGTCTCGGGCGTGATTCCGGCGGCCGTCGAGCTCATCGACGGCGACTCGCTGCGGTCGGTCGAGGCGTTCGTCGGCCGGCCCGTCGCGCCGGGTGCCTCGGCGCTGCTCATCGTCGAGGCCGACGGCGTGCCGGCGGCGGTGGAAGAGGAAATCGATCGAGCGTCGCAGGCGCTGGCCGCATCGGGCGCGCTGTCGATCACGCCGGTCGGCCGACGAGTCGGAACGCGCCGAGCTCTGGGCGGTGCGCCGGCAGCTGTCGCTGGCGCTGCGCGCGACCGGGCTCCTCAAGATCAACCACGACGTCGTGGTGCCGCGCGGCCGCGTGCCGGAGCTGTTCGAGGAGGTGGCGCGGCTGAAGGCGGCGTACGCCCTGCGGGTGGCCTGCTTCGGCCACGCCGGCGACGGCAACATCCACGTCAACTTCATGATCGATCCGGCGGACGCGGAGGCGCGCGAGCGCGCGCGGCGCGCGGAGCGTGAGCTCTTCACGCGGGTCGTCGCGCTCGAAGGGTCCATCAGCGGCGAGCACGGCATCGGCTTCGCCAAGGCGCCGTATCTCGAGCTGGAGCTCTCGGCCGACGCGATTGCCCTGATGCGGCGGGTCAAGCAGGCCTTCGATCCGGCCGGCATCCTGAACCCCGGAAAGATCTTCCCGGAGTAGGACTGGTAGGACAGGCCGGACTGGTGGGCCGTCGCCCTAGGGCGCCCGGCGCCCACGAGGGCTCGACGCGCACCGCGTTTCGAGCCGTGCCGATCGAGGGGTGATGAGACCTATCGATTCGACACCAGGACCACGGTCTCCAGCTCCACATCCGGGTCGGGGTTGAGCACGCTGCGGAGGCGCAAGTTCGCGGTGTTGAGGTGGCGCACGCGCGCGAGCTGCCGGGGCTCCACCTGCGCCGCCGCGGCGACCTCCGGCGAGATCGCGTTCCGGCAACACCAGCAGCACACGATCCGGCGACGGCGAGGAAGCGCGCCGCGCCGGCGGCGTCGAACAGGTCGGCCTGCTTGGCCCTGGTGTAGAAGACCAGGTTCCGCGTGAACGCGCGGTAGGTGCCCACCGCCTCGCCGCCGGTGCGATGCGCGGCCACGAACGCGGCCATGCGCTCCACGGCCGCGGGCCGGCCGGGGGCGAACACGCTGAACTGCACGCCGAGCAGGAGCGCCACGGCCGACGCGGTGACCGCGAGCGGCAGCGCCTGCCACGCGCCGCGCACCGCCACGACGGCCAGGGCCGCACCTCCGGCCGCCATGCCGATCGCCGACGTGGTGAGCACCGCGACGCTGGTCTCGTTCAGGAGCGGCTGCAACCGGTAGAGCAGGGCGGCCGCGCCCACGAAGAGGGCGGCCGTGGCCCACGTGGCGCCGGCCAGCATCCTTGTGTGGCCACCGCGCCGCGCCGCGGCCACGCGTTCGCCGATGGCGCGAGCGGTGAGGATGGCGAGCGGCGGCAGCACCGGCAGGACGTATCGCGGCTGCTGCCCGACCGACGCGGCGAAGAACAGCGTCGGGACGATGGCCCAGGCGAGCAGCCGGATGTCGTCGCGCGTGGGGCGCCACTGCCGCCGCACCAGGTCGGTGATGCCGCTGGCGGCGGCAGCGATCCCGAACGCCGACCACGGCACCAGGCCGCCGGCGATCACCGGCGCGTAGAACCACAGCGGACGCTGGTCGTTGAACCGCGTGGTGGCGAAGCGTTCGAGGTTGTCGCCGATCACGAAGCTGTCGATGTAGGCCATGCCGTGCCGCGCCACCATGACGGCGTACCAGGGCAGCGCGACCGCGGCGGCCACGAGGCCGGCAGTGGCCACGTGCCCCCACCGCACGCGCGCGTCGCGCCGTTCGAACCACCACGCCGGTGCGACGGCGAGGAGCGGCACGACGACGGCCACGGGACCCTTCATCAGGCACCCGAGCCCGGTCGCGACGCCGGCGAGCACCCACCAGCGGAACGACTCGCGGGCCCGGCCGCCGGCATCGAAGGCCGCAAACACCGCGACGGTCGTGAGCGTGGCGCAGAAGGCCAGCGGCAGGTCGGGCAGCGCCGACCGCGCCATCGTGAAGTAGCCGAAGCAGGTGGCCGTGATCGCGCCGGCCAGCCACGCGTGCGGGCGCGTCGACTCACGGCGCCGGGTGGCGGCCCATACGAGCAGCACCAGCCCGGCGCCGGAGAGCGCCGACCAGAGCCGCGCGGCGCCTTCGCCCGGCACCGCTCACCAGGTAGGTTCCGGCGGTGAGCCAGTAGTACAGCACCGGCTTCTGCCAGCGATCTTCGAAGTTGAACCGCGGGGTGATCCAGTCGCCCGACGCGACCATCTCGCGCGAGGCCTCGGCGTAGTAGGCCTCGTCGGCTTCGGTGATCGCCTGATGGCCGAGACCGATGCCGAAGGTGACGAACGACAACAGCAGGAGAGTGAGAACGGGCTGCCGCACCGCCCGTCATTGTAGCGAAGCCCTGCCATGCACCGGCCGCGGGCGGCCGCTGCGGTGATAATGGGGCATGCCGCAGATCGTCGCCGTGGTCGGCGCCTCGCGTGATCGTCACAAGTTCGGCAACAAGGCGCTGCGCGCCTTCCGTGACGCCGGGCACACGGTCATCCCGATCAACCCGCACGAGACCGAGGTCGAGGGCGTGCGCGCCTACGCGTCGGTGCTCGACGTGCCGGGGCCGATCGACATGGCGACGGTCTACGTCCAGCCCGGCACGGCGAAGGCCCTGCTCGACGAGTTCGAGCGCAAGCGCATCCCCGAGATCTGGCTCAATCCCGGCGCCGACGACGACGACGTGCTGGCCGAGGCGCGGCGGCGGCGCCTCAACGTGATTGCGGCCTGCAGCATCATGGGCGCCGGCAAGGCGCCCGGCGACTACTGAGCGCTGCCGGCGCGGGGGCTTCTATACTCCTCGCATGTCACGAGAAGCCTGGCTCGCCGCAGCGCTCCTCATCATCTACGGTGTGCCAGCGTCAGCCGCCGCGCAATGGGTGTACCGGTCGCCGACGGCGCCGCGGACGGCGAGCGGGGCCGTCGATTTGTCGGCCCCCGCGCCGCGCACC
Organism: uncultured Acidobacteriota bacterium; assembly: GCA_963731785.1. GTDB lineage: Bacteria > Acidobacteriota > Vicinamibacteria > Vicinamibacterales > UBA2999 > DASYRM01. The sequence continues at coordinate 12,375 of CAVSWX010000017.1, forward strand.
GCGTCGGGCACGGTCGACCTCTCCGGGATCTGGCAGACCGACATCAAGTTCAACGTCAACCTCGCGGCGGATCTGAAGCCCGACGAGGTGCCGATGCGGCCGGTCGCGCGCGCGCTGTTCGACCAGCGCCAGGACAATCTCGGCAAGGACGATCCGGAAGGTTTCTGCCTGCCACCCGGGTTTCCGCGGGTCAACGGCGTGCCATTCCCCACCAAGATCATCCAGACGCCGGCGCTCGTGGTGATGCTCTACGAAACCCGCACCACCTTCCGCCAGATCTTCCTGGACGCTCACACGCTGGCGGCCGATCCCCAGCCCACGTGGATGGGGTATTCGACGGGGAAGTGGGACGGCGACACGCTGGTGGTGCAGACCGTCGGATTCAACGACAAGACCTGGCTCGACGACGCCGGACACCCGCACTCGGACGCGATGCGTGTCACCGAGCGCATCCGCCGCCCCGACTTCGGCCACCTGGTGGTGGAGATCACCATCGACGACCCGGCGTACTACACGCGGCCCTGGACCGTGACGCAGGAATTCACCCTGACCGCGGACGGCGAACTCATCGAATACGTCTGCAACGAGAACAACCTGGACGTGCCGCACCTCGTCGGGAAATAGCGCCGGCCGTTCCGGGTTGGGCGGGCGCGTTCTTGACACCGCGGGGGCCCGTTCCTATACTCGTTCTGGTCATCCACGCTCCGAACGCGTCCGCCGTTCCTGATTCGCTCACCAGCACACAACCTCCGTCCGATAAACTCGAGAAACCTCCGAGAAACGTCCGAGAAACAATGCCCAGCAGCCCGAGACGTCATGGGCCGGGTCGATCCTCCGACCGCCGTCCCAGGGAATCCAACGAGTCCGATCGTCCGCACCGCGGCCACGGTGAAGGCGGCCAGCGCGGCCCCGCTGCCGAAACGGCAGCCCCGCGACAGCCCCCGCCGCAGGCCGACGTCGAGGCGGCACCGCCCGAGGCGAACGGCACGGCTCCCACGGCGCCAAGCGCCGCCGCGTCCCCGGCACCGGGCGCGCCCGCGCCGGCCCAGCCTGAACATCGCCGTCCTCAAGGACATGGGCATCCAGGCGCTGACGCAGGTGGGCAAGGACCTGAACGTCGAAGGCGCCACCGGGATGCGCAAGCAGGACCTGATCTTCCAGATCCTCAAGGCGCAGACCGAGCAGAGCGGCTTCATCTTCTCCGAGGGCGTGCTCGAGCTGCTGCCCGACGGCTTCGGGTTCCTGCGCGCGCCCGACTACAACTACCTGCACGGCCCGGACGACATCTACGTGTCGCCCTCGCAGATCCGGCGCTTCGACCTGCACACCGGCGACACCGTGTCCGGCCAGATCCGGCCGCCGCGCGAAGGCGAGCGCTACTTCTCGCTGGTGAAGGTCGAGGCGGTCAACTTCGAGGCGCCCGACCGCGCGCGCGAGAAGGTGTTCTTCGAGAACCTGACGCCGCTCTATCCGCAGGAGATGATCCGGCAGGAGATGGGCGCCGACAATCTGTCGGCGCGCGTCATGGATCTCATGACGCCGATCGGCAAAGGCCAGCGCGGGCTCATCGTCGCGCCGCCGCGCACCGGCAAGACGATGCTGCTGCAGAGCATCGCCAAGTCGGTGGCCGAAAACCACCCCGAGGTCTTCCTCATCGTGCTGCTCATCGACGAGCGGCCCGGAAGAGGTGACCGACATGCAGCGCTCGGTGAAGGGCGAGGTCATCTCCTCCACCTTCGACGAGCCCGCGCAGCGTCACGTGCAGGTGGCCGAGATGGTCATCGAGAAGGCCAAGCGCCTCGTCGAGCACAAGAAGGACGTGCTCATCCTGCTCGACTCGATCACGCGCCTGGCGCGCGCCTACAACACCGTGGCGCCGTCGTCGGGCAAGGTGCTCTCGGGCGGTCTCGACTCGAACGCGCTGCAGAAGCCGAAGCGCTTCTTCGGCGCTGCCCGCAACATCGAGGACGGCGGGTCGCTCACCATCGTCGCCACCGCGCTCATCGACACCGGGTCGCGCATGGACGACGTGATCTTCGAGGAGTTCAAGGGCACCGGCAACAGCGAGATCCACCTGGATCGCAAGCTCGCCGACAAGCGCGTCTTCCCGGCCATCGACATCACCAAGAGCGGCACCCGCAAGGAAGAACTGCTCATCCCGCGCGAGGACCTCAACCGCATCTGGGTGCTGCGCAAGGTGCTGAATCCGCTGTCGGGCGTCGAGGCGATGGAGCTGCTGCTCGACAAGCTGGGGAAGACGAAGGCGAACGTCGAGTTCCTCGGCGCGATGCAGAAGATCGGCTGAGGCCCGCCGATGGTGACCGTCCGCGTGCGCCGGAACGGTCCCTGCGTCATCGAAGGCGACGACGTGCGCGTCGTCGACTGCGACGGTCGCGACGTGCGTCCCGCCAAGCTCCCCGTGGCGCTCTGCCGCTGCGGAGCCTCGCAAGCCAAGCCGTTCTGCGATCGCAGCCACGCCCGCATCGGGTTCTGCCCCGACGGGGAAGCGCGAACAGCAAGAAGGCCGGGTCTGAAGACCCGGCCCTGAAGTCCTGCGGCTCCGTAGGAGCAGGCTCGAGACCTGCTCACGTTCAATCCTGGACCGTCATCGTCAGCGGCGAGGCGAGGACGGCGGTCAGGTTCGTGCCCGACGCCAGCTCCATTTCCTTGCCGCGCGTGGCGAGCACGGCGCCGCCGCCAGCCGCGCCGCCGATCGCCGCGCCCTTCGCGGCGCCCTTGCCGCCACCAAGGATGCCGCCAATCACCGCGCCGATGCCGGCGCCGGCGCCCACCTTCGTCGCGTCCTGTTTCTTGGTGGCCTCGGCCTCGAACGACAGCGGCTGCGTGTCCAGCTGGTGGCGCTCGCCCGAGAAGGTCGCCTCCGAGAACCGCAGCACCAGGCGCGCGCGGCCCTGCACGCGGCCCGAACGCTCGACGTCGGTGACCGATCCGATCACGGTGGCGCCGTTCGGGATCACCGTCGCGCCGTCGACGACGACAGCCTGCTTCAATCGCGCCCGCACTTCGGTTTCCACTGCCGCGGTCTCGGAGCTGAGCGAGGTCAGGAGCTCGAGGGGCAGTTCGGTGCCGGACGCCACGGCGACTTCACGCACCGTAGGCTGCGGCGGCGCGGGCTCCCGGACGACCGGCCTTGCGGCCGCGGAGTTCGGCAGCGGTTCGCGCGCCGGAGCCGGCGGGCGCGGCGCCGCCGCTCGGGGCGAGGCCGGACGAGCCGGTGCCGCGGCTGGCGGCGGGGCCGGGGCGGCCTCGGGCGCGACCTCGGCCTGGACCTGCGGGACTGCGGGATCGCCGGCCGGGGGCGGGGCTTCGGTCGTGGCGGGCGAGCACGCGGCTGTCGCCAACAGCGCCGCGCAGGCAGGAATCGTCCAGAATCTGGTGTTCATGTCTACTCGAGGTTCAAGGATCGAACCAGGGGACGCCGCGGGGATTCTGGCCTGAAAACGTCCGATACAGGCCGAAATAGGCCGATCTGCCCGCGGAGAATTCTGTTATCACGCTGGCAAGAACGGCCGGTCCGGAGAGCCATTAGAGACTGATTATGGTGTCTGAAGGACTATCAATTTGACTGATGGCCGATCCGGCGGGGCACACTGCTGGTCTATGCCGAGCACACGCACCGGTGCGCAAATCATCTGGGAATGTCTCGTCCACGAGGGCGTGAACACCGTCTTCGGCTATCCCGGCGGCGCCATCCTGCCCGCGTATGACGCGATGCTGGATTATCCCGTCCGGCACGTGCTCGTCCGGCACGAGCAGGGCGCCACGCACATGGCCGACGGCTACGCGCGGGCCGGCGGCGGCGTCGGCGTGGCGATCGCCACGTCGGGTCCCGGCGCCACCAACATGGTCACCGGCATCGCCACCGCGATGATGGACTCGGTGCCGATGGTCTGCATCACCGGCCAGGTGCCGAGCAAGCTGATTGGCTACGACGCGTTCCAGGAGACCGACATCACCGGCATCACGCTGCCGATCACGAAGCACAGCTACCTCGTGACGCGCATCGAAGACATCATGCCGGCGATGAAGGAGGCGTTCCACCTCGCCAAGTCGGGACGGCCGGGCCCGGTGCTCGTGGACATCACCAAGGACGCGCAGCAGGCGAAGATGGAGTTCGCCTGGGACAACTCGCCGGTGCAGATGCGGGGCTACCGGCCGACGCTCGGGGCCGGCAAGTCCGAGCTGAAGAAGGCGGTCGACCTGATCAAGGCGTCGCGCAAGCCGGTGATCCTGGCGGGGCAGGGCATCCTGCAGAGCGGCGCGATGCGCGAGGTGAGGGCGTTCGCCGAGCAGATCAACGCGCCGGTGGCGATGACGCTGCTCGGCCTCGGCGGCTTCCCGGCCAGCCATCCGCTCAACATCGGGATGATGGGCATGCACGGCGAGGCGTGGGTGAACCATGCCATCCAGGAGGCCGACCTGCTGCTGGCCTTCGGCATGCGCTTCGACGACCGCGTCACCGGCAACCTCAAGACCTACGCCGTCAACGCCAAGAAGATCCACATCGACATCGACCCGTCGGAGATCAACAAGAACGTCCGCGCCGACGCGGCCATCTGCGCCGACCTGCGCGAGGCGCTCAAGGATCTGCTCGACGTGGTCGGCAAGCACGACCACGAGCCGTGGCTCAAGTACATCGGCTCGATGAAGGGCAATGCGGCCGTGCGCGACATCCAGACGCTGCCCGACAACGGCCACCTGTACGCGCCGCACGTGATCAACGACATCTGGCGCATCACCGACGGCAACGCGATCATCGCGACCGACGTCGGCCAGCACCAGATGTGGGAGGCGCAGTACTACAAGCACGAGGCGCCGCGCACGCTCATCACCTCGGGCGGCCTTGGCACGATGGGCTTCGGCCTGCCGGCGGCGATCGGCGCCAAGATGGCGCGGCCCGACGCCGAGGTGTGGGCGATCGTCGGCGACGGCGGCTTCCAGATGACCCAGGCCGAGCTCACCACCGCGGCCCAGGAAGGCGTGAAGGTCAACGTCGCCATCATCAACAACGGCTACCTCGGGATGGTGCGGCAGTGGCAGGAGTTCTTCTACGATCGGCGCTACGCCGCCACGCCGCTCCGCAGCCCCGACTTCGTGAAGCTGGCCGAGGCGCACGGCCTGCTCGGCCTGCGGGTGGAGAAGCGCAGCGAGGTGCTCGACGCGGTCGAGCAGGCGCGGCAGGACGAGGGCACGGTGGTGATGGACTTCCGCGTCGAGCAGGAAGACAGCGTCTACCCGATGGTGCCGGCTGGCGCCGACCTCGACGCGATGATCCGCCGCCCCGAGCAGAGCGCGCTGGTGGAAACGGCTGCCGATCCGATCTGAGTCGCGAACCGGCGTTAAGCCGGTTTGCCAGATAGAGCCAGCGGCCCGCGCAGCGGGCCGCCAGTCTCAAGGCTCACGCAAGAACGCTTGATATGCATCACACACTCGTCGCGCTCGTCGAAGACAAACCTGGCGTGCTGAACCGGGTGGCGCTCGTCTTCCGCCGCCGCGCGTTCAACATCGAGTCGCTCACGGTCGGCCGCACGGCCGAACCCGGCGTGTCGCGCATGACCATCGTGCTCGACAGCGACCAGACCAGCGCCGAACGCGTCACCGCGTATCTCTACAAGCTCGTCAACGTGCTGCAGGTCGAGGACCTCGGCAGCGTGCCGGCGGTCACCCGCGATCTGGCGCTCGTCAAGGTCGCCGTGGCCGGCCACGATCGCGCGCAGCTGCTGCGGGTGGTGGACGAGACGCGGGCGCACATCGTCGATACCGGCGACCAGACGATGACCCTCGAGATCACCGGCGAGCCGCCGCACGTGGACGCCGTGATCAGCCGGCTCGAGCCGCTCGGCATCGTCGAGATGGTGCGGACCGGGCAGGTGGCGATGCGCCGTGGTGACACGGCGCTCTCGGCCGCACAATACTCGTAGCTTCGCTACGAGTATTGTGCAATCTGTTTCTCTTGCCCGCACTTCGTGCGGGCGATCAGCGAACGGCTTCGCGTTCGAGCGCGCCGGCTGATTCGCTGCACAGCTGCGTTGACAGGAGAGTTATGGCGACGATGTTCTACGACAAGGATGCCGACATCGAGTTGATCCGGCGGCGCAAGGTGGCCGTGATCGGGTACGGATCGCAGGGGCATGCGCATGCCCTCAACCTGCAGGACAGCGGCGTCGAAGTCGTCGTCGGCCTTCCCTCGTCGAGCAAGTCGGTCGAGAAGGCTCGCACCGACGGGCTGAAGGTGCTGAGCGTGGCCGAGGCGGCCACGTGGGCCGACGTCATCATGATCCTCATCCCCGACACCCGCCAGGCCAAGGTGTACGAGAACGAGATCAAGCCGGGCCTGACGCGCGGGCAAGATGCTGATGTTCGCCCACGGCTTCAACATCCGCTTCAACTGCATCGTGCCGCCGCAGGACGTCGACGTGACGATGATCGCGCCCAAGGCGCCGGGCCACCGCGTGCGCGAGGTGTTCAAGGAGGGCGGCGGCACGCCGGGGCTGCTGGCCGTGCACCAGGACGCCACCGGGCAGGGCCGGGCCACGGCGCTGGCGTACGCCCGCGGCATCGGCTGCACGCGCGCCGGCGTGATCGAGACGACGTTCTCCGAGGAAACCGAGACCGACCTGTTCGGCGAGCAGGCGGTGCTGTGCGGCGGCACGAGCGCGCTGGTGAAGGCCGGGTTCGAGACGCTCGTCGAAGCCGGCTACCAGCCCGAGGTCGCCTACTTCGAGTGCATGCACGAGCTGAAGCTGATCGTGGACCTGATGTACCGCGGCGGCCTGAACTACATGCGCCACTCGATCAGCGACACCGCCGAGTGGGGCGACTACCAGGCCGGCCCGCGCCTCATCACCGCCGAGACCAAGAAGGTGATGAAGCAGCTGCTCACCGAGATCCAGAGCGGCGAGTTCGCCAAGAAGTGGATTGCGGAGAACGAGCAGGGCATGCCGAACTACAAGGCGCTGCGCGACAAGGACGTGACCCATCCGATCGAGGTCGTCGGGGCGCGCCTGCGCGGCATGATGCCGTTTCTCGACCCGGTGCAGCTGCCGCAGCCGTCCACCGTGTAGGGGCCGCCTGTAGGGGCCGGCTTCAGCCGGCCCACCACTTGCCATGAACAAATACTCGTCGCACATCACCCAACCCCGCAGCCAGGGGGCCTCGCAGGCCATGCTCTACGGCGTCGGGCTGACGCAGGCCGACATGCAGAAGGCCCAGGTGGGTATCTGCAGCATGTGGTACGAGGGCAACCCCTGCAACATGCACCTCGATCGGCTCGCCGTCGACGTGAAGGCCGGCGTCGAAGCCGCGGGCCTCGTGGGGATGCGGTTCAACACCATCGGCGTGAGCGACGCGATCTCGATGGGCACTCCGGGGATGAGCTATTCGCTGCCCTCGCGCGACCTCATCGCCGACTCGATCGAGACGGTGATGGGCGCGCAGTGGTACGACGCGCTCGTCGCCGTACCCGGCTGCGACAAGAACATGCCGGGCAGCGTGATGGCCATGGCGCGGCTCAACCGGCCGTCGCTGATGGTCTACGGCGGCACCATCAAGCCGGGTCACGCCCAGGGCCAGGTGCGCGACATCATCTCGGCGTTCCAGTCGTACGGGGAGTTCCTCGCCGGCGTCATCACCGACGAGCAGCGGCTCGACATCGTCCAGCACTCGTGCCCCGGGGCCGGCGCCTGTGGCGGCATGTACACGGCCAACACCATGGCGGTGGCCATCGAGGCGCTCGGGCTGTCGCTGCCGTACAGCTCGTCGCTGCCGGCGGAGAGCGACGGCAAGGCCGACGAGTGCCGTCGCGCCGGCGCGGCCGTGCGGCTCCTGCTCGAGAAGGATCTCAAGCCGCTCGACATTCTCACGCCCAAGGCGTTCCGGAACGCCATGACGCTGATCATGGCCGTGGGCGGATCGACCAACGCCGTGCTGCACCTGCTGGCGATCGCGCGCACCGCGAAGGTGCCGCTCGTGCTCGAGGACTTCCAGAAGGAGAGCGACCGCGTGCCGCTGCTCGCCGATCTCAAGCCGAGCGGACGCTACGTGCAGGAGGACCTGCACAACATCGGCGGCACGCCGGCGTTGATGAAATACCTGCTGGCGAAGGGCTTCCTGCACGGCGACGCGATGACGGTGACGGGCCGGACGCTGGCCGAGAACCTGCAGGACCTGCCCGACCTGAAACCGGGCCAGGTGATCGTGCAGACGGTCGAGGCGCCGATCCTGCCGCGCGGGCACATCCGCATTCTGCGCGGCAACCTGGCGCCCGACGGCGCGGTGGCCAAGATCACCGGCAAGGAAGGGGAGCAGTTCACCGGTGTCGCCAAGGTGTTCGATTCCGAGGAGGACATGCTCCACGGGCTCGAGAAGGGCGAGATCGCCAAGGGCGCCGTGGTGGTGATCCGCTACGAAGGGCCGAAGGGCGGGCCCGGCATGCCCGAGATGCTGACGCCGACCTCCGCCATCATGGGCGCGGGGCTGGGCAAGGACGTCGCGCTCCTCACCGACGGCCGCTTCTCGGGCGGCTCGCACGGCTTCATCATCGGCCACATCACGCCCGAGGCGCAGGACGGTGGACCCATCGCGTTCGTCCGCGACGGCGATCGGATCACGATCGACGCCAACGCCTGCGAGCTCAGCGTCGGCATCGACGACGCCGAGATGGCGCGGCGCAAGGCCGCGTGGACGCCGCCGGCGCCCAAGGCCACCAGCGGCGTGCTCGGCAAGTACGTGCGATTGGTGCGCTCGGCGTCCGAGGGCTGCGTGACCGATTGATGGGGCGGCGTCTAGCGGCCCGCGGCCACGTTCGAATCGCGCCTTGTCGAACTTCAGCTCGGCGCCGACCGCATCGACGACGACGCGGTCGCCTTCGCGGAACTCGCCTTCGAGCACCTTCATCGCCAGCGGGTCGAGGATGCGCCGCTGCAGGGTGCGCTTCAGCGGCCGCGCCCCGTACATCGGGTCGTAGCCTTCGGTCACCACCAGGCTCTTCGCGGCCTCGGTGAGCTCGACGGCGATCTTCCGCTCGGCCAGCCGCTTCATCAGCCCGGCGATCTGGATGTCGATGATCTTCTTCATGTGCTCGAGGCCGAGCGCGTGGAAGAAGACGATCTCGTCGATCCGGTTGAGGAACTCCGGCCGGAAATGCTGGCGCAGCGCCTCGGTGACCTGGCGGCGGATGCCCTCGCTCGGGTCGCCCGAGTGCTCGGCGATGAACTGGCTGCCGAGGTTCGACGTCATGATCACGACCGCGTTCTTGAAGTCGATCGTGCGCCCCTTGCCGTCGGTCAGCCGCCCGTCGTCGAGCAGCTGCAGCAGCACGTTCAGCACTTCGGGGTGCGCTTTCTCGACCTCGTCGAAGAGCACCACGGCGTAGGGACGCCGCCGGACCGCTTCGGTGAGCTGCCCGGCCTCGTCGTAGCCGACGTAGCCGGGAGGCGCGCCGATCATGCGCGACACGGTGTGCTTCTCCTGGTATTCGGACATGTCGATGCGGATCATCGCGTGCTCGTCGTCGAACAGGAACTCGGCCAGCGCCCGCGCCAGCTCGGTCTTGCCGACGCCGGTCGGCCCCAGGAAGATGAAGCTCCCGAGCGGCCGGTTCGGGTCCTGCAGCCCGGCGCGCGCGCGGCGAATCGCGTTGGCGACCGCGGTGATGGCCTCGTCCTGGCCGACGACGCGCTCGTGCAGGCGCGACTCCATCTGAATCAGCTTCTGCACCTCGCCTTCCATGAGGCGGCTCACCGGAATGCCGGTCCACTTGCCGACGACCTCGGCGATGTCCTCTTCGTCCACTTCCTCCTTCAGCATCCGCGGGCCCTTGGGCTGGCCGTCGCCGTCCTGCTGCGCCAGCCGCCGCTCGAGCTCGGGAATCCGCCCGTACTGCAGCTCCGAGGCCTTGCCGTAGTCGCCGTTGCGCACGGCGGTGTCGAGCTCGAGGCGCGCCTGTTCGAGCTGCTCCTTGATGCTCGAGCTGCCGCTGATCTCGTCCTTCTCCTGCTGCCACTGGACCTGCAGCCGCGTTTCCTCTTCCTTCAGGTCCGCGAGCTCCTTCTCGAGCCGGGCCAGCCGTTCCTTCGACGCCCGGTCGGTTTCCTTGCGCAGCGCCTCGCGCTCGATCTCGAGCTGCATGACGCGCCGGCGCACCTCGTCGAGCTCGGCCGGCATCGAGTCGATCTCCATGCGCAGCTTCGACGCCGCCTCGTCGACGAGGTCGATGGCCTTGTCGGGGAGGAAGCGGTCGGCGATGTAGCGGTGGGAGAGCACCGCGGCCGCCACCAGGGCCGAGTCCTTGAAGCGGACCTTGTGATGGATCTCGTAGCGCTCGCGCAGGCCGCGGAGGATGGAAATGGTGTCCTCGACCGACGGCTCGCCGACCATCACCGGCTGGAAGCGCCGCTCGAGCGCCGCGTCCTTCTCGATGTGCTTGCGGTACTCGTCGAGCGTCGTCGCGCCGATCGTGTGCAGCTCGCCGCGGGCCAGCATCGGCTTGAGCATCTGCGACGCGTCCATGGCGCCTTCGCTGGCGCCGGCGCCGACGACGGTGTGCAGCTCGTCGATGAACAGCACGATCGCGCCCTGCGATTCCGTGATTTCCTTGAGCACGGCCTTGAGCCGCTCCTCGAACTCGCCGCGATACTTCGCGCCGGCGACGAGCGCGCCCATGTCGAGGCCGAAGATCCGCTTGTGCTTCAGCCCCTCGGGCACGTCGCCGCGGACGATGCGCTGCGCCAGGCCTTCGACGATGGCGGTCTTGCCGACGCCCGGCTCGCCGATGAGGACCGGATTGTTCTTGGTGCGGCGCGACAGGACCTGGATCACGCGGCGCACCTCTTCGTCGCGGCCGATCACGGGATCCAGCTTGCCCTTCTCCGCCAGCTCGGTGAGGTCGCGGCCGTAGCGGGTGAGGGCCTCGTAGGTGGACTCGGGGTTCTGCGACGTGACCCGCTGGCTGCCGCGCACCTGGGTGAGCGCCGCATACAGCGCATCCTTGGTGATGCCCTGGCGCTGGAGGTACTGCGCCGCCGGCGACCGTCCGGCCTCGGTGGCGAGGGCCACGAAGAGGTGCTCGGTGCTGACGAAGTCGTCCTGCAGCCGCTTGGCCTCGGCCTGCGCGGCCTCGAACACCAGCTGCATGCGGGGCGACAGGCGCAGATCGCCGCCGCGGACCTGCGGGATGGCGGCCAGCAGGCCGCGCGCGTCCTTCGAGGCGCGCGCCGGGTCGAGGTTCATCTTGCGCAGGAGCGAGGGCACGATGCCGCCCTGCTGCTCGACGAGCGTCACCAGCAGGTGCTCGGGCGTGATCTCGGAGTGGCTCATCTCGCCGGCGAGGGACTGCGCGGCGACGATCGCTTCCTGGGCCTTCTCGGTCATCTGGTTCATGTTCATGGTGTTCACGCAGCGCTGTTGGCCGTGGCGCCGCCCCTCTGCAGTTTGGCGAGCGCGGTGTAGTGCTCGCGCTCCTCCGGGGTGAGCGCGGTGGGTACCTGCAGCTTCCACCCGCGCATAGAGGTCGCCCTGCGGGTGCGATCCCCGCGCCGGCATCCCGTAGCCCTTCAGCCGGAACACCTGCCCGTTCTGCGTGAAGGGCGGAATCTTCAGGCGTACGCTCTTGCCCGACATCGTCGGCACCTCGACCTCGCCGCCGAGCACCGCGGTCGGCACCGGCGCCGCCACGGTGGTGTGCAGGTCCTGGCCCTTCCGCTCGAACGTCGGGTGCGGGGCCATCCGCAGCCGCAGGTAGAGATCGCCGGCCGGTCCGCCGCCGGCGCCGGGTTCACCCTCACCGGGCACGCGCACGCGCGATCCGTCGCCGACGCCGGCCGGAATCCGCACGTCCACCGTCCGCGACGGCCCGCCGTGACTGAGCGCGAGGCGCTTGGTGGTGCCGTGATACGCCTCGTCGAGCGTCAGATCGAGCTCGTGCTCGATGTCGCGCCCGCCGCGTGCCCGCGTCCGCCCGCTCCGGCCCTGACGGCCACCGGCCGACGCGCCGCTGCCGCCGAAGAATGTGGTGAAGAAGTCGGAAAACGGCGTCGAGTCGCCGAAGAGATCTTCCATCTCCTCCTGCGTCATCGTCCGGAACCCGCCCTGCCCGCCGCCCGTGTTGACGTTCCACCCGCCCGCGAACGGGTTGGCGCCGCCCGCGCCGGCCTGTTCGTACTGGCGCCAGTTCGCGCCCAGCTCGTCGTACTTCGTGCGCTTGGCCGGATCGCCGAGCACCTCGTAGGCCTCGTTGATGTCCTTGAATCGCGCCTCGGCGGCCTTGTCGCCCGGGTTGACGTCGGGATGGAATTTCCGCGCCAGCTTGCGATACGCCTGCTTGATCTCCTTCTCGGAGGCCGACTTGGTGACGCCGAGCGTCGCGTAGTAGTCCTTGAACTCCATCACAGCCCCACGGAGTCGCCCAGGCGCCGCATCTCCTGGAGCAGGCGGCGGCGCCCGGCCTCGGTGGCCAGCGCGCTCTCGTCGAGCAGCGGCCGGATGCGCCGCACGGTTTCGGCGACGAGCAGCAGCCGCTGCACGCCGGCCAGATTGATCCCGAGCTCGTCGACGAAGTGCTTGATCGTGCGCAGCCGGTCCAGCTCCTCCGGCGTGTAGAGCCGCATGCTGCCGATCGTTCGCGACGGCTGCACCAGCCCGAGCCGCTCGTACTTGCGCAGCGTCTGCGGATGCATGCCGAGCATCTCGGCCGCCATGCTGATGAAGACGAGGTCGTGATCCCCGGCCATCTTCACACCTGACTCGTCACGGCGCAGATAATTGACACGATTCGAGTGTAAGCATTGATACATGTCGTGTCAACTCAGCCGGCGCGGCGCGGGCCGGCGCGGCGCAGCGCAGATCGGTCTTCTCGGCCGCGCCGGGTCGACGGTACAATCGAAGAGATTGGACCTTCAGTCGGGAGATCTCGTCACCATCGCGCTCCTCGTGGCGCTCGAAGGGCTGCTCAGCGCCGACAACGCGCTGGTGATGGCGATCATGGTGCTGGGTCTTCCAAGCGCGCAACCACCGCGCGGCGCTGCGCTACGGCCTGATCGGCGGCTTCGTCTTCCGGGTCATCGCGACGCTGCTGGCCTCGTCGCTGATCCAGGTCGGCTGGATCCGGCTGGTGGGCGGGCTCTATCTGCTGTACCTGACCTACACACACTTCCGAGGCGGCGAGGGGACCGACGATCGGCGGCAGGTGCCGGCGGCGAAGGCCATGCTGGGGCTGTCGCCGTTCTGGGCCACGGTGGTCCGGGTGGAGCTGATCAACCTGGCGTTCTCGATCGACTCCATCCTGGTCGCCGTGGCGATGTCGCCCAAGCTCTGGGTGGTGGTGACCGGCGGCATTCTCGGCATCGTGGCGATGCGGCTGGTCGTGGGTCAGTTGCTGACGCTCGTCCAGCGCTATCCGGCGCTCGTGGACGGCGCGTTCATCATCATCGCCTGGGTCGGATTCAAGTTGTGCTGGGAATACTTGCATCAGGCCGGGCTCGTCCACTTCGAGATCCCGCAGTGGTTCTCGCTCGGCCTGATTGGGGTGATCTTCGTCGTGGCCCTGGTGTACGCGCGGCTCCAGGGCCCGACCGAGGTGCCGCCGCTCGGCGAAGTGGCCGAACGCGCGCTCGAAGCCGAAGCCAAGGCCCTCGAGCACTACGATCCCGCCGTTCACAAGTAAGGGCCGCCTGCAGGCCGGCTCAGGGCTCGGCCAAGCCTGGCCTTACGTGAGCTTCTGACGACCCGTCGCGACTAGCCGATCCGTTGATCTGCAGGCTCTGCCGCACGCGGCGGAAGGCCGCCTCGTAGTCGTCGGCTTCATCCTCTGGCGCCACCGCAATCAGGAAGAGCATGTTGCCGTTGCGCAGCTGCGCCGTGGACACCGCGACCAGCTCCGGGCGGCCGTTCACGTCCGACGTGTTCGACAGGACCGTCGTGAGCCCCGTGCGTCCGCCCACCGACTCGCGCCGCGACCCGCGGGCGCGGAGGTTCGGGTTGTTGCGCGCGAAGCTCTGCAGCAGCTGCTCGGTATCGCGCTGCAGGTTGCCGCTGGCGCCCTGCGCCACGCCGAACTGCACGCCGTGCGTGAAGGCGCTGCGCCCGTTCGACTCGAGGTAGCCGCCATCGGGCGCGTAGGTCACGCCGCCCTCGCCGCTGTTGATCTGCGCCCAGTTCGCCGGCACCGTGACCTGCAGGAAGTCGCCGGGCCGATAGGTGCGCTGCCGGTCCGAGGGCGGCTCGACGCGGACCGCGCGCGCCGGTGCGCGCGCGGCGCCGCCGCTGCTCTTGGTGCGCGCGATCTGCTCAGCGGTCGGCGCCGGCGACATCGACGTCAGGCGCGACCTGCGCGTTCTGGAACTCGCCGGTGTCGGGCCGCGGATCGACGCGCAGCATCGCGGCTTCCCGGTTGATCGCGTCGTAGCGGTTGCCGGGATTCGGGTGGCTGCTCATCCACTCGGGGCCGCTGCGGCCGCCCTGCGCCTCGATGGTCTTGAACATGTTGGCCATCTGGCGCGGGTCGTAGCCGGCGCGCGCGAGGATCTGCGCGCCGAGCAGATCCGCCTGCCGCTCGTACTCGCGTCCGTACTTCAGGAAGTAGGTGCCGAGGCCGAACTGCGAGCCCTGCGCAATCACCGCGCCGGCGGTGCCGCCGACCACTGCGCCGGCCACCTGTCCGAGGAGCGCGCCGAGCTGGAATTTCTGCCCCTTGGTGGCCTGTGCCGTGCCGTGCCGCAGCGCGACGTGGGCGATCTCGTGGCCCATCACGCCGGCGACCTCGGCTTCCGACTTGGCCGCCTCGATCATGCCGCGGTTGAGGAACATCGGCCCGCCGGGCAACGCGAAGGCGTTGATCTCTTTCTGGTTGACCACCTCGAACGTGTAGTTGAACTCCTTGTGCTGGTACTCGGGCTGGAATGGCCCGGACGAGCCGCCGCCCGACGGACTGCACCCACTCGTCCACGGCGCCGTCACGGACGAGCGGCATCTCCTTGCGGACCTGGGCCGCCGCTTCCTGCCCAAGTTGCACGTCCTGCGCGGGCGTATAGCGGTTCTTGTCGGGCGTGATTCGCGTCTGGACCGTGGTGATGTCGGACAGCGCGACCACACAGACGAGCGCGACGGCTGCGCGCGAGAGGTAAGCGGAGCTGCTACGGCTGGTCATGACACCCCGTAGTGCAAGGCTCCGGCCAAATCGGGACGGCGTCAGTACCGCAGTGCCACGCCGATGGTGGCGCGCCAGAAGCTCAGCCGTGGCTCGCTTTCTCCTGTCGTGTCCACTGCGGTGCTGGTGCTGCGGATGCGCCGGATGTCGAACCGGACCCCGGCGCGGGCGTTGACGAACCCGATGGCACCGCCGCCCACCGAGACCGCGAGGAGATTGCGGTCGATGTCAGTGGTGTTGGCCAGATCGTCGCCGCCCGTATGGAGGACGCCGACTCCGGCCGTGAAGTAGGGGCGCAGCGAATCGCGCGTGACGCTGAGCGGGAGCGAGGCAATGACGTTGCCGGTGAACGTGATCGCATTGCTCCCGGGCCGGACGAGCAGCTGGCCCGACTCGAAGAACCGCGGCACATACCCGAAATCGAGTTCCGCCCCGAAGATGCCCGCGCCGAGCCATCCCGCGGCACCGCCCACGATCCACTTCTGGGTGTCCAACCGCTCGGCGGTCAGAAGCGCGGTCTCCGCGCCGAACGTCTTGCCGACGAACGGCGTGACGAGGATGTCGGCGCCGGCCCTGGCGCTGGACCCGGCAAGGCCGGCGCAGACCAGGATGGCGGCACGGAGCAGGCGCGTCACATCAAACGGCGAAGAAGCGCAGGAACAGCCGCACGAAGGGCGACGCGGTGGCGTCGCCGGCGGCGAGCCCGAACGGAGCGCGCGACGCCGTCGCTGTTGGCGAGGATGATGAACGTGATGTCGCGGTTGGGCAGCTTCACCACCATCGAGGAGGCGGCGTCCCTCGTGAAGTCGAACTGCCATACGAGCGGTTCGCCGTTGTAGTTCTGCACGAACCAGCCCAACCCGGTTTGCAGCGGTGAGCCGGGGCCCTTCGTTTGCGTCCATGCCTCGGTCAGCGTCGACGGCCTCAGCAGCACATGGTCGCGCAGCGCGTTGTCGAAGCGCCACAGATCGCGGACGGTGGTGATTGCGCCGGTCGCGGCGTCGGCGGCGGCCGCGGGCACCGAGGACCGGACCGGGCGGCCGCGATCGAGGCGGTAACTGCGCGCCATCTGCCCGATGACGCTGTTGTAGTGGGCGAGCTTATCCGCGGGGAACGTCGCGCGCCCTGGCAGGGCCATACCCTCGAGCTGTCGGCCGGGTACGGACCGCGTCATCGACAGGCGATCGAAAATTTCGCCGGCGAGCACATGACGATAGGAGAGGTCTGCGCACTGTTCGATGACGCGCGTGAGTCCGCTGAAACGGATGGGGTCGTAAGCGTATGCGCCCGACGCATTCTGATGACTGAGCAATTGACGGACGGTCGCCTCGGCATCGGGGTAGGGCACCCACCGCGTGATCCGATCGCTCAGCTCCAACGTGTCCTGATCCAGGCACTTCTGCAGCAGCAGCGTGGAGCCGAAGATCTGGGAGAGCGCTCCAATGTAGTACGGCGTGTCGGCGCTGGCGTCGATGTTGGCTTCGACGTCCTGCTTCCCCAGCCCTGCTTCCCAGACGAGTGCGCCGCGCTGGATGATGGCGACCGACACGGCGGGGATCTCGGTACTGCTCGCGGTAGGACTCGAGGTAGCGCTCGAACAGCGCGTAGGTGAGCGTCTGCGCGGACACCGGCACGACCGCCGAGGCGGCGACTGTTGCGAGCACGACGATGACGGATCTTGCCCTGCGCACGAAGTCCGGCGACCGGAGTAGTCGGGGTGGATCATAACATTTGGGCCCGGATTGCTGGCGGAAGGTGTGCTACAGTTTCGACGACGTTCGGAAATGAGACACGTAGTTACACACCCTGGCACCCTTGATCGGTCCGGCTGGCAGGCGGCTGTCTGCTTGCGGCCGGCGAGGTGCCGGCGGGCTGCCCCGGCGGCTCGCGCTGCTGGCGTTGCTCGTGTTCGCGGCGGCCCCGGCGGCGGCCCAGACGTCCGAAGGCCTTCGGGTCGTCCCGCTCGTGCGCGACGATTCGGTGCTCGTGTCGTTCACGCTGAACGACGGCTTCACCGACGAGGTCCGGGCGGCCATCCAGAGCGGCCTCAAGACCACCTTCACCTACGCGACCGAACTGCGCCTCGACGTGCCGGGCTGGGTGGATCGCACCATGGCGACCTCGACCGCCACGAGCAGCGTCGAATACGACAACCTGACGCGGCGCTACGCGCTGACCCGCTCGATCGACGGCCACGTCGTGGATACCCGGGTGGCGGAAGACGAGCGCGCCGTGCGGCTCTGGCTCACCGTGCTGCAGCGCCTGCCGCTCTTCCGCACGTCGGTGCTCGAGGCCAACCGCGAGTACTACGTCACCGTCCGCGCCACGGCCCGGCCGAGCAACGGCTCGATCCTCTGGCCGTTCAGCAGCGGCACCTCGGCTCAGGCCAAGTTCACCTTCATCCGGTAGGGAGCCGTTCGCCAGACGTCGACGGCGGTCTCGATGCGATGCGTGTGGCTCGGCACTTTCTGATCAGCGGCCGCGTGCAGGGCGTCGGCTACCGCTACTTCGCCAAGGCCGCGGCGGACCGCGGAGGGCGTGAGCGGCTGGGTGCGGAACCTGCCGGACGGGCGGGTCGAGGCGCTGGTGGAAGGCGAGGACGAGGCGGTACGCGCGTCGAGCGCGCGCTGCGGCAGGGGCCGGGCGGCGCGCGGGTGGCCGACGTGGCGGTGGACGATCACGGAGCCGCCCTCGGGCGCGCATCACGGGTTTTCGGTCCGGGGCTGAGGCCCCGCGGCGCGCCAGCGCGCACGGATACACATGGATCTCAAAGCGCACATTCGACACGTTCCCGACTTTCCCAAGCCCGGCATCCTCTTCTACGACATCACCACGCTGCTGCGGCGAGCCCGATGGCTTCAAGGCGACGGTCGATGCGCTCGCGGCGCCGTATCGCGAACCAGGGCATCGAGGTCGTCGTCGGCATCGAGAGCCGCGGGTTCATCCTCGGCGCCGCGGTCGCCGAGCGGCTCGGCGCCGGCTTCGTCCCGATCCGCAAGCCGGGGAAGCTGCCGGCGGGCGCGATCCGAGAGCCTATGCGCTCGAATACGGCACCGACGCCCTCGAAATCCATCTCGACGCCATCGGCAAGGGGCAGCGCATGCTGATCGTGGACGACGTGCTGGCCACCGGCGGCACGGCGGCCGCGGCCGCGAAGCTGGTGGGCGACCTGGGGGCGGAACTCGTCGGCCTGGTGTTCCTGATCGAGCTGGGGTTCCTGTCGGGCCGCGCCAAGCTCGCGGGCCACAGCGTCCACTCGGTCCTGCAGTATTGAGCGAGGGCTGCGGCATCGGGCGCTGTCGGGGCGAAACGCTAGAATAGGGCGAACGTCCCCGTAGCTCAGATGGATAGAGCGCGCGCCTCCTAAGCGCGAGGCCGGCAGTTCGAATCTGCCCGGGGACGCCACCGGGCGCGCGTCGCACGGGGCGAGCGGCGTACAGGACAGCGCAAGGCAGATCATGAAGCACGACGAACGGCACCATCTGAAGGACAACGAGCTCGCGAAGGCCCTGCACGGGGCGCAGGAATTCGTCGGCCCGCGCGCCAGGACGATTGGCCTGACCGTGGTCGGCGTCCTCGTCGTCGCGGCGCTCGCGGGCGGCTTCATGGTCGTGCGGCAGCGATCGCAGTCGCGCGGGCAGGAGCTGCTGGCCGAGGCGCTGGTGGCCCTCGACGCGCGGGTCGTGCCCGCGTCGGCCGCCGGCGCAGCCAGGCGACGCGCCGGCCGCGGCGCAGTTCAGCGCCACCGGCACGTTCTCCACCGAGGCCGCCAAGCTGAACGCGGCGCTGCCGAAACTGAAGGCGGCGGCCGACGCGTATCCCGATCAGCCGGCCGGGATCACGGCGCGCTACCACATGGCCGGCGCGCTCGCCGCGCTCGGGCGGCACGACGAAGCGATCACGGCCTTCGACGACGTGACGAAGCGCGCCGGCGCCAACTCGCTCTACGGGCGGATGGCGCGGCTCGGCAAGGCGGACGCGCAGGCGCAAGAGCGGGCAGCTCGACGCCGCCATCGCCACGTGGAAGACGATGGTGACGCAGGACTGCGTCCGAACTGCCGGTCGACGCGATCCTGATCGAGCTGGCGCGGGCCTACGTGACCAAGGGCAACACCGCCGAGGCGAAGCAGACCTTCACCCAGATCGTCGACCAGCACCCCGACTCGCCGTACGTGCAGGAAGCGCGCGCCGGGCTCGAGACGCTCAGCGCGGCGACGTCGTAGCCGGCGGCGCTGAGGATGGCGCGTCCGAGGGCACCGCGCCGGGCGGTGCCCAGCGCACGTCCTTGAGCGCCTGGAAGTCGCCCGTCGGCGGCAGGTGCAGGCCGGCGTAACCCGGGCTGCGCCAGGATCACGTTCACCCGGTTCCAGATCGGAATGTAGGGCGCGTCCTCGGCGATGAGCCGCTGCGCCTGCGGCGTAGTTGCGCGCGCCGTTCCTCGTCGGTGAGCGCGCGCGACGCCGCGTCGATCAGCCGATCGACCTCGGGGTTGCTGTAGTAGCCGCGGTTGAAGCCGGCCGGCGGCACCTGCTGCGAGTGGAAGACGCGCCGCAGGATGTCGGGGTCGGCCAGCGCGCCGCCGACCCACTGCAGCGAGAAGATCTGGAAGTCGCCCTTGAGCACGTCGGCGTAGAAGCGTGGCGAACTCGTACGACCGGACGTCGAGGTCGATGCCCACGCGCCGCAGGTCCTGCTGGATCACCGTGGACTGCAGCCGCGTTTCCTCGTTGGTCGAAATCTTGAGCGACAGGCGCAGCCGCGGCAGCGGCCCGTCGCCGTCGGGGTCGCGGTAGCCGGCCTCGTCGAGCAGCGCCTTGGCCCGCGCGGGGTCGTAGGTGAAGGTGTGGACGTCCGGCTCGAAGGCCCAGGCCTGCGGCGGCACGAGCCCGATGGCCGGGCGGGCGAGGCCGCGGCGCAGGTAGGTGACGATCGCGTCGCGGTTGATGGCGTAGCCGATGGCGTGGCGCACCCGCTTGTCCTTGAGCACCGGGTCGCGCATGTTGACGCCGATGTAGGAGAAGTCGAGGCCGGGATCGCGCTGCACCGCGAAGCGGTCGCCGCGTCTCGAGCTGGTGCACCATGTCGGGCGGCAGGTCGTTGACCACGATGTCCACCGATGCCCTTGCGCAGCTCGAGCCCGCGCATCGTGTCGTCGGGCACGACCTTGAGCACGATGCCGGCGTTGTTCGGCAGCCCGTCCCAGTAGCCCTCGAACGCCGACAGCGTCACGCTGTCGTCCTGCGCGTAGCTGACGAACCGGTACGGGCCGGTGCCGATCGGGAAACGTGCGCATCGCGTCGCCCGAGCCGGCCGGCACGATCGGCGGCACGCCCGAGCTGCGCCGGGAAGGCGGCAAACGGCTCCTTGAGCTTGAACTCCACGGTGTAGTCGTCGAGCGCGCGGACCGACTGCCAGCACGCGGAACGCGCCCTTGAACGGCGAGATGAAGGCCGGGATCGAGGAAGGCCGCGTAGGTGTAGACGACGTCCTTCGAGGTCAGCTCGTGCCCGTCGTGGAACTGCACGCCGCGGCGCAGGTGCGCGACGTAGGTGAGCGGGTCGGGGTTGTCGAGCCGCGAGCGCCAGGTGCGGCACGCACCCGCAGGTCGGGCGCCGACGTCCATGCAGCGAGCTGAAGACGAGCTGCCCGACGCGCTGCGAGGTCTCGTCGTTGGCCTGGCGCGGATCGAGGTTGTTCGGCGGCGTCCGAACTCGCCACGACGACGACGTTCCGGTCGCGCTCCGGTGCGCGCGGACCGCAGCCGGCCAGCGCGGCGCAGCAGCAGCACGGCCATGCGTGACGTCGCGCCGTCATGCGTCCTCCGCCAGCTGCCGCAGCTCGGCGAGCGCGTCGAGCGCCTGCCGCGGCGTCGTGTGATCCGGGTCGAGCGCGCGCAGGCGGCTGAGGATTTCGTGCAGCCGCGGATCGGCCGCGGCGTCGCCGCCGGCAGAAGAGCGCCGAGCTGGCGCACGCCGGCCGCGGCGGGCCCGGAGAGCGTCGGCCGCCCGCCGCGCGACAGCTCGTCGTGCTCGAGCCCGTGAGGATCTCCTTGGCGCGGGCGATCACCGACCGGCGGCAGGCCGGCGAGGCGCGCCACCTGGATCCCGTAGCTGCGGTCGGCGCGGCCGGGGATGATCTTGCGCAGGAAGATGATGTCGTCCTTCCACTCGCGCGCCGCCACGTGCGCGTTGACGACGCCGGGCTGCGCGTCGGCCAGGTCGGTGAGCTCGTGATAGTGCGTGGCGAAGAGCGTCTTCGGCCGCGCCTGCCGCGCCGGGCTCGCCAGGTATTCGGCCACGGCCCACGCGATGCTGAGCCCGTCGAAGGTGGAGGTGCCGCGGCCGATCTCGTCGAGCACGACCAGGCTGCGGCTGGTCGCCGTGTGCAGGATGTGCGCCGTCTCCTGCATCTCGACCATGAACGTGGAATGGCCGCGCGCGATGTTGTCCGAGGCGCCGACGCGCGCGAAGATGCGGTCCACCAGCGGCAGCTTGGCGTCGCGCGCCGGCACGAACGACCCGATCTGCGCCAGCAGCGGCAGCAGCGCCGTCTGCCGCAGGTAGGTGGACTTGCCGCCCATGTTGGGGCCGGTGAGGATGACCACCTGGCGTGACGTGCCGTTCAGATCGACGTCGTTCGGCACGAACGCGTTCGCTCGTGCGGCGCTCGACCACCGGGTGCCGCACCTCGGTGGCGACGAGTTCGTCGCCGTCGTGCACGTGCGGCTTGGTGTAGTTGCAGATCGTGGCCGTCTCGGCGAGACCGGCCAGCACGTCGACCGTGGCGAGGAGGCGGGCGCGTGTCCTGCACGCGCGGCGCCTCGGCGGCCACCGCCTGGCGAAGCGCCTCGAAGATCTCGAGCTCGCGCGCGAGGATGCGCTCGTCGGCGCCGAGCACGCGCTCTTCGTAGTCCTTGAGCGCCGGCGTGGTGAAGCGCTCGCCGCCGGCAATCGTCTGCTTGCGCTGGTAGTCGGGCGGCGCGAGGTGCAGGTTCGATTTCGAGATTTCGATGTAGTAGCCGAAGACGCGGTTGAACTTGACCTTGAGCGACGCGATGCCGGTGCGGCGTGCGCTCGGCGTTCCTCCATCTCCGCGATCGAGCTGGCGGCCCGAACGGCTGATCACGCGGATCTCGTCGAGCGCGGCGTCGAACCCGTCGCGGGTGAAACCGCCGTCGCGGGCGAGGGCCGGCGGCTCGTCGAGGAGCGTGGCGCCGATGCGCTCGCGCAGGTCTGCCAGGTCGTCGAGTCCGGCGACGAGGCTGCGAAGGAGCGGCGCCTGAAAGCCGTCGAGCTCGGCGCGCACGCGCGGGATCGCCGCGCAGGAGTCGCGCAGTGCCACCAGATCGCGCGGGCCCGCGGTGCCGAGCGACGCGCGCGCGACCAGCCGCTCGAGGTCGAGCACGGCGGTCAGCGCCTCGCGGAGCCGCCCGCGCTCGAGGGTGCGAAAGGCGAGCTCCTCGACCGCGTCGAGCCGATCGCGAATCGGCTCGAGCGCGAGCAGGGGACGGAGCAGCCATCCGCGCAACAGCCGGGCGCCCATCGCGGTGGCCGTGCGATCGAGCTCGTGGAGCAGCGACCCGTGCACGCCCCCTTCGCTGCCGGTGACCACTTCCAGGTGCCGCAAGCGTGATCGGGTCGATGACGAGGCTCTCGGCGGTGGTGCGGTAGACGACCGCGCGGACATGCGCGAGGTCGGCCTTCTGCGTCTCGCGCAGATAGTGGGCGAGCGCGCCGGCGGCCATCGTGGCGGCCTGGTGCCCGTCGAGCCCGAAGCCGTCGAGACTGTGAGCGTTCAACTGGCGCAGCAGCGTGCGGGTGGCGGCGTCGGGCAGGAACGCGGCGGCGTCGAGCTTCGTCACCGGCAGCGAGAGCCGGGCGATCTCGGGCACGCGCGTCGACCACCGGGGAGTCGTCGGGCACGACGATCTCGCGCGGGCGCAGGACCGCGATTTCGTCGGCCAGCGCCTGCAGGCCCGGCCGGGCCGCGGTACTCGGTGGCGCTGAACTCGCCGGTCGAGAGATCCACCAGCGCCGCGCCCACCAGGTCGTCGGCGGCGGTGGCGAGCGCGGTGCGGCCGTCGTCGAGGTGCCGGGTGGCGTGCCGGCGGCCCGGCACGATGGCCATCATGAACGACGGCTCGCGCGCCTCGAGGTACGACGGTGTCGGTGAGCGTGCCCGGCGAGACGACGCGGACGACCTCGCGCTTGACCAGGCCCTTGGCCGTCCGCGGGTCCTCGACCTGCTCGCAGATCGGCGACGCGAAAGCCCTTGCGCACGAGCCTGGCGACGTAGCCGTCGGCCGCGTGATGCGGGACGCCGCACATCGGAATGCCGTTGCCGCCGGCGTCCTTCGACCGCGAGGTCAAGCGTGAGCTCGAGCGCCCGCGACGCGGTGAGCGCGTCCTCGTAGAACATCTCGTAGAAGTCGCCCATCCGGAAGAAGACGATGGCGTCTCGATGCTGGCGCTTGGCTTCGAGATACTGCCTCATCGCCGGCGTGGCGGTGGCGGTCGTGGACATCAGCGGCGTGCGGCGGACCCCTCCGCCCGCCCGGAGGGCGGGCCATGAACACTGTCGGTCCGCCGGGCGGACCGACCAACCAGTGCTGGCTTGGCGGCTCGCAAGCGAGCCGCCGGCGAGGCGGAGCCTGCTCGTCGGTCCGAGGCGCAGGCTCGCCAGAGCTATTATCGCGTAAACGGATGGTGATCCTGGCGCTCGACACGAGCACGCGGACCGGCAGCTGCGCCGTGCGTGCGCGGCGACGACGGTGCTGGCCGAGGTGCCGGGCGACGCGGCGCGCTCGCACGGGGAGCGCCTGCCGGCGGACCTGATGGCCGCGCTCGAGCGCGCGCGGCCTCGCGCTCGCCGACGTGGACGTGTTCGCGGTGGCGACGGGCCCGGATCGTTCACCGGACTGCGCGTCGGTATCGCCGACGATGCAGGGACTGGCGCTCGCCGCGGCGCGGCCGCTCGTCGGCGTCTCGGCGCTCGACGCGCTGGCGCGCGTGGCGGCGGCCGAGCCCGGCGGTGCCAGCGCGTGTCGCCACCTGGATGGACGCGTGGCGCGGCGAGGTCTATGCGGCGCTCTAGTACGACGGCGCGCGTCGTCGAGCGCGCCGAGCCGTCGAACGTCCGCAGTGGCGATGCTCGCGCGCCTGCCGCGGCACGCGCACGCTGTTCATCGGCGACGGCGTCGGCGCGCGCATCGCGCGGCGATCACGGGCGGCGATGGGGATCGTCCGGGGTCCTCCCGGCGACGCTCGAGCCGGCGCTCGCGGGCACCATCGGCCAGCATGGCGCTGGCGAGCGTGCGCGCGGGACATCGGCCCGGCGCGGCCGACATCCAGCCGCTGTACGTCCGCCGTCCCGACGTCGAGCTCGCCCGAGACGCGCATGGCCGACGTTTGACACCGACGATTGCCGGGTGGAGCCCTATGCGGGCGAGGCGGATCTCGACGGCATCCTCGCCGTGGAGGCCGCGTCGTTCACCAACCCGTGGACGCGGGCGATGTACGAATGGGAACTGCAGAACCGCTCGGTGTGCCACATCCTCGTGGTCCGCATGCCGGAGTGCCGCGTGGCCGGCTTCTGCTCCTTCTGGCTGGTGGTGGACGAGATTCACATCAACAACGTCGCCATCCTGCCCGAACACCGGGGCCGCGGACTGGGCACAAGGCTCATGCGGCGCGTGCTCACCGAAGGGCTTCGCCTCGGTGCGACGCGCGCCACGCTCGAGGTGCGCGCCTCGAATGTAGCCGCCCGCAACTTCTATGAAGGGCTCGGGTTCCGGGTAACCGCGGTGCGGAAGAACTACTACACGAACCCCGTGGAGGACGCGCTGATCCTGTGGCGCGAGCGCGGTGTGCAAGCCGGAACCCTCACGGGAACAGGGGATTGAGCCCGTCACGACAACTGTGTTACTTTGCCCGTGGCAGAACGCGTCATTCGTCACCCGAAAGGAGGGTACGACCATGAACATCGCGGAAGCGCAGGAGGTCAAGCACTTCCTGCTGCAGAGCCACGATCAGTACCGTGAGCTCGCCGAACGCCACCACGCCCTCGACGATCGCCTGCACGAACTCAACGAACGACACCACCTCTCCGAATCCGAGCAAGTCGAAGAAATCACCCTCAAGAAGCGCAAGCTGGCCCTCAAGGACCGAATGGAACAAATCGTCCTCGAGTGGGCGCGCGATCATCACTCCACGACATCCTGACGCCGACGGGCGGGGCCCACCCCGCCGGCGGAGCTGCCCCGGCGGCCGCCGGGTACGGGACAATTGAGCTGGACCTCGCCAGATGCGCATCGACCCGGCCGGTTGGCCGTTCATAGGAATTGGACTCGGCGTGGCGGCCCTCGTGGCCGCGCTGGCCGGAAGCACATACGGCATCGTCGCCCTGCTGCTTCCGGCCTTTTTTCTGTTCTTCTTCCGTGACCCGGAGCGCCAGCGTAGCGGCAGCGCCAGGCGAGGTGGTGTCGCCGGCCGATGGCCGGGTGATGGTGGCGGGCGAGCCGACCGGGAGCTTCGCGGCCGGCGACTGGCGCCAGATCACGATTTTCCTCTCGCCGATGGACGTGCACGTCAACCGGATGCCGGTGTCGGGCCGCGTGGCCTCGGTGAAGTACCATCCCGGGAGCTTCCTGCCGGCGTACCGGCCGGACGCCGGCGACCTGAACGAGCACACGGAGATCACGCTCGACCACGGCGGTGTGCCGATCGTCGTCCGGCAGATCGTCGGCATCCTCGCGCGCCGCATCGTCTGCCGCGTGCGCGAGGGCGACGTGGTGAGCGCCGGGGGCGCGCTTCGGCGTCATGAAGTTCGGATCGCGGATGGACGTGTTTCTTCCGCGGGCAGCACGATCCGCGTGAAGGTCGGCGATCGCGTCACCGCCGCCGTCACCGTCATCGCGGAGCTGCCCGCCCGCACCGTCTGGAGGGCCCCGGCCATGAACGAGCCTCTCAAGTCCCGCGCCGCGTTTCTCGGTCCTGCGCCCGCTGCGGACGGCCGCCTCGACGGACCGTGGCGCCCGCCGTGGCGCCTACCTGCTGCCGAGCGCGTTCACGATGGCGAACCTGTTCTGCGGCTACGCCTGCATCGTCCACGCGATGCACGGCGAGTTCCACACCGCCGCGGCGTTCATCGGCGTCGCCATCGTGCTCGACATGCTCGACGGCCGCATCGCGCGGATGACCGGCACCACGAGCGCCTTCGGCCTCGAGTTCGACTCGCTGGCCGACGTCGTGTCGTTTGGGGTGGCGCCGGCGGTGCTGTCGTTTGCGTGGGGGCTGCAGCCGCTCGGGCGCATCGGGTGGGCGGCGGGCTTTCTGTTCGTCGCCGCGGCCGCCGTGCGGCTCGCGCGCTTCAACATCCAGTCGCGGCGCTCAGGACAAGCGCTATTTCGTCGGGATGCCGAGCCCACCGGCGGCCGGCGTGCCCGCCGCCACCGTGTTCGCGTTTCCCTCGGGGCTCACCGGCCCGTGGGAAGCCGCGGCGGTGCTGGCGATGGTCATCGTGCCGGCGCTGCTGATGGTGAGCACGATCCGCTTCCGCAGCTTCAAGACGATCGATCTGCAGTCGCGCCGTAATTACCCGGGCCTGCTGCTGATCGCCCTCGGGCTGGCCGCCCTGGCGGCGCGGCCGGAAGAAGTGCTGTTCGTGGCCGCCTACACCTACCTCGCGTCAGCGTTCATAGGCCTGGCCTGGACGCGGCTGCGCCGCCGGCCCGCCCTCCCGACCCCGCCCACGCGATAGCCCGTTCTCACGTCGGCGCCGCGGGCAGGCGCACGGTCACGGTGGTGCCGCGGTCGCGACGGGCTGTCTATGGCGATGGTGCCGCCGCTCAACTCGACGTTCCGCTTGGCGATCGGCAGCCCGAGCCCGGTTCCGGTTCCCTTGGTGGAGAAGTAAGGCTCGAACGCGCGCGCCAGGGCCTCCGGGTCCATGCCGCCGCCGGTGTCCGAGACGCCGATGGCGACGAAGCCGTCTTCCGCCGCGGCACTCACCGTCAGCGTGCCCGTCCCGGGCATCGCGTGCAGCGCGTTCTCGACCAGGTTCGTGAGCGATCGCGCCGACGAGCGCGCGGTCCACGAGCACCGGCGGCAGCGATTCCGGGATGTCGACGCGAATCTCGAGTCGGTGGCCCAGGCCGGCGCGGTAGGGATCGACGATGTCGCGCACGAGATCGGGCACGCGCACCACGGCGGGGCGGGCCGTCGGCGACGAGGCAAAGTTGGAGAACTCCGACGAAATCTGCCGCAGCAGGCGCACCTGCGTCAGGATGGTCTCGACGCACTCCTTGAGCACGGGACCGAGCGGCTCGCCGCGGTCCGCGTGCACGCGCCGCAGGTGCTCGGCGTTGAGCTGGATCGGGGTCAACGGGTTCTTGATCTCGTGCGCGACCTGGCGCGCCATCTCCGCCCACGCCTCGAGCCGGTTGGTGCGCTCGAGCTCGGACCGCTGCCGCTGCAGCTCGGACGCCATGCGGTTGAAGTCCTCGACCAGGCGGCGCAACTCGTCGGATGACGTGGCCGCGACGATGGACGTTGAAGTCGCCGCGGGCGATGCGGGCCGTCGCGCGCGTCAGCCGGCTCACCGGGTCGGCAATCCGCTCGGCCATGGTGTAGCCGAGCCCGGCGCCGCCGAGGATGAACAGCAGGGCCGCGAGCAGCACGCGACGGTCGAGCGCGTCGATCTGCGCGTCGATTTCGCGCTGCTGCGAGGTGAGCGGCACGGTCAGGATGGCCTCGGTCGTACGGACGATCACTGGCGCCGCCGCGAGCAGGTACTCGAAGTCGCCGATCCGCTCGCGCGCGACCGCGGAGGCCTCGCGGCGAAGCGCCAGCGCGCGGTAGACGTCGGCGTTGGCGCGGGTGGGCAGCAGACCCGACGCGAACAGGTTGCGCTCGCTCGTGGCCACGAGCCGCGCCCCGGCGAAGATGTTGGCGTCCTGGCCGATGAGGTGCGACACCCACACCATCAGGTTGTCGTTGACCCCCGAGCCCTGCAGCAGTGCGCTGCGCTCCACCAGGTCGTTGACCACCCGCGTCGCCGTCGCCGCGGTCCGCTGGGCCTCCGCTTCGACGTTCGCCCGCATCTCGTCGGCGACGAAGTTGCGGGTGACGAGCGCGAGCAGCACCACCGGCACGAAGACGGCGGCGACGAAGGCGAGGAACAGCTTGCGGTAGAAGCTGGCCCGAATCTCGCGCAGGAGCGACCGGCCGGTGGCCCGCCGCCGTGCCGCCGGTCGCGAAGACCGCGCGGGCGCCGAGCAGCAGCACGTAGGTGAGAGCGGCAATGACCGTGAGCTCGGCGACGTTGAAGAAGTGGCCGAACGCGGTGACGGTGGGGAAGCCGAGGGCGTAGATGCCGCCGCGGTCGTTGAGCAGGTAGACGTCGAAGGCCTGCGGCCCGCGCCGCAGCCGCGCCCAGGCCGGATCGCGCGACTGTTCGACGCGCGCGAACACCGCGTCGTCGAGCGGCCAGGCCGGCCCCCGCGAGGAGTAGAAGGGCGTGCGGCTCCAGCCGTAGACCGCATACTCGACGTCTTCGCCCGCCTGGCCCGATGTCCGCAGCGGGTCGGTCGTCTGCAGCACCTGCACGTATGGCGTTCGCGACGAGGTGAACGGCAGGTTCTCGTAGTCGAGCACCGCGTGCACGACGATCGAGCCGGCAATGGCGCCGGGCGATCCGCCGACGCAGATTGCCCGCCCGGCGTGCAGCACTCGCCGCTCTTCGGCGAAGAATGGAGACACCTCCTCGGCCACGTCCCAGCCGCAGCTCCGCTCCTCGGAGCGCTGTGCACGGGCAGAGATCCTCGGGGAGGTTGAACGCGAAGCGGCTGACGAGCCGGCCGTCGCGCCCGTAGACTTCCACCGACGACGTGACCGGATAGCGGGCGAGCGAGGTGGCCTGCCAGATCTGGAACGCGAGATCGGTGGGCGCGTCGTCGGTGCTGGGAGCCGGCGCCGCGCCGACCAGATCGGCCAGGCCCGGAATCTGGTCGAGCTGCGCCAGGCTCTCCTGGAGCTGCGCCTGGACGGTGGCCGCGCTGGCTGAGCGCGACGGGCGCATACCGGGTCTCGATGAGCCGGGACTTGGCCTGCCAGGCGAGGTGGAACATCGTGGGATAGAACGCCACCGCGGGAATGACCAGGCCGAGCGCCAGCAGGGTCATCCGGAATGCCTGCGAGCCGTGGCGGTACCGGGCGCGGAGCGGGCGCGCGAAGAGCACGACGGAGGTCGCCGCCGCGAGCGCCGCCAGCTGCGGCATCTGCGCGCCGGCGTCCACGCCGGCGATTCTGTTCCACGCGAGGATCGGCAGCACCCAGCAGCCGATCGTGAGCGCGTGGGCGTACCACCGCCGCCGCAGCCGCCATGGCCGGAGGCCGGCGAGCATGAGCAGGGCGATGATGCCCAGGGCCGCTGCGTGCGCCGCGACCAGGCCGACCTGAAGCGCCAGCGTGGCGCTGTTCCACGGCGGCAGCGAGAAGCGCAGGAGATCCACCGTGGATTGCGCCACGGTGTTGCGGAGCAGCGCCGTGTGGCCGAGCAGCACGACGGCCGCGCCGGCGCCAGCCAGCACCTGCGCAGCCGCGTAGCGCACGAGCGCTCCGGCGTGGTCCACGGTGCGGCGGCGGCGCAGCCGGGCGCGCCCGCCATGCACCGCGACGAAGAGCACGGCCACGAGACTGCCGAGCAGGAATGTCGAGAGCAGGAAGTCGAGCGGGGACGAGAGGAAGGGGCCCGCGAGCGTCGAGTCGTAGGCCTCGCCCGTCACGAGCAGCCAGGCGGACCATCGCGATGCAGGCGCGATCTCGAGCACCAGGCGCGCGCCGATGAGGAGTCCGGCGATGATGCCGGTCGCGGCGGCGCGTTCGCGCCAGTTGGGGCCGCCTGCCGCCAATCGAGGATCGGGCCGGCCAGGAGCAGAATCCAGACGGCGAGCGCGGCCAGCGTGATCGTCTGGAGGGCGTCGCGCCAGCGCGTCCGCGTGGCCGCCAGATCGGCGGGGCTGACGCGGGCGCTCAGCAGGCGCTGGCCCGACGGCGCCACGATCTCGAAGGATTCGGGATCCGCGGCGCCGGTCTGCTCGAAGGGCAGCGCCAGCGACGCGGGCGCCAGACTGGTGTCGAGCTGGTAGCCCTCCGGTGCTCCCTGCAGCGTCGCCGCGGCGCGGCCACGGCCCGAGACGTCGAGCTCGCGCTCGGCCGAGACGAGGCCGATGCGGGTGGTCCCCTCGAGGACCGCGACCACGTACACCAGGCGCAGGCCGAGCGCGCCCTCGATGATGAACCACGATTCGCCGTCCTGTGCCCGATCCGGCGGCAGCTCCGAGGGCCGTCCCGCCCAGGCGAGGGGCTGGCCGCTCGCGGCATAGACGCTGAGCGAGATCTCGCTGCCGGGGCCGGCCGCCTGCGCCAGCCGGTCGAACAGCGCGCGAGTGGCCGGGACGTCTTCGTTGAGCGCGGCGCGGACGGGTCGCGGGAGCCGTGAAGGCCTGCGCCGCCCGCTCGAGATCCCCCGTCAGCGAGGCAAACGACGCCTGGACCTCGGCGACGATGCGGCGGCGCATGGCGTCGTCGTTGCCGCCGAGCAGCCACTGGCCGGCCGCGAGCCCGGCGACATACAGCGCACCCGCGACCACGAACCCCGAGGCCAGGAGGCGCGTGACCGGCCGCCAGGGAAAGGGACCGGGCACGCCGCGCTCATCGGACACGACTCATTGTAGGCAGAGTGGGCGGGTAAGAGCAGGCGGCGAATGGGCGTGGTGGAGGCGCCTCGTGAGAACATGGTGTCGTGACGCTGTTGCGCACCGCGAGGCGCGCGGTCAAGCGCGGCGGGCTGGTGGCCGCGGCGAACTGGCCCATCATCCTCGTGCAGGCGTCGGCCGACGCGCTGTCGAAGCTGGTCGTGGCCGTCCCGTTCGTCGGCGGCGTGGTGCTCGTGGCGCTGATCGTCGGCGCCGAACCGGTCGCGCTGCTCGGCCTCGACTTCCGCGATCTGGCGGCCACCACTCTGGCGCTGCTCTTCGCCCGGCCGCTCGCGCTCACGACCTTTGCGCCTGGCCATGGCCGTCGCGATCGCCGGTGCATCGGTCTTCGTGTTCCTGATCAAGGGCGGCACCGTGGCACTGCTCGTGCGCGCCGAGCGCGAGGCCGTGGACGTCGAGGAGCCGCCGCTGCAGGCGGACCGGGTCGCCACGGCCGCCGTGTTCAGCGTCGAGCGCTTCATCGAGGCCAGCCGCACGTTGTTTCCGCGCTTCGTGCGCCTCGGCTGCGCGCTGATGGTCGTGTACGCGCTGTCGGGGCTGGCCGTGCTGGCCACCGCCTTCCGCGAAGGCGCGAGCGGCCTGCTGGTGACAGCCGTGGCGATCATCGTCTTCGTGCTGTGGATCACCGCCGTCAACCTGCTCTACCTGCTCGCGCAGATCGTCATGGCGTCGGAAGGGTGCGGCGCGGGCGTGGCCGTGCGGCGCGCGGTGGGGTTCGTGCGCCGCGTCCCGCGCACCGTTCTCGGCGTCTGCGCCGTGTCGGTCGGTCTCGTCGTGCTCGTCACCGCCGCCTCGTTCGTTGCGGCCACGGCGCTCGGTCTCATCGGCTTCGTGCCCTTCGTTGGTCTCGCGGTGCTGCCGCTGCAGCTGCTGGCGTGGCTGCTGCGGGCGCTGGTGATGCAGTACGTCTCGCTGGCCTTCGTCGGCGCGTACTCGGCGCTCTACCGGGGATACGCGACCGAAGGCACCCGTGCCGCGGGAGCGGTGGCGGTGCGGACGATGGGGGCGGAGGCGGGCTGAGCGCTGCATGGGTAACGACAACCTGACGCGGTTCCTGTCGTCCACCGGCCGCGAGCTGCACGGCTCGGCGATTCGCCGGATGGAGACCGTGGCCGCCCGGCATCCCGACCTGATCTCGTTCGCGGCCGGGTATCCGGCGGCCGAGCTCTTTCCCCTCGACGAGCTGCGCGCGATCGACCGCCGATCTTCTGGGCGGCGACGGTGCAGCCATCCAGTACGGGCTCGACCCGCGGCTACGCGCCCCTCGTGGAGGCGCTCGCCGAGGAGATGGCGCCGCCGCTCCGTCGCGGTCACACCGCCGCAGCTGCTGGTGACGACCGGCTCCCAGCAGGGGCTCGATCTGGTCGCGCGGGTGCTCGTGAATCCGGGTGACGCCGTGCTGATGGAGTTGCCCACGTTCACCGGTGCCATTGCCGCCTTCGCCAATGCGCAGGCGCGTCTCGAGGGCGTGCGGCAGGACGGCGAGGGTCTCGATCTCGACGACCTCGAGTCCGTGACCGCGCGGCTGCGGCGCGACGGCACGCGCGCCAAGCTGCTCTACGTCGTCCCCAATTTCCAGAACCCGACCGGAGTGCTGCTCCCGCAGGCCCGGCGGCGCGCGCTGCTGGAGTGGGCGGAATCGCCACGACTGTCTCATCGTCGAAGACGATCCCTATGGCGCGCTCTTCTTCGAGGGCGAGGTGTCGCCCGGCGCCACCCGCCCGATCAAGGCGGACGACGACTCGGGGCGCGTGATCTATCTGAGCTCGTTCTCCAAGACGCTGGCGCCCGGCTTTCGCGTCGGCTGGATGGCGGCCGATGCCGCGCTCGTCGAACGTTTCGAGATTGCCAAGCAGGCCGCCGACCTGGCCAGCGGTACGCTCGATCAGCGCGTGGCCTACGAGGCCATGCGCCGCGGCGTGCTCGATCGGCTGGCGCCGCGGCTGCGCGCGCAGTACCGCGCGCGGCGCGATGCGATGACGGCGGCGTTGCGCGCGCGGCTCGAGGGCCGCCTCGCCTGGGCCCCGCCGCGCGGCGGCTTCTTCGTCTGGGCGACGCTGCCCCCGGGCGAGGACGATGCGGCGCTGCTCGAGCGTGCGGTCGAGGAGCGTCTGATCTTCGTGACCGGCAGCGCCTTTTTCGTGGACGGCTCCGGCCACGACACCATCCGGCTCGCGTTCTCGGCGGCGCCCGAGGCGCTGATCGATGAGGGCGTCGCCCGGCTGGCGCGCGCCTTGGACCGCCGCCCGGTCGGCAGCCAGGCCGGTGCCGGCTAACGGCCGGTCTCGGACGGCGCGATGACCGGTCGGCGCCGGCAGCCGTTCGCGCGTCAGCGGCTGGCCGGGAAGGGCGGCGAGCGGCTGCGGCGCGGCCTCGTTGAACTGCAGCGTCAGCGCCCGCAGGCCGTAGGCGCGGCCGTCTTTCAGGACGACCACCATGGCCACCTGGCGCGGCGTCAGCGCGTCGCTCACGAGCGGCGTGCCGGAGACCTCGCCGGGCAGCTCGAAGGTGCCCCGAGCGGCGCGCCCGTGAGCGGCGCGAACGCCGAGAGCACCGGCGACAGGCCGGTGACGAGCACGCTGCCGTCGAGCGCGATCGGCGGCGCCGGCGCTCGCGTGCCGGCATCGCGCTTCCAGCGCTGGTGGCCGTTGCCGGGGTTGACGGCGCGCACTACCGCGTCGAGCGAGGTGTAGTACACGGCCTTGGCGTCGGCGGCGGCGCCGGTGACGTCGCCGCCGGTGCGCCACGTCCATCGCGGCTTGCCGTTGCCGGCGTCGAGCGAATAGAACGCTTGCTCGGTCGAGCCGACGTAGAGCGCGTCGCCGACCAGGAGCGGGGGGCTCGGGCGGCCCGTCGATCGGGCGCGCCCACAGCTCACGGCCGTCGGCGAGCGCAAGGGCGACGACGCGGCCGTCGCCGTAGGCGGCAAAGAGCGTCGTGGCCGACGACGGCGAGCCCGGTCGGCATCGCCGGCCGGCGGGAGCGTGCGCGCCCACAGTTCGCGCGCCCGATCGCGGCGTCGAAGGCGTGCGCGAAGCCGGCGCCCACGCCGAGGACGCGCGTGCCCGCGAGCGCCAGCGCCTGCAGCGTGCCGCGCGGCGTGACTCGTCCAGCGTCCGGCGCCGGTGGCGGCGTCGAGCGCGTGCAGCGTGTCGCCGGCGCCGACGTACACGACGCCGCCGGCGGCCACCGGCGCGGTGGTGGCGCGCAAGCGGCACCGACCACACCGTGTCGCCGCTGTCCCAGTTGAGCGCGACGAGCGCCCCCGAGCTCGAGCGGCACGATGCATCGCGACGCCGTCGCGCACCGCCGGCGCGGCCGGCGCCGCCGGCAGCGTGATCGTCCAGGCTTCTTCGAGCGGAAACGAGCACCGCGAACGGCGGAGCGCGGGCGGCTGCTTGCGCGCTTCTGCGCGGCCGCGGCGTCGCGCGGACAGACGACCGCCGCCGTGAGCCACACCATCGCGGCCACGAGGACGCCGCAATATGTTGGGCGTGTGGCGGCCACCACCACATATAATAGCGATTCCCGCCGGACGTGACCGTGTCGCATCAGACCATCGTCGTTCTCGATTTCGGGTCGCAGTACACCCAGCTCATCGCGCGCCGCCTGCGCGAGCTGTCGGTCTACTCCGAAGTCGTTCCCTTCAACACGCCGCTCGAGCAGCTCCGCGCCAAGGCAGCCGGCCGGCATCATCCTGTCGGGCGGGCCGAAGAGCGTCTCGGACGGCGACGCGCCGAAGTGCGACGTCGGCGCTCTTCGACCTCGGCCTGCCGGTGCTGGGCATCTGCTACGGCATGCAGCTGATGACCGACCTGCTCGGCGGCGAGGTGCGGCGGTCGGGCCAGCGCGAGTTCGGCCACGCGCACGTGCAGGTGGCGACCGCGGCGGCCGAGCGGCCGCGGCTGTTCGCCGGCGTGCCCGACGCGTTCCGGGTCTGGGCGAGCCACGGCGACGACGTCGGCCGCGTGCCGGGCGGCTTCAGCGTCGCCGCCACGAGCAGCCACGGCGCCGATCGTCGCGATGGAGGCGCCCGAGCGCGTCGCTCTACGGGCTGCTGTTCCATCCCGAGGTCGTGCACACCGAGCACGGCAAGGACATCCTGCGGCACTTCGCCTTCGACGTCTGCGGCTGCCGCGGCGACTGGACCATCGCGTCGTTCATCGAGGAAGCCACCGAGCGGATCCGGACGCAGGTCGGGCCCGCCGGCAAGGTCGTCTGCGGCCTGTCCGGCGGCGTCGACTCGACCGTCGCCGCGATGCTGATGCACCGCGCCATCGGCGATCGCCTGACCTGCATCTTCGTCGACAACGGGCTGCTGCGCTACGACGAGGCGAACCAGATCCAGAAGCGCTTCCGCGAGAAGCTGCACCTGCCGCTCGACTTCGTGGACGCCACCGACATCGTTCCTGTCGCGCCTCGACGGCGTCACCGACCCGGAGCAGAAGCGGAAGATCATCGGCGGCACGTTCATCGACGTGTTCGAGCAGCGCGCCAACGAGCTCGGCGGCTTCGACTTCCTCGGGCAGGGCACGCTCTACCCGGACGTGATCGAGTCGGCATCGGTGCTCGGCCCGGCGGTGGTGATCAAGAGCCATCACAACGTCGGGCGGCCTGCCCGAGCGGATGAAGTTCACGCTCGTCGAGCCGCTGCGCGATCTGTTCAAGGACGAGGTGCGGCGCGTCGGGCGTCGACCTCGGCCTCGAGAAGGAGTTCGTGGTGCGGCAGCCGTTTCCCGGGCCCGGGGCTGGCCGTGCGCATCGTCGGCGCGATCACGCGCGAGCGCCTGGATCTGCTGCGGCTGGCCGACAGCATCGTCGCCGAGGAGATCCGCGCGGCCGGCTGGTACGAGCGGCGTGTGGCAGAGCTTCGCCGTGCTGCTGCCGGTGCAGAGCGTCGGCGTGATGGGCGACGCCCGCACCTACGAGTACACGGTGGCCATCCGCGCGGTGGAGAGCCTCGACGGCATGACCGCCGACTGGGCGCGCCTGCCGCACGACCTGCTGGCCGCGATCTCCTCGCGCATCGTCAACGAGGTGCGCGGCATCAACCGCGTCGTCTACGACATCTCGTCGAAGCCGCCGTCGACGATCGAGTGGGAATGAGCACGGCAGGGATCTGATGGCGCAGGAGTTCGTCCACCTCCACCTGCACACCGAGTTCTCGCTGCTCGACGGCGCCTGCCGCGTCGACGAGCTGCTCGACGAAGCGGTCAAGCTGAAGATGCCGGCGCTCGCCGTGACCGAGCACGGCAACATGTTCTCGTCGGTCGTCTTCCACGACCACGCCAGGGACCGCGGCCTGAAGCCGATCCTCGGCTGCGAGGTCTACGTCGCGCCGGGCAGCCGCTTCGACAAGAGCGGGCCGCAGACCGAGACCAACCACCTGGTGCTGCTGGCCGAGACCGACGAGGGCTACGCCAACCTGATCAAGCTGTCGTCGGCCGGCTACACCGAGGGGTTCTACTACCGCCCGCGCATCGACAAGGAGCTGCTGGCGCAGCACTCGAAGGGGCTGATCGGCCTGAGCAGCTGCCTGAAGGGCGAGGTGGCGAGCGCGCTGCGCGTGGAGCAGGCGCGGCCGGCGCTCGAAGCCGCCGCGCGGCTGCGCGACATCCTCGGCCCGGACAACTTCTTCCTCGAGATGCAGTACCAGGGCATCGAGGAGCAGAAGATCGTCAACCGCGGCCTGGTGCCGCTGGCCCGCGAGCTCGAACCTGCCGCTCGTCGCCACCAACGACGTGCACTACCTGCGGCAGGGCGACTACCAGCCGCACGACATCCTGCTGTGCATCGGCACCGGCAAGACGGTCAACGACGCGCAGCGGCTGCGCTACACCGGCGATCAGTTCTTCCTGAAGACGGCCGAGCAGATGGGCGTGGTCTTCAAGGACCACCTCGACGCGCTGAAGAACACGCTGCTCATCGCCGAGCGCTGCAACGTCACGATCCCGAAGGGCAAGAACCACCTGCCGAGCTTCGACGTGCCCGAGGGCTTCACGCTCGAAGGCTACTTCGAGCACGTCGCGCGCGAGGGCTTCGCGCAGCGGCTGGCGCGGCTGCGCCAGTACGCGGCCGAAGGCCGGCTGCGGCATCCGATCGACGAGTACGAGGCGCGCCTCGACTACGAGATCGCGATGA
This sequence comes from uncultured Acidobacteriota bacterium, assembly GCA_963731785.1. Lineage (GTDB taxonomy): Bacteria > Acidobacteriota > Vicinamibacteria > Vicinamibacterales > UBA2999 > DASYRM01. The sequence goes on from CAVSWX010000017.1 coordinate 49,454, forward strand.
TCAAGCAGATGGGGTATCAGGGCTACTTCCTGATCGTCTGGGACTTCATCCGCTACGCGCGCGAGCAGGGGATTCCGGTGGGCCCGGGCCGCGGCTCGGCCGCCGGCTCGCTGGTCGCCTGGTGCATGCGCATCACCGACGTCGATCCGATCGACTTCGACCTCATCTTCGAGCGCTTCCTCAACCCCGAGCGCGTGTCGCTGCCCGACATCGACGTCGACTTCTGCGAGCGCCGCCGCGGCGAGGTGATCGAGTACGTCACCCGCAAGTACGGCCGCGAGAACGTGGCGCAGATCATCACGTTCGGGACGATGAAGGCGAAGGCCGTGGTGCGCGACGTCGGCCGCGCGCTCGACATGCCGTACGCCGACGTCGACCGCATCGCCAAGCAGATTCCGCCGGCGCTCGACATGACGCTGGACAAGGCGCTGGCCGAGAACCCGGTCCTGAAGGAGATGGCGGCCGAGGACCCCAAGGTGAAGGAGGTCATCGACATCGGCCGCCGCCTCGAAGGGATGTCGCGCCACGCCTCGGTGCACGCCGCCGGCGTCGTCATCGCGCCCGGGCCGATCACCGACTACGCGCCGCTCTACAAGGGCGCGCGCGACGAAATCACGACGCAGTGGAACATGAAGGAGGTCGAGCGGGTCGGCCTCCTGAAGATGGACTTCCTGGGCCTGAGCACGCTGACGCTCATCCACGACTGCCTCGACGAGATCAAGCGCACCGAAGGCGTCGACCTCGACATCGACGCCATCCCGCTCGACGACGCCGAAGACCTACAAGGTGTTCGGCGAGGGCGCCGCCTACGGCATCTTCCAGTTCGAGAGCTCGGGGATGCGCGAGCTGCTGCGCAAGGCCAAGCCCGAGCGGCTCGACGACCTGATCGCGCTCAACGCGCTCTACCGGCCCGGCCCGCTCAAGTCGGGCATGGTGGACGACTGCGTCGAGCGCAAGCAGGGCAAGCGCGAGGTGAAGTACGAGCTGGCCGCAGCTCGAGCCGATCCTCTCGGACACCTACGGCGTCATCGCCTACCAGGAGCAGGTGATGCGCATCGCGCAGGCGCTGGCCGGCTTCAGCCTCGGGCAAGCCGACGTGCTGCGCAAGGCCATGGGCAAGAAGGACCCGAAGGTCATGGCCAAGCAGCGCGACGCCTTCATGGAGGGGGCGCGCGCGCAGAAGGTCAACGAGAAGAAGGCCGCGAAGATCTTCGAGCTGATGGAGTACTTCGCCGGCTACGGCTTCAACAAGTCGCACTCGACCGCCTACGCCTTCCTCGCGTACCAGACCGCGTACCTCAAGGCGAACTACCCGTGGCACTTCGCGGCGGCGCTGCTGACCATCGAGGCGCAGAACACCGACAAGCTGGCCATCTACCTGGCCGAGTGCCGCGAGCGCGGCGTCCCGGTGCTGGCGCCCGACATCAACACCAGCCTGTGGCACTTCTCGGTGGAGAAGGGCCGCGGCGTCCGCTTCGGCCTCGACGGCGATCAAGGGCCTGGGCGAGGGCGCCGTCCAGGCGCTCGTCGACGCGCGCGCGGCCGCTCGGCGGCCGGATCCCGTCGCTGCACGCGCTGTGCGAGATCCTCGACCTGCGGACTGGCCAACAAGCGGGTGTTCGAGGCGCTGGTGAAGTCGGGGGCCTGCGACTCGCTGCTGCCGCCGTCGAATGCCGCGGGCCTGCGGGCGCTGCGGCGCGCGGCTCTTCGCCTCGATCGAGCGGCGATGCGAGCACGGCAGCCGGACGCAGCGGGACAAGGATCTGGGCCAGGCGGATCTGTTCGGTGGCGGCGACGAGCGGCGGCGGCCCGACCAGTGTCGCGCTGCCGGACGTGCCGGCCTGGTCCGAGATCGAGCAGCTCAACTTCGAGAAGGAGTCGCTCGGGCTGTACTGGAGCGGCCACCCGGTCGATCGCTACGCGGCCGACCTCGCCGCGCTCGGCGCGAAGACGACCGCCGACCTGCTGCCGAAGCGCGAGGCGGCCGAGGCGGCGGCCGACGACGCCGGAGGACGGCGCGGCCGCCACGCCGCGCAACCGAGCCGGCGACGGCCGGCGCCAGCGCCGTCGAAGCGTGGCCGAAGACGTCTCGATCGGCGGCATCGTCGGCGGCCTGCGCCCGCTGAAGACGCGCAAGGGCGACCGCATGTGCGTGTTCATGCTCGACGACCCGCACGGCAGCATCGAGGTGGTGGTGTTTCCCGAGGCGTTCAAGCAGTTCGGCCACCTGGCGGACACCGGCCGGATGGTGGTGGTGAAGGGGAGGTTCGAGCGCGACGACGAGTCGGCGCGCATCCTGGCGGCGGAGATCAGCCCGATCGAGCTCGTGAGCGAACGGCTGGCGACGTCGGTGGCCATCCGCCTGTCGACGCCGCCGCACGGCCGCGCGACGTTCGAACAGCTGTGGGACGTGCTTCGCCCAGCACAAGGGCGACCGCCGCGTGGCGTTCGACATCGAGCTGCACCAGCCCGGCAAGCGGCTGCGCGTGCGCGTGGACGTCAACGCGCAGATCCGCGTCCGGCCGTCGGACCGCCTGGTGTCGGACGTGGAGAAGATCTGCGGCGCCGGATCGGTCGTGCTGGGCCGCGCCGCGGCGCCCGCGCGGCACTAACGCCGCCGAAAGCGACCGGCGTTAAGCCGGTTTGCCAGATACTGTCGGCGCCGGTCCGTGACTGAGCGGACCGCGCCAGAGAGGTTTATGCCACCCGATACGCTCGAATTCGAGGAACCGATCGCGGTCCTGCTGAAGGAGGTCGAGGCGCTGTCGATGCTGCCGCGGACGCCCGAGCGGCAGCGGTCGATCGAGGGCCTGCACCGGCGCATCGACTCGATCCGCGACGACATCTACAAGACGCTGACGCCGTGGCAGCGCGTGCTGGTGGCGCGGCATCCGAGCCGCCCGACCGTGCTCGACTACGTGAACCGGCTGTTCACCGAGTTCACCGAGATCAGCGGCGACCGGCGGTTCGCCGACGATCACGCCATCGTCGCCGGCTTCGCGCGCTACAACGGCGAGCACGTGCTGATCGTCGGCCACCACAAGGGCGGCGGCGGCGACACCAAGCAGAAGATCTTCCGCAACTTCGGCTACGCCCGGCCCGAGGGCTACCGCAAGGCGCTGCGGGCGATGAAGCTGGCGGAGAAGTTCAGCCGGCCGGTGATCGCCTTCGTCGACACGCCCGCGGCGTATCCCGGCATGGAGTCGGAGGAGCGCGGCATTTCCGAGGCGATTGCGCTGAACCTGCGCGAGATGGCGGCGCTCGACGTGCCGATCGTCGTGGTCGTGCACGGCGAGGGCGGCAGCGGCGGCGCGCTCGGCATTGCCGTCGGCGACCGCATCCTCATGCACGAGTTCGCGATCTACAGCGTGATTCCGCCCGAGGGCTGTGCCGCCATCCTGTGGCGCGACTCGAACCGGAAGGTGGAGGCCGCGGCCGCGCTGCGGCTGACGGCGCCGGATCTGATCAAGGCGGGGATCATCGACGAGATCGTCAAGGAACCGAAGGGCGGCGCCCACACCAACCACGAGCTCGCGGCGACGCTGCTCGACGCGTCGCTGTCGCGGGCGCTGGCCGAGGTGGGCCAGGCCGGTTCGCAAGCCCGGCTCGACGCCCGCTACCGCAAGTGGCGCGCGATGGGCGACGTCGGCATCGCGGAAGGATGACGGCACTGGGGATGAACCGAGGACGGCGATGACGAGCCGGATCTGGGAGACGCGGGCACACGACGCCGCACAGGCCGACGCGCTCGAGCGGGCGCTCGGCGTGGCGCCGGTGACCGCCCGCCTGCTCGCGATTCGCGGGCTCGGTGACCTCGAGGTGGCGCGCCGCTTTCTGTCGCCCTCGCTCGACGACCTCCACGACCCCTTCCGCCTGGCGGGCATGCACGAGGCGGTCGAGCGCATCCTGGGCGCGGTCGCCCGCCACGAGCGCATCGCGGTGCACGGCGACTACGACGTGGACGGCGTGACCTCCACGGTCATCCTGCGCCGCGCGCTCGAGCTGCTCGGCGCCGACGTCATCCACTTCATTCCTGAACGGCTGCGCGACGGCTACGGCCTCCAGCCGGCATCGCTCGAACGCCTCCATGCCGAGGGCGCCCGGCTGGTCATCTCCGTGGACTGCGGCATCCGCGGCATGGAAGCGGCGCAGCGGGCCCGCGATCTGGGCATCGATCTCGTCATCACCGACCATCACGAGCCCGACGTCGAGCTGCCGTGCGCCCTGGCGGTCATCAATCCGAAGCGCCACGACTGCGGTTATCCCGACAAGAACCTCGCCGGCGTCGGCGTGGCGCTGAAGCTGGTGCAGGCGCTCTGCCAACGCACCGATCGGACCAACCTGCTGCCGGCGTTCGTGAAGATCGCCGCCATCGGCACGCTGGCCGACGTGGTGCCGCTCGTCGGCGAAAACCGTGTCATCGCCAAGCTCGGCCTGGGGCTGCTCACGAAGGGCCCGCACCGTGTCGGGCTGCGGGCGCTCCTCGACGTCTGCGGGCTGACGGGCAAGGACATCGACAGCTACCACATCGGCTTCGTGCTCGCGCCGCGCGTCAACGCCGCCGGCCGCATGAGCTCTCCGGACATTGCGGCGCGCCTGCTGCTGGCCGTCGACGAAGCGATGGCGGGCGAAGCCCGGGAACTGGCGGCCTTGCTCGACACCGAGAACCAGCGGCGGCAGCAGGAGGAAGCCGAGATCGTCGCGCAGGCCCGGAAGATCGTCGAGACCGACCTCGAAGTCGGCTCCCGCACGGTGCTGGTCGTCGCCGGTCCGGGCTGGCACCGGGGCGTGATCGGCATCGTCGCGTCAAAGCTCGTGGACGCGTTCCACCGTCCGGCCATCGTGCTCTCGATCGACGGCGAGGTGGCGCACGGGTCCTGCCGCAGCATTCCGTCGTTCGACCTGCTGGCGGGGCTCGAATCGTGCGCGGACGTGCTGGCGACGTTCGGCGGCCACAAGCAGGCGGCAGGGCTGACGATCGAAGCCGCGCGCATCCGCGAGTTCCGCGCCCGCATCAACGCACACGCCGACGACGCGCTCGGGCCCGACGACCTCCGGCCGCGCCTGTGGCTCGACGGTCCGCTGCCGTTCCGGGCGATCACGCCGCAGGTGGCGTCGGAGCTCGCCACGCTGGCGCCCTTCGGCGCCGGTAACCCGTCGCCGCTCTTCTCGGCCTCACGCGTCGAGATCGTGGACGGCCCGCGGCGCGTCAAGGACCGGCATCTGAAGATGGCTTTCAAGCAGGACGGCAAGGTGATGCGCGGGATGGCATGGCGTGCGGTCGAGCGCGAGGAGTTCGTGACCGGCCATCGCGACGCGATCGACGTGGCGTTCTCGCTCGAGCAGGACGTGTGGAACGGCGAGCGCTACCTCCAGCTGTCGGTGGCCGACTTCAAGGCGCCAGCCGTGCCCGAGCCGGCGTCGTAGCCGTCTCTGCTGCATGCGGCTCCTGCTATCCTGAACCCTGACCATGTCCTGGCACAAGCCGGTCCGCGCGGCCGTCGGCGTCTTCGGCCTGGCCGCGGCCGTCGGGGTGTACTTCGCCGTCGGCTCACGGCAGTCCGCGGCGCCGCCGGCGGCCGTGGAGAGGCTCGATCCCAAGGCCATGCTCGAAAGCACCACGGCCGTGCTGCAGCAATCGCGGCAGGCGCGAGGAGGACTTCGAGGTGAAGGCCGATCGCACGCTCAACTACGAGGACGGGTCGTCCAAGCTGATGGGCATACGCGTCAGCGTCCGCAAGCGCGACGGCCGGGACTTCGTGGTCACGGCCCGCGAGGCCAGCGCCGGTAAGGATCAAAAGGACCTGGTGCTCACGGGCAGTGTGGTGCTCGAGGCGAGCGACGGCTTCCGCCTGACGACCGACAATGCCACCTACACCGACGCCCAGGGCGTCGTGCGGGCCCCGGGCCGCGTCGCGTTCACCAAGGGCGGCCTCAGCGGCAGCGGCGTCGGCATGAGCTACGACAAGAACAACGACGTGTTGACGCTGCTGGCCGAGGCGGACGTAACGATGGCCGGCCGCGAGGACGCTCCCGGCACCAGCTTCAAGGCCGGCAGCGCCGTGCTCGACCGGCTGATGGACGTGCTGGTGCTGTCGGGCGGCGGCCGGGCGCAGCGGGGCGAGCAGACCTTCGAAGCGGCCACGATCACGGCCCGGCTGGCGGCCGACGAGGAGTACGTCCGCCTGATCGAACTGCGTGGTGACGCCCGCGTGGCGGGCGGCGGGGGCACGTTCGATTCGATGGCGGCGCAGGCGATCGACCTCGTGTACCTGGAGGGCGGCGAGGCGCTCGATCGGGTCACGCTCACCGGGCAGGCCTCGGCCGCGCTGAAGTCCAAGGGCGCCAGGACCGGGCGGCAACTCACCGGCGGTGTGCTCGAGATGCAGCTGGCGCCCGACGGCACCCTCGTGCACGCCGGGGGCCGCGACGGCATCAAGTTCGACCTGCCGGTCAGCGAGCAGGCTCGCGGGAGCAGCATCCAGGCGAAGACGTTCGACGCCAACGGCACCGCTGGCGCCGGGCTGACATCGGCCACGTTCGTGGACGACGTGCAGTTTCGCGAGGACGTGCCCAAAGGCACGCCGCGGATCGCGCGGTCGCGCACGCTGGACCTGTCGCTCGAGCAGGACGAGGTGAGCGCGGCGACGTTCAAGGGCAGCGTGGCGTTCGAGGATCGCGGGCTGGCCGCCTGCGCGGCCCAGGTGCGCTACAGCCCGAAGGGCGGCACCATCGCCCTGTCAGGCGCCGATGCCGGCGGTGGCCCGCGCGCATCGGACGACCGGGTGGCGATTGCGTCCGAGGCCATTGACGTCACACTGCAAGGCACGCAGATCGAGGCCCGCGGTGGTGTGAAGACGGTTCTGCGTCCGCCCCGCGACGCACGCGGCGGCTGCCTGCCGCGTGGTGGTCCGGCGTCGGCAGGCGAGACGGCGCGCGGCGGAGACGAGAACAAGCTGCCGAAGCTGCTGAAGGACGACGCGCCGGTCAACGTCAACGCCGATCGTCTCAGCTACGCCGGCGCCGGCGGCGCCGCCACCTACGTCGGGAATGCGACGTTGTGGCAGGGGGGCGAGACCTCGATTCGCGCCGACGAGCTGCGCCTCGATCAGAGCAAGGGCGACCTCACCGCGAGCGGGGCCGCGCGCTCGACGCTCATGCTGGGGGGCACGCCGTCGGTGGGCCGTGCCGACGAGATCCGCTATGAGGATGCGAAGCGGGTGATTGTCTACGAATCCCAACGCCCGGCACCACTGGCGAGGGGGCGCCCGGCGGGGGCGGGACGGGGCACACCCGCGGCGCCTGCGGTTCCGGCACCCGCACCCGCGGGGCCGCCCGCACGAGGCCGCGCTCAGGCGCCCGCGCCGGGGCGGGCGACCGCGCCGGCTGGCACCCGTGGGGCGGCGACGCCGGGGCCGACGCCGGCCTATGTGTCGGGCCCGCAGGGCGAACTGCGCGCCTGGCGCATCGAGATGGCGCTGACGCCTGACGCCGGCAAGGCCGACCGTCTGGAGGCGTTCAACGAGGTGAACCTGCGTGTCGACCAGCGGCGCGCCAACGGAGATCGTTTGACCTATTTTGCCGAGGACGAACGCTACGTGATGACCGGCAGCGCGGCGGCCCCGGTGTGCGTCGTCGATCCGGACCGTGCAACCACGGGCAAGACGTTGGTATTCTACAGATCGGCCGATAAGGATCCTTGTTGACGGCAACGAGGAGTTTCGGACGCAGACTAAGAGCGGCGGGGCTTGCGCACTCTCACCAGCGCGGTGAAAGGACGCCGGTAGCCCCGGCGGCGCACACCTGTCGATGTCCACACTCCGCACCAAAGATCTGACCAAGTCGTACGGCGGCCGGACCGTCGTGCGCGACGTCAGTATCGAGGTGGCCGCCGGGCGAGATCGTCGGGCTCCTGGGGCCGAACGGCGCCGGCAAGACCACGACCTTCTACATGACGGTCGGTCTGACGGCGCCGGATTCCGGGACGGTCGAGCTCGACGGGAAGGACGTCACCGGCGACCCGATGTACGTGCGGGCGAGGAAGGGCATCGGCTACCTGCCGCAGGAGCCTTCGATCTTCCGCGGGCTGACGGTCGAACAGAACATTCTCGCGATCCTCGAGACGCTCGGCGTCGATCGCGCATCGCAGAAACGGCGACTCGAGGAACTGCTCGGGGAGCTGGGCCTGGCGTCGCTGGCCAAGTCGCCGGCGTACACGCTGTCGGGTGGTGAACGGCGCCGTGCTGAAATAACGCGAGCACTGGTCATGTCGCCGCGTTTCATTTTGCTCGACGAGCCGTTTGCCGGGATCGACCCGATCGCGGTGTCGGATATTCAGAAGATCGTGTTTCACCTGAGAGATCGGGGCATCGGCGTGCTGATCACCGATCACAACGTGCGCGAGACGATGCGGATCACCGACAGGGCATACATCGTGCACGACGGCAGGATCTATCGGAGCGGGACGCCCGGCGCGCTCGCCGCCGACGAGGACGTGCGGGGGATTTATCTCGGGGCCGACTTCCGGCTGGACTAAGATGGAATTTTGCCGCCGGAGGGCGAAGCTGAACGCTGAGGACGGTGACTGCCACGTCATGGCGATTTCGCAGAGACTGCACACCAAGCTCGTTCAGAAGCTCATTCTGACGCCGTCGCTGCAGCAGGCCATCAAGCTGCTGCCGATGTCGACGCTCGAGCTGTCCGAGCTGCTCAACCAGGAGATGGTTGAGAACCCGATGCTCGAGGAGACGCCCTCCGAGGATCTGCAGCAGCAGGAGCCCGCGCCGGAGAAGCCGGAAGAGAAGCCCGCGCAGGAAAAGGGCGACACCTGGGACGATCAGGACTACGAGTACTTCTTCGGCGACTACCTCGACGACGGCTACCGGCCGCGCACGCCCGACCGAGGTGAAGGAGCTGCCGCCGATCGAGAACACGCTGTCGACGGCGGCCTCGCTCTCGGACCACCTGCTGTGGCAGCTGTCGATGCAGACCAACGAGCCGACGCTGCGCGCGATCGGCGAGGCGATCATCGGCAACCTCGACGACGACGGCTACCTGGTGGCGACGGTGGACGAGCTGTCGTCGATGGGCCCGTGGCCGACGGCCGATGTCGAGGCGGCGCTGAAGCTGGTGCAGGCGTTCGACCCGATCGGCGTGGCCGCGCGCGACCTGCAGGAATCGCTGCTGCTGCAGTTGCGGCATCGTCGGGCTCGGCCGGGTCGCCGTCGCCGAGCGCATCGTCACCGAGTACATGCGCCTGCTGCAGAACCACCAGATTCCGGAGCTGGCCAAGAAGCTCGGGATCTCGATCGACGAGCTGAAGCAGCACATCGAGCTGATTCAGCACCTCGATCCGAAGCCGGGCAGCCGCTACAACCCGTCGCAGTCGCAGTACGTCATTCCCGACGTCTACGTCGTGAAGGTCGAAGAGCAGTACGTGGCGGTGCTCAACGAGGAAGGCCTGCCGCAGCTGCGCATCAGCCCGGTCTACCGCCGGCTGCTCGACAAGGGCGGCGAGAACACCGACGAGACGCGCGCCTACGTCAAGGACAAGTTCCGCTCGGCGCTGTGGCTGATCAAGTCGGTCGAGCAGCGGCAGAAGACGATCCACAAGGTCGCCACCAGCATCATCAACTTCCAGCGCGACTTCCTCGACCACGGCATCGAGTACCTGCGCCCGCTGGTGCTGCGCGACGTCGCCAACGACATCGGCATGCACGAATCCACCGTGAGCCGCGTCGTCACCAACAAGTACATGCACACGCCGCAGGGCGTGTTCGAGATGAAGTACTTCTTCCACAGCGGCATCTCGAGCTCGTACGGCGAGGCGGTGTCGTCGGTGACGATCAAGCAGCGGATCCGCAAGATCATCGAGCAGGAAGACGCGCGCAAGCCGCTCAGCGACTCGAAGATCGTCAGCATGCTGCAGAAGGAGGGCCTCGACCTGGCCCGCCGCACCATCGCGAAATACCGCGAAGAGCTGAAGATCCCCACCTCGAACCAGCGCAAGGTTCTGTATTGAGCCGCGACCTCGATTGAAGCGTTCGCCGGTCAGCCGTCGGGATCGCGCCAGGGCGCCCGGGACGGCGCCTCGGGCGACGAGTCCGCGCCGCGGCACCCGGCGGTTCGTCATCCTCACCGGCCTTTCCGGATCCGGGAAGACCCACGCGATTCGCGCGCTCGAGGATCTCGGCTACTTCTGCGTCGACAACCTGCCGACGCTGCTGATCCCGACGCTCGCCGAGCTCGCCAGCCGCGACGACACCGGCCTGGAGAAGATCGCGCTGGTCGTGGACGTGCGCGAGCGCAATTTCCTGCGGCAGTTTCCCAAGGTCTACGAGCGCCTCAAGGCCGGCCCGGGCGTGACCCCGACGCTGATTTTTCTCGAAGCCAGCCACTCGTCGCTGGTGCGCCGCTTCAGCGAGACGCGGCGGCCGCACCCGATGGCGCCGGATCGCTCGGTGTCGGAAGGCATCCGCGAGGAGCGGGAAAAGCTCGGGCCGATACGCGCCATGGCCGACATGATCGTGGACACCTCGGAGCTCACGGTCCACGAGCTGCGCGACATCTTCATGAAGATGTCGCGCGACGGGCGCAGCCGCACCGAGCTGGTGGTGACCCTGCTCAGCTTCGGCTTCAAGCACGGGCTGCCGGAGGACGCCGATCTGGTGTTCGACGTGCGCTTCCTGCCCAACCCGCACTTCGTGGATCGGCTGCGCCGCCTGACCGGCCGTGACGCGGCCGTGGTGCGCTTCATGCGCCGGCACGACGAGACCGGGGAGTTCATCGATCGCCTCACGTCGTTCCTCACCTTCGCGCTGCCGCAGTACGTGAAGGAAGGAAAGGCCTACCTGACGGTGGCGATTGGCTGCACCGGCGGCCGGCACCGCTCGGTCATGATTGCAGAGGCGCTCAAGCGCGGCCTGGCGAAGGTGCCGGGCGTGCGGTTGCGCGTGAAACACCGGGATTCGTGAAACGGGAAGGGGCGGCGCCAGGCGCGGCCAGGCCCCGCGGGAGAGGACCCATGTCCACGGACCAGAAGGCAGTGGCAGGCACGCAGGCGGTGAATCGGGTGCCGAAGCCCTGGGGCTACGAAGTGCACTGGGCGCACACCGACCGCTACGTCGGCAAGATCCTCCACGTCACGGCGGGCCACGCGCTCAGCCTGCAGTACCACAACGTGAAGGACGAGACGATCTACCTGTATTCGGGCGTGCTGCTCTACGAGCTCGAGGTGGACGGCGTGCTGACGAAGCGGGAGATGCGGCCCGGCGACGCCGTGCGCGTCACACCGAAGACCGTGCACCGGATGACGGCAATTGAAGACTGCGACGTGCTCGAGGTGTCGACGCCCGAGCTCGACGACGTGGTGCGGCTGGAAGATCGGTACGGCCGAAAGGGTACGTCGGCCCCCTGAGCGCGGACCGGCGCGCGGCGCGCCTGCGCAAGCGCGCGCCGCAGCCGGGTCGTTGCTAGAACGGGATATCGTCGTCGGTGATCGGCTCCACCGGCGGCTCGTCCATGCCGCCGCCCGCCGCCGCCGCCACGTTCCATCCCGCCGCCGCCGCCCCCGCGGCCGCCGCCGCCGCCGAGCAGCGTGATGCGGTCCGCCTTGATTTCGGTGGTGTAGCGCTTGTTGCCGTCCTTGTCGTCCCACTGGCGGGTCTGGAGACGGCCTTCGACGTAGATCTGCTTGCCCTTGGTGAGGTACTCCTGCAGGCTCTCGGCCTGCTTGCCCCACAGCACCACGCGGTGCCATTCGGTCTTTTCCTGGCGCTGGTTGTTGCGGTCGTTCCAGACCTCGGTGGTGGCCAGGTTCAACGTGGCCACCGCCGCTCCGCCTGGCGTGTAGCGCAGCTCCGCGTCGCGGCCGAGATTCCCCACCAGGATTACTTTGTTCACGCTGCCCATATCGTGCGCTCTCTCTCTCGACGGCCCTTGCCGGCCGTCTCTCCGGGCGGCGACGCTCTGACGGCGCCGCCCCTGCGGCCGCAGTCACTGCGGCCGTGCGAGCCTTAAGCCTATAGCGAACCGGCGCGACCTGCCACTGGCGGGCTGAGCCCGACGCGAACCGGCGTCGACGGTCCCGATCGACCGGCGTGAAGCCGGTTGCCGACAGACGCCGGGACAGCTCAGGATCGCGTACGACGTGACAGCCCAGGTCACACGCCGCGCGCGGCGGGTCAGCGGCCGGCGGGAGCGGATGGAGCCGGCGGTTGATGCGGTCGAGATCCTGCTTGGCGAGCCGGGCGGCATCGCTGTCGGGAAACGCCTTGATGACCGCCTCCCAGGACGCGCGCGCCTCATCGGTCTGCCCGGTCTGGGCGTAGGCGCGCCCGCGCTTGAAGTACGCGTCGGGCACGGTGCCCGAATTGCGGTAGTTCTGCAGCGACCAGCCCGTAGGCGTCGATGGCTTCGCGCCACTTGTTCTGCGCGTAGTAGGTCTCGCCGATGTAGAACTGCGCCTCGGCCGGCCGACTCCGAGCGCGGGAACGTGCGCAGCAGCGCGTCGAAGCCCGAGAGCGCCAGCGACCACTGCGCCGGCGAAGTAGTCGGACTTGGCGGAGTCGAGCATCCGCGTCGGCGAGAGGCCGGCGGTGGACGGCGGCGGCGCCGCGCGGGACCGGAGGCGCGGCCGACACTGGCGGGCGCGCCGGCCGGCGGCACGGCGTTCGGGATCGACGCGGCTCGGCGGCGGCGGCGCGGCCTGCGACAGCAGCGACGGCAGCGAGTTCAGTCGTCGTCCGCAGCGCGTCGATCTCGTCGCGCAGCGTCCGGATGCGCGTGTCGGTTTCCTGGGTGCGCTCGCGGATCGCGCTGAGGTCGCTGCCCAGGCCGCGGATGCTGAGCTCCTGATCGGCAAAGCCCTTGCGGCTGGCGGCCGTCGCCTCGTCGAGGCGCGCGTTGAGCGCCTTGAGCGCCTCGGCGAGCTGCGCGAGCGCCAGCGAGCAGCTGCTGCTGCTGTTCCTGCAGGATGCGCAGCTCGGCCGCCTGCTGCTGGTGCTCGCGGTTCTGCGCGGCCGCGGTGCGGCGGCAGCGCCAGCAGCCGCACGGCCACCGCGACGCCGAGGCGCATGGAGATCGTCATCGTCGTCCTCTCGCTTCGGCCTGGCGTCACTTCGCCGTAATCACGAAGTGGGCGCGCCGGTTCTTGGACCACGCCTCCTCGGTGTGGGCCTGGTCGAAGGGGAACTCCTTGCCGTAGCTCACCGTGCGCAGCCGATCGGGCGCGATGCCGAGCGACACCATGTAGGTCTTCACGGCCGACCGCCCGCCGTTCGCCGAGCGCCAGGTTGTACTCGGCGGTGCCGCGCTCGTCGCAGTGGCCCTCGATGGTCACCACCCACTGCGGATACTTCTTCAGCACCTCGACGTTGCTCGAGACGACGGCGCGGCCGGCGTCGTCGAGGTCGGCGCTGTCGAGCGGGAAGAACGCCGGCCGCAGCGGCGAGTCGCGGTTGAGCTCGTCGAGCGAGCGGTTGCCAGACCGAGTCCTCCGCCAGCGGGCGCCGACGGCTGCAGGTCCTCGACCCGCTGCGCGCGCGCGGCGGGGGCGGCGGCGGCGTCACCGGCGGCGGCGCGACCGTTGGCGCCGGCTGCGGCGGCGGCGTGAGCGGGGGCTTGTCCGGCGCGAGCACGCCGGCGCGGCCATCGAGACAGATGACCGCGAGCGCCACGACCACGACCTCGACTACTGACCATGTGCGGTGCTCCTCGACTTCGTGCTACGTGGCCGCCGGCTACTGCGACCACGCGGGCGTCTGGTTGTTGCCGCTGCGCGTGACCTGCTTCAGGCCGCGCCCGTCGCGGCCGATGGTGAACACCTGCGTGCCGCCCGCCCGCGTGGACGTGAAGGCGAGGTGCTTGCCGTTGGGCGAGTAGGCCGGGCTCTCGTTCGAGCCCTCGCCGAACGTGATCTGCCGAACCGTGCCCGTGGCCAGTTCGTGAATCTTGATGTCGTACCCGGCGCCGCTGGTCCGGCCCGAATAGGCGATCTCGTTGAACGGGGCCGGCGACCAGGTCGGCGCGGTCGGCCTACGCACTCGCTGATCGTCAGCCGCCGCAGGTTGGAGCCGTCGGCGCGTTCATGATGTAGATCTGCGGCGCTTGCCCGGTGCGATCGGACGTGAAGGCGATCTGCGTGCCGGTGGGCGACCAGGTCGGCGTCATCGTCGCCGGCGGGATGGTTCGTGAGCCGGCGCACGTTCGAGCCGTCGCGGTTCATCACGTAGATTTCGGTGTTGCCGTCGCGGTTCGACATGAAGGCGATCTTGCGTCCCGTCCGGCGAGAACACCGGCATGAAGTTGCTGCCGACGCCCTTGGTCGCGTTCTCCAGCACGCCCTGATAGATGAGCGACATGAAGATCTGCGGCGTCGACGTTCCGGTAGGACGAGTAGGCCACCGCGCGCGCGTCGGGCGACCAGGACGGGCGTGATGTTGAGCTGGCGCGTGGTGGTGATGCGCCGCTGGTTGGCGCCGTCGTAGTCGGAGATGTAGATCTCCTTGACCTCGCGGTTGTCGACCGGGCCGAGCAGGCGCTCGCGGTTGCGGTCCGAGACGAACGTCAGCTTGGTGCGCGCCACGCCGCGCAGCGCGCGCTGCTGCTGGTGCACCTCGTCGGCGATGGTGTGCGCGTAGAGGCGCGGATTCGCCGCCGTGCCGCTGTATTCCTTGGCGAACACCGACTGGCGCGTGCGGACGTTGAACAGCCGCACCTGCACGACGCACGTTGTCGCCGCGTGCGCTGCACGGTGCCGAAGAACACGGCGTCGGCGCCGAGCTCGCGCCACGACGCGAACGGCACCTGCTCCGGCGAGCGCGCCGCCGGAACGGTGGAGTAGGTGTCGCGCGGGATCAGGTAGAACTCGCGCTCGAACTCGAGGTCGTCCCACAGCACCTGGCTGATCGTCTTGCGCGATCTCGGCGGCGTCGGGCGGACGCCGCCACGAAGTCGGGCACCGCGTAGCGCGGCGGCGTGCCGCCGTCGCCGCCGATGACGAGCTCGATCTCCGGGCTGCTGGTTCTGGCTGCGTCGCGTGCATCGCGGCCGCAGCCCGGCCGGCCAGAGGCTGGCCGCGGCGATCGCCACCGCCAGAATCGTGCCGCGCATGCGCAGTCGTCTCATGTGGTCACTGGTCCTAGTATTCGCCAGATCACCGGTTCTCGAATCTCATGCGCAAGGCAAGGCTGCTGTCGGGAAACTCTCGCGGCAGCGGCGGCGGCGCTCGTCACGCGCGAGACCGCGCGCGCGCGCCGCGGCGTCGAGCGTGGGGTTGCCGCTCGGCTGCACGATGCTCACCGAGTCGATCGTGCCGTCGCGCAGGATGCGGAAGCGCACCGTCGTGACGCCGTCGACGCCGGGCGTGCGTTCCCACCCGCGTTCGATCGCGATCCGGACCAGCTCGAGGTAGCCCGGGCAGCAGAAGTTCGTGATCTCGAGCTTCGATGCCCTTGCCGCCGGTGCCGCCGGTGGCCAGTCCGAAGCCCTGACCCCGCGCGCCGGTTTCGGTGCGCGTGCTGCCCTCGCGTCGGCGGCTCGGGCACCGACGGCGCCGTGCGGGCCGGCTCCGTTCGCGCGGGCCGGGCCGGCGCGGCCTTGGGAGGGCAGCGCCGCGACCGAGCGCGACGGCGCGGGTGGTGGCGGCGGCGTGCGCGGCACGGGCTTCGGCGGCTCGGGCGTCGGCTCCGGCACGGCGCGGCCGCCCATCTGCGTGAGCCCGCCCGACGCGCGGTCCCGGCGCGCCCCCGAGGTTGACCGTCATGACCGTGCGCGGCGTCGGTTCGTCGGACGAGCGCGCGGGCGCCAGCCAGATCGCGGCGACGATCGCGACGTGACGCCGCGACACTCCACGCGAGCGTCGGCATCAGCGTGCCCTGGGCGCGGGCGCGGGCGGCGATGACGTCGCTGGCCGGCTCGTTCATCGCTCTTCCGGGAACTCGGTGACGATGCCGGCGTTCTCGACGCCGCCGGCCTTCAGCGCGTCGAGCACGTCGATCAGCGCCTGCACGTCGAGGCGGTTGTCGGCGCGGACGAACACCTGCTTGTCGGCTGCGGTTGACCAGGCGCTGGCGCATGCGCTCGGCCGAGCACCTCGAGGCGGATCGGCTTCCTTGTCCTTGACCAGGAAGACGCGCCGGTCCTGGCGGAACGAGAAGGGCACGTCGACGAACAGCCGCTCGCTGGCGATCTCGGCCGAACGCCTCGCCTGCGGCAGCGACACCTCGACGCCGCGCTGCAGCATCGGCGCCGCCACCATGAAGATGATGAGCAGCACGAGCATCACGTCCACGAGCGGGATGACGTTGATCTCCGCCAGCGTGGTCGACACGCGGCGGCCGCGCGCCCGATGGCCGCCGCCCGACGAGGATGCGGGAAGGACCTTCGGCACCGGCGTCCTAGGTGAAGTTGCGCTCGGCGATGTTGAGGAACTCGAGGGAGAAGTCGTCCATCTCCGCCGCCAGCGCCTTGGTCGTGCTCGTGAAGTGGTTGTAGAAGAACACCGCGGGGATGGCGGCGAAGAGCCCGGCCGCGGTGGCGACGAGCGCTTCGGAGATGCCGGGGCCGATCGACGGACGAGATTGGTCGCGCCGGTCGTGCTGATCTTCTGGAACGCGTCGAGGATGCCCCAGACGGTGCCGAACAGGCCGATGAACGGCGCGGCGCTGGCAATCGTGGCGAGGAAGGTCACTTTCTTTTCCAGTTTGTTGACCTCGACCGCCGAGGCGCGCAGCAGCGCGCGGTCCACCGCCGCCAGGCTCTTGAGGATTGGACGCGCCGGCGGCCGCGCGCGGATGGCCGGCCGCGCGCCGGCGTGGTCAGGCGCAGCTGGGCGTTGATCTCGGCATAGCCGGCCTGGAACACCCCGACCAGCGGGCTGTCGGGAATGGTGGTGCAGACCGCCTGCACCTCCGAGAACTTGCTGCTCTTGCGGAACGCGTCCAGGAAGGCCCGCGTGTGCCGGCCGGCGGTGCGATACGCCCAGGACTTATGCAGGATGATCGCCCACGAGACGATCGAGAGGATGGCGAGCAGCGCCAGGACGGTCTGGTTGACCGGTCCGGTGCGCTGCACGAGGTCGAGCACCGATGTGCTCCCAGGCACAGGTGCACCGCCCTCTTGCAACTGAAGTGCAAGAAGCAGGGTGCCGAGCGTATTCAATTGATCCTCCGACGGATCCGAAGTGCGCCGCTGGGACAGCGCAGACAGGGCAGGGTAGCACGCTGAAAATATGCTGTCAAACGTATGATACGATGGGAGTTTCCGCCGACATGCTGCGCTACGCTTCGCATCCGCAACCTGGCGGTGATCGAAGCCGTCGAGGTCGATCTCGACCCGGCTTCACCGCGCTCACCGGCGAGACCGGGGCGGGGAAGTCGATCCTGGTCGAGGCCGTCGGCCTGCTGCTCGGGCGGCCGCGCCTCCGCCGACCTGGTGCGGACCGGCGACCGACGCCGCGACCATCGAGGCGGTCTTCGAGCGGCCGGACGGCCGCGAGGTGCTGATCCGGCGCGAGATCACCGCCGCCGGCCGCAGCCGGTCGTTCGTCGACGGCGCGCTGGCCACCGCCGCATGCTGCGCGACGTGTCCGCCGACCTCGTCGAGCTCCACGGCCAGCACGAGCACCAGTCCTGCTCGATCCCTCCACGCATCTCGGCTTCCTCGATGCCGACGCCGGTCTCGAGGCGGCGGCCGCCGAGCGTCGCGGCGATGTGGGCGCGGGTGCGCGAGCTGCCGGGAGCGGCTGGCGGGCGCGTCGATGGACGCCGCGAGCGCGCGGCGCGGCTCGAGCTGGTCCGGTTCCAGCTCGGCGAGATCGACGCCGTCAAGCCGGTGGCCGGCGAGGACGACGAGCTCGAGGCCACGCGGCGCGTGCTGGCCAACGCCGAGCGCGTCGGACGGGCTGTGCCGGCGGCGCCTACGACGAGCTGTACGACGACGAGCGCGCGGCGCTCACGCAGCTGGGCAGCGTCTGGAAGAAGGTCGAGGAGCTGGCGGCGCTCGACCCCGCGTTCGCGCCGCACCTCGAGCGCGCGAGCGGCGGTCAAGGCGCAGCTCGAGGATCTCGGCCGTCGTTCCTGCGCAGCCTATGCCGACGGCGTGGACGCGTCGCCGGCGCGGCTGCAGGAGGTCGAGGATCGGCTGGCGCGGCTCGAACGCCTGAAGCGGAAGTACGGGCCGGCGCTCGACGGACGTGCGTGGCCAAGGGGCCGCGCTCCGCGCCGACGTGGCGCGGCTGACCGGCGGCGACGAGCAGGCCGGCGATCTCGAACGGGCAGCTGGCGGCCGCCGACGCGCCGCCTACCGTGACCGCGGCCGCGCGAGCTGTCGCGAGCGCGGCGCGAGGCGGCCGTGCCCGTTCGCGCGAAGCCTGAAGGCGCTCCTGGCCGACCTGGCGATGGCCGAGCACGCGCTTCGACGTCCGCTTCGAGTCGAACGAGGACGACGCCCGACCGCTGGGACGCGCAGCGGTGTCGACCGCGTCGAGTTCTTCGTGTCGCCGAACACCGGCGAGGACCCGCGGCCGCTCGCCCGTATTGCCTCGGGCGGCGAGCTGTCGCGCATCATGCTCGCCCTCCGGACGCACGGAACGCGGCGGCCTGCGCCGGACCGGGCACGGCCGCCGGCCCGGTCGCAAGACGCTGATCTTCGACGAGGTGGACGCCGGGATCGGCGGCCGGGCGGCGGAGGCGGTCGGGGCGCTGCTGCGCGAGCTCGGGGCCCGCTATCAGGTGCTGTGCATCACGCACCTGGCGCCGATCGCCGCCCGGGCCACCACGCAGTGCGCGGTGGAGAAGCGGGTGGCCGGCGGACGGACCGTGACAGTGGTGACGCCGCTGGGCGAAGATGAGCGGGTGGAGAGAGCTGTCGCGGATGATCGCCGGATCGCGGGCGTCGGAAGCCACGCGAGCCAGCGCGCGCGAAATGCTGGGCCGGCGGGGCGGGGGCGAAAGTCAAACAGATGGCGAAAGGCGAAAGCGAAAGTCGGAGGCCGCGGGTATGAGCCGGCCGCCGCTACCTCATCGAGACGTTCGGCTGCCAGATGAACGTCCACGACTCCGAGCGCATGGCCGGACTGCTGGAGCAGGCCGGCTACGAGCGGGCGCGAGCGATCGCGACGCCGACGTGGTGGTGATCAACACCTGCAGCGTGCGCGAGCACGCCGAGGAGAAGCTCTACACGCGGCTCGGGCAGCTGCGCGTCCTCGAGCGAAGAGACCGGGCGGTCGCGGGTGCTGGCGGTGGCCGGCTGCGTGGCGCAGCAGGAGGGCGACGCGCTCTTCAAGAACGTCAACGGCCGCCTGATCGACGTCGTGCTCGGGACCCAGCGGCTCAAGAGCTGCCGGCGCTGGTCGAGCGCGCGCGGGCCGCGGCCGGAAACGGCCGCCGCGAGGTGGACGTCGCCCGCTTCGACGACGTCACGTTTCCGGTCGGCGTGACGCGGCGCGGCGATGCCGTGCGCGCCTACGTGACGATCATCGAGGGGTGCAACGACCACTGCGCGTTCTGCGTCGTGCCGACCACGCGCGGGCACGAGCGCATGCGCGCCAAGGCCGACATCCTGCTCGACGTCCACGAGGCGGTCGCCTCCGGACGGAAGGAGGTGCAGCTCCTCGGGCAGATCGTCAACCACTACCAGGCGCCCGACGACCCGCACTGCGACTTCGCCCAGTTGCTCGCCGAGGTGGACCAGGTGCCCGGCGTCGAGCGCATCCGCTTCGCCAGCCCCCACCCGCGCCACACCGGCGCGCGCCTGATCGAGGCGGTTCGCGACCTGCCGCGCGTGTGCAAGCATCTCCACCTGCCGCTGCAGTCCGGCTCCACCGAGGTGCTGCGGCGGATGCGCCGGCGCCACACGCGCGAGGACTATCTCGACCTGGTCGGGCGGATTCGCGAGACGTTGCCTGGCGTCACGCTGTCGACCGACCTCATCGTCGGGTTCCCTGGAGAGACCGCCCGGGACTTCGACGACACGCTGTCGCTCGTCGAGGCCGTTCGCTATCACAGCATCTTTTCGTTCAAGTACTCGGAGCGGCCGAATACGCTGGCGGCCAGGCGCATGCCCGACGACGTGCCGGAGGCGGAGAAGACGGCGCGCATCGTGGCGCTGCAGTCGCGGCAGAAGGAGATCCAGAGCGAGCTGCACGCCGAGGTGGTGGGCCGGGTGGTCGAGGTGCTGGTGGATTCGGTGAGCCGCAGGCGCGAGGCCGAGCTCTCCGGGCGCACGAGCGGCAACACGGTGGTGAATTTTCCTGTGCCCCCCGGGGCCGCGGCGGATCCCGACTTGTGGCTGGGGCGTGCCGTGCCGATACTAGTGACGCGGGCCGGACCGCACAGCGTGGCAGGGGAGCTTGCCGCGCCGCAGGCGGCCGTACCTGCTGGAGTCGTCACATGCTGATCGAGATGACCATCAAGGGCCTGGTCGTGGACTCGTTCTCGAGCACGCCGATCGTGATCCTCAAGGACAAGGACGGCGACAAGGTGCTGTCGATCTGGGTCGGCATCTACGAGGCCAACGCCATCGCGCAGCAGATCGAGAACGTGTCGATGCCGCGGCCGATGACCCACGACCTGCTGCGGAACCTGATCAACGACCTCGGCGGCCGCGTCGATCGCGTGGTCGTCACCGACCTGCGCGAGAACACGTTCTTCGCGACGATCCATCTCACGGTGAAGGGCGAGCAGGTGGCGGTGGATGCGCGGCCCAGCGACGCGATTGCCCTGGCATTGCGCAGCCGCTCGCCGATCCTGGTCGAAGAGCAGGTGATCGAAGCCGCCAAGACCGGCGACTTCGCGCTCGAGCGCGTGGACAACGACCGCCTGCAGAAGTGGCTGGAAAGCCTCGACCCCGACGAGCTCGGGAAGTACCGCATGTAAATTGTCGGCCGGCCGACATTCACTCCGGACCGCGCGCCCGCGGGCAATGTCGGCCGGCCGACATTGCTGCCTCAATCTCCTTCAGAGCGCCTTGGGCGCTGGACTCGTGCTCGAGCACGCCAATCGCGATCCTCGACAAGGACGGCAACAAGGTGCTGTCGATCGCGGATGCCCCGACCGTGCCGAAGAGGCTACTGGGTCGGCATCTGCCACGACAACGCCATCGCGCAGCAGATCGAGAACCTCTCGATGCCGCGGCGCGACGCCCACGACCTGCTGGGCTCGACCGCGTGATCGTCGACCTGCGCGAGGACGTCCCTCGCGACGATCCATCGCAGGTGAAGGGCAAGCCGGTGGGCGATGGATGCGCGGCCCCGTGGCCTGATCGCCCAAGCCTCGCGCAACCGCTCCGGATTCCGCGACGAGCAGGTGATCGAAGCCGCCAAGGCCGGCGGCCTTCCCGCTCGAGCGTGGGCAACGACCGCCTGCAGAGGTGGCTGGAAAGCCTCGACCCCGACGAACTCGGAAAGCACCTCATCTAGATGTCGACCGGCTGGCATTCGCTCCGCGCCACCGCCCGCGGGCAATGTCGGCCGGCCTGCATTGCCTCCTCGATCCGCCCTTCAGAGCGCCTGGGCGCTGGACGTCGTTCTCGAGGACGCCGATCGCGATCCTCAAAGGACAGGGAGCGGCGACACGCTGCTGTCGACTTGGGTCGGTCTCTGCCAGGCCAACGCCATCGCGCACCAGATCGAGAACGTGTCGATGCCGCGGCCGATGCCACGACCTGCTGCGGAACCTGATCACCGACCTGGGTGGGTGGTCGCGCCGATCGCGTGTCGTCACCGACCTGCGCGAGAGACGTTCGTCGCGACGATCCATCGCACGGTGAAGGGCGAGCAGGTGGCGGGTGGATGCGCGGCCCAGCGACGCGATTGCCCCGGCATTACGCAGCAGCTCGCCGATCCGGTCGAAGAGCAGGTGAGCGAAGCCGCCAGGACCGGCGACTTCGCGCTCGAGCGCGTGGACAACGCCGCCTGCAGAAGTGGCTGGAGAGCCTCGACCTCGACGAAGTCGGGAAGTGCCGCATGTAGATTGTCGGCCGGCCGACATCCACTCCGGACCCGCGCCCGTTGGCAATGTCGGCCGGCCGGACATTGCTGCTTCGATCTCCGTCAGAGCGCCTTGGGCGCACGCCCATATCGCATTCGCAGGGTCGGAATGTGTTGACCTCCGATCCGGGCGCTCCCTACAATGGCTCGCGACCGTTCACAGCTCTGCGCAATGATCGTTGCCATCGCCAATCAAAAAGGGGGAGTCGGCAAGACGACGACTGCCGTCAACCTCGCCGCGGCGCTGGCCATGCGCGGCCGCAAGACCCTCCTCATCGACCTCGACCCCCAGGCCAACAGCAGCATCTCGTTTCTCGATCCGCGCGTCATCACCCGCAGTACCTATGACGCGATCGCCGATGCCGACTGCCAGCTGGCGGACGTGATCCACCCGGCGACGACGCTCGAGAACCTGTTCGTGGCGCCGGCGCGCATCGGCCTGGCCAAGCTCGAGTCGCGGCTGGTCGGGGAGCTCGACGCGCACTTCAAGTTGAAGGACAAGATCGATCGGCTCGGGCGCGAGTACGCCCACGTCGTGATCGACTGTCCGCCGGCGCTCGGCCTGCTCACGGTGAACGCACTCGTGGCGGCGACGCACCTCCTCATTCCGATCCAGTCGTCGTACTTCGCGCTCGAGGGCACCGACGATCTGCTCGAGACCATCGAGAAGGTACGGCAGCGCCCGAACCCGGCCCTGCGCATCCTCGGCGTCGTGATCACGATGCACGACAAGCGCACCGCCCTCGGCCGCGACATCCGCGAGCAGATCCAGAAGGTGTTCGGCGGCAAGGTGTTCAAGACCGTCATCAGCAAGAGCGTGCGGCTCGAGGAGAGCCCGGCCTACAAGGAATCGATTTTCACCTTCGCGCCCGAGTCGAGCGGCGCGACCGATTACTACAGCCTGTGTGAGGAGGTGATCGAGCGTGTCGAAGCGCGGACTGCCTGAAACGCTGCGGATGCGGCACGACGAGCACTACGTCGAGCAGCTCGCCGCGTCGGCCGGTCAGCCGGTCGGCCGTATCGTCGCCATCGATCTGTTGGATCCCAACCCCAACCAGCCGCGCCAGGTCATGGGCGACCTGTCCGAGCTCATCGCGTCGATCGCCGAGAAGGGCATCATCGAGCCCCTCGTCGTGCGGCAGCGGGGAGGGCGCTACCAGATCATCGCCGGCGAGCGCCGCTACCATGCCTCGGTGCAGGCCGGGCCTGCGGGAGGTGCCCGTCGTCATCCGCGAGTCGGACGACATCGAGGTGATGGAGCTGGCGCTGGTCGAGAACCTGCAGCGGAAGGACCTGACGGCGTTCGAAGAGGCCGAGGCCCTGCTGCAGTTGTGTGAGACGTGCAACTACACGCACGAGGACCTGGCGCAGAAGCTGGGGAAGTCGCGGACGTCGATCACCGAGTCGCTGTCGCTCGCGGCGATGCCCGAAGAGGTCCGGAACCTATGTCGGCTGGCCGACATTACCGCCAAGTCCACGCTTCTGCAGATAGTTAGGCAGGGCGACCCGAAGAAAATGCTCGCCCTCGTCGAAAAGGTCGCCAAGGGCGGCACCACCACCCGCAAGGACCTCCGCGAGGAGACCGCCAAGGCCAAGCAGGGCCGGCCGAAGGCGTTCGTGTTCGCGTTCAAGCCGCAGACGAAGGCGTTCAACCTGCGTCTCAGCTTCACCAAGTCGCGCGTGGACAAGTCCGAGATCATCGAAGCTCTCGAAGGCATCATCCGCGAGCTCAAGGCCGCCCAGCGCCGCTAGACCGCCGACGCGGCGCAGTCCGACGCCGGCCGCAGCCGCATCTCGGCCGGCCGCGACGCAGCGGCCTGGAGCCTTGCGACCGTTGGTGCGTCCGGTCTGAACAGGCCGCACCGAACCCCAGAAGGAAGGCCTGTGCAGGCCAGTCACCGGAGCAGAGGCCGCAAGCTCACGCCGGAGCCGGCTGAAGCCATCCGCGCTTAGTTAACATAACGTCTCTTATGCGACGTTGAGTATTTGACTGGAAAACGGCCGCCGAGCCGGGCTTCGGCCGCCGGTTTCAGGCGCGCCAGGACTGGCGCCTGATGCGCTCTTTCCGGGGACGGTCGTCTCGACCGTCAGCGTCGACTCGTCCACGTCCCGCGACGACCGGCGCAGCGTGATCACGAAGGCCAGTTCGTCGTGTTCGCGCAGCCCGAGGCGCTCGAACGGAATGCGGAACTCGGCGACGGCGTCCACCGCCGCTTCGAGGTCGCGCCACGACGGCCGCGAGCCACGTGCCGTCCGCGGTCCGCCGCTGGACCGTGCCGCCGCGGTGCGAGCTGCTGACGGCGACACGGGTGCCGGCCGGTTCGAGGAACGCCACCGTGAGCTCCCCGCCCTGGGCCAGCGAGTCGGTCAGCGGCTCGGTCGTGGCGACCTGAAGGCACAGCGTGTCGGCGCCGAAGCCGAACCTGACGCCGGCAATCCGCTGGCCGACCGCCGCCACCTGGTGCATGGCGCCGGCGCTGGCCGACGGTGTCACCTCGCCGGCGCCCAGCCACTCGAAGTAGCTCGACTCGCGTCCGTCGATTCGCGGCACCGTCGGTCCCGACGGCGGGACGAGCGAGACCTTGGGCGGCATCGTCGTGATGTTGGTGACGAACAGGTCCTCGGGAATCGGCAGCCCGAGCGCCCGGTAGATGTTGCGGACGTGCCGACGGAACAGGTCGTCGAAGTCGCGGTCGTGATCCGAGTGGTGGTCGTCGCCGTACCACCAGCACCAGTCGCTGCCTTCGGCGATGAGCAGCTCCTCGCGTGCCACGGCCAGGGCTTCAGCGCTGGCCGTGCCGGCGGCGTGCTCGAGCGCGCGGCGCGCCCGCGACAGCTGGCCCCAGGCCCGGCGATCGTCGGCGTGGCCGATCCAGATGTAGAAGTCGGCGTTGATCCACGACCCGGATGCAGACCGCGACAGCCGTTCGGTGGCGCCGGCGCACGCCTCGGCCATGGTGACCGTGCGCAGCGAGGGGTGCCGCTCGAGCCGCCCGTAGAGGGCGCGGAGGAACGGCCGTCCCTGGCCCTCGTAGTGCTCCCACGCGTTCTCGCCGTCGAGCACCACGAACACGGTGGCTTCTTCCCCGCCGCGGTGGCTGCGATAGCGCTCGCCGGTGGCGGCGATGCGGTGCACGAAGTCGTCGGCGGCCGCCTCTGGATCCCACGACGAGTAGGTGAAGCCGACGAGATCGGACAGCAGGTGATCGCGGAACGCGCACGACACGTCGGCGCGCGGCGCGCCGACCTTGTACGGCCGGTAGAGGTCGGCGTCGCGCGCGAAGGTGCGCGGCAGCGAGCGCGCCAGGATCTCCTCGTCGGTGGCCATCCACGCGAACCCGGCCTCGGCCACGAGCGGCACCATCGCGTCCGACACCGAGCCTTCCGACGGCCACAGGCCGGCCGGCGTGCGTCCAAACAGACGCTGGTGCAGCGCCACGGCGCGCCGGAGCTGTTCGGCCGCGTCCTGTGGATAGGCGAACGGCTGCTCGGGCGGCGGCCATGACGGATGGGTCTCGAGGAACACCGACGCGTCGCACAGCAGCGGCAGGATCGGGTGATAGAACGGCGAGGTGGAGATCTCGATCTGCCCGCGTTCGGCACCGGCGCGATACTCGGACACGACCCGCGCCCAGGATCTCGAGCTCCACGGCGCGGAGCGTCTGCTTGTCCTGTTCGGAGAAGTCGCGGCCCTTCGCGAAGAGCGCGCGCACCCGCGGATCGCGATCCGGCGTAGATCGGGTCGATCCACACCAGCTTGTGCCACACCTGCAGGTCGCGCAGGTCGTCGGTGGTGAACGCGCCGGCCGGGTTGCCGCGCCGGCGTCCGGCCTCGCGCGCGGCCAGCAGTTCCGCGTAGCGCGGGAACGGATCGATCATCCGCGCGCGGTGCGCGTGGAAGAAGTGCTCGGCGCAGAACAGGCGGTCGGCGTCTCGAGAGCGTGTCGGCGGCGGCCAGCCCCACCTCGAGATGGCGATCGCGCGCCTGGCCGGCCGCGAACGCCTCGAGCTGCACCAGCAGCGACGGCACCAGGTTGAACGTCAGCTTGAGGTCGGGGAACTCGCGCGTGAGCGCGGCCATGCCCCAGTAGTCCTTGAGCGGCGTGCAGCCGCACCCACGGCAGGATGTGCTCGCCGGTGGCGAGGTCCTGGTAGAACGGCTGGTGCATGTGCCACAGCAAAGCGACGCGCGTCATAATGGGCCCGGTCCATGAAGATTATCGACCGCTACGTGATTCGCCAGCTGCTCCCGCCAATTCTGTTGGGGCTGCTGGTGTTCACGTTCGTCCTCATCATTCCGCAGATCAAGGAGCACGCGGAGAGCTTCATCGCCAAGGGCGTGTCGCCGCTGGTGGTGCTGCACGGCGATGCTGCTGCTGGTGCCGCAGGCGCTGGCGCTCACGATTCCGATGTCGTTGCTGCTCGGCCTGCTGATCGCCTTCAGCCGTCTGTCGGCCGATCGCGAGTTCGTGGCGATGCAGGCGTGCGGCATGAGCCTGGCGCGGCTGCTGCGGCCGGTGGGGCTGATCTCGGTGCTGTGCGCCGGCGCGACCTACTACATCTGGGCGATCGTCGTGCCCGACAGCAACCAGCGCTTCCGCGAGATCGCGTTCAACGTCGTGGCCCAGCGGGCCGAATACAAGGTGCGCTCGCGCGTCTTCTTCGACGACTTCCCCAACCTGGTGCTCTACGTGCGCGACGTGCCCGCTGTCGGGCGGCGGCTGGAACGGCGTGTTCATCTCCGACACCCGCAACACGACGTCGCCGGCGATCTACCTGGCGCGGCACGGCCGGGTGGCGATCGACCAGCGAGCGGCGGCGCGATCGAACTGGTGCTCGAAGACGGCGCGCGGCACACGGCCAACAGCAGCGGCACCTACGAGGTGTTGCAGTTCGAGCGTCTCGTGCGTGTCGCTCGATCCCGCAGACCGTGTTTCCCACCGCGCCCGAGCGCGGCCTGAACGAGATGACCATCGACGAGCTGCGCGCCGTGGTGGCCGAGAAGGAGAAGCAGGGGCGAGTCGCCGCACAACGAGCTGATCACCATCCACCGCAAGTGGTCGATTCCGGTGGCCTGTCTGGTGTTCGGGCTGATCGGCATCGCGCTCGGCGCCACCAACCGGCGCGACGGCGCGCTCGGCAGCTTCGCGATCGGCCTGGTCGTCATCTTCGCCTACTACATCCCGATGTATCTGGGGCCGTCGCTGGCCAAGGGCAGCCTGGTGCCGCCGTGGTTCGCGGCCTGGCTGCCGAACATCGTGATGGGACTGGTCGGCATCCTGCTGTTCGCGTGGCGCGACAAGGCTGCCGACCGGCCGCTGCGCATCCCGGTGCCGGCGTTCCTGCGCGCCCGCGGCCGTTCGCGTACGGCGACGCGCTCCTGGGGACCGGTGCGCATCCTCGACCACTACGTGACCACGTCGTATGCGCGCGTCCTGGCGCTCGCGGCCGTGGCGATGGCCGGGATCTTCTACATCTCGACGTTCCTCGATCTCTCGGACAAGGTGTTCAAGGGCGATGCGACGTGGGCGCATGATGGGCCAGTACTTCGTGTTCGTCACGCCGCAGTACGTCTACTACATCATTCCGCTGGCCGTGCTCGTGGCCGCGCTGGTCACCATCAGCGTGCTGACGAAGAACAACGAGCTGATCGTGATGAAGGCGTGCGGCATCAGCCTCTACCGCATCGCGCTGCCGATGGTGGTGTGCGCCGTCGGCGGCGGGGGCGGTGCTGTTCGCGCTCGAGGAAAGCATCCTGGGACCGGCGAACCGGCGCGCGGAAGTGCTGAACGACGCCATCCGCGGCCGCCTCACGGGCAGCGACGCGATCAACCGCCAATGGGTGGTCGGCTCCCGCGGCGAGATCTATCACTACAACTTCATCGATCCCGCAGACGCGGCGGATGCTCGGCCTGTCGGTCTACGAGTTCCCGCCGGGCATGGAGCGGATCTCGCGCCGCACGTTCGCGCAGCGGGCCGCGGCCGTGTCGGCCGCAGGGCCCGGTGTGGCGTCTCGAGGAGGGGTGGACGCGCGCGTTCTCCACGACCGGCGCGGCCGAGGCGTTCAGCGCGTTTCAGACCGCCGATCGGACGCTCGACTCGATGTCGGCGTTCGTGACCGAGGCGCCGGACGCGCGCTTCATGGGCTACGCGCAGCTCAAGACCTACACCGAGCGGCTCCGCGGCCGGCGGGTTCGACGTGCTCGCGCAGGACGTGGCGCTGGCGGGCAAGGTCGCCTTCCCCTTCGTGACCATCATCATGACGCTGATGGCGGTGCCGTTCGCGGTGCTGACCGGCCGCGGCGGCGCGATGGCGGCCCTCGGGATCGGGATCGGACTCGCCCTCACCTACTGGATCACGATCAGCGTCTTCGCGGCGATGGGCACCGGCGGGCTGGTGACGCCGCTCGCTCGCAGCCTGGGCGCCGAACATGCTGTTCGGCGCGGCGGCGGTCTATCTGCTGCTCACCGTCCGGACCTGATCGCGCGCGCTCACCGCGCGAACGCCACGATCGTCGATCCAGAACTCCCCGTTCGATCCCAGCGCCGTGTTCATCGTGTCCACGACGAACAGCAGGCTCGTGATTGCTGTCCAGCGGCGGCGCGGCGGCGAGGCCGCCGCGCACCGGCCGGAACTCCGCGAACGGGAGCGTGACCACCCGCGCGGTCTCGTCGAGGTAGACCGAGCGACGCCAGCGCTCACTCCCCTGCTCCGCTCCGGCGCGCAGCTGGACCGAGACACGCATCGGGTGGTTGGCGCGGGCGCTGAAGCGGACGCCGGTGAAGCCGGCAATTCGCGGCCGCCGGGCGCGGCAAAGGCGACGAACGGCGCGTCGGCGCGTGCGCCGCCGAGCGCGTAGCGCAGGTGCAGCTGCGTCCCTCCGCCGAGCGCCGGACCACGCCGACGGCCCCGACGGAGCGCGCGCTGTGCTCCAGCGTCAGGGGCGAGGCTCCGTTCGCGTAGACCACCCGCGAGGCGACCGGCGGCCGGCGCCGCGGCGGCCGTGCCGGGTGCGCGGGCCCGACGTAAATCGGATTCGACACCAGCCACGGCGCCAGCGGTCCGCCGCCGCGGCGCACCGGCAGCGTGGCCTCGACGCGGATACACGCCCGGCCGCCCGTCGGTCTGGTATTCGAGTCGTCGTGCCCGATGGCCGTCGCCGACGGCGGTGCCGTTGCGGATAGAGCGTCAGCGTCGGCGTCAGGGCCGGCGCGTCCACCTCGGCTCGAAGCGCGAGCGCGTGGCCGGCCGGCACGCGGTCTCCCGCGGCGGCCTCGCACGCCCGCCGCCCGTCGCGGTGAACGACATCCGCGCGCGGCCCGGCAAACGCGTCGATTGCCGTGAACACATGGCCGCCGCGAATCGCGTCCAGCGACGGCCCGCGCGTCGGCGGCCGCGTTCTTCGACAGCGTCACGCCGGGGAGGCCGATCGAAAAAGTGCGGAAGACTTGCTCGTAGGACGGCAGGTGGACCGCGGCCGGCCCGCCGTGATCCAGGTCGCCGCCGATCTTGGCGTGCGCGTCGCTGCCGCCCAGGCCCGACGACCTCGTCCGTGCTGCGTGGCGCGATCCCACGACCTGCAAGCGCGCGTCGGGACGATCCAGGATCAGCGCGAGGCTCTCGGGCGCGCGGAACCAGTAGGTGAGCAGGATGCGCGCCAGCGACAGCGGCCGTTCGTCGCGCCACTCGCTGTCGCCGTTCAGCCACTCGATGCCGTCGAACGGCCGCCGCGTCGTCGTGCCACGCGGAGGTCGGCCTTGAGCGAGGTCGGATGCGCCACGATCGACATCGCGCCGAGCCGGGCCAGATCCTCGAGCACGTCGCCCGGCTCGCCTCGCAGCGGATAGGGCGCGCGCGGCAGATCCAGGGCGATGACGTGCCCGCCCGCCGTGCTCACTTCCACCGCGTCGATCACCAGCACGCCGGCGCGATAGCGCGGCGTGTCCGGGCGCGCGCGTGGCGTCGCCGTGATCCGTGAGGATCGAGGAACGACAGGCCGGCCCGCGCCGCGGCGGCGGCGACCTCGTCCGGCGTGCCGGAGCCGTCGGAGTTCGTGGTGTGGACGTGGATGGCGCCGAAGAGCGGCGCGCGGTCCCGGCGCCGGCTGTGACCGGCATGGCCCGCGGCGGCAGCAGCACGCAACACCGCCGACCGCGGCGACGACGGCCGACGCCGGCCAGCACTCGGCGGATCACCGGCGGCCGCCGCGCCACGTCCGCTGTCGCGCGGGGCGTCACGCGCGCGGGTGGCATGAATCGTAGACGGCGCGCATCCGATGCTCGAGCACGTGGGTGTAGATCTGCGTGGTCGAGAGGTCGGCGTGGCCGAGCATCATCTGGATCGCGCGGAGGTCGGCGCCGCGTTCGAGCAGGTGCGTGGCGAACGAATGCCGCAGCGTGTGCGGGCTGAGCCGGGTCTTGAGGCCGGCCTGCCGGGCGTAGCCCTTGAGAATCTTCCAGAACCCCACGCGCGTGAGGCCGGGGCCGCCGCCGCGCGCGTTGACGAACACGCGCGGGCTGGTGCGGCGGCCGAGCAGCGTCTTGCGCCCCTCGCGCAGGTAGCGCGCTCATCCAGCGCGCCGCTTCGTCGCCGATCGGCACCAGCCGCTGCTTGTCGCCCTTTCCGGTGCACGTCAGGAAGGACGCCTCGAGGTTCAGATCGGCCGGCCGCAGGCCCACCAGTTCCGACACCCGCAGGCCGGTGGCGTACAGCAGCTCGATGAGCGCGCGATCCCGCAGGCCGCGGGGCGTCGACGACGTCGGGCTGCGCGATGAGGGCATCGACCTCGTCGACCGACAGGTAGGTCGGCAGCACCTGCCAGGCGCGCGGCGGCTGCAGGTCGGTCGGCGGGGCTGCTGGGCAGCCGGCCGTCGACGACGAGGAAGCGGTAGAAGCCGCGGACGCAGGCCACCTCGCGCGCCACCGATCGCGGCGACCGCCCTGCCGCCATCAGCTCGCGCACGAACCGCTCGAGGTCCTGGCGCTCGAGCGCTTCGACCGGGTCGGCCCTGCCCCGCCGCGAAGCGTGCCAGCTGGTTCAAGTCGCGCGCGTAGCTCTCGAGCGAGTTCACCGCCAGCCGGCGCTCCACGGTGAGATGCGTCAGATACGCGTCGATGAGCGGCGTGACGTCGGCTGGCATGGCGCGGACCTACGCCCGCCCGGAGGGCGGGCAATCAAATACTCTAGCGAGGCAGCCTCTTTTGCCGCTTTGAGGCGAAGCCTCGCTAGAATTGTAGCCGTATGGTTCCGCGCTCCAAATGGCAGTCACTGCCCACCGAGGCGATCAACCCGTCGAGCCTCGGCATCGACAAGCTCGCCGCCGACGACCTCGTCGATCTCATGCTCAACGAGGATCGCAAGGTGCTGGCGGCGGTGCAGCGCGAGCGCGAGCGCATCGCCGTCGGCGTCGAGATGGTCGCGTCGGCGCTGCGCAAGGGCGGCCGCATCGTCTTCGTCGGCGCCGGCACCAGCGGCCGGCTCGGCATCCTCGAATCGGCGGAGATGCCGCCGACGTTCAGCACCGACCCGATGCTCGTGCAGGCGATGATGGCCGGCGGCCGCGACGCGATCTTCGGCGCCAAGGAAGGCGTCGAGGACAACTACGAGGAGGGCGCGCGGGCCATGACGCGCTTCCACCCGACCAAGGCCGACGTCGTCATCGGCGTGTCGGCGAGCGGCATGACGCAGTTCGTGCGCGGCGCGCTCACCCGCGCCCGCAAGGCCGGCTCGCGCATCATCTTCGTGACCTGCGACCCCGGCACCGAGCTGCAGACGTTCGTGGATCTCACGATCGCGCCCGGCGTGGGCGCCGAGGTCATCGCCGGCTCCACGCGCCTCAAGGCCGGCACCGCCACCAAGCTCGTGCTCAACACGCTGACCACCGGCGCGATGGTGCTGATCGGCAAGACCTACGGCAACCTGATGGTGGACGTGCAGACCGGCTCGGAGAAGCTGAAGGACCGGGCCCGCCGCATCGTCAACATCGTCACCGGACTCGACTACGAAGAAGCCGATCGGCTGCTGGCCAAGGCGAAGTGGAACGTCAAGGTGGCGATCGTGATGCAGAAGACCGGCCTGGCGCTCAGCAAGGCGCAGGCGCGGCTCCGCAAAGCCCACGACTCGATGCGCGAGGCGATCGGCGAAGACATCGAACCGCGCCTGCGCGGCATGCTGCAGGGTCACGCCGAGGCCGCCATGGTCGACGAGTCGGGCTCGCCCGACGCGCTGCCCGCCCGGCCACGGCGGCCGCGGCCGCCGCGCGCATGATCGTCCGAGGGCACCGGGCACTCGCCAACGCTGCCAGCTCCCGAGCCGCACGTCTCCGCTGGGGCCGTAGCCCGCCATGGCGCGCTTCGACGCCGCCCGGCACGTCCTGGAACGCGCGATCGAAGAGCGCGCGTTTCCCGGCGCCGTCGTCGAGGTCGGCACCGATCGCGACGTGTTGTGGCGGTTCGCCGGCGGCGCGCTCAGCTACGAGCGCGGCGCCGCCGGCTGTCCGCGACGACACGATTTACGACCTCGCCTCGCTGACCAAGGTGCTGTCCACCGGCGCCCTGGTGATGCGCGAAATCGAGCGCGGGACGCTCGCGCTCGACGACACGCTGCCCGCGCCTGCTGCCCGGCTGCCGCAATCCGGCGCTGGCCGGCATCACCGTCGAAGACGTGCTCGCGCACTGCGCCGGCTTTCCCGCCTACCAGCCCTTCTACCGGACGCTCCAGGGCGAGGACGCGTTCGAGGCCGGCATCTGCGCCACGCCGCTCGAGTACGTGCCGCGCTCGCAGTCGATCTACAGCGATCTGGGCTTCATGCTGCTTGGCATCGTGCTCGGCCGCGGCGTGGCGCTTCAGCAGCGGTTCGACGCGATGTGGGCGCAGATGGCCACGGGCGAAGACCTGCAGTTCCTGCCGCCGGCCCGCTGGCGATCGCGCATCGCGCCGACCGAGCAGGATCCGTGGCGGCAGCGGCTGCTCGTCGGGCGAGGTGCACGACGAGAACGCCGCGGCGCTCGGCGGCGTCGCCGGGCACGCCGGTCTGTTCGGCACGGCGCCGGCGGTGGGCGCGTTCGCGCGCCATCTCTTTCAGGTGCTGGACGGCCGGACCGGCGTCTTTGCCGAGTCCTCGCTGCGGCGCTTCATCACGCGTCGCGAAGGGATCCCCGGCAGTTCACGCGCGCTGGCGTGGGACACGATGCGCACGACGTCGTCGTGCGGCACGCGGATGTCGCCGGCGGCGTTCGGCCACACCGGCTTCACCGGCACCTCGCTGTGGCTCGATCCCGCAACCAGCGTCTACGTCGTGCTGCTGACGCAACCGGGTGCACCCGACACGGACCAACGATCGCGATTCAACAGGTGCGGCCGGCCCTGCACGATGCGGTGATGAGCGAAGTGCGGCTGCCGCGTTAGTGCCAGGTGGCGACCGGCGTCAAGCCGGTCTTGCCAGGTGCTGCGGCGGCCCGCGTTGGCGGGTCGCGCCTCAGCGGCCGAAGCCGCCCGGGCCTGGCCGTTGTGGAGCGCCGAAGCCGCCGGGACCGCGTGCCGCGCTGCGGACCGGTACCGCGCCCCGGTGTCGGCGCACCGCGTCCAGCCCCCTCTCCGGCGCGTCCGCCGCGTCCCCCCGGCGTGGCCGCGCCTTCGCCGCCGCCTCCGGCGTTGAGGGTGCGCTGCACCGCCACGAAGGTCCACTCGTTGTAGACGCCGCGGCCGTTATAGAGCCGAAGCGACGTTTCGCGGCTGGTGCTCGTGACACCCATGATGCCGCCGGGGACAGTGCCGCCGACTCCGGCGCCGACCCCCGCGCCCAGGCCGAAACCGCCGCTGGCGCCAGCCGCGCCCGTGCGTCCGACCGACGTGCCGGCGGCGCCTGCGCCTGAGCCGACGCCTGTGCCGAAACTTGTGCCGGTGCCGATGCCGGTGCTGCGGCCGGTTCCCTGCTGCCCTGCCGCCGTACCCGTGCCTGCCACGCCACGTCCGGCACCGCCCCGCCCCGGCACCTGGCCGCCCGGAACACCGGCGTTGGCCTGCACCGAGGCGCCCGGACAGGAGCTGGAAGTCGCCGCCGGTGATGGGGTCCTTGTACTTCTTCCGCAGGTAGCGGTCGTTGAGGAGCACGTCGACGCTGGGCGGCAGCGTGTTGGCGAACTTGCGCTGATAGAGGGCGATCGCCCGCGCGTACTGCTCGCCGCGGAAGACCAGCTCGGCTTCCTTTTCACGCCGGGCCGCCGTGTTCCAGACCGGGAGCGCGACGGTCATCATCACCGCCATCACGCTCATGGCGACGAGCAGCGCCGCCATCGCGTAGCCGCCCTCCGACGGTCAGGCGGGCTGACCGCGGGGGCGCGACGACGGCGGCGGGTACGTGCATGGGTCGATCCCGACGGCGCTGCCGCTTATGGGAAGTCCGCGGTCACGATGTCGGCCTGGGCCGAGACCGCCGTGCCGTTCGCAAACCGGACCGTCACCGTGGCGGTGAACACCTTCAGCTCCTGCGTATAGGCGTGGCGAGATCGCCGGGCTGGTGCCCTGCTGCGTGACGGCCGTCGCCGAAGTTCCACTCGAACTGAGTCGGTGAGCCGACCGCCGTGTTGTTGGCCACGGTGGCAGTGAACGTCCAGAGCTGCGCGATCGAGGTCGCCGTGCCGCCCGTGGCGGTCAGGGTCACCGTCGGCGTCGGCACCGGGTTGAGCGCCTGGATGACGACGGTGCCGGTCTTCGTGCCCGCCGCGGCGGTCACCGTCGCGTTGGCGTCGGTGGTCAGCCGGGTCCTGGCCTCGCCGTTGCCGTCGGTCGATTTCGCGCGAGTGACGAGAGCGTCCCGGCCGTGGTGCTGAAGGACACCGGGACGCCCGGCACGGGGCCGCGAGCCCAGTGCCGTTGACGGTCGCGATGACGTCCACGGTGCCGCCCGTGGCCGGCACCGATCCGGCGCTGGAGCGGACGATGACGGCTTCCACGGCGGCCGCGCCGACCGCAATCTGCACCCGATTGGTGGTGGTGGCGGTCGCCGGTCGCCCGTGTGCCGCCGAGGACGCCGAGATGGTGGCTTGCACGTCGGCCAGCCCGACACGTCGCCGGCGAAGAACGTCGCGGTGGCGACGCCGTTCCGCGTGTGCGCCTCCGCCGGGCTCGATGCGGCCCAAGCGTGGTGCGTGAACCGCACGCTGGTGCCGTTCTGCACCGGGGTGCCGCCCGACTCGAACACCGTGGCGCGTGACCTGCGTGGTGCCGCCGGTTGGCAGCACCAGCGTCGAGGTCGTCAGCGTGACGCGTGGAGTCGCTGGGCGCGGTCAGCGGGACCGTGTCGCAGCCCGTGGCGAGAACGGCCGGCCAGCCCGAGAGCCAGGACTCCGGCGGTCGATGCAAGTCGTCGATTGCCTGTGCGCATGATGATTACCAGTCCGCGTAGCGGCTGCCGTCCAGTCCGGTCTGGTCCGACCCGCTCTTCACGTTCGAAATGCCCGTGTCCAAGGAAGGATTGCCGGGGTCCGGATCCGACGTCGTCGTCTGCCAGCTCTCGGCGTCGCCCGTGAACGGATCGACGGGAATGGCCCGCAGATACTTCTCGCTGACCAGGGCGTCGAGGTTGGACGGGTACTTGTTCTTGTCGGCGTAGTACTGATCGATCGCGTCGCGCATCCGGAACAGGTCTTCCTTGAGCGTCGCTTCCTTGGCGCGCTGCACGCTATTGCCGTACACTCGTCAGGCCGATTCCCGCCAGGATGACGATGAGGACCATCACGATCATCATCTCCATCAGCGTGAAGCCCGACATCCGGGACGCGCGCGCGGGCGTTGCCTGCTGTGGGTCCATCTACCAGTCCCTGTATTTCGTGCCGTCGAGGCCTTCGCCCTCGCTCTTCGTGTACACGTCGAACACGTTCTGTCCGCCCCAGCTGCTGCTGTCGGGCCGGTCCTGATAGGCGCGCATCCCCCATTCGGGCTTGCCGGTCATCGGGTCGATGGGCACCCGCCGCAGGAACTTCAGCTTGCGGCCCGAGGCGTCGCCGGCGGCCGACACGCCGTCCACCAGCAGCTGCAGCGTGGCCGGGTAGCCCTCGCTGCCCGGCGTGACCTCCGTGGACGGAATGAGGCCCTGATCCACCGCGTCCTTGAACCGGTCGATCGCCGTCCGCATCTCGCGCAGGTTGCGGCGCAGCTCGGTTTCCCGCTGGCGCTGCGAGGCGACCTGGGCCAGCGGCATCGCCGCCGACGCGAGCACGAACAGGATGCTCACGACGATCAGCAGCTCGATGAAGCTGTAGCCGGCGCTCGAGGCGCCGGACCGCGTCATCCGGGTCCGCAGCGCGCGCAGACGCGAGAGCATTTCGTCCATGCGTTCTTACCGCGCCGTCACCGCGGTGACGGGCGCAAACTGCAGTGAGATCGGTCCCCCGCCCGGCGCCGCGCCCGTGCCGGTGACCTGCAGGTTTGCCGGGCCCGGGCCCACGGCGTCGAGCACGAGCGCCGCGAGGAGGCCGGTACCGGCCACGCCGGTGGTATCACCGGGACGCACCACGGCAATGTCGACGCGGCCGGCGCTGGCGTCGGCGCGGTTGGTGAAGCTGGCCTGCACCCCACCGGAGCGCATGAAGCTGCCTTCCTGCACCGTGCGCACGCGGACCACGGCCGGGTTGTAGGTGATGGTCAGCGACATCGACGACAGCCGCGAAGCGCCGGTCACCGAGATCGGCAGCGTGTACGGGCCGCCGCCGACCCGGAACTCGGCCGAGGGCGGTGACACGACGATTTGAGCGGCGCCCGAAGCGCCGGGAACGCCCGGTGTCGGGGCGGGCGTGGCCGGGGGGTTGGTCGCGGCCGGCGGGGCCGGCGTGGGCGCGGCGGGCGTGGGTGCTGGCGCCGGCGAGGGCACCGGCGCGGCCTGTCCGGCTCCCGCGGGCGATGGCGCCGCGGCACCCGCCGGGGCGGCACCCGCCGGAGCCGCAGCGCGCCGGACCCGCGGGCACCGCTTCCTGCACGATCACCGGGGGCGGTCCGACCAGGCCGAGGTTCTGCTGGGTGCCGACGAAGATCGGATTGACGTCCTGCTGCGACAGCTCGTGCGTCCGGACGATGCGCGGCGTGAGCAGCATCACGATGTCGGTCTGCCCGATGGTGTTGTCGTTGGACGAGAAGAGCTGCTTGACGACGGGCAGCCGCAGAATTCCCGGGAATCCGCGCAGGGATCGCCGCTCTTCCTCCTGCAGCAGGCCGGCGAGCAGGTTCGACTCGCCGTCGCGGAGCCGCAGCCTCGTCTGCACCTTCCGCGAGTTGAACGACGGCAGGCTCTGGCCCGCGACCACGAGACCGTCGCCGAGCGAGCTGTTCTCGATCAGGAGCTCCAGCGTGATGTCGCCCTCGTAGGTGACGCGCGGCGTGATCTCGACGTTGACGCCCACCGGCCGGTAGCTGAAGGACGTGAGCGGGTTGAACGCGGCCCCGCCCTGTGCCACCGGCGTGAACGTGGTGCTCGGCACCGGCACTTCCTCGCCGAGGTTGAGCGTGAGCTTCTGTCCTTCGGCGCCGCGCAGCTGCGGCTTGGCGACGAGGCGCGTTTCCGAGTCGCTCTCGAGGAAGCGCACCGCGGCGGCCGGCACGGCGGCGTAGAAGTCCGCGGTGTTGACGCCGCGCGAGACGCTGTTCACGTTGAACGGACGCGTCCCGAGAGCGGTGCCGGTCCCGGCGTTCTGCCCGTTGCCCGGGGTGGTGCCCCCGCCCGTGACCGTGCCCCCGCGCGGGTCCTGCTCCGGCGAGAAGACCGTCGTAATCGTGTAGTCGCCGAGATCCAGCCCGAACTGCTTCGTCCGCGACTTGTTGACCTCGAGGATCTGCACGTCGACCAGGATCTCGGCGCGCGGGTTGTCGTTGACGTCGACCAGGCGCTCGATGATCGCCATGACGTTGGTCGTGGCGCGGACGGTAATCGTGTTGGCGGTCTTGTTCGCGGCCACCATGGGCGCCACCTGGCCGCCGCCCACACGGATGACGGTGTTCACGAGCTGCGCCAGTTCGGTGGCGTC
Organism: uncultured Acidobacteriota bacterium; assembly: GCA_963731785.1. Lineage (GTDB taxonomy): Bacteria > Acidobacteriota > Vicinamibacteria > Vicinamibacterales > UBA2999 > DASYRM01. The sequence goes on from CAVSWX010000017.1 coordinate 87,460, forward strand.
GGCGTGCGAGATGAAGAACGTGCGGATGACCTGTTCCTCGAACTGCCCGCGCTTCTGCACGTTGTCGGGGACGACGATGATGCTGCGCGGCGTGACCACCTTGTAGAACAGCTGGTTGGCGGCCGTGATCTGCGCCAGCGCTTCCTCCAGCGTGGAGTTGTCCATCTGGACCGAGTACCTGGCGGTCCTGGAAGGTGTTGTCGAACGTCACGTTGATGCCGGCCGACATGCCGATCGAGCCGAGGATGTCGCGCAGGCTCGCGTTGGTGAAGCGGATGCCGGGCAGCACGGTGGTGAGGTTGAAGAGCGGCGGCGGCCCGGTCTGGCGGGCGGTCTCGCGCATCTGCGCCAGGTTCGACTTGGGCTGTGCCGCCTCGGCCTGGTCGCGGATGCGGCGTTCGATCTCGGTGACCTTTCCCGCCACCTGGCGGTTCGGCGGATCGAATTCGCTGGCCCGGCGGTATTCGCGGAGCGCCTCGTCGAGCTGGCCCCGCACCTCGAAGATGCGCGCCTGATCGAGGTGGCGCTGCGACGCCTGGATCATCGCGCGCTCGAGCGCAATGGTGTAGTCGGGCCGGTCCGGATGCTCCTGGACGGCCTTGCGGTAGTGCTCCACCGCGGCATCCCAGTCGCCCGCCCGTGCGGCGGCTTCACCCGAATTGAACGCCTTGTTCGAGCAGCCGGCCGCGAGCACGGCCAGCAGCACGATGACGAGCGCCCGTGCACGACGTGTGTGTGATTGCATCATTGTCCTGACAGTCGAATCGTCTGACGCCCGCGGCCGTCCACGTACGCCATCTCGATGGAATCGGTGCCCACACGGAGCATGCGGTAGCGGCCGTCCACGGTGTCGCCCTCGCGCCCGTACATCAGGCCGCCGCGGCCATCGCTCAGCATCGCCACGCGGCCGGTGCGCGGCGGCGCTTCGATGAGGCCGATGAAGCGCAGCGTAATCGGCGGGGGCGGCGGCGGGCCGGTTGGCACCGGTGGCGCCACGAACTCGGGGCGCACCGGCCGGCTGCCGGCCGGCAGCCACCGGCGCCGCGCGCTCCTGGAAGCGGAACGGCGTTGCGCGACACGCTGGTGGGGGCGCTGTCGCTGGCCGTCAACAGGTCGAGCCGGATGTCGGCCACGGCTTCGCCGCTTGCGGCGGCCTGACCGGCGGCTGCCGGGGCTGGCACGCCGCGCCGGCGCCGGGGCGTCGGCCCAGGGCCGGGTGACATAGGCGCCGCCGCCAAGGACCAGCACGAGCAGCAGGATCAGGACTTCACGCCGAAGCAGCCCGGTCATCGCAGCGTGCCCCGGAAATAGGTGGACAACAGGAGCGCCAGCTCCACGCGGTCGCCGGCGTCGTTGCTCTCGGTGAGCGCCACGTTGTCGATGACGACGAATTCCGGCGCCGTCTCGAGGCTGTGGAGGAACGCGCGGACGCCGGCGTAGCTGCCGCCGAGCGTGAGCTCCGTCTTCAGCTGCACCAGCTTGCTGTCCTTGGTGGCGACCGGTTCCGACTGGGCGCGGCCGTAGCGCAGGTCATGCATGCGCGCCAGCTGCGCCAGGCGCAGGTGCGTGAGCCGGCGTGCCCCGGCGAGGTCCTGCGGCAGGACCGAGGTGTAGAAGGTGGCGAGCTCGGACACCGCGCGGTCCTTGCCGGTGAGCGCGCCCGCCGCCTGGCCGTTCTCGAGCGCGGGCGGCGGTCAGCGCGCGCGCGGCGGTCTGATTGCGCTCGGTGACGTTGGCCACGCGCTGCGAGAGCGGATACACGCCGAAGGCGTAAATCAGCACGTTGAGCACCAGCCCGGCGCCGAGCACGATGAGCGGCTTGCGGTTTTCCGCGATGACGCGGCGCGCGAGCGTGGCGTTCGGCGCGCTCATCGCGCCGCCCGCTTTCCGGCGGCAGTGGCGGGCGCGTCCGTCGCCGCCGCAGGGCCTGGCCGCTCCGGCTCGTAGTGGCCGTCGAGGATCGCCTCGATGAGCCCGTCGTCGCTCGGTCTGTTCTTCCACCGGCAGCACGTCGCGGAACGGTGTCCGCGCCTCGAGCGCCTCGATGAACGCCTCGACGTCTTCGACGCGGCGCGCCTCGACGCCGATGTTCACCGAAAACGACCCGTCCTGCTCACGCCGGGGCTGCACCGCCGTGATGCGCACGTCGGGCGGCAGCGCCTCCTCGAACTGGACGAACAGCGCCGTCCACGAGAAGGTGCGGCGGTCGATGATCGCGTTGGCCTCGCGCGCGTCGGCCGACACCAGCGCCAGCTCGCGCGGGTCGATCTGGCCGCGCAGGCGCACGGCATCCGCGCGCAGGCGGGCCGCCTCGGTTTCGGCGCGCACCGCGTCGGCGCTCAGGGTCCGCTGCGTGGCCGACAGCCGGACGATCTGCACGACGTTGAACAGCGTGAAGGCCGGCCACGATCAGCGCGCCCAGGCCGAGCAGCGCGCGAACGGCGCGGACGTTGTAGAACGGGCGGGTGGAGAGATTGGTGCGCAGCATCAGGCCGTCACCGGTTCCTGGCGCGTCCGCAGCATCATCCCGACGAGCGGCGCCAGGCGCGCCATCACGTCACGGGTAACGGTAATGCGATCGGTGAGCGTCGCCACGCGGGTGGGATCGATGGTTTCGACAGGCACGCCCAGGCGCTCCTCGAGGCCGCGGCGGGCCATCTCGAGGTCGCCGCCGGGACGGCCGGTGCCGCCGACCAGCACGCGCGTGAAGCCCTGCCCGGACAGGCGGTCCTGGTAATACATCGTCGTCTGGTGAACCAGGTCGGCCAGCGTGTCGCCCTCCCCTTCTCCTTTGTTTCGGAAGAAGATGAGGTCGCCGCCACGCATGATGGCGATGGACGTGTAGTCCGACCGCATCTGCACGACCAGCCAGTCGCCGGTCGGCACGCGGCCCCCGGCCAGATAGCAGTTCACCACGCTGAAGGTGGACAGATCGACGAGGCCGGCATGGAGCCCCGCGCTCTCACAGGCCTCCTCGTATTCGCGGATGGTGTCACGGCGTGCCAGCGCCACCACGAACTCGGTGCCGCCGTCGATCGACTGCGCACCGGGGGTCCAGGTGAGGCTGGCGTCTTCGATCGGAAACGGCGCGGATTTCTTGACCTGCCAACGGATGAGTTGGTCGAGGTCTTCGCGCGAGCTGGGCACCTGGTCGAAGCGGATCGAGCGAGACGCGCGTGGCCAGATCCGGCACCACCAGCGCCACCTTGCGGGGCCGGCCGATGCGGTCCACGACGGCGCGGATGGCGGCGACCACGGCGGGGCGGTCGACGAGGTTCTGCCCGGTGAGCGACGGCACCAGCGCGCCCGCCGGGAGCGGTTCGAAGGCGAAGTTCTGCACGGTGGCATCGCTGCCACGGGCCGATACCACCGCCCCCGACACCGAGTCGGGCGCCAGCTCAACCGCGGCGTCGGGCGGAGGGCTGGCGAGCCAGGAGGTCAGGATACTCATCGTTCACCGTTCTATCGGCTTGCTACTCGACGAACGTGACTTTGTTGATTTCCCGTAAGGTGGTCATCCCGCGCAGGACCTTCTCGACCGCCGACTCGCGGAGGAAGCGCATGCCCTCTTCGTGGGCGGCCTTTTTCACTTCCGAGGCCGGCCGGCGGGCCAGAATCATCTCCCGGATCCGGTCGGACAGGTCCAGCAGCTCGCAGATGGCCGTCCGGCCCTTGAAGCCGCTGCCGCCGCACTCGATGCAGCCGGCGCCCTTCGTAAAACTGGTGGGTCTGGGCGAGCGACGGGTTGAGGCCCGACTCCTCGAGCAGCTTCGGCTCGACGCGGACCGGCCGGCGGCAGTGCGAGCAGGTGAGGCGCACCAGGCGCTGCGCCATGACGCAGTTGAGCGCCGAGACGAACTGATAGGGCTCGACGCCCATGTTCAGGAAGCGGCCGAGCACGTCCACCACGTTGTTGGCGTGGACGGTGGTGAACACCAGGTGGCCGGTGAGCGCCGACTGGATGGCGATCTGCGCCGTCTCCGGGTCGCGGATCTCGCCCACCATGATCTTGTCGGGGTCGTGGCGCAGGATCGACCGCAAGCCGCGCGCGAACGTGAGCCCCTTCTTCTCGTTGATGGGAATCTGCGTGATGCCCTTGAGCTGGTACTCGACCGGATCCTCGATGGTGACGATCTTGTCTTCGACCGTCTTGATCTCGGCCAGCGCGGCGTAGAGCGTCGTCGTCTTGCCCGAGCCGGTCGGGCCCGGTGACGAGCACCATCCCGTACGGCTCGCGGATGTACTTGCGGAAGCGCTTCAGCTCCTGCTCCGGGAAGCCCAGGATGTCGAGCTTCAGCTCGGTGAACTGCTCGCTGATCGATTCCTTGTCGAGGATGCGGATGACGGCGTCTTCGCCGTGCACGCTCGGCATGATCGACACGCGGAAGTCGATCGTCTTGCCGGGCATGCGCACCTTGAAGCGGCCGTCCTGCGGCACGCGCTTCTCGGCGATGTCGAGCTCGGCCATCACCTTGATGCGCGAGATGATGGCGCTGTGGTGCTGCTTGGCGATCGGCTGCATGGCCGGCTGCAGCACGCCGTCGATGCGGTACTTGATGTGCACCGCGTCTTCGGCCGTCTCGATGTGGATGTCGCTCGCCCGCCGCTGGATGGCGGTGTAGATGGTCGAGTCGACCAGCCGGATGATCGGGCTGATGTCGCTCGTCAGCCGCTCGACGGTGATGCTCTCGTCGTCGTTCTTGTCCTCTTTGAGGACCTGGAGCTGCAGCCCCTCGCTGGCGCTGTCGAGCACGCGCTGCGAGCTCTCGCTCTTCTTGAGAATCGACTGAATCGCCGACGGCGCGCCGACCGTGACCTTGATCGGCATCTTCAGGACGACGCTGATCTCGTCGACCATCGGCAGGTCGGTCGGGTCGGAGACGACGATGACGAGCGCGTTGCCGTCCTTGCGGCACGGCACGAAGCCGTAGCGCAGCATCAGGTCGGCGGGAATGGCGCGGAAGAGTTCCTGGTTGATCCGGAACTCGTCCATGTCGATGAATTCGAGCCGGTAGCGCTCGGCGAGCTTGCGCGCGCGCGTCACCTCGTCCGACGCGTCGTCGCGGGTCGCCAGGCCGGGATCGGTGGTCGTGGCCATGTCTAGCTAGCCGCTCGCGAGCGAGCTCAGCTCGAAGAGCGGCATGTAGAGGGCCAGCACGACCGCCGCGATCACGATGCCCATGACGACCAGCAGCGCCGGCTCGATCAGCTTGATGAAGCGCTCGACCTCGGTTTCGATCTCCTCGTCGTAGAAGTCGGCGAGGCTGTTGAGCATCTCCTGCAGCGCGCCGGTGGACTCGCCCACCTCGATCATCTTCACGGCGACGTCGGGGAACACGCCGCGCTCACGCAGCGCCGCGGCAAAGCTCTGGCCTTCCTGGACGCGCTGCTGCGCGGCGCCGAGCTCCGAGGCCATGAAGCGGTTCGACAGCGACCTGCGCCGCGATGTCGAGCGCCTGCACGAGCGGAATGCCGCCGCCGAGCAGCGTGGCCAGCGTGCGTGCCGCCTGCGAGGTGGCGAACTTGCGCGCCGCCGAACCGAGCCACGGGATTCGCAGCATGGCCTTGTCGATCCGCTCGCGGTGGCCGGGGCGCTGCGACCACGTGACGAGCGCCGACCGCGCCGCCGACGAGGAGCAGCAGCACCAGCCAGATGTTCTGCGGTGACGACGTTGGAGATGGCGATGATGATGCGCGTCGAGAGCGGCAGCTGCCGGTCGAAGTTGGCGTAGAACTCCGAGAACGAGGGCACCACCTTCAGCACGATGATGCCGACGAGCCCGATCATCATCGTGACCAGGATGGCCGGGATAGATCAGCGCCGAGAGCGTGCGCCGGCGCACGGCGCCGACCACCTTCTCGTAGCCCACGTAGCGGCGGAGGACCGCCTTCGAGGTTGCCGCTGCGCTCGCCCGCCAGCAGCGACGCCGAATAGATCGCCGGGAAGAGGGCCCCGTGGTCCGCGAACGCGTCCGACAATGACGATCCTGCCTTCACCTTGTCGTGAACGCTGTCGAGGACCGCTTTGAACGTCGCGATTGGACACCCGGGTGCCGGAGGATGTCGAGCGACTGGACCAGGGGCATGCCGGCCTTGAGGAGCGTCGCCAGCTCTTGGTTGAAGACCAGAAACTCCTGCTGACCTACCTTGCCCTGCCGTTTACGGGCAAATGACAGACCCGGAAGGCTGGCCAGACCGGCCCGGCTCTGCAGGGAGAGGACGAAGAGGCCCTTCTCCTCGAAGTCGCGGCGCAGACGGGCCTCGCTGTCGGCGATATAGATGCCTTCGATGACCTCGCCGCCTGGCGTCCCGAGCCTACACCGGAATTCCATGATGACAGTTTTGCACAAAAACAGGGCACGACGCCCTTGAGTCTAGAGCTCCAGAGTCCTTGTCGGCTCGTGGCTTACGGGCCATCAGGGCACTCGCCTCGCCAGCGCCGTACCTGCCCGCCTACGGGCTGAGCTCGTGGCCCTACGAACGCGTTGAGACAGCCGGATGCCCAGTTCCCGGGTGTCGCTGCTCTTCAGCTGAGCCGTGGCGGCCGGGACGAATGTCTGCCCCACCGCGACCGTCAAATCGACGGTGTCGGCGGTGCCCAGTTGCTCCGGTCGACATCGGGATACGGATCAGCTGGGTCGAACCCGGAGCCACGGTCACCGTGGTCAGGACTGCCGCTCGGCCCACGCACTTCCACCGCTTGAGACGCTGGAAGGGAGGTTACTGGTTGGTTGATCTCGAGGTACAGGGTGACCGGCGTCTTCGGGTTGCGGAACGACAGCCGGCCTTCCTTCCGCGACCAGTGCCACTGCCGTCCCGGACCCTCGCCCGTTTCGGCGTCGTACCAGCCGTCTCCGGCCACCACCGGGTTGGTCGGCGCGACCACCGCCACCGTGCCCACCTCGTACGACCGCATGCCGCGATCGGGCCGGTGAGCGGCAGCCGCTCCCCGGACGCCCGCGAGAACAGTCCCACTTCGAAGCGGACGGTGCCCGGCTCGACGTCGCGCGGAACGAACATCGTGCGGCGTGTAGCGTAATGGCTTCGCCCGGCTTCCAGTTCTGCGTGGGCGTGGGCGGCGCGTGGTCGTCGGTCAAGCGCAGTTCGTTGCTGTCGTCGAGCGCGTGGACGAACACCCACTGATCGGCGGGCAGCGTCCCACGGCGCCGGCGGCACCGTGAACGAATAGGACAGCAGCACGGGGCCACCGGCCTCGACGCGCGCGGGAGCGATCGTGACCGCGACCGCCGCGACGCCCGGCACGGTTTCCTCGGCGCGGCCGCAGGCGCTCGCCATTGCGCACGCGCAGGCCATCAGCAGCGGGATCGCGACGCCTCGCATCGCTGGAATGATACTGTGCAATTCTGCTACAGTGCGGCTCGATGGCGTCAGAAGCGTTGGGGATGGTCGAGACGCGCGGGTTGATCGGGTCGGTCGAGGCGGCCGATGCGATGGTCAAGGCCGCCAACGTCGTGCTGGTCGGCAAGGAATACATCGGCGCGGGGTACGTCACGGTGCTCGTTCGCGGAGATGTCGGCGCCGTGAAGGCGGCGACCGACGCCGGCGCCGCGGCCGCGCGGCGCGTGGGCGAACTGATCTCGGTCCACGTCATCCCGCGGCCCCACGCCGAAGTCGAACGGCTCCTCCCGAAGGCCTAGCGAGCTGAACAGGCCGTGAGCCGCCCCATGGCCGCCAAGGAATCGCCGGCCTCCACCGACGCCGACCTCGCCTCAATCGCCAACGCCCGCGCCCTGGCACGCGCGGCCAAGCAGGCCCTGCCTCAGCTCGCCGAGCTCACCCAGGAGCGCATCGACGCGATCGTGACCGCGATGGCCACGGCCGTCGACGCCGCAAGCCGGCGTGCTGGCGAAGATGGCGGTCGACGAGACCGGCTACGGCGTCGAGGCCGACAAGGTCCAGAAGAACCTGTTCGCGTCGCAGCGCGTGTTCGAGTTCATCCGGCCGATGCGCACCGTCGGCGTCGTGAACCGGATCGACGACAAGAAGGTGATCGAGATCGCCGAGCCGTTCGGCGTTGTCGCGGCCGTCGTGCCCTCGACCAATCCGACCTCCACCGCCATCTACAAGATCCTGATCGCGCTCAAGGCGCGCTGCCCCATCGTGCTGAGCCCGCATCCCTCGGCTGCCGGTGCATCACGCGCGTGGCGGAGATCATGGGCGAGGCGGCCGCGGCCGCGGGCGCTCCCGCGGGCAGCATCGGATGGATGGGGACCGTGACGCTCGAAGGCACGCAGGAGCTGATGCGTCACCGCGACGTCGCCGTGATTCTGGCGACCGGCGGGATGGGGCTGGTGCGCGCCGCCTACAGCGCCGGCAAGCCTGCGTACGGCGTCGGGCCCGGCAACGCGCCCTGTTACATCGAACGCAGCGCCGACCTGGCCGGCGCGGCGCGCGACATCGTGCTCGGCAAGACGTTCGACAACGGCGTGCTGTGCTCGTCGCCGAACTCGGTGGTGGTGGATACCGCCGTCGCCGAAGAGGCACGACGCCGCTTCCAGGCGGAAGGGCGCCTACTTCCTGAACGCCGCAGGAGATGGACAAGCTTGCGGCGGCGCTCGTCACCGCGCAGCGGCTGCCCAACCCGGCGCTCGTGGGCAAGACCGCGCGGCTCATTGCGGAGAAGGTCGGCATTGCGGCTCCCGAAGGGCACCCGCGTGCCTGATTGCGCCGCTGACGGGCGTGGGCCGCGACTATCCCCTGTCGATCGAGAAGCTGTGCCCGGTGCTGTCGTGGTACGAGGTGCAACGACTGGCGCGAGGGCTGCGAGCGTTGCATCCAGATCCTGCGCTACGGCGGCATGGGCCACACCATGTCGATTCATTCGCAGAACGAGGACGTGATCCTGCAGTTCGGCCTGAAGAAGCCGGCCTTTCGCATCTGCGTGAACACGCCCACGACGCACGGGTCGATCGGGCTGACCACCGGTCTCGATCCGGCCATGACGCTCGGCTGCGGCGGCTGGGGCGGCAACATCACCTCCGACAACATCTCGCCCACGCCACCTCCTCAACCTGAAGCGGCTGGCCTGGGGAATTCGCCCTGCCGTGGCGTCGTCGCCGCAGCCGCGTGCCGGCGAGGCGTCGCCGGCGCGTGTCCCGCCGCCGGCGCCGGGGTTGCCCAAGGCGCCGGGCCGGCCCGCCTCCTCCTCGATATCCACGGAAACGCTGGCCGCTCGGGTCGACCAGTTCCTGGCGGCGCGCGGCTTCCGCCCTGCCGGGACGCGGCGCCGCACCGGGCCGGCGACGCCCGCGCCCGCGACCGACGGCCCGAAAGCCGCGGGACCCGCCCAGGCGGAGACGCCCGCCGCCTTCGTGTGCGAAGACGACGTCCGGGTCGCCGTGCGTGAGGGACGGCAGATTCTGGTCGGCGAGCGCACCATCATCACCCCCGCCGCCCGCGACGCCGGCGAATCCGCGCGGGTGTTCCGCCAGGCCGGGTGGCCCGGGCGTCCCTAGGTCGAGTCGCAGGCTTCCGTGCACCGCACCCGCTAGTGTTTCCGCTCGCCCTCGTCGTCTTCTGCGCCTCTGGCTTCGCCGCGCTGCTGTATCAGGTGATCTGGCAGCGCCTGCTGACCCTCTTCTCGGGCGCGGACGTCTTCTCGGCCACGATCATCGTGGCCGCCTTCATGGGCGGGCTCGGCATCGGCACCCTCGTCGGGGGGCAGGTGGCCGACCGCGTGTCGCGGCGTGCGAGTCTCTTCCTCGTCGGCGCCGCCGAGATCGCGGTGGGCGTGTTCGGCTTCTACAGCACCTCGCTGTACCACGACGTCCTGTACGCGCGCCTTGGCGCGCTGGATCTCGGACGCGAGACGATCGCCGCGGTTCTGTTTGCCAGTCTCCTGTGGCCCACCTTCTTCATGGGCGCCTCGTTGCCGCTGCTCGGGCGGGCGCTGGCCGATCGGATCGAGCGGGCGGCATCGGCGGTCGGGGCGCTCTACGGGATCAACACCCTCGGGGCCGCCACGGGAGCGCTCGTCGCCACCTGGGTGCTGCTGCCGGCCTACGGGCTGGAAGGCAGCCTCCGGATCGGCGCCGCGCTCAACATGGCCTGCGCCCTCGTGGTCTTGCCTGCAGCCTGGCTGATGAAAGACGCGGGGCCTGCGTCGGAGCCGAAAGCGGATTCCAGTCGGATTCAGGGTCGGGATCCCGGAGCCGGCCCAGAGGCTCGACTCTCTTCTGGGCTGGCGGTCTACCTGTTCAGCGGCTTCGTGGCGCTCTCGTACGAAATCGTCTGGTTCCGGCTGCTCGGCGTGGTGGTGAAATCGACGGCCTTCACGTTCGGCACCCTCCTGACGCTGTACCTCGCCGGCATCGGTCTTGGCGCGCTCGTCGGCAGCGCGCGCGCGGGGCGAGCCCCTCACCCCGCCCGGACGTTCTTCACGCTGCAGGCCGCGGGCGGGCTGTCGGCGGGCCTGCTGCTCGCGCTGTTCGTCTTCGTCGCAGACGACGTGCGCGCGTTTCGTGGGTACTTCGATGGCTACGAACCGCTGAACGTGCGCGACAGCGTCAATGCGTGGCGCGCGCTCATCTCGGATGTCCCGACCCCGCCGGGTGGCGTCGGAGATCTGCCGGTGCGGTTTCTGGTGCTGTACCTGCTGGTGCCGCTCGTGCTCGTCGTCCCGCCGACGTTCTTCATGGGCTGCGCGTTTCCCTACCTCCAGCGCGTGGTTCAGACCGACGTCAGCCGCGTCGGACGGCGCGTCGGCGGCCTGCTGCTCGCCAATATCGTCGGAAGCATGCTCGGCACTGTCGTGACGGGCTGGCTGTTCCTGGACCTGCTCGGGACGGCCGCGACCCTGAAACTGCTGACCGCGCTGAGCAGTCTGTTCCTGCTCGGCGCGTGGCGCGGCGCGCCGCCGATCCCACTCGCGCTCCGGCTCGGGGTGGCCGCCGCCGTGGTGATGCTGATCGTGACCATGCCGGGCGGCCGTATCGCTGTGGGCGCGGCTGCACGGCACGACGGCCGATCGGGTGATTGTCGCGGAGGACAATTCCGGCCTCGCGGTCATCAAGGCTCGGGGCGCGCGGCTGGACCGGCCAGAAGATCGTCTTCGTGAACGGTGTGGGACAGAGCGTGATTCCGTACGGCGACATCCACACGGCGCTCGGGGCGGTGCCGGCGCTCGTGCACCCGAATCCGCGCAACGTGGCGATCATCGGCCTCGGCTCGGGCGATACCGTCTACGCCGCGGCGGCCCGGCCCGAGACGGCGACGATCACCTGCATCGAGATCGTTCGACCGCAGCTGGCGACCCTGCGCCAGCTGGCGGGCCGCGACACCTATGCGGCCCTGCCGGCGCTGCTGGCCGATCCGCGCGTCACGCACGTGTCCGGCGACGGCCGGGCGTATCTGCTGCGCACGCCGCAACGGTTCGACGTCATCGAGGCCGATGCGCTGCGCCCGACCAGCGCCTACTCGGGCAACCTGTATTCAGAGGCGTACTTCACGCTGCTGAAGAACCGGCTGACCCCGAACGGGCTGGCGGCGACCTGGGTGCCCTCGAAGCGCGTGCACGACACGTTCGTGCGGGTCTTTCCCTACGGGGTCAGCCTGCCCGGCATCCTGCTCGGCAGCAGCCAGCCGTTCGACATCGACCGCGCGCTGGTGGCCGCCCGAGTGGCCGACCCGCGCGTGCGTGAGCATTTCCGCCGTGCCGGCGTCGACATCGAAGCGCTCGCCCGCCAGTACCTCGACGGCCCGTCGGCCCGGTTCGGCCCCGATTTCGATCGGACGACGCTGCGCGACCTCAATACGGACCTGTTTCCCAAAGACGAATTCGATCTCTCGCGCCCATGACGGAGCTGGCGGCCGCCGTGTCGGATCCACCGCGTTGGATCCTTTGGCGCCTCGCCGCGCGGGTTTTTCGTCAGGCCGAAGCCCCGGGGCGCGTCCCTAACTCGTCGCCGCCAATCCGCGCAATCCCGCAAACCGCGTCGGCGGCTGGACTTATCGTTTGACCACCCCGGATCCGGATGTTAAGGCTTAATCGGATGCTCCGAGGCGGCCCGACGTGCATTGGTGTGAGCCTGCTGGTGATGGCCGGATGCGCGTCGTCGCGCCCCACGCCCACCGCAGTCGCACCCGTCGCTCCCCCGCCGGTGGTCGCCGCCGCGCCGGTGCCCGGAGCCCCCGTCGCCCGCCCCGCCCCCGGCCGCCGACCCCATCGACACCCTGATCGCTGAATCCACCCGCCACTTCGAGGCCGGCCAGCGTGAGGTGCTGGCGGGCCACCTGGAGGCGGCGCGCTCTGGAGTTCAACCGCGCCCTCGAACTGGTGATGCAGTGGAGCGGCGGCCCCGCGGCCGACCCCCGCCTGCGCGCCCACTTCGACCGCCTCGTCGAGCGCGTCAGCGCGGTGGAGATTCTGGCGCTGGCCGAGGGTGACGGCTTTGCCGAGCAGCGCTCGGAGCCGGCCGCCATCGACGCCCTCCTCGACACGCCCGAACCACCGTCGCGACCCCCGAAACCGCCCGCCGGGCCGAAAGCGACCTCGAGTCCACCGAATACGACATCCCCATCCCGCTCAACGACCGGGTGCTGTCGTACGTGGAGCTGTTCAGCGGCCGTCTGAAGGGCTATCTCCAGGATGGGCTGAGCCGTGGCGCCCGCTACCTGCCGATGGTGCAGGAGGTGTTCCGGGCCGAGGGCCTGCCGCTCGACCTGGCCTATGTCCCGCTCGTCGAGAGCGCGTTCAAGCCCAGCGCCTTGTCGCGCGCCAAGGCTCGCGGCATCTGGCAGTTCATGAGCGGCACCGGCATCGAGAACGGGCTGCAGCACGACTGGTACATCGACGAGCGCGCCGACCCGGTAAAGGCCACGCGCGCCGCGGCGAAATACCTGAAGGCCTCTGCACGAGAGGTTCGGCGACTGGCACCTGGCGCTGGCGTCGTACAACGGCGGCCCTGGTCGCGTGCAGCGCTCGATGAAGCGCTCCGGCAAGGACGACTTCTGGGCCATTTCCTCGAGCGTCGCGATACCTGCCCCGCGAGACCCGCGAACTACGTGCCGCTCATCCTGGCGGCGGTCATCGTGGCGCGCAATCCCGGTGCAGTACGGGCTGGAGATCACGCCGGTCGACGAGCACGCTCACCGACGTGGTGCGGCTGACCGCGCCCGCGGACCTCCGCCGCATCGCCGAGTGGATCGACGTGCCGGTGCAGGTGCTGCAGGACCTCAACCCCGAGCTGCGCCGGTGGACGACGCCGGTCCGCATGACGGACTACGACCTCACGGTGCCCATGGGCAAGGCCGAGGTATTGAGCGCGCGGCTGGCCGAGTCGTCGCCCGAGGACCTGGCGCCGCTCAACCGCTACACCGTCCGCAAGGGCGAGACCATCGCCACGATCGCGCGCAAGCTGAAGGTGAAGCGCGCCGACCTGGCGCAGGCCAACTACCTCTCGGAGAAGGCACGGCTGTCGGCAGGCCAGCAGCTGATCATTCCGCGCGCGCCGACGCTGCTGCTGGCTGCCAGCGATCGCGCCGACGGCGATGCGCCTGCCGATGCGGTGGTGGCGCGCGATATCGATGGCGGGCGCGACGGAGCCGACACCGTGGTCGCGGCCGTGGCGCCGGCCCCGGCCCGCCGGGCTGCGGCGGAACCGTCCCGGGTCGTGCACCGCGTGAAGAGCGGCGAGACGCTGTCCTCGATCGCGCAGAAGTACAACACCTCGGTCGCGGCGGTCCGCCAGACCAACAAGCTGCGCGGCAGCGTGATCAAGGTCGGCCAGCGGCTGACGATCAACGCTCCCGCGGCGGCCAGGCCGACTAGTGGCCTGTCCGGGTCGGCCAGGCCACTAGCCACCGCTATCCGCCACCACTCTCAACGCAGTTTCCGCGTACCTTCAGGATCTGGCGGCCGCGCGAATTCCGCCGCCGAGATCGTCCGCGTCCGCGCAATACCGCGCCCATGCGTGCCTGCTCGTTCCAGTCAGGGCGCTTGCAATGACTGGCAGCGTGCTCGCCAGCCTGCGCAGCGCCGCCGTGCTCGGGGTCGAGGCCTACCCCGTCTCCGTCGAAGTGGACGTGTCGTTCGGGCTCCCCACCTTCAACATGGTGGGGCTGCCCGATACCACCGTCCGCGAGAGCCGCGATCGCGTGCGGTCGGCGATCAAGAACTCGGGCTACGACTTCCCGCAGCACCGCATCACCGTCAACCTGGCGCCGGCCGACGTGCGCAAGGCCGGCTCGTCGTTCGACCTGCCGATCGCGCTCGGTCTGCTCGCCACCTCCGGCGCCGTTACGCGCCGGGCGATCGACGACACGCTGGTCCTCGGCGAGCTCTCGCTCGACGGCGGGATCAACGGCATCCGCGGCGTGCTGCCGATTGCGGCGGCGGCGCGGCGCCTGGGGCTCACCCGCATCCTGCTGCCGCCGCAGAACGCCGGCGAGGCGTGCATCGTCACCGGCCTCCAGGTGTGCACGGTGCGCTCGCTGCCCGAGGCGGTCGACGCGCTGAATCGCCCGGAGAAGCGCGCGGCTCGAGGCGTGGGCGGCGCCAGCTGCCGCTGCCTGACGACGACGCCGACCTGGCCGACGTGCACGGACAGCTCGCGCCGCGGCGGGCGCTCGAGATCGCCGCGGCCGGCGGCCACAACCTGCTGATGTGCGGGCCGCCCGGCGCCGGCAAGACGATGCTGGCGCGGCGGCTCGCGACCATCCTGCCGCCGCTCACCTTCGACGAGGCGCTCGACTGCACGGCCATCCACTCGGTGGCCGGTCTGCTGCCGGCCGGCAGCGGCCTGCTCGACACGCCGGCCGTTCCGCGCGCCGCATCACACCATCTCCGGCGCCGCGCTCGTCGGCGGCGGGTCGCAGCCGCGGCCGGGCGAGATCTCGCTCGCGCACAACGGCGTGCTCTTCCTCGACGAGCTGCCCGAGTTCCACCGGCACGTGCTCGATCTGATGCGCCAGCCGCTCGAGGAAGGCCGGGTGACGATCGCCCGCGCCGCGCGCAGCGCGGTGTTCCCGTCGCGCTTCATGCTCGTCGCGGCGATGAATCCCTGCCCGTGCGGCTACGCCGGCGACGAGCGGCGGCGCTGCCGCTGCTCGCCGGCGCAGATCGCGCGCTACCACGGCGCGCATGTCCGGGCCGCTGCGCGATCGCATCGATCTGATCGTGGACGTGCCGCCGGTGCCGGCGAGCGTGCTCGACGGCTCGAGCGGCGCCGAATCGTCGGCTGCGGTCTGCACGCGCGTCGTCGATGCCCGGGCGCGGCAGTGGCAGCGCTACGGCGAAGGCGGACCGCGCGCCAATGCGGACCTCAAGGGCGCCGCGCTGGCGCGGCACTGCCGCCCCGCCGCCGACGGCCGGCGGCTGCTCACGCAGGCGGTGCAGACGTTCGGTCTGAGCGCGCGCGGCTACGCGCGGGTGCTGAAGGTGGCGCGAACGATCGCGGATCTCGCGGCGTCGGACCGGGTCGAAGCCGACCACGTCGCCGAAGCGTTGCAATACAGATTGGCGCAGTAGCGGGCCGGGTGCGGAGAGCTGTGGTGTCACATGCAGGCAGTGGAGTCGAATGTGTTCCTCGGCGCCGGTTTCTGGGGTCGGCGGTCACCCTGGGCGCGGGGGCGGCGATCGGCACGACGCTGTCGTTTCCCGATGCACGCGTCGCGGCCGCGGCAGGGGCAGCTCAGAATCGCGGTGCACGACGAGCTGAATCGTCAGATCAAGGCAGGCGTGCGCGCGCTGCGCGGTCCTCGGGCCGGTGAAGCGGCGCGCGCCCTGGCGCGACGGTGCGGGTGCTGGCGGCGCACTATCAGGAGACGGGGATCGATGCGAGTCTCCAGGCGGCCCTTCAGAAGGCACTCCAACGTGAGGGCCGGGACGCCGTGCTGCAGCACGACGGGAGCGCGATGTTCGACGCCGAGGCACGCCAGTTCGGCGGCCGAGAAGCTCCCCCGGGAGCCGTTCAATCTGGCGGCGCGCGCCCGGGCGCTCGAGGCGATGCAACAGCGGGGGGCGAGCCCGGCATTACTCGACGCCGCCGGGGCGCTCGAGCGGCTCGCGCCCCAGCTCGATCGTTCGTCGATCGCGCTGGCGCGTGGCGCGTCAGTCCGGGTGCCCGGACCTGACGGCACAGTTGTATTTCCTCGAGTTCGTGGCCCTGGCCTCGTGTCTGTGGAATCCGATCGCCTGCGCCGGGTTCCAGGGCGCGTACTGGGGCCTGAAGGTCTCGAGTCTATTTGGCGGGCTGCTGACGAGGTGACGATGAAGACCGAGAACGATGGTCGCGCTCAATCTGACTGGCACCCTCGGCCTTCATCTCGGTCTTCTTCTGGATGGGACGGGACCACTCGCTGATCCGCTCTGGCGTCGGTGGGTGGCCCTTTTCGTCTCCGCCCTCGTCGTGCCGATGTACTGGTCGGGCAAGGTGGAGGCGGAGCTGGCCCGCCTGCCAGGCCCGCTGTCGCCTCACCTGAAGCGCGCTGCGCTTTATCCGGTGATGGTGGGGATCATGACGCTGTGTGCGGCTGCTGGCGCTGTTCGAACGATTACCTTAGAGCTCTGCCGTTTCTTCGTCCGATGTTCGCCCGGGGCGGCCGCCCTTGGGAGCCTCCAGCACGCGTGTGGTAGGCTCGACTTGAAGTTCCTGCCTTCGGGCACGACTATCCGGGGCTTCACCCAACATTACTGACACAGGATGCCGAAACGGCGATACACGATTGTCGTCGCTGAAAGCGACGGGTCTGGAGCGCAAGGTCCGGGTGTCGCTCGGACCGGTGCTCATGGTCGTGGGCGCCGTCGTCACGCTGCCCGTCCTGATCGGCCTGGGCGCGGCGTGGAAGGCCAAGAGCGACGTGGCCGGGCTCTACGAGAACCAGCGCGCGCTCGAGCTCGAGAACGCCAACTTCCGCCAGGCGACCGCGGCCCTGTCCGGCCAGATCGAATCGCTCCAGTCGGCCATCGCCGACCTCGGCGCGCGCTCCGCGCTCGAGCCCGGCCTGGCCAAGGCGATGGCCAACCTGCCCGCGTTCGTGAAGGCCAAGGCGATGGGCGGCGGCACGCCACGCGCGCGCCGAAGGTCGACGCGTCGTACGCCGCCACGCTCGCGGCGCTCACCAGCCCCGACGACACGTTCGGCCTGCTGCGCACGCTGCTCGAAGGGCTCGAGTCGCGGCTCTCGCTCGTGAAGCAGTCGGTGGATCGCCGCGACGCGCTGGCGGCCGCCACGCCGTCGATCTGGCCGGCGCACGGCTGGCTGTCGTCGCCGATGGGCTACCGCACCGACCCGGTGAACGGCGCCGTCCAGCGACTTCCATCCCGGCCTCGACATCGCCGGCGACAGGGGCCAGCCGGTCTACGCCACGGCGGCCGGGCACGGTCACGCTTTGCCGGCGGCCAGGGCGCCTACGGCAACCTGATCGTCATCAACCACGGCTACGGTCTCGAAACCCGCTACGGCCACCTGCAGTCGTTCTCCGGTGAAGGACGACGAGCAGGTGAAGCGCGGCGACGTCATCGGCCGCGTCGGCAGCACCGGCCGCGCCACGGGCAACCACCTGCACTACGAGGTGCTGGCCAACGGCACCCTCCTCAACCCGCTGCGGCTGCTGACCAATCAGAAGCCGCGCGACCAGTAATTCCCCGCCTTCCCTGCGTTTCCTTGCCGATCCTGTAGCCGCACGGCTACAATCGGTTGATATTCCATTGTCAAAGTTCGGCACCTTAGCATGATCGGTCAGCTGCTCGCGAAGGTCATCGGCACGCAGAACGAGCGTGAGCTCAAGCGGCTTCGGCCGCGGCGTGGCGGAGATCAGCGCCCTCGAGCCCGGCATCCAACCCCTGTCCGACGAACAGCTTCGCGGCAAGACCGTGGAGTTCCGTCAGCGCGTCGCCAACGGCGAGCCGCTCGACGACCTGCTGCCGGAGGCCTTCGCCGTCGTCCGCGAGGCGGGCCGCCGCGTGCTCAACATGCGGCACTTCGACGTGCAGCTGATTGGCGGCATGGTGCTGCACAGCGGCAAGATCGCCGAGATGAAGACCGGCGAGGGCAAGACGCTCGTCGCCACGCTGCCCACCTACCTCAACGCGCTCGCAGGGCAAGGGCGTCCACGTCGTCACCGTCAACGACTACCTGGCCCGCCGCGACTCCGAGTGGATGGGCCGCCTCTACCGGTTCCTCGGGATGAGCGTCGGCGTCATCCAGCACGAGCTCAACGACCAGCAGCGGCAGGTGGCCTACGGGTCGGACATCACCTACGGCACCAACAACGAGTTCGGGTTCGACTACCTGCGCGACAACATGAAGTTCGACTTCCAGTCGATGGTGCAGCGCGGGCACCACTTCGCGGTGGTGGACGAGGTCGACAGCATCCTCATCGACGAGGCGCGCACGCCGCTCATCATCTCGGGGCCGGCCGAGGAGTCCACGGACCTCTATTACGAAGTCGATCGCGTCATCCCGCGGCTGAAGCGCGGCGCCACCACGCAGGGCAACGTCAAGGCCGAGGATCGCGAGGAGCTCGAGACGACCGGCGACTTCATCGTCGACGAGAAGCACAAGACGGTGACGCTCACCGAGACCGGCATGGCCAAGGCCGAGGAGTAGCTCTCCCACCGCCTGGTGCCCGACTCCGGCGGCCTCTACGACCCGGCCAACATGCCGCTGCTCCACCACGTCCAGCAGGGGCTGCGCGCGCACACGCTGTTCCGGCTCGACGTGGACTACATGATCAAGGACGGCGGCGTCGTGATCGTGGACGAGTTCACCGGCCGCCTGATGCCGGGACGCCGCTGGAGCGACGGGCTGCACCAGGCGGTCGAGGCCAAGGAGAAGGTGAAGATCGAGCGCGAGAACCAGACGCTCGCCACCATCACCTTCCAGAACTACTTCCGCAAGTACAAGAAGCTGTCGGGCATGACCGGCACCGCCGAGACCGAGGCGCCCGAGTTCGCCAAGATCTACAACCTCGACGTCATCGCCATCCCGACCAACCGGCGCGCTGCAGCGCGTCGAGGAGCCGGACCTCGTCTACCGCACCGAGGGCGAGAAGTACGAGGCGATCGTCAGCGACATCCTCGAGAAGGAAAAGTCGGGCCGGCCGACGCTGGTCGGCACGGTGTCGATCGAGAAGTCGGAGCGGCTGTCGACGCTGCTGCGCAAGCGCGGCATCAAGCACGTGGTGCTCAACGCCAAGTACCACGCGCAGGAGGCCGAAATCGTCGCCCAGGCCGGCCGCAAGGGCACCGTGACCATCGCCACCAACATGGCCGGCCGCGGCACCGACATCCTGCTCGGCGGCAGCGTCGAGCACATGGCGCGCCAGCAGTCGATCGGCGAAGAAGTGGCCGAGCGGCTGCCGAAGGGCGAAGAGAAGTTCGTGGACGACGCGGAGTTCGTCTACTTCTTCCACGTCGACGGCTTCTACCGCGTGCCCGCGTCCCGACTGGGAGCGCATCTTCGGCCACTTCAAGCGCCAGGCCGATGCCGAGCACGACGAGGTGATCGCCCTCGGCGGCCTGCACATCCTCGGCACCGAGCGCCACGAGGCGCGGCGCATCGACAACCAGCTGCGCGGCCGCGCCGGCCGCCAGGGCGACCCGGGCTCGTCGCGCTTCTACCTCTCGCTCGAAGACGATCTGATGCGCATCTTCGGGTCGGACCGCATCTCCGGCCTGATGCAGCGCCTGGGCATGGAAGAGGGCGTGCCGATCGAGCACGGGATGGTCACGCGCGCCATCGAGCGGGCGCAGAAGCAGGTGGAGGCGCAGAACTTCTCCGTCCGCAAGCACCTGCTCGAGTACGACGACGTGATGAACAAGCAGCGTGAGAGCGTCTACACGCTGCGGCGCGAGATTCTCGAGGGCAAGATTCACCTGAACGAAGAAGAGGTGGTGGACTCGCGCGGCTACACGCTGGCGCTGGCCGAAGACCAGCTCGAGGACCTCGCGGACCGGTTCATCGGCAAGGACGTGAACGTCGACGACTGGGATCCCGAGGCGCTCAAGACCGAAGCGTCACGCGTGTTCGGGCTCGAGCCGAAGGTGCTCGACGCGGTGGACGTCGAGGGCAAGAGCTCGGACACGATCGTCGACGAGATCTGGACGCTGGTGAAGCGCAGCTACGAGGAGAAGGAGCAGCTCGTCAGCCCCGAGGTCCTCCGGCAGCTCGAAAAGCAGGTGGCGCTCAACATCGTGGATCAGCAGTGGAAGGACCACCTCTACTCGCTCGACCACCTCAAGGAAGGCATCGGGCTGCGCGGCTACGGCCAGCGGGATCCGCTGGTCGAATACAAGAAGGAGAGCTTCGCGCTCTTCCAGGACATGCGCGGGCGCATCGAGGCCGAGATCGTGCGCTACCTGTTCTGGCTCCGTCCGGTGATGGACCAGGACGTGCCGGCCCCGGTGGTATCGCCGCTGCAGCGGCGGGCCACGCCGCTCACGATGAGCCACCCGGCCGCCGAGCCGGTGCCGGCGTTCGCGGCCGCGCGCAGCCAGGCGGTGCCGGCCGGTCCGTCGGCGGCGCCGAGGCCGGCGCGCACCGGCGGCGACGACGTGATCAAGACGGTCCGTCGCGAGGAACCCAAAGTGGGACGCAACGACCCCTGTCCCTGCGGCAGCGGGAAGAAGTACAAGAAGTGCCACGGCGCAGGAGCCTGACATCGAGGAGCACATGGAGCTCAAGACCGGTGCGTTGACCCTGACCCCGTCGGAGGCCGGCCTCGCGACGGCCTTGACCTTCGACGACGTCCTGCTGGTTCCGCAACACACCACGGTGGTGCCGACCCAGGTCGACATCTCCACCCGCTTCACCCGCGGCATCCGCCTCAACGTGCCGATCATCAGCGCCGCGATGGACACCGTCACCGAGTCGGGGCTGGCGATTGCCATGGCCCAGCTCGGCGGCCTCGGGATCATCCACAAGAACCTGTCGATCGACGAGCAGGCGGCCGAAGTGGACCGCGTGAAGCGCTCCGAGAGCGGCATGATCGTCAACCCGATCACGCTGGCGCCCACCAACTCGATTGCCGAGGCGCTCGACCTGATGAAGTCGTACCGGATCTCGGGCGTGCCGATCACCGAGGACGGCAGCAAGGAAGGACGCCTGGTCGGCATCCTCACCAACCGCGACCTGCGCTTCGAGTCGAACGTGACGCGGCCGATCGTCGAGGTGATGACGCGCGATCCGCTGTTCACCGTGCCGGTCGGGACCACGCTCGACGAGGCGCGCGAAATCCTCCATCAGCACAAGGTCGAAAAGCTCCTGGTGGTCGATCACGAGTACCGGCTGAAGGGGCTCATCACCGTCAAGGACATCCAGAAGGCGATCAAATATCCGGGCGCCTGCAAGGACTCGCTGGGCCGGCTGCGCTGCGCCGCGGCCATCGGCGTGGCGCGCGACTCGGTCGACCGGGCCCGGGCGCTGGCCCACGCCGGCGTGGACGCGCTCATCGTCGACACCGCGCACGGCCACAATCAGATCGTCATCGACCTGGTCGCGAAGCTGCGGCGCGAGTTCCCGAACATGGAGCTCGTCGGCGGCAACGTCGCCACCGCTGCCGCGACGATCGCGCTCATCGACGCCGGATGCGACGCCGTCAAGGTCGGCATCGGCGCCGGCTCGATTTGCACGACCCGCGTGGTGGCCGGCATCGGCGTGCCGATGATCTCGTCGATCATGGAGTGCGCGAACGCCGCCGCGTCGCGCAACGTGCCGATCATCGCCGACGGCGGCATGCGCTACTCGGGCGACCTGGTGAAAGCGCTGGCGGCGGGGGCCAGCAGCACCGTGCTCGGCAACCTCTTCGCCGGCACCGACGAGAGCCCGGGCGAGCTGATCCTGTTCCAGGGCCGCAGCTACAAGGAGTACCGCGGCATGGGCTCGATTGGCGCCATGCGCCGCGGCAGCCGCGACCGCTACTTCCAGGACGACTTCGACCTGGATGGCGGCCGTAACGCCGACAAGCTGGTGCCCGAGGGCATCGAAGGCCGCGTCGCCCACAAGGGCAGCGCGGCGTCGGTCATCTATCAGCTCGTCGGCGGCCTGCGCGCCGGCATGGGCTACTGCGGCGCGCCGACGATTCCCGATCTGCAGCGCAAGGCCCAGATGATCCGCATCACGCCCGCGGGCGTGCGCGAGAGCCACGTCCACGACGTGACGATCACCAAGGAAGCGCCGAACTACCGGATGGAATAGGGCTCAGGGCTTGAGGCTAGCCAGGGCGTAGCCGCTAGTACCTGGAGCGTCAGCACGGCATTGCGGACCAGGGCGATCACGTTCACACCGTAGGTCAGCCCGCAGCAGCCCGCGAAGCGCACGTCGATCTTGTGCGTGCCCGGACCCACGGCGGCGAAGAAGCTGTACGCCACCATGCGCGTCAGGTTCTTGTCCGTCTCCTCGGGGTCCCACACCACCGGCGCCTGCACGGTCGGAATCGAATACGGGAAGATGGCGTGTCCCTGCATCGGTTTGCCGTCCACCCGCACTTGGAACATCACGTGGTTGTCCTGCGGCTCCGCGAGGGCGCTGAAGTGGACGACGAGGCACGTGCTCGCCGCCGTCGTGGCGATACTGGTCGCGATGAGCGGCTTGGGATCGAAATAGCCGGTCGGGTCCGGATTCCCCAACGCGTCGGTATTGAAGTTGACCGTGGTGGTGCGGACGCCCGACGACTGCGCCCTCACGATCTGCGCCGCGCCCACACAACGGGCCGGCCCCGTCTGCGCCGAGGCCTCGGTTCCGAGTCCAACGAGCAGCAGCGCCACCGCTGCCGGAATCACGCGAGCTATGTTCGACATGGTCTCTCTCCTGTTCGGCGATCGTCGTGTGCCGCCCTGTCGAGCTTCTGCCTGAGCTCGCGTGAGGTCTCGAACCACTCAACCGCTTTCTAACAGGGAACAACGCGGGGCACCCGGCGCCCGAACGTGATGGACCAGGTGGGGGGGCGAGCAGGTGCTGCGAGGTCAGGGCGAGACTGCGGCGCGCGCTACGGTTTCGACGGCGAGGGGCTGAGCCGAAGTTCGAGCGGCGTCAGCGCTCCTTCCGGCACGTCGACCTCGGTATCCGCGCGCCCCCCGTGACCGGAAGCCGCCACGTAATAGCGTCCGCGCGGCAGCGGGAACCGGGGCGGTCCCTCGTAGCCCGGGCTGCCCGCGACGCGTTTCCGATTGCCCTCGACGTCCTTCGCGGCCTCGTAGACCACGTAGTCCACGCCTCGTTCGAGACGCTGACCATTCGCGCCGGCACTGGTGACGGCCAGGATGCCCGCGTGGAGGTTCAGGGCCTGCCGCACGACGCCGCCCGCGGCAATGTCAATCGCAAGGCTTGCCGAGGCGCTTCCGTAAGTCGCCGAGACCACGTAGCGGCCTGCCGGCAGCGGAAATCGCGGCGGCTCTTCGTAGGAGGGGCTGCTCGTGATGCGTTTCGAGCGTCCTTCCGGATCTGCGGCGCCCTCATTGACCACGTAAGCCACGCCCTTCTCCAACGGCGTCGCGCCTTCCATCAACACCGCAGACGGAAGGAGGATCCCCGCGCGCAGGTCGAGAGACAGCGGCGTGATTTCCCCCGCGGCCACGTCGACCTCGACGTTCGCGGACGCGCTCCCATACTGTGCGATCACGTGGTAACGGCGCGCCGGCAGGACGAAGCGAGGAGGGCCAGAGTAGGACGGACTGCTGGTGACCTTCTTCCGGTTGCCCTCGACGTCTTGGGCCGCCTCGTAGACGACATAAGCGACGCCGTTCTTGAGAGTGTCGGTTGCGGAGCTGAGCCGGCTCGACGTGCTCAGCACACCGGCGTGGAGAATCAACGTCTGCAGAACGAGTGTCCCGGGTACGATGTCGACCTCCGTTGTGGCCCTGGCGCTTCCGTAGATGGCCGCGACGTAATAACGGCCCGGTTTCAGTGGAAACCGGGGCGGACCCGAGTACCGAGGGGCTGCCCGCGACCCGCTTTCGATTGCCTTCCGCATCCGCTGCTGCCTCGTAGACCACGTAGTCCACCCCGGTCGCGAGCGGTTCTTTGCCTTCGGCCATCACGGCATTCAGCCGGAGGACGGGCTCCGCCGACGCGGCCCGCGTGGGCGATGGTTGCGAGTCCGGTCCCCGGCCGGCCGGCCGGAGCAGCACGGCCAGGAGAACCGCTGCCACGACCGCTCCGCCCACAGTCCACGCGAATCTTTCTCGATCGGGACGGCCTGACCGGCGGCGGCGCGACCGGGGCAGGATGCCTGTCCGCCGGTTCGGGGGGATGGTCGATCCGTGTGGGCGGCGGAGCGTCGGCGGCGGGCGGGGGAACGTCGATGACGGGCGGAGGCTTCAGGAGCGACGTGATATCCGCGAGCAGTTTGAGGAACGGTTCGGCGCTGACGTCACCGTTCCAGATCGCCCGGCGTTCGGGACGATTTCCGGTACGCCCCATGAGTTGTGGGCCCGTGCGGTGGATCCGCGCGTGGCTCTACGACTGACATTTAAGATGAACAAGCCACGTTCCGGTCGGCGCCGTCTATTGACCATGATGACTGTGGTCCGGCCGGCCGCCGCCTTCCTGTTCACGCTGCTCGCCGCCCATCCTGCCGCGGCGCAACGCATCGACATCATCGATGAAGCGAAGCTGCCGCGCTTCGAGGTCGCATCCGTCAAGCCTGGCGACCCCGGGTTGGACGCGCGGCAGATCAGCGTGTCCCCCGGGCGACTGGTCCAGGAGAACATGCCGCTGTGGAACGCCGTCTCGCTGGCGTTCGACGTACGCCCCGCGCAGCTGGCGAACCCGCTACCGGACCTGATCACACGGGAGCCCTTCACGATCGACGCGCGCCTGCCGGTTGGAACCGCCGCGGCCGATCTGCGGCTGATGCTGCGGGCGCTCCTCATCGATCGCTTCAAGCTGCGGGTTCATGTCGAGAGCCGCGAGCAGGATGCTTATGCCCTGACGATGGCGCGAGGCGACGGGCGGCTCGGCCCCCGGCTGCGGTCATCGCGGGTCGACTGTCGCGCCCGCATGGAGGCCCAGGCGCGCAACGAGCCAGTGCCGCCGTTGCCGGAGGGCTCGAAGCCGTGCGCCTTCAACGTCGGCCCGGGGTCGCTCGAGATGGCCGGGTGGCCGATCACGACGCTGCTGTCGGTGCTCTCGGGTCAAGCCGGCCGGCCCGTGGTGGACAAGACCGGCCTCACGGGGACATTCGATGCCGAGATGAAGTGGGCGCCGGACACGGCGACACCGCTGAGGGCAGACGATCCGGCGGCCACCGTAAGCAATGGCCCCTCGTTCGTGACCGCGGTGCAGGAAGAACTGGGACTGAAGCTCGAACCGACGAAGACGTTCCGTCGATTACCTGGTCATCGATCACATCGAGCGCCCGGCTCCCGACTAGAGATGATGCGATTCAACTCGTCGTGCACTCCGAGAAGCGAAAGGAAACGGCGATGGCTGAATCAGCACTACGCAGCCGGCGTTGTGTGGGTCGCGTGGAGTGTGGCAGGCGCCTTGTGTGTCATGGCTTCTGGTCGCACCATCTGCGCCGAAGCCCCTCAAAGTCGCGCCGCGGAACCACGGCCGCCGCACTTCGAAGTCGCGTCTGTCAAGCCGCATCGCGGTGATGATGACGTGATGTTTGGCCACCAGTACGACGGGAATCGATTCACCGCGACGGGCAGCCTGAAAGCATTGACTCGCCTGGCCTATGGCCTGCAGCAATCCCAGCTCATTGGCGGCCCCGATTGGGCGGACTCCGACCTCTACGACATAGCTGCCACCGCAGGGGGAGCCACGACGCCCGACGCCATGCGATTGATGTTGCGGGAGCTGTTACGGGAGCGCTTCATGCTGCACCTGGTCGTTGAAATGCGTGAACTCCCGATTTACGCCCTCAGCATGGCTCGGAGCGACGCGACTCCGGGGCCGCAGCTCAATCGCGCCACCGTCGATTGCGAGACCACAGGAGGTTCCGCACATCCTCAGTCCGCCGCGGGTGGGCGTCCGCCGTGCACGATCCAGTTCGCGCCAGGAATCTTGAATGCGGCGGGCGTGAGTATGACGGTGCTGGCCAACCACCTCTCGATGTGGGTCGACCGAATCGTGACGGACCGCACCGGACTTCAAGGCACATTCGATCTTTCTCTGAGATGGCTGCCAGATCGACTGCCTGAGGTGACCGCGCCTCTCTCGACCTCGGGTCTCGCGACGATAGGCGCCGTCGATCCGAGTGCCCCTTCGATCTTCACGGCGCTGCGGGAGCAACTCGGCCTCAAACTCGAACCGCTCAGGGGTCCCGCGGAGGTGTTGGTGGTGGAGCGCGTGGAAAAACCGACGATCAACTGAACTCGGACACTGCCCTTCAGGCTCACGGCTCAGGAACACGACCCGTACGTGGGCCCGGGGCTTCAGACCCGGGCATCCAGCACTTCCCTGACCCGACGCTTCAGTTCGGTAGGCGTGTAGGGCTTGCTGATGAAGGGGCTCCCGGCGTCGAGGACGCCGTGGCGCAGAATCGCGTCGTCGGTGTACCCGGAGGCGTAGAGCACCCTCGTCTCCGGCCGCGCTCCAGTCACCCGCCCAGCCAGCTCGCGGCCGTTCATCCCCGGCATCACCACGTCGGTCAGCAGCAGGTGGACCCGGCCGGCGTACGCCTCGAGCTGCTTGATGGCCTCCGTGCCGTTGGCGGCTTCGAGTATGGCGTATCCCGCCGAGTCGAGGATGCGGCGCGTGAGCGCGCGCAGTGCGTGCTCGTCCTCCACCAGGAGAATCGTTTCGGTCCCCGGTGCCGCCACGGCGGGCGCCGCCGGCGCCGCCGCCTGCACTGGTTCGTCCACGCACGGCAGGTAGATCTGGAACGTCGTTCCCCGTCCCGGCTCGCTCGACACCCAGATGGTGCCGCCGCTCTGCTGCACGATGCCGTAGACCGTGGAGAGGCCGAGGCCGGTGCCCTTGCCGAGCGGCTTGGTGGTGAAGAACGGCTCGAAGATGCGCTGCCGCGTGGCTTCGTCCATGCCGGTGCCGGTGTCGGCGACGGTCGACCAGCACGTGCGGCCCGGGTGCATTGGCTGGGTGCTCGGCAAGGGAGCCGTCGTCGACGACGACGTTCCGCGTGTCGATGGTCAGCGTGCCGCCGTCCGGCATCGCGTCGCGGGCGTTGACCGCGAGGTTCAGGAGCACCTGTTCCATCTGGCCCGGGTCGGCCTTCACGCTCCCCAGGTCCGGGCTCGCGTGGACCGCGAGCTCGACGTCTTCGCCGAGCAGCCGCTCGAACATGGCCTGCAGACCGCGGACGACGCCGGACAGGTTGATGACCGCCGGCTTGAGCATCTGCTGGCGGCTCAGCGCCAGCAGCTGCCGGGTGAGCGACGCGGCGCGGTCGCCGGCGAGCCGGATCTGTTCCAGGTCGGCGCGCAGGGGATCGGTCTCGCCCAGGCCGAGCGTGGCCAGGTCGGCGGTGCCGTTGATGACGGTGAGCAGGTTGTTGAAGTCGTGGGCGATGCCGCCGGCCAGACGCCCCATGCTCTCCATCTTCTGCGCCTGCCGGAACTGATCCTCGAGCTGGTGCTGCTCGGTGATATCGGTGGCGAAGCCGACGATCCGCTCGATGCGGCCCTCGGCGTTGCGGACGGGAAACGCGCGGGAGCGGATCCAGCGTGTGCTGCCATCGGGTCGGATGATGCGGTAGCTTTCGTTGAAGTCGCCGCTGAACAGCTTGGTGTTCGCCAGATCGGCGATCCGCTCGCGCTCGTCGGCGGGCACGCTCTCGAGCCACGACCGGGGCGACGCGTACAGGCTCTCCCGCGTGCGCCCCCAGATGGTCTCGTAGGCCGGGCTGACGTACAGCATCTGGCGCCGCTCGCCGTCGGTGATCCAGAACACCTCGCGGATGTTCTCCACCACCTCGCGGAAGCGCTGTTCGGCCTGCTGCCGCTCGGCGTCGCGGGCATGGACCGCCATGGCGAACGAGATGTCGGTGGCAAGCTCGTCGAGCAGCCGCATTTCCTCGGCGTCGAACACGTGGGCCTCGCCCGCATAAATGCTGAACGCACCCAGAACGCCCGCCTCTCCCCTGAGCGGCAGGACGGCCAGCGCCCGGTAGCCGCGGGCCAGCGCGTCCTCGCGCCAGGGCAGCGACAGCGGGTCGGCCGCGATGTCGTGGCAGATCGCGTGGAGCCCGGTGGCCAGCGTGTGCGTGGTGAACGCGCAGCCCGCCGGCGGCCGCTGCTCGATGAGCCCGCGGACGATGGCGAGCGTCTCGTCGTCGGCACCCCAGTGCGCCCGCAGATGCAGGCGCTTGTCGGCGTCGAGGAGGCTGATGGACGCCATGCGAAAGCCACCGGTGTCCACCGCGATGCGGCACGCCGCCGACAGGATCGTCTCGGGCGCCCGCTCACGCACGATGGTCTCGTTGATGGCGCTCAGCATCGCGTAGACACGATTCAGCTTGCGGATCCGCTGTTCGGCCTGCGTGCGCTCGGTCACGTCCTGCACGGTCCCGACCACCTCCGCCAACGCGCCTCCAGGCCGGCGCCGGATCGTTCCCTGCGAGAACAGCGTGCGGATGCGATTGCCCGGCCAGACCACCCGGTATTCCGCGCGGTACTCCAGCGCACCCGATCGCACCGCCTCCTCGAACCGGTGGTGCACGCCGTCCCGGAGATCGTCGGGGTGCATCACCGACACCATGGCATCGAAGGTGGGTGTCACGTCGCGCGGCAACGGGAACAGCTCGTACATCTGGTCCGACCAGATGAGCGTGCCGCCGGGCAGGTAGCGCCAGCTGCCGATGCCGGCGTGGCGCTGCGCTTCCTTGAAGCGCTCCTCGTTCTCGCGCATCGCCGCTTCGGCCGTCTTGCGGGCCGTGATGTCGAGGACGACGCCGCGCATCCGCACCGCATGGCCGGTCTCGTCGAAGACGAACTCGCCGCGCCCGTGCACCCAGTGGATGCTGCCGTCGGGCCACACCACGCGGTACTCGAGCTCATACGGACGGCGCTCGCGCTCGGAACTCACCATTTCCTCGTCCACGATCGGTAGGTCGTCGGGGTGTACGCGGTCGGCAAACCCCTGATACGTGCCCGGGAATTCGCCCGGGCCATAACCCCAGAGCTCCTCATGAAAGCGGGACCACACCAGGTGATTGGCCTCGAGGTCCCAGTGAAAGGTCCCCATGTGCGCGGCGTCGAGCGCCAGCGCGCAGGTGCTCCTCCCGATCGGTGAGCCGCCTGGCATTGCGCCGCAGTTCGAGCTGCGTCATCACCTGACGGCTGAGGGCCTGGAGCGCGCCGACCTGCGCCTCGTCGAGCTGGCGCGGCACCGTGTCGATGACGCAGATCGTGCCCAAGGCCTGGCCCTTCGGGCGAGCGCAGCGGCGCCGCGGCGTAAAAGCGGACCTGCGGCGCGCCGGCGACGAACGGGTTGTCGGCAAAGCGGGCATCCCTGGTGGTGTCGGGCACCACGACGGGCGTCGTGGCCGTCAGCCCATGGGCGCAGAACGAGACGTCACGGCTGGTCTCGCGTGCCTCGAACCCGAACGTGGACTTGAACCACTGCCGCTTGTCGTCCACGAGCGTGATCAGCGCGATCGGTGTCCTGCAGATGTACGCCGCCAGCGCCGTGAGGTCGTCGAGGGGTTGCTCCGGCGGCGTGTCGAGCACGTCGTATTCGCGGAGCACGGCGAGGCGGGTCGCTTCGTCGGGGGGGCGCGGGCGCGATCATGCGATAGGCGGTACCGGGTGATCCTCGCGCATCGTGCGCGGTCTCCTGGCGTCTGTCAATTTCTCGCCGGGGTCGTTCACACCGAGCCGCCGTCCCCGATGCGGATGTCGCGAGTGGTGTCGTCCACGATCGCGAACACGACGACGATCGCGCCGGCGAAGGGACGGGCCAGGCGGTCGGGCCACTCCACGGCCAGCACCCCTTCCTGCACCCTCGTGTCGTCCAGCCCCAGATCCGCCGCGCCGCCCTGGCCCAGACGGTAGAGATCGGCGTGGAACAGCCGCAGGCGGCCGCCACCGTACTCGTGGAGCAGGGTGAACGTGGGGCTGCTGACCTCGTCGGGGTCGATGTCCAACCCGCGGGCCAGCCCGCGCACGAAGGCGGTCTTGCCCGCGCCGAGGGGGCCCGACAGCAGCAGCACGTCGCCGGCGCGAAGCCGGGCGGCCAGCGCCTCGGCCAGGCGCTCGGTCTCCTCCTGCGAGCGTGTGACGGACGTGGGCACGGACGTCAGGCGTCGGCGCCCGACGCCGGGGCGGTGAGCTGTTCGAGCGCCGGCCCGACGTGGTCCAGGAGATCGCCCGCGATCATCGACACGCGGCCCTCGTGGGCGGCCGCGAGATCGCCGGCCGCGCCGTGCAGGAACACGGCGAGCCGGCAGGCGGCGTCGGCGTCCAGCAGTTGCGCGAGCCAGGCCGCGAGCATGCCGGTGAGCACGTCGCCGGTGCCGCCGGTGGCCATCCCGGGGTTGCCGGTCGGGTTGATGGCGATGAGCCCGGACGGGCTCGCGATCACCGTGCGGTGCCCCTTGAGCACCACGTGCACCTGGTGGGTGGCGGCAAACTCGCCGGCGATCTCGACCCGGTTGGCCTGCACGTCCTCGATCGAGCGGCCGAGCAACTGCGCCATCTCGCCCGGGTGCGGCGTGATCACGATGTGGCGCTCGTCGCGCCCCACGAGCCGGCCGGGGTCGCCGGCAAACGCCAGCACGGCGTCGGCGTCGAGGACCAGCGGGACCGGTGACCGCTCCACCAGCGCGCGGACGAACGCCTGCGCCGACTCCCCGCGCCCCAGGCCCGGTCCGCAGGCGATGACATCCTGACGGAGCGAGAGGACTGCGTCGGCTGCCGCCTCGGCGACCTGACCGTAGGCGTCCTCCGCCAGCGGCTCGGTCATGTATTCGGCCGCGAGCGACGCCACGATCGCCTGACACGACGCCGGCGTGGCGATCGTCACCAGCCCGGCACCCGACCGGAGCGCGCCGAGACCGGCCAGGTGCGCGGCGCCGGTCTTGCCCGCGCGAGCCGGCGATGACCGTGACCCGGCCGTAGTCGCCTTTGTGCGAGTCGTTGGGGCGCGGCTGGACCATCAGGCGGACCTGCTCGGGCGTGAGCAGCTCGATCTGGCGGCCCTCGACGCCGTCGATGACGTCGTAGGGAATGCCGATGTCGGCAATCACCACGTCGCCCGCGTGGTCTTCACCCGGCGGCAGCACCAGCGACAGCTTGGGCGCCGCCAGCGTCACCGTCATCGCCGCCGACAGGCACTGCCCGAGCAGGTGCGGCGTGTCGGCGGAGAGCCCGCTCGGCAGGTCCACGGAGACGATCGGGATGCCCATGACGTTGACGTCGGCCACCACGGTTTCGAGCAGGCCGGCCAGCGGTGCGCTCAGCCCGGTGCCGACGATCGCGTCGACGATGAGCGAGCAGCGCTGCACTTCCGAGGCGTGGAGCTCCCAGCGCTGCTCGTCGTCCACTTCCATGACGCCGATGCCGAGGCGGCCGAGGATCTCGAGGTTGATCTCGCGCGTCGCCCTTCACGTGCGCGACCGGAGACAGCAGGAACACCGACACGTCGACGCCACGCTGCGCCAGCGTCCGCGCCACCACGAAGCCATCGCCGCCGTTGTTGCCCCTGCCGCAGAGGATGGCGACCCGGCCCGACAGGCGATCCTCGTACGCCGACTCGATGGCCGATACCACCTGCCGGCCGGCGTTCTCCATCAGCACCAGCGAGGCGATGCCGACCTCTTCGATCGTCTGGCGATCGGCCTCGCGCATCTGAATGGCGTTGAGAATTCGCATCCCGTCAGGCGTACTCTTCGACGGCCGGGCAGGTGCAGACCAGGTTGCGGTCGCCGAACGGGTTGTCCACCCGGCCGACCGCCGGCCAGAACTTGTGCATCGCGGACGAACGGCAGGGGAAAGGCCGCCGCCTCCCGCGAGTACGGGTGGGCCCAGTCCGAGGCGGCCACCGTGGCGGCCGTGTGCGGCGCCTGCGTCAGCAGGTTGTCGGTGCGGTCGGCGCGGCCCGAGACGACGTCGTCGATCTCCTGCCGGATCTGAATCATGGCCTCGCAGAACCGATCGAGCTCGGCGAGGTCTTCGCTTTCGGTCGGCTCGACCATCAGCGTCCCCGCCACCGGGAACGAGACCGTCGGGGCGTGGAAGCCGTAATCGATCAGGCGCTTGGCCACGTCCATCTCGTCGATGCCGGCGCTCTTGAACCCGCGCAGGTCGAAGATCAGCTCGTGCGCCACCCGTCCGTGCGCGCCGGCGTAGAGCACCGGGTAGTGCGGCTCGAGCCGGCTCTTGATGTAGTTGGCGTTGAGGAGCGCCACCTGCGTGGCGGCGGTCATGCCGTCGGCCCCGAGCAGGCACACGTAGGCGTGCGAGACCAGCAGGATGCTGGCGCTGCCCCACGGCGCCGCCGACACCGGCGCAATCGCGGCGGCGCCCGCCCACGTCCGCGAGCGGGTGCCCGGGCAGGAACGGGACCAGGTGCGACGCCACCGCAATCGGCCCCATGCCCGGCCCTCCCCCGCCGTGCGGGATCGCGAAGGTCTTGTGCAGGTTCAGGTGGCACACGTCGGCGCCGATGCGCGCCGGGCTGGTGAGCCCGACCTGCGCGTTCATGTTGGCGCCGTCCATGTACACCTGCCCGCCGTGCTCGTGGACGATGGCGCACACGTCGCGGACGCCGGCCTCGAAGACGCCGTGCGTGGACGGGTAGGTGATCATCAGGCACGCCAGCGTGTCGGCGTGCTCGTCGGCTTTCCGTTTCAGGTCGGCGAGGTCCACGCCGCCGTCGGGCGCGTTGGCCACGACCACCACGCGGAATCCGGCCAGCACGGCGCTCGCCGGATTGGTGCCGTGGGCCGAGGCCGGGATCAGCACCACGGTGCGGCGGTCGTCGCCGCGGCTGCGGTGGTAGGCGCGAATGGCGAGCAGCCCCGCGAACTCGCCCTGCGCGCCCGAGTTGGGCTGCAGCGACACGCCGGCAAAGCCGGTGATCGCGCACAGCGCGGCCGAGAGCTCGTGGAAGACCTGGTGATACCCCTCGGCCTGGTCCGCGGGCGCGAACGGGTGCACCCGTCCGAAGTGCTCCCACGTCACCGGGATCAGCTGCGCGGCCGCGTTGAGCTTCATCGTGCACGAGCCGAGCGGAATCATCGAGGTGTCGAGCCCCAGGTCCTTGCGCTCGAGCCGGCGCAGGAAGCGCATCATCTGGGTTTCGGAGCGGTGGGTGTTGAAGACGCCGTGGGTGAGAAACGGCGTCGTGCGCTCGAGGGCGGCCGGGATTCGCACGGGCAGCGTCGCCCGCCGCGGCGCGCGGCGTCGACGCGGCGGCGCCGGCAAACACCGCCACGACGTCCTCGAGGTCGGCGTCGGCGACCGTCTCGTCGAGCGCGATGCGCACCTCGCCCGCACCGGCGTAGTGGAAATTGATGCCGGCGCGCAGCGCCCGCTCGCGCAGCGCGTCCACGCCGTCGGGCATCGCGACGGACAGCGTGTCGAAGTAGGCGGCGTTGCGCTGGCGGTAGCCCAGGGCGCCGAGCGACGCTTCGAGCGCGCGCGCCTGATCGTGGATGCGCCGGGCGATCGCGCGCAGGCCCTCGGGCCCGTGGTACACCGCGTACATGGCCGCCATCGACGCCAGGAGCGCCTGCGCCGTGCAGATGTTCGACGTCGCCTTCTCGCGGCGGATGTGCTGCTCGCGGGTGGCCAGCGCCATGCGGTACGCCGGCTGGCCATGTGCGTCCACCGACACACCGATGAGCCGCCCGGGCATGTGGCGCACGAAGGCCTGACGGGTGGCGAAGAAGCCCGCGTGCGGCCCGCCGTACCCGAGCGGCACCCCGAAGCGCTGGGCGCTGCCGTAGACCACGTCGGCACCCAGCTCGCCCGGAGGCTTCACCAGCGCCAGCGACAGCAGATCGGCACCGACCGCGACGCCGGCACCGGCGGCGTGCGCGCGTTCGATGAGCGGGGGCCAGATCGAGGAGCGCGCCATGGGTGTCCGGCGACTGCACCAGCACGCCGAACACGCCCGGCTCGAAGCTGAACGCGTCGATCGCCGCCACCCGCACCGTGATGCCCAGCGGTTCGGCGCGGCCTTGCGTCACGGCAATCGTCTGCGGGAAGCAACTGTCGGCGACGAGGAGCACCGGCGGAGCGCCGGTCGCGGGCCCCTTGCGCACGCGCAGGAGCAGCGCCATCGCCTCGGCGGCCCCGGTGGCTTCGTCGAGGAGCGAGGCGTTGGCCACCTCCATCGCCGTCAGCTCCGACACCATGGTCTGGAACGTGAGCAACGCTTCCAGCCGGCCCTGCGCGATCTCCGACTGGTAGGGCGTGTAGGGCGTGTACCAGCCGGGGTTCTCGAAGATCATCCGGCGGATCACCGCCGGCGTCACCGTGTCGTGGTACCCGAGGCCGATGTAGGAGCGGAACGCCCGGTTGCGCGAGGCGATCGCCGCCCAGGCGCCGCAGGTAGCCGTGCTCGGTTTCGGCCGGGGGCAGCGCCAACGGCGCCTCGAGGCGGATGGCCGGCGGGATGATCTCGTCGGCCAGGGCGTCGAGCGACGGCGCGCCCACCACCCGCAGCATCGCCTCGCGCTCGGCCGGAGACGGGCCGATGTGCCGGCGGGCGAAAGACGCAGGTCGGAAGGAGCGGACACTAGGTGAGGAGCGCCTCGTACTGGGCGCTGTCGAGGAGGCCGTCCGGCACGCCGCCCTGCAGGCGGATCCGGACGATCCACGTCTCGTGCGGGCGCTTGTTCACGTCTTCCGGCGCCTGCGCGAGTCGATCGTTGACGGCCACGATTTCACCGCTGACGGGCGCGAAGAGCTCGGACACGGCCTTCACGGATTCGATATTCCCGAAGGCCGTTCCTGCCGTGACCGTGGTGCCCGGCGACGGCAGCTCGACGAAGACGACGTCGCCGAGCTGCTCCTGGGCGTAGTCGGTGATGCCGACCTCGGCGGTGTCGCCGGAGATCCGCACCCACTCGTGGTCTTTCGTGTATTTCAGCTCGCTCGGATAGGGCATGGGGTTAGGCCTGACGCGCGCGCTTGTAGAACGGCAGCGCAACGACGACTGCCGCGGTGGCGCGCCCGCGGATGTCCACTTCGACCTGAGTGCCAGGTGCCGCCAGCGCCGGCGGCAGATAGGCCATGGCGACGGCCTTCTTCAGGAACGGCGTCTGCGTGCCGCTCGTGACCGTGCCGACCGCGGTGCCGTCCTTCAGCACGGCGTAGCCGTGGCGGGCGATGCCGCGATCCGTGATCTCGAGGCCGACCAGCGTGCGTCCCACGCCGGCGGTCTCGCTGCGCCCGCAGGCGGTCCGCCCCGAGGAACGACGGCTTCTCCCAGCCGACGAAGGCCGCCGAGACCGGCTTCGAGCGGCGTGGTGGTGTCGTCGATATCCTGGCCGTAGAGCCGCATGGCCGCTTCGAGCCGCAGCGTGTCGCGGGCGCCAAGGCCGCACGGGATGACGCCGGCGGCCGCGCCGGCCTGCAGCAGCGCCTGCCAGACGCGATCGGCCATGTTGGGCGGCACGTAGATCTCGAAGCCGTCCTCGCCGGTGTAGCCGGTGCGCGAGATGAGCGCGCGCGCCTGCGCCACTTCCCCGTAGGTGAAGCCGTAGTTCCGCAGCGACGACAGATCCGCGCCGGTGAGCGGCTGCACCGTGTCGAGCGCCGCCGGCCCCTGCACCGCGATCAGCGCGTAGCGCGCGCTCGAATCGACGACCGCGGCCTCCCCCACCGCCTTGGCCTGCTCGACGATCCACGCATAGGCCTTGGCGGCGTTGGCGGCGTTGACCACCAGCATGAAGTGGTTGGGGCCCAGGCGGTAGACGAGAATGTCGTCGATGTAGGTGCCTTCGGCCGTGAGCAGCCCCGAGTACTGCGCGCTGCCCCATCTTCAGCCGGTTGACGTCGTTGCACGACAGGTGCTGCACCGTCTTGACCGCGTCTTTCCCCGCGATCTCGATCTGCGCCCATGTGGCTCACGTCGAACACGCCGGCGCGCGGTGCGCACCGCCATGTGCTCGGCCGTGATGCCGGAGTACTCGACGGGCATGTCCCAGCCCGCGTAGGCCACCATGCGGGCGCCGGAGGCGCGATGTCTCGCGTGGAGCGGGGTGGTCTTGAGCGCCGGGGCAGCCGCGTCGGTCATGGGAACCGGCATCGACGGTACTATGCGCCCGCGCCGGTGGCAAGGCACGGCCAGCTGGGCGGATGGGCCCTGCCTGCGACCGGAATTGGCGTCAGTCCTGGTCCCGAGCGGCGGCGTCCCGGATGGCAATCGCACCAGGCCGTCGGTCAGCGCGATGCGCGGTCGTGGGCCGGTCGCGACAGTGGTCGAACGCCTCGATCAGCTGTTCGGCCGTCACGACGCCCGATCGCGCGATCTCGTGCGCGCGCAGCAGCGTCGGCACCGCGCCGGTGAGGAACAGATACTTGTCGCAGATGCCGGCCAGGTCGTGGAGGCGGTGCGAGGACAGCACCACGGCCGCACCGCGGTCGCGCTTGGCCTCGAGAATCGAGCTCAGCCAGCGCGTCGCGTCGGGGTCGAGACCCTCCCACGGATCGTCGAGGACGATGAGACGCAGCGGATGGCGTCCGAGCGCGGTGCGCAGGCCCAGCAGCTGCCGCGTGCAGCGCGAGAGCGCGCGGATGCGCCGGCGCTCGGTCATCACCACGTCGCCGGCGCCCAGGTTGCCCCACGCCGACGCGCGGACGAACCCCGGCAGCGTGGCCTCGCCGCGCGAAGTACGCCGTCGGCGACTCGCGCAGGGCGCCCGGAGGGACCCGGCCATCGATGCGCACCTCCCCCGCCGACGGCGCGATGAAGCCGACGAGCGTCCGCAGCAGCGTCGTCTTGCCCGATCCGTTGGCGCCGACCACGCCCAGCACCTGGCCGGCCCGCAGATCGAACGACACGCCGCGCACCAGGACCCGCCGGTTGCGCGATGCGCCGACACGTCCCGTGCCGAGAGCACGATGTCCATCACGCCGCCGTCTCCAGCGGCGCGTGCGTCCGGCGGTGCCACACCAGGGCCGCGGCGACCGAGAGGACGCCGCACACCAGCCCGGGACTGACCGTGCCCGCGGGCAGCGCCAGGGCATCCATGCCGATCAACTCCATCGGGTAGGCGACCACCGCCAGCGCGCCCAGCAGGCTGGCCCGCGGCGCGCGCAGCGCCGTCACGAGGTCGGCCTGCCCCGACGGGACGACCGCCAGCGACGTGACCAGCAGCATCAGCCAGCCGATCGCCGCCGCGAAGCGCGGCAGCGGCGTGGTGAGCGCCCACGGCAGGCTCGACGCCAGCGCCAGCGCCACGACGCTGCCCGAGGTGAGGGCGGCCGGCGGCGCGCTGGACACGAGCGGCTCGAGGACCGCGACGATCAGCCAGATCGCGACGCCGGGCGCGATGGAGGCGGCCCAGTGCGCCGCCAGCAGCCCCGGCGCCGGCACGCCGCGGGCGAGCACGAGGTCGTAGTAGCCGCGCCGCAGCGCCAGATCGAACCCGGAGGAGGCGGCAAAGATCTGCAGCACGAGCAGCGGCGTGAGCACGCGTGCGGCCGGACACCAGCACCGGCCGCCATCGCCGCCGAGCCGACGGCGGCCGATGCCCACAACGCCAGGACGATCGGCCGCGTGACCGGCGGCGCCGCGCGAAAGAACGCGACGAGGAACAGGAGGGTGGCCAACGTCTAGTCCTTCGCGCCGTCCTGCGCGTCCTCGGCCGGCACCCGCGCCCAGGCCGGGACCTGTTTCACCGAACCAGGCCGCATCTTTCGTGGCATAGCGGAGATAGGCCTGCAGCGTGTGATAGCTGATGTCGAGCATCCGGCAGGCCTGCCGCTTGTTGCCGGCCGCACCGCTCGAAGACCAGCCGCGCGTAGCGGCTGCCCCAGGCGCGCATGGTCTCGGTTCGCGCCAGCGACGGGGCCAGCACCTCGGCGTACTCGCCGCGCACCTGCGGCGGCAGGTCGTCGAGCTCGATCCGTTCCGATTCGGCGAGCGCGACCGCGCGCTCGATGACCCGTTCGAGCTCGCGCACGTTGCCGGGCCAGCCGTGGAGCCGCAGCGCGTCCTGCGCGCCGTCGGACAGCGCGCAGCTCGCGGACGTGGCCGTGGCGGGCGAGGAAGTAGCGCGCCAGCTCGATGATGTCGTCGCGCCGCTCCCGCAGCGGCGGCACGTGGATCTCGACGCCGCTCGAGCCGGTAGTACAGGTCGGCGCGGAACAGGCCCTTGTCGACCATGTCCGACAGCGGACGGTTGGTCGCGGCGACGATGCGCGTGTTCACCCGCTTGCGTCCCGGTGCCGCCGACGCGCTCGACCGCCAGGTCCTGCACCGCGCGCAGCAGCTTGGCCTGCGCCGACAGCGACAGGTCGGACACTTCGTCGAGGAACAGCGTGCCCATGTCGGAGTGCTCGAACTTGCCGCGGCGGCCGCGCACGCCGGTCGCCGTGCGCTCCTCGATGCCGAAGAGCTCCGCCTCGAGCAGCGTCTCGACGACCGCCGCGCAGTTGACGGCCACGAACGGACCGCGCCGCCGCCGGCTCAGCTCGTGAATCTGCCGCGCCACCAGCTCCTTGCCCGTGCCGCTCTCGCCTTCGATCAGCACGGTGAAGTCGGTCGTCGCGACGCGCTCGACGCGCTGACGCAGCGCCTCCATGCCCGGGCTCGACCCGATCAGCGGCGCAGCGCCGTCGCGCAGCCGGTGGGGCGACGGCGGCTTCACGCGGCTGGCTTCGAGCACCAGGCCGCCGAGCTGCGCCGCGGCATCGAGGAGATCGAGATCGCCGTCGTCGAGCGTGCGCGCGGGATCGGTGGACGCCTCGAGGACGGCCTGGATGCGCGGGTCGCTCGTGGGCACGTCGAGCACGATCGAACCGGCGCGTGCGCGTCGGCGTGACCAGCCGCGCCTGATAACGCGCCGGCACCTCGCGCAGCCTGACCCCCCGGATGGCCAGGAGCTGCCGAAGCTCCTGCTCGAAGATGGACGACAGGTCACCCTCGGTGCCGGTTCGCAGTCCGGCGCCGAGCGCGATCAGGACCTGTCGCAGATCGGGCCTGGAGGGCGCCTGACTCGACGGACCGGGATAAGGTGTCAGGGCCTCTCTCTCGTCGGACATCAGCATGCCCCCTCCTCCGTGGAGCGCTGACTGGTGTGCTGGATTCGGGTAAGCTGCTCCCCGCAGGCGCGCCTGAAGGCGGCGCTCTGGGTAGCAACTACCCGGTGAGGTGTCGAGTTCACCCGCCGCTCGAAGGCCAGCGCCGCGCGGTATCGGAGCGTGTCGGCCGTGACCGCGTGGACCGACGCGCGCGTCACGCGGCTCCGCACCAGGGTTCGGCCCTCGCGGGTGACGACATGCACTTCAACGTGCGTGCCGGGCAGGAGCCGCGTCGGGCTCTCGACCAGCGCGCCAGCGTCGGAGATGTCGACGACCGCGAGCTCGCGGCCGGTGCGAAGGCGCGCACAGCGCGAGCGGCTCGTCGGGAGCAGGCGTCCGCCGGGCCGCCGCGCGGCGCTCCGCGCGCATCAGAACCCCTCCACCCACTCGTCGCGCGCCGTGACGTAACGTTCGATTCGGACGCGCGCCGTGGTGCCGAGCACGCGCACGGCGAAGCGGCTGCCGTCGCGGCTCTCGCAGGTAGACGCTGCCGGTCGTCGCGGTGCCGTCGGGCGAGAACGAGAAGAGCCGGACGTCCCCTTCGTCGCTGACGACGACACCCGGAAACAGCGCGGCGAGCGTCACCGGACCGTCGAGACGCGGGTCGATGCCGTCGTCGATCTCGCGCGTGAGCACGCCGTTGTGGTTGGCGTCGGCAAACGACGACAGCGCGGCGCTCACGGCCTTCGCCTTCGATCCGCACCGCCACCGCGGCGCCGCGGCCGACGGCCTGCGCGCGGGCCTTGACGAGCCGTGCGGCGACGAAGCGCGCGCGCGGCCCAGCCGCGTGCGCGATCGACGCCCGCCAGCGACACCGGCACCGCGACCGCTGCGACGACGGCCACGATGGCGCACACGAACAGCGTTTCGATCAGCGTGTAGCCGCGGTGCCCAGGCGGGCCGCGGGCCCAACTGCCCGCGGCCCGTCCGCCGCGCCGCTACGGTGCGGCCGTCGCGCGCTCGGCGACGGTGACGAGCGGCTTGAGCTTGAGGAAGCTCTTCTCGCCGATGCCGCGCACGTTCATCAGGTCTTCGGCCTTCTTGAAGCCGCCGTTCTTCTGGCGGTACTCGACGATCCGCTCGGCCGTGGCGCGGCCGATGCCGGGCAGCGCTTCGAGCTGCGCCACCGTGGCGGCGTTGAGGTTGAGGGGCGCGCTCGCGGCCGTCGTGGGGCGCGGCGCGTCCTGGGCGTGCGGTCTGTGCGGCGGCGCCCAGCGTGATCACGAGCGCCGCGATCAGGTACTCGACTCATGGTGTCTCTCCTGTCCGCACGTGGCAGGCGCGGCGGCGGCGCCGCCGGGTGATGCGGATTTGGTTGACTGGTGTGTCGCGCGTCGTCCTGCCACCTCGCGCCCCCAACGCTGTGCATCGAGCGTCCCGGCACACGGTTGGCGAGGCAACGGGCCGGGTGCACGTTGTTGACGCGCCGCCTGCCGGGACGTCGTCGAGGGAGAGCAAGGCGGGCGCCGGCGCGACTCCGCGCCGACTGACGGCGCAAGGCGTTGACCGGATGGTGGTTGGACGACGGGCGTTGGCGGGCGCCGGGAGACGCCGATCGCAACCGACAACTGCGGTTGCCGCAGCGGCGGGGCTGAAGCCCTGCCCTACGAAGACGAGGCCGGGGTCAGCAGACCAGCCGTGTCTCGGACACTATCTCCGAGTCTGTTGATCGTTCTCGGGCGCTCCGGCGCAAGGAACCTGAAGTCGAACCGCCGTTTCAAGTCGTTCAGCGGCTTTTCGTACAGGTGCCACGAGCACGCCGCGACCACGATCGTCGCGGCGA
This sequence comes from uncultured Acidobacteriota bacterium, assembly GCA_963731785.1. Lineage (GTDB taxonomy): Bacteria > Acidobacteriota > Vicinamibacteria > Vicinamibacterales > UBA2999 > DASYRM01. The sequence goes on from CAVSWX010000017.1 coordinate 128,364, forward strand.
CCAGAATCACGAACATCACTGCCGGCTGATTCGGATACGGCTGCCCGAGCCGCTGGAACGTCCATCGCGCCAGGCCAAGAATCAGCGGATGAAGGACATAGAGACCGTAGCTGATTTGACCGAGATACAGCAGCGGCCGCAGCTGCAGTACACGGCCGGCGCCGCCGGTGAAACCGCGGGCCGCGCCATCCACGAGCCAGACGAAGAACGCCGCCCAGATCGTGTACTCGAGCACGGCGTGCGCCATGCCGAGGGAGATGTGCAGCATGCTCAGCATCGACAGCCCGATGACCAGGGGCGTGCCGATCCACGCGCCGATCCAGGCCATTCGAGACCGCAGCGATAGATCGCAGGCACACGCGTAGGCGAGGATTCCGCCGAGCGCCAGGCTGTCGACGTTCGCGAACAGCGGCGTGAACGTCCACATCCAGTCCATCGTCGAGCACACCGCCCAGCCACCGATAGGCAGGCCCCGTGGCCGCGATGGCCGTCAGCACGGGAAGGAGAAATCGAGCGGGCGTCAGCACGACGACGAACGGCCATGACGAGATAGAACTGTTCTTCGACCGCCAGCGACCAGAGGTGCGAGATGTGGCGGGGAAACCATCCCAGCATCGCGAAGTGGACGTTGCTCAGATAGCTGACGTGCCAGATCCAGCTGTCGCGCACCTCGGAGATGCCGATGACGAACAGAACCGCCAGCGTGCCGTAGAAGAGCGGAAATATCCGGAGGACGCGCCGGGCATAGAACCGCCGGAACACGGTGGGCGCCGGCCAGCGGCCGCTCTGCACGGCCTCGCGAGCCGGCCACAGGATGCCGGTGATCAGGAATCCGCTGAGGACGAAGAAGAGCTGAACGCCGACGAAGCCAAGTGGGAGGTTGAGCGTGGCCTCGGGCCAGAAGTGGTGGATCATCACCGCGAACACGGCAAACGTCCGCAGCGCATCGAGCTGCGGCATGTATCGCGGGCTCACCATCGCATTAGATTATCAAGGCCCGTAGACGAGGCCGGGTCAGCAGGCCAGCTGTGTCTCGGACACTAGCGGCCTTGCTTTCGCCAGGAGGCCGGCGATGTGCCGACCGCGTCCTTGAACGCCCGGCTGAAGGCCGCCTCGGAGTGATAGCCGACGTCGAGCGCGACGGCGGACACCTTTGCCGCGTCCTCGCGCAGCAGCCGGCACGCCAGCTGGATGCGCCATCGCGTCAGGTAGCGCATCGGCGGTTGCCCGACCAGCTCAGTGAAGTGGTCACCTCGTGTCTTCGGCGCGAATGTTCGCGCCCGGCCACCAGGCGGTTGCGAACGAGCTCGTGCGCGTCTGCCGGCGCGGCGGCGTGATCGGGATGATCAACTTCACGCCTGACGGTGCCGGTGGCGATTTCTTCCGGCTCCTGTCGGCATACGCCCCGCCGTCTCCACCAGGCGCGCTCTCGCCACTTCTATGGGGAACCGAGGATCACGTGCGGACTCTATTTGCCGACCGAACGTCGTCACTCGCACTGACGCGGCACGAGTACGTCGAAACGGCCTCGAGCGCGCGCGAGTACTTCGAGCTGTTCAGGGACACATTCGGACCGATGGTCGCGATCTATGCCAGCCTGCGCGGTCAGGACCAGCGGGCGGCAGTTCGACGCCGCGTTTCTTCAGTTCATCGCCCGGTGGAATCGAGGAACGGGGAGAACGCGTGCAGATCCCGTAACCAGGTACTTGCTGGTCATCGGCCGCAAGCGGATGTGACCCTCGTCAACTGGAGTTGCCGAGGCGGGGCTGACCCCGCCCTGCGCAGGAGCTCAGTTCTCGGTGGGCGGCGTGACTCGGTCGATGACGAGCACGTCGATCGGCGCGCGCGTCGCCTGCAGCTTGAGACCGAGCTGCTCTTCGAGCGCCGTGAAGAGCGATGGGCGATCGCCAGGTGCGGTTGCCGCTGTCGTGGGCGCCGGGGCGGCGCCGGGCGCCGGATCCGCTGCGAACTCCAAGTCGAAGTCGTAGGCGCCGGTCAGGCCCGTGCGGTCGACGACCAGTCGTCCTGCCGGACCGGTGAGCATCGAGATCGCCAGCATCGTCATGGTTGTGCCGCCGGCCATGACCTTGCCGGTGCCGTCCCGCATGACGCCGCATCCCGGCCGCCCATCCGGGAGGCGCGGCGCCTGCACCGGCACGCCACCGGGCGCCTGGGTCATCAGCGCCAGGCAGTCCCGGTCGGCCGGTTTGATCCGCGGGCCGAGCCGGCCGTCGCTCCGCGCCACTGTGAGCGCATACACGGGCATCTCCCGCGACTCGGTGTGCACGACGAGGCCGAAGCGCTCGGCGAGCAGCCGCTGCATCATGAGCTGCGCGCGGTCCGGGAGGGCCGCCAGGCGGCGTCGGCGAGATGTTTCCCTCGGCCTGCGCCACGATGTCGAACCGGTCGGAGTCGAGCCACGACGGCCCGCCCGCCAACTGCTGGGGCTGCAGGCTGTAGGCGAAGATGATCAGCCGCCGCAGCGGCTGGTTGGTCACCACGATGCGGCCGCCCGGCTGCAGCCGCATGCTCTGGGCCGCGTCGCCCGATCGGTTGTATTTGATGGTCGCCACCGCAAACGCCGGCCGGGTGTCGGTTTGCGCCGCTGGAGTGACCAGCGCGGCGGCGACGAGGGTGGCGGCAACGGGCGCGGCGAGGTGGCGTGCCATGGCCGGGAATACGCCCCACCCGCCTGGAAGGTTCACACCTCCGGCAAGCGCTTGCCTAAGCCTTGAGCCCTGAGCCGACGTGGATCAGGCCGTCGTCATCGACGAGCGGTACCACTCCACGGTGTGCTTGAGGCCGTCTTCGAACGACACGATCGGCGTGTAGCCGAGCAGCTCGCGGGCCTTGGTGATGTCGGCCTGCGAGTCCTTCACGTCGCCGGCGCGCGGGCGGCGCGTAGATGGGCTCGACCTTCGCGCCCACCAGGTCGCGGACCGTGGCGAACAGGTGGTTGAGCGAGATGCGGCCGCTGGTGGCGACGTTGATCACTTCCCCGCTCGCCTTCGGCGCGTGGCACGCCTTGAGCACGCCGTCCACCACGTTGGCCACGTAGGTGAAGTCGCGCGTGTGCTCGCCGTCGCCGTAGATCGTCGGCTGGCGGCCTTCGCAGAGCGCGCTGATGAAGAGCGAGATCACGCCCGAGTAGGGCGAGGACGGATCCTGCCGCGGCCCGAACACGTTGAAGTAGCGCGTCGTCACCGTCTCGAGCCCGTAGAGCGACGTGAACATCTGGCAGTACTGCTCCGCCACCAGCTTCTGCAGCGCGTAGGGCGAGAGCGGCGCCGTCGGCATGGTCTCGACCTTGGGCAGCGTCGGCGTGTTGCCGTACGCCGACGACGACCCGGCGTAGACCACGCGGCGCACCTTGGCGTCGCGCGCGGCGACCAGCAGGTTGAGCGAGGCGTCGATATTGGCGCGGTTCGAGGTGATGGGATCCTCCACCGACCGCGGCACCGACGGGATGGCCGCCTGGTGCAGCACGTAGTCCACGCCGGCGCACGGCCTGGCGCGCGACGTCGGCGTCGGCGAGGTCGCCGTGCAGGAACTCCACCTCCGGCAGGTGCGCCAGGTTCTGACGCTTGCCGGTCACCAGGCTGTCGACGACGCGGACGGTCTCGCCGCGGCGGACGAGCGCTTCAGCGAGATGGGACCCGATGAAGCCGGCGCCCCCGGTGACGAGATAGTGAGCCATATATCGAATGTCGGCCGCGGCGGCGGGCCCCTTTACCCGGCGGAAACGGCGGTTGTCGGTCTCGAACGAGAGAAAAAGCGTCGCAGCCGGCGCGTAAGCCGAATTCTGTCCGCCGTCTCGCTGGCCGCGCCTTTCGGCGCCACCAGGTCCGGCGGGACGATCATTCCTCTAGGCCCGGGATTGCTCGCGGGCTCCAGCGACCTACCCGGCGGCTTCGGACGGGCCGTCCGATCGAGGCGTCAACTTGCGTTGCCACCTCGGTGCCGCCCTATTTGGTCTTGCTCCGTGCGGGGTTTTGCCTGCCACCGACGTTACCGCCGGCGCGGTGCGCTCTTACCGCACCTTTTCACCCTTACCTCAGTTGCCCGAGGCGGTATTTTTTCTGTGCCACTATCCGTCAGATTGCTCTGCCCGGGCGTTACCCGGCGCACTGCCCTCCGGAGTTCGGACTTTCCTCCCGCCTCCGCCGTTGGCGGGCACCTTCGGCGCTCACCCGTACGAAAGCCGGCGATCGTCTGGTCGGCTGCGACGGATCGATTATCGCCCGCCCGCGAACCCGAACCAAATCCGGCGGCTAGGACTGGTAGGACCGGTAGGCAGGTGGCGTGGGCAGGCCCCGCCCTGCGAAGACGCCCGCTATCCGACCGACCTGGCCCACGCCGACCGTCTATCCGTCGGTCTCCTGGCTGATGCGGTACTGCTCGAGCTTCTTGTAGAGGTTGCTGCGCGGGCGTGTCGATCACTTCCGCGGTCTTCGAGATGTTCCAGCCGTTCTCGCGCAGCTTCTGCACCAGATAGGCGCGCTCGGCCGCGTCCTTGAACTCGCGCAGCGTGCCGGCGGCGCGGGCCGGTGCCGCGTCGCGGGCGTCCGCGGAGGCGCCGCCGTTGTCCTCGACGGCAGGCCGCGACGCGCGGCAGCGGCCGGCGCGCGGCGGGCGCCGGCCGCCCTGCAGATACTCGCGCGGCAGATCGTCGGCGCGGATGACGTCGTTCGGCGCCATGATCAGCAGCCGCTCCACGGCGTTGCGCAGCTCGCGGATGTTGCCGCGCCAGCGGTACCGCTGCAGCACCTCCATCGCGCCGCCGTCGAACTTCTTCGGCTTGAGGTTGTGCTCGTCCGACGACCGCTTCGCGAAGTGCTGCACCAGCAGCGGGATGTCGTCGCGGCGCTCGCGCAGCGGCGGCACCGTGATCGGGATGACGTTGAGGCGGAAGAAGAGATCCTCGCGGAACTCGCCGCGCTGGATCGCCTCCTCGAGGTTCTTGTTGGTGGCCGAGATGACGCGCACGTCCACCTTGGTGGTCCGCGCCGACCCGAGCCGCTCGACCTCCTGCTCCTGCAGCACCCGCAGCACCTTGGCCTGGGTCTTCGGGCTCATGTCGCCGACTTCGTCCAGGAAGATGGTGCCGCGGTCGGCCTGCTCGAACTTGCCGATCTGCTTCTCGGTGGCGCCGGTGAACGAGCCCTTCTCGTGGCCGAAGAGCTCGCTCTCGATCAGCTCCTCGGGGATGGCGGCGCAGTTCACCTGCACGAAGCGCTGGCCGTTGCGCGGGCTGTTGCGGTGGATGGTCCGCGCCACCAGCTCCTTGCCGACGCCGCTCTCGCCGAGCAGCATCACCGTGGCGTTGGTGGGCGCGGCGCGCTTGACCGCCTCGAGCACCTGGCGCAGCGCCGGGCTCTGGCCCACGATCTCGTACTTCGACTCCATCGCGAGCCGCAGCTCGCGGTTCTCGCTGCGCAGCTCCGACTGCGTGAGCGCGTTGCGCAGCGTCACGATCACGCGTTCGCTGCTGAGCGGCTTTTCGAGGAAATCCACGGCGCCGGACCGCGAGGCCTCGAACGGCGGTGGACGTGGTGCCGTGGCCCGAGATCATCACCACGGGCAGCGTCTCGTCGAGGGCGTGGAGCTTCCGCAGCACCTCCATGCCGTCCATGCCCGGCATCTTGATGTCGAGCAGCACCAGGTCGGGGCGCTCGCGCTGCACCGCGGCCAGGCCTTCCTGGCCGCTGGCGGCGCCGACGAACTGGTAGTCCTCGTATTCGAGAATCATCCGCAGCGATTCGCGGATGGCGCCCTCGTCGTCGATGACCAGGATGCGCGGCTTCATGGCCAGCGCGTGGCCGGCGCTGCCCCGACGGGCGCCGGCGCCGGCGCGGCGTCGTCGATCCGGACGGTCGAGAGCCGGCGTTCGTCCACGCTCGGCTTGTAGACGTAGACGGCCAGCACGTCGCCCGGGCGCACGTTGGCCACGGCGCGGTCGTAGTCGTCCACGGAGCGGATCGGGCGGCGGTCGATCTCGAGGATGACGTCGCCGCGCTCGATGTCGGCGTCGAGCGCCGGGCTCACGGCGTCGACGCGCCACACGACCACGCCGCGGACGCTGCTCGGGCACGTGGTAGCGCGCGACGAAATCGGCGTCGAGCGCCCGCACCGCCAGCCCGAGCGGCGAGCCGCGCGACCCGGAGGGCACCGGTGGCGTCGCCGTCGGCGCGGCGGTCCCGCTGCGGCCGCTCGGCGAGCTTCACGCCCAGCGTCACCATGCGGCCGTCGCGCAGCACGGTGAGCGTGGCCGAGGTGCCGGGCCGCCGGCGCGCGACGCGTGGAGATCGAGCTCGTCGTCGCTCGTCCACGCGGGTGCCGTCCACGGCGGTGATGACGTCGTACGGGCCGCAGGCCGGCCCGCTCGGCGGGCGAGCCCGGCGCCACGTCCTGCACCAGCGCGCCGCCGGCCGACGACAGCCGCAGCGAGCGCTGCACGTCGGCGTCCACCGTCCGCAGCTTCACGCCGATGTAGCCGCGCGTCACGCGGCCCTCGTCGCGCAGCTGCGGCAGGATGGCCATCGCCTGGTTGATCGGCACCGCGAAGCCGATGCTGGCGGCGCGCGAGCTCACCGCGGCGTTGATGCCCACCACTTCCCCGCGCGCGTTGATCAGCGGACCGCCGCTGTTGCCCAGATTGATGGCGGCGTCGGTCTGGATGTAGCGGTCGAAGGACGAGTCGAACAGCTTGCGGCCGATGAAGCTCACGACGCCCACGGTCACGGTGTGCTCGTAGGCCAGCGGGTTGCCGATGGCCACCACCCATTCGCCCACCCGCAGCGTGTCGGAATTCGCCGAGCGTGGCGTACGGGCAGCGCCGTCGGCGAGTCGATCTTGATCAGGGCGATGTCGGTGTCGGGATCCGAGCCCACGGTGCGGGCCCGCAGCGAGCGGCCGTCGGACAGCCGCACGATGATGCGCTCGGCGCCGTCCACGACGTGATGGTTGGTGAGGATGTAGCCCGGCGGCGTCGACCAGGAACCCGGTGCCGGCCCCGCGGCGGGGGCCGTCGCGATCGCGCTCGTTCCCGCGGCCGAGCGGGTCCTGCGGCGGCTCCGGCGCCGGGGTCGAGCCCAGGCGGCGGTAGCGGGAGCCCCGGGCCGAGGCGTCGATGGTGACGACCGACGGGTTGAGCCGTTCGGCCACGTCGGCAAACGACGCCGCGCCGGCCGGCGAGGCACGACCGCACCGTGGCGGGCGCGGCCACCCTGGCCTTGGGCGCGGAATGGGCGGGCGATGGGCGTGAGGTTGCCGGCCAGGACGAGGCCGATCATCGCGCCGACCGCCATCGCGAGGCAGACGGTGATGGCGGCAAACCGCCGGGTCATGCTTCGCCATTATCCCGCAATCGAGCGCGCGGAAGGCGTCTTCGTCCAGGACCGGCATGCCCAGCGTGCGGGCCTTCTCGGCCTTGCTGCCCGGCTCGGCGCCCACCACGACGGCCGTGGTCTTCTTGCTCACGGAGCCGGCCACCTTGCCGCCCAGCCGTTCGATGGCCGCGGCGGCTTCCTCGCGGGTCATCGTGGCCAGGGTGCCGGTCAGCACGTAGGTCTTGCCCGTCGAGCGGCCCCGCGGCGGTGGCGCGGGCGCGTTCGGCCTCGGTGGCGTCGAGGCGCACGCCGGCGGCGCCGAGCTTGGCGACGAGCGGCGGCGTTGACGGGCTCGTCGAACCAGGTCCGCACCGACTCGGCGAGCACCGGCCCAATCTCGTGCGGTCTGCTCGAGCTGCTCCACCGGCGCCCGGGCAATCGCCTCCATCGAGCCGAAGGCGTCGGCCAGCACCTGGGCCCCGCGCTCGCCCACGTGCCGGATGCCGAGGCCGTAGAGCAGGCGCGCCGGGCCGGCGTGCGGCTGCGGTCGATCTGCTCCACCACCTTGGCGGCGTTCTTCTCGCCGAACCGCCGCTCGATGACCTTGCCGTCCTGACGGGTCGAGGTCGCGGTCAGGCCGGCGATGCCGTCGGCCGTGAGCGCGTAGAGGTCCGCGTAGTCCTTGACGTACCCGCCGGCCAGCAGCTGCGCGATGAGCGACTCGCCCAGCCCCTCGATGTTCATCGCGCCGCGCGACGCGAAGTGCTCGAGGCCGCGCTGCAGCTTGGCGGGGCACGACGTGTTCTCGCAGCGCCACACCGCTTCGCCCTCCTCCCGATGGAGAGGCGTGCCGCACAGCTCACAGCTGGTCGGCATCTTCCAGGGCTCAACGCCCGGTTCGCGCCGGCTGACCACGGGTCCGACGACTCTGCGGGATCACGTCGCCGGCCTTCTCGATGATGACCCAGTCGCCCTCGCGGATGTCCTTGCGCTGCGATGTCGTCCGCGTTGTGCAGCGTGGCCATCGAGATCGTCGAGCCGGCCACGAACACCGGCTCGAGCACGGCAAACGGCGTCACCGCGCCGGTGCGGCCGACGTTCACCGCGATCTTGAGGAGCCTGGTCGTCTTCTGCTCGGCGGGGAACTTGAACGCGACCGCCCAGCGCGGGAACTTGCTCGTCGTGCCCAGCGCCTTTCGCCGCTCGACGTCGTTCACCTTCACCACGACGCCGTCGGTCTCGAAGTCGAGCACGCGGCGCCCCTCGGCCCATTCGGCGCAGAACGCGATCACCTCGTCGATTCCGCCGCAGCGCCGCCAGTGCGTCTCCACCGGCAGCCCCCACGACCGCAGGAGCGTGAGCGTATCGGCGTGCGTGGGCGGCACCTCCGGCGCGACCAGCTGATAGGTGAACGCGCGCAGCCCCCGCTTCGCCACCAGCTCCGGATCGAGATTGCGCAGCATGCCGGCGGCGGTGTTGCGGGGGTTGGCGAACAGCGGTTCGCCCTCGGCCTCGCGCTCCGCGTTCGCCTTCTCGAACGCGCTCTTGGGCAGATACACCTCGCCGCGCACTTCGAGCCGCGTCGCCGCGCCGCGGCCAAGGTCGAGCGGGATGGCGCGGATGGTGCGCACGTTGTGCGTCACGACTTCCCCGGTGACGCCGTCGCCGCGGGTCGCCGCCCGCGTCAGGCGTCCCTGCTCGTAGGTGAGCGCGATGCTGAGGCCGTCGATCTTCAGCTCGGCGACGTACTCGACGGGCTGGTCGCCCAGCGCGTCGCCGCCCAGGCCGCGCTGCACGCGATCGTCGAACGCCCGCAGGTCCTCTTCCGAATAGGCGTTGTCGAGGCTGAGCATCGGCTCGAGCGTGCACCGCGTTCTCGAACCCGGCCGCCACGCGTCCGCCGACGCGCTGCGTCGGCGATTCGGGCGTGACCAGTTCGGGATGCGCCGCTTCGAGCGCGCGCAGCTCGTTCATCAGCGCGTCGTACTCGCCGTCGGTGACCTCGGGCTGGTTGAGGATCCAGTAGCGCTCGTCGTGGTAGCGGATCAGGCGCCGCAGTTCCTGGATGCGCTCGGCGGGCGTGGTCTCGAGGCTCACGGTCGCGGGGGCGACGCCGCTGCGGTCAGCGGTCGCGGGAAATGACGTAGTCGGGAAGGAACATCAAAGCGTCGCGGGCATCCGACGCCGGGAACGCGTACAGCGCCTTCTTGGCGCGCTCGACGAAGTCGACGGCCACGCGCTGCGCGTAGTCGATCGATCGCGCCTGCAGCGAGCAGCGCCGCGCAGCTCGCGCCACTCCTCGAGCGTCGCCGCGCGCGCGTCGACGATGCGCCGGATGAGCTCGGCGCCCTCGCCGCCCCGCTGCAGCAGGTGGATGACCGGCAGCGTCATCTTGCCCTCGCGCAGGTCGCCGCCCACGGGCTTGCCGAGCACCACCTCGTCGCCGGTGAAGTCGAGCAGGTCGTCCACGATCTGGAACGCCATGCCGATGTTCAGGCCGTAGTCCCACAGCGCGTCCTGCTGCTCGCGCGTCGTCGGCCCGAGCATGCCGCCGATGCGGGCGCAGCCGGCGAAGAGGTAGGCCGTCTTGCGCCGCACGATGTCGAAGTGCTCCTCCTCGGTCAGGTCCGCCACGCCGTTCTTGGTGAGCTGGTAGATCTCGCCTTCGACGATGCGCAGCGTCACATCGCAGAGCTGCCGGATGATCTCGAGGCGGTCCTGGCTGAGCGCCAGCGACATCGACTTCAGGTAGAGGAAGTCGCCGAACAGCACCGTGATGTGGTTGCCCCACTTGGTGTGCACGGCCTCGCGCCCGCGGCGCAGCTCCGACTCGTCGATGATGTCGTCGTGGACCAGCGTCGCGGTGTGGATGAACTCCACGACCGAGGCGTAGAGCACCGCGAGCGTCGCCGGTGTAGCCCGACATCCGCGCCGGCCATCAGCAGCACCGCGGGACGGATGCGCTTGCCGCCGCCGTCCTGGATGTAGGTGCCGATCGCCGGGATGAGCGAGACCTGCGACTGCACGTGCCGCGCGAATTCGCGCTCGACCTCGCGGAGGTCGTCGCGAATGGGCTCGAACATCTGCGCGAGGGCGGCGGCGGACGACTTCTGCGCGGTGGGATTCAATCCGCGGTTGATCACACCATATCCGCGCGCGGAGTGTCAACGAATGCGGCCCCCTAATCCGTGTGTGGTCTTGGGGTTACGGGTTGAAGATGCGCCGGAACGTGGCCGTCGTGGCCTCGCGGATCCGCTCCGGCGCGCTCGCCGCGGAGCGCCGCCACGGTCTCCGCGACGAGCGCCACGTGCGCCGGCTCGTTGCGCGTGCCGCGGTGCGGGACGGGCGCCAGGTATGGGCTGTCGGTCTCGACGAGCAGGCGGTCGAGCGGCACGAACGCGGCCACTTCCTTGAGCTCGAGGGCTCGCGGAAAGGTCACGATGCCGGCGAGCGACAGGTAGTAGCCGGCGTCGAGGACGCGCCGCGCGGTGGCCGGCCTCGCCGGTGAAGCAGTGGAACACCACCGGCACGTCACCGGCCGCGCTCTTCGTCGAGAAGCCGGAACGTGTCGTCTTCGGCCTCGCGGGTGTGGATCACGATCGGCAGGCGCCGCCGCCGGGCTAGCGCGATCTGCGCCCGGAACACGGCGTGCTGCGCGTCGCGCGGCGCGAAGTCGTAGTGGTAGTCGAGGCCGATCTCGCCCACGGCCCGGGCAGCCGGCTGGGCCGCGATGGCGGCCTCCACCGCCTCGGCCGCGGCGGCTGGCGCGGCGGCGAACTTCCCGGCCGCGTGCGGGTGGACGCCGATCGAGAACCGCACCTCCGGCCAGCAGCCGCTGCACCTCGGCCGCCTGGCGGAGCTCGGCCTCGTCGTCGGCCGCGAGAATCGTGAGCGCGCCCTCGAGGCCGGCGGCGCGCGCACGCGCCACGACCGCCTCGAGATCGCCGGCGAACTCCGCACCGGCGATGTGGCAGTGACTGTCGATCATTGCGCGAGGCTTCGCCCGCCGTCAGGGCGTGAGGCTCCGCCTCGCGCAAGGCAGTATCTCTGGCCCGCACTCCGTGCGGGCGGCTTGCGTGACATCGCCGCTCAGCCTACGCGCGTGCCGGCCGGCAGGTTCTCGTCGGCCGCCACGAGGATTGGCGGCTGCCCCTCGGCGCTCGCGGCCAGCACCATGCCGTTCGACTCGGTGCCCATCATCGGCCGCGGCTTCAGGTTGGCGACGATGACGATCGTGCGGCCCACGAGCTGCTCGGGCTGGTAGCCCTCGGCGATGCCGGCCAGGATCGTGCGCGGCTCCGGATCGCCGGCGTCCACCAGCAGCCGAATCAGCTTCTTCGACTTCGGCATCGCCGCGGCCTCGCGCACCTTGGCGACGCGCAGCTCCACCTTCAGGAAGTCTTCGATCCCGATCTTGGCATCGCCGGCTGGCGCCGGCGACGCCGGCGGCGGGCGGCCGTGCGGCGGCGGGCGTTGCCGCGGGCGCGGCCGGTGCAGCTGGCGCGGGACTCGGCGCCGCCGCCGGCTGAGAGGGTTCGGTCACAGTGATCTCCTTCTTCGCGGCGGGTTCGGACCGCGGCCACATCGGCGCCCCTTGAACCGTGGTGCGCTCGCCCGCTGATTGCCACCGGGCGTCGTCGAGCCGGAGCGCCGGCGCCGCTGACCGGTGCGCCGATGCGCCGCAGGATTTCCGCGCACGACGACGGCATCACCGGCAGCAGCAGCACCGCCGCGACGCGCACGGCTTCGGCCGCCTCGAACAGCACGGCGTCGAGGCGTGCGGCGTTGGCGGTATCCTTGGCCAGCTTCCACGGCGCGTTGTCGGCGATGAAGACGTTGGCGGCGTCGACGATCTGGAACGCCGCGGCCACGCCGTCGTGCAGCGCGAAGCGCGTCCATGGCCGTCCGGTAGCGCTCGAGCGCGGCCCCGGCGACCGTGGCCAGCCGGCCGCCGTCGCCGGCGGGCGCAAGGCGTCCGCCGCGGTACTTGTCGGCCATCGACACGACGCGGCTCACCAGGTTGCCGAGGTTGTTGGCGAGGTCGACGTTGTAGCGCTCTTCGAAGCGCTCCCACGTGAAGTCGCCGTCGCTGCCGTACGAGATCTCCTTGGTGAGGTACAGGCGGATGGCGTCCTTGCCGAACTTCTGCGCCGCCTCCACCGGATCCACGCTCGTGCCGAGCGACTTGCTCATGCGCTGGCCGCCGTAGTGCAGCCAGCCGTGGCCGAACACCTGCCGCGGCGCCTCGAGCCCGGCGCTCCACAGCATCGCCGGCCACACCACGGTGTGGAAGCGGGTGATGTCCTTGCCGATGATGTGCAGGTCGGCGGGCCACCACTGCGCCAACTGCGCGTCGTCGGTGCCGTAGCCGACCGCGGTGGCGTAGTTGATCAGCGCGTCGAACCACACGTAGACGACGCTGTCGGGATCGAACGGCAGCGGCACGCCCCACGACTGTCCGGCCCGGCTCATCGAGATGTCCTCGAGACCGGCGTCGAGCAGCCGCAGGATCTCGTTGCGGCGGATCTCCGGCTCCAGGAACTCCGGGATGCGCCTCGAAGTGCTTCAGCAGCCGGTCGCGGTACTTGGAGAGGCGGAAGAAGTAGTTCTTCTCGCGGATCCACTCCGGCGTGAGCGTCGGGTGCAGCGGGCACTTGCCGTCGACGAGATCCTTCTCAGGCTTGAACGCCTCGCACGAGACGCAGTACCAGCCTTCGTAGACGCCGTCGTAGATGTCGCCGGCGTCGTAGCACGCCTGCGCCATCTTCTGCACCGCGGCGCGGTGGCGCGGCTGCGTGGTGCGGATGAAGTCGTCGTACGAGCAGTCGAGCGCGCCCCAGACGCTGCGGAACTCCTCTTCCATCCGGTCGCAGTAGCGCGACCGGGTTGTTGTGGAAGCCCCTGTTCGACGGCGCGCTTGTAGACGTTCTGCGAGTGCTCGTCGTTGCCCATCAGGAAGTGGACGTCGAAGCCCGCCAGCCGCTTGTAGCGCGCGATGACGTCGGCGGTGATCTTCTCGTAGGCGGTGCCGAGGTGCGGCCGGCTGTTGACGTAGTCGATCGCGGTGGTCAGGTAGTAGCGGCTCACGGTCAGGCCCCCTGGGTACTGGTCGAAGAAGGCGCGGACGGCGAGGGCCTGCACTTCCTTGACGGGGCGCCCGGATGCCGCCGCGGCACGGACGCAGTCGTCGAACTCCGGGCGCGGCGTTGAGTATCTCGCCCGTCGCGCCGCGCCACTTTGATGCGAAATCGGCCCGGCGGCGTGTCTGCACGGTGACGGTCGTCGCGGTCGAGGCACCTCGCGCTCCGATTCGCGGTAGCGGACGCCGATGCGTGGTGGTCTCGCGGAAGATCGACCGACGGACAGCCGCTCGCGCGCGTCGAGGGCGGCGCGATGACGGTGAGCAGGGTGCCGGGACGGTTCTTCTTCATCTGCACGGGGGTGTAGAACACGTCGAGCGCGCCGTCGGCCAGCAGGCGATCCATCACCACGCCGAAGAGCTGCGGGGTCATGTCGTCGATCTCGGCCTCGATGACCGCCACGCGCGTGGGGGCCGCCGCCGGCGTGCCGTCGACGGCCGCGGCAGCCTCGCGCCGCGTCGGCCTCGCCGATCACCACGCGCAGGACGTTGGGCGTGTCCGGAAAATCGCGCGCACCGGCGCCGTAGCCGACGGCGCGCACCTGCAGCGGCGGCAGCGGGCCGAACGCGGCCGCGTAGCCGGCCACGAGCAGCGCGCCGGTCGGCGTCGCCATCTCCGTGCGTTCTGCGGTCCCGCGTAGATCGGCGCGCCCGCCAGCAGCTGCAGGGTGGCCGGCGCGGGCACGGGATAGACGCCATGCGCCGCCCGCACGGTGCCGCTGCCGACGTTGAGCGGCGACGCCACGATCCGGTCGGCGCCGAGATACTCGAGCGCGTGGACGGCGCCGACGATGTCGATGATCGAGTCGAGCGCGCCCACCTCGTGCAGGTGCACCTGCTCCAGCGGGGATGCCGTGGATGGCCGCCTCCACCTCGCCGAGCCGACGGAAGAGCGCCTTCGCACGCGTCCTTGCCCGCCGCGCTCAAGCGCCGATCCGTCGATGAGGCAGGCGATCTCGGCGAGCGTGCGGTGCGCGTGGGGCTCCTGGTGACCGCGGTCGCCGGGCTCGATCGTGACCGTGGCCGCTGGTCTCGTGATGCGCGTGGCCGCGGGTCTTCGAGACCGTGCCTCGTGATCTTCTCCGCGTGACGCAGAACTTGGTGGCGCGTGATGCCGGTCCGGACGACGCGCTCGGTCCAGACCGCGTCGGGATCGATCGCCAGGCTGCCGAGCGCCCGCCGCACCTCCGCGAGCGGCACGCCGGCGTCGATGAGGGCGCCGAGCACCATGTCGCCCGACGCACCCGAGAAGCAGTCGAAGTACAGGACCTTCACAACCCTCCCATCTTACTCTGGGCCTCGTTCCGTGCGCATCGGCGGCCGGCGCGCGCGCTGCGACGCGCGGCTGCAACTGCCCCGACTCGGCCAGCGAGAAGTAGCGCTGGTCGGCCAGGATGACGTGATCGAGGACGTCGATCCCCATGATCGCGCCGGCCTTCACCATGCGGGCCGTGAGCGCGAGGTCGTCGGCGCTCGGCGACGGATCGCCGGAGGGATGGTTGTGAAAGAGCACGATGGCGGCGGCCGCCGCGGCCGGCGGCCTCGCGGAACACCTCGCGCGGATGCACCACCGTGCTGTCGAGGCATCCGATCGAGACCACGCGCACCCGCAGCATGCGGTGCTTGGTGTCGAGCATGACGATGCCGAAGTGCTCCACCGGCGCGCGCCCCGTACTGCGGCAGCAGCAGCGCCGCGATCTGCCGCGGCGTGCCGAGGCGCGGCCGTTCGGCGGCTTCGCGCACGAGCGTGCGGCGGCCGAGTTCGACGGCCGCCAGCACCTGCGCGGCGCGCGCCCGCCCGACGCCGCGCACGAGTCGCAGGTCGTCGGCCGCCGCGCGCGTGAGCCCGCGCAGGCCGCCGCATCGCTCGAGCAGCTCGTTGGCCAGCGTCAGCGCGTCGCGCGACGCGCGAGCCGCCGGCGAGCACGAGCGCCAGCAGCTCGTTGTCGCCGAGCGCGCCGGCGCCGAGCCGTTCGAGCTTTTCGCGCGGGCGATCGTGCGGGGCCAGGGCTTTCATCATCTATACTCGAAGATCTGTGATGCACCTGCCGTTGCCGCGCGTGTCCACCGCCGCGTGGCTCTGCGCCGTGCTGACGGCCGCGCTGGCCGCTGCCGGCTGCGCCGAACCCCCGCCAGAGAGAGCTCGACCAGGCGCAGGCCGCCATCGAAGTGGCGGTGTCGGCCGGCGCGGAGCGCTTCGCCGCCGACGACCTCGACCGGCGCCCGCACCGCGCTGATGCAGGCGCGCGACGCGGTCAACCAGCGCGACTACAGGCTGGCGCTCAGCCACGCCCTCGACAGCCGCGAGAAAGCCCAGACCGCGGCCCGCGCACGCCGCCGACGCGCGCAGCCGTGCTTCGAGCAGCAGGTCGAACGCGCGCTGACGGCCGCGACGGCGCGCGCTCGAGCGCGCCCGCGGCGTCCTCGACGACCGGCGCCGCGGGGCTGACTCGCGCGCGGGCTGCGCCGCGCCAGGCGCCGCCGAAGCGAAGCTGACGGCGGCCGTGCAAGAAGCGCGCGCAGCGTTCGAGGCGCAGGACTACGCCAAGGCCGCAGGCGCTCGCTGCCGGGCCTCGAGAAGGACCTCGACGCGCTGCTCGCCGAGCTCGAAGGGCTAGGCGCCCGCGCAGTCTTCGCGCCAGGCCGCCAGCCGCGGTACGCGGCTTCTTGAAGGATCGCGAACCGGCGGAAGTTCCCGGGACTGCGGCCTGCTAGAACACCAGCGGGCCGAGCAGCAGCACGAACGCCGACGATCACGAAGAAGCCGACCACGTCGAGCATCACGCCGTAGCGCATCATCTTGGTGATCGGGATGAAGCCCGAGCTGTAGACGATCGCGTTCGGCGGCGTCGAGACCGGCATCATGAAGCCCATGCTGGCGCCGAGCGTCGCGCCGAGCGCCGGCTCGATCGGCGGCACGCCGGCGGCCTGCGACACCGCGATCGCGATCGGAATGATCATGTTCGCCGCGGCGGTGTTCGACGTGGTTTCCGACAGGACGATCGCCGTGGCCGTGAACAGCATCGTGAGCGAGGCGGTGGACTGCGACGGCAGGCAGCGAGGTGATGCCCCGCCCCATCGCTTCGGCCAGCCCGGTCTCGAACGCCAGCGCCCCCATCGCCAGCCCGCCGCCATAGAGGAACACGATGCCCCAGTCGATCTTGAGCGCCTCGTCCCAGGTGATGGTGAAGCGCCGCGCCCGCCAGTCCACCGGCAGCACGAACAGCAGGCAGGCGCCGACCATCGCCGCCACGCTCTCGGGCATCGCCTGGCGCGTAGGCGCGCGCGAACGGCGTCTCGTCGAGGCCGGCGAGCGCCAGCACGCCGGGCGTGACCCACAGCGCCACGGTGACGGCGAACGCCGCCAGCACGTTGCGCTGGCCGCGCGTCACCGGCCCCAGCGCCTGCAGCTCGTCGCGCACCATCTGCACGCTGTCGGCGCCGATGGTCACGCCCCTGCGCGCCGGCGAAGTGGAACTGCACGGCGACGAACGCGAACATCACCAGCATCACCGGCACGCCGATCACCATCCACTGGAAGAAGGTGACGTTGGTGCCGGTGAGCCGCTCCAGCATGCCGATGCCGATCAGGTTCGGCGGCGTCCCGACCGGCGTGCCCATGCCGCCGATCGACGCGCCGAACGAGGTGATGAGCATCGTCACCAGCGCGAACTGGCGCGCGCCCGAGGCGCCGCTCCGCGCCAGGTGCGCGCAGATCGACAGCCCGATCGGGAACATCATCGCCGTCGTCGCGGTGTTGCTCATCCACATGGAGAGCAGCATCGTGATGCCGCCGAAGACCAGCATGATGCGGGTGGCGCTGGTGCCGACGAACTTCCGCGACAGCGCGGTGTAGGCGATCCGCCGATCCACGCCGTGGACGAACATCGCCTCGGCGAGGATGAAGCCGCCGATGAAGACGAAGATCACCGGATCGGCAAACGAGGCGAACGCCTGGCGCACCGGCGCGACGCGCAGCACGATGGCCAGCACGGGCCCGAGCATCGCCGTGACGGCGAGCGGCAGCGCCTCGGTGACCCAGAAGACGATCATCATCGCCAGGATGCCGGCCAGGCGGTGCGCGGGTGCCGGAATCGGCAGCGGCGCCGCGATCAGCGCGACCAGGAGCAGCGGCCCGAGGAACAGGCCGATGGTCCGGCGGCGGTGGTTGAACTGCTCCTCCGCCGGCGAGTAGGTCTCGACGGCCTCGAGCGCCTTATGGAAGGTGCGCATCGAGGCCTGCCTCCCGTCCACGTGCCGTCGAGCACGACATGGGCCCAGCCGGTCAGGAACACCCCGTCCGGCGTCCACTCGACGCGCTGCGTGCCGCCGGGCGCCACCACGTCGAGGTCGCGGCCGGCCCCGCCGTGCGCCGCGGCCGCCACCGCCGATGCCGACGAGCCGGTGCCCGAGGACGTGGTCGGGCCGACGCCGCGCTCCCAGATGAGAATCCGCACCCGGTCCGGCGCCTCGACCTCGACGAACTCGACGTTGGTGCCCGCCGGAAACGCGCTGTGGGTGGCCAGCGCGGGCCCGAGACGGTTGAAGCGCTCGGGCGACGGCAGCGCGCCCAGGACGATGCACTGCGGGATTGCCCATCCGGAGCACCGAGGCCGCGCACGGTCTCGCCGGCCGCGACCAGCTCGGTTTCGCGAAGGTCCTCCGGCTGGCCCATCGCGGCGCGGAAGGTGTAGCGCGCGCCGTCGCGGGCCACGAGGTCGAGCGTCTTCGTGCCGGCGCCGGTGTCGACGGTGACGACCGCTCCCGGCGCGCAGGTCCTGCACGCGGGCGACGTGCGCGGCCAGGCACCGCAAGCCGTTGCCCGAGAGCTCCGACGGGCTGCCGTCGGCGTTCCACAGGCGCATCGTCGCGCGCTGGCCGGTCATCGTGAAGAGAATCAGGCCGTCGGCGCCGATGCCCAGGTGGCGGGCGCACGCCGCGCGCGTGAACGACGGCGGATCGGCCACTGCGCCGTCGTCGGGCGCCAGCAGGAAGTCGTTGCCGTAGGCGTTGGCCTTGACGATCGGGATGGCCTGCATCACGGCACCTGGAACGCGTTGAACACGTAGGTGAAGCCGGCGGCGAACCCGATGCCGGGGTCGCGGCCGGTCAGCCCGATGATGAGGGCGCCGTCGCCGCGCCAGCCGCCCGACGGTGTAGCGGGCGCCGAGGCGGACGGCGCCGCGGGTCGTGCTCGGCCGGGCGGGCTCGTCCCCGCGGGTATCCCAGCGGCCGTTGACCTCGCCCACCACCTCGGCCGCCTGCGTGAGCGCGCGGGCCAGCGACACGCCGTAGGTGATGACGTCGCTCTGCCGGCTGCCCGACCAGGGGATCGCCGAGGATGCCGAAGCCGCCGTTGGCGACCGTCCGCATCGAGCGCACGGTCTTGCCCACCAGCAGCGACGCGGTGAAGTCCATCGTGTCGAGGCCGATGCCGCTCTCGTTCGACGCGTTCGGGAGCTTGGTGGCCAGGCGGAGGCCAAACGCCGGACGGCCCTCCCGCTCGCTCAGCACGCGCACCTTCGTCGCGATGACGAGATCTTCGACGCTCGAGGTGGAATCGCCGGTGGCCGTCACCAGCGGCGACAACGGCGCCGGGTTGCGCTCGGTGATCGCCAGGCGGTTGTAGAGGCCGCCGTCGAACTGGAGCTCGGCGATCGAGCTGATGCCGACGCTGACGCCGAGGAGCGGCACCCGCAGGAGCTGCCCCGTGAGCCCCGACACCGGATACTCGACGCCGCGCCCGTAGTCGAGACCGGCTTCGAGCAGCACCCGGCCGGCGCCGATCGTTTCCGGATCTTCGGTGACCAGCGGGCGCTGCTGCGCGGCGGCGGCGAGCGGCAGCAGCGTGAGCAGAGCACCACGGTGGCAGCGGTCGCGCGGCGCGCGAAGGTCGAGCGCATCATCAGAACGTCCGGCGGCTGTCCACGAGAATGGTGACCGGCCCGTCGTTGACGAGCTCGACCTGCATCATCGCCTGAAACTCGCCGGTGCTGACGGCGATGCCCGCGGGCGCAATTCTCTCACGAAGGCTTCATACAGCCCGCGCGCCTGCTCGGGCGGCGCCGCGGCGTCGAACGACGGGCGCCGGCCGCGGCGCACGTCGCCGTACAGCGTGAACTGCGACACCACGAGCATGCCGCCGCCGACCGCCGCCGACCGATTGGTCCATGGGCTTGCCGCCGTTGCCCTCGAACACGCGCAGCTCGCGCACTTTCGCCGCGGTGTAGGCGACGTCGGCCTCGGTGTCGTCGCGGCCGACGCCCAGCAGCACGAGCAGGCCGCGGCCGATCTCGCCGGTGACGCGGTCGCCGACCAGGACGCGGGCCGAGGTCACGCGCTGCACGACGGCGCGCACGGCTACGCCCGCCCGGAGGGCATGCAATCAGACGCTGTGCGAGCGGGGCGGAGACACATGCGTCTCGGGCCGGAGCCTCGCTCAGTGCTGGATCTGGATGAGCGACGAGGCGGTCGCCTCGTCGAGCCGCAGCGCGGCGCTGTCGCGCAGCTCGCCGCTCGGGTTGATCCGCGTGTCGAGCAGGAACCGCGGCATCACGTTGCGCAGCGCCTTGAGCATCGACTGCTTGACGCCCGGGTGCTCGACCTCGAGGTCCATGATCAGGCGCTTGACGCGCTGCCGCTGCAGGCTGAGGTCGCCGCACGCCGGGCAGCAGCAGCCGATGATGGGCAGCTCGACTTCCTTGGCGTAGAGGCGCGCTTCGTCCTCGCCGACGTACGCCAGCGGCCGGATGACGACGTGCTCGCCGTTGTCCGAGACGAGCCGCGCCGGCATGGCCTTGAGCGCCCCGGCGAAGAACAGGTTGAGGAGCAGCGTCTCGATGAAGTCGTCGAGGTGATGGCCGAGCGCAATCTTGGTGGCGCCGATCTCGCTCGCGATGCGGTAGAGCACGCCGCGGCGCAGGCGGGCACACAGCGAGCACGGCGTGGCATTGGCCTCGAGGATGTCGTCCATCACCTCGCCGATTTCGGTGTGCTCGATGCGGTACTCCCAGCCCCGCTCCTCGCAGGTGCGGGCGATGACGTCGTGCTTGAAGTCCTTGTAGCCGGAATCGACGTTCACGGCCACCAGCGAGAACCGGATCGGCGCCCGCTGCCGGAGGATGTCGAGCGTCTGCAGCAGCGCCCAGCTGTCCTTGCCGCCGGACAGGCCGACCATGATGCGGTCGCCGTCCTCGATGAGGTTGAAGTCGGTGATCGCTTTGGTCGTCTTCTTGGCGATGCGCGCCTCGAGCGGACTGCGGTAGGACATCGATGCCGTGAGTGTAGCAGGCCGGCTAGTCCGGCCGCGGGCCGCACAGCCGCTCGGCGACCTCGTAGAGCGGGTCCTCGGGCGGCGGCGGCACCAGCGCCTCGCGCATCAGGCGGCGCAGGTGGGCCAGGTCGGCAACGACGCGGAACGTGCGCGACAGCCCGTATTTCGACCGGCCGAACCGCCGCGGCCGGTGGTTCACGGCCACCTCGGTCACCCGTCCCCCCAGCTGGCTGGCAATGGCGGGCAGGTAGCGGTGCATGCCCGGACGCAGGAAGAGCGGCTTGACCGCAGTCGGCGCGGAACACCTTCAGCGAGCAGCCGTTGTCGTGCAGCGGGATGCCGGTGAGCATCGCCGATGAGCCAGTTGGCGGCCACCGACGGCAGGTGTCGCGTGAGCAGGTTGTCCTGGCGGTGCCGGCGCCAGCCGCAGACGATGTCGTGCGTTTCCGCCAGGCGCATCATGGCCGGCAGGTCCGCGGGATCGTTCTGCCGGTCGCCGTCCATGGTGGCCACGAGCGGCGCGCGCGCCGCGGCGAAGCCGGCGGTGAACGCGGCGCTCTGGCCGAAGTTGCGCGCGAAGCGCACGGCGACGACGCGGGCGGGGTCGGCAGCCTGCAGGCGCCGGACGCGCTCCCAGGTGTCGTCCGTGCTGCCGTCGTCCACGAGAATCAGCTCGTAGTGCGGGCAGGCCGGCGTCAGGACCGCGGCGATCTCCTCGACCAGCGCGTCGACATTGCCGGCTTCGTCGCGCAGCGGCACGACGAGCGACAGGGCCGGCGTCTCAGGCATGCGCGGTCCGCCGGCGCCACACGAACCAGGCCACCGCGACGGTGACGATCAGCGCCGCCATCGACCAGGCCGACGATCGGTCCGTGCGTCTTCATCAGCTCGAGCGCCGCGTCGCCGTAGTAGACGGCCAGCGTGCCGAGAATGAAATAGCGCGCGCCCCGCGCCACGGCCACGCCCAGGACGAACTTCATCGGGCGGACGCCGGCGACCCCCGCGCCGAGCACGAAGAGCTTGAACGGCGCCGGCGGCGGCAGGAGGGCTGGCACCATCAGCGCCAGCACGCCATGCCGGCGGTAGAGCGCGAGCGCGCGATCGACGCGGCCGCTCGACACCCGCCGGCGCAACAGCGCCTCGCCGCCCCGGTTGGCGAGCAGATAGAGGACCGAGCAGCCGGCCACCGAGCCGAGCGTCGCCATGACGGCGTAGTACGGCATCCAGGCTTTGTTCTCGGTGACCATCAGCACCACCAGCAGATCGTTGATCTGCGGCAGCGACACGAACGACGAGTCGAGCGCCGCGATGGTGAACAGGCCGGGGCCGCCGAGGGAAAGGGCGAAGGCGTAGAGGGAGCTGATGAAGGAGCGCACGAGGAAAGCGGGACCCGAACGACATAGGTACTTCACGGGCCCCACCTGACCCACCTGACCTCTCAGAAGCGGAAGCCCAGCGTGCCCTGGTAGGTCCAGCCGCCGAGATCGATGCGCGAGCCGGCGAACTCGTCGTCGTCGGCGTCGAAGGAGGCATCGGCCTTGTGGTACTTGACCTCGAATCCACCGGCCGCGCCGCGGCCCTGGAAGCGCACGCCCCCGAGCACCACCACGCCGGCCTCCGTGCCCGACCCCACGAACGAATCGCGGAAGACCTCGCCGTCGTTGTTGAAGTCGATGAAGTCGCCGGTCTCGCTGTAGCGCCACGGGATCAGCGCGACGCCGCCGCCGAAGTACACCTGCACCCGCGACGACGGACCGAGCGGCGTGACGCGCAGGGTCAGGTCGATCGGGATGCGGCGCAGCTTCAGCTCCTGTTCGATCTCGAACCCGTTGTTGTCCACGCAGCACTGATAGACCGTGGGCACGGTGCGGTTGGTGAAGCTGACGCCGGCGCCGCCCTCGACGAAGCCGCCGATGGGAAACAGCCACTCGACGCCGGCCGTGAAGCTCGTGAACTCGTCCACCTCGAACACCAGGAACGTACGGTTCTCGGTGAGGACATCGCCATCCACGCGACCGTCCTCACCCCGCGGCACGAAGCCGCCGATCGTGAAGTTGACGGTCTGCTGCTGCGCCACGGCCGGCGACGCAGACGCGAGCCCGCCGCAGAGCACGAGCGCGGTCCAGACGATGTGCTTACGCATGAACGGATCTCCCAGGCGACAGGCCATGCAGGCCAGGCATCGCCCGGGACCTTGCAGAGGAAGTGCCAAGCCCCGCGAGAGGGCGTAAGCGTCGCGCGATCAACGCGTTGGCCGCCGCCGGACGGCGCCGCGGCCATCGGCTGGCTGTAACTCCTGGGGGTCAGCCCGTCCCGTGCAGAGTGCGGCCGGCGCGGCTGCCGCCAATCACGTCGAGCATCGCGCCGTGAACGTGGCCGTTCGACGCGACGAGGTGGCCGGCACGGGCGTCGAACGGGGCGCCGTCCATTCCGGTGATGCGCCCACCGGCCTCCGACACCACCAGCGCACCGGCGGCCACGTCCCAGGGCTTGAGGTGCTGCTCCCAGAACCCGTCGAAGCGGCCCGCGGCGACGTAACAGAGATCGAGCGCTGCCGACCCGAGCCGCCGCACGGCGCGGGCACGGCCGAGGAACAGGCCGAACAGCTCCACGAGCTCCGGTCCGCGCACGTGCATGTCGTAGGGAAAGCCGGTCACGAGCAGCGCGTCGCCGAGGGCGCTCGCGGCCGAGGCCTTGAGCGGCATGCCGTTGAGGAACGAGCCCTGCCCGAGTTCGGCGGTGAAGAGCTCCCGGCGCGACGGGTCGTAGATCGCACCCGCAATCGGCTGGCCGTCGAGTTCGAGCGCGAGCGAGGCGCAGAAAATCGGCAGCCCGTGCGCGTAGTTCGTGGTGCCGTCGAGCGGATCGAACACCCAGCGGTAGCGGGCGCGCGCCGCTTCGCCGGGCCCGGCGCTCAACTCCTCGGCCAGGATGTCGTGTTCCGGAAAGCGCTCGGCGAGCACCTCGCGGCACATGCGCTCGCACGCCAGATCGACTTCGGTGACGAGATCGATCTCGCCCTTCTTCGCGATCTGGAAGCCCGACGCGCGGCCCGCCATCCTGGATGGCGCCGGCGCGAAGGACGATCTCGACCGCGGTGGCGAGGAAGACGGGGTCAGGAGGCGGCGCTGGTGGCGGCGCGGGCGGCAGCGCCGGACGCGCGGTCACGCGTGCGGCGGGGTCGTGGCGCCGGCCCGCTTGACCATCACCACTTCCATGCCGCCTTCGGCCGCCGGCTGCAGGCGCAGTTCGTCCATGAAGCTGCGGATGAGGAAAATGCCGCGGCCGCTGGCCTTGAGCAGGTTGTCGGGATGGAGCGGGTCGGGCACGTGCGGCGGGATCGAATCCGGGGCCTTCGTCGCGCACGCGGATCGCCATGCCGGGCGGCGATTCGCGCTCGAGCGGCGTGAACTCCACGTAGACACGCTTGCGCTCGTCGCCGGCGTTCCCGTGCTTGATGGCGTTGATGACGGACTCGCGCACCGCCACGCCCACCCAGTGCAGCGCGTCGTCGTCGAGACCCACCAGCCGCCCGATGTGATCGCTCACGGTCTGCACGAAGTCCACCATCTCGAACGTGCTGCAGAAATCGAGACGGACGGTCGTGGCTGTTGGTCATCAGGCCTCGGCGCGACCCGCTGGTCGGAGGGCGCGCGCAGTGTCTGGCACACCGGCGCATTGCCGGCTTCTGATCAGTATAGGGTTACGGCATGTGTCCGTCGAGTGTCAGCTTCACGGTCATGCCGCGCGCGCCCGACAGCCCGATGCCGCCGACCTGCGGACCCGACTTCCCTTCCGGGCGCTCGAAGGTCACCCGGTACTGCGCACGCTGGCGCTGGTCGCTCTGGGCGACCTGGCCGCCGATTTCCGGCAGCAGTGTCGTGAGCCGGGTCGTCGCGGCGATCGATTCGTAGCGGCCGCCGGTCTGCTTGGCGGCGTTGATGCCAATCTGGATGGCGTTGGACACGTTGGTGGTGCCGGATTGGTTGCTGGGGCCCACCATGACGACGTGCACCGTCATCGCCCCGGTCGCCAGCTGCTGGAACAGGCGCTGCACGTCGCGATCGCGAATCGAGCTGCCCTCGGCGGTCAGCGACCCGACGATGATCGACCACCGGGAAGAAACTGTGCCCTTTTCCTTGTCGGCCCGCTCCTTGTCGAAGCGCGCCGACCGCTTCGATGAGCCCCTCGACGAAGCGGCCGGCGCGCGGAATCGGGCGTGATCAGGTCCACGCCCGGACAGCAGCGCCCCCTTGTCGGTGGTCGGCCGCACCAGGAACCGGGGCTGCGGCGCCGTGGTCTGGAGCGACGCCTCGATGCCGGCCGGGAGCGCCTGAATGAGCCCCCGGACGCCTTCGCGCGTGTGATTCAGGCGATCCGCGGAGCCGGTGCCGTTGTCGATCAGCAGGGCGACCCGGATCGGCCAGGCGATCGGCTCGAGCCTGAGCACCTTGCCCTCGGCGTTGTCCTCTGTCACCGCGATGTCGGTTTCGGTCACGCCCGGCAATCGGCTTGCCGGTGGCGTCGGTGAACTGTGCAAAGAACTGAAACTGCCGCTGCGCCAGCGGTGGTCGTGGCTCATGAACGCGACCACACCCGCCCCGGCTGCGAGACACCGCCATCGCCATCCGCGCATGACATGCCCTCCGGCTGCATGGCCGTCCTGCACGGCGCTGCGAGCCGTGCTGTTATAGTTCCTTGATGCCCTCGACAACAAGAGAGGCTCAGGCGCCGCGACCGTGTCGTGGTGCATCCGGCCCGCTCGGTGCGCGGGCGGGTGCGTCCGCCCGGCGACAAGTCCATCTCGCACCGCTACGCGCTGTTCGCCGCGCTTGCCGACGGCGTGTCGGAGATTTCCGGCTACTCGACCGGCGCCGACTGCCGCTCGACGCTCGACTGCCTGGCGGGCCTCGGCATCTCGATCGAGGAACTGGGCCGCGACCCCGAGGGCCTGCGGCTCCGCATCACCGGGCGCGGCCTCGCCGGCCTTCGGGCGCCCGCGGGCGTGCTCGACGCCGGCAACTCCGGCGTCCACCATCCGCATGTTCGCCGGTGTTCTGGCGGCCCACCCGTTCACGGCCACGATGACCGGCGACGAATCGCTGCGCGGCCGGCCGATGAAGCGCGTCATCGTCCCGCTCGAGCGCATGGGCGCCCGCATCGAGTCCGACCAGGGCCGTCCGCCGCTCACGGTGCACGGCCGCGCGGATCTCTCGCCCATCGACTACGCGCCCGACGTGCCGAGCGCGCAGGTGAAGAGCGCGGTGCTGCTCGCCGGGCTGCAGACCGACGGGCACCACGGCGGTGGTCGAACCGGTTGCCACGCGCGACCACACGGAACGTGGGCTCGAGGCGTTCGGCGTGCGGGTCGAGCGCGACGGCCTGCGCGTCTCGGTGGCCGGCGGGCAGCGGCTGTCGGCGCGCAACCTGGGAGTTCCCGGGGACATCTCCGCCGCGGCGTTCTGGATGGTCGCTGGCGGTTCGGTTCCGGGCTCCGAGATCGTTATACACGGTGTCGGTCTCAACCCCACCCGCATCGGCATCGTGGACGTGCGTCCGCCGGATGGGCGCCGCCGTCGACGTCTCGACCGAGGGCGGCGTGGATCCGCGGACCTCGCGCGGCGAGCCGGCCGGGACCATCACGGTGCGGTACCAGGGGGTCGGGTCGGCCGTGATCACGCCGGACGAAGTGCCCGGCATCATCGACGAACTGCCGGTGCTCGCCGCGATGGCGACGCACGGCGGCGAACTCCGAGTCAGCGGTGCACAGGAGCTGCGCGTCAAGGAAAGCGATCGGATCTCGGCGCTCGCCGACGGCCTTCGACGGATGGGAGGCGACATCGACGAGCAGCCCGACGGTTTCCACGTGCGCGGCCACCGCCGCCTGCGCGGCGGCGAGGTGGACGCCCGCCACGATCACCGCCTGGCCATGGCGTTCGCCGTGGCGGCGCTGGGCGCGTCCGGGCCGACGATCATCCACGGCGCCGGCGCGGCCGCCGTGTCGTACCCGGAATTCTTCAGCGTGCTCGAGGGCCTTCGCAGCTAGCACACGCGGCGTGCAGACGGACAAGCTGTACCTCGTCGGGTTCATGGGCGCCGGCAAGAGCACCATCGCGCGTGCGCTCGGACGGCGTCTGGGCTGGCGCGTCGAGGACGTGGACGAGCGGATCGAGGCGCGCGAGCGCCGTTCGGTCGCGGCCATCTTCGCCCAGAACGGCGAGCCCTACTTCCGCCAGCTCGAACGCCAGGTGCTCGGCGAGCTGCTGCCGCAGCGTCACGTCGTGGTGGCCACCGGCGGCGGCACGTTTGCCGAGGCCGACAACCGCGTCGCTCATGCTCTCCGACGGCGCCGTCGCCTGGCTCGACGTGCCGCTGGCCCAGGTGATGAAGCGCGTGCCCAACGACGGCCGCCGCCCGCTGGCCGCCGATCGCGCGGCGATGGAACAGCTCTACCAGCGCCGCCAGCTGGCCTACGCCCAGGCCCACGTGCGCATCGACTCCACGCGGCCGGTTCCCGAGGTCGTCGAGCTGCTGCTGGAGTGGGTCGGCTTCTGATGCGCTACCTCGTCCTCAGCGACGTGCACGCGAACCTCGAGGCCCTCGACGGCGGTGCTCGAGGCCTCCGCCGGCGAGTGGGACCAGGTGCTGGTGCTGGGCGACCTGGTGGGCTACGGCGCGCGATCCCAATGCGGTCATCGACCGGATCAAAGAGCTGCCGGTCGCGGCGATGGTGCGGGGCAACCACGACAAGGTCGCGTGCGGCCTCGATTCGGTGGACAGCTTCAACCAGATGGCGCGCCAGGCGATCGAGTGGACGGCGCGCGTGCTCACGCCGGAGAACCTGCAGCTGGCTGGCGGCGCTGCCGCAGGGGCCGGTCGACGATCGACGAGCTCACCGCCATCTGCCACGGCGCGCCGTGGGACGAGGACGCCTACCTGTTCGACGAGCGCGACGTCGAGGGCGCGCATGCCGCTGTCGCGGGCCGCCGCTGTGCCTGTTCGGCCACACGCACGTGCCGAGCGTCTTCCGCGTCGGCGCCGTCGGTGGAAGCCATGCTGCCGGTTCGCGGCGAGCGCTGCCGGGTGTCGATCGACGGCCGGCCAGCGGTATCTCGTGAACTGCGGCGCCGTCGGCCAGCCGCGCGACGGCGATGCCCGGGCGGCGTTCGGGCTGCTCGACGCCGGCCGCGCGCGCCGTGACCATCGTGCGGGCGCCGTACGACGTGCCGCGGCGCAGGCGGCGGATTCTCGCGGCCGGCCTGCCCGCCGTGCTGGCGCAGCGCCTAGCGCTGGGGCGCTGACGGTCCCGGCCCGCGGTCCTGCGCGCGCCTCCTGCTTGCGGAGCTGCGAGGCATAGGCGTCGGCGGCGGCGCGCGAGCCGAGAATCCAGCCGATCACCACCCCGAGCAGCAGCACGGCGGGGATGTAGAGGAAGTGGGCGGCTGTCGGCATACCGGCCGCCTAGCCGCGGCCGCGGCGCTTGAGGTCGCCTTCGAGCCGCTCGACGTCGCGCTGCACCGCGCCCAGGCGCCGCGACAGCGACACCACGTACGCGAACAGCCCCGCCAGGACGATGACGTAGGCGCCGATCAGCAGCGGCGCCGCCGGAATCTGCTCCGGCGCCGGCGAGTTGCCCACCGGCACGAACTCGTCCTGCGGCTGCGGCGGCTGCGCCGTGCGCCGCGGCGGGCGCGACCGCCGCGCAGCACGAGGACCAGCACCGCGACACGTACGACCGTTCTCATCAGCGGCGACCATCGGCCTACTCATCGAGCGCGACATACAGGGCATCCAGGCGCGCGCGTGCCACTTCGAGGCGCAGGCGCATCGTCATCAGGAGGATGAAGAGGAGCAGGAACGCGAAGACGCAGAACCAGAGCGGCACGCCCATCTCCACCGGCAGCCGCGGCACCACCGTCGTCGGCGGATGGATGGTGCGCCAGTAGTTCACCGAGATGTAGATGAACGGCACGTTGGCGGCGCCGAACAGCGCCACGCCGGCCGCCAGCTTGTCGGAGCCGGGCCCGCCGTAGCGGCGCAGGATCAGGTAGGCCCAGCCGATCATCCAGCCGACCAGGCTCGACGTGAGCCGCGCGTCCCACACCCACCACGTGCCCCACGCGCGCCGTGCCCACAGCGGGCCGGTGATCAGCGTGAGCGCGCCGAAGAGCACCGTGAGCTCCGCCGCCGCCCAGGCGCGGCGATCGTCGCTCGGGCCGCCCGCGCGCCAGGAAGAGCGCGCTCGACACGCCGCACACCAGCGGCGCGAGCAGGAACATCCACGCCGAGGGCATGTGGTAGTAGTAGATCTTGTAGACCATCCCCATCGACGACTCGTCCGGCGCTCTGCGCGATCAGCACCGGCGAGACCACGAACATCAGGCCGCACAGGATGGCCGCGGGGGTGAACCATTTGGGCATAGCGAAGAGCCTTGTCGCCTTTGGCCTCTAGCCTTTGGCCTCTAGCCCGGAACGGCTGAAGGCTAGAGGCCAAAGGCTGAAGGCTTCCTCAATCACTCATCACCGCCTCGAACGTCCACAGCGCGAGGACGACGAAGACGACGTCGAAGGTCACGCAGCAGCAGCAGCCAGAACCGCACGAGCGCGAGGTCGACGGTGGGCTGCAGCAGCGCCGCCGTGCCCTGGACTCCCGCAATGATTACCGGAACCACGATGGGATACAACAGCACCGGGAGCAGCATGTCCCGGCTGCGCGCCCGCACGAGCATCGCGGCGAAGAGCGTGCCCACCGAGGCCAGCCCCACCGTGCACGTGAGCACGATGCCGGCCAGCCAGAACGGGTGGGCGAAGAGCCGCGCGGTGAAGAGAAACGCGACGAGCGGCAGCAGCACGGCTTCGGTCGGCGACGAGCAGCGCGACGATGCCGAGCAGCTTGCCGACGTAGATCGCCGGCCGCGGCACCGGCGCCAGCAGCAGCGCGCGCAGCGTTTCCGACTGGCGCTCGCGCTCGAACCCGCGCCCCAGCGCCAGCGTGCCGGCAAACAGGATGGCGATCCACAGGATGCCCGCCGCCCCGCCCTCGGGCGCGCGGCCCTCCTTCACGAGCGCGAAGGCGAAGATCAGCACGCACGACACGGCGAAGAACAGCGTCGTGTAGGCGATCTCGCCGCTGCGCACCTCGACGGTCAGGTCCTTCCGCAGCACCAGCCAGACCGAGCGCGCGAAGCGGCGAGCCGGCCGGCGGCGCCGGCGGCGGGCCGGTCATGAGCGCGCCTCGTCGAGCGGACTGCGTCATCACGTCCTGGTAGACGGCGCGCAGCCGGTCGGGCCGCGGCATCGAGGCGGCGGGGCGGCCATCGCGCAGGAAGAGCGCGTGATCCAGCAACTGCTCGGCGAGCTCGAGATCGTGGGTCGCGACGACGACGATCGCGCCGGCGTCGCGCAGCCCGCGGAGCCGCGCCACCAGCGCCGACGCCGACGCGTCGTCGAGGCCGGTGAACGGCTCGTCGAGCAGCACGAGCCGCGGGCCGTGGATCAGCGCGCGCTCGAGCGCGACCCGCTGCCGCATGCCGCGCGAGAAGCTGGACACCGGATCGTCGGCGCGGGCGTCGAGGCCGGCGCGCCTCAGGGCCGTCGCCGCGGCCGCCGGCGGGATCGTCCACGCGCGTGGAGGCCGGCGAAGAACTCGAGGTTCTCGCGCGCCGTGAGCTCCGGATAGAGGAAGAGATCGTGGCCGAGCACGCCGATGCGCGCGCGCAGCGCCGCGCCGTCGCATCGCGCGCGGCGTCGCCGTAGCGCACCTGGCCCGTCGTCGGCCGCAGCAGCGTGGCCAGGATGCCGATGAGCGTGGACTTCCCCGCTCCGTTCGGGCCGAGCACGCCGAGAATCTCGCCCTGCGCCGCGCGCAGGCTGACGCGCGACAGCGCCCGGCGCCGGCCGAAGGAGCGCGAGACCTCGTCGACGGCGACGACGCCGAAGTCGAGCGCGGCTGCGGGCTGGTGCGGCGGCTGGCTCACGCGGCGACGCCCTCGCCGCCTCCCTGCGGGCCGCGCCCCGCTGGCTTCGAGCTCGCCGTAGATCTGCTCGAGCTCGGCCACCAGGCGCCGCCGGCGCGTCGCGAACCGCTCGGCGCTCACCGCGCCGTCGCGCCGGCGCAGCTTCGAGCTGCGTGAGCTCCTTGAGCAGCTGCTCGCGGCGGTCGGCCAGGCTGCGCGCGTCGGGCTCCGGCGCCGGGTGCGGGTGGCCAGCCAGACGCCGAAGAGGATGACGCCGGCCGCCAGCGCCAGCGCCGACGTAGCGCGGCGTGCGGCTGTGGTACGGCAGGTTCGTCAGCGTCACGGTGAGCGGCGTCCCGGGCGCCAGCGCCGCTCCGCTGCCGAGCGCGAACACCTTGCCGTCCTGCGTCGTGACGTCGCGCGACGTCGGCGAACTGCGGCGACGCGGCCGTGAGGCCGCCGATCTTCTGCACGCCGACGGTGACCTGCTGGAAGGCCGCGGGCCACGGCTGGACCAGCGTCAGGGACGGGCCGTCCTGCACGCAGCCGGTAGGCCGATGTTCACCGGCGTGGTGCCCGCGCGCGAACGGGCCGGTGACGGTGACGCGGTTGCCGGCGACGGTGGCCGTGGGCGAGGTGCCCTCGAGCACGCGTCGCGCCGCTCGGTGCCGGGCGGCAGGTCGATGACCAGCGGACCGCCGATGTCCACGCGCGTGCGGGCGCTGTTGACGATCTCGAGGACGTAGTAGACCTGCAGCACGTCGTCGGCGAACTGCATCAGCACGCGGCTGTTGCCGCCGAAGACCACCGTGCCCTTCACCGCCGGCGCCGCCGCGGCCCGCGCCGCCTCGGCGGCCTTGCGTTCGGCCGCCTTGGCGATGCCGGCCACGAGAATGACGCGCAGGCCGCCCGCCGCCGGCACGGTGAACGGGTCGGACGACCATCGCTTCGCCGTCCGACGGTCGCCGCGGCGCGCCCCTCCTGCCCCGCCGGCAGGCCCGTGAACTCGGCGCGGCCGCGGTCGTCGGTGACGGCGGTGCGCGTCGCGCCGCCGATCGACACCGTGACGGACTGGTTGGGGATGTCGTTGCCGATCGACTCGCGGACGACGCGCACGGTGACGGTGCCGCGTGGCAGCTCCGGCGCCGGCAAGCGCCTTGCCGTGGATCAGCGACGGATCAGGCATGTCCTGCGCGCAGGCCGGGCAGCGGCCAGGCCAGCGAGCACGCCGCGCAGAGCACGAGCGCCAGAGGCGAGCGCGCGCACAGTCGCACGGATCACGCCGGCACCAGACGATGCCCGCACTGCGCGCAGAACCGCGCGGCGGGGTCGTGGGCGGCGCCGCACTGCGCGCAGAACCGGCCGGGCCGCGTGCTCGCGCGGCCGGCGGCGCCGCGCCGGCCGCCTCGAGGCGGCGCGCCAGTTCGCGCTCGATCTGCGCCGAGTAGGACGCGCCGGCGTCGAGCTGACGCAGCAGCCCCGCGGCGCGCGCGCGCAGGCGCGCCGCCCATCTCGGCGAAGTCCTTGTCCGACACCTTGCCCATCGCGTGGTCGAACTCGAGGTCCTTGATGGCGCGCAGCGCCAGCGTCTTCTCGCGCTCGAGCGCGGCGCGCGCGCGCCCGCCGACGATCGGCACGTCGAGCCGCTCCCGGGCGCCGATGAACGGCAGCGAGCGTCCGCAGCGCCGCGGCGCCCACCGCCGCCGCCGCGAAGACGACCAGGCTCAGCAGGATGATGGCGGCCGGCGACTGGCCGCGCGAGACGAACACGACCAGCGTGGCGCCGACCAGGCCCGCCAGCGCGAAGAGCTGCCAGGACGGGAGCGTCGGAGCTGACGCGCCTCGCGTCGCTTACGTCGAGGTCTCGGAGCTCATTGCTCGAGGCGTGCGTCGAGCTCGGGCTCGATCGCCGGGGCCGCGGCCGGCCGCCGGCGAGCGCTGGCGCGGCGCGACCAGCGCAGCGCGCCGTGAACGCGACGCCGAGCAGGCACACGACCGCGACGCCGTACGGCAGCAGCCAGGCCACGCGGTTGAACCCGCGGTTGGGCGGCTGCATCAGCACGTCGTAGCCGCCGTGCTCGCGCACGAAGCTGGCGAGGATCGCGTCGTGGTCCTGCCCGTCCTTGACGTACTGCTGGATCTTGGCGAGCTGACGCTCCTTGCCGTGGCAGTTCATCA
Organism: uncultured Acidobacteriota bacterium; assembly: GCA_963731785.1. Taxonomy (GTDB): domain Bacteria; phylum Acidobacteriota; class Vicinamibacteria; order Vicinamibacterales; family UBA2999; genus DASYRM01. The sequence goes on from CAVSWX010000017.1 coordinate 161,238, forward strand.
TGCCGCACAACTCGACCGACAGCCGGCAGCCGCCGCAGTCGCACATGATCTCGTTCGCGACCCGGCGTTCGAGCGGGCTGCGGAAGATCGCCGGCACCGTTTCCTGGGCGAGCGCCACGCCCTGCGACAGCACGACCGCGAGCAGGATCAGCGCCGTGGTGGCGGCGTTGGCCGGCACCGGCGCAGTGGCAAACGCGAAGGCCGCGTCCGGCAGCAGCGCGATGCCGATGCCGAGCGCCAGCAGGCCGAATCCCATCCACACCCAGTTCACGAGCGGGTTGATGTCCACGGCGAGGCTCGCCGTCTGGGTCGCGGCGTCGAAGGTGGCGAGCACCAGGTAGACGTCCTGCGCGAAGCCGCGATGGATGGCCACCTCGGTCGTCGGCGACTCCTCGTGCTTGCGGAAGATCCACTTGGCCGGATACATCTCGGCGAACGTCTTCCCGTCGCGGAGCACGGTGACGTGCGCCGTGATCATCTGCTTCTGGCCGTCGTCGGTGACCGACAGCGCGTCGTGGCGGACGACGAAGTCGCCCACCGCCACCTGCTGGCCCGGCTTGAGCTGCGCCTCTTCCTTCTGCTTGAAGCCCTCGCCGGCGAAGCCGAAGAAGATGCAGCACCATGCCGAGGTGCACGACGTAGCCGCCGTAGCGCCGCTTGTTGCGCCCGACCAGGCCGACGAGCGCGGTGAAGACGTCGGTGCCGGTGGCCCGCTGGCGCACGCGCGCGCCGCGCCAGAACTCCTGGCTGATGGTGCCGACGACGAACGCGCTCAGCGCGAAGCAGATGCCCGACGCCCACACGCGCACGCCGAGGGCGACCACCGCGATGCCGGCGACCAGGCCCAGTCGACACCGGGAAGAGGAACTGATCGCGCAGGTTCACGACGCGTGGACTTGCGCCACGCCAGCAGCGGACCGATGCCGGTGAGCAGCAGCAGCGTCAGCCCGATCGGCAGCATCCACTGGTTGAAGAACGGCGGCCCGACGGTCAGCCGCTCGCCGCGGATCGCCTCGCTGAGCGTCGGGAACATCGTCGCGAACAGGACGAAGAACGCCGAGAACAGCAGGATCCAGTTGTTCATCATGAACGCCGCTTCGCGCGACAGCCACGAGTCGAGCTCGTTGCGCGCGCGCAGCAGCGGCAGCCGGTAGATCACGAAGCCGAAGCTCACGACCACGAGCGCGATCATGAAGATCGTGAACAGCCGCGCCAGCTCGGGGTCGTCGCCGAACGCGTGCACCGACTGCACGATGCCCGAGCGGGTCATGAACGTGCCGAAGATGGTCAGGAAGAACGTCATGATGACGAGCGCGACGTTCCACACGCGCAGCATGCCGCGCCGCTCCTGCACCATCACCGAGTGCAGGAAGGCGGTGGCGGTGAACCACGGCAGCAGGCCGGCGTTCTCGACCGGATCCCACATCCAGTAGCCGCCCCACCCGAGCTCCTCGTAGGCCCAGATCATGCCGAGGCCGAGGCCGACCGACAGGAAGAGCCACGAGATCATCGTCCAGCGGCGCACGGCGCGCAGCCACGAGTCGTCGAGATGGCCGGTGATGAGCGCGGCCATGCCGAAGGCGTACGGAATCGTCAGCCCGACGAAGCCCAGATACATGGTCGGCGGGTGGATCGCCATGTAGAAGTTCTGCAGCAGCGGGTTCAGGCCCGCGCCGTCGGTCGGGGTCTCGGTGAGGTAGGTCTGGAACGGGTTGTTGTGGACGATCATCAGGAACAGGAAGAACATCTGCACCACGGAGATGACCGTCACGACGTAGGGAATGAGCTCGCGATGCCGCTCGCGGTTGACGTACACCGCGGCCGAGCCGAAGACCGACAGCAGCGACACCCAGAACATGATCGAGCCGTCGAGCCCGCCCCAGTACGAGGTGAGCTTGTAGAACAGCGGCTGCACCGAGTCGGAGTAGCGCTGGACGTAGCGGATCGAGTAGTCGCCGACGACGAACGCGTAGACGATGACCGCCGAGGCCACGCCCATGATGGCCGTCACCAGGTAGAAGGCGCCGATGCCGCTCTCGATCAGCGGCCGCGAGCGGCGCCGCGCGCCCGCCACCGAGATCGGCGCCGGCGTAGGCGCACACGACGAACGCGGCGAGGAGGAGGTAGTACCCGAGCGAGGCCATGCGGCTACGCTCCGCCCGACGGCGCGGGGCTGCTCTGCGACGGCTGGCCCCGCGGGCGCCGCGTCGTACTTCGACGGGCACTTGGCCGTCATTTCCGTCGCATGGAAGCCCTTGTCGTCCATGGTGCCGGTGAGCACGACCTCGGAATCGGCCTTGAAGGTGTCGGGCACGATGCCGGTGTAGTAGGCGCGGAGCACCTTGCCGTTGCGCTGGAGGTCGAAACGCCACTCGAGCGAGTCGGGCTTGCGGGCGATCGAATCCGGCACCACGATGCCGTGCACCTGCAGGTTCTTGCCGTGCCAGGCCGCCGGCTCGACCATCACCTCGTCCACGTACTTGTAGGTACTGCAGGCTCTCGCCGAGCGAGCTGTAGAGCAGCACGCCGAATGCGGTGGCGAGGACGACGCCCGACAATCCGATCTTCGCGGCTTTGTTGCTCATAGGTAAGGACTTTCGCTCCCGTGATCCCGGTCAGGATACCTGAATTCCCGAGCCCCTGCACATGCCCAGAATGAGTGCAACGGGCAACCCCACCACGTTGGAGTACGTCGCCGTCGAGCCGGGTCACGAAACCGGCGGCGCCGCCCTGGATGGCGTAGGCGCCCGCCTTGTCCATCGGCTCGCCCGAATCGCACGTACCCGGCAATCTCCGCGTCCTCCAGCGGCCTGAACTCGACCGTCGTCGACGGCGGACGTCGATCTCGCGTCGTCCCCCGCTGGCCCGATGAGACAGACGCCGGTCAGCACCAGATGGCTGCGCCCCGACAGTTGGCCGAGCATGCGGGCGGCGTCCGCGGCGTCCCGTGGCTTGCCGAGCACCTCGCCGTCCACGACGACCGTCGTGTCGGCGCCGAGCACGAGCCGGCCCGGGTGCGAGGCGGCGACGTGGCGCGCTTTCGCCGCCGCCAGCCGGCGGACATACGCCTCGGGCGCTTCGCCGGGGTGCAGCGTCTCGTCCACGTCCGGCGCCGACACCTCGAAGCGGATGCCCGCCTGGCGCAGCAGCTCCGCTCGTCTCGGCGACCCCGAGGCCAGGATGAGCGGACGGTCGGTCATTCGGCGACGACGGGCCGGCTGGACGATTTCGGCCGCCGCATGATGAACACGAGCGGAATCATCAGCAGGAACACCACGCCCAGCAGCCGGAACAGCATGACGAACGAGACCATCGAGGCCTGCCGGAACAGCATGCCGTTCAAGACCGCATACGCGCGCTGCGTGGCCGTCACCGCGTCGATGCCGGCGGCGATGAACCCGTTGGTGATTTGCGTCAGCAGCGACTGCGTGGTCGGGTCGTAGAGGCTGATGTTCTCGCCCAGGTGCGCGCTCACCGTCTGGCGCTGGCGCTGCAGGATGGTGGCCGTCATCGCGATGCCGACGCTGCCGCCGATGTTGCGCATCAGGTTGAACATGCTGGTGGCGTAGCCCATGCGCTCGGGCGGAATGGTCGCCATCGACACGGTGGTGAGCGGCACGAACAGCAGCGCCAGGCCGGCGCCTTGAATGAGCTGCGGCCAGAAAATCTCCCAGTAGCCGCCGTTCAGATTCAGCTCGCCCGAGCCAGAGCAGCGTGATGCCGCCGACCGTCAGTCCCGTGACCAGCAGGCGTCGCGGGTCGATCAGCCCGGTGAGAATGCCCACCGCCGGCATCATCACCAGCGAGCCGACCCCGCGCGGCACCATCGCCTGCCCCGCCTGGTACGACGAGAACCCGAACAGCGTCTGCAGCATCACCGGCAGCAGCACCAGGCTGCCGTACAGCACGAAGCCGAGCACCGTCATCGAGGAAGACGCCCACCGCGTAGCTGCGGTCCTTGAACAGCCGCAGATCGACGATCGGGTTCTTCGACAGCAGCTGCTGCACGATGAGCGCGGTGAGCGTCACCGCGGACACGATGGCGAGCACCGCGATGGTGGTGTTCGCGAACCAGTCGTCCTGCTGGCCCTTGTCGAGCACGTACTGCAGCGCGCCGATGCCCACCACCAGCATGCCCATGCCCCAGTAGTCGATCCCCTTCGACTCGCGTTTCAGGTACGGGGGATCGAACACGTAGGCGCGCGTCATCAGCAGCGAGATGATGCCGAACGGCAGGTTGATGTAGAAGACCCAGCGCCAGCTGTAGTTCTCGGTGAGCCAGCCGCCGACCACCGGGCCCGAGGATCGGCGCGCACACGATCCCGAGGCCCCAGAACCCCATCGCCTTGCCGCGCTCCTCGGGCTTGAACGATTCGAGCAGCACCGCCTGCGACAGCGGCTGCAGCGCGCCGCCGGTGGCGCCCTGGATGATGCGGAAGATGACGAGCGACGCCAGGTTGGGGGCCGCGCCGCAGAGAAACGACGCCAGGGTGAACCCGGCGGTGGACATCATCAGCAGCCGCTTGCGCCCGAAGCGCGCCGGCGAGCCAGCCGGTCATCGGCAGGATGATGGCGTTGGCGACCAGGTACGACGTGAGCGCCCACGTGGCCTCTTCGGTCGTCGCCGCCATGCTGCTGGCGATGTGCGGCAGCGACACGTTCACCACCGTCGTGTCCAGCACCTCCATGAAGGTGGCGAACATGACCGCGAGGGCGACGATCCAGGGGTTGACCGGTGTGCTCATGCGGGGCCGCGCGACACGTGGCTGAAAGCGGGCTACCGCGTGCGGACGGTCGGCGTCACCGACATCCCCGGCCGCAGCAGGTGATCGGGATCCTGCCCCGCGTCGAGCACGATCTTCACCGGCACCCGCTGGACCACCTTGACGAAGTTGCCGGTGGCGTTCTCGGGCGGCAGCAGGCTGAACCGCGAGCCGGTGGCGGCGGCAATGCTCTCGATCTTGCCCGTTGAACTCCCGCCCGCCGTAGGCATCGACCTCGATCGAGACCGGCTGCCCCACCCGCATGTCCTCGAGCTGGGTCTCCTTGAAGTTGGCGGTGATCCACACCTGTTCGAGCGGAATGATCGTCATCAGCGGCTGCCCCGGCTGGATGACCTGCCCGGTCTCGGCCGACTTGCGGCTGACCACCCCCTTGATCGGCGCCTTCACGACGGTGTGTTCGAGGTCGAGCTCGGCGCGGCCGACCGCGGCCTGCGGCCTGCTTGACGCGCGCGGCCGACGACTGCGCGCGCGCCTTGATGGCCGCCACCTGCTCGGGCGCGGTTTCCGCGGTGCGGAGGTCCTGCGCCCGGCAACCTGCTGCGCCGACCTTCGACTGCGCCAGCCTGCTGCGCGCGACCTGGATGGCCACCTCGGCTTCGCGCACCTGCGAGCGCGCGACCGCGACGTCGGCGCGCGACGACTCCAGCTGCGCGACCGCGGCGTCGTACTGCTGTTGCGACACTTCGTCCTTGGCCAGCAGGCCCTTCAACCGGGCCACGTCGCGCTCGTCGCGGGCGGCGGCCGCCTCTTCGCCCGACACCTTCGCGCGTACCGACGTCAGGCGGGCCTCGGCCGCGTCGAGATTGTGCTGCGCCTCGTCGGCGAAGCGCCTGCGCCTGCTCGACGCCGCTCTTCGCTGTCGTCACGCCGCTGCTCGTGGACGTGGCGGTGATCGGCACGTTGGCGTTGGCCGCCAGCGCCTCGGCCTCGGCGTTGGCCAGCTCGGCGCGCGCACGGTCGAGCGCGATCTGGTATTCACGCGGGTCGATTTCCACGAGGACGGTGCCCGCATCCACGGCCTGGTTGTCGGCGACCGGCACTCGCAGCACGGTGCCGCCGACACGCGCCGCCACCGGCGTCACGTGCGCGTCCACCTGCGCGTCGTCGGTGGACTCCTGCCCCCGCGTCAGATAGAACCAGGCCCCCACACCGAGTGCGGCCACGAGCGCGACCGCGATCAGGATCCGGATCCGTCCCGTCATCGATTGGAGCTCCCCAGGTAGGTCTCGATCGCCTGTTCGAGCGAGCCGGGCGAGCCGAGCACCATCGCTTTGGCGATGTTGAGGTCGTAGAGCGCGGCGATGTAGCCCTCGGCGGCGGCCGCGACCGCCTCTTGCGCCTGCACGACCTCGAGGTTGCTCGCCACGCCGGCGGCAAAGCGATCGCGGGCCTGCGTCAGCTGCAGATCGGCGAGCTCACGGGCCCGTGTGGCCGTCTGCAGCTGCTCCTCCGCCGACTTCAGGTCGAGAAACGCCACGCGCGCGTTGTAGTAGACCGCGGCGCGCAGGTCCTCGAACTCGGCCCGCCGCTGCGCCAGGTCGGCGCGGGCCTGCGCCGTGCGCCCCTGGGTGCGTCCGCCCTCGAAGAGCGGCACGTTCACCTGACCCATCACGGAGAACGTCGGCAGGGACTGGGCCACCGAGAGGCCGATGACACCGTAGTCGCCGGTCACCTCGAGCGACGGCAAGTAGCCCGACCGCGCCGAGCGCACTTCGGCTTCGGCCGCCTTGAGGCGCTGCTCCGCGGCCAGGTAGTCGGGACGCTGCGCGTAGGCCTGCGCCACGACTTCGTCGAGCGTCAACTGCGGCAGCGGCAGCGAGGGCACCGTCTCGGTGAGGGTGAACTCCTGCCGCAGGGGCAGCCCGATCATCCGCGCCAGCTGCAGCTTGGCCTTTTCGAAGGTGTTGGTTGCGGCCGTGGTCCGCTGTTGCTCGAGGCTGAGCCGGACCTCCGCCCGCAGCACCTCGATGCCGGCGACGGTGCCGGCGCTGCGCAGGTCGAGCGCCTGGGCATGGAGCGCACGCGCCGTCTCGAGCTGCGCCTTGGCCGCCTCGACGCGGGCGCCGGCGGCGACCGCCTCGAGATACAGATTGGCGGCGACGAGCACGATGAGATCGCGTGCGCTGCGGTAGCTCAGGCGGGCGGCAGCCAACCTGTGGCCCTCCGCCCGCTCGGCGTTGAGGGCGCGCAGGTCGAGCACCGATTGCCGCAGGAACACGCGCGCGTCGAAGACGTCGAACGGGCCCACGACGCGCGGAAACGACGGCTGCAGCGGGAAGCCGAACGCTTCGAGATTGGTCTTGCGTACCGCCTCGCCGACGCTGCCCCGCACGTTCGGCAGCAGCTCGCTCAGCGCGAGCCGGCGCGCACCGTCGGCGCGCTCGACGGCCTCTTCGGCACTCAGCACGCCCAGGTTGTGCGCGAGCGCACTCTTGAGGGCCGCGTACAGCGACAGGCTGATCGGCTGCGGCGAGGCGGTGCCGGTGGGAACGCCGCCCCAGAACGGGCTGGTGGGCGCCGGCAGGGGCACGCCCGGCCGCTGCTGCGCCGCCGCCGGACCGGCGCCGGCCACTGCGAGCAGCAGGAGCACCGCCAGCCGCGGGTTCGGCCCCATCCGGCGGGTGGCGTGCGGGCGGCGTGGAAATACTCGGGATCGGAAACAGGAGTCGCTAGTCACGCGGTGCGGTCCCCCAGGGAGGCGGAAAAATCGATCGGTACTTCATGGCCCGCCTCGGGCCTTTGAGCCTTTAGCCTCTTGCCTTTTGGTACGACCACTTGTTTGTCGTTTGTCGGGAAGCTCTTGCTAGAGGCCAAAGGCTAGAGGCCAGAGGCTAAGGCTGGTGATAAGGTTCCATTGATGATCCCGCTGCAGCAGGTGATGCCCGTCGCGCTTGCGTCGGTGCTGCGTCGAGCGCCGCTCACGCACGGAGAAGGTCGCGTTTGCGTGGCGGACGCGCGGTGGGCGCCGCTGTCGATCGCGCGAGCGTGGTGGAACTGCGCGGCACGACGCTCGCCGTATCGGTGAAGAGCGAGCAATGGCGGCTCGAGATCGCTCGATCGACCGGCGCTCATTCGTTCGCGCCTGGACCTCGTGCTTGGCGCCGGCGTGGTGACGCGCATCGACGTCACCGCGTCCGAACGATGAGCACGGGACCCGCTCGCGACCCGGGCGAGGTCGAGACGGCCGTCATCCTGTCGGCCGCGCGGCTGCCCACCGGCAAGTTCCTCGGCGCGCTGAAGGACTTCACCGCGCCCGAGCTCGGCGCGCTCGTCATCCGCGAAGCCGTGCGCCGCGCCGGCATCGATCCGGCGAGCGTCGACGAATGCCTCATGGGCAACGTGGTCTCGGCCGGTCTCGGCCAGGCCCCGGCGCGGCAGGCCGCGCTCGCGCGGCGGGCTGTCCGACGCCGTGCCGGCCGTCACCGTCAACAAGGTGTGCGGCTCCGGGCTGAAGGCGGTGATGCTGGCGGCGCAGGCGATCGCGGCGGCGACGCGCGAGTGGCGGTGGCCGGCGGCATGGAGTCGATGAGCCGCGCCCCGTACCTGCTGACGCGGGTGCGCGAAGGGCTGCGCATGGGCCACGGCCAGGCGACTCGACTCGATGATGCACGACGGCCTGTGGTGCGCGTTCGAGCAGTGGCACATGGGGCAGGCCGGCGAAGTGGTGGCCGCCGAGTATCACGTCTCGCGCGACGCCGCAGGACGGTACGCCGTCGCGCAGCCATCAGAAGGCCGCGGCCGCGGCACGGCGAAGGGCGCTTCGCGGCGGAGATCCTGCCGGTGGCGGTGCCGCGGCAAGGGCAAGGCGCCGCTGGTCGTGGACGCCGACGAGTCGGTGCGGCCCGACACGTCGCTCGAGGCGCTGGCCGCGCCTTGCGTCCGGCGTTCACCGACGACGGCACGGTGACGGCCGGCAACGCGCCGCCGGTGAACGACGGCGCGGCGGCGCTGGTGCTGGCGGCGGCGTCGCACGCCACCGAGCTCGGGCTGACGCGTGCGCGCGCGCATCGTCGCGCAGGCGGCCAGCGGCCTGCCGCCGAAGTACGTGCTGATGACGCCGGTCGAATCCGTGCGCCGCGTCGCTCGCGAAGGCCGGCTGGCACGCTGGCCGACGTCGATCTCTTCGAGATCAACGAGGCGTTCTCGGCGCAGCTCGTGGCCGTGATCGATCAGCTCGGGCTCGACCCGGCCGCGGGTCAACGTCAACGGCGGCGCCGTGGCGCTGGGCCATCCGATCGGCGCGAGCGGCGCGCGCATTCTCACGACCCTGCTCTACGCGCTCGAGGCGCGCGGGCTGCAGGCGCGGCGTCGCGGCGCTGTGCATGGGCGGCGGGAACGGCCTGGCGCTCGCCGTCGAGCGCGAGCGCTGAGCCGCCACCGCAGAATCCTCGCCGCTCGCCCGCCCGATGAGCGCATGGCAAGGACCGCGCAGCCGCCGGCCCGGGGGCGAAAGTCCGTGTCGCCGCTAAGTCATTGATATTCAGGCGCCGGAACGCCGCAGGCTGCACATATTTTCGCTTGACTTTCGCTTGGCCCGTTTCTAGGATCGCTCTCGGCCGTGACCTTCCCTGTCACACCACCAACGCATCCTGAACGCGCATCGGACACGGCCATCACCGAAGGAGATCGCATGCCGCTCGAAGACCTGAAGGAACGCACCAAGGCCATCGACATGGCCGTCGGCCAGATCGAGAAGCAGTTCGGCAAGGGCTCGATCATGCGCCTGGGCCAGAAAGGCTCGATCGCGCCCGTCGAATCCATCTCGACCGGCTCCATCAGCATCGACTACGCGCTCGGCATCGGCGGCGTGCCCCGCGGCCGCGTGGTCGAAATCTTCGGACCGGAATCGTCGGGCAAGACGACGCTGGCGCTGCAGGTGATTGCCGAGGCCCAGAAAGCGGGCGGCATGGCGGCCTTCGTGGACGCCGAGCACGCGCTCGACGCCGCATACGCGCAGAAGCTCGGCGTCGACCTCGACAACCTGCTGGTGTCGCAGCCCGACAACGGCGAGCAGGCGCTCGAAATCGTCGAAGTGCTGGTCCGCTCCAACAGCGTCGACGTCGTCGTCGTGGACTCGGTGGCCGCGCTGGTGCCCAAGGCCGAAATCGAAGGCGAGATGGGCGAAGCGCAGATGGGCCTGCAGGCCCGCCTCATGTCGCAGGCGCTGCGCAAGCTCACCGGCGTGGTCTCGAAGTCGAAGACCACGCTGATCTTCATCAACCAGCTGCGCGAGAAGATCGGCGTGATGTTCGGCAACCCGGAAACGACCACCGGCGGCCGCGCGCTCAAGTTCTACGCCTCGGTGCGCATCGACATCCGCCGCATCGCCAGCATCAAGGACGGCGACCAGATGGTCGGCGGCCGTACGCGCGTGAAGGTGGTGAAGAACAAGATGGCGCCGCCGTTCCGCGAGGCGGAGTTCGACATCATGTACGGCGAGGGCATCTCGAAGGAAGGCGACCTGCTCGACCTGGCCGTGGAGAAGCGGATCGTCGAGAAGAGCGGCGCGTGGTTCGCCTATTCCGGCGAGCGGCTCGGCCAGGGCCGCGAGAACGCCAAGCAGTTCCTCAAGGACAACCCGTCGGTGCGCCAGGCGATCGAGGATCGCGTGCGCCGGGAGCTCGGCCTGATTCGAGACAGCGCCGAGGTAGCCTCCGCCGCCGCGTCGTAGTCTGGATGTCGGCCGCGGGTCTTTGGACCCGCCTCAGCGAGTCTTTCGTGGGGCCGGGTCTTCAGACCCGGCCTCTTCCCTACCCTGCCCCACCGCGCCGAAGGCGCGGCCCCACCTGCCCTACCTGCCAGGGCGAGCTGTGGCGACTCTGAATTCAGGGAGCTGAAGCGAGGAAATGGTGGCCAGGGACGGAATTGAACCGCCGACACTACGATTTTCAGTCGTATGCTCTACCAACTGAGCTACCTGGCCCCGGGGAAAAGGGCTGCTGCCGCACCTGCACGCTTTCCTGCAAGCCGAACAGAACGTTGAGTATAGCACGCTGAACGGCGTACTCTAGACAGACCGGCCGGTGTTCCCGCGGCGATCGAGCGGGACCGCGTCGACCGGCGCGCGGCTGTCGCGCGGGGCGTGCATCAAAGGAGTTCTCGTGTCACGAGTCAGTCTGTTTTTTTTCCTCGCGGTGGTCACGGTCGTCAGCGGGTGCTCGAAGGAGTCGGCGGCGCCGGCGCCAAGGCCGGTCGCCGGCTCCGGCGCCGCGCCGCCGGCAGTGCAGGCGGCCCAGGCGGCCGCAGGCCAGTCAGCAGACCCCGGCCGCGCCGGCCGCGCCGCCGAAGCCGGTTCCGGCGGAATTGCCTGACGTGCTCGCGCGAGTCAACGGCGAGGTCATCACCAAGGCGGAGTTCGAACGCGCGATCCAGAACGTCGAGGCGCGCGCCGGCGGCCCGGTGCCGGCCGACCGGCGCGACGAGATCTACCGCGGGGTGCTCGATCAGATGATCGGCTTCAAGCTGCTGAGGCAGGAAGCCGAGGCGCGCAAGGTCGTGGTGCCCGACGCGGAGGTGGACGCGCGCATCGCGGAGATCAAGAAGCAGTTCCCGTCCGAGGAGGTCTTCACGCAGATGCTGGCGGCGCAGAAGATGACGCTCGACGCACCTGCGCGCCGACAGCGCGACGACCTCGCGATCAACCAGCATGCTGCTCGACGCGCTGAAGGACAAGGTCACCGCCACGCCCGAGCAGATCGACACGCTTCTACCAGGAGAACCCGGAGCGCTTCAAGCAGCCCGAGCGCGTGCGCGCCAGCCACATCCTCATCTCGGTGCCGCAGGAGGCCGACGCGGCCGCCAAGGCCGCGAGCCGGGCCAAGGCCGACGGAGATCCTCAAGGAGGTGAAGGCCGGCAAGGACTTCGCGGCGCTGGCCAAGGAGCACTCGCAGGATCCGGGCAGCGCCGCTCAACGGCGGCGACCTCGGCTACTTCCGCCGGGCCAGATGGTCGGCCCGTTCAACGAGGTGGCGTTCAAGCTGGAGCCGGGCGCGGTGAGCGACCTGGTCGAGACGCAGTTCGGCTTCCACATCATCAAGGTGGTGGACAAGCAGCCGGCGCGGACGGTGCCGCTCGACGAGGTGCGCGCCGCAGATGAAGCAGTATCCTCGAGACCCAGAACCGGCAGCGCGAGACGCACGGCGTTCGTCGCCGGCTGCGCGCCAAGGGCAAGATCGAGATCCTCATCTGACGGCCGCCGCATGCGGGTCGGATGCGCTGGCTCGACGTGGCGTGCCTCTTCAAGACGCGCTCGGAGGCCAAGCGCGCATGCGAGAGCGGCAAGGTGGAGGTCAACGGCGATCACGCCAAGCCCCACCGCGTGCTGCGCGAAGGCGACCGCGTCCGCATCAGCCGCGGCTTCGGCACGCTACCAGGACGTCATCGTCCGCATCCTGATCGATCAGCACGTGAAGAAGTCCGAGGCCCGCGCGCTCTACGACGACGTGACGCCCAAGCCGACGCCCGAGGAGATCGAGATGCGGCGCGCCGAGCGCATCTACCGCGCCGCGCCGCAGGCCGCCGGCACGCCCGATCGCCGGCGCCGCCGCGAGATCCGCCGGGTCAAGGAAGGCGCGCTGAGCCCGTGCCGCGCAACCAGGAAGTCATCCGGCAGTGGAAGGTGCTGCACGCGCTCGAGACCGCGCGCCACGGCGTGGCCATCGACGCGCTGGCCGACGAGCTCGGCGTCACCACGCGGACCATCCGGCGCGATCTCGCGGCGCTGCAGGAGGCGGGCTTCCCGCTCTACGACGAGCAGGACGCCGAGGGCCGCGTGCGCTGGCGGCTCGACGGCCAGGTGCTCAAGGGGCTCGAGACCGGCTTCACGCTGGCCGAGCTGTGCGCGCTCTATCTGAGCCGCAACCTGCTCGAGTCGGTGGCCGGCGCGCCGTTCCAGCGCGACCTCACCATCGCGTTCGCGCGCCTCGAGAAGATGCTGTCGCCGCGCATGCGGCAGTTCCTCGATCGCCTGCCGAGCGTGCTCGCGGCCAAGCCCGGCCCGCGCGCGCCGCGGCGGCGACGCCCGGCCGACCTGGTGGCCCGGCTGCTCGAGGCCACGCTGCACTTTCGCGTCGCGACGATGCGCTACCACTCGGTGTCGAGCGGCCGCGCGAAGGACTACCTGATCCATCCCTACCGCCTCGCCTTCGCGCAGGGCGGGCTCTACCTGCTGGCGTACGTGCCCGAGTACGACGACATCCGCACGTTCGCCGTCGACCGGATCGCGTCGGTGTCGCTCGAAAAGCAGACGTTCACGCCGCGCAAGGACCTCGCCGACGACGTGTTCGCCAACTCGCTCGGGCGTCAACACGGGGCCGACGGCGCCCGTCGAGATCGAGTTCGAGGCCCGGATCGCGCCCTACGTCCGCGCGCGCGTCTGGCACCCGTCGCAGGAAGTCGGAGGACGCCGAGGGCGGCCGCGTGCGCCTGTCGATGAACGTCTGTCACGACTGGGCGCTGCGCAGCTGGATCCTGGGCTGGGGTCCGCTTGCGCGCGTCCTGGCGCCGGCGTCGCTTGCCAACGAGATCCAGTCCGATCTTCAATCAGCCAGCACGCGCTACGCGTCGTACCGGTTCCTCGAGGCGCTGCGCGCGGTCAGGCGGACCCTCCCTTATGCCGCAACTCGGTCGACTCGTCGCCGTCTCGCCGTCCTCGCCCTGCTGGTGCTCGCCGCGCCGCAGCTCGTCGCGCTTCTACACGGACTGGCTCTGGTTCGGCGAGGTCGGCTTCCGCCAGGTGTTCACCACCATCCTGCGGACCCAGCGCTGCTGTTCCTCGCCGGCTTCGTTGGCGCCGCTGATCTGGTTTGCCATCAACCTGCGCATCGCGGTGGCCACGATGGGCGACCGGCGGCCGTCGTTCGTCACCCGCGAGGGCCTCGAGGTGCAGCTGCCGGGCCGCGAGCAGATGCAGCGGCTGGCGCTCGCGGGCATGACGCGTCGTCGCGCGTCTTGATCGGGCTCTTCGCCGCGAACCAGTGGAACACGTGGCTGGCCTTGCGCCACGCGGCGCCGTTCGGCCAGGCCGACCCGATCCTCGGCTACGACGTCGGCTTCTACGTGTTCTCGCTGCCCTTCTGGCAGCTGCTCCGCGGCCTGGGTCAGGTGCTGGTGGTCCTGGCGGCGCTTGGTGGCCGGCGGGCTGTACCTGCTGTCCGGCAGCCTGACATCGGGCTTCGGCACGCGGCTCTCGATGACGCGCGCGGTCCGCCTGCACCTGTCCGCGCTCGCCGCGGTGTTCTTCGTGCTGCTCGCGTTCGGCGCCTGGCTGCGCCGCGCCGAGCACCTGCTCGAGCCGGCCGACGCTCATCTTCGGCGCCAGCTACGCCGACGTCATGGGCCGCATGCCGGCCAGCTGGTGCTCGTGGCCGTGTGCGTCGCCGGCGCGGCGCTGGCGGTGCTGCAGGCGCACGTCGACGCGCAACTGGCCGATTCCGCTCGCCGTCGGCGCTCTACCTCGCCGTGTCGGTCGGCGGCGAGGTCTACAGCACCATCCTGCAGCGCTTCGTCGTCGCCGCCCAACGAGCAGACGCGCGAAGACGCCGTACATCCAGCACAACATCGACGCCACGCGCCGCGCGTTCGCGCTCGACGGCGTCGAGGAGCGCGAGCTCTCGGGCGACGCGCTGCTCACGCGCGGCCGACATCAGCCGCAACGCCGACGACGCTCGAGAACGTCCGGCTGTGGGATCACCAGCCGCTGCTCGAGACCTTCGGGCAGATCCAGGAGATCCGCACCTACTACGAGTTCGCCTCGGTGGACAACGACCGCTACCGTGTCAACGGCAAGCTGCGTCAGGTGATGCTGTCGGCGCGCGAGCTCAACTCGGCCAGCCTGCCGAACCGCACCTGGGTGAACGAGCGGCTCACGTTCACGCACGGCTACGGCCTGACGCTCGGTCCCGGTCAACCAGGTGACGTCGGAGGGGCTGCCCGGTGCTGTTCGTCCGCGACCTGCCGCCGGTCACGACGCCCGGGTTCACCATCGACGAGCCCAGCCTCTACTTCGGCGAGCTCTCGAGCGACTACGTCATCGTCAAGACCGCGCACCCGCGAGTTCCACTACCCGCGCGGCGACGACAACGTGTTCAAGGAGTACGACGGCAAGGGCGGCGTACTGCTGTCGTCGCTCTGGCGCAAGCTGCTCTTCGCGTTCCGGTTCGGCGCCTACCAGATCGTCCTCAGCGACGACATCAGCGCCCGAGAGCCGCATCCTCTTCAACCGCAACATCGGCGACCGCGTGCGCGCCCTGGCGCCGTTCCTCGACTTCGACCGCGACCCGTACCTGGTGCTGGCCGAGGGGCCGGCTGTTCTGGATCTACGACGCCTACACGACGTCGGCGCGCTATCCCTACTCCGACGCCGGTGAACAGCCGCGTGAACTACATCCGCAACTCGGTGAAGTTCGTCATCGACGCCTACGACGGCACGACCACGGCCTATCTGGCCGACGCGCGCGACCCGATCGCCGCCGCCTACGCGCGGGCGTTTCCCGGGCTGTTCGCGCCGATGGACCGGATGCCGCCGGCCATTCGCGAGCACGTGCGCTATCCCGAGGACATCTTCGCGGCTCCAGGCGCGCGATGTACGCGACGTACCACATGACGCAGCCCGCGGTGTTCTACAACCGCGAGGATCAGTGGGAGGTGCCGGCGATCGACGAAGGGGGCGAGCGCCCGGCCGATGCAGCCGTACTACACGATCATGCGGCTGCCCGGGTGAGAAGGAGGCGGAGTTCATCCAGATGCTGCCCTTCACGCCGCGCCGGCGCGACAACCTCGCGGCGTGGCTCGTGGCGCGCAGCGACGGCGAGCACTACGGCCAGCTGCGCGTGTTCCAGTTCCCGAAACAGAAGCTGGTGTTCGGGCCGCGCCAGGTGGTGGCGCGCATCCGCCAGGACCAGACGATCTCGCCGCAGATCACGCTGTGGAACCAGCAGGGCTCGCAGGTGATCTGGGGCACGCTGATGGTGATTCCGGTCGAGGAGTCGCTGATCTACGTGCGCCCGCTCTATCTGAAGGCGTCGGGCGGCCGCATTCCCGAGCTCACGCGCGTCATCGTCGCCTACCAGAACCAGATCGTGATGGAGCGCGACGCTCGAGGCCGGGCTGGCCCGCATCTTCGGCGACCGGGCCGGCGGCGCGCCAGCTCCCAGCCAGCCGACCGAGACGCAGACCACCGCCGCGCCCGCCGGGGCGCCGTCTGCCGCGGCGGCGGCGGCGGCGGCGCCTCGGCGCCGGCGGCGATCGGCACCCTGGCGGCCGAAGCCCGCGCTCACTACGATCGCGCCATCGCGGCGCAGAGGGCCGGCGACTGGGCGAAGTACGGCGAGGAGATCCGCGCCCTCGGCGAGGCGCTCGAGCGGATGCGGCGTCCATGACGCCGCGGGGCGCCGCGGCCGGATGCGCCTGAAGCTCACGCTCGAATACGCCGGCACGCGCTACAGCGGCTGGCAGGTGCAGCAGAACGCCCGCACGGTGCAGGGCGAGGTCGAGAAAGCGATTCGCGAGGCGACGGGCGCCGATCGGTTCGAACTCTATGGCTCGGGCCGCACCGACGCCGGCGTCCACGCGCTCGGCCAGGTGGCCCACCTCGAGCTCCACGCGCGGGTGCCACCCGAGACGCTGCGCCGCCGGATCAACGACGCGCTGCCTGCCGACATCAACCTGCTGCGCGTCGAGGCCGCACGGCCGCGGTTCCACGCCCGGCACGACGCCGTGGCGCGCAGCTACCTCTATCAGATCGCACGGCGCCGCACGGCCTTTGCCAAGCCGTTCGTATGGTGGGTCAAGGACGCCGTGGACGCCGACCGGATGCGGGCCGCCGCCCAGGCGTTCGTCGGCTTCCACGACTTCCGCGCCTTTTCGGACGACGATCCGGCACAGAAGTCCACGACCGTCGATCTCGAATCGTTCGACGTCCACGAAGACGAGGACCTGCGTGGTGATCCACGTCGAGGCCTCGCACTTCCTCTGGAAGATGGTCCGGCGCCTGGTCGGTGTGCTGGTCGCGGTGGGCACGGGCGAGATGGCGCCACCCGATGCCGCGGGCTTGTTCGATGCCGACTCGAAGGCCGTGGCACCACTGACGGCGCCCGCGGCGGGGCTCTTCCTGGAGCGGGTGTATTACCCGGGCGACCCGCGCGACGCGCCGCTGCGCGGCGCCGTGCGGATCGCCCGGATCTGAGGCCTACGAGGTCTTGCGGCGATACGGCGCGAGCACGCCCTGACGCGTTTCCAGATAAATCGTGTCGCTCTCGCCCTGCTTGCGGAACACCGGGAACCCGGCGTGGTCGCCGACCTGCGTGAACGCCGCCGTGTGGGCCTCGGCCCCGCCCCGGCTCACCCACGTGGCGCCCTCGTACCGCACCCAGAGCCCGTCGTTGTTGTCGGGCCGCCGCACGCTGAGGACGGCGACGCCGCCGATCGGCAGCGGCGGCGCGGCTGCCACGGCTGGCGTCACCGCGGGGGCCGGCGCGTCGCAGGCGCACACCGGCGCGGCCGCCGGGGCGGCGGCGTACACCACCGGCGGCGTCACTTCGGGCGTGAACGCGCTGATGGCCCCGACCGAGAGCGGCAGGTTGGTGGGCGCACCAGCGGCCATCGGCACGATCGGGCCGTCGGGCCGCAGGTCGACCGGGAACGACGGCGCGACGGTGCCGGTGGTTCCGGCGAGATCGCCGCTCCGCCGCCGCTCATACGGCTGCAGCTGACCACGTCCGATCGGCACATAGACGACGCTGTACGGATCGCGCGTGGCGTCGGCGTAGAGTGGCACGCCGTTGTAGTGGCCCGTGCGCACCATCGAGTTGCCGTTGAAGAAGATCGCGGCGCCGGCCGGGTAGTACACCTCGCCGGCGTACTGAATCGGCTCCCGCAGCTGGTACCAGGCTTCGCCGGCCGCCGACACCTGCGGCGCTTCGGTCGGTCGGGCGAGTACCTGCGCGGCCGCCGGGGCGGCTGCGAGCGCCAGGAAACCCGCGATGAGCAGGCGGTGCATGACGTCCTCCTTGATTTGGGCGCGACCGGCTTAACGCGCGGGCCGCGCGACAGTATCTGGCAAACCGGCTTAACGCCGGTTCGCTATTACACGCCGCGGTTGCTCGCCGGCGGCGTGATGCCGTTCAGCCGCAGGTACACCACGAGCTGTCCGTATATGTCCTGCGTGTGCTGCATCGAGAAGTAGATCACCTTCAGCCGCGACGCCGTCGGGCCGAGGAACGGCATCGACGCGACGCGCTCCATCAGCTGCTGGTCGTTGAATTCCTTGATGACCGCGGCGCCGTAGTCGAACGACGCCTGCAGCGCCGCCACCACCTCCGCCTTGGTGGTGGCCTTGGGGTTGGCCAGGGTCGGCGCCGGCGTCTTGCCGCCGACCGTGCCGAGGAGCGCCAGGTCGATGGTGGCGACGTGCATCGCGCGCTCGGCGAAGCTGCCCTGCGCCGGCGTCGGCTTGTAGCCGAACTTGTCATCGGGCATTGCGTTGACGAGCCCGAGGACCAGCGTCTTCGTCCGCTCCCAGTCGCCCTGCATGTCACAGGCTACCGTCGTGCACGCCGGCGCCGCCGGACCGCGCCCCCGCTGCTGGGCCGGCTCCGCCGCCATCGTCGCTGTCATGGCTGCCCCGCACAGAATGACGAGACACGCCGTTCGCGCTGCTCCCATGCGTCCTCCTCGCGGCGCCGCCGGGCCCCCGGCCGCCAGCGCCAAGCTTATACCCTCAGGCCGGCCCGGCCGCGGCCGGGCCCAACTCGGCGTCGAGCAGGCCGAGCAGGCGTTCCCAATGGCGTTCCGACGCGGCCCGGTCGTACACGCGGTGGTTGTGGACCGCGAAGCCATGCTGCGCCCCTTCGTAGACCTCAATCTCGTAGCGCACGCCAGCCGCGCGCAGCGACTCGTCGAGGCGCCGCCGCTGCTCGTCGGTGAAGCCCGGGTCGATTCCGGCGGCCCCGACGTAGAGACGCGCGCGCATCCGATCCGCAAGTTGGTGCGGGCTGTCGGGCCGATCGGTGGCCAGCGACCCGCCATGGAACGACGCGGCGGCCGCGACACGATCCGGGAACACGCCGGCCGCGCGCAGCGCGTAGCCTCCGCCCATGCAGTAGCCGACGGTGCCGACCGCGCCCGGCCGAACCGAGGGCCGCGATTCGAGGTGCGCGAGTACCGCGGCGGTGTCGCGCATCACCATGTCGCCGTCGATCGATCGAATCATCGCCATGAAGCGATCGCGTTCGGCGCCGCCGGCGGCCACCTGCGCGGGATCGAACGGCGGAAACGCGCCGGCGCGGTGATAGAGGTTCGGTATCGCCACGACGTAGCCCGCATTCGCGAGCCGCTGCGCCATCACGTCGAGATCCGCGCGGATGCCGAACGCATCCATGTAGAGAATCACCGCCGGCCAGGGACCCGCGCCCGTTGGCTCGAACACATAGCAGTCGAGCACACTGTCGCCGGTATCTGAGATCGACGCGGTGTCGCTGCGTCGTGTCGTTCGTCGAGCTCATCCGTCCTCCCTCGCGTTGCACACGTTTTGCGTGCAAACCTAGGCGAGGTCCCATATTAGTCGGGTGGCGCCGTTCGATAGAATCCAGACGTCTTACACGACGAACGACACGACGACGCGACGAGGGTGGCGGTCGCGTCACCCTGGCTCGAAGCCCGCGAGGCGTCGCTCCCCACGCCTCGCCGGCCCGCCGCCGTCGCGCTCGCGGCCAGCCCGGCTCGTCTCATCTACAACGCATCCGTCGTGCCCGGCGGCGTCTACTCCGTCGACGAACCGACCGCTCACACGGCTGACGAGTGCTCGCATCTCCAGTCGAGTGTCGCGCCGATGGTTCTTCACGTCTCGCCATCCTCGGTTCTCGGCGATCTGGAAAATGGGAGGCTGGTTGCCCGGCGCGGAAGGCCATGAGTCCCCAAAGCTCCGGCCAGCAGCCGACAGCTACCGACTCGCAGACTTCGCTAGATTGTTGAGGAATAAAAAGGAAGATGGTCGGGGCGACTGGATTCGAACCAGCGACCTCTCGGTCCCGAACCGAGCGCTCTACCAGGCTGAGCCACGCCCCGACGAACGTTCAAGTGTAGCTGCACCCACCCGCCGCAGGCAACTCGCCAGACGCTGTCGCGTGCGAGTTGCACGGCACCGGGCATCCGAGTACCGTCCCCCGTATGCCGATCTACGAGTATCGCTGCGAGCGGCTGCGGTCACGAATTCGAGCAGCTGATTCGCACCGGCGACGTGGCCGCCTGCCCGTCCTGCAACGGCCAGACGCTCGAACGGCTGCTGTCGCACTGCGCGGTCAGCTCCGAGCACACCCGCAGCCTGAATTTCAAGAAGGCGCGTGCCGCGGCCAAGGTCGTGCAGCGCGACAAGGATGTCGCCCAGGCCGAGTACGAGAAGAAGCACCGCGAAGAAGGCCACTAGGGCCCTGCGGCGGCTCAGCGAGCGCTGGCGGGTGCCGTGAGCGCGAGGCGATCCAGGTAGGCGAACGCGTCGTGCGCCGTCATGTCGGGCTGCAGCGGCGTGATCGACACGTAGCCGTCCGACACCGCCTGGTAGTCCGAGTGGTCCTGGAACTCCCAGTGGTTCTCGCCTTCCTCGATCCAGTAGTACGGCCGGTGGCGCGGGTCCATGCGCTCCGACACCACGGTGACGTGGTTCCGCTTGGCCTGCACCGTGGCCTTGAAGCCCTTGCTCGGCACGAGCGGCACGTTCACGTTGAGGAAGGTGAAGCGCGGCATGCCGCGCAGCAGCACGGCCTCGGCCACCTGCCCGGCCGCGACGCCGCCCTGCGTGAAGTCGCAGCCGTCCTTCACGCGCGGTGACGACACGGCGATGCTCGGGATGCCAAGCAGCGCGCCCTCGAGCGCCCCGGAGACGGTGCCGGAGTAGGTGACGTCGTCGCCCAGGTTCCAGCCCTTGTTGATGCCCGAGACGATCAGGTCCGGCTTGCCCTTGAGGACATGGGTGATGGCGATGTTGACGCAGTCGGTGGGCGTGCCGTCGATGGCGTAGACGTTCGGCGCGATGGTGTCGATGCGCAGCGGCCGCCGCAGCGTGAGCGCGTGCCCGATGGCGCTGGCCTCCTGAATCGGCGCCACCACGGTGATCTCGCCGAGCGGGGCCAGCGTGTCGGCCAGCAGCCGGATGCCGTGCGAATGGACTCCGTCGTCATTGGTCACGAGGATGCGCGGCATCGGGACCTTCGATCATAGCATCCGCGTTTCGGGCCGTCCTGCCCGTAGCATGCGTCCCTTCTCGGCGGATAATGGCCACAGGCCCAATGATCCTCGACCGCCACGCGCGCCCGCTGCGCAACCTCCGGCTCTCGGTCACCGACCGGTGCAACCTGCGCTGCAGCTACTGCATGCCCGAGGCCGAGTACGCCTGGCTGCCGCGCGAGGACATCCTGCACTTCGAGGAAATCGAGCGGCTGGTCGACGTGTTCGTGCGGTCTCGGCGTGGACAAGGTGCGCCTGACGGGTGGCGAGCCGCTGCTGCGCCGCGACGTCCCCGAGCTGGTGCGGCGGCTCGCGGCGCGGCCGCGCATCGCCGACCTGGCGATGACGACCAACGGCGTCCTGCTCGCCGCGCACGTCGGCGCACTCAAGGACGCCGGGCTGCACCGGCTCACGGTGAGCCTCGACACGCTCGACGCCGCGCGCTTCAAGGCGCTCACCCGCTCCGACGAGCTCGATCGCGTGCTCGCCGGCATCGCCGCCGCGGCGCCGCTCTTTCCCGGGACTGAAGATCGACACGGTGGTGATCCGCGGCGTCAACGACGACGAGCTCGTGGCGCTCATCGAGTACGGCGCCACACACGGCGCCGAGGTGCGCTTCATCGAGTACATGGACGTGGGCGGCGCCACGCACTGGTCGATGGACCGCGTGGTCTCGCGGCGCGAGATGCTCGAACGGCTCGCCGCCCACTACGGCGCGATCGCGCCGATCGTGCGAGTCGTCGTCGGCGCCGGCCGATCGCTTCCGGCTGCCGGACGGCGCGGTGTTCGGCATCATCTCGTCCACCACCGAGCCGTTCTGCCACGCCTGCGATCGCAGCCGCCTCACGGCCGACGGCCTGTGGTACCTGTGCCTGTACGCCCCGCGCGGCACCGACCTGCGCAAGGTCCTGCGCGGCGGGGCGACGCGACGAGGAGATCGCGGAGCTGGTGCGCGCGACCTGGAGCGCGCCGCGCCGACCGCGGCGCCGAGGCGCGCCTCGCGAGCGGCGATCGCTCGCCGCTGATTCCGCTCGATCGGCTGCGGACGGATCCCCACCTCGAGATGCACACGAGGGGGGGATAACGGAGGCTTCAGGCTCCCGGCTTCGGGCTTCGGCCTGGCACGGCTTCGCCCGAAGAGTACGCTTGTCAGCGGTCTGAAGGCCCTAAGCCGATAAGCGCCAAGCCGTCAAGAATCAGCAGTGCGCGTCGAAGGCGGCCTTCAGGTGGGTGGCGATGGCCACGGCGTCGCGCGTCTCGATGTCGCGGCGCTGCATCATGAACACCAGCTTGCCGTCGCGGAAGAGCGCGACCGACGGCGACGACGGCGGATAGGGCGCCATGTGCTCGCGCGCCCGTTCGGTGGCCTCGATGTCGGCGCCCGCGAACACCGTGCCGACGTGCTGCGGTTTGCGCTCGTTCTGCAGCAGCGCCATGGCAATGCCGGGACGGGCCTTGCCGGCGGCGCAGCCGCACACCGAGTTGACGACGATCATCGTGGTGCCGTCCTGCGCCACGGCCTGGTCCACTTCGCCCGCGGTGCGGAGCTCCTCGACGCCAAACCGCGTCAACTCCTCGCGCATCGGGGCCACGAACTGTTCTGGATACGGCATACCTGAATTGTAGCCCGCATGGCGACGGCCGGGCGCCTGGCAGCTAGCGCAGCGCCGGGCCGTTGCGGCGCAGCCACTGCCGCGCGGTGCGATAGTCCGGGCAGGCGGCTTCGACGTGCCGCCAGAACTTCGGCGAATGGTCCATCCGCCGGAGGTGCATCAGCTCGTGGATCAGCACGTAGTCACGCACCCACTCGGGCATCAGCATCAGCCGCCAGTTGAGCGAGATGTGGCCGTTGCGGCCGCAGGATCCCCAGCGCGTCTTCTGGCTGCGGATGCTGACGGCCGGTCACGGCACAGCCGTGCCGCTCGGCCAGCTCGTACAGCCGCGCCGGCAGCACCTCCCGGGCCCGGGCGCGCCAGGCGCGCTGCGCCTCCGGGCGCGACGGCCGGCGGCTGCACGCGCGTCAGCTGCGCGGCGATCCAGGCCCGATGGCGCGACGCAAAGGCGTCGGCCTCGCGCCGCGAGCCGCCGCGGGGAATCGTCACGCGCACGCGGCCGTCGGGCTCGACGCGCAGCAGGTAGCGGCGGGCCCGCCGGTGGCGGACGAAGTAGAACTGCGGCGACGGATCCGGAGTCGCGGCGCGCGTCCGCCGCGCTGAACGGAAGCCCGAGCTGCATCGTTCCCCAGGATAGCGCAGCGCCCGTCTCGTTATGATTGCGAAACGCCACTGACTGCCTCCGCGTGACCCGAACCCTCACCGTCACCCCGGCCCACCCCGAACCGCACGCGATTGCGGACGCCGCGGCCTGCCTGCGCGGCGGCGGGCTGGTCGCCTTCCCCACCGAAACGGTCTACGGTCTCGGCGTCTCGGCGCTCGACCGAGCGGCGGTGCGCCGCCTCTTTGCGGCCAAGGGCCGCCCGGCCGACGATCCGCTGATCGTGCACGTGGCATCGGTGCAGCGACATCGCGCCGCTCGTCGCCGTCCGTCCGCCTGCGGTCGAGGCGCTCGCGGCGCGCTTCTGGCCAGGGCCGCTCACGCTGGTCCTGCCTCGCTCGGCGCTCGTGCCCGACGAGGTCACGGCCGGGCTCGACACCGTGGCCATTCGCGTGCCGGCGCATCCGGTGGCCCAGGCCCTGCTGCAGGCGGCGGCGATGCCGGTGGCGGCGCCGAGCGCGAACCTGTTCTCGCGTCCGAGCCCGACGCGCGCGGCGCACGTCCTCGAGGATCTCGACGGACGCATCGACCTCGTGCTCGACGGTGGCCCGACGCAGGTCGGCGTCGAGTCCACGGTGCTCGACCTCACGGGCGACGTGCCCACGGTGCTGCGGCCGGGCGCGGTGACGCTGGAGATGTTGCGCACAGTGCTTCCCGCGGTGCGAATGCGCGGCCGCGACAGCCGCGACGCCGGGCCGCAGCGCTCGCCAGGCCTGCTCACCCGCCACTACTCGCCGCGGGCGCCGCTCACGCTCTATGAAGGACCGTCAGGGCCGGCCCTCGAGCGGCTCGCGCACGACGCACGCGAGGCCCGGGCCGCCGGACGGCGCGTCGGCGTGCTGGTCGCCGACGACGACGCGCTGCCGCGCTCGACGTGTTGCGTCCGCCCTTGGGCAAGGCCGGCGATGCCGCCGCGATTGCGGCGCGGCTCTACGCCGCCCTGCGCGAGCTCGACGCCGCAGGCGTGGACGAGATCCTCGCCCGGGCGCATCCGGCGATGGAAGGGCTGGGTGATGCGATTGGCGATCGTCTCCGGCGCGCGGCCGCGGGCCGCGTGATCCGCTGCGGCTGAGCGGCGAGTGGCCAGGCCGCTAGTGGCTGCGGCGTTCGCGCAGCACCGGCACCCAGTTGTCGTCGAATCGCGCCCGCGCCAGCAGCGTGATCACCGCGTCGTAGCTGCGAATCCCCTCCTCGACGCGATTGGCCTTCAGGTACTGGTCGTAGGCCGTCCAGCTGAGGGCGCGCACCTGCGGCAGCTGGCCGCGGCGAATCCGGTCGGCTACCGCCGCGATGTCGGCCCGGGGCCCGGCCGCGAGTGCGGCCGCGAGCGCCGCTCGATCCGCCGCGGGCACGACGCCGCTCAATCTCCCAGTACAGGAACAGCCAGGCGCTGTACTGTGCGGCCTCGTCGGCGCGCAGGCAGGTCAGCCAGCCGACGAAGCTCGCCTCCGATTCGTCGGCGTAGCCGCCGAGGTGCGCCCACTCGTGCGCGGCCACGAACGGCGTCTCGAACGGCAGCAGGTCGGGGTTCGCGAGCACCTCGAGCGCAAACGGATCGATCATGCCGTCCACGCTCGCCCAGCGGAAATAGGGGCCAATCACCGAGTGCTTCAGCCGTCCCGGCACGGCCGGCGGACCGTCGCTCAGATAGCGCAGCGTGTGCCGGTAGGCATCGTGAAGGCTCGCGTCGTGCCACGGGTTCGGCACGGGCCGCGCGTGTGCGGTCCGGTGGAGCGCATTCAGGCGCTCGACGGCTTGTTGTCCGAGTGTGAACCACCGCGGCTGCCACCGGCGCCGGGCGAGCGAGCTCGAGCCGCTCGATGAGCGGCACCCGGCGATAGTTCAGTCCCCACGAGGCCAGGAACCACAGGTAGAGCACGGCGCCGGCCGCGAGCATCCGGGTGGCAGCGGTGCCGAGGGCCCGCCAGCGCGGGCCCCGCCTGAATCCGCGCACGGCGGCGACCACAATCCACGCCACGGTCAGCGGCGGCCAGCGCAAGGAGCACGTCGAACAGCGCAAACGCCATGCGGTTCGAGATCGCCGTGAGGCGCGACTGCCACTCCAGGTAGGCGCGCGTCGAGTAGGCGCGCTCGACGAGCACCGGATCGATGGGCACCACGAGCAGCGTCGCGGCGACGGCCACGACCACCCACGGAAGCCAGCGGCGGAACACGCGGCTATGGCTCTCGAAACGGGCGGCCCTGACGCGCCAGCCACCCCTCGAGCCGCGCGGTGCAGTCGCACGTCGAGCACGCCCACGCCTGCTCGCCGTTCTCGTGGCGGCAGCGCCGGCGGTCGTGCGCGTCTTTCACCTGCTCGAGGTCGAAGTACGCCTCCCAGTACGGGCGCTCCTCGTCGAGCGGGACGGCGCAGAAGCAGGTCTCGATCCATTGCACCCGGCCGTCGGCCCGCTGGCGGGCGTGCGCCATGTTCTGCTGGTACTCGTCGCCGGCAATCGATCCGCGGCCGAGCGAGCCGTCGTCGATGGCGCGATCGAGCCCGGCGCGCCGGCCCGGCTTCACGCGGGCGGTGACGAGATAGCGCATGCCGACATCCTACGCCGGTTTGGCGGCCCCGCGCCGACGCAGGACGGGGCTCCGGCCCGCCGATCTTGCCGGCGCGCGCCCGTCAGTTGTAGCCTGCCCGCCTCCGCCGCGCCGACGGCCCGACCGCGAGGCCTGCGTGACCGGGGTTTCGCGTCATGCCTCTCACAGGTGTGCTGATGAAACAGTTGTGCGCGCTCATCGTCTGTTCGTGCCTGGCCGCGCCAGTCGCGGCGCAGCCCGTACCCGACGCCCGCGCCGGCTCGATCGGCGGGCGCGTGCATCCGCCCCGACGGCATTCCACAGCCGGAAGCCGAAGTGGTGGCCGCGACGCGGGGCGCCGATGGGCGTCTGCGGGCATCGCCATGGCGCACGCGGACCGCGTTCGATGGCCGTTACGAAATCGCGGGCGTGCCGGCCGGGCGTTACCTCGTGCTCGTCCGCGTGGTCGGCGGCGACGCGCCGATGCAGGGCCGGCCTCTGGCCACGCTGTTCCCAGGGGTCGCCACCACCGAGCCCGGCACGGCCGTCGAGGTACTCCCTGGCGTGCCGCTCGAGGGTGTGGACATCTGGCTGCTGCCTTCGCCGCGCCGCTTTCAAGTGGCGGGCCGGGTGGTCGATCATCTGGGCCGCGACCTCGAACACGTCTCGATCGAGTTCGGGCCGCCGCGCGGCCGCGCCGATCACGTCTGGACGGTGACCGAGCCGGGTGGTCTGTTCACGATGAGCGGCGTGCCTCCGGGGCCCGTCGTGCTACGGGCGCGCGCCGAGGGCCCTCGGGGCCGCTGATCGGCCTCGCCTCCACCGAACTGGCCATCGAGTCGGTGCAGGACCTGCGCATCGTGGTGCGCGAGCCGGGGCGCGTCCGCGGGCGCGTACGTGCGCCAGGTGGAACGCCGCTGCCGGAGGGTGTGCGGCTGTCGCTCGTGCCGACGATTCTGCGCCCGTCGGCGCTCTATCCGCCGGAGCCGGTGGCGCCCGACGCCGAGGGACGGTTCGAAGTTGCCGGCGGCGCGGGCGAGCACGACATTCGCGTCGAGGGCGTGCCGCCGAGCTGGTCCGTTCGGCGGGTCGAGCGGGAGTCCGCTACGAACGGGCCGCCGACCGTGTGGCTCACGCCAGGACGCACGGTCGAGGACGTCCTTGTCGAGATCGGCCCGGCACCGGGTTCGAGCCGTTCGACCCGATAGAGGCTGGGGTGGGAGCCGAACTGGCTCTACAATGCGTCCGGAGGGTGCCGCGTGATTCGAAGCCGTTACCGCCTTGGGCTCTCTTCGCTGCTGGCGTTGGCCTGCGCCGCTCCCGCGGCCGCACAGGACCGGTGGGAGAAGGACATCGCCGCCTTCGAGGCGGCCGACCGCGTCACGCCGCCACCGCGTGGCGAGATCGTGTTCGTCGGCAGCTCGACGATCCGGCTACTGGGATCTGGCGGCGTCGTTTCCGGAGCTCAAGACGATCAACCGCGGCTTCGGCGGCTCCGAGATGGCCGATTCGACGCGCTTCGTCGAGCGGATCGTCGTGCCCTACAGTCCCCGCGTCGTCGTCGTCTACGCCGGCGACAACGACATGATGAACACGCCGTCGGAAGAGATCGTGATCCAGTTCGAGCGGTTCGTCCGGGCCGTGCACGCCAAACTGCCCGACACGCGGATTCTCTACATCGGCATCAAGCCGAGCCTGCTGCGCTGGGCGCAGGTGGATCGCATGCGCGTCGTCAACGACATGATCCGCAAGTTCTGTGAGCGCGACGACCGCGTGGGTTTCGTCGACACCGACCAGGTGATGCTGGGCTGGGACGAGAAGCCGCGCAAGGAGCTCTACGTCGCCGACGGCCTGCACCTCACGCCGCTCGGCTATCAGATCCTGACGGCCCTGGTGCGGCCGTATCTGCTGGCAGCGGTCGCCTCGACGCCGCCGGCCGCGGTCAGCTCCGCCTCGCGCTGACGCGATCGCGCGGCGGTGCGCCGCGCCAGTCGCTTACCGCGCGCCCGCGGCCGAGAGCTCGGCGACGAGCGCGTCCACCTGCGGGATGCGCGGGGCCCAGCCGATGTCGTCGGTCCTGATCTGCATCAGGAGCTGGTCCGTTGCCACCCCCGCCCGCACCAGCGCGGCGGCGCGATCGACCACGGTGCTGAACTTGCCGCGGAAGGCCTGCACGTCGGCCTTCGTGAGCACCGGTCCGGCGCCCGGGATCGCGGCATCGAAATCGAGCTTCAGCATGGCGTCGAGCACCGGCGTCCATCCGACGGCGCTGCCCCCGCCGGCATAGTCCACCAGCGGCCCGCCCGTTCCCGTGGTGACCGCGTCGCTCGTCGCCACCACCTTGACGTCCGGAAAATAGACCACGCTGTCGCCGCCGGTGTGCGCCCGTCCCAGGTGCAGCACCCGCGCCTCGACGCCGCCCAGGCGCACGACGCGTTCGGTGTCGTAGGTCGCGGTGGGTTTGGCGGGCCGCGGGTCGAACTGGTAGGTGTCGAGGCTGGAGGCGAGCCGTGCGTGGCCGATCACCTCCGCGCCAGCGGCGATGAAGCGATCGTTGTTGCCCGTGTGATCCGCGTGATGGTGCGTGACGATCACGACCTTCACCGGCAGCGGCGTCACCGAGCGGATCTGCGCGAGGAGACCATCGTAGTTGGCGGCGCCCGGCATCTTCGTGTCCACGAGGATCACGCCCTCGGACGTCACACGGACGATCGAGTTGGAGCCGCCGCCGGGCACGACGTAGAGCCCCGGCTTCACCATCTGGATCGGTTGCACCGGCTGCCCGCCACCGCGTCCCGGTCCCTGCGCCGGCGCCTGGGCGAGCGAGCCGGCTGCCGACGCCACCACGACCATGCGTCACCACGACGAGATTCCGCATGCTGCGTTCCTCCAGAATCGAACCGAGACGATACCGGCCGAGGACTACTAGAGAAGCTTCCACCGCGTGAGGAGCGCGGCGGCGGCGACGACCGCTGCGGCGTCGGCGCGCAGGGTCAGTGCCCCAAGGCCCAGCGGATGGACATGACCCGCGCACCGCGCCACTTCCTCCGCCGTCCACCCGCCTTCGGGTCCGACGACGAGCGTGGCGGCGGCCGGCACGTCGTCGCCGAGGCTGGCCACGCGACTCGGGCCGCTCGACGGCGCCAGGCTCGACGAGGATGAACAGCGGCGCCGGCAGGTGCGCCAGCGACGAGGGGCCGTCGAAGGCGATGGGCGGCGCGATGGCCGGGACGACGGCGCGGCCGCACTGCTTGGCCGAGGAGACGGCGACACGGTGCCAGCGTTCGCGGCGCGCGCTCCGGGTGAGGGCCGCGAGCGTCACCTCGCTGCGCGCCGTCACGATTGGCTGGATGGCGGCGAGACCCAGCATCACGGCGTCGCGGACCACGGCGTCCATCTTGTCGCCCTTCAGCACCGCCTGCGCCAGCGTGAGCGCGATCGGGACTTCCGCCCGTGGCGTCACGCGTCTCACGAGCCGGACGGTGACCCGCGCCTTGCTCACCGCCGCGACCACGGCCGCGAACTCGCCGCCGTCGCCGTTGAACACCGCCAGCGGGTCGCCGGCCGCCAGCCGGAGCACGCGACTCAGATGCTCCGCCTCGTCGGCGGGCAGATCGATCTCGGTCGCCGGCTCGCTCGCGGCGGGTGCGTAGAAGCGCGCGTTCACGGCGTGATTATGCTCCCGTCCACGCCCACCCGCCTTACCCGCCTTACCCGCCTCGTCCGCGCGCCAAGCTATACTCGCGCGCGGGACGGATGTTCTTCCGCGGGCAGACCATCGGCAAGTACCGCATCGTTTCTGCGCTCGGCAGCGGCGGCTTCGGCAGCGTGTACCTGGCCGAAGACACCTGGATCGACAAGAAAGTCGCGCTCAAGGTCCCGCACAAGCAGGGGCTGGACTTCTCCGAGCTGCTCAAGGAGCCGCGGCTGCTCGCGTCGATGAGCCATCCCAACATCGTCACGGTGCTCACGGCGGAGAAGCAGGACGACATCTTCTTCATCGTGATGGAGTACGTGCAGGGCGAGACGCTCGAGGAGAAGATCCTCCGCGACGGCGCGCTCGACGTCGCCGCTGGCGCTCGATCTCACCTGCCAGATCTGCAACGCGGTCGATCACGCGCACCGCGCCGGCATCCTGCACCGGGATCTGCGGCCGGGCAACATGCTGGTGTCGGACACGGGGCTGCTCAAGGTCACCGACTTCGGCACCTCGCGCTTCCTCGAGATCGCGGTCCACGGCACCACCATCATCGGCAGCCCGCCCTACATGGCGCCCGAGCAGTTCCACGGCAAGGCCGTGTTCGCCAGCGACGTCTACTCGATCGGCGTCACGATGTATCAGATGCTGACCGGCACCCTTCCCTACGCGACGCCGTCGCCGGCCGATCTCGATCGGCTGATGAAGGGCGAGCTCGTGTCGTCGCCGCGCGCTGCGGAACCCCAAGATTCCGAAGGGCATCGCCGACATCGTCATGCGCGCGCTGGCGCCCGAGCTCACGGCGCGCTACAGCCGCCCGTCGGAGGTGCTCGAAGACGTGCTGGCCGCGCGGGAGACCGTGCGGCGGCCCGGGCGCGCGGAGAGCGGCCGTGACGACCACGTGGCCGACATCCAATCGCGGCTCCGGGCCCGCGACACGCCCTCAGCCGAGCTTCTGCTGGCACTGCCGCAAGCCGCTCCAGGCCCGCACCGCCAAATGCCCGTTCTGCGGCGAAACTCAGTAGCGGGCTGCGCCACATGTTCTCTCCGGCTCCGCCCACTACTGGGCAGTATTTAATTGCCCGCGCTCCGCGCGGGCGGCTGGTGTGGGGGCACTTCGTCCGAGAAATCAATTAGGATCTTCTAAAGGAGCATCCCAATGGCGTTTCCGGGCACCGGCCTCATCTGGATGAATGGCAAGTTCGTGGAGTGGAACCAGGCGCAGATTCACGTCGCCTCCCACGTCATCCACTACGGCAGCGGCGTCTTCGAGGGTGCCCGGTGCTACGACACCCAGACGGCTCGGCCTGCTTCCGCCTCGACGCGCACATCCGCCGCCTGATCGACTCGGCGAAGATCTACCGGATGGAGGTCCCCTACGACCAGCAGCAGATCACCGACGCCGTCGTCGAGCTGATCAAGCGCAACGGCTTCAAGGCCTGCTACATCCGCCCGCTCGTCTACCGCGGCTACGACTCGCTCGGCGTCAACCCGTTCCCCTGCCCGGTGGACGTGGCGATCATGCTCTGGGAATGGGGCGCCTACTTCACCAAGGACGCCATCGAGGAAGGGCTCGACGTCAAGATCTCCACCTGGGCCCGCAGCGCGCCGAACACCATGCCGTCGATGGCCAAGAGCGTGGCCAACTACGCCAACTCGCAGCTGATCAAGATGGAAGCGATTCTCGAAGGGCTACGCCGAAGGCATCGCGCTCGATACCGACGGCAACCTCAGCGAAGGCAGCGGCCAGAACATCTTCATCGTCCGCGACGGCGTCATCCACACGCCGCCGGTGGGCTCGTCCATCCTCTCGGGCATCACCCGCGACTCGGTGGTGACCATCGCCCGCGACATGGGCTTCGAGGTGCGCGAGCAGGTGCTGCCGCGGGAGATGCTCTACATCGCCGACGAGGTGTTCTTCGTCGGCACGGCCGTCGAGGTGACGCCGATCAAGTCGGTGGACAAGATCAAGGTCGGCCGCGGCCGCCGCGGGCCGATCACCGAGGCCCTCCAGCAGCGGTTCTTCGACATCGTCCGCGGCGACGCCCCCGACACCCACGGCTGGCTGCAGTACCTGGAGACTCCCCAGGCTGCTACATCCGGCCCTTCCACCCGCCGATAAGGACACCGGGACTTCCGGGTCATCAGAACCGGCCGGCCGCGGCGAGCGGCGGGTGCGGGTCTGTGCCAACGCACGCGCACGGCGTGCGGGCAGCCCGGGCACCGGACCATGCACGTCAACGACCTGCTCAAGATTGCCGTCGACAGCGGCGCCTCCGACCTCCACCTGAAGGTCGGCACGTTCCCCATGATGCGGGTCCGCGGCAGGCTCGTGCCCGCCATGGAAGACAAGCGGCTCGAGCACGAGGAAATGGTGTCGATGGCGGCCGCGGTGCTGCCGGTCGGCTACCGCGACAAGTTCAAGGAGCAGCACGAGGTCGACCTCGCCTACAGCGTGGCCGGCCTGGGCCGCTTCCGCTGCAACGCCTTCCAGCAGCGCGGCACCATCGGCATGGTGTTCCGCGTCATCCCGCGCAACATCACCTCGATCGACGACCTGGCGCTGCCGCCGGTGCTCAAGAAGATCTCGAAGGAAGAGCGCGGGCTCGTGCTCGTGACCGGCGCCACCGGCAGCGGCAAGACCACGACGCTGGCGGCGAT
This sequence comes from uncultured Acidobacteriota bacterium, assembly GCA_963731785.1. Lineage (GTDB taxonomy): Bacteria > Acidobacteriota > Vicinamibacteria > Vicinamibacterales > UBA2999 > DASYRM01. The sequence continues at coordinate 193,399 of CAVSWX010000017.1, forward strand.
GATCGACGAGATCAACGCCACCCGCACCGCGCACATCATGACCATCGAGGACCCGATCGAGTACCTCCATCGGGACAAGAAGTCGGTCGATCAACCAGCGCGAGATCGGCGTCGACACCAACAGCGTTCTCGCTGGCGCTGCGCAGCGCGCTGCGTCAGGACCCGGACGTCATCCTGGTCGGCGAAATGCGCGACTTCGAGACCATCCAGACGGCGCTGGTCGCCGCCGAAACCGGCCACCTGGTCTTCTCCACCCTGCACACGCTCGACGCGACCGAGACCATCAACCGCATCATCGCGGTGTTCCCGCCGCACCAGCAGAAGCAGATCCGCCTGCAGCTGGCCAGCGTGCTGCGCGCCATCGTGTCGCAGCGCCTGATGCCGCAAGCCGCGCGGCGAAGGCCGGGTGCCCGCGGTCGAGGTCTTGACCTCCACGGCCTTCATCCGCGACTGTATTGCCGACCGCGAGAAGACGCACCTGATTCACGGCGCCATCGCCCAGGGCACGTCGCAGTACGGCATGCAGACGTTCGACCAGTCGATCTTCAGCCTCTACCAGCAGGGCCACGTCGAGCTCGAAGAGGCGCTGCGCTGGGCGTCGAACGTGGACGACTTCAAGCTGAAGGTCCAGGGCATCTCCACCACCGGCGAGATGGCTCGGGATCAGATGGCGCGGTCGGTCGGCGGCGGGGGCGTGGACGCGGTCCCGAGATTACGAGGTTTGGCTGACACGGCCTATCTGACCGCTCTCAAGCAGCTCGCGCGCCGCGAGCTGTCCGAAGCCCAGCTCCGCCAGCGCCTGTCGCGGCGCGGCTTCCCACACGACGACATCGACGCCACGGTGGCCCGGCTCCGGCAGGACGGCAGCCTCGACGACGCCCGCGTGGCCGGCGGCCATCGCCCGCAGCCAGCTGTCGCTGAAGAAGCGCGGCCAGCTGCGCGTCCGCCGCGAGATCGAGGCCGCCGGCATCGCCTCGGCGCTCGCCGAACGCGCCGTGGCCGAGGTCTACGGCGAGGTGGACGCCGACGCGCTGCTCGCCGCGGCCATCGACCGGCGCCTGGGCACGCGGCCGCCTCGAGGACGACCGCGAGATGGCGCGCCTCTTCCGCTATCTGATCGGCCAGGGCTTCGAGAGCGACCGCGCCATGGCCGCCCTGCGCGCCCGCCGCAAGCGCGGGTGAAGGTCGCCTGCCGGCGGGGCTAGCCTCGAACCCGTCCCGTCAGAGCTGCTTCCCGAAGCCTGAAGCCCGAAGCCCGAAGCCGGTACAATGTCTCCAGATGACCTCCGCCGAGATCCGCCAGTCGTTCCTCGACTACTTCGCGAAGCACGGCCACCGCGTCGTGCCCAGCTCGCCGCTCGTCCCGCACGACGACCCGACGCTGCTCTTCACCAACGCCGGGATGAACCAGTTCAAGGACGTCTTCCTCGGCCGCGAGAAGCGCGACTACACGCGCGCCGCCACGTCGCAGAAGATCATGCGCGTCAGCGGCAAGCACAACGACCTCGACAACGTCGGGCCGTCGCATCGTCATCACACGTTCTTCGAGATGCTCGGGAATTTCTCCTTCGGCGACTACTTCAAGGCCGAAGCGCTGCCCTTTGCGTGGGAGCTGCTGACCGGCGTCTGGAAGCTCGACCCGAACAGGATGGTCGTCTCGATCTTCAAGGGCGAGAACGGCATCCCGCGCGACGCCGAGGCGTACGACATCTGGCGGACGCTCGGCGTCCCGGCCGATCGCATCCTCGAGCTCGGCGACGGACGACAACTTCTGGCAGATGGGCGACACGGGGCCGTGCGGCCGGTGCTCGGAGATCTACTACGTCCGCGGCGGCAGCGGCCACGATCCGGAGATCGAAATCTGGAACAACGTCTTCATGGAGTTCGAGCGCAGCGCGGACGGCACGCTGACGCCGCTGCCCGCGCCGTGCATCGACACCGGCATGGGCCTCGAACGCGTGACGGCCGTCCTGCAGGGCAAGCAGTCGAACTACGACACCGATCTCTTCACGCCGCTGCTCGCCCGCATCGGCGAGATGCGCGGCCTGAAGTATGGAGACGACGAGACGCGCGACATCTCCATGCGCGTCGTCGCCGACCACACGCGCGCCATGACCTTTCTCATCGCCGACGGCGTCGTGCCGTCGAACGAGTGGCGCGGCTACGTGCTGCGCAAGATCATGCGGCGCGCCATGCGCCACGGCAAGCACCTGGGCATCAGCGGAGCCGTTCCTCCACTCGCTCGTGGACACGATGGTCGCCGAGTTCGGCCATGCCTACCCGGAGCTGACGGCCAACCGCGAGTCGATTGCCCGCGTCATCCGCGGCGAGGAAGAGCGCTTCGACGCCGTGCTCACCGACGGGCTGCCAAGGCTCGAGGACGTGCTCGATCAGGCGGCCGCGGCCGGCGGCGTGGTGCCGGGCGACGGCGGCGTTCCGGCTCTACGACACCTTCGGGATTCCGCGCGACTTCATCGAGGACATGATCGAAGCCCGCAAACTGCGGCTCGACGTGGAGGGCTTCGACACGGCCATGGAGGCGCAGCGCACGAAGGCGCGGGCGCAGAGCGCGTTCAAGGGCGGCGCGGCGAAGGACGCGGCGTGGACGGCGAGTGACGCGACCCGCGCCGGCGCTCGAGGCGGTCGGCGAGGCGGTCTTCCGCGGCTACGACCGCACCGCGGTGAACACCCAGGTCCTGGCGGTCTTCGACGACTCGCGCGCCGAGGTGCCCTCGCTCGCCGCCGGTCAGACCGGCTTCGTCGCGCTGCGCGAGACGCCGTTCTATCTCGAAGCCGGCGGGCAGGTGTCGGACGTCGGCACGATCACCGCGCCGCGGCGGCTCGGCGCGGGTCACGGGCGTGGTGCGCGCCGGCGCAGTGGCCGCGCGCGCACGCCGTCGCAGGTGACCGAGGGCACGCTGCGCGCGCGCGACCTGGTCACCGCGGAGGTCAGCGTCGAGACGCGCGACGCGACCCGCCGCAACCACACCGCCACCCACCTGCTCCACGCGGCGCTGCGCCAGGTGCTGGGCCCGCACGTCAAGCAGGCCGGGATCGCTCGTCGCGCCCGGATCGGCTGCGGTTCGACTTCGTCCACTTCAGCGCGGTCACGCGCGAGCAGTGGCTCGAGATCGAGGCGATCGTCAACGCGCGGATCCTCGAGAACACCGCCGTCACCACCGAAGTGAAGGACGACCGAGGAGGCGATCGCGGCCGGCGCGATGGCGCTCTTCGGCGAGAAGTACGGCGACACGGTCCGCGTCGTGTCGATGCCCGGCTTCAGCACCGAGCTGTGCGGCGGCACACACGTGCGCGCCACCGGCGACATCGGCCTTTTCGCGATCGCCGTCGGAGAGCGGCGTGGCCGCCGGCGTCCGCCGCATCGAGGCGACGACCGGCGCGCAGTCGCTGCGTGAGTTCCAGGCCGCGCGCGACGCGCTGGGCGCGCGTCGCCGGCGCGCTCAACGCCGCGCCGGCCCAGCTGCCGCAGCGCGTGGCTGCCTGCAGGACGACATGAAGCGCCTCACCCGCGAGCTCCAGCAGGCCAAGACCACGGCCGCCATGGGCGGCGGCGGCGCGGGCGGCGCGGTGGAGTCGGTGCAGGTGGCCGGGGTGACCCTCGTCGCGCGCCAGGTCGAAGGCCTCGACAAGGACGGCCTGCGGGCGCTCGTCGATCGCCACCGCGATCAGATCAAGAGCGGCGTCGTGGTGCTGGCGGCGCCGGCCGACGGCAAAGTGCTGATCGTGGCCGGCGTCACGCCCGACCTGGTGAAGAGGATCCCGCCGGGCAGGTGGTCAAGCAGCTGGCGCCGATCGTCGGCGGCGGCGGGGGCGGCCGCCCCGACTTCGCCGAAGCCGGCGGCAAGGACCCGTCGAAGATCGCCGAGCTCCTCGCCGCGAGCCGCGCGGTCGTGGAAAAGCTCGCGACGGCCTGACCGTCACTGCGGACGGGCCGCGTCCGGAGCGCCGTCATCGTTCCGGCACACGGCGCCGAAGCCGAATCCGCGCGCCCGCAGCAGCGGAATCAGCCGCGCCGTCGCCTCGACGGTCTGCCGCTGATCCTTCCGCGGCGCCGACTCGTCGCCGTCGTGCAGCACGATGATGTCGCCCGCCGCCGCGCGCGGGGCGATTCGGTCGACGATGCTTTCCGAGGTGCGCCGCCGGAACCAGTTCCAGTCCCACCGGTTCCAGCCCCAGCCGACGAGCCGATAGTCCGCCTGGTCAAGTCCGGCGTACATCTCTCCTCCCCGCCAGCCGGCGTGCGGACGAAATGCGCGGCACGGGCGCGTGCCGCCCGCCTGCTCGATGCGATCCGCCGCGGCCGTCAACGTGCTCGCGAAGTCATCGGGCGACAGCAGCATGTACGCCCGGGTCGCCGAATGGATCCCGACGGCGTGACCCTCGTCGAACATCCGGCGCACGAGAGGAGCGGTCTCGTCCGTCACGTGGGCATCGATGAGGAAGAACGTGGCAGGCACGCCCTCGTCGGCCAGCAGGTCGAGCAGATCGGGCGTGGTCGACGGGTTCGGGCCGTCGTCGAACGTCAGGTAGATCGTGCGCGGGTTCATCCCGCGACATGTGCCACACGGCACGATCGCCAGCCATCACGTCGAGAAGGAACCGGCCCGGCAGCGTGTGCGCCAGTGCGGTGACGGCGAGGCCGACCAGGGTGACGACGAACACCAACTCCCACCCCCTTTACGCACGCGACGCCGGCGCCGGCGCCGCGCCTACGACCAGCGGATGACGATCTTGCCGACGAACGCGCCGGACGCGTGATAGGCGTAGGCGGCCGGCGGCCTCGGTCGAACCCGAACACGCGATCGATGGCGGGCTCGATCCGGTTGACGGCCACCGCCCGCAGCAGCGCCTCGAACATCGGCCGATCGCCGACGAAGACGCCGTGCAGGCTCCCGCCCTTCATCATCAGGGGATAGCGGCGCCGTGTCGCCCTGCGGGCCGCCGAGGAAGCCGATGAGCACCACCTTTCCGCCGCGCGCGAGCGGCGCGGAACGAGCGCGCCAGCGTTCCGGCGCCGCCGATCTCGACGACGCAGTCGGCGCCGCGGCCGCCGGTGACCCGCAGGACCTCCGCGTCCCACTCCGGCGTGCGGGTGTAGTTGATGGCGTCGGTGGCGCCGAGCGCCAGGGCGCGCGCCAGCTTGTCGTCGCTCGACGACGTGACGACGACCCGCGCGCCGGCAGCGCGCCCGAGCTGCAGCGCCAGCATCGACACGCCGCCGGTGCCGAGCACCAGCACGGTATCGCCGGGCACGATCGGCCGGCCGACGCGCGAAGAGCGCGTGCCAGGCGGTGACGCCGGCGCACGGCAGGCAGGCCGCCGCCTCGTAGCCGATGCCGTCGGGCAGCGCGCACGACGCCGTCAGCGGTCGAGCACCGCGAACTCGCTGAGCATGCCGTCGAGCGGCGAGCCGAGCGCGGCGGGGCCTTGCGGCGTCGGCTGGAAGAACGTGCCGGCCACGCGCGCGCCGACCGCCGACGACTGCTGACGCCCGCGCCGACGCTGACGACGTCGCCGGCGCCGTCCGACAGCCGGGACCAGATCGCGCGGTCGCGGCGCCGCCCATGTACTGCCCGCGCACCACGGCCTGGTCGCGATAGTTGAGCGACACGGCGCGCACCCGCACCACCACCTGTCCCGGCCCGGCGGCGGGTCCGGCCGCTCGCACGAGCCGCAGCGCCGGCCGGATCGGTGCAGCCGGCGGGCACGATCCACGCGCGCATCAGGCAGCTTCCTCGGAGTTGGCCGCCTCGACGCGCACCGGCCGCTTGCGCATCACGCGCTGCCACCACATCACGGCGCCCGGTCACGAACATGATCGCCGGCATGAGGCCGACCACGGCCCACACCGCCTTCAGCCACGGCATCTCGCGCCAGCGGCCGAAGTGGAGCCGCGTGAGCCACATCAGCACGATGTCGCCCGGCCGCTCGCCGAGATACGCGTCGGGATCGGAGATCGAGTCGACGAAGTTCGAGAACGGTTCGGGCACGCCGAGGTAGAACCCCGAGACGCCCCACATCAGCATGAAGAGGAACAGCCAGAAGCCGACGGCGCTGTGCAGGTCCCAGTTGAACCGCCGCCAGCCCGACGACCGTCTTGATCTTCAGGCTGCGCCGCCACCGCGACACGCCCGGCCACCACACCACCAGGCCGGTGACGCGTCAGCACGCAGGTCACCGCGCTCAGCACGCCGTTCCACCACCGGCCGGGCCGATCGAACAGCAGCTCGTCGTGCAGCCGCGCGAGCCACAGCACGAAGTACTCGCCCTGCGTGACGGAGTCGCCGAGGTCGGCGCCGGTGTAGGGGTTGAAGAGGCGCTCCTTCCGCTCGCCGCCCTGCTCTACCCAGATCTCGATGGTCGGGTTGCGGCGCGAGATGCGGTCGCCGACGCGGGTCACGGTGTGGTCCGGGTAGGCGCGCTGCGCCGCGGCTCTCGAGCTCGTCGGCCGTCAGGCCGCGTCGCCTTGGCATCGTAGGCAGGCCGCGGCGTGCGGAAGTACGCGTCGAGCTCGTTGCGGTAGACCAGCGCGCTGCCGGTCAGGCTCAGCATGACGAGATACAGGCCGAGGCGCGAGCCCGGTCCACAGGTGAATCTGGAACAGCGCGCGGCGCAGCCACACGGTCTGCGGCTGCCGCATCCATTTCGTCCACACACTCATTCGGCCGTCCTCGCGTCGCATCCAGGGCCCCGGGAGTTGTACACCAGTTCTTCACGGATCCGCGCGCCGCTGCGCGCGGGCGCACGACGGCGCGCGGTTTGGCCGCGCGCCTCGGCAGCGGCCGCGCTGCGGCGGCCGGCGCGCTCGCGCCGATAGACGGGGAGGTGCCTCAGATCCCGTTCCTGACCGCTCCGGGCGTGCGTCGGCGGCGCTCTGCGGCTGGCGATGCTGGCGCTCGGCGCGCTGCTGCTGCCGGCAGCGCCGGCCGACGCGCAGATTTACGCGTGGCGCGACGCCAACGGCACGCTGGTGCTGTCGGACCGCGAGCTCGACACGCCGACCAAGATCTACGAAGTGCCAGGCGCACCCGCCTACCGCACGACGACCGCCCACGCGGCCGCCCGGCGTCGGCGCCGCGCTTCGACGACATCGTCGTGGCGCACGCCAGCGGCACGCGCTGCGGCCCGAGCTCGTGCGCGCCGTCATCCAGGTGGAGTCCGGCTACAACCCGCTGCGCCACGTCGCCCAAGGGCGCGATGGGGCTGATGCAGCTGATGCCGGCCACGGCGCGCGAGCTCGGCGTCCGCAACCCGTACGACCCGGAGGAGAACATTCGCGGCGGCACGGCCTACCTGCGCCGGCTGCTCGACAAGTACGACGGGCAACGAGGAGCTGGCGCTCGCCGCCTACAACGCCGGCGCGGGCGCCGTGGACCGCTACGGCCACGTGCCGCCCTATCGCGAGACGCGCGACTACGTCCGCAAGGTCGGCCTGAAGGCCGGCAACGACGGCGGCGCACGGCGAAGCTCCGCATCTACAAGACGATCGAGATCATCGACGGCCGGGCCGTGCCCCGCTACTCGACCCAGCGTCCCGCCGCCGGTACCTTCGAAATCGTCCGCCGCTGAACGCGGCGTCAGGCCCGGCGTATATTGGATTCGCATGAGCGCTGATCAGGCGCGGCCGCCTGCCTCGCGGCGCTGTCGGCGTGCCTCGCTGGCCGCCCTGGTGCACCAGGCCGGGCCACGGCGCAGCGCGGGCAGCGCCGCAGCCGATCGCCGGCCGCCCTCGAGGCGATGGCGGAGGCCGAGCGCGCGTTCGCGAAGCGGGCGCTGGAGGTGGGCTGGAAGCAGGCGTTCCTCGAGTACTTCTCCGACAGCGCCATCGGCTACGACGGCGAGCAGGTCGGCCTGGCCAAGGAACAGATCCGCGCCAACCCCGACCCGCCGAAGGATCATCAACTGCTGTGGGAGCCCCGCTACGGCGACGTCGCGCGCAGCGGCGAACTCGGCTACCTGACCGGGCCGTCGCGCAACATCCTGCCCTCGCGCAACAACGGCCAGCCCCGCCACGGGGTCTACGCGTCGGTGTGGAAGCGCGAGCGCGACGGCACGTTCAGGGTGGTGATGGACGTCGGCACCACGACGCCGCGCGCGCGCGACGTTCGCCGAGGGCTTCACCCGCGCCCCGAGCGCCAACCGGTTCGCCGGCGATCTCGACGATCGCACGCCGCCGCTGGGCACGGCCGACAGCGTGCTGAACAGCGACCTGCAAGACCGGCGCCGGCGCAGGCCTACCGCGGCCGCCTGGCGCCGGGCGTGCGCTTCCACCGCCCGCAGGCCATGCCGGTCGTGGGCGAGGCCGGCCGTGCTGCGCTATCTGGCCACGCAGCCGCGCTACGGGCAGGTCGATTCGCGCTACGCCGAGAGCGCGCAGTCGGGCGATCTCGGCTACACCTGGGGCACGTGGAGCCGTCCCCTGCCGCCGGCCGGGGGCGCGCCGAGGCGCAGCACCCGCCACCGCGGGCCAGCCGGCCCCTTCGTCAGGGCGCGGGCAAACGCGATTCGAGACCGGCTTCTACATGCGGGTCTGGGTGCGCGAGCGCACCGGCCAGTGGAAGGTGGTGCTCGACGTGCTAAACTAGCCCCTTTGTGGGGGTTGGCGTTCCGGCCACCCTATTGCTATCTCTCAGGCGGGGCTCGCGGCCCCGCGCTGGGCGGACGTCAACCGAGAGGATTCGAGCACCGTGGCCAAGCGCACCAAGTCAGCCCTCAAGGCAAACCGGCAGAACATCAAGCGACGCGAGCACAACCGGCAGATGCGGTCCACGCTGCGGACGGCGCTCAAGGCCATTCGCGCCAAGCTCGACGAGAAGGATCTCGACGGGGCCAAGGCGGCCCTGAGCAAGACCGTGTCGATCGTGGACAGGATGGCGAAGACCGGCATCATCCACCGCAACACGGCCGGCCGCTACAAGTCGCGCCTGGCGTCGCACCTCGAGCGCGCCGCCAAGTAGGGGCCGCCTTTAGGTGGCCCAGGGCCGGCTGAAGCCCGGCCCCTGCGTCTTACCGCCGCCCGGCCGCCCTCCAGCGCGGCGGGCCGCCCATCGGCGGGCCCGGCCGGCCCGACCGGCCGTCGCCGCACAGCTCGACCACCAGCCGCTCCAGCAGCAGCTTCTGATCGCCCCCGCTCGACTTGAGCGCGAGGTCGGTGCGGAAGACCGCGCGCCACGGCGTCGCGCAGCCGCGGGCCCGGCGTCCGCTCGGCCACGAACCGCAGCTGTCCCAGCACGAAGAACGGCGCGGCGCCGCCGTCGAGCGCCGCCGCCAGCTGCTTGAGCGCTTCGCCGGCGTCGCCCTGACGGATGGCGTCGGCAATCCCGAAGTCCTGCTGCTGGTCGGGACCGGCCGGCACCGACTGGCGGACGTCGTCGGCCGAGATCGTCGGCTGCCCCATCGCATACAGCGCCACGCGCTCGAGGCCGGCGCGCAGGCGCACGAGACTCGTGCCGCCGCGCGTCGACGAGCGCCCGCACCGCCGCGGCGTCGAGCGGCACCTTGTCGCGCGCCGCGCGCGCCTTGATCCAGCGCTCGGCGTCGGCGGCGTCGGCGATGGTGCCGCAGTCCACCACCTGCGCTTCGCGCGCCAGCGTCTTCGAGATGCGCCGCCGCATGTCGAGCGACCCGCACACGAACACCACCGTGGCGTGCGGCGACGGGCTCTGGATGAACGCTTCGAGCCGCGCCAGCTCCTCGTCGGCCGCTTTCGACTCGCGCTTCGGGATGAGCAGGCGCTCGGCCTCGAGCACGAGCACGACGCGCCGAGGCGCCATCATCGGAAACGTGTTGGCCGCGTCGAGCAGCCGGTCGACCGATGGTCTCGCCGCCGTAGAGACGATCGACGTTGAAGGCCTGCAGGCCCGGGTCCACGAGGTCGGCGAACTCGCTCGCCACCGCGGCCTTCTCGGCGTCGTCCTCGCCCAGCAGCAGGTAGAGGGGCCCTGGCGCTCCGGCGTTCAGCTGGGTGCGGAGCGCGGCGGCCGTGAGCGCGGGCACCGGCTAGAAGGCCTCGAGGATGGCGGTGACGACGGTGCGTGCGACGTCGGTGGCGATGCGGTCCATCGACGAGCGCTCCTGGTCGAGAAACGATTCGCCGCGGATGTTCTCGGCGGTGCGGGTCTGCAGCTCGTACTCGCCACGGAAGACCAGGCTGTCGTTCGACCAGAGGACCTCCCGCGTCGCGGTCTCGGTGAACTCCATCCTCATCGCGACGGTGAACAGGTAGCGCGATGCCAGCTGCTGTTCGTTGATGCCGACCGGTGTGACCGCGATTCCCAGCACCGTCCCGGTGAGCACGGCGTCGGCGCCGGCAGCCTCGGGGCTCACCGCGTATTTGCCGCGGCCGATGAATTCGGCGCGGATCTTGTCGGTGAACATGTCCTCCACCTGGAAGAACGTGGTCAGGTTGTCCAGCTTGGGAATCCCGACCGTGCGGATGGTGGCGGGGAGGAAGGACCCGCGACCCGCCAGCGCATAGCCGCAGCCGCTCGCGGCGAGCGCCCAGACGCAGACGACCAGCGTGGCGACCCTGCGCATCGCTATCTGACCATCCCTATTTCACCACCCCTATTTCACCACGACGGACACGAGCCGGCCTTTGGCCACGACCACCTTGACCACGGTCTTTCCCGCAGTGTACGCCGCCACGCCTGGGTCGGCGAGGGCCGCCTTCTCGAGCTCGGTTTCGCTGGCATCGGCCGCGACGGTGAGCCGTGCCCGGACCTTGCCGTTCACCTGCACCGGCACCACCACCTCGTCGGCCTTGGCGACGGCGGCGTCGAAATCCGGCCAGCGGCGCGGCGGCCAGACCGCCGGCGTGGCCGAGCCGTTCCCAGAGCTCTTCGGCTGTGTGCGGCGCAAACGGCGCCAGCATGCGGACGAGCGCGTCGACCGCCTCGCGCATCACGTGCAGCGACTTCGACCCGCTCGGCCGGCGGCGCCGTGCCGTCGGCGCGGCGGCCCGGCTGGCCGCGTGGCCGTGTGCTCGCTGAAGGTGTAGAGCTCGTTGACGAGCTCCATCATCGCCGACACGGCCGTATTGAGCTGCTGCCGCTGCTCGATGTCGCCGGTCACCCGGCGGATCGTGTCGTGCGTCTTGCGCCGGACGGCCTTTTCGGCGGCGTTGAACGCGCCCCGCGTCGACGGCTCGCGGCGCCGGCCGTCGCGCACCGCCGTCGGCCCAATGGTCGACCAGCCGCCACACGCGGTCGAGGAAGCGGAAGCTCCCCTCGAGGCCGCTGTCGGTCCACTCCACTTCCTTCTCGGGCGGCGCGACGAACATCACGTAGAGCCGCAGCGCGTCGGCGCCGTACTTCTGCAGCATCGTGTCGGGATCGACCACGTTGCCCTTCGACTTCGACATCACGTTGCCGTCCTTCAGCACCATGCCCTGCGTGAGGAGCTGGGTGAACGGCTCGTCGTGCGACACCAGGCCGAGGTCGCGGAACACGCGGGCGAAGAATCGCGAGTAGATCAGATGCAGGATGGCGTGCTCGACGCCGCCGCTGTAGAAGTCCACCGGCAGCCAGTACTTCACCGCTGCCGGATCGAACGCCTGCTGCTGGTTGCGCGGGTCGGCGAAGCGGTAGAAGTACCACGAGGAGTCCACGAACGTGTCCATCGTGTCGGTCTCGCGCCGCGCGGGACCGCCGCACATCGGGCAGGTGGTGTTCACGAACTCCGGGACCTGCGCCAGCGGCGAGTCGCCGCGGCCGGTGAACTGCGCGATCTTCGGCAGCTCCACCGGCAGCTGATCGTCGGGCACCGGAACGATGCCGTGCGTCGGGCACACCATCATCGGAATCGGCGTGCCCCAGTAGCGCTGCCGCGAAATGCCCCAGTCCTTCAGGCGGTACTGGACGGTGCCCTCGCCGATGCCGCGCGCCTTGGCGGCGGCAATCATCCGCTGCTGCGCCTCTGCGGTGCGCAGCCCGCTGTACTCCCCGGAGTCGATGCTGATCCCGTACTCGGACATCGGCAGCGGCGGCTCGGGGGGACCGCCCGTGCCACCGGGGAGCGATGCGACGACCGGCCGAATCGGCAGGCCGTACTTGGTGGCGAACTCGAAGTCGCGCTCGTCGTGCGCGGGCACCGCCATGATGGCGCCGGTGCCGTAGTCGCCGAGCACGAAGTTGGCCACCCACACCGGCACCGGTTCCTGCGTGAACGGATTGACCGCGGTAAAGCCGGTGTCGAAGCCTTGCTTCTCGAGCTCGCCGCTGATGCGGGCGGTCCGGTCCTGCAGGCGGAAGGTCTGCACCTGCTTGCGGAAGCCCGTCGGGATCGCTCGCCCGGCCGGCCAGCGTCTGCACCAGCGGGTGTTCCGGGCCGAGCAGGACGAACGTGGCGCCGTAGATCGTGTCGATGCGGGTCGTGAACACCTCGATCGGCGTCGCCGGCGTCGCCTTCGAGCGCGAACGTGACCCGGGCGCCTTCGGAGCGCCCGATCCAGTTGCGCTGCATCGTGAGCACCTTCTCGGGCCACTTGGCGAGGCCGTCGGCGGCGTCGAGCAGCTCGTCGGCGTAGGCGGTGATGCGGAAGAACCACTGCTCCAGGTCGCGCGTCTCGACCGGCGTCCCGCAGCGCCAGCAGCCGCCGTCCACCACCTGCTCGTTGGCCAGCACCGTGTGGTCCACCGGGCACCAGTTCACCGACGACTTGCGCCGGTAGGCCAGCCCCTTCTCGAACATCCGGATGAAGAGCCACTGGTTCCACTTGTAGTACTCGGCGTCGCACGTGGCCAGCTCGCGCTCCCAGGCGTAGCTGATGCCGAGCCGCTGCAGCTGGCCCTTCATGTGCGCGATGTTGGCGCGGGTGGAGGCCTCGGGGTGGATGCCGCTCTTGATGGCGGCGTTCTCGGCCGGCAGGCCGAACGCGTCCCAGCCGAACGGATGCAGCACGTTGTAGCCGCGCATGCGCTTGGTGCGCGCCATCACGTCGCCGATGATGTAGTTGCGCACGTGGCCCACGTGCGCGTGCCCCGACGGATAGGCGAACATCTCGAGGCAGTAGAACTTCGGACGCGACGGATCGACGGCCACCTCGAACGCGCGGTCGTGCTGCCAGCGGGCCTGCCACTTCGCGTCGAGTTCCTGCGGGTGATAGTCGGACATGAGGCGCGGGGATCAGTCGTAGGGGCCGCCTTCAGGCGGCCTGGGCCGGCTGAAGCCGGCCCACACATCCGATTATAGCCGCCAGTACTCGCGCAACCCGGGCACGACGGCCGCGCAGGTGGTCCCGCCTCGCGCATCGTCGCCGGCGGGCGGCGGTACGTCGGGGGCCTCGCCCCCGAGCGTCTGGCCGACGGCACGCGTGCAGTCGGCCAGCGCCTTGAGGTCGTAGCCGCCTTCGACCAGCGCGACCACGCGACCGTCGCTGCTCGCGTCGGCGACGCGGACGATGCCCTCGGTGAGACGCACGAACTGGCCCGCACTGAGGCGCATGCCGCCCAGCGGATCGTCGGCGTGGGCGTCGAAGCCGGCCGAGATCACGATCAGCTCGGGCGCGAACTGCCGCAGGACCGGAAGGGCGACCTCGGCGAAGACGCGCTCGTAGTCGGCGTCGGTGCCCCCCGCCTGCAGCGGCAGGTTCACCGTGAAGCCGCGGCCGGCGCCGGTGCCGATCTCGCCCGCGGCCCCGGTGCCCGGGTAGTACGGAAACTGGTGCGACGAGACGAACAGGACCGAGGGGTCGTCGTAGAAAGCCGCCTGCGTGCCGTTGCCGTGGTGGACGTCGTAGTCGACCACCGCCACCCGCGCCAGGCCGCGGGCCCGGGCGTGCGCCGCGGCCACGGCCGCGCTGTTGAACAGGCAGAAGCCCATCGCCTTGCGCGCGCTCGGCGTGGTGGCCCGGCGGACGCGCCAGGACCAGCGCGCGCGCGCCACGTCCGGCTTCGAGGACGTGGTCCACGGCCGCGACGGCGGCCCCGGCCGCCAGGCGCGCCACTTCATAGGTCTCCGGCGAGGTGAACGTATCCGGATCGAGCGCCACGGCCCGCCCGGCGGTCTCGCGAAGCAGCGTCAGATAGTCGGCGTCGTGCACGCGCAGCAGTTCGTCGTCGGTGGCCCGCCGCGGCTCGACCACCTCGGCGCCCGTCGCCCGGAGGTCGGCAGCGACCGACTGCAGCACCGCGGCCCGATCGATCCGTTCGGGATGCCCCGGCGGCGTCACGTGATCGGTGAACCGCGGCGAGGAGAAGACTCGGAGACGCATTGGGGAATTGTATGGGCAGGTAGCTCAGGCAGGTCACGTGGGCCAGGCAGGTCGGGTGGTTCAGCCGCGCGACCTGGAGCGGGACACCCACCTCGCCGCGCGTGCCCGACCCATCGGCCTCGGGCCGCGCCGCTGGCGTCCGCCGCCGGGCAGCGGGCCGGAGTGCGTGCCGGGGGATGACTCCGCACTACAATGCCGGCGAAGACTGTCAGGTGGGTCAGGTAGGTCAGTGGTCTGGTCGGAAACACGCTGTCACAGTCGACCTGCGCAGGCGGCTTCCCCACCCGACCCCCTACCCGACCTACCTGACTCACCGACCTACCTGACCGAGGATCGACGAATGGCCAAGCCCGGACGTAACGAACTCTGCTCCTGCGGCAGCGGCAAGAAGTACAAGCGCTGCCACGGTGTCACTCCCGACTCGACACGCAGCGGGCGCTTCCTGATGATTGCCGTCGGAGTCGGCGTGCTGGCCGCCGTGGCGGCTGGCGTCGCCGCGTTCACGACCGATCGCGCGTCGGCGGTGCGCGTGTGGGATCCCGCGCACGGCCACTATCACAACGCCAGCGGCACGCAGGTACCCTGATGCCGGCGCGGCCGGCGGCCCGGTCCCTCGCCCGCGCCGGGCGGGCGCTGGCGGCCTTCGCCGCGATCCTGGCGGCCGTCAGCGCCGCAACACACCTGGGCGCACAGAGCGGCCCGCCGCAGGAGCGGTTCGCGATGCGCGTCGTGACCCAGGGGCTCGATGCCCCCTGGGAGGTCACGTGGGGGCCTGACAATCGCCTCTGGGTGACCGAGCGCCGGGGCCGGCGCGTGCTGCGCATCAATCCCGCCGACGGCACGCAGAGCGTCGCGCTCGTCATGCCCGAGGTCCATCAGAGCGTCACGCAGGATGGGCTGCTCGGGCTCGCCCTCCATCCGCAACTCCTCAAGGGCACCGACGCCGTCTTCGTCGCCTACACCTACGACGATGCGCCCGGGCCGGCGTTGGTCCGGCGCATGGCGGTACGGCGATACGCCTACGACCCGGCCAGTGGCCGCCTCGCCTCGCCGGCCGACGTGCTGACGGGGCTGCCCGTCCACGACGACCACCTCGCCGGACGGCTCGCGTTCGGACCCGACGGCCTGCTGTATCTGAGCCTCGGTGACGAGGGCAGCAACTTCGGCGGGAACCGCTGCAAGCTCAATCGCGCGCTCGATCTGCCGACCGCAGCCGAGGTCGCCGCCCGGAACTGGACGTCGTACCAGGGGAAGATCCTGCGGCTCGCGCCCGACGGGTCGATTCCGCCTGACAACCCGGTGCTCGGCGGCGTGCGCAGCCACGTGTTCTCGTACGGGCACCGCAATCCTCAAGGGCTGGTGTTCGGCCCCGGCGGGCGGCTCTACGAATCCGAACACGGCCCCGACGTGGACGACGAGGTGAACCTGATCGAGGCCGGCGGCAACTACGGCTGGCCGCGCGTCGCGGGGTATCGCGACGACAAGGGATACGTCTACGCCAACTGGTCGGCGTCGTCGCCGGCACCGTGCGCGTCGCTGCCGCAGGGCCGCGGCGCCATTCCCCCGTCCGTCCCCCAACAGACCGAGAGCACGTTCCAGGCGCCAGACTTCAAGCCGCCGCTGCAGACCTTCTTCACGCTCGACCCATCGACCGAAGCGCAGCGCCGGCCCGGCAACACCATCGCCCCGGGCAGCCTCGACATCGTGACGAGCGCGACGGGCGTGCCGGGCTGGAACGTGTCGTTGCTGCTGCCGACGCTGCTGCGCGGCCTGATCTACCGTCTGCCGCTGGCGGCCGACGGCCGCTCGATCGCCGGCGCGCCCCTCGAGTACTTCAAGACCACCAACCGCTACCGCGATCTCGCCGTCGGCCCCGACCAGCGGACGTTCTACATCGTCACCGACAACGACGGCCGCACCCTCGACGACAAAGGCGCGCCGCGTGCGGACCGTGGCGAACCCCGGGGCGATTCTCGAGTTCAAGTACGTCGGCGCTGGAAACTGAGGCCGAAAATCCGGGTCAGCTAGGTCGGGTCGGCCACCAGACCCACCTGACCGTGGCGAACGCCTTGCGTCAGCGGCTCGACGACAACCGTGCTGCCTCGGCTTCGAGCGCCGTGAGCCGGCGCTCGAGTTCGACTCTCGCCGCTTCGCGCGCCTCGTCCGGCGCGCCGGCCGGCACGTAGAGCGGCTCCCCGACCGCCAGCCCCACCGTGCTGAACGGCTTCGGCACCTGGGTCCGGTCCCAGCTGCGGGCGGTCCAGCACGACGACGCCTCGAGGTGGAACGGCAGCAGCGGGTTGCCCGTGGCCATGGCCAGCCACACCGCGCCCGGCTGCGCCACGCGCGCCGGGCCGCGCGGACCGTCGAGCGTGAAGCCGGCCGGCTTGCCCGCCTTCATGTCGCGCACGAGCTGCAGCAGCGCGCGCTTGCCGCCGCTCGACGTCGATCCGCGGGCCGTGCCGTAGCCGAAGCGCTCGATGATCCGCGCGATCCATTCGCCGTCGAAGTTCTCGCTGGTGATGACGACGATGCCGCGGCGCCGGAAGTAGAAGGTGGCGGTGAGGATCCGCCCGTGCCAGAACGCCATCACGGGCTGATGGCCGGCGGCGCGGATGGCGTCGAAGTGGTGCAGGCCCGACGTGCGCCAGCGCAGCGTGTGGCCGAGCGCGGCGATCACCGGATAGCCGAGGCCGGCGATCGCGGCCGCCTCGAAGCGCTTCCAGCGGGAGGCGCGCCAGTCGCCGCGCATCACATCCCTGTGTACTGCGGCCCGCCGCCGCCTTCGGGCGGCACCCAGGTGATCACGCCGTACGGGATCCATGATGTCGCACGTCTTGCAGTGCACGCAGTTCGACGCGTTGATCTGCAGCCGCGGCGCGCCGCCGGGTTCGCGCACGATCTCGTAGACGTTGGCGGGACAGAACCGCGTGCACGGATGCCCGTACTCCGGCCCGCAGATCGACGAGCACACCTCGGTGTGCACCAGCAGGTGCACCGGCTGATCCTCGTCGTGCGCGGTGCCGGAGAAATGCACGTTGGTCAGCTTGTCGAACGTCAGCACGCGATCCGGCGGCGCGGCTGCGGCTCGCGCCGGGGCTGGCCATCTCGATGCCGTAGTACCAGCGCAGCGTCCGCATCCTGCGTGTGGCCCGGCGCCGCGCGGAGATCGCCGAGCCAGCGGCCGCGCGTGAGCATGGCCGCTCCGGCAAACAGCAGCCCCGGCAGCAGGCCGTGGCCGAACGCCTGGTGCACGCTGCGCACCGGCTCGAGCTCGCGCCGCACGTCGCTGGCGTCGATGCCGCGCCTGGTAGGCGGCCAGGCGCGGCGGCGCTCGTGTCGCCGGCCGCAGCGCCTCGAAGGCCGTCTCGGCCGCCAGCATCCCGGTCCGCATCGCGAGGTGAATGCCCTTGAGCCGGACCGAGTTCACGAAGCCGCCGGCATCGCCGGCGATGAGCGCGCCGTCGAGATGCACGCGCGGCACGGTGTTCCAGCCGCCTTCCGGCAGCGCCTTGGCGCCGTAGCGCACCATGCGGCCGCCGTCGAGCAGCCGCGCCAGCAGCGGGTGGCGCTTGAACCGGTTGAACGCGAGGTGCGGGATCGAACAGCGGGTCGTGGTAGTCGAGGCCGACCACGAGGCCGAGCGACGACCATGCGATCGGGCAGCGCGTAGACGAACCCGCCGCCGAACTCCTCGTGCCGCAGCGGGTGGCCGAGCGTGTGGATGACCGTGCCCGGCTCGATGCGGCCGTCCGGCACCTCCCAGAGCTCCTTGAGGCCGATGGCGAACTGCTCGGGCTCGCGCCCGGCGCCGATCGCCAGGCGCCGGCGCAGCTGCTTGGTCAGGTTGCCGCGGACGCCGTCGCAGAAGATCGTCACCTTGGCGTGGATGTCCACGCCGGGCTCGAACGTCGGCTTGGTGCTCGCCGTGCTTGCCTCGGCCGCGATCGCCGGTCCGCACGCCGATCACGCGGTCGCCGTCGAGCAGCACCTCCTGCCCGGCAAAGCCGGTGAAGAGGTCGACGCCGGCCGCCTCGGCCTGCTGCGGCGAGCCAGCGGCCGAACTGGTTGAGCGAGATGATCGCGTTGCCGTGGTTGGCGAGCGGCGGCGGGATGATCGGGGCGCGGAGCGCGCGGTGCTCGGTGAGGAAGTACACCCGCTCGCGCCCGACCGGGGCGAGAAGCGGCGCGCCCAGCGCGTCGTAGTCGGGCAGCAGATCCCGCAGCGCCGAGAGGTCGAGCACGGCGCCCGACAGCAGGTGCGCGCCGGCCTCGCGCGCCTTCTCGAGCACCGCGATCGACAGCGGCTCGCCCCCGCGCGCCTTGACCAGCTGCGACAGCCGGATGGCGGCCGACAGCCCCGCGGGCCCGCCGCCGACGATCAGGACATCGACTTCGAGGGTCTCTCGCGTCATGTGGCTCCGGGCCGGCGGCCCTGGCGACTGTTCGCTAGCGCGGCTTCTCGAGCTCCGCGGTGAGCGCCGGCACGATCTCGAACAGGTCGCCGACGATGCCGTAGTCGGCCACCTCGAAGATCGGCGCGTCCGCGTCCTTGTTGATGGCGACGATGGTGCGCGAGCCCTTCATGCCGACGAGGTGCTGGATCGCGCCCGAGATCCCGAGCGCGACGTAGAGCTTCGGCGCCACCGTCTGGCCCGAGCTGCCCACCTGCCGGTCCATCGGCAGCCAGCCGTTGTCGCAGATCGGACGCGAGGCGGCCATCTCGGCCCCCATCGCCGCCGCCAGCCGCTCGGCGACGGCAATCTGATCCTGCGACTTGATGCCGCGGCCCACCGCCACGATGCGCTCGGCCTGGCCCAGATCCACCGCCTGACGCGCTTCCTGGAACGGCGCCTCCACGGTCTGCGCCGGCTGCGGCGTCGATCGTCGCGGCGACGGCGCGCACGGCTGCCGGCGCAGCCCTTGACGACGGCGTCGGCCCGGAAGGCGCCGATCTGACAGCTCACGACGGCCGGCCCCGCGCCCTGCGGCGCCACCTCGGCCACCAGCTTGCCCTGGAACATCGGCCGCAGGAAGGTGGCGCGCCGCCCCGCTGCCTTTCACGCCGATGACGTCGGCGACCAGCGGCACGCGCAGGCGCGCGGCCAGCCGCGGTGCGTAGTCGCGGGCCTGGTAGGTGTGCGCCATCACCACGAGTCGCGGCGAGGTCTGCGCGATCACCTGCGACACGACCGCCACCTGCACGTCCGGCGTATACGCGGCCAGCGCCGCGTGCTCGACCGACAGCACCTCGCCGACGCCGGCCTCGGCCAGCCAGGCGTGCGGCGTCGCCGTCCGCCGGGCACGACGATCGCCAGCGGCTCGCCCGCCGGCCGCCTGCTGCGCGCACGCCACGGCTTCCCAGCTCGCGCGGTTGAGCGCGCCGCCGCGCTGCTCGGCGACGACGAGAATCACGGCGCTTCCCTCAAAGGGCGCGCGCCTCATCGCGCAGCCGGCGGACGAGCTCGGCCGCCGCCGCGGCGGGCGTCCCGTCGATCAGCGCCGTCTGCTTGGACTTCGACGGCAGCGACAGCGCCAGGATCTTCAGCCCCGGCTCGAGCCCGGCCGGCGGGGCGACGCTGCGGATCTCCTTCTTCTTCGCCGCCATGATGCCCTTGAGCGTGGCGTAGCGCAGCTGGTTGATGCCGCTCTGAATCGTCAGCAGGGCCGGCGTCGGCATCGACACCCACTGGAACCAGCCGCCTTCGAGCTCGCGCTTCACCCGCACGCGCCCGTCGCCGGCTTCGACGTCCATGATGATCGTCGAGTGCGGGATGCCGAGCAGCTCGGCCAGCGCCACGCCGGTCTGCGCGTGCCCCTGATCGTCGGACTGCAGGCCGGTCAGCACCAGATCGAACGCTTCCTCGCGCATCGCGTGCGCAAGCGCCGCCGCCACGGTGAATCCGTCCGCGGCCGCCAGCGCCGGCGCATCCACGTGGACGCCGCGGTCGGCGCCGCGCGCCAGCGCCTCGCGCATCACCTGCTGCACCCGGGCCGGCCCTGCCGAGCACACCACGACTTCGCCGCCGTGCTTCTCGCGCAGCCGCAGCGCTTCTTCGAGCGCGTAGGCGTCGGGCTCGTTCATCTCGAAGCTGGCGTCGGCCTCGCGGATCCAGGTGCGGTCGTCGGTGAGCCGCGGCTGCCACTCCCGCGTCGGCACCTGCTTGATGCAGACGGCGATCTTCATGCGTCGTGGCGCTTCAGCAGCAGCGTGGCGTTGGTGCCGCCGAAGCCGAACGAATTCGAGAGCGCGTAGCGCATCGGCATCTCGCGCTTCACCTTCGGCACGTAGTCGAGATCGCAGTCCGGGTCCGGGCAGTCGAGGTTGATCGTCGGCGGCGCCACCTGATGGTGCAGCGCCAGCGCCGTGATGCCGGCTTCGAGGCCGCCGGCGGCGCCGAGCAGGTGCCCGGTCATCGACTTGGTGGACGATACCGCCAGCCGCCGCGCGTGCTCGCCGAACGAGGCCTTGATGGCCATGGTCTCGAGGCGGTCGTTGAACGGCGTCGAGGTGCCGTGGGCGTTGATGTAGTCGACCTCGGCGGGGGCGATGCCGGCCTTGCGCATCGCCATCTGCATCGCCCGCGCGCCGCCGTCGCCGTCCTCGGACGGCGCCGTGATGTGAAACGCGTCGCCGGACGAGCCGTAGCCGACCACCTCGGCGTAGATCGTCGCGCCGCGGCGGCGGGCGAATTCGAGCTCCTCCATGACGAGGACGCCGGCGCCCTCGCCGATGATGAAGCCGTCGCGCTCCTTGTCGAACGGGCGGCTGGCGCGCGCGGGGTCGTCGTTGCGGGTGGAGAGCGCCCGCAGCGCGGCGAACCCGCCGACGCTCATCGGCGTGATCGCGGCCTCGGAGCCGCCGGCGATCATCGCGTCGGCATCGCCGCGGCGGATGATCTCGAACGACTCGCCCACCGCGTGCGCGGACGCCGAGCAGGCGGTGCAGGTGGCCAGGTTCGGGCCCTTGGCGCCGAAGCGGATCGACACCTGGCCCGAGGCCAGGTTGATGATCATCGCGGGAATGAAGAAGGGCGAGATGCGGCGCGGGCCGCTCTCGAGCAGGGTCTGGTGCTCGCGCTCGATGGTGCTGAACCCGCCGATGCCGGAGCCGATGAACACGCCGACGTCGTGGGCGATGGCGGGCGTGATCTGCAGCCCGGCGTCGTCCATCGCGAACTGCGCGGCGGCGATCGCGTACTGGATGAAGACGTCCATCTTCTTGACGTCTTTCTTGTCCACGAACTGCAGCGGGTCGAAGCCGCGGACCTCCGCGGCAATCTGCGCGGCGTAGCCGGTCACGTCGAATTTCGTGACCCGGCCGACGCCGCTCGTGCCCGCCAGCAGCGCGTTCCAGGTGGCCTCGGTCCCGATGCCGAGCGGCGACACCAGGCCGATACCGGTAATGACGACCCGCCTCTCCATCGCGCTCCGGATCGGCAGGGCCTACTTCTTGGACTTCGCGTGCGCCTCGATGTAGTCGATGGCTTCCTTGACGCGCGTGATCTTCTCGGCCGACTCGTCGGGGATTTCGATGCCGAACTCCTCCTCGAACGCCATGACGAGCTCCACGGTGTCGAGCGAGTCGGCACCCAGATCGTCGACGAACGACGCGTCCGGCGTCACTTCTTCCTCGTCGACCCCGAGCTGCTCAACGATGATGCTCTTCACCTTGTCTGCGACTGCCATCTACATCTCCTTGTGTCCGCGGCACCCCTCTGGTGGCGTCCGCGCATCCCCGCCCCGCGAAGCGGGGCAAGAAGATACTGGATACCTGGCGAGGCGCAGCCTCGCTAGGTATACATCCCGCCGTTGACGGCGAGCACCTGCCCTGTAATATACGACGCCTCATCCGAGGCAAGGAAACAAACCGCCGCCGCGACGTCCTCCGGCGTGCCGACGCGGCCCAGCGGGATCTGCGCCGACCAGTCGCCCTGCGCCTTGTCGGTCAGGGCCTGCGTCATGTCGGTGGCGACGAGGCCCGGGGCCACGACGTTGACGGTGATCTGCCGCGACGCCACCTCGCGCGCGACCGCCTTGCTGAACCCGATCAGCCCGGCCTTGGACGCGGCGTAGTTGGCCTGGCCGGCGTTGCCCATCTGGCCCACCACCGATCCGATGCTGATGATGCGGCCGCCGCGCTGCCGGATCATCGGCTTGAGCGCCGCCTGCACGATGGTGAAGGCGGCGGTGAGGTTGGTGGCGAGCACCTCGTCCCAGTCGGCGCGCTTCATCCGCAGCATCAGCTGGTCGCGGGCGATGCCGGCGTTGTTCACCAGCACGTCGAGGCGGCCGGTGTGCTGCAGGGCGGCGGCCAGCATCGCCTCGACCGACGCCGGATCGGTGACGTCGGCGCCGACGGCCGTGGCCTGTCCGCCCGCGGCGCGGATGGCCTCGACGGTCGCGTCGGCGTTGCTGGCCGCGGGCGACCGCCACGACGTGCGCCCCGCGCGCCGCGAGCGCCACCGCGATGGCCCGGCCGATGCCGCGCGACGCACCGGTCACGAGCGCCACCTTGCCGGTCAGTTCGAACATGCGGCCAGCACCGTGTCCAGCTGCTCTGGACCGCTGAAGCTCACGATCTGAGCGTCCTTCTGGATCTTCTTGATGAGACCGGCGAGCACGCTGCCCGGCCCCACCTCCACGTACGTGGTGACGCCCTCGGCGCCCAGACGCTGCACCACGTCCTGCCAGCGGACCGGCGACGACACCTGCCGCACGAGCGCGCCAATCGCCCCGGCCGCGTCGTGCTTCGGCTCGGCGTCCACGTTGGCCACGACCGGCACTCGCGGTGCCTGCGCGGGCAGCGGCGCGAAGCTCGGGCTCGAGCCGATCCTGCGCCGGCTGCATCAACGCGCAGTGAAATGGCGCGCTCACGGTCAGCGCCACGGCCTTGCGTGCGCCCAACTCTTTGGCCCGCGCGGCGGCGCGGGCGACGGCCGCGGCGTGTCCGGCAATGACCACCTGCCCCGGCGCGTTGAGGTTGGCCGGGCTGACGATCTCCCCGTCGGCCGCGTCGCGGCAGGCCTGTTCCACGAGCGCCGCGTCCGCTCCGAGGATCGCGGCCATCGCGCCGGTGCCGACCGGCACGGATTCCTGCATGTAGCGGCCGCGCCGGCGCACGAGCGCGACGCCATCGGCGAGCGAGAAGGTCCCGGCAGCCACGTGCGCCGAGTACTCGCCGAGGCTGTGCCCGGCGACGAAGCCGGGCTCGAGCCCGCGCGCCGCCAGGACGCGGTAGGCGGCCAGGCTGACCGCCAGAATCGCCGGCTGCGCGTGCTCGGTGAGCGTGAGCTGGTCCTCGGGCCCGTGTTCGAGCATGGCCCGGAGCGACACGCCGGCACCACCGTTGACTCCCGCGGAGGCGAACGCGGCCTCGGCCTCGGCCAGCGCCGCTTCCGCTTCGGGAAACGCCGCCGCGAGCGCCTGTCCCATGCCGACCTGCTGCGAGCCCTGCCCGGGAAACACGAAGGCGATGCGTGCGCTCACGAAACGCCCGCCAACGCCACGCCGCGCGTCACCTGCGACACCACGTCGCTCGACGCCAGGCGCGCGGCCATGGCAATCGCGTTGCGCACCGCCTTGGCCGACGAGTGGCCGTGCGCGACGATCGCCGTGCCGGCGACGCCAAGCAGCGGCGCGCCCCCGTACTCCGAGTAGTCCACGCGGCGGCGGAAGCGCCGGAACGCCCGGCGCGACAGCACCGAGCCCATCTGGCTGGTGAACGTGCCGCGCAGCTCGTCGCCGAGCAGCCGCTCCACCGCGTCCACGAGTCCCTCGCTGGTCTTGAGCACGACGTTGCCGGTGAAGCCGTCGCAGACGATCACGTCGGCGGCGCCGCTGTAGATCTCGCGCCCTTCGACGTTGCCGATGAAGCCCACCGGCGCGCGTCTTGAGCAGCCGGTGCGCTTCGCGCGTGAGCTCGTTGCCCTTGTTCGGCTCCTCGCCGATCGACAGCAGCCCGACGCGCGGGCGCTCGACGCCCAGCACGAGACGGGCGTAGGCCTCGCCCATCACGGCAAACTGCACGAGGTGGGCCGGGCGGCACTCCACGCTGGCGCCCGCGTCGATGAGAATCGCCGACCCGGTCTGGGTGGGAATGACGGCGGCCAGCGCCGGACGTTCGACGCCTGGAATCATGCCGAAGGCGCTCCGCGCCGACACGACCGTCGCCCCGGTGTGCCCGGCGCTGACGAGCGCGTCGGCCTCACCCGCGGCGACGAGTTCGGCGGCCACGCGGATCGCCGCCCGCGGGCGTCGGCGCAGCGCGAGCGTCGCGGGCTCGTCGTTCGACACGGTCTCCTCGGCATCGACCACTTCGAGCGCGCCGGTGTGACCGCCGGCCAGCGGGCGCAGGATGGACGTCACGCGCACCTCCGGCCCCACCAGGAGGACGCGGACGTCGAGATGGCGTGCGGCGGCCAGAGCCCCTTCGACCACGACGGCCGGGGCATGGTCACCGCCCATGGCATCAACGGCAATGCGAAGCATGATCCGGCAGTGCCCGGCAGCGGCCCCGGGAGGCACTGCCGGGACCGACGCGGCTGGCACTCGTCGCGATGACTATTCGTCGGCAGCGCCGGCGCGGACCTGCCGGTCGCGATAGTAGCCGCAGTTCCAGCACACACGATGCGGCGCCGTGAGCTCCTTGCACTTCGGGCACTGACCCGTCGTCGCCGCGGTGAGCGCGTCGTGGGTGCGGCGCTTCGCGGTGCGCGTCTTGGAATGGCGGCGTTTGGGATTCGGCATGTCTACGATGTTCCTTTGATGAGGCCTTTGAGTGGCGCCAGCCGGGGGTCTTCCCAGCCCGGTTCGCACTCGCACGTGCCCGTGTTCCGGTTCACCCCGCACTGCGGGCACAGCCCGCGGCAGTCCTCCCGGCACAACGGCTTCATGGGCAGGGCGAGGTAGAACTGTTCGCGCAGGAGCTCGATCAGGTCGATCTGGTCATCCTTGTAGTAGCTGATGTCCACGTCCTCCTCGGCGACCTCCCGCTCGTCGTCCGAGGACAGCTCCGAGGCCGGCAGATACCGCACGTCGAGGGCGGCGTCCACTGGCAGGCGATACGGCTCCAGGCACCGGCTGCACGGCAGCTCCAGCTCCGTCCGGACGGTTCCCTCGATCCGGAACCGATCCTTGTCCTTGTGCAGGTCGAACTCGAGCACGACCGGCTGCACCACGCGATACGCCTCGCCCTCGTCCCCGGCCTCCGCGGGCTGGAACGTCTTCGAGACGTGCGTCAGCGGCTGCCGGTAGC
The DNA here is from genome assembly GCA_963731785.1 of uncultured Acidobacteriota bacterium. GTDB lineage: Bacteria > Acidobacteriota > Vicinamibacteria > Vicinamibacterales > UBA2999 > DASYRM01. Next base: position 218,889 of record CAVSWX010000017.1, read on the forward strand.
GGGTCAGGTCGAGTTGCATCGAGCGGGTCCCCTTCGCGAAGATCCTGCGAAAGGCAGACTTACGATTATAGCCTAGCGAGGCTCCGCTTCGGAACACTTGGGCTCCGCCTCGCAGCGCCCAATTGCCCGTCCTCCGGACGGGCAAACGCTGAATGCCTGTGCCCCCGCCCTACGGGCGGGCGTCAGGTTCAGCCATCGGCCCGACCCAGGGTCGTGGGATAAACAGGCGCTCGTAGAGGGCCACCGCAAACCGGTCGGTCATGCCGGCCACGAAATCCTTGGCCGCCGTGTCGAGGCCCTCGGCCTCGAGGATCCGCGGGTCGAGGAACTCGCCCGGCCGCTCCCGCACGCGCTCCCACAGCCCGCCCAGGATGCCGGCGGCCTTCTTGAACTCGGCCGTGGCGGTCTCGTTCTCGTAGACCGCCGTGAACAGGAACGAGCGCATGGCCAGGGTGGCTTCCAGCACCTCCTCGCTCATGCGGATCTCGTCGAGGCCGCCGCGCCGCGTCTCGGTCACCACGTCCTTCACCATGCGCGCGATGCGCGCCGACGAGGAATCGCCGAGCACCCTCACGGCGGCCCGCGGCAAGGCCTCCTCCCGCAGCACGCCGGCGCGCACGGCGTCGTCGATGTCGTGGTTCACGTAGGCGATGAGGTCGGCCACCCGCATCACCTGGCCCTCGAGCGTCGCCGCGCGCTTGGCCGGGTCGAGCCCGACCGGCGAGCCGTTCTTGCCCTTGGAGTGCCGGCCGATGCCGTCGCGCACCTCCCAACTGAGGTTGAGGCCGCGGCCGTCGCCTTCGAGCACGTCGACGATGCGCAGGCTCTGCTCGTAGTGGCGGAAGCCGCCGGGCACGAGCGTGTCGAGCACCTGCTCGCCGGCGTGGCCGAAGGGTGTGTGTCCCAGGTCGTGGCCGAGGGCGATGGCCTCGGTCAGCTCTTCGTGCAGCCGCAGCACCTTGGCGATGGTGCGGGCGATCTGCGACACCTCGAGCGAGTGCGTCAGCCGGGTGCGGTAGTGATCGCCGGCCGGGGCGAAGAACACCTGCGTCTTGTGCTTCAGGCGGCGGAAGGCCTTGCTGTGGATGATGCGATCGCGATCGCGCTGGAACGCCGGCCGGACGTCGTCCTCGGTCTCGGGCCGCAGACGCCCCCGGGAGCGCGCGCTCTTGGCGGCTTCCGGGGCCAGGGCGTCGAGCTCGAGCTGCTCGAGCGTTTCACGGATGCTCGACACGGGCCTCCTCCACGAGCTCGGCGAGGAAGCTCGTGCCGTGCGGCAGCGGCCCACGCCGAAGTTGTCGGCCAGGGTCTGTCCCAGATCGGCAAACGTGGACCGCGTGCCGAGATCGCGCGCGGGGACGACGCGGGCGCCGAGCGCCAGCAGCGGCACGTACTCGCGCGAGTGGTCGGTGCTCGGCGTCGTCGGGATCGTTGCCGTGATCGCCGGTCACGACCAGCAGGTCGTCGGGCCGCAGGCGCCGCGCGGCGTCAGCCAGGCCGGCGTCGATGCGTTCGAGGTTGGCGGCGTAGCCGCGCGGATCGTTCCGGTGCCCGTACTGCGTGTCGCTGTCCACCAGGTTCACGAACACCAGACCTTCCGCCGTGTCGTCGAGCACCCGGACGAGCGTCGTCAGCCCGTCGGCGTCGCTCACGGTCGGCAGCGCGCGGGTGATGCCGCGGCCGGCGAAGAGATCGCGGACCTTGCCCACCGCCACCACGCTCTGCCCGGCGGCGGCCATGGCGTCGAGCAACGTCGCGGCCGAGGGCTCGAGCGCGTAGTCGTGGCGGTTGGCGGTGCGGGTGAAGGCGCCCGGCGCGCCGATGAACGGCCGCGCGATGACGCGGCCGACCCCGAGGCCCCGGCCGACGAGGTCGAAGGCGGCCTCGCAGATGCGGTACTGCTCGGCAATCGGAATCACGTCCTCGTGCGCGGCGACCTGGAACACGCTGTCGGCCGAGGTGTAGACGATCGGCTTGCCGGTCCGAACGTGCTCGGCTCCCAGGCGATCGATGATCTCGGTGCCCGACGCGACGACGTTGCCCAGGGTCCCCCGCCCGATGCGGCGCTCGAACTCCTCGATGACTTCGGGCGGAAAACCTTCGGGAAACGTCGGGAAAGCCCGGTCGAGCACCACGCCGGCCATCTCCCAGTGCCCCGTCACCGAGTCCTTACCCGGCGACGCCTCCGCCATGCGCCCGTAGGCGCCGCGCGGGGCGGGACGGCCGGAGCCTGCAGCCGTCCGTCCAGCGGAACGAGGCGGTCGAGGCCGAGCGACCGCAGGAACGGCACGGCGAGGCCGACCTCGCGGGCGATGTTGCCGAGCGTGTTGCTGCCCTCGTCGCCGTAGGCGGCCGCGTCCGGCAGCTCGCCGATGCCGGCGCTGTCGATGACGAGGACGATGGCTCTGGCGAAACGGCGCGCGGGCACGTGTGGCTCGGCTGAATCCCTGGCAGGCGCGCGCGGCCTGAATCGTTGGCGGCGGCGCGCCGCGCGTCAGGGGTGCGGCGCGGCGAATCCGGCGGCGGCGCGCGCCGCCTCGATGAACGCGATGGCGTGCTTGAAGACCAGATGGTCGGCGCCGTTCACGTCCACGACCACCGCGTAGCGGTCGAACCCCTTGATGCGCGCGTCGAACGACTGCCCGGTCATCAGGTGCAGGGTGACCGCCAGGCGCTCGCGCCGCGCGCTGTTGAGAAAGACGTCCTGCACGCCCGGGGCCGCGCCGCGATCCGGGAAGGCGTCGGCGAGTGCCCGACTCCGACAGGGTCCGCCGCGACGAAAGCGATTCAGGAACGTGCGTCATCCCGTGCGGTCTCCTCGGGGAACGGCGCCGCCGCCGTACTCTCCGCGTCTAGGTGATGCGAGCCGTGAGCGCGCGAACGACGCGCTCGCGTACATCCAACGCCTCGCCGGGGCCGTCGAACCAGATAAGAGTAGGCTCTTTGCGGAACCAGATCAACTGGCGTCGCGCGTAGCGGCGGTTCTCCTGCACGATGAGCGCGCGCGTCGACGGCTCGTCGCGCACGCCGCGCAGCATCTCCATGATCTGACGGTAGACGAGCCCGCCGAAGGGACGCGCGTGCGGCGGCACGCCGCGCGCCAGCAGCGCGCGCACCTCGTCCACGACGCCGCGCGCGAACTGCTGCGTCCACGCGCCGCGCGACGCGCGCCGCCGTCAGCGTCGGCCGGCAGCCGCAGCGCGATCGCCGTCACGTCGCAGTCGGCGATGAGCGAGCGGGTGGCGGCGAAATGTGCGGTCAGCGGCTGGCCGGTGGCGAAGTAGACCTCGAGCGCGCGGACGATCCGCTTCTGGTCGCGCGGCATGATGCGCGCGCCCGACGCCGGGTCCACGCGCGCCGAGCAGGCGATGCAGACGTTCCGGGCCTCGGCGCGCCGCGAGGCGGTCGAGCCGATCCCGCAGCGCCTGGTCGGCGCCGGGCCCCGGAAACAGGCCCCGCACGAGCGCCCGGTAGTAGAACCCGGTGCCGCCGACCAGAATCGGCAGCCGGCCGCGCGCGTGCACGTCGCGGACGACGGCGGCCGCATCGCGCGCGTACTGGGCCGCGGTGTAGACCTCGGTCGGGTCGGCGATGTCGATGAGGTGGTGCGGGATGCCCTGCCTGCTCGCCGGCCGCCACCTTGTCGGTGCCGATGTCGAAGCCGCGGTAGACCGCTGTCGAGTCGCAGTTGAGGATCTCGCCGCCGAACTGATGGGCCAGCGCCAGTCCGAGCGCGCTCTTGCCCGACGCGGTCGGCCCCAGCACCGCGAGGACCCTCGGCGGCATCAGCGCGCCGCTCACGCCACGCGCCAGGCCACGAAGAGCGGCCAGCGCCGCCAGCAGCAGGAGCAGGCCGAGCTGTTGGATGCGGGTCGGCATTCGTCGCTGTCCCGGACGCCCGCGCGACGCGCGGGCAATCAAACACTGTCTCGCGAGGTAGAGCCTGTCAGTTCGTCGGTCCGAGGCGAAGCCTCCGGGACACTAGTTGCCGGGCGACTCGTTGTAGTAGAACGTGACGGTGAAGAAAGCCCGGTCGTCGGGATACTCGGGAGGCAGCGGCTCGACCGGATTCGATCCGAGGATGGCGTTGTAGGCGGCGCGGTTGAAGGCGTCGATCTCGGACGGCTGGACCACGACGACGTCGGTGATGCGGCCGTCGCGGTGGATGTTGAACTGGAGCACCACGCGGCCGTGGAACGAGAACGCGGCCTCCGGCACGAACCAGTTTCGCCGCACGCGCGACACGAAGCGGCGGATCCACGGCCCGAACTCCACGCCCTTGGTGTCGAACTGGATGGCCTGGCCTGGATCCTTCAACCCGCCCTGCGGATTGTTGAACGTTTCCTTCTGGACGTAGCGCTGCAGGTTCTTGAGCGCGTCGCCGAGCGCACCGGTCGCCGCGCGCGGGATCTCGGGCGGACGGCGCAGCCCGCGATCCGCCTCCGGCAGCCGCGCCTCCTGCTTGGGAGGCTCTGGTGCGGGCTCGGGCGCCGGGGTCGGAGTCTCTTCGCCTCGCGCCCGTTCGGCCACCTCGGCTTCGCGTACGCTCGGCCGAGTTGCCGCGTGAGAACGGCAGCGGATTCTCCGGCTGGCGGGAAACTTCCGGCGACTTCGCGCGGCGGTCGAGGTCGCTGAGCTCCGGACGAGGCGGCGGCGTCGGCGCCGGAGTGTCCACGCGAGGCTGCACGAACACGAACCGCTGAACGTTCGCGTTCCTCTTGCTGCTGGCGCAGCACCTCGAGCCGGCGCTGCTCCAACTCCTCGGGGCTGGGCTGGAACAGCGCGAGCCGTCCGCCAAAGAGGATGAACAGGATGACGAGGGCGTGAAGCGCGATCGAGAGGATCGTCCCTTCGCGGCGGGAGATGGCGCTCCCGACGACAGCTTCGTCCTGGTAGCGATCCTCGAAATCGAAATGTATCAAACTGCGGCGCCCGTGTGGATTATAACACTCGTCCTTACAAGGACTTACGGTAGCGCCGTGTCCTCGGAGCGCAGGCGACGACTCACGCCCGGCGCGCCGTGTAGAGATAGACGATGCCAGATGTCAAAGGGTCTGTGCGCACGGCCGTGAATCCCGCCTGCTCGAGCATGCGGGCGAACTCGGCCGGCGGGGTGAAGGTACCGACCGACGCCGGGAGGTACGAATAGGCGCCGGTATGGCCCGAGATGAGCCGTCCCACCCGCGGAAGCACGGCACGGAAGTACCACTGGTAGAGCCGGCTGATTCCGGGCACGCGAGGAATGCCGAACTCCAGGATCGCCAGCCGGCCGCCCGGCTTCAGCACGCGCGCCATCTCCGCGCACGCCACCGCGGCGGTCTGCACGTTGCGGATCCCGAAGGCAATCGTGACGGCGTCGGCCGATCGCCCCTCGACCGGCAGCCGCATCGCGTCGCCCTGCACCAGCACGATCATCGGGCTCCTGGCCCGCCGCCCGCACCTTGCCGAGGCCGAGCGCCAGCATCGCGCCGGCGAAATCCACGCCGACGATGCGCGCCGCCGTGGCGGCGCCCCGCCGCGGCGCGCGCGCTTCGAGCGCCACGTCGGCCGTGCCCGTCGCCACGTCGACGAGGACCTCGCGCCCGGTGAGCGCGAGCGCGTCGATCGCGCGCCTGCGCCAGTAGCGGTCGATGCCCGCGCTGAGCAGCCGGTTCAGCAGGTCGTAGCGCGGCGCGATCGCATCGAACATCCCGGCGATGCGGTCCGGCGACTTGTCCGGCACGCACGGGCACGTCGATGCGCGCGCTACCCGACATACAGCGCCAGGGCCGTCGCGGCCAGGTAGACGATGCCGACGTAGCCGTTGAGATCGAACGCCCGCTTGACCTGCGAGAGGTCCGCCGCCGACACCAGCGACTGCTCGTAGACGAGCAACGCCGCCACGAACGCGACGCCGCCGAAGTAGAGCGGCGGCAGCGCGGCGGCGGCGCCCAGCGCCGTCATCGCCAGCGACCGTCGCCACGTGCATCGCGCGCGAGAGCCGGATGGCCGCCGCGACGCCGAAGCGCGCCGGAATCGACCGCAGCCCGTGGCCGCGATCGAAGTCCACGTCCTGGCAGGCATAGAGGATGTCGAAGCCGCCCACCCACAACCCGATGGCCAGGCCGAGCAGCCACGGCTCGGGACCGGGCCCGCCGCCGGCCGCGATCCAGCCGCCGACCGGCGCGACGGCCATCGCCAGGCCGAGAAAGAGCTGCGTGTAGGTGGTGTAGCGCTTGGCGAGCGAGTACCAGAACACGATGCCCAGCGCCACCGGCGCCAGGACGCCGCAGAGCCACCCGAGCCGCGCCGCCGCGTACAGGAACACCGCGGACGAGACGACGACGAAGACCGCGGCCTCCCGCAGGCTCATGACGCCGCGCGGCAGCTCGCGCATCGCGGTGCGGGGGTTGAGCGCGTCGAAGCGGGCGTCGACGGCACGGTTGAACCCCATGGCGGCGCTGCGCGCGCTCACCATGCAGAGGACGATCCAGCCCACTCTGCGCCCACGAGAACGGCTGGGTGCGCCACGCCAGCAGCGCACCGGTGAGCGCGAACGGCAGCGCGAACACCGAGTGGCTGAAGCGGACGAACGAGAGATAGGTCGCCAGTCGGGTCATGCGGAGGGCGCCTCGGTCGGCAGCCACGCGACGTCCGGCGGCGCGATGCCGGAGACCAGATATTCTTCCACATCGACGATGCCGTCCGGCACGCGCACGCTGATGAGCGCGGCCCGCCGGCCCGGCTCGATGGTGCCGTAGTCGCCGCCGAAGCCGAGGGCGCGGGCGCCGGTTCGCGTCGCGCTCGTCCAGCAACTGCGCCGGCCGGGACCCCAGGGGCGCTGCGCCGCGCCGCGGCCAGCTCGCTGAACAGATTCAGGTCGTCGACGCTCGCCAGGCTGTCGGTCCCGAACGCCACCGGCACTCCGGCGGCGAACAACGCCTCCAGGGGCGGCGTGCCGGCGCCGACGTAGGCGTTGCTGCGCGGACACGAGACGAGGGTGGCCCCGGTCTCGCGCAGCAGCGCGATGTCGCTCGGCGGTGCACTGCACGCCGTGCACGACGACGGTGGACGCGTCGAGAAAGCCGCGCTGCCGCAGGTAGGCGACCGGCGACACGCCCGGCGGCTGCCACGTCATCGTTCCAGACGCCGAGCGTTTCGAGCAGGCCGCGCCACGGGCCCGGACCCGTCGGCGAGCAACTGCACCTCCTCGCGCGACTCCGCCAGGTGCACGGTGGTCGGCACGCCGTGCGCGCTGGCATCGCGCCGGATGGCGTCGAAGAGCGCGGGGGCGACCGAATACGGAGCGTGCGGCGCCACGCTGAACCGGATGGCGCCGTGGCCGCCGCGAGCCGGGGCGGCCGCCGCCGCGATGCGCGCGCGCGCGTCGGCCACGCGCGCCTCCGGATCGGCCACGGTGAATCCCAGGAGCTCGTGGAACACGTGGCCAGACAGACCCGACGCACGCAGCGCGGGCACGGCCGCAAGCGTGTTGCTCACGTCCCCGAACAAGCCGGTGCCCGAGTCCCGCGCCTCGGCGATCGCCGCCGCGGCGGCCGTCGACAGCGTGGACGCGTCAGGCGTCTCGCGTCTGGCGGCCAGCAGCGGCCGCACCCAGTCGGTGAAGCAGGCGGCCCGACGCGAATCCGGCCGCGAAGATACGACAGCTCGAGGTGGGTGTGCGCGTTGACGAGCGCCGGCAGCAGACACGCGGCGGCCGAGGTCGACCGCATCAGGCCGGCCGCTCCGCCGAGACCCCGATGACGCGGCCGTCGTTCAATCGTCACGCAGCCGCCGACGATCGGCGCCCCGGCGATGGGCAGCACCCAGCCGGCCGCAAAGCTACTGCGCAAGCCGGAGCTGCTTCCCGGCGCGGCTGCGCGCCGGATAGTTCTTCAGCTCCTCGGGCACCGACGTGTCGCCGTCGGCGCGTGCCGTGGCCAGCGACAGCAGTCGCGGCACGTCGCGTTCGCGGAAGACGGGATCGCCCAGGATCTCGTAGTGCATGTTGCGCCGCTTGGCGGCGAAGCCGGCCGCCTCGACGTTGGTGACGATCTCCACTTCATCCATGCAGTAGCTGGCGCCCGCGGCCCGCACGACGTTCTCTTCGATCATCACGCTGCCCATGTCGTTGGCGCCGTAGGCCAGGCTCAACTGCCCCACCTTGCCGCCCTGCGTCACCCAGGACGCCTGCAGGTTGTCGAAGTTGTCGAGCACGATGCGCGACAGCGCGAGCGTCCGCAGGTAGTCCACGCCGGTGGCCTCGTAGCCGCCGTGCTCGGTGTGTTCGGGCTGGTAGCTCCAGGTGATGAAGGCGGTGAAGCCGCCGGTCTCGTCCTGCAGGTCGCGCAGCCGCATCATGTGCTCGATGCGGTCCTCGTCGGTGTCGACGGTGCCGTACATCATCGTGGCGGTGGTGCGCAGCCCGGCCTGGTGCGCCTCGCGCATGATGTCGATCCACTCGTCCGACGACGCCTTCGAGTAGCAGTTGAGCGCCTTGCGAACGCGGTCGACGAGGATCTCGGCGCCGCCGCCGGGAATGCTGTCGAGGCCGGCGGCGATGAGCCGATCGATGACCTCCCGCGTCGGCAGCCCGTTGAGCCGCGAGATGTGCAGGACCTCGGGTGGCGACAGCGCGTGCAGCTTGAAGTCGGGATACTTCGCCTTGATCGTCCGGAACAGGTCCTCGTACCACTGAATCGGCAGATCGGGATTGTGGCCGCCCTGCAGCAACAGCTGGTTGCCGCCCAGATCGATCGTCTCCTGGATCTTGCGCGAGGATCTCGTCGAAGCCGAGCACGTAGCCGTCCGTCGACCCGACCGTGCGGTAGAACGCGCAGAAGTTGCAGCGCGCCACGCACAGGTTCGTGTAGTTGACGTTGCGGTCGATGATGTAGGTGACGGTCCGCGACGGATGTTTGCGGGCGCGGATGCCGTCGGCGAGGCGCCCCAGGAGCGTCGTCGGCGCGTGCCGGTACAGCTCGAGCGCTTCGGTCCGGTCGACGCGGCCCCCCGCCGCCACCTTGTCTGCCAGCTGCTGAATGCTCATCGGATGCGTTCAGAAGAACTCCAGGTCGCGCGTCGGTCCCAGCCCGAGCGCCGCGGCCCGATCCAGGAATAGCCGCAGGCCGGCGGCCTCGTCGGCGCCCAGCCCGTAGCGCACATTATCCCTTAGATACGCGGCAGCCCGGGCCGCGCGCGGCCCCGCCGCGCCGGCGTATTCCGCGGCAATTGCCTCGATATTGGCCAGTCCCTCGTCGCGTGCCGCCTGCAGGGCCATGACGTCGTCCGGCGTCACCGCGCCAGGCCGTCCGGTCCAGGCGGCGTAGACGAACGGCAGGCCGGTCATGGCCGTCCAGGCCTCGCCGAGGTCGATTTTCGTGACGCCGAGCGCCGCCGCGTCGGCTTCGAGCGCCGGATCGCCGATGAGCAGGGCGGCGTCGTGCGCCGCGATCATCGCCTCCAGGCTCGGCCCCTGCGGCACGAAGGTGGGCGCGATGCCGAACCAGTCGTGGCACAGCACCCGCGTCAGCGCCACCGAGGTGCGCGAGCTGGTGTCGAGCGCAATGGTCCGGACCTCGGCGATCGGCCGGGTCGAGAAGAGCGCGACCGACGTGACCGGCCCGCGCGAGCCGATGCCGATTCCGGGCACGAACCTGTAGTCCGGTGCGTGCAGGTATTCAATCGACGGCGTCAGCCCGAGATCCACGGCGCCGGTCTGGAGGAGTTCGGCGCACACCGCCGGCAGGTCGTAGCGGATCCGCCATCGAGCCGGCTCGCGATCGAGCGCCCAGGTCAGCGGACGGGCGTTGAGATACCCGACCGCCCCGATGCGCACGCTCATGCAGGCGCGCCGCGCCCGCCGCGCTCGACCGGCTCGAAGCCGGCCGCCTCGATGTTGCGGCGGATCTCCTCGATCGGCGCACGGCGCCGCCCTTCGGGCGCCGCATCGGATGCCGACACGCCGTCCACGTCGTCGGCCCCGAAGGTCAGCGCCACTTGCGCCAGCTTCGGGCCGTACCGCAGCCAGTCCACCTGAATGTGCGGCACCTGCGGCGCGGCGAGTCGCGCAATCGCCACCGCCTTCACGTCTTCGTAGCCGGTCGTCGGCTTGAACGCGCTCAGCGAGAGCGGCAGCGGGTTGATCGACTCGATGCTGCCGAAACGGCGCTGGAGCTCGCCCACCTCGAGCCAGAACGCCGCGCGGTCGCCGGCGATCGGCTTGTGCAGATGGAGCCGCACGCGCGAGAAGCCGCCCTTGCGGAGCTGTTCCAGCACCGCGGCACGGTCCTGCAGCGTATCGACCGCCACTTCTGCGATCCCGTCGAGCCCAGCGTCCTTGAGACGGGTGAGCACGCTCACCACCCGCGCCGCCATCGCCGGCCAGCCGCTCCACGTCGGCCCACGTGAAGCCGGTGACCGTGCGCGCACCCGCCATCGCCCGGGCGCTGCCGACGGCGGCCTCGGCGATGTCGAGCGTCTCCGGCGCGCCGGTGATGCGCACTTCCCCCGCCGCCGGCGGGACGGCGTCGGCAAACGACCGATCGAATGGACACATGGCGACCCGCAGGAACGTCACGGCGGTGCCGTGGAGCCGCCGCTTCAGCGCGTCGGCGAGCATGCCGGCCGGAAGGATGTCGTGACTCGCGGCGAGCTCCGCGATCGCCGACGCCTCGAGGTCCTGTCCACCGGCGATCCGCTCGAGATACTGATCGAAGGGTGAGGCCGCAATCATCGATGTCCTGCTCCTAGCTCCCGCCCATCGCCTCGGCCACGCGGGTGGCGAGCGTCAGCGCGTCGCGGCCGGCCGCGGCGGTGACGCCGGGCGCGCGGCCGTCGCGGATCGCGTGCACGAAATCTTCGAGCTCGCGGCGCAGCGGCTCGTCGTTGGCCACCTCGAGGCGGCCGCCGTCGATCGCCGGCCGCCCGTCCCCCGCCACCAGACGGTACACCTCGACCTCGCGCGCGGCAAAGTCGATCGACACGTAGGAGCGGCGCTGGAAGAAGCGGGCCTTCCGCACCCGGTCGCGGCTGATGCGGCTGGCGGTGAGGTTGGCGATGCAGCCCGACGCGAATCGCAGCCGGACGTTGGCGATGTCGGTCTTCGGGGTCAGCACGTTGACGCCGACGGCTTCGATCGCCACGACCTCCGACCCGACGGCGGTCATCAACAGATCGAGGTCGTGGATCATCAGGTCGAAAATCACGTCCACGTCCAGGCCGCGATCGGGGAAGGCCCCGAGGCGGTGGACCTCGACGAAGCGCGGGTCGGCGATGTGCGGCAGCGCGGCAGCCACCGCCGGGTTGAAGCGCTCCGAATGTCCAACCGCGCAGAGGACGCCGCGCTGCGCCGCGGCGTCGACGATGCGCGAGGCGTCGGCGACCGAGAACGCCAGCGGCTTCTCCACCAGCACCGCGGCGCCGGCGTCGATGCAGCCCAGCGCGATGTCCGTATGCGACTCGGTCGGCACCGCGATGGTGACCGCATCGACACGGCCTCGCAGCTCGCGCCAGTCGGTGTGGGCGGCGGTGCCGTGTGCGGCCGCGATCTCCGCGGCGCGCCCCGGCGCCGTGTCCACGACACCCACGAGCTGCACGCCGGGCATGGCGGCGAGCAAACGGGCGTGATGCCGACCGAGATGGCCGACGCCGATCACCGCGACGCGGAGGCGGCGGTCGCCGGCCGCCGGCACGCCGTCAGGCACGCGCCCGTCCGAACACGGCGATGTCGGCGGCATCGGCGGCGGCGAACACGGCCTGACCGTCCAGCACCAGCGTCTTGCCGGCGTCGACCGACAGCGCGGTCGCACCGGCGGCGCGCATGGCCTCGATGGTGGCGATGCCGATCACCGGGACGTCGAAGCGCATGTCCTGTTTCGGCTTGGCGACCTTGACGACCCGCACGCCGGGGCCGGCAATCCGTCCAGCCCGGCTGATCACTTCGTCGGTGCCTTCCATCGCCTCGACGGCGACGATCGCCCGCGTCTTCACCGCCACGGTCTGCCCGACGTCGAGGCCGGCAATCGCGTCCGCCGCGGTGTAGCCGACCTCGAAGTCCTGACGCTCGTCGTCGCTCGGAGCGCGCGCGCCGAGCACGCCGGCCCGCGCCAGGAGCGGGGTGAGCAGCGACGTCGAGTCGATGAGCTCGATCCCGCGATCGAGGAGCACGTCGGCCACCGCGCCAATCAGGCCGTCGGTGTTCCGCGTGGTCAGCCGGGTCAGGACCGACAGGAAGGTCAGGTCCGGCACGATGCCGCCGCTGAAGATCTTGGCGTGCTTCACCTGGCCGGCCAGGACCGCGTGGGTGACGCCGGCGTCCTGCAGCAGGCGGATGCACGTGCCGAGCTGTCCGAGCGAGATCCAGTGAATCGCGGCGCCGTGCCGGGTGGCGGCGCCATTCAACTCGGGGAAGGCCTCTTCCTTGGCGGCGACGACGGTCACCTCGTGTCCCTGGGCACGGGCCGCGGCGAGGACGAGGAACGGGAAGGTCCCGTTGCCGGCGATCAGGCCGAGACGCATGGCGGCGCTATTCCTCCGCCACGAGCTCTTCGGCGCGCCGGGTCGGCCGCCGCAGGATGACGCCTCGCTTCGACGTGCGAATGAAGTCGACGAGCGATCGCACCTCGTCCGCGGTGAGGCTGCCGTCGCGTCGGATCGCCGCGAGCGCCCGGCTCGTGTTCAACTTCGACTGCAACAGGTAGCGATAGGCGCGCTTGAGCTGGCTGATGGTGTCGGGCGTGAACCCGCGACGTGACAGCCCGATGCTGTTGACGCCGAACACGCGCGCCGGCCGGCTGCCGATGGTGCGCGCGTACGGCAGCGCGTCCTTCGTCACCACGGAGTAGCCGCCGATGAACGCGTAGGGTCCGACGCGGCAGAACTGGTGCACCGCGGACCCGGCGCTCACGTTGGCGTAGTCGTCCACGGTGACATGGCCGCCCAGCGTCGCGTGCGGACCGAAGATGGTGGCGCTGCCCACGCGGCAGTCGTGTGCGACGTGCACGTAGGCCATGAACAGATTGCCGTCGCCGATCCGCGTCTCGCCGCCGCCGCCCTCGGTGCCCCGGTTGATGGTCACGAACTCGCGGAAGATGTTGCGCCGTCCGATGGTCAGCCGGGTCGGCTCGCCGTGGTACTTCAGGTCCTGCGGCGCCAGGCCGATGGACGCCATCGGGAAAATCTCGGTCTCGTCGCCGATGGTGGTGATGCCGTCCACCACGACCGAGGCGCCAAGCCGGCACCGCTCGCCAATGGTCACGTCCGGCCCGATCACGCAGTACGGGCCCACGGTCGACCCCCGGCCGATTCGGGCACCGGCGTGCACGATCGCGGTGGGATGCACCGTCGCGGGTCCCGGGTCGACAGCCAGCAGCAGCGTGGCCTCGGCCACGACGTCGCTGCCGACGTAGGCCGCGGCCCGCACGATCGCCAGCCGCGCGCGCATCCGCTGCAGCGCCAGCTCGAGCCGAAGCTGGTCGCCGGGCACGACGCCGCGCCGGAACTTGCCGCCGGTGATGCCGCGCAGCGCCACCCGGGCCGTCGGCAGCCCGCAGTGCTCGAGTACCAGCGCCGACGCGGCCTGCGTGAGCGACTCGATCTGCAGGACCGCGGGCATGAGCGGCAGCCCGGGAAAGTGCCCCTGGAAGAACTCCTCGTTGACCGTGACCTGCTTGATGGCGACCAGACGGCGTCCCGGCTCGTAGGCGACGATCTTGTCGACCAGGCGAGCGGGATAGCGGTAGGCGTGGCGCGGCAGGAGCGCCGTGAGATCGGGAGACGAAGCGGCGTCTGGTGCGGTCACGTGGTCACGAAAACGCCTGCGCCGCCGGAGACCGAAGGCCCCGACGGCGCCGGAAGACTGCCCGCCTGCGGCCGCACCGGCCGCAGGCCTGCCTGCACGAACGGCACGAGCGGCGCTACTTTTCCGCGGGCGCCGGCGCCGGCGGTGCGGCGGGCTTGGTCGTCGCCGCGGGCGCCGGCGCGGGCGGTGCGGCGGGCTTGGCCGTCGCCGCCGGCGCTGCCGGTGCCGACGAGTCGAGCGCCTTGATGATGTCGGACGTCAGGTCCATGGTCGGATCGGCCCACACGAGACCGCTCTCGGTGGCGTTGAAGACCATGTGCACCTGCTTTTCCTTGGCCACCTTGTCGAGCACCGGATTGAGCTTCCGCGTGAACTCTTCCTGCAGCTGCTGCTGCAGCGCCTGCAGGTCCTGCTGCGCGTCCTCGGTGAAGCGCTGGATGTCGCGCTGCTGCCGCTCGACTTCCGCCGTCAGCTGGGCGCGCGCGGTGTCGTTCAGCACGTTGCCGCCCGAGTCGAGCTTCTGCTGCGCCGACTGCAGCGCCTTGTTCTTCTCGTTCAGCTCGCGCACTTTCTGGTCGTTCAGCGCCTTGACGCGCTCGTTGAGCGCCTTGCCCTCGCTCGACTCCGCGGCGATGCGGTCGATGCGGACGTAGGCGTACTTCAACCCGTCCTGGAAACGGGCCGGCGGCGCCGCCGGCACGGCGGGGGCCGGGGCAGGGGCCGGCGCTGCGGGCCGCGGGGCAGGCGCGGGGGCCTGACCTGCCGGCCGGGGCGGGGCCTGCTGCGCGCGGGTCTCGGATGCCGCCAGCAGCATGCTGACCGCCAGGGCCACGGCTAACACTCTCATCAACGTCGGTCCTTTCTGTACCACCAGGCGAGCGTCCAAGGCCCGCCACCACGAAAACGCGTCCAATGGACTGATGACGATTTTACTCCAGCCGTACCCGCCAAGTAAGATCGAGGAGTTGCGCCTGCCAGCGCCGGAGACATCCATTCGAATGCATCATCCTGTTCGCCCCGGGTCCCTGGACCGTTCCGTACGCGCCCTCTGGGTGCCCGCTCTGCTGGTCGCCGCGCTGGCCGTGAGCGCCTGCAGCGACAACTCGACTCCCAGCGGCCCCACCGGGCCGCCGCCAACCGCGGTCACCGAGACGTTCGATGGCACCCTGACCGTCAACGGCGCCGTCACACAGCCCTTCGTCGTCGGGACCGCCGGCACCGTCGTGGTCCGGATTGCTGCGCTCGAGCCCGCCGACGCGGTGATTGGCGTGAGCATCGGCACCTGGAACGGCGTCAGCCTGCCAGATCGTGATCGCCAACGACAACGCGACGAGCGGCGCCTCGCGCCACCGGTAACGCCACGGCCACCGGCAACTACTGCATCCGCGTCTACGACGTCGGCAAGCTGACGCAGGCCGTCGGCTACCAGTTCACCATCACGCACTTCTGACGACTTGGTGCGCTCTGGCCTCTGGGCTTTAGGCTCTGGCCTGCCGAAGCGCTTACCTGGGCCCAGCCAGTATCCAAGGCCAAAGGCTCGAGGCCCTAAGCCGACAAGGTCCTAGAACGTCGTGCCGACCGCGAACCGGAACGTCTTGTCCTTGGCCGGCTCCAGGTCGTTGTCGAGCACTCCGGCTCGTGAGGGGTTCCAGGCGTAAATCAGGCGGAACGGCACGTTGAGCACCGGCATGAAGAAGCGCAGCTCGACACCCGTGGAGGTCTTGAACGCGCTGGCCTGGCCGACGACTTCCGTGCGGGTCGTCGATCCGTTCGGATCGATCAGGCCGCTCCTCGCGAACGGATCGACCAGCGGCGGAATGATCGGGAACGTCCGCGTTATGATCTTCCGTCCATACGAACTTCTCGCCGAAGTTGCGCACCTGACCGGCGTCGAAGAAGGTCACGATCCGGACCTGGCTGGCAATCGAGAACATGTACTCGGCGTTGAACAGCAGGCTCTTGTTGCCGCCGAGCACGATCGGCGATCCCGGCACGGTGGGGCCGATCGAGCGGATGTCGAAGCCGCGCACGCTGTACTCGCCGCCGAGGAACAGGCGCTCGAAGATCGGCAGCGCCGGGGTGCAGACGAGCGCCGGCGGAACCACGACGCAGGACGAGTTGCCGACCGGCGCGATGTACTCGGCCTGGGCGCGGAACCCGACCGAGGTCCGCGACGTGTGCTTGAAGAACATGATGCCTTCGACGCGCGGCTTGTAGAACTGGGTGTTGCCGCCGACCAGCGCCAGGTCGATCGACGCCGTGAGGCGGCGCCCGGTGGACGGGAAGATCGGGTTGTCCACCGTGTTGTGGACGAAGCTCGGGACGACCTTGCTGATCGAGCGCTCCCCGCCCTGCCCTACCAGCAGCGAGTCGTAGACGAACGGGTTACGGCGCAGGATGTCGACCTGGGTCGGCGTCAGCTGCGACAGGTCTCCCACCGAGGAGATGATCGAGCAGCCCGTGGGCCGCAGCAGGCACGACTGGTCGATGAGCGCCTCGTTGAGATCGCCGATGCTCGTGGTCTCGTACGAGTAGTTGAAGAACATGCGGCTGAAGTTGGCGACCGGGAACCCGAACACCAGGTTGCCGCCGGTGGACTTCTGCGTGTAGTAGCCGACGTACTGCAGCGAGCGCTTGTAGATGTCGAAGCCGCCGGTGATGTTGCGATCGAAGAGAAACGGCTCGGTGAACCCGAGCTGGTAGTTCTGCGACCGGTCGCCGGCCGTCATCGACAGCGTCAGGCTCTCGCCGCGGCCCATGAAGTTCGAGGTCTGGAACGCGAGCTGGCCGAAGATGCCCTCGTACTGCGAGACGCCGGCGCCGAAGGTGAGCTGGTTGCGGTTCTGTTCCTCGAACTTGAGCGTGACGTCCACGGCGTTCTGCTTGCCGGGCGTCTTCTCCACCTTCATGTCCTTGTCGTTGCCTTCGAGGTTCTTGAAGTAGCCCAGCTGATTGAGCCGGCGGACGCTGAACTTGAGCGCTTCGGTGCTGAAGACGCTGCCTTCGAGCAGGCGCATCTCGCGGCGAATGACGTTGTCGCGCGTCGTGGTGTTGCCGGTGAAGGTGATGCGGTTGACGAAGTACTGCGCCCCTTCCTCGATCCGCATCGTCACGTCGGCCACCGGCGCCGGCTTGGCGCCCTCGCCCTTGGTCTCGGGGGGCGCGCGCAGGAATTCGGGAACCTGGGCCGCCATCGTGTCTTCGACGGTCGGATCGTCGCTGAACGCGATGTCCGGAAACGCCGTGAACTCCATGTAGCCGGCGCCGCCGTAGATCTCCTGCGACTTCCGGCGCCCATCCTCGAGCTTCTTGCGGCTGTACCACTCACCCTTTTCGAGCTCGAAGAACGGCCGCAGCGCCTCGCTCTTCACCAGCGTGTTCCCCGAGAAGCCCAGCTCGCCGATCCGGTAGCGCGGCCCCTCGGTGACGGGAATGCGCAGCTCGATCCAGCGCGTCTTGCCGTCCTTGGTGTTCTCCAGCGTCTTGAGCTCGGGCTGCCCGACGCGGGCGCGCACGTAGCCATGGTTCTGGTAGTACTCGACCACGCGCTCGACGTCGGCTTCGTACTCGGATTCCTTGTAGGTGCCGCTGCCGGTGATGAACGAAATGATGCCCTTCGGCTTGTTCTCCTTCAGTTTGCGCTGGAGGGTGCCGTCGCCGATGGCATCGTTGCCCACGAACTCGATGCTGCGGATCTTGATCTTCGGCCCCTCGTTCACCAGGAACGTCACGTTCACCAGCTTGGGCCCGCCCGCCACCGGCGTGATCGTGTGGCTCACCTCGGCGTTCGTGAACCCCTTCTCGGCCATGAACGAGCGCAGCACGCCCTCGACTCTCCGCACCGTGCCCTGGTCGAGGAAGGAGTCGAGCCGCAGCTCGACGTTGAGCTCGCGCAGCTTCTCGTCGATCTTCGTGCGATCGATCTGCTTGCTGCCCTGGTAGTCGACGATCTTGACCCGCTCGCGCTCTTCCATGCGGTAGGTCACGATCTTGCCGACGGCGCCGTTGTCGAACGTGAAGTCGTTGACCTCGATCGAGAGGTCCTCGAGGAAGTTGGTGCCCCAGAGCGCCTTGAAGTCGGCCAGCATCGTCTGCTCCGTCGCCTCGTTGTAGGGCACGAAGATGCCCTGCGACGGCTGGCTCGGCCGGAGCTTGATGTAATACATGTAGGTTTCGTTCTCGATCGTGGACGCGTTGCCCTGCCGGTCGAAGCACGGCTCGAGGATCCAGACGAACGGCGGCGACCCGGGCGGCGGGAGCGCCGCCGGCGCCGCGAGCTGGTTGCCGCACGGCGGTCGTGGTGAGCACGCCCGGGACCTGCGCGGCGGGGCCGGCGGCGCCTCGGGCGCGGGGCCGCGCGACGCCTCGGACGCGGGGCGGAAGGGCCTGGGCCTGCACGGCGGCCGGGCCATCGCCGCACGGCGGCGAGCGCGAGGCCAGCCAGCGCCACGGCGAGGCGGCCCGAAATCAATCTACCCATCACACTCCACGATCCCCGCACCGGCACCCGAATCCAGCTCCCGGCCGTCGCGGCCGGGGCACTGCCCTGCCTGTAGCGATCCCATTGAGTTTACAGAATTTCGGCCGCCCGTTCCCGGCCGCCGCAAGGGGCCGGGCCGGGACTGTCTTCTTGGACGAGCCGGGCGCTGGAATCGGCCGGCTGGAAGCCGGCTGAATACTTAGACGAGCTGGCGCCCGCCCGTGAGCTCGCCGGCCGGCCGGTAGGCGATCTGGCCGGCCTCGAGGTAAACCTCCACCTCCCCGTCGCGCAGGTTGCCGCGAATCAGCTCCTCCGACAGCGGGTCTTCCACGTGGCGCTGAATGGCCCGGCGCAGCGGCCGTGCGCCGTACGACCGGTCCTTGCACGTGACGTCGATGATCCAGTCGATCACCTCGGGCGCCACCTTGATCCTCATCCGGCGGTCGGCCAGGTTGGCGTTCAGCTGATCGACGAGCAGGCCCGTGATCGTGCGCAGGTCGTCGTCGGTGAGCGCCTCGAAGACGATGATCTCGTCGACGCGATTGATGAACTCGGGATTGAAGGTGCGCTTCACCTCGCCGAGCACCATCTCGCTGACGTTCTTCTCGATCGCGCCCGCGTCGCTGCCCTGGAACCCGAGCGACGCCTTCTTCTGGATGAAGCGGGCGCCGATGTTCGACGTCATGATGATGATCGTGTTCTTGAAGTTGACACGATTCCCCAGGCCGTCGGTGAGGTGACCGTCCTCGAACACCTGCAGCAGGATGTTGAAGATGTCCGGGTGCGCCTTCTCGATCTCGTCGAGCAGGACCACCGAATAGGGGCTGCGCTTCACCTTCTCGGTGAGCTGGCCGCCTTCTTCGTGGCCGACGTATCCGGGCGGCGAGCCAATCAGCTTCGACACCGAATGCTTCTCCATGTACTCGGACATGTCGAAGCGGATGAGCGAGTGATCGCTGCCGAACAGGAAGTTGGCGAGCGCCCGCGCCAGCTCGGTCTTGCCGACGCCGGTCGGGCCCAGGAAGATGAAGCTGCCGACCGGGCGGCTCGGGTTCTTGAGCCCGGCGCGCGACCGGCGGATCGCCCGCGACACCGCCGAGATCGCCTTCTCCTGGCTGACGACGCGCTTGTGGAGATCCGACTCCATGCGCAGCAGCTTGTCGCCTCTCGTCCTGGTTGATCGACGTAATCGGCACGCCGGTCCACTTCGACACCACTTCGTCGATGTCGGGGCGGCCGACGATCACCTTGCGCGCGCTCGACTTCACGTCGAAGCGCTCGCGCACGAACGCCAGGTTCTCGCGCGCCGAGAGTTCCTCTTCGCGCGCCTTCTGCGCCGTCTCGAAGTCCTTCTGCGAGACCGCCTGCTCCATCCGCTCCACCGCGACGCGGATGCTCTTGTTGATCTCGCCGAACTCCTCGCTGTAGCCGGCTTCCTTCAGCTTGGCGCGCGCGCCGGCCTCGTCGAGCAGGTCGATGGCCTTGTCGGGCAGGAACCGGTCGGTGATGTAGCGGCTCGACTGGTAGACCGCCGCCTCGATCGCCTCGCGGGTGTACTCGACGTGATGGAACTGCTCGTAGCGATCCTTGACGCCGAGCAGGATCTCGATCGCTTCCTTCTCCGCCGGCGGATCGACCTTGATCGCCTGGAAGCGGCGCTCGAGCGAGCGATCCTTCTCGATGTACTTGCGGTACTCGGCCGGCGTGGTCGCGCCGATGCAGCGGATCTCGCCGCGCGAGAGCGCCGGCTTGAGGATGTTGGCGGCGTCGAGCGAGCCTTCGGCCGAACCCGCACCGACGAGCGTGTGCAGCTCGTCGATGAACACGATGATGTTCGGGTTCTCGGTCAGCTCCTTCATGATCGCCTTGAGGCGCTCTTCGAACTGACCGCGATACTTCGTGCCCGCGACGATCAGCGAGATGTCGAGCGCGAGGATGCGCTTGTCGGCGAGGAAGTGCGGCACGTCGCCGTAGACCACCTTCTGCGCCAGGCCCTCGACGATCGCCGTCTTGCCGACCCCGGGCTCGCCGATGAGCACGGCGTTGTTCTTGGTGCGGCGGCACAGCACCTGCTGCACGCGCTCGATCTCGTAGCTGCGGCCCACGAGCGGATCGAGCGAGTTCTTCATCGCCGCCTCGGTGAGGTCGCGGCTGAACTCGGCGAGCAGCGGCGTCTCCTTGCCGCGCGACAGCGTGGTCTTCTCGTTCAGGAGCTGGACGATGTCCTCCCGCACGGTGTGCAGGCGCATCCCCTTCTCCATCAGGATCGACGCGGCCACCGAGCGCTCTTCGCGCAGGATGCCGAGCAGCACGTGCTCGGTGCCGATGTAGTTGTGGAGCAGGCGGTCGGCTTCCTCGGCTGCGCACTGCAGCACCCGCTTGGTCTCGGCGCTGAGCGGCATCTCCACCGAGGTGGAGACCTTTTCCCGGAACACCGTCCGGCCTTCGATCTCTTTTCGGATGTTTTCCAGGGAGAGGTGCGAGCGGGCGAAGATCCGGCTCGTCAGCCCCTTTCCTTCGCGGATCAGGCCGAGCAGGAGGTGCTCGGTTTCGATCGACATGCTGCCAAGCTGGCTGGCCTCGTAACGAGCGAAAAACAGCACCCTGCGCGCGCGTTCCGTGTACCGTTCGAACATCAGGCCTGCCTAGAGGTTGGGATGGAAACGTGAACCTCTAGTGGTCATTATAGGGCAAACCCGGCGGGCCGCCAATCGGGCCTCCCGGTTAAGTCCTGACGCTCGTTAGGTTTCGGTGGATGCCCCAACACCGCCGTGCTACGTCAGGTGCCGGCCCGCGCACTTCGCCACTGTCTTCTCCATGACGGCCTCGGAGGCCACCGCGTCGTAGGTCAGGAAATGGGGCGAGCGGCGGTGCAGCGCGTGCGCGTCGGGGCTGTCGTAGACCTCGTACAGTACCCACTTCGCGGGGTCGTCCTTGTCCTGGCTCACGTCGAAGCGCAGGCACCCGGGGTCGAGGCGCACCGACTCGCGCGCATTGTGCAGCAGCGCCTCTTCGAACCGCGCCCGCATCTCCGGCCGGATCGTCACCTGCACGAGGACCACGTGCGGCTCACGCGCGGGGGGTGCCGGGCGGTCGGCAATCGCGCCGCGCACGGTGTCGAGGGTGATACCCGAGGCCTCGAGCAGCCGCGCCGCGAGGCTGTCGGCTTCTTGGAGAAGCCCCAGGAGCAGGTGCTCGGTGCCGATGTGCGGGGCCTTCGCGGCCAGCGACTCGTCGGCCGCCCGCTGCAGGGCCGCCTTGCAGGCCGCCGACAGAGGCATCTCCACCTGCGTGGCTACTCTCGGCTGACCGGCGGTGGTCTTCCCGACCTCGGCGCGAAGCCCGTCGAGGCCCATGCCGGCCCGGTTCAGAATCCGGGCGGCGAGGCCTCCGCCGTCGTGCAGCAACCCGAGGAGCATGTGCTCCGACTCGATGAGGGATCCGCCCAGCTGCGATGCCTCGTACCGGGCGAAAAACAGCGCCCGGCGCGCCCGCTCGGTGTAGCGTTCGAACATCCGACCTCGCCGTGACTATACTGCCATCCATGCCCGAAACCATCGGATCCATCGGCCTCGGATTGATGGGGAAACCCCGCGTCGCCGGCGTGCGTTAGCCCCAGCCGAGGAGCTCGTGGAAGACAGCCCCGCGCCCCGCGATCTCGTGGCGCTGCAGACGGCCGGTCCGATGCCGCTGGCCTCGCTGCGCAGCCTGTGGTGGCGTCTGCCGGCGGTGGCGGCCGCCTACTTCGCGGCCGCGCGGGTCGGGTTCCTGCTCGACCTCGAACCGGGCTTCGCCAGCTCGATCTGGCCGGCGGCCGGCATCGGATCCGCGGCGCTGCTCGTCTGGGGCCCCCGGCTCTGGCCCGGCGTGCTCATCGGCTCGTTCCTCTTCAACTGGTGGCTCTCGGATCTCCTGCTCGCGGAGATGCCCGGCACCACTCGCACGGCCGACGATATCGCCGTCTCGCTGGCGATCGCCGGCGGCGTCGCGCTGCAGGCGCTCTTCTGTGCCAGCCTCTCCCGCCCGGTGCTCCGCTCCGGGCGCGTGCTCACCAGCGTGCGCAGCGCGGTGCCGTTCCTGCTGATGAGTGGACCGGTGTCGTGCCTGGCGTCGGCGAGCGTGGGCGTAGGCGCGCGATGGCTATCGGGGGATCTCCCGCTCGACGAGGTGTGGCCGAACTGGTTCACCTGGTGGATGGGCGACTCGATCGGCGTGCTGTTCTTCGTGCCGCTCACGCTGCTGGCGTTTCCCGAGGCACGGCCGCGGCGGCTCGGGCTCGTGGCGCGGCTGGCGATTCCGCTCATCGTGGTGGGCGTGCTCGTGGCCGTCGCCCACCGCGCGACGCAGGATTCACGCCGCGAGCACACCTCGCGCGAGATGGCGGCGATCGAGAACGAGCTGCAGGTCCAGCTCAACTCGCAGATCACGAACCTCCATCTGGTCGAACGGCTGCTGACCCTGGCGCCGCGCATCGACAGCCGCCAGTTCGCCGCATTCGCCGCTCAGACGCTCACGCCCGGCGTGCACACGCTCGAATGGGTGCCGCGGGTGGCCGAGGTCGATCGCGCGGCATTCGAGGCCGCGGCGAGCGCCGGCGGCGAACGGTTCCGCATCCTCGAGCCGACCGAGTCGGGCGCGCTCATTGAGGCGCGTCCGCGGCCGGAGTACTTCCCGACTCTCTACGTCGAGCCGCGGCTGACCGCCGACACCGAGCGCGGGCTGGACCACTCGACCGACCCGGTTCGCCGGGCGGCGATGTCGCGCGCGCGGGATACGGGGCAGGCCACCGTGACCGCCCCGGTCACCCTGGCCGGCGACCGGCAGACCCGCGCGGTCATTGCCGTGGTGCCGGTCTACACGCGTGAGCGGGGCCGAGGCGGCGCCCACGGTGGCGGCGCGCCAGGATACCCTGCGCGGGTTCGCGATGTCGGTGCTGCCGATCGACAGCATCGCCCAGAATCTGGCGCGCGAGGCGGCCACGCTGCGGCTGGCGGCGTCGCTCGTGGACGTGAGCGATCCGGCCGAGTCCGTGCCGATCTTCATGCAGGGCACGCCGGCGCGCGCCGGCGCCAGCCTGCGGGTCAGCCTGCCCGTCGTGTTCGGCGGGCGCGCGTGGCGCCTCGATCTCGCGCCGGTGCGCCCCGACCTGTTGCCGGGCGAGACGCGCGACGGGCGGCTGATGCTGGCCGGCGCGGTCCTGCTCACCTTCCTCACCGGACTCTTCGTGCTCACCGAGGCCGGCCTCAGCATCGCCGTCGCCGTCGAAGTGCAGCACCGCACCGCGGAGTTGAGCGGCGAGGTCATCGTCCGCCGCCGCCTCGAAGCGCAGGCGCGGGAGAGCGAGGCACGCTTCCGCACCATCTTCGACAACAGCACCGACCTCCTGCAGAGCGTGGACGCGCTGGGCGGCTTCGTCCAGGTGAACCCGGCGTGGAAGCGCCTCCTCGGATACACCGACGACGATCTCAAGCAACTGAACCTCTTCGACGTCGTGGCGCCCGAGGACGCGGCCATCCTGGAGGGGCTGCTGCTGCGGCTGATTCGCGGCGAGCAGGTGGGCACCTTCGACGTGACGATGCTGTGCAAGGACGGCCGCCGCGTGGTGCTCGAAGGCAACGTCAGCGCGCACATCCAGGAGGGCGCGCCGCTCGTCACCCGCGGCATCTTCCGCGACGTCACCACGCGCAAGATCGCCGAAACCCAGCTCGCCATCGTCCGCGAGCGCCTCGGCCTGGCCCTCCGCGGCTCGAAGCTCGCGCTGTGGGACCTCGAGGTCGAGGCCGGGCGCGTCTTCCTCAGCGAGGACTGGGGCGCGATTCTCGGCACCGAGCGCCGCGACGTCGTGGTGCCGATCGCGTCGCTCATCGCGTTGGTGCACCCGGACGATCTCCCCGGAATTACCGCCGCGGCCTTTGCCGCGCTCAAGGGCGAGCGGCCGGAATACCTGGTCGAGCACCGGGTGCGGACGGTCAGCGGCCGCTGGAAGTGGATCCAGTCGCACGGCATGGTCACCGAGCGCGGTGCCAACGGGCGCGCCAAGCGCATGACCGGCACCAACGCCGACATCGACGCGCGGAAGCACGCCGAAGAGGCGATGGTGGCGGCCGAGCGCCGCCTCCGCGAGGTCACCGACGGCCTGCCGGGTGCCGTCTACCAGTTCCAGTGGTCCGGCGGCAGCCGGGTCCGGTTCAACTTCCTCAGCGCCGGCGTCCTGGAACTGCTCGGCGTCGGCCGCGAGGCGATCATCCGCGCGCCGCGCCTGGTCTTCGCCGCGATCGTCAAGGACGACCGCCGCGCCTTTCTCCAGAGCCTGCGCGCCGCGATCACCGGCGGCGCGCTCGAGTGGTCGCACGAGTTCCGCGTGCTGCGCAAGGACGGGCGCGTGGTGTGGAGCCGCAGCGTCGCGAGCCGTCTCGGCACCGGCGGCGATGCGGTGTGGAACGGCTACTGGGTCGACATCTCGTCGCTCATCGATGCCGAGCGCACGCTGCGCGAGGCCCGCGACGCCGCCGAAACGGCCAACCGCGCCAAGAGCGCGTTCCTGGCGGCCATGAGCCACGAGATTCGCACGCCGATGAACGCCATCCTCGGGATGGTCGAACTGCTGGAGATCTCCACGACCAACCGCGAGCACCGCGACATGCTCGGCGTCATCAACGCCTCGTCGCAGTCGCTGCTCCAGATCCTCAACGACGTGCTGGACCTGTCGAAGGTGGAAGCCGGCCACCTGACGCTTGCGCCCGCCCCGTCGTCCATCGGCGAGCTGATTCGCAGCGTCGCGCTGACCTTCGCCGACGGCGCCCGGCGCAAGGGCCTGGCGCTCGAGTGGCATGCCGACAGCCAGCTGGCGCCGCGCCTCCTCTTCGACCCGGTGCGCCTGCGGCAGGTGCTCTTCAACCTGGTGGGCAACGGCGTCAAGTTCACCGAGACCGGCACCGTGTCGATCCGCGCCCGCGTCCTCGACACGACCAGCGAGCGGCAGCGCATCGAAATCGTCGTGGCCGACACGGGCATCGGCATCTCGGCCGAGGACCACGACCGGCTGTTCCAGCCGTTCGTGCAGGCCGAGGCGCCCATTTCCCGCAACCGCGGCGGCACCGGCCTCGGCCTCGCCATCTCTCGCCGCCTCGGCGAGCTGATGAACGGCAGCCTCAGCGCTGGTGAGCGAGCTGGGCCGGGGCACCACGGTCACGCTCGAGCCTCGACTTCGAAATCGCGTCGGACGCGATCGCCGAGGCCCAGGCCCCCGAGAGCATGGTGCTGCCGGCCCTGCCCCCTGGCTCAGGCCGGCCGGGCGGCGATCGGCGCCGCATCCTGGTGGTGGACGACAACGAGTTCAACCGGGCGGTGCTCGCCCGGCAGGTGGCGGCGCTGGGCTACGAAGCCGAGCAGGCCTCGGATGGCGAAGAGGCGCTGCAGATGCTCGCCCACGGCGAATACGCCCTCATCCTCGCCGACTGCCAGATGCCGGGCATGGACGGCTTCGAGTTCGCCCGGTCGGTACGCCAGTCCGAGGCCGAGGCCGGCGCCGGCGAGCACATTCCCATCGTCGCCTGGACGGCAAACGTGATGCCCGACGACATCGCCGCGTGCCACGACGCCGGCATGGACGACGTGCTGGCCAAGCCCTCGGCGCTGCCCACCGTGCAACGCGTGCTGCGCACCTGGGTGGACCGGGCCACGGAGGTGCGCGGCCGCTTCAGCCGGAGCGACCGCTCCCGCCGCCGGTCGACTGACGGCGCGCCCATCGACCGCATGCAACTGCGGGCCATCATGGACGGCGACGCCGCGCTCGAAGCCGAGATGCTGGCCGGCTTCCGCACCGCGAGCGTGAAGGAGGCGGCGGCCCTGCGCGACGCGCTGGCGCGCCGCGACTGCACCGCCATCCGCCACGCGTCTCACCGGATGAAGGGGCTCGCCCGGCTGGTCGCCGCCTCATCCCTGGCGGCGGTCTGCGAGCGGCTCGAGCGCCAGGCCCGCGACGGCTGCGTGGACGACCCGGGGCTGGTGCTGGCCGAGTTCGAGCGCGAGTGGCATCGCGTGAGCGACTTTCTGAACGCCGCGACGCCGACATAGGTCGGCCGCAGCGCGAGCCGCCTCGTTCTGGGACTCCCCCCTGGCCGCGTGCTGTGGTCTAATCACAGATCGGGCCGGACGCGGGGCGTCCGGCCCGGGTTCAGAAGGCGGTTTCGTGGACAGACGGATTGACGGCGACCTGGAGAGCGGTTCGCTGAGCGTGCTCGTCGTCGACGACGACGATTTGCAGCGGCAGTTCCTGGCGCGCCTGCTCGCCCGCGCCGGAATCGGTCCGCTGTTCTGGGCCACCAACGGCCGCTCGGCGCTCGAGGCGTTCCGCGAGGGCGCAGGCGATCGACGTCGTCGTCTGCGATCTGCTGATGCCGGAGATGGACGGCATCGAGTT
Source organism: uncultured Acidobacteriota bacterium (assembly GCA_963731785.1). GTDB lineage: Bacteria > Acidobacteriota > Vicinamibacteria > Vicinamibacterales > UBA2999 > DASYRM01. The sequence goes on from CAVSWX010000017.1 coordinate 245,571, forward strand.
CCTGAAGCAGGTCAGCGACGAAGGCTTCACGCCGTCGATCGTCATCTCGAGCGGCGCCGACGAGGACACCCAGCGCGAAATGGAAAGCGTGGCGCGCACCCACGGGCTGCGCGTGCTCGGCTTCATCCCCAAGCCCGTGTCGGTGGACGCGCTCCTCACGGTGCTCGCGCGCCACGGCAGCCACGACGGCGACCCGGCCGACGTGCCCGCCGAACCCGAAGCCGATCCCGCCCGGCGCACTCCCTAAGGGCTCGCTTCGCTCGCTCGGGCGGTAAGGCCTGGTAGGTCTGACAAGAACGCTCTTACCCGCCTCACCGCGTCCGTGGCCGCGGCCCCACCCGCCTCACTCGCCTGCCCGGCGTCGATCACGCCGGCAGCTGGCCGCCTTCGAGCCGCAGGACTCGGTCGCACGCCTCCGCGAGCTTCGGGTTGTGCGTGGCAATCACCGAGGTCAGGCCGTGCTCGGCGTGCATCTCGCGCAGCAGGCCATGCAGCGACTCGGCGGTCGGCTCGTCGAGGTCGCCGGTGGGCTCGTCGGCCAGGAGCAATGCCGGCCGCATCACCAGCGAGCGCGCCACCGCCACGCGCTGCTGCTCGCCGCCCGACAACATGCTCGGGCGGTGCTCGACGCGCTCCGCGCAGCCCGACGCGGGCCAGCAGGTCCATGGCGCGGGTCCGCGCCTCGGCCAGCGGCAGGCCGGCGATCCGCATCGGCATCTCGACGTTCTCCACCGCGGTGAACTCCGGCAGCAGATGGTGGAACTGGAAGACGAACCCGACCTGGCGGTTGCGGAACGCGACCAGCGCGGCGTCGTTCACCGCGCCGAGCAACTGCCCGCTCACCTCCACGGCGCCGCCATCGGCGCGATCGAGGCCGCCGAGCACGTGCAGCAGCGTGCTCTTGCCGACGCCCGACGCGCCGACGACGGCCACCATCTCGCCGGCTTCGACCGTCGAGCGCGAGGTCGCGCAGCACGTGCAGCCGCGCCGCGCCGGCCGCGTAGTACTTGTTCAGTCCCTCGACGCGAACGAGCGGCATCACTCGAACCGCAGCGCCTGCACGGGATCGAGCCGCGAGGCCTGGCGCGACGGGTAGATCGTGGACAGGAAGCAGATGAGCACCGCGCCGGCCACGACGATGAGGAAGTCGAGCGGCAGCACGATGAACGGCACGTACGAGCACCTGGTAGACGTCGATCGGAATGTGGACCACCTGGTAGTGGTCGAGGATCCAGCACAGCGCCAGGCCGCCCACGCTGCCGATCGTCGGTGCCGACGATGCCGATGGCCGTCCCCTGCGCGATGAAGATCGTCATCACGCTGCGTGCCGACGCGCCCATCGTCTTGAGGATGGCGATGTCGCGGCTCTTCTGCATCACCATCAGGATGAGCGACGAGATGATGTTGAGGGCGCCGACGATGATGATGAGCGCCACGGCGATCGAGATGCCCATCTTCTCGAGCCAGAGCGCCGAGAAGAGCGACTGGTTCATGCTCGGCCCAGTCGCGGGCGCGATAGCCGGCGCCGAGCGTGCGCTCGATCAACTCGGCGATGGCCGGCGCCTCGTAGAGGTCGGCGACGCGGATCTGAATCAGATCCGGCTCCGCCCGTGACAGCAGCCGCTCGCCGAAATCGAGCGACACCAGGCCGTACGCCGTGTCGAACTCGAGCAGCCCGAGGGCGTAGATGCCGGCCACGCGTACCAGCACCGACCGCGGGAGCACGCCGAGCGGCGACAGCGTGCCTTGCGGCGTCAGGAGGGTCACGGTGTCGCCGACCGACACGCCGAGCTGCCCCGCCAGGTCCTGCCCGAGCAGGATGCCCGGGCGGTCCTCGACGCCGTCGGCGTCCGTCCGCGGAATCGAGATCCTGGATCCGGCCCTTCCGCATCGCGCCTCTGGATGTCGGTCACGTCGACCTCGAGCGCCGGGTCGATTCCCTTCACCGTGATGAACGCGTCGGCCCGTGCGGTGGACACGAGGGCCTTGCCGAGAATGGCCGGCCCGGCGCCGACCACGCCCGGCACCTTGCGCAGCGCCGCCACGTCGGCCCGGTAGTCGGCGAACCCGGCGTCCTTGGACAGGTAGATGTGCGCCACCGCGCCGAGCAGTTTCGCGCGCAGCTCGCCCTGCAGGCCGGTCATCAGCGCCAGCGCGATGATGAGCGCCATCACGCCCACCGCCACGCCGATCGTCGAGAACATCGACACCAGCGAGACGCGCGCCTGGCGCCGCGGCGCGAGCAGGTAGCGAAGCGCGACGAACAGCTCGAACCGCATGGAGGCTCTGCGTCCCGGCGCTACCGCGGCCGCATCAACGGAAACAGGATGACGTCACGGATCGACGGACTGTTGGTCAGGACCATCACGAGCCGATCGATCCCGATGCCTTCACCGCCGGTCGGCGGCAGGCCGTACTCGAGGGCGCGGATGTAGTCCTCGTCCATCGCGTGCGCCTCGTCGTCGCCGCCGGCGCGCTGCGCGAGCTGCCCTTCGAACCGCGTGCGCTGTTCGACCGGGTCATTGAGCTCGCTGAAGGCGTTGGCCACCTCGAACCCGCCGATGTAGAGCTCGAAGCGCTCGACGGTGTCGGGATCGTCGGCCTTCTGCTTCGAGAGCGGCGACACCTCGGTGGGAAAATCGTAGACGAAGGTGGGCTGCACCAGGTCGTCCTCGCACAGTGCTTCGAAGAGGCCGCCGCGATGCGCCCGGCGCCGGCCCCTGGCTCCACCGCCACGCCCAGCCGTGCCGCCAGCGCCGCCGCGCTCTCGCGCGAGCGCAACGCCGAGGCGTCGACGGTGTCCCCGAGCCGGGCCGCGGCCGCCGCCGCCGCGGCCTCGCGCAGCGACAGGCGCCGGAACGGCGCCTGGAACGAGATCACGTGCTCGCCGAACGGCGCCTCGAGCGTGCCGAGCGCCGCCTGCGCGGTCTCGGCCAGCATCGTCTCGGTCAGCGCCATCAGGTCGCGGTAGTCGGCATAGCTCCAGTAGAACTCGAGCATCGTGAACTCGGGGTTGTGCTGCGTCGAGATGCCTTCATTCCTGAAGTTACGGTTGATCTCGAACACGCGTTCGATGCCGCCCACGGTCAGCCGCTTGAGGTAGAGCTCGGGGGCAATGCGCAGGTAGAGCGGAATGTCGAGCGCGTTGTGGTGCGTCGTGAACGGGCGCGCCAGCGCGCCGCCGGCAATCGACTGCATCATCGGCGTCTCGACCTCGAGGAACCCGCGGGCCAGCAGGAACTGCCGGATCGACGAGATCACGCGGCTCCGGGTCTCGAACACCTTGCGCGAGTCGGGATTGACCGCCAGGTCGAGGTAGCGCTGGCGGTAGCGGGTCTCGACGTCGGTGAGCCCGTGAAATTTTTCGGGCAGCGGCAGCAGGCACTTCGCGAGGAACGTCAGCGAGGAGCGCCCACACCGTCAGCTCGTTGGTCTTGGTGCGAAAGAGGCGCCCCTCCACGCCCACCCAGTCGCCGAAATCGAGCAGCTTGAAGATCTTGAACGCGAGCTCGGGCACCGAGTCCTGCCGCACGTACACCTGCAGGCGCGGCGGCGCCGTCGGAGAGCACCAGGAAGTTGGCCTTGCCGAACGTTCGGACGCCGAGAATGCGGCCGGCCACGCGGGTGTGCACGTGCGTGGCGTCGAGCGCTTCCCCGGTATCGCCGCCATGCGCGGCCACGACGGCGCGGATCGTCGCCGCGGTGTCGAAGCGGTGCGGATAGACGTCGACGCCGAGCTGCTTCAGCGCCTCGAGGTTCGCGCGCCGCTGGACGATCTGATCGGATTCCCCCTCGCCGCTCATGCCCGTTCCAGTCGCCGCCGGATGCCGTCGAGGACGCCGTTGACGAATGGCACCGCCTCGTCGGAGCTGAAGGCCCGCGCCAGCTCCAGCGCCTCGTTGATGATCACCGTCGCGGGCGTGTCGCGCTCGTAGAGGAACTCGTAGACCGCCAGACGCATGACCAGGCGATCGAGGACGTTCATCCGCTCGATGCGCCAGTGGGCGGCGGCCTCCGAGATGAGCGGGTCGAGCTCGGCGACGTGCGCGACCACGCCCTCGGCGAGCGAGGCGGCAAACGCCGCGAGCTCGGCCGGCAACGGGTCGGCCTCGTCGGTCATCGCGCGCCACACGCGGCCGACCTCGTCGAGCGGCAGGCGGCCGACCTCCCACTGGTAGAGCATCTGCACGGCGGCTTCGCGCCCGCGGTGGCGCTCGGCAATCGGGACGGTGGTCTTCCGGGGAACGCGCGCGTTCATGCCGTCGGGACCTCCGATCGATGAGTGCGCAGCAGCGTCGCCATCTCGACGGCGGCCTGCGCCGCCTCGCGGCCCTTGTTGCCGGCGCCGGGGCGCGAGCGCACTTCGGCCTGCTCGTCGGTGAGCGTCGTCAGCACGCCGAACGTCACCGGGACGCCGGTCGCGAGGTTGATCTCGGCAATCCCGCGGGTCGCGGCCTCGGCGATGTACTCGAAGTGCATGGTGTCGCCCTTGATCAGGCAGCCGAGGCAGATGACCGCGTCGAAGCGTCCGCTCTCGGCCAGGCGCTGCGCCGCGAGCGGCAGCTCGAAGGCGCCCGGGCACCCGGAGCGACGATGACGTCCTCGTCGCTGCACGTCGGCCTCGATCAGCGCCTCGCGCGCGCCGGCCAGCAGGCCGGCGGTGATCTCAGGGTTGAAACGGGAAACGACGATGGCGAACCGGCACCCGGCGGCCCGCTGTGCGCCCTGCCACTCCTCCACGCTCAGCGCTCCGTGAGCGCCGGATCGGCCGGTGCGGGCATCGGGCCGCACGCGCCCGCGACGGGTGGCAACAGGTTGTCAAACATCGGCGCGAGCACGAATTATACCCCACGCCCAGCACGCGCCGGCGCCGGCGAGCGCACCCACGGCGTCCGCGAACCAGTCGGCAACGTCGGCGGAGCGGCCCGGCACGAAGGACTGATGCCACTCGTCGCTCGCCGCCGTAGGCGACGGCGATGACCCAGGCCCCGGCCGCCGCGCGCAGCGTCGCACCCGACGCCACGCCGCCCGCCAGCGCGCGGCCGATCGTGACGGTCAACCCCAGGTAGCCGATCGAATGGCCCTGCATGTCGGAGAGCTGCGATGGCAGCGGCGGATCGGTCCGGCTCGACAGGATGAAGATGAGAGCCATGTAGGCCACGACGGGCCCCCACAGCCCCGCCGGCGACCTGAGCGCCGCGCGCCAGCTCATTGTGCGGGTTCCTGGCTCAGAGCGGCAGCGGATACAGCAGCCAGCCGAGGAGGACGGCGGATCCGACGAAGGTGCCGAACAACTTGGCGCCGAACGTCAACTGCTCTCTCGGCTCGTCGCGCATGAGCACGGCAAAGGCGATCGAGACGAACGCCGCGAACAGCGACCAGCAGGCCGAGGTGACTGGTGGTGTCCATCACTTGCGGCCCATCGCGATGTCGAACGCGTCGAGCGCCGCGAGCATGTTCAGGAGGCCCGCGACGATCACGAAGGTGTTGCCGTACTCGTAGGTGATCGCGATCACCTCTCCGGCGCCGGCGCCGGCCAGCCTGGCGACGAAGTACGGCAGGCCGATGCCGAGGTCGGCAATCGCCGCCAGGCCGACGAGCAGATCGTCGAACTGGAAGGGAAAGATGCGGCCGCGAATCCACAGCCCGACGGCGAACATGAGCGGCAGCACGACGAGCAGCGTGAGGCCCTTCTGGTAGCGGCCGAGCCACAGGTGCCCTGCTCCGGGCACGGCCCACGCGGCGGCGCACACTAGATACGGGTTGGCGGCTGGCGTGGTGCGGCCGCTCGGGGCTGGCATTCGCCGTAGTGTACCGCAGCGAGGCTCTGCTTCAGACCGGTGAGCCTGGACATCGAGGCCGTTGTCTTCACGCGGGACGTTCAGGACGTCTCGCGAGCGCGGCAGCCACCACGAACGCGGCGGCCGCGCCCAGCACGAGACCCGTTGCGGCGCGCACCTGTGCGGATGGATGCCACCATCCCGCCCATTCACACGCGACGGTCACCGCCGTCGGGAGCGCCGCCACCGCGAGCCAGTTCCGTAGATGCCGCGCGGGGATCGCGTCCGGCGCGTACAGCCGCGGCGGCAGCGAAGGCGAGCACCGCGGTCACGCAGGCGCCCAGGTAGATGCCCGTACAGCGCGCGCACACCGCCAACTGGGCCCCGTCCCAGTGGAACGATCGCTCGGGCCGCTGATGGCAGACGAGCGCGCCGAACGCGTACACCGCCGCCGCGAGCGCCGGCGGCAGGTCGCGGCGCGAAGACGACGAGCGCGGCCCACGCCACCGCTGCGGCCGCGAGCGCCGCGACGAGCACACGCACGCGCATCAGCGCTATTGAAGTGCAGGCCGCCGGTTGGCGGCAAGCCGCTGCGCCGCGTACACTGTCCGGAGCGGCGGCGCTGCCGCCGCCTTCAGGATTGTCTTCGTGGCTACACCTCCCGCTCTCGCCGACGCCGCTGCTCCACCCCGGCCCGCCGTTCGTGAAACCGCGCTCGGCATCCTCGGTGCGATCAGCCTGTGCCACCTGCCTCAACGACCTGATGCAGTCGGTCATCCCGGCGGTCTACCCGATTCTGAAGGACTCGTACGCGCTCGACTTCGGGCAGATCGGCCTGATCACGTTCGCCAACCAGGCCACCGCGTCGACTGCTGCAGCCGGTCGTCGGCTACTTCACCGACCGGGCCCCGAAGCCGTACTCGCTCGCGATCGGCATGGCCTTCACGCTGGCCGGCCTGGTGCTGCTGTCGTTCGCGCCCTCGTTCGGCCTCGTGCTCGTGGCGGCGGCGTGCGTCGGCATCGGCTCGTCGATCTTCCACCCCGAATCGTCGCGCGTGGCGCGCCTGGCCTCGGGCGGCCGGCACGGGTTCGCGCAGTCGCTCTTCCAGGTGGGCGGCAACGCCGGGTCGGCGATGGGGCCGCTGCTCGCCGCCTTCATCGTCCTGCCCGAACGGCCAGCGCAGCATCGCGTGGTTCGCGGTGACCGCGCTCGTCGGCGATGACCATCCTGGCGCGGGTCGGGTCCTGGTACAAGGCGCACCTCGTCGAACAGGCGTCGCGGCCGCGCCGTGCACCGCGCCGCCGGGATGCCCGAGGGCCGGGTGCTGCGGTCGCTCGCCATCCTGGTCGCGCTGGTGTTCTCGAAGAACGTGTATCTGGCGAGCCTCACCAGCTTCTACACGTTCTACCTGATTCACAAGTTCGGGGTCTCGGTGCAGAGCGCGCAGATTCACCTGTTCATCCTGCTCGGCGCGGTCGCGGCCGGCACCTTCATCGGCGGCCCGGTCGGCGACCGCATCGGGCGCAAGTACGTGATCTGGGTGTCGATCCTCGGCGTGCTGCCGTTCACGCTGCTGCTGCCCTACGCCAACCTGCTCTGGACCGAAGTGCTCACCGTGGTGATCGGCCTCATCCTGGCGTCGGCCTTCTCGGCGATCGTGGTCTTCGCGCAGGAGCTCGTGCCCGGGCGGGTGGGGACGATTTCGGGGCTGTTCTTCGGCTTCGCCTTCGGCGCCGGCGCCGTCGGCGCGGCGCTGCTCGGGCGTGCTCGCCGACGCCACCAGCATCGAGCTCGTCTTCACGATCTGCTCGTTCCTGCCGGCGATCGGGCTGCTGACGTACTTCCTGCCCAACCTGGAACCGGGACGGCGCCGCCGAACGCGTCAAGCCGGGTAAGCCGGTGAGCCGGTAGGCAGGTAACAAGCTTTACCGGCCCAGCTCCGCTAACCGGCCGACCTGCACACGGAACCGTTAGCCGAGCACCTTCTGCGCCAGCGCCTTCACGTCCTTCACGTCGGCGCGCGGCCCGTACTGGGCGATGACCTGCGCGGCCATCGCGCCGCCGAGGCGGCCGCACGTGGCCAGGTCGAGGCCCTGCGTGTAGCCGTAGAGGAACCCGGCCGCGTAGGCGTCGCCGGCGCCGGTCGTGTCCACGACCTTGACCCCGGGCACGGCGTCGATCACGTGCACCTCGTCGCCGCGCAGGACCACCGAGCCCTTCTCGCTGCGGGTCAACGCCGCGATCTCGCAGTGACCGCGCACCTTCTGCAGCGCGTCGTCGAAGTTCTCCACCTCGTAGAGCGACAGGATCTCGTGCTCGTTGGCGAACAGGATGTCCACGTGCTTGTCCACCAGCTCGAGGAACTCGGCGCGATACCGGGCGACGCAGAACGAGTCGGAGAGCGTGAAGGACACCTTGACGCCGGCCTTGTGCGCCGCGATGGCGGCGTTGCGCATCGCCTCCTTGGCGCGCGGCTGATCCCAGAGATAGCCCTCGAGGTACAGCACCTTCGACGCCGGTGATGTACTGCATGTTCACGTCCTCGGGCCCGAGCTGGGTGGTGGCGCCCAGAAACGTCTGCATGGTCCGCTGCGCATCGGGGGTGACGAGAATCAGCGAGCGCGCCGTGGGCAGCCCGCCGACGAGCGGCGGCGTATCGTAGGCCACGCCGACCGCGCGCAGGTCGTGGGTGAAGACGTCGCCGAGCTGATCCTTCGCCACCTTGCCGATGTAGGCGGTGCGGCCGCCGAGGGCTGCGATGCCCGCAATGGTGTTGCCAGCCGAGCCGCCCGACGCCTCCTTGCCGGGACCCATGTCCGAATAGAGGCGTTCCGCCGTATCGGCGTCGATGAGGTTCATCGCGCCCTTCGGCAACTGGTGCTTCTGCAGGAAGGCGTCGTCGGCCTGCGCCAGCACGTCCACGATCGCGTTGCCGATCGCGGTGACATCGAATTGCGGATTGCTCATTCAGCGGTCCTCGAGGATTGGGTGGGCAGATACCGCCCGACGATCGGCGCCAGATCGACCAGCGTCCTGGCCGGCACCGCGTCGGGGCGGGTGATGAGTGCGAACTTCAACGCGCTGGCGCACTCGCAGGTGCGTGCGTACGGCAGCCGCTCCACGGCGTTGGCGATGATCGCCTGCGCGGTCTTCGCGTTCTGCGTCAGGTTGGCGATGATCAGGTCGACGGTCACCGAATCGTGGTCCGGATGCCAGCAGTCGTAGTCGGTGACGAGCGCGATGGTGGTGTAGCAGATCTCGGCCTCGCGCGCCAGCTTGGCCTCCTGCAGATTGGTCATGCCGATGATGTCGGCGCCCCACGACCGGTAGAGCCGCGATTCGGCCAGCGTCGAGAACTGCGGCCCCTCCATGCACACGTAGGTGCCGCCCTTGTGGACGGTGGCGCCGGCGGCCTGGCCGCTCGCGTGCGCCACGTCGCTGAGCCGGGCGCAGAAGGGGTGCGCAAACCCGACATGGGCGGCGAGGCCCTGGCCGAAGAACGTGCTGATGCGGCCCGTCGTGCGATCGATGAACTGATCCGGAATCACGATGTCGAGCGGCTTGAGCTCCTCTTTCAGGCTGCCGACGGCGCTGGCCGAGAGGATGAACTCCACGCCGAGCTGCTTCAGGCCGAAGATGTTGGCGCGGAAGTTGAGCTCGCTCGGCAGCAGCCGGTGTCCGGCGCCGTGCCGCGCCAGGAACGCCACCCGCTGGCCGCGCAGCGTGCCGACGACGTAGGGGCCCGACGGGTCGCCAAACGGCGTGGTCAGGGCCACTTCGGTCCGGTCCGTCACCTCGGCCATGTCGTACAGGCCGCTGCCACCAATGATCCCGATGCGAACGTTTTCCATACCAGCTTCGCTAGACCGTTATGCGGCCTTGAAGGTGCGTCTGGCACTCAGATGCCAATCCGCATGACGGTCGGCGCGCGCGAAGCGCGCGAAAGAGAGAGCGTAGGCTAGCCAAGGGCGCAGGGGCATTCTCCAGCGTGGTAAGCCCTTGGCTAGTCTACAGCACCTGCTCGACCCACCGCTTGCCCTCGCGTTCGCGGATGATGCCGGCGGCCACCTGCGGGTCGTGCTCGAACAAGATCAGGTACTCCCGGTCGATGGCCTCGCGGATGAACCGCTTCTTGAAGGCCAGGGTCTCCATGGGAAAGAGGTCGTAGCCCATCACCCAGGGGTCCTGCAGGTGGCCCGTCGTGGGTATCAGATCGGCGACGAACACGGCCGTCCGGCCGCCCGATTCGACGTAGACGATCTGGTGCTGGCCGGTATGGCCGCCGGTGCGCTCCACGCGCACGCCCGGCTTCACGGTGACATCCCCCGTGAAGAAGTCCACGGCGTTCGCGGTGCGCAACGGCACGAAGTCGTCCTGGAGATAGCTGGCGCGGTTGCGCTCGTGCGGGTGCGTGGCGTCTTCCCACTCGGCGTCTCGAATCAGGTAGCGGGCGCGGGGAAAGCGCGGCACGAGCCCGTGCGCGCCGCGGACGGTCGCGCCGCCGAAGTGGTCGAAGTGCAGGTGCGTCGCGAGGACGAAATCGATGGCGGCCGCATCGAGGCCGCGCGTCGGCCAGGGCATGGTCGAGATGCAGCGTGCGATCGAGGGCATAGATGTCGCGCGCCTTCTCCGGCATCTTGTCGCCGACGCCGCAGTCCACCAGCATTCGGCCCCACGGCGCCTCGACCAGGAGCGGCCGCATCGCCAGCTGAATCCGGTTGCGATCGTCGGCGGGGGCGACCTTCTCCCACAGCGGCTTCGGCACGACGCCGAACATCGCGCCGCCGTCGAGGCGGAACGGACCGTCGTGCAGCGTGGTGAGCGTGAGGTCGCCCCACGAGAGCGACCCGATGTCCAGCCGCAGTGCCGGCGGCGGCGCCTGCTTCAGCTCCACCAGCACCCCGTGAGCCGCCGACGGATGGATGAACGCCACCAGCGATCCGTGCGCGCCGGGCCGCGGCTCGGCGTCGATCAGCCGTACGTCCGCGCGGACAGCTGCGCCAGCGCCGCGCGCAGGTCCTCCACGCGCAGCGTGATGTGGTGCAGGCCGGGTCCGCGACGGGTCAGGAAGCCGGCAATCGGCGAGTCCGGTGCCGTGGCTTCGAGCAGTTCCAGCGATGCCGCGCCGGCGTCGAGCATGTGCGCCCGGACGCGCTGCGTCGGCACCTCCTCCGGGCGCTCCACGTCGAGGCCGAGCGCGTCGCGGTAGAAGGCCAGCGCCTCGTCGAGGCGCTCCACCGCGATGCCGACGTGATCGAGGATGGCTTTCATGCGCCGCCCGTCGCCGCGGCGGCGCGCGCGACCAGCGCGTGCGCGGCCGCATAGGGATCCGTGCGCCGGCCAGCCACCTCCTCGATCGTCTGCTCGAACAGGCCCGGTGGGAGTGCCTGCTCCAAGCGCGCCTGCAGCACGTCGCCGACCAGTTGCCGCACCCGCTCGCGATAGCGCAGCCGCCGCCGCTCCCCGCCCGCCACCGCCGGCCGCTCGCGAAAGCGCAGCAGCGCCGCCCACAGCTCGTCGATGCCGCGCCCCGTCGTCGCTTCGGTCTTGAGCACGGGCGGCGTCCAGGCGCCGGGGGCCGCCGGCTGCAGCGACAGCGCCGCTTCCACCGACTGCACCAGGCGGTCGATGCCCTCGCGGTCGGCCTTGTTGGCGACGAACACGTCGGCAATCTCCATGATGCCGGCCTTCATCGCCTGCACGTCGTCGCCGGTGCCCGGCACGAGCACCACGACCGTGGCGTCGGCGGTACGGGCCACGTCCACCTCGTCCTGTCCGACCCCCACCGTCTCGATGAGAATCACGTCGAATCCCGCCGCGTCGAGCACCAGCGCCGCGTCGCCGGTGGCGCGCGCCAACCCGCCCAGGTGGCCGCGCGTGGCCATGCTGCGCACGAACACGCCGCGGTCGGCGGCATGGCGGCCCATGCGCACGCGGTCGCCGAGGACCGCGCCGCCGCTGAACGGGCTCGTCGGGTCCACCGCCAGGACCGCGACCGTCAGGCCGGCGCCGCGGATGGTCGCGATCAGCTGATCGACCATCGTGCTCTTGCCGCCGCCGGGCGCGCCGGTGACGCCGACGAGGAAGGCCCGCCCGGTCCGGCCGAAGATCGCGCCGACGAGCGCGGCGCCGGCGCCTTCGGCCGCGTCACCGTCCTCGATCCGGGAGATCGCACGCGCAACCGCGCGCGGATCGCCGGCGAGGACGCGCTCGGCGAGCGCGTCAGGCGGCGCGGCCACCGGCGTCGCGGTCGCCCGCCATCAGATGACGGGCGATGACAAGGCGCTGAATCTCGCTGGTCCCCTCGCCGATGGTCGTGAGCTTGACGTCGCGGAAGTACTTCTCGGCCGGATAGTCCTTCACGAAGCCGTAGCCCCATGAATCTGCACGCCGTCCTCGGCCGCGCGGACGGCAATCTCGCTCGAATAGAGCTTGGCCATCGCCGCTTCGATGGTCGTGCGCGCGCCGGCGTCCTTCAGCGCCGCGGCACGGTAGGTGAGCAGCCGCGCCGCCTCGATGCGCGTCGCGGTCTCCACGAGCCGCGCCCGGATGCTCTGGAAGGTGCCGATCTTCTGCCCGAACTGCGTGCGCACGAAGGCGTAGTCGCGCGCCGCTTCGTAGGCACCCTGGGCCAGGCCCACGGCGAGGGCCGCGATGCCGATGCGGCCGGCGTCGAGCACCTGCAGGGCGTTGATGAACCCCTGGCCTTCCACGCCGAGCAGCTGCGACTCGGGAACGCGGCAGTTCTCGAAGATCACTTCGCTCGTCTCGCTGGCGCGCATCCCGAGCTTGTCTTCCTTCTTGCCGGCACGAAATCCCGGCGTGCCGCGCTCGACGATGAACGCCGAGATGCCCCGCGAGCCCTTGCCCCGCGCCGTCACCGCCATCGCGACGATGAGATCGCCGTCGCGGCCATGGGTGATGAACTGCTTGGTGCCGGTGATCACCCAGTGATCGCCGTCGCGCACGGCCGTGGTGCGCATCGACGCCGCGTCGCTGCCCGACGAGGCCTCGGTCAAGCCCCACGCCGCCAGCTGCTCGCCGCGCGCCAGCGGCAGCAGGTAGTGCTGCTTCTGCGCCTCGGTGCCGAACAGGAAGATGTGGGCGGCTCCGAGCCCGTTATGCGCGGCAATCGAGAGACAGACCGCGGGGTCGACTCGAGCCAGCTCCTCGATGCAGATGCAGTAGTCCACGGACGACATCGCCGCGCCGCCGTAGGCGTCGGGGAACTGGATGCCCATGAGGCCGAGGCTGGCGCACTTGGCGAGGACGTCGCGGGGAAAATGCTGCGCCTCGTCCCATTCGCGGACGTGCGGTCGAAGCTCGGCTTCGGCGAACTCGCGCACGCTGCGCCTCAACAGCTCCTGCTCGTCCGTGAGGCGGAAGTCCATGCCGGCGCCGATCGTATCATCGGGGTATGCGCGCCGCCCGTTGGCTCGTCCTGGCACTCGGCCTCGTGCTCGCCTGTGCGTCGCAGGCGCTCGCCGATGTCACTCTCTTCCTCGGCAGCCCCACGTCACCCTCGGCCCGGCAGGCGCGCGGGTTTGCGTTCGGCGGCGGCGTCCTCGTCGCTCGGCTTCGAGTTCGAGTACTCCGACACGCGGGAGGATCCGGAGGACTTCGCGCCGTCGCTGCGCACCGGAATGGGCAACGTCCTGGTGCAGACGCCGATCGCGATCAACGGCTTCCAGCCGTACTTCACCAGCGGCGGCGGCGGCTACCGCGAACAGCTGGGCGACGTCAGCGAAACGCAGTTCGCCGGTCAACATCGGTGGAGGCGTCAAGATGCGGCTTGCGGGTCCGCTGCGCGCGCGCTTCGACTACCGCGTGTTCCGCCTGCGCGGCGAGCCGCTGTATCCGACAGTGCACCGCGTGTACGTCGGAGCGAATCTCGCCTTTTAGGTCTGGTGGTCGGAGGTCGGGTCTGACCTGCCTGACCACTCCGTCAGGGCTTCTGCGTCGAAGGCGCCGCGGGCTTCTCGCCGGGCTTGGCGGTTTCGGACGGAGGCCCCACCGCCCCCGCGGGTTTCTCACCGGCCGCCGGTTCGGCGGGGGCCTCGGGAATCGGCGTGAGGTTCAGCAGGCTGCCGCCGCCGGTCACCGAGCTCGTATACAGCTTCCACGTCTCCTGCAGCGCCGCGGCGTCGGTGTCGGTGGAGCCCTGCGAGAGGATCCGCCCCAGGCCGTAGTCCTCGCCTGGCAGGGCGGGATCCACGATGAACACGTACAGCACGGAGTTGCCCGGCCCTGGCTCGGACGCCTTGTAGAAGCGCAAGCCCTTGGCCAGGCCCTGGATGGCGGGATCGGTGCTCGCCTCGAGCGCCGCGCGCACCGCGGCCACCAGTTTTTCGAAATCGGCAGTCTTGTCGGGACGCACCGTGTTGAAGAGCAGCCCGACCGGTGCCGTGAAGACGCGCGCCGCCAATCGCCGTCGGGGCGGGCGCCACCGCCGGGGGCCGCGCGCCCGGCACCGCCGGCGTCTGCGCCCCGGGAGCCGGCGCCGGCTGGCGCGGCGTGCCGGGCGCCGGCTGCGCCGGAGCCGCGGGCTGTTGCGCGGCCACGGGGGCCGCGGCGAGCGCGACGGCGATCAACGCGGCCGCCGCGCGCCGCCGCGTCCGGCCTCCGCTCGGGGCTCCACACTTGCTCGTCATCGAATCGTGCCCTTCCACAGGCGGCTTCGGGCGCCGCCCGAAAACAACAAGAGCCACGAACGGACGCTCCGCTCGTGGCTCGATGCGCCGGACCCGGGGGTCCGCTACTTCGAGAGGTCGGCGGCGACCGCCCCGGTCGAGATGCCGAGGTTCGCCGCGAAGGCGCCGCGATACAACTCGTACAGCTCCTTCTGCTCCACGGGATCCGTGAAGGTCGCGTACAGCACCTGCAGGATGTTGTAGTCGGCGCCCGGCACGGGGTTGATCACGTGGGTGTAGATGATGTTCCCATCGGGCATCGGCTTCGCCATCTTGACCACGCGCCAGCCTGCGAGCTGCTGCTTGGCCTCGGGCGCCGTCGGACTTGCCCAGCGCCTCCTTGACCTTGCCGAGAATCTTCTCGAAGTCGGCGGTCTTGTCCGGGCGGATAGCCACGCTCCACAACGCGAGGTCGCCGTCCATCGTGAGCTTCTGAGGGGCCTGCGCCTGCACGCCCGCGTTGTGCAAAAGCGCCGGCATCAGCAGGATTGCGCCAGCCAGTATCACTCCGGACAGTCGTCGCATCGTCAAGCCTCCTGGGTAAGGACCGCCATCCTAACGTACCGCCCCACAAAACACACAGAGGTTCACGCGGACGGGCCTGCCGCTGGCCGCACGAACACCGACATGATCTCGTGTGCCAGCAGCATGCCTGCCCGGGTGAGCCGCAGACTGCCGTCATCATAGATCAGCCACCCGAATTCGCGGAACGGTTCAAGTTCGGCGCCGAACTCCGCCCAGACATCCACGCCGTACCGGGCCCCTACCTCTTCGACCGAGACCCCGTCCGTAAGCCGCAGCCCGGTGAACAGCGCGTCCTCCATCCGCTCACGCGCGGACATCTGCCGCGCCTCGGCAATCAGCGCCCCCCCCGGCCCGACCGCCTCGACGTACTCCGGGGTCGCGCTCACGTTCCGCGTCCGCATGCCATCAATGGTCGAGTGGGCGCCCGGGCCGAACCCGAGCCACTCACCGTCGGTCCAGTACTTCAGGTTGTGCCGCGAGCGCCGGCCCGGCTTCGCCACGTTCGAGATCTGGTACTGCTCGTACCCGGCGCCGTCGAGACGCGCCATCGATTGCAGGTACATCTCGGCGACGTCGTCGTCGGGCGCCACCGACCACTGCCCTCGCGCCATCGCCTCGCGCAGCGGCGCGTTGGGATACACCTCGAGCATGTACAGCGACGCGTGCTCGGGGCCGACCGCGACGAGCGCGTCCACCGACTCGAGCCACTGCGCCACGGTCTGCTGCGGCAGCCACATCATGAGGTCGAGCGAGAGGTTGTCGAAGCCCGCCGCCCGCGCGTCCTTCACCGCGTCGAGGGCGCGGCTCGCGGAGTGCAGCCGGGTGAGGCGCGCCAACTCGTCGTCACGGAACGACTGCACGCCGAAGCTGAGACGGTTGACCCCGGCGGCGCGAAAGCCCGCCAGGCTCTCGGCCGTCACCCCTTCAGGATTGGCTTCGAGCGTGATCTCCGCATCGGCACTGAGATCGAACCCCTCGCGACAGGCGGCGATGATGCGGCCAATCTCCGCGGGCTCGAGCAGCGATGGCGTGCCGCCACCGAAGAAGACAGTGTCGGCCGGGGTGCCGCGGGCGCGCAGGCGGATCTCCGCGATGACCGCCTCGAGATAGCGGGCCTTGAGCCCGGCGTCGAAGAGGCCGCGGTTGAAGTTGCAGTAGTTGCAGATGGCGGCGCAGAACGGGACGTGAACGTAGAGGCCCAGCACGCTGCGGACTGCTCGGCCTACGAGCCGGCGCGCCCGCCCGACCACTTCAGGTCGGCCTTGCCGTCGCGCTCGCCGCAGCTGGGCGCGCGCCTGCCCCTGCTGCGGCCGGCAGCGACGGGCGGCGGGCCGCCTTGCTGCGCATTTCCAGAGCGTCAACAGATCGTCGGCCCCGCCGTTGGGCGGAAGTTCCCGGTAGTCCGCGCCGTCCAGATACAGGAACTCGCACATCTCGTGGAGCCGCGAGCGCATGCGGCACGCCGATGCGGAACACCAGCGAGTCGGGATCGGTGACGTCCGGGGTTGTCGTCGTAATTGGTGGTGAAGATCGTCGTCCGCTTCTCGTTGTAGCGCGTGTTGACGATGAGGTTCAGCGTCTCCTCGACCCAGTCGTGACGTCTTCTCGGCGCCGAGATCGTCGAGGACCAGCAGGTCGGCGCCATCACGGGGCGGAGGACGTCCATCTCGGCGGTGCGGTTCACCGGATCGTAGGTGTTGCGGATGTCGCTGAGCAGCTCGCGCGTGTCGTAGAACAGCCCGCGCGCTCCGCGCGTGCGGATCGACCTGGCGCAGCACGGCCACCGCCAAGTGCGTCTTCCCCACGCCGGGCGGGCCGATGCAGCAACAGGCCTTTCTCGACGACGGGAAACGCTCCGCGAACCGCGGCGCAGTGCTCGCGCGCCGTAGTCAGCTGTTCGTTGTAGGTGACGATAGTTAGCGAACGTGCAGTGCTGATAGCGGTTCGGAATGCGCGCATCGGCGCACCAGCCGCTCGCCGGCCGATTCGCGGATGCAGTCGCAGCGCGTGACCCGCTGCTATACCGTCGACCTCGATCGTTTTCCATCCGGTGTCGTCGCAGAGCGGGCACACGGCGCGATCGTAACACTGGAAGGGCTCGGGCTCAGGCTCAAGCCTGTGCGTCTTTCGCCCTAAACGTACGCTGTAACGAGCGTCTCTTCGGGCGCAGCAGCCATCCAGGCCTGAGCCTGAGCCCTGAGCCGACAAGCGTCACGACCGCCGCGTTCCGCGTCGCTCAGCCGGCGCGGCGCGTCTTCCGCTTTCGCGCCGCGGCGGCTCGGGCGACGTGCGGACGCGGCGCACGAGATCGGTGGGCGCGCTCTTGACCATCGCGGTGCTGAGGCGCTGCTCCCAGTCGTCGATGCCGCGGGCGAGCTCGCGCTTCACGTAGTCCATGAACTCGTTGACCTCGAGCTGCATCCGCTCGATCTTGCGCCGCATGTTGAGGATGATCTCGACGCCCGCCAGGTTCACGCCGAGCTCGCGGGTGAGCGACAGGATCGTCTCGAGCTGTTCGAGGTCCTCCTCCGAATAGAGCCGGGTGTTGCCTTCGGTGCGCGACGGCGTCAGCAGGCCCTCGCGTTCGTAGAGACGCAGCGTCTGGGGATGGATGTCGTACTTCTGCGACACCGCGCTGATCATGAAGTAGGCCTTGCCACGCTCGGTCTTCTTCGCCATGGTCAGCTCCCCTACTCCTGCGTGTCCGGCGCGCCGTCGGCGGGCGGTTCCCGCCGGATCTGCGCACCGCCGTTGATGTCCCCGAACTCCCGCAGCAGCGCCTTCGAGCGCTCGTCGAGCACGGCCGGCAGCATCAGCCGGGCCTCGACCACGAGGTCACCCCTCGGGCCGCCGCGCGTGGACGCCATGCCGCGCTCGCGGAGCCGGAACTGCTGACCCGACTGCGTGCCGGGCGGAATCCGCACCTTCACCGTGCCGTCGAACACCGGCAGCTCGATCCGGGCGCCGAGCGCCGCTTCGTGCACGGCGACGGGCATCACCACGTGGAGATCGTTCCCCTCGCGGCGGAACTCGGGATCGGGCGCGACGTGCACCGTCACATACAGGTCGCCCGCCGGCCCGCCGTGCGGCCCCGCGTCGCCCTTGCCCCCCAGCCGTACGCGCTCGCCGTCGGCAATCCCGGCGGGCAGGCGCACCATCACGTGCTCGGTCCGCACCTCCTGCCCCGCCCCTCCGCACGCCGGGCAGGGACGCCGTGGCTGCTGCCCGGTGCCGCCGCAGGCGTTGCAGCTGCGCGAAAACACCATGTGGCCGCGCACCGTGCGCACCACGCCCTGACCCTGGCACAGTGCGCAGGGGGCCGGCGCCGTGCGCGCGGCCCCGGCGCCCCGGCAGGTGCGGCAGGTCTCCCGCCTCGTCACCGTGAGCGCACGCTCGCAGCCGGCAAAGCTCTCGGCAAACGAGATGCGCGCGTCCTGGTGCAGATCGGTGCCCCGCGCCGCCGCGGGCCGCCGCGCGCCGTGCTCCATCAGCACCTCGGCCATCAGATCGCCGAAGGTGGCCGAGTAGTCGGGCCCGCGCGACGAGAAGTCGAAGCCCTCGAATCCGCTTCGCCTGGCTTCGGCCGCCGGCGCCGTGGCCTCTCCCGAGTCGTAGCGCACCCGCCGCTCGCGGTCGATCAGCGTCTCGTACGCCTCGAGCACCTGCTGGAAGTGCGCCGCGGCGTCGCGATCCCCGGGGTTGATGTCGGGGTGGAAGCGCCGGGCCAGACGGCGGTACGCGCGCTTGATCTCGGAGTCGCTGGCGTCCTGCCGCACGCCGAGCACCACGTAGAGATCCATCGACCCTCGTCCCGCTCCTACGTCCCGGTCATACCGCGACCGTCAGCGCTTCTCGTCTTCGACGACCTCGGCATCGATGACGTCGCCGGCGCCATCACCCGCCGGCCCGCCGGCGGCCCCCGCCGACGGACCCGCGTCTCCCGGCCCGCGCACCGCCCGGCGCGCTCGGGCCCGCCTGCTTGTAGATCGCCTCCGCCGCCTTGTGCTGCGCCTGCGTGAGCTGCTCCATCCCGCGGGTCATCGCCGCCGTGTCGTTCGCCTCGAGCGCGCTCTTCACCGCGGCGACGCGCGCTCTCGACCGCCGCCTTGTCGCCGGCCGCGAGCTTGTCGCCCATCTCCTGCAGCAACTTCTCGGCGCCGTACACGGCCTGATCCGCGCGGTTGCGCGTCTCGATCTCCTCGCGCCGCTTCTTGTCTTCATCGGCGTGGGACTCGGCGTCCCGCATCATCCGATCGACCTCGTCCTTGCTGAGGCCGCTCGATGCGGTAATGGTGATCTTCTGCTCCTTGCCGGTGCCCATGTCCTTGGCCGACACGTTGATCATGCCGTTGGCGTCGATGTCGAACGTCACCTCGATCTGCGGCACGCCGCGCGGCGCCGGCGGAATGCCGACCAGCTGGAAGCGGTCCGAGCGTGCGGTTGTCGCGCGCCAGCTGGCGCTCGCCCTGGAGCACGTGCACTTCCACGCGGTCTGGCTGTCGGCGGCGGTCGAGAACGTCTCGCTCTTGCGCGTCGGGATCGTCGTGTTGCGCGGGATCAGCGTCGTCATCACCCCGCCGAGCGTCTCGATGCCGAGCGAGAGCGGCGTGACGTCGAGCAGCAGCAGGTCCTTGACCTCGCCCGCCGAGCACGCCGGCCTGGATCGCGGCGCCGATCGCGACCACCTCGTCGGGGTTGACGCCCTTGTGCGGCTCCTTGCCGAACAGGTCCTTGACGATCTGCTGCACCCGCGGGATGCGCGTCGAGCCGCCGACGAGCACGACCTCGTCGATCTTCGACGGCGTCGACGCCGGCGTCGGTCAGCGCCTGCCTGCGTCGGCCCGACGGTCTTCTGCAGCAGGTCGTCGACCAGCTGCTCGAACTTGGCGCGCGTCAGCCGCTGCTGCAGGTGCTTCGGGCCGGTGCTGTCGGCGGTGATGAACGGCAGGTTGATGTCGGTCTCCATCACCGTGGAGAGCTCCATCTTGGCCTTCTCCGCCGCCTCGCGCAGGCGCTGCAGCGCCATGCGGTCCTTGCGAGAGATCGATGCCCTCGGCCTTCTTGAACTCGCGCGACGATCCACTCGATGATCCGCTGATCGAGGTTGTCGCCGCCCAGGTGCGTATCGCCGTTGGTCGACTTCACCTCCACCACGCCCTCGCCGACCTCGAGGATCGAGATGTCGAAGGTGCCGCCGCCGAAGTCGTAGACGGCGATCGTCTCGTCCTTCTTCTTGTCGAGGCCGTAGGCCAGCGCCGCCGCCGTCGGCTCGTTGACGATGCGCATCACCTCGAGGCCGGCGATCTTGCCCGCGTCCTTGGTGGCCTGGCGCTGCGCGTCGTTGAAGTAGGCGGGCACCGTGATGACGGCGCGCGTCACCGGCTGGCCCAGGTACTCCTCGGCGGCCTGCTTGAGCTTCTGGAGCACCATCGCCGAGATCTCCGGCGGCGCGTAGTCCTGGTCCACGATCTTGACGCGCACGTCGCCGTTGGACGCGGCGACGACGTCGTAGGGGACCATCTTCATCTCCTCGCTCACCTCGTTGTGGCGGCGGCCCATGAAGCGCTTGATCGAGAAGACGGTGTTCTCGGGGTTCGTGACCGCCTGGCGCTTGGCGACCTGCCCGACGAGGCGCTCGCCCGACTTGGTGAACGCCACGACCGACGGCGTCAGCCGGCCGCCTTCGGGATTGGTGATGACGACGGGCTCCCCGCCCTCGATGACGGCAACGACGGAGTTGGTCGTGCCCAGGTCGATTCCGATGATTTTGCTCATGAACTCTCGCGTCCTCAGGTCTGCTCAACGCTGCCCGCCCGGAGGGCGGGCATAAGGCACTGCCGGAGAGGCGAGCCTCGCGGCGGTTTAGGTTGCATCTATTATCAAATCTGAGTGACGGACAGTCAAAGTGAGCCGCGAACGGCCTGGCCCTGGACCACCGCTAAGTCACTGACCCACAGGTCGCTTCGGCCGTATACTGGCGATGATGGGCAGCACTCCGGACGACAGGCCGCCGGGCACCCGAATCGTCATCAAGCTGGCCACGCGGGCCACGGTGGTTGCCCTGTTCCTGGCCGCGGCGCTGCTCGGCACCGTCGGCGGGGTGCTCTTCGCCTACGGCGGCGACCTGCCCGAAATCAGCGCGCTCGACAACTACCGGCCGAACACCATCACCCGCATCCTGGCGGGCAACGGCGACGTCATCGGGGAGTTCGCGACCGAGCGCCGGGTCGTCATCGGCTACGACGACATCGCCCCGGTGCTGCGGTCGGCGATCATGGCGACCGAAGACGCCGACTTCGAGCAGCACTTCGGCCTGAGCATCTCCCGCATCGCCATGACGGCGGTCAAAGACGTCATCACGGGCCAGCGGGCGGGCGCCAGCACCATCACCCAACAGCTCGCCCGCAATCTCTTCCTGCAGAACGCCTACATGCGCGGCGGCGTGTACGAACGGTCGCTCGAGCGGAAGATCCGCGAAGCGATCCTGGCCGTACAGCTCGAGCGCCGCTTCACCAAGCGCGAGATCTTCGCGCTCTACGCCAACCAGGTGCCGCTGCACGGCGCCTACGGCGTGGAGGCCGGCGCGCGGATGTATTTCAACAAGTCGGCCAAGGACGTCACGCTCGACGAGGCGGCCACCATCGCCGCCATCATCCAGACGCCCGCGCGCCTCAGCCCGTTCGTCAATCCCGAACGCACGCTGGCCCGGCGCAACAACTACGTGCTGCCGCGCATGGCCGAGGAAGGGTTCATCACCCGGCAGGCGGCCGAGGAGGCCGCGACAGAAACCGATCGTGCTCCGCGGCCAGAGCACGACGGAGCGCTCGTTCGCCGCCTACTTCGTCGAAGACATCCGCAAGAACCTCGAGCAGCGCTTCGGCGCGGCGGCGCTGTACGAGACCGGCCTGCAGGTGCAGACGACGCTCGACATCCCTCTGCAGCGCGCCGCCGAGCGCGCCGTGGACCGCGGGCTGCGCCGCGTCGACAAGCGCCGCGGGGTCTATCGCAAGCCTCGCCAGACCGTGCGTGCGGCCAATGCGACGCCCGAGACCTTCACCACGCAGCCGCTGGTCGCGGACCATGGCCGCCGGCGACATCGTCCCGGCAGTGGTGATGGCGCTGCCCAAGACCCCGGCCGGGCCGGCGCGCATCCGGATCGGCGCGGCCGAAGTCGATCTGCCGCGCAGCGCCTTCGCGTGGACCCGGCAAGACGGCCGCCGCGGACCTCTTTGCCGTGGGCGACGTCATCGAGGTGGGAATCGGCGCGATCGAGAAGGGCGCAGTACACCGGCGTGACGCTGGAGCAGGCGCCGGTGGTCGAAGGGCGCGCTCGATCGCCATCGACAACCGTACCGGCCAGATTCGCGCGATGGTGGGCGGCTTCGACTTCGCCCGCAGCAAGTTCAACCGCGCCACGCAGGCCCGGCGGCAGGTGGGGTCGCTGTTCAAGCCGGTGCTCTACTCGGCGGCCATCGACCGGGGCTTCACCGCCGAGACGGTGTTCATCGACGAGCCGGTGTCGTACGTGGCCGGCCCCAACCAGCCGCCGTATCGCCCGCTCAACTACGACCGGAAGTTCGAAGGGCCGGTCACGCTGCGGCACGCGCTCGAGGACTCGCGCAACATACCCGCCGTCAAGGCGCTCGAAGCGGTGGGCGCCGCAGCAGGTCGTGGGCTACGCGCGGCGGCTCGGCCTCACCGGCAGCTATCCGCCCTACCTCTCGCTCGCCCTCGGCTCCGCCGAGTCCACGCTGCTCGAGATGACGAGCGCGTATTCGGCCTTCGCGAACCAGGGCGTGCGCATGACGCCCTATGCCGTGCGATCGGTCACCGACCGGGAAGGCACGATCATCGAGGAGGTCCGTCCCGAGCCGCGCGAGGCGCTGCGCGCCGACACCGCCTTCCTGATGGCGCACCTGCTCGAAGGCGTCGTCCAGCGCGGAACCGCGGTCGCCGCCAGGTCCCTCGAGTGGCCGCTCGCCGGCAAGACCGGCACGATGGACGAGTTCACCGACGCGTGGTTCATCGGCTTCGACCCCGATGTCACCGTGGGCGTGTGGGTGGGCTACGACGAGAAGCGGCCGCTCGGCAGCGGCGAGACGGGCGCGCAGGCGGCGCTGCCGATCTGGATGGACTACATGCGCGCCTACATCGACGCCCGGGGCAGCCGCCGGGCCCCGCCCCGGTTCGAGGCGCCCGGCAACATCGTCTTCGTCACGCTCCCGAACGGCGTCACCGAGGCGTTCATCAACGGCACCCAACCCGTCGGGATGACCCCCGATCCGCCGGCGACGCAGCCGGCCACGGCGCCCGACGCCCCGGGGCCGGCCGCGAACGCGCCGGAGCGGGACGTCGAGTAGAGGTGGATCGGCGCATCACCGGGTTCACCCTCGATGACGAGGGCCACTGGGTGGCACTGCTCGACTGTGGCCACCGCCAGCACATGCGCCACCGGCCGCCACTCGAGCGCCGCGACTGGGTCACGACACCGCGAAGGTCGCGACTCTCGGATCGGCGCCGTCGTGAAGTGCAAGCGATGCGACGAGCGCCGAGCGCGACGCGTGAACCGCGTGGCTCGGGCTCCGGCTGCAGGCTTCGGCGGCAGACAACGGCTGAGCTCGAGCCTGGAGCCGAGCCGCCGGGTCACGGGCAGCTCGGGCCCGCCCTTGACCTGCACGCCGCGTGAGGCCGCACAGTGTCCACCATGACGGTGCCGCGCACTACCGGGTCGCCGACGTCGCCAGGGTGTCTGGCGTGTCGATTCGCGCGCTGCACCACTACGACGCCATCGGCCTGCTGGTCCCGACCGGGCGCACCGAGGCCGGCTACCGTCTCTACACCGACGCCGATCTGCTGCGCCTGCAGCAGATCCTGATCGGCCGGGAACTCGGGTTCTCGCTCGACGAGATCAAGCGCTCGCTCGACGATCCGCGGTTCGACCACCGGCAGGCGCTGATCGAGCAGCGGCGGCGCCTGGAAGCGAAGGCGCGTGCGCTCGACGGCATGCTGCACGCCGTCGACGCCGCCCTGGCCGTCGTAGGCCGCGACCCGCATGGAGGAACGATGGACCCGAAGCGAGCTGTTCAGGGGCTTCGACCCGGCGGTCACGAGGCCGAGGTCCGAGGAGCGCTGGGGCTGACGGCGACGCCTACAAGGAGCCGCCCGCCGCGTGAACGCCTACACGCGCCGACGACTGGACGCGCAGCAGGCCGAGCAGGTCGCGATCTACGCGGATGCCGCCGACGCTGATGCGCCGCGGCGTCGAGCCGATGACACCGGCCGCCGTCGAGCAGTCGCCGAGCGGCACCGGCGGTCGATCGACCGCTGGTTCTACCCGTGCAGCCTGGCGCATGCACGCCGGCCTGGCGGACATGTACGAAGCCGACGAGCGCTTCAGGGCCTCGATCGATCGCGCCGGCGAGGGGCTCACGCGATTTCTCGCCGCGGCGACAGGTCCGCGCCACGACGCGACCAGGCAGCCGGTAGGCCGCTGCGAAGCGCCTGAGCCGATCCATCCGTCGGCCGCTAGTCGTCGTCTGGCGCGGCCGCGGCGCCCAGCGTGCCGCTCGCCTTCTGCATCAGGTAGGTCTTGATGAAGCCGTCGAGGTCGCCGTCGAGCACGCGGTTCGACGTCGCCGACCTCCATCTTGGTGCGGTGGTCCTTGATCATCTGGTAGGGCTGCAGCACGTAGCTGCGGATCTGGCTGCCGAAGGCGATGTCGCGCTTCTCGCCGCCGATCTGTTCGAGCTTGGCCTGCTGCTCCTTCATCTTGCGATCGAACAGCCGCGACTCGCAGCACCTTCATCGCCGACGCGCGGTTCTTGTGCTGCGAGCGCTCGTTCTGGCACGACACGACGATGCCGGTCGGCAGGTGCGTGATGCGCACGGCCGAATCGGTCACGTTGACGTGCTGGCCGCCGGCGCCGCTCGACCGGTAGGTGTCGATGCGCAGGTCCTTGTCGTCGATCTCGACGTCGACGTCCTCGGGCAGCTCCGGCCAGACGAAGACCGAGGCGAACGACGTGTGCCGCCGCGCCGCCTGATCGAACGGCGAGATGCGCACCAGGCGGTGCACGCCGGCTTCGGCGCGACAGCAGGCCGAAGGCGTACTCGCCGCTCACCAGCACGGTGACGCTCTTGATGCCGGCCTCGTCGCCCGGCTGGTAGTCGATCACTTCGCGCCTGAACCCGCGGCGCTCGGTCCACTTGAGATACATCTTGAGCAGCATCTCGGCCCAGTCCTGCGACTCGGTGCCGCCGGCGCCCGGATGGATGGTGACGATGGCGTTGGCGCGGTCGTGCTCGCCGCCGAGCATCTTCTTGGTCTCGGCGGCCTCGACTTCGGTCTGGAGCTCGTCGAGCCCGCGCTCGAGATCGGCGGCGACGTCCTCGCCGGCGGCGGCCCACTCGAAGAGGACGCCGATGTCGTCGCCGCGGCGCTGCAGCGACTCGCGCAGCGCGAGATCGCCTTCCACGCGCCGCCGCCGCTGCATCACCTTCTGTGCCTCGTCCTGGCGGCTCCAGAAGTCCGGCGCGGCGGTCAGGCTTTCGATTTCGGCGAGCTGCGTCTCGAGGTTGGCACCCTCAAAGATACCTCCGCAGCTCGATCGAGCGCCGGTTGAGGTCGTCGTATCGCCGCGTCAGGTCTTCGAGATCCGCCACACGTCCTCCTCGCTGAGTGTCACTAGCGCCGGCGCCGCAGTGCCGCCAGCGCGAGCACGGTGATCGCCAGCGAGGCGTAGCGCCGCCACGTCGCCGATCCGCGAGTAGATCGTGCGGCCCTGCAGGAACCGCACGTCCACCACCAGCCCGTCTGTTCAAAGATAGCCGACTTCGCGACGACGCGGCCGTAGGGGTCGACCGCGCCGCTGATGCCGGTGTTGGCCGCCCGCACCAGATAGCGCCCCTGCTCGATGGCGCGCATCGACGCCAGCGCGAAATGCTGGTACGGCGCCGACGTCCGGCCGTACCACCCGTCGTTGGTGATGGTGGTGAGCAGCTCGCTCCCGCGCTCGCACCGCCTCGCGCGCCAGGTGCGGGAAGATCACCTCGTAGCAGATCGCGGTGCTGGCCCGGTGGCCGGCCACCGGCAGCATCACCACCTCGGTCGCCGGCGGCAAACGTCGCCAGCCCGCCGACCAGCGGCGCGAGAAACGAAATCCATTCCTGCAGCGGAATGAACTCGCCGAACGGCACCAGCTGGATCTTGCGGTAGACCGCCGCCGTGCGGCCGGTCGGGCGTGACGAGGAACGCGGCGTTGTACAGGCGGGGCGTCGGCGCCACGCTCGAACTGGTCGCTTCCGAACTGCACCGGCACGCCCACTTCGGCGGCGAGGTCGCGAATCGCCTGGCCGCCGGCCGCGTCCTCTTCGAACATGAAGGGCGTGGACGATTCCGGCCAGATGACGTACTGCGCGCCGCGCTTCACGGCGTCGCGCGTCATCGCGATGTAGGTCGTGAAGATCCGCCGCGCCTGGCTCGGGTCCCACTTGTCGCGCTGCTCGATGTTGCCCTGGATGAGGCCGATGCGGACCGGCGTGCCCGCCCGCGTCAGCGACGCCGTCGGCCACGCGCCACGTGCCCCAGGCGGCGATGGCGAGCAGGGCGAGCGCCGTGCCGCGCGATCGTCGCAGCGCGGGCGCGCGGCGGAGCCAGCAACGCGTAGGCGATGGCGGCGTTCACGAACGCCACGATCAGCGACATGCCGTAGAGCCCGACGACGCTGGCCGCCTGCGCGATGGCGAGCATCTCGATCTGGCTGTCGCCGAGCGGCACCCAGGGAAATCCGGACAGCAGCGTGCCGCGCAGGTACTCGCCGGTGACCCAGGCCGCCGGCGCGAGCCACAAGGCCGCCGTGCCGGCGCGCGCCAGCAGCACGCCGAGCGCCGCGGTGCCCACCGACACGTAGAGCCCGAGGTAGAGCGACAGCAGGAGCACGCTGACCGGCCCGAGCGGCGCCGGCAGGCCGCCAAAGGTGACCAGCACGTCGCCGGTCCAGTAGAGCGTGCCGCTGAAGTAGACGACCGACGTCACCAGGCCCGAGCACCGAAGCCGCGGCGCGCGCTCGTCCCCGGCAGCGGCCCCGGGCGTCCGGTCCATCCGGACAGGGCGAGAAAGAGCGGCACCAGGGCGATCCAGGCGCACGCCGGATGGCCGAACTTCGGGAAGCTCAGGGCAAGCAGCGCGCCGGAGAGGCCGGCGAGGAGGACGTCGCGGCGGACCACCGGGCTACGCCTGCAGCGTCTCGCGGGCGGGCTCGATGAGCGATTCGCAGCCGCTCCACGACGGTGCGCGTCGCAAATGGCTTGGGGATGAACGGCAGGTCGTCCAGCGCGTTGGGCCCCTCGACAAACTCGTCGCGCGCGTAGCCGGACATCAGCAGCACGCGGAGCCCCGGGAGCGTCCGGCGCAACTGCTTTGCGAGCTGAACCCCGCTCATGCCCGGGAGGCTGATATCGCTGAGCAGGATGCGAAACACCGGCGACGCCAGCGTGAGGGCTTCCTCGGCACTGCCCGCCGCGACCACGTCGAAGCCGTTGCGTTCGAGCGCCGACGACAGCAGTTCGCGTACGGCGCTTTCGTCCTCCACGAGCAGCACCCGCGGCCGATCGCGGCACGCTGGCCGCGGCCGGCGCCGGCGCTGGCGCCTCGGCGGTGACCGGGTTGCCGTCGATCGGCAGCAGCACGATCACGCGGGTGCCCGCCTGCGGCGCGCTCTCCACCCACACGAAGCCGTTGCTCTGCTTCACCAGCCCGTAGACGGTGGCGAGCCCGAGGCCGGCGCCGCCGCCCTTCGGCTTGGTCGTGACGAACGGCTCGAACGCACGCGCCGCGAGCGCCGGATCCATGCCGGTGCCGGTGTCCTCGACCCGCAGGCGCATGTAGGCGCCGGACCGCAGCCACGGACGCTCCACGCGCATCGCTTCGTCCACGTCGAGCAGATCGGTGCTGATCGTCAGCCGGCCGCCCTCGGGCATCGCATCCCGGGCGTTGTCCACGAGATGGGCCAGCACATGAATCAGCCGCATGCGATCGGCCCGTACCGGAGCGGCGCGGCGGCCGCGCCGCAGCACCACCGTGACCGACGCGCCGACCCGCCGCTGGATGGCGTTGCGGAGGTCACCGACGAGACGCGGCAGGTCGAGCGATCGCGGCTCGAGCACCTGGCGCTGCCCGAGCGACAGCAGCCGATCGGTGAGCTGCGCCGCCCGCGAGGCGCTGGTGCGGATTTCGACCGCGGATTTCTGCAGCGGGCTCTCGGGCGGCAACCCGCCCGTGAGCCGTTCGGCGTGGCCGATCACCACCTGCAGCAGGTTGTTGAAGTCGTGCGCGATGCCGCCGGCGAGCCGGCCGACGGCTTCGAGCCGCTGCGACCGCGCCACCGCGTCCTGGGCGTGGCGCCGTTCGCTCACTTCGATGGCGGTGCCGATGATGGCGGGGCGGCCCTCGTAGACGAGCGGCGCGGTGGTCGCATACACCCACGTCTCGGTGCCGTCGGGCCGGCGGATGCGGAACTGCGATCGCGAGGCGCCCAGCCCCCCCTGCTGCTGCTCGTAGCCGCGCTCGAGCAGGTGGGCGCGGTCGTCGGGATGGATGACGTCGATCGACGCGCGGCCGATGAGTTCCGAGGCTTCGGTGCCCGCCAGCGCCGCGAAGGCGCGATTGACGTAGCGCAGGCGGTGATCCTGGATGACGAACAGTGGCGCCGGGCTCGCATCCGCCAGGCCCCCGCCCGAGCCGGACCGATCGGCGGGGCGATAGCTGCTGTCGCTCATGTCCAGGTCCGGCGCCGCGGGATGGTTATCGGGTGACCCAGGGCTTGAACTGCTCTTCGCGTTCGAGCTTCGCGGCCATCGCGTCGGCCTCGCGGCGCGACGGATACTTGCCCACGCGCACCCGATAGGTCGTCGGCCCGCCGGACGTCGATGCCGTGGTGATGAAGGCGGGATAGCCCTTCTTGGCCAGACGGCCCCGGATCGTGTCGGCCTCGCCACGCTGCCGCACGGCCGCGACCTGCACCACGAACCCGCTGCCCGTCGGCACCGCGTCGGCCGCCGGAGCCGTGGCCACCGCGGTCGTCGCCACCGCTGCCGGCTTCGAGGAAGCGGACTTGGCGGTCCCCGGAGGCGGCGGCGCCTTGGCCACAGCCGTCGTCGCAAACGGCTCGCGCACCGTCGCACTCGCGGGCACGTCCTCGGCGACAGGCTCGGGCTCTTCGAGCCGGGCCGGATAGGTCAACCCGAGGCGGCTCGAGGCGGAAGGACTCGCACCGGCTGCCGACGTCGCGACGGCATCGGCGTCAACACGGGTGTCGTCCGGGATGGTGGGATCGGCGCCCTCGGCCGCCATCATGGTCCCGGCCCGCTGAGCCGGAACGCCCCGACCAACCATGACCCCGCACAGGAAGATCACGACGGCGACCACAGTGGCCGTCATGAAGAGGAACACGAGCTGTTTCCCGTTTAACTGAATCTCGTGAAGTCCTTCATCTGGCATGGGTTAGTCGCGCTCATCCTAGCACGATTCCGGCCAACGAGCAACGCGCTACGGCGGAGGGAGGACGCTCAGCAGTTCCTTCGCGGCGGTGTTCCCCGGCTCGGCGGCAAGGATGCTCTCGGCCTCGGCCCGCGCCGCACCATACTCTCGGGCCGCGGCGTAGGCCTCGGCGAGCGTGAGACGGGCGACGGTGGTGTCGCGGCTCCACACGGAAATCTTGAGGGCGTCGATGGCCTCCCGCGCGCGGCCGAGGCGCAGCAGCAGTTGGCCAATCAGCAAGTGAGCCTCGTTGTCGTAGGGCGACAGGAACACCGTGCGTCGCAGTTCGACGAGCGCGTCGGCGTGGAGGCCCGCCTGCGACAGCCGGCGTCCGTTGGCCAGGTAGACGCCGGCCAGTTCGCGTTGCTCGCGCTGTCCGGCTGCCGCAATCGCGCGTGTCGACGCGGGGGCGCGACGCGGCGTCGAGCTCGGTCTTGAGGCGCTCGAGCCCGCGCGGCACCGAGTTGGCGTTGCGGCGCGCATCGAGCTCGCTGTAGGCCGACGACAGGCGCCGGCCAGGTCTTTCTCGCGCGCGCCCTCCTCGGCGGCGCCGCTCGCCTGCAGCGCCGCGCCGAGCACGTAGTGTGCGTCGTCGTCGGCCGGATCGCGCCGCACGGCTTCCCGCAGCGCGGCGACGGCCTGCGGATACTCGCGCGCAATCCAGTGCGCGTAGCCGAGATTGAAGAACAGATCGGCGTCTCCGGGATCGAGCGCCGTGGCTTCGCGGAACAACTCGGCCGCCTTCGGTCCCGGCCCGGGACGACGCAGCTGCACGATGCCCATGTCGTTGGCCGCCGCGGCGTCGGGCTGGACGCTATGCAATGCCCCGAGACCCGCCATCGCTTCGGGATGACGTCCAAGCTGGAGTTCGGACACGGCTTCGAGAAACGCCGCGCGGCGTCCGTTCGGACCGCTGGCAGGAATGGCGTCCACCGCGGTGCGCGCACGCTGGTGCTCGCCCTGATCGGAGTACACCTGCCAGAGCTCGAAGCGCGCCTCGTCGAACGACGGCGCCTGCTCGAGCGCCGAGGTCAGCAGCGTCAGCTTGGTGGCGGGGCTGGCGGTGACGAGGCTGCGGATGAAGAGCTCGAACGCGGCCGCGGGCGGTCTCGCGGCCTCCGGCGTGGCCACGGCCGCCGGGCCGGTGGGCACGAGACGCCGGCGCGAGGCGCGATGCGATGTCGAAGAGCTCGGCGCGCGGCCCGAGCTCGACGACTTCGTCGCCCATCTGTCCGGTGTCGACGCGAATCGCCCGGGCCCGCAGGACGATGTCCCCGGCCGTCGCCTCGACCCGTCCGACGATCGCGGTGGATGCGCCGACCACGCTCGCCAGCCGCACCACGGTGGCGTGGCTCAGGAGCGGCACACTCGGCACGCGGAGCCGCTCCATGGCCAGCAGGCGATCGCCGCGCGAGATCGCCGGCACGCCCGCGGCGCCCAGCTCGCGCGTCACGGCGACGGCCGCGAGCTCGCCGAGCCATTCCGCTTTCGGCTCGTCCGACGTGGCCTGGAACGGCATGACGATCGGACGGGTGGATTCCGCCGGGGCCTGCCCGTACGCGGCGCCGCCCGTGGCGGCCCAGGCGGCCACGAGTGCGGCCAGGACGACCGCACGCCTCCGCCTCACTGGGCTCGTCCCTCCCGCCGCCAGGCCAGCGCAATCAGGCAGCGTGGCGCGCCGGTGGCGCGGCAGCCGTCGGTCTCGACGCGGACGTCGAGGCCGAACAGCGCGGTGAGACGTTCGATCGCGGCGCTGTAGTACTGGCAGAGCGGCTGCTCCGACGGCTCGCGCACCTGGCAGAAGAGCGAGCCGCGCAGGTCTACGGCTCCGACGCCGCCGGCGCGCCAGCGCACGATGGCCCGGCTGCCGCCGTAGGTCTGGTGCACCAGGCGCCGCGCGACCCGCATGACGTACCAGAGCCGGAGGCGCGGCGGCAGCGACGTGATGAAACGGCGCTCGAACGACGGCAACGTCAGCACCAGCCACTCGGCGGTGTACTCGCCCGCGCGGCGCGCGATCGCCGAGTAGGGCTCGCCTTCCTGGCGGAGGAAGCTGAGGACCGCTGCCATCGGAGCCAGGCCGATGCGCCCGTCACGCAGGCCGGCCGGATTGAGCCACGACTCGTAGAAATCGAGCCGGGTCGGCAGCACCTCGGCGATGCCCTGATGGAGGCTGGCCACGAGCAGGCGTCCGACGCCCGCGTCATTCATGGGTGCGATTTCTGATAACGTTAACGCCGGCCGCTGAGGTACGCGGGCGGGCCTGAAGACCTGCCCCTGCGAGAAGATGTGCGCTCAACGGCGGCCCCGAGCGGCTGACAGCGTACTGCACGTCCTCCGCGACCGCAACGGCCAAGGGCGCACTGAATACCCACTGCATAGATGTCCCGACCCTCGACCGTCACTCGATGATTCTTCCGGTTCAGACCCGCGTTCGCGAGCATCTTGCCGCGGTCCTGGCACAGCTCTACGGCCTGGACCCCACCGCCCTGCCGCCGATTGCGCTCGAGTCCCCGCCCACGCGCGAGCTCGGCGATCTGGGCACGCCCGTCGCCTTCGAGCTGGCCCGCCGGCTGCGGAAGGCCCCGCGCGCCATCGCCGCGGAAATCGCCGCCGCTTCGGCGTCGGTGCCGGGCTTCCGGCAGGTCGTCGCGGCCCCGAACGGCTATCTCAACTTCTTTCTCGACCGGTCGGCCTTCCTTCGTGAGCGGCTGGGCCGCGCACCGGTCGCCGCGCCGGCGCGCGCGGGCAAGGCCATCGTCGAGCACACCGCCATCAACCCGAACAAGGCGGCCCACATCGGCCACCTGCGCAACGCCGCGCTCGGCGACACACTGGTGCGCGCGCTGCGCTTCCGGGGCACCGCCGTGGAGGTGCAGAACTACATCGACGACACCGGCGTGCAGGTCGCCGACGTCGTCGTCGGCTTCCGCGAGCTCGAATCCAGGTCGCTCGACGAGATCCGCCAGATCGCCGACACGACGCGCTTCGATTATTACTGCTGGGATCTCTACGCGAAGGTGACCGAGTGGTATGACGGCGACAAGGCGCGCCTGGCCGTCCGCGCCGCGACGCTGCACGACATCGAGCATGGCGGCAACGACAATGCCGCCGCGGCCGCCTTCATCGCCGATCGCATCGTCCGCTGCCACCTGCGGACCATGGCGCGTCTCAACGTCGATTACGACCTCCTGACGTGGGAGGGCGACATCCTGCGGCTCAAGTTCTGGGCGCAGGCGTTCGACGTGCTGAAGGCCAAAGGGGCCGTCTACCTGCGCCAGGACGGGCGGCTCGCCGGCTGCTGGGTGATGCCGATTCAGGAGGACCTCGACGCGGCGGGCGAACCCGACGCTCCCGGCGTGACGCCCGACGACGCCGGTGGACGGGAGCGACGACAGCGGCGAGGCCGAGCGCGAGAAGGTGATCGTCCGCTCGAACGGCGTCGTCACCTACGTCGGCAAGGACATCGCCTACCAGTTCTGGAAGCTCGGTCTGCTGGGACGCGACTTCCAGTACCGCGTGTTCGTCGAGCGGCCCGGCGATCCGTTGTGGGCGACCTGCAGCACCGGCGGCGTTGCCGGCCATCCCGCCGTTCGGCGGCGCCTCGTACGTCTACAACGTCATCGACGTCCGCCAGTCGTATCTGCAGAAGCTGCTGAAGCAGGCGCTGATTGCGGTCGGCAACCCCGAGGGCGCCGAGCGGTCGCACCACTTCTCGTACGAGATGGTGGCGCTGTCGCACGAAACCGCCCGCGAGCTGGGGCACGCCCCGGCACCGGAGTCCGAAGAGGCCCGCAAGCCGTTCGTCGAGGTATCGGGCCGCAAGGGGCTGGGCGTGAAGGCCGACGATCTGATCGACACGCTGATCGAGAAGGCGGCGGGCGAGGTGGTGAAGCGCAACGCGGAGTTCAGCGCCGAGGACACGCAGCGCGTGGCCCGCATGCTGGCCATCGCGGCGGTGCGCTACTTCATGGTCAAGTTCTCCCGCGGCAAGGTGATCGCGTTCGACCTCGCCGAGGCGCTCAGCTTCGAAGGCGAAAGCGGCCCCTACATCCAGTACGCGGTGGTGCGCGCCAACAACATCCTTGCGAAGCTGGCGCAGCGCTTCGAGGTGGACGAGGACGGCCTCGTGGCGTCGCTCGACGGCCTGCCGCCGGGCGAACTCGATGGCGGCAACGGCTCCCACGACGTGTGGAGCCTCGCGCTCGAAGCCGCGCGGCTCGACGAGGTGGTCGAGCAGGTCGTCCGCACGCTCGAGTTCTCGGTGCTGGCGAAATACGCGTTCTCGCTCGCGCAGGCGTTCAGCGCCTTCTACCACCGCGCCCCGATCCTGGCCGAGGAGCGCGACGACGTCCGCCGCTGGCGCGCCGCGGCGGTGATTTACGTCCGCACCCAGCTCACGCGGGCGCTCGACCTGATGGGCATCGAGGTGCCGGCGCGGATGTGATGTAAGAGGGCGGTCTTCAGACCGCCCTGAGGGATCCGGGGATGCCGATCGTCGCCATCACACCCTGCAGGAAGCCGCTCGACTACGAGGCCGCGGTCCGTCGCGCCGGCGCGACCCCGCGCCCGCTCACGCGTCGGCGAAGGGCGCGGCCGACGCGCTCCGCGGCGTCGACGGGCTGCTGCTCACGGGCGGCGACGACGTCGACCCGGCGCTGTACGGTGAAGTCGCCGCACCCGACCTTCGACGTCGCCGAGCCCGGGCGCGACGCCTTCGAAATCGACCTGATTCGCCGCGCGCTCGACGCCGACCTCCCCGTGCTCGCCATCTGCCGCGGCCTGCAAGTGCTGAACGTCGCACTCGGCGGGACGCTGATCCAGGACATTCCGAGCGAGCCCAGTCCTCTCCTGCCCCACGATGCCGAGGGCCCGGCCACGACCCTCGCGCACACCGTCACCGTCGCGCCCGGGTCATGCCTCGCCGCGCTCGTCGGGCCCGACGGCGTCCGCGCCGTGAACAGCCGGCATCACCAGGCCGTGCGTGCGCCGGGCCGCGGCCTCGTCGTCACCGCCGTCGCCCCCGACGGCATCATCGAAGCCGCCGAGGTCCCCGCCGCGCGCTTCTGCGTGGGCGTGCAGTGGCACCCGGAGAACTTCCACCGGACCGGCGAGTTCGACCGGCTGTTCGAGGGGTTCGTGGAGGCGTGCCGAAGCCCGGTTCAGGACAGGTGGGTCAGGTGGGTCAGGTAGGTCGGGTGGGTAAGAACGCTTGTCGAACACCGCTCGAAGCCGCCATCTACGACAAGCGTTCTTACCTACCCGCCCACCTGCCTACCTGACCCACCCGACTTACCTGACCTACTCGATCGAACACCGCCACGGTCTCGACGTGCGCGGTTGAGGGGAACAGATCGACCCCGGTCAGCTGCGTGAGCTCGTAGCCCGCATCGACGAGCGCGCGGCTGTCGCGCGCGAGCGTGGCGACGTCGCACGACACGTAGACGACGCG
This sequence comes from uncultured Acidobacteriota bacterium, assembly GCA_963731785.1. Lineage (GTDB taxonomy): Bacteria > Acidobacteriota > Vicinamibacteria > Vicinamibacterales > UBA2999 > DASYRM01. The sequence goes on from CAVSWX010000017.1 coordinate 280,556, forward strand.
CCGGGCGCCCAGCCGCGCGACGCCAGCGCGCGCGGCGTCGGAGAGGCCCGTCCGCGGCGGATCGACCAGGCAGGTCGCCACCGGGCCGAGGCCGCCGGCCAGCGCGGCCTCGACGCTGCGCCGCAGCACGCGCACGCGGCCGCCGAAGGCGCCGCGCGTTCGACTCGAGATTCGCGCCGCTCGTGGGGTCGCCCTCGACGAGCGTGACGGGCTCGTGCCCCGTCGACGCCGCGGCCAGGCCGAACAGTCCCACGCCCGCGTAGAGATCCGCCACGGGGCCGGCGCGGCAGCAGACTCACCACGTGCTGCACCAGCGGCTCGAGCAGAAACCGGTTGGCCTGGAAGAACGAGCGCACGTGGCGCGACAGGATCAGCGCGGGCCGTCCGCCATCCGCGGACGTGGACAGGCTGTCGGTCACGAACGGCGAGCCCGCCACGCACCTCCACCGCGGGCGACGAGAGCCGTGCGCGCTGAGGCCGGTGAGCCCGTCGGCGAGCGGCCGCCAGCGCGCGGCGATCCACGCGTGCCGCGGACCTCGACGTGGACGGCGCGCTCGCGGCCGGGCACGTTCTCGGCCAACTCCACCGCGATGATGGCGCCGGCCAGCGCGGGGCGTCAGCTTCTGCTGCGCCTCCGCCAGCCACGCGACGGCACCGTCCGAGAGCTGCCCGGTGGCGGCCGCATCGCACAGCGCGTGCGAGCCTTCGCGAAAGAAGCCGAGCCGGCCGTTCGCGGCGTGGAAGCGCGCCCGCATGCGGTAGCCGGCTTCGGGCGACGGCATCACCGGCGGCGGCGTGGCGAGCGGCAGGCGGCCGATGCGGCGGAACGCATCGGCAATCACGTCCGCCTTGAGCGCCCGCTGCCGCTCGTAGGCGACGTGCGCGTACTCGCGGCCGCCGCAGCGCCAGTCCTCGGCGGGGCGCCGGTCCGGCGACGGCACCAGGACGTCCACTGTCTCGGCGTGCGCCACCGATCGCGCGACGCGCTCCACGCGCGCGGCCACGCGCTCTCCCGGGATCGCGCCCGACACGAGCACGATCTGCCCGCCGTGCCGGGCCAGCATGCGCCCGCCGGCCACGGGCCGCTCGATGTCGAGCGCGATCGTGTCTCCGGCGGTCAGCATGATGAGGCGGGTCTGAAGACCTGCGGCCGGGTAAACCCGCAGCCACGCATCGATCGAGCGGCGGCGACGGTCATTCGAGCGCGACGATCGGCAGCCCGTACCGATCGCGGATGAGCCGATCGACGCAGGCCGCCCGCGCGTCCGCGTACGCATCCGGCGGCATGCGATCGCGAAAGGCGCGCAATTCGTCGTCGGCCTCTTCGGCGAGGCCGGCACGCAGGTCCCGCGTCGAGGCGGTCGCGGACCGCCGTCACGAGCGCCGCATCGAGGGCCCGCAGGCGCTCGAGCAGCGCCCGGCGCGCGTCGCCGCGCAGCCCTTTTGCCGTCTGTCGCGCGGCGTCGAGCTCGGCCACCATCGGATCGACGACGTCGCCCAGCACCAGCGCGCCGCTCGCGCGCAGCAGCGTCAGCCGGGCGACGACGCGCTCCAGATGGGCCGCGAGCGACGCCTGACGCCGCGCGTGCGCCGTCGTCGGAACCGCCGGCGTCGGCGGCCGCGGGACGCCCACCGCGCGACGCCACTCGTCGAAGACGTCGAGCACGTCGGCGTCGCAGAATTCCACGCGCATCGGCCGGCGCCGCGTGGCCTTGGCCTCGGAGCGCTCGACGCAGCGGTCGATGCCGCGATACGCGACGCGCAACGGCACGCCACGTGCCGCCCAGCCCGCCACGCAGTCGAAAGCCGGTCCGACGACCCGCACCAGGTGGCCGTGGTTGCGCTGGCACAGGTAGGTTTCGATCGCGCGGCAGTAGGCCCCGAGATCCACCGGCTCGCCGGCGCCCGACATCGATGCGTCGGCCGCGTCGTGCGTCACTCCGCCCACCGTACTTCACCCGCCATCAGGCGCACCACTCCGCCCTCCGCGGCCACGACGAGCGCGCCGCTCGCATCGACGTCGCGCGCGATGCCCGGTCCGCGCACCCGACGGCGCGTCCCATTCCACGCGGCGGCCGAACGTCGCCGCGGCGCGCCGCCGCCAGTCGGCCAGCACCGCGCCTCTCGTCACCAGCCGCGAGCATCGTGTAGCGGCGCCACAGCGCCGCCAGGCACTCGGCCAGCACGCGGCCGCGGGGCACGGCGCGTCCGAGCTCGCCTTCGAGCGAGGTGGCGCGGGCCGCGACGTCCGGCGGATACGCCGCCGGCAGCACGTTGATGCCGATGCCGAGCACGACGTGCAGCACGCGATCGCCCGCCGATCCCGCCTCGGCGAGGATGCCGGCCAGCTTGCGCGGCGCTCGGCCCGCGACGCAGACGTCGTTCGGCCACTTCACGTGCGTGTCGAGGCCGGTGGCCGCGGCAATGCCCTCCGAGACGCCGAGGCCCGCGGCCATCGTCAGCAGACCCATCGCCGGCGCGGGCGGGCGCAGCACGAGCGCTGGCGTAGATGCCCGGCCCCGGCCGGCGATGCCCACGTCGCGGCCCAGGCGGCCGCGGCCCGCCGACTGCGCGTCGGCCAGCACGAGGCAGCCCTCCTCCGCGCCGCCCTCGGCCCACGCGAGCGCGCGGTCGTTGGTGGACCCGATGGCCTCGTACCACAGGACGCGCGCCGCCAGCGGCCCGAGCCGCGGCCGCGCCTGCGCGAGCGCCTCGGCGAATTCGTCAGGAACGGGGGTCGGGTTCAATCTCGAGGCTGAGGTCGGCGGCCGGCGCCGAATGCGTCAACGCTCCCACCGACACGAAATCGGCGCCCGTCGCCGCGAGCTCCGGCAGCCGCGCCAGCGTGACGCCGCCGGAAATCTCCGTCTTCGCGCGGCCCCGGCAGCGGCGCACCGCCTCGACGATATCCGGCGTGGTCAGGTTGTCGAGCAGCACGATGTCGGCGCCGGCGCGCAGCGCGTCGTCCACCTGATCGAGGCTCTGCGCCTCGATCTCGATTCGGCATCCCGGGCTGCGCCGCGCGCATCCGGCCCACGGCGGCCTCGACGCCGCCGGCCAGCCGGACGTGGTTGTCCTTGATCAGCACGCCGTCGTCGAGCCGCATGCGGTGATTGGCGGCGCCGCCGGCGCGCACGGCGTACTTCTCGAGCGCCCGCAGCAGCGGCGTCGTCTTGCGCGTGTCGAGCACGATGATGCGTCCGTCCGCCGCGTCCACGAACTGGCGCGCCAGCGTCGCCGTGCCGGTGAGCCGCTGCACGAAGTTGAGGGCGGTCCGCTCGGCCGTGAGCAGACCCGCCGCGTGGCCGCGGAACTCGGCCACGACGTCGCCCGGCTCGCAGCGGTCGCCGTCGCAGCGCAGCCGGCGAATCTCGACGTCGGCGTCGCACTGCCGGAACGCCTCGCACGCCACGTCGAGCCCCGCGAGCACGCACGGACTCTTGGCGACGAGCACCGCCGTCGCCCGCTGCCGCGGCGCCACCGTGGCCGCCGTCGTCACGTCGCCGCGCCCGATGTCTTCGGCCAGCGCCTGCCGGACCAGGTCGCGATAGGCGTCCGGGGCCAGCGGCGCGAACGCCGGGTCACACGCCCGGCTCTCCCGCCTTCACGGCGCTCTCCTCGGCGAACACAAGCTCGGCGGCCGGCGACGTCGGCAAAGCGCAAGTCGCGAATGTGCGCCGCCGCCTGGAAATCGCGCGCGGCCGGCACCGAGCCCCGCCAGCGCCGGCCGGCAGCACCGCGCGCTCGATGACCGACTTCACCGGGCGCTTCTGCATCGGCCTTGATCGCGGCGAACGTCGGCCAGCGCGGCCTGCGCCTTCACCGACACCTCCACCGCCGCATCGTCGTCGCCGCCGATCGGCGCCACCACTTCGGCCGGCGTCGGCCACGGGGCGCGGTGCACGCGGCCCGGCCGCCACCACGACCACACTTCCTCGGTGACGAAGGGCAGATACGGCGCGAAGAGCCGCAGCAGCGTCGAGAGGGCCACGAGCATCGCGCTGTTGGCGCTCGCCGCGGCGGCCCGGACCGAAGTCGCCGTAGCGGCGCGACTTGACCATCTCGAGGTAGTCGTCGCAGAAGCTCCAGAAGAAGCTCTCGGTGCGCTCGAGCACGCGCGCGTAGTCGTAGGCGTCGAGCGACGTGGTCGCCTCGCCGACCAGCCGTGAGAGGTTCGTCAGCATGCCGCGATCGAGCGGCTCGGTGATCGGGCCGCGCGGCTCGGCCTGCAGCAGCGCGAAGCGCGAGGCGTTGAGCAGCTTGATCGCCAGCCGCCGCCCCACCTTCATCTGCGCCGCGTCGAAGGCCGTGTCGGTGCCGGGCCGGCCGCTCGCCGCCCAGTAGCGCACGCCGTCGGAGCCGTGCTCCTGGAGCAGCCCCATCGGCGTCACCACGTTGCCCTTCGACTTCGACATCTTCTTGCGATCGGGGTCGAGCACCCAGCCGGAGATCGCCGCGTGGTGCCACGGCAGACGGCCGTGCTCGAGCTGCGCGCGCAGGACCGTGGTGAAGAGCCAGGTGCGGATGATGTCGTGCGCCTGCGGCCGCACGTCCATCGGAAACACCTGGGCGAAGAGGGCCGGGTCCTCGAGCCAGCCGCCCGCCACGTGCGGCGTGAGCGACGACGTCGCCCAGGTGTCCATCACGTCGGGGTCGCCGGTGAAGCCGCCCGGCTGGTCGCGCTGGTCGGGCCGGTAGCCATCGGGCGTGTCGGTCGAGGGATCGATCGGCAGCCGCGCCTCGTCGGGCAGCAGCGGCTGCGCGTAGTCGATCGTCCCGTCCGCGCGAACCGGATACCACACCGGAAACGGCACGCCGAAGAATCGCTGGCGGCTGACGCACCAGTCGCCGGAGAGGCCGTTCACCCAGTTCTCGAACCGGTGCGCCATGTACTCCGGGTGCCACTGCAGCTCGCGGCCGCGGGCCAGGAGCGCGTCGCGGAACTCCATCGTCTTGATGAACCACTGCCGGCTGGTGACGATCTCGAGCGGCCGGTCGCCCTTCTCGTAGAACTTCACCGGGTGCGTGATCGGGCGCGGGTCGCCGACCAGGTCGCCGCTCTCGCGCAACAGCTCGACGATGCGCGTGCGCGCCTTCGCCGCCGACAGACCGGCCAGCTGATCGTAGGCGCCCTGCGCCGCGGCGGCGTCGCGCGACGGCCACCCCTCGCTCCCGAACGTCACCGGCTTCAGCGTGCCGTTGGCCTGGATGACGGCACGCACCGGCAACGCCAGCTCGCGCCACCAGGTCACGTCGGTGAGGTCGCCGAACGTGCAGATCATGGCGATGCCGCTGCCCTTCTCGGGATCGGCCAGCGGATGCGCCTTCACCGGCACCGGCACCTTGAAGAGCGGCGTCACCACCTCGCTGCCGAAGAGCGGCTGATAGCGCACGTCGTCGGGATGCGCCACGAGCGCCACGCAGGCCGGCAGCAGCTCGGGCCGGGTCGTGTCGATCTCTACGTGGGAGCCGTCGGCGCCTGGCGAAGCGAAGCAGGTGATACGCGCCCGGCTGGTCGCGGTCTTCGAGCTCGGCCTGCGCCACCGCCGAGCGGAAGTCCACGTCCCACAGCGTGGGCGCCTCGAGCTGGTAGGCCTGGCCCCGGCGGAACAGGCGCAGGAACGCGACCTGCGACACCCGCTGCGCCGGCCGGCCAATCGTCGCGTAGGTGCGCGACCAGTCCACCGACAGGCCCAGGTGCCGCCACAGATCCTCGAACGCCTTCTCGTCTTCCGCGGTGAGGCGCGCGCACAGCTCGATGAAGTTCGGCCGCGACACCGAGATCGGCGCCTTGCCCGGCTTCTCGGGCGGCTGGAACGAGGGGTCGTACGGCAGCGACGGATCGCAGCGCACGCCGTAGTAGTTCTGCACCCGCCGCTCGGTGGGCAGCCCGTTGTCGTCCCACCCCATCGGGTAGAAGACGGACTTGCCGCGCATGCGCTGGAAGCGCGCGATGACGTCGGTGTGGGTGTAGGAGAAGACGTGGCCGACGTGCAGCGACCCGCTCACCGTGGGCGGCGGCGTGTCGATCGAGTAGACCTCGGCGCGCGGCCGTCCCGGTTCGAACCGGTAGGTGCCCTCCCGCGCCCAGACGTCGTTCCACTTGGCTTCGAGGCCTTCGAGCGCGGGCTTTTCGGGGAGGGTGATCGGGTGGTCGGCGGCGGCGTCGGACATTCCCACCATTTTAGGTCGGGGTCCAGGCCGGCCTCAGCCGCCTTACCCCGCCTCAGTGGTGCTTGCGGATGCGACCGACCTCTTCCTGCACGAGCCGCTGCACCGTGGCCGTGATCTCCGGCACCAGGCGCTCGAGCACGCGCTCGGTAATCGCGTCGGCCAGCTCGCCGCGGCACGGGCGCGCCGTTGGTCCCGCATGGCCACGTCGGCCAGCCCGGGCAAGGTGGGCTGGCTTGGCGCGCCGGCCGCATCGTCGGGCGATCGGAGCAGCGCCTCGAGCGCCTCGACGATCGGGTTGCGCGGCGAGGCAGACCCGTGGCCGTTGACCCGATGCGGCGCGGCCTGCGCCCCGTTGCCGTTGGCGTGACCGTTGCCGTCTGGCGGCCTCTGCGTACCGACGAGCGCGTCGACGCTCGGCACGCGCGGCTCCTCGAGCAGCTCGTCGAACCCGTCGGGCAGCTGGTGCGGCGTGCCGGCGGGCTTCGCGTGCTCGAACGCCGTGCTCAGGCGATCGAAATAGTCGTCCAGCGAGTCGCCACGCCGGCGGCCGGCACCAGCCGGCGCACTGGCGCGGTTCGCGCGATCCGGCCCGGCGGCGGGTGGCGGCGGTGCCGTCTCGAACACCGGCCGGTCGGAGGCGACCGCCGTCGCCGGGGCGGCCTGCCCCACGCTTTCGAAGGCCGAGTTCAGGCTCTCGAAGTACTCGTCGAGCGTCGGGTCGCTCTGGAACGGAGGCTCGGTTTCCACCGGCGGCGGCGCCGCGCGCGGCGGGCCGGCGCCGGCTGCCACGGCGGCCTGCACGGCCACCGCGGCGACGGACGGCACCGACGGGCACCGGCTGCGGCGAGATCCGTTCTACCGGCCGCAGGACGTCGGCGGTGGCCTGCGCCGGGCTGCCCTTCACGCCCTCGAGCAGCTCACGCACGCGTTCGATCACCTGACGGGGTTCGAACGGCTTGATGAGCACGCCGTCGCACCGCACCTGTTCGGCACGCGCCTGATCGACCGGCTCGAAGGCGCCGGCCAGCAGCAGCACCGGGATGTGCTCGAGATCGGCCCGGCCCTTCACGAACGCCGCCACGTCGTAGCCGCCCTTCTTGGGCATGCCGATGTCGGCGAGCACGATGTCGGGAAGCTCGGTGGGGATACGTGCGATGGCCTGCTCGCCGTCGTTGACGGCAACCACCTGGATGTCTTCGCCCGAAAACGTCAGCTCGATGACGCGCTGGATGGTCACGCTGTCGTCGGCCAGCAAGAGCTTCTGCATCACTCGACCTTCGCCACTGCGTCGCCTCGGACTTGCACGCGAATGAACTCCACGATCTCCTGCATCGGCGTCCCCGGCTGGAACACGCCGGTGATGCCGAGCGCGTTCAGCTTCGGCACGTCCGCATCGGGAATGATCCCGCCGACCACCACGCGTACATCGTCGAGGTGCTGCTCGCGCAGCAGCTCCACGATGCGGGGGCAGATATGCATGTGCGCCCCCGACAGGATCGACAAGCCGATGACGTCGGCATCTTCCTGCAGGGCCGCGGTTACGATCTGCTCGGGAGTCTGCCGCAGGCCGGTGTAGATGACTTCCATCCCGGCGTCGCGGAGCGCCCGGGCGATGACCTTCGCGCCCCGATCGTGACCGTCGAGCCCAGGTTTGGCGATAACGACCCGAATCCGGCTGTTCATCCCCTTCATCTAGATTATCGGGACTTCCTCATATTCGCCCCAGACCTCCCTGAGAGCGTCGCACATTTCCCCCACCGTCGCATACGCCCGAACGGCGTCCAGGAGCGGCGGCATCGTGTTTTCCCGCCCGGTTGCCGCCGATTTCAGCGCCGCCAGGGCCTTCTCCACCCGGGCGCCGTCCCGCTCGCGCCTCAGGCGGTCCAGCCCGGCCCGTTGCGCCTGTTCGGCCGCCGCATCGATGTACAGCGTGTTCACGGGCTCGTGCTCGGGGTCGACGAACGCGTTCACCCCGACGATCGTGCGCGCACCGGCCTCCACGGCCTGCTGGTCGCGGTAGGCGCTCTCGGCAATCTCCCGCTGCGGATAGCCGGCCTCGATGGCCGCCACCATCCCGCCCATGGCGTCGATGACGTCGAACTGGCGGTGCGCCTCGCGCTCGAGGTCGGCGGTGAGCCGCTCGATGCAGTACGAACCGCCGAGTGGATCGACGACGTCCGCCACGCCGGTCTCGTGCGCCAGGATCTGCTGCGTGCGCAGCGCCAGCAGCGCCGCCGGCTCGGTGGGCAGCGCCAGCGCTTCGTCGAGCGCGTTGGTGTGCAGCGACTGGGCGCCGCCGAGGACCGCCGCCAGCGCCTGGACCGCCGTTCGGACGACGTTGTTCCACGGCTGCTGCGCGGTGAGCGACACGCCTGCCGTCTGGGCGTGGAAGCGCAGCTGCCAGGATCGCGGGTCGCGCGCGCCGAAGCGCTCGCGCATCACGTGCGCCCAGATCCGCCGCGCCGCGCGGTATTTCGCCACCTCTTCCAGCAGATCGTTGTGCGCGTTGAAGAAGAACGAGAGGCGCGGCGCGAAGCGATCGACCTCCAGGCCGGCGTCCACCGCGTGCTGCACGTACTCGATGCCGTCGCGCAGCGTGAACGCCAGCTCCTGCGCCGCCGTGGCCCCGGCTTCGCGGATGTGGTAGCCGCTGACCGAGATGGTGTTCCACTTCGGCACCGCGTCGGTGCAGAACGCGACGATATCGGTGACCAGCCGCATCGACGGGCGCGGGCGGGTAGATGAACTCCTTCTGCGCGATGAACTCCTTCAGGATGTCGTTCTGGATGGTGCCGCGCAGCGCGGTCCACGGCACGCCCTGCCGCTCGGCCACCACCAGATACATCGCCAGCAGCATCGGCGCCGGCGAGTTGATCGTCATCGAGGTGGACACCGCGCCGAGATCGATGCCCTCGAAGAGCGCCTCCATGTCGGCGAGCGACACCACGCTCACGCCGCACTTGCCCACTTCGCCGAGCGCCAGCGGGTGGTCCGGGTCGCGGCCCATCAGCGTCGGCAGATCGAAGGCGACGCTCAGGCCGGTGCCGCCAGCCGCGAGCAGCGCGCGGTAACGGCGGTTGGTGTCCTCGGCGTGCCGAAGCCGGCGAACTGCCGCATCGTCCACAGCTTGCCGTGGTAGCCGTCGGGGCGCAGGCCGCGCGTGTACGGAAACTGTCCCGGGGGCGGGCTGGTGTGCGCCACGTCGAGACCGTCGAGGCTCTCGCGCGTGTACACCGCATCCATCGCGGCCATCCGCGCATTGTAGCGCCAGCGAGGCAGTGCTCTGCACTCCGTGCCGGCCGGTTGCACCGCCACGACCCGGCGGCCACAATGAGGCCCATGGCCGAACACGGACCGATCTTCGCCGCGATGCTCGAGGCGTTCGACGAGGCAGCCCGGCTGCTCTCGCTCGATCCCGGCATCTGGCGCATCCTCACCCATCCGAAGCGCCAGATCATCGTGTCGTGCCCGGTCCAGATGGACAACGGCGAGATCGAGGTCTTCACCGGCTACCGCGTGCAGTACAACATCACGCTCGGACCGGCCAAGGGCGGCATCCGCTACCACCCCGACGTCACGCTCGACGAGGTGACCGCGCTGGCGGCCTGGATGACGTGGAAGTGCGCGGTGGCGCACGTGCCGTTCGGCGGCGGCAAGGGCGGCATCGTCTGCGATCCCACCCGGATGTCGAAGCGCGAGCTCGAAGCGCTGACGCGCCGCTACGTCTCGGAGATCATCGACGCCATCGGCCCCGAGAAGGACGTGCCGGCGCCGGACGTGAACACCGACGCGCAGATCATGGCCTGGGTGATGGACACCTACAGCATGCACGTCGGCCACACCGAAACCGCGGTGGTGACCGGCAAGCCGGTGGAGATGGGCGGCTCGCTCGGGCGGCGCGAAGCCACCGGCCGCGGCGTGATGATCGTCACGCGCGAGGCCGCCAGGCATCTCGGGATCGACATCAAGGGCGCCAGCGTCGCGATCCAGGGCTTCGGCAACGTCGGCTCGGTATCGGCGGAATTGCTCGCGGGCATCGGCGCCCGCATCGTCGCCGTCACCGACTGGAAGGGCGGCGTCTACAACGAGCGCGGCCTCGACGTCGCGGCCATGCTCGAGTACGTGAAGACGCACAAGTCGATCGACGGGTTTCCCGGCGGCGAGCCGCTGACCAACGAGCAGCTGTTCGAGCTCGACGTGGACGTGCTCATTCCGGCGGCGCTCGAGAACCAGGTGACGATGGAGAACGCGCCGTCGATCAAGGCGAAGATCCTGGTCGAGGGCGCCAACGGGCCCACGACGCCCGACGCGCACCAGCATCTGCACGAGCGCGGCGTGTTCGTCATCCCCGACATCCTGGCCAACGCCGGCGGCGTCACCACCTCGTACTTCGAGTGGGTGCAGGACCGCTACGGCTACTTCTGGGAGCTCGACGAGGTGAACACGCGCCTCGAGCAGAAGATGCGCGAGGCGTTCGACGACGTGCTGCAGACGTCGATGAAGTACAAGGTCGACCTGCGGACCGCCGCCTACATCGTCGCCATCTCGCGCGTCGGCAACGTCACCAGGATGCGCGGGATGTACGCGTAAGCGGCGCTACGGTCAGCCGACTCCGTCGACTCGCGCAGCACTTCGCTGGCGCAGTGCCGCTGGCGCCGGCCGCGTCGATCTGAATCAGATACTCGCCAGCCGGAATCGTGTTGAGGCCGACGTCGATGGCGTGCGACCCGCCCGCCGCCGCCGGCGTCACCGGCAGATCCGTGATCTTGTCGCCCGCCGCGATTGAGCAGCGTCGCCGTGGCCTTCGGCGCGTCGGTGCCGGCGGCGTAGACGTCGAACCGGATCAGCAGGCGCTCGGAGCGCGAGAACTCGCGTCCGATGACCGGCGTGGCGTTGCCGTCGGCCGCGAGCGCCTGCATGTCGCGCGCGGTGCGCGCGCGGAACACGCGCGGCGTCGTGATCGCCACCTGCGGCGTCGTCAGGTCGGGCACCTCGATGGTCCTGTCCTCGCGGTCGAGCGTGCCGGCGCCGTTCGACGCCTTCGACCGTCAGCCGCAGTTCGAGCTTGCCCGGCGGCGCCTCGAACGTGACGCGCTGCGCGCCGCCGCCCGGGCGGCGCCGCGGCGGTGCCGGCCGATCCGGTCCCCGGCGCACCCGGCCGGGCCGACCGGCCGCGAAACACCAGGTCGCCCTTCTCGGTCGCGGCCAGCACGCCCAGCGCGCCGGGCGCGTCGCGGCGCGCGCCCGGCGGCACCGGCGACGGCTCCCAGACCAGCGTGACCTTCGTCTTGCCGGCGGCGCCGCGCTCGGTGCCGACCCAGGTCCGCACGTAGCTCTTCGACTGAATCGAGCTCGACAGCGTGGCCAGCGCGTTGAGCACCGGCTTGGCGACTTCCTTGGCGGGCGTCGCCGCCCGCAGCACGTCGGCGGCCGTGGCCGCCCAGTAGCCGCGGCGGGCGCGCGCCTCGACGCCGCGGCGCTTGATGCGCACCTTGATCTCGTGGAACTTGCCGTCGGTGGGCGCCTTCGAGCTGTAGCCGAGCAGGTAGTAGAAGCTCGAGTCGCGCACCATCTGCGTGAGCCCCTCGTCCAGCGTGTTGCGGTTGACGATCGCGCGCCCGTCGGTTTCCTCCGACAGCGACCGCAGCGTGTCCTGCGTCATCTGCAGCACGCGGCGATCGGTGGCGAACGTGGGCGTGGCGGCCGAGTCGTCGAGGCCGAACTCGAACACCGCCAGCCCGCGCGGGATCGAGCGAGTAGATCGACGTGTTGTTGCGGTTCGCCATCTGGTAGACGTCGCGCATGCGGCTGTTCACGTCCGACTGCCCGAACCACGCGGCCGTCTCCTCGATCGACGAATCCTGCAGCGCCGCCGGCGGCGCGCGCCTGGATCGGGTTCTCGGGCTGCGACGCGTCCTGGCGGCGCATCTGCGGCGGCAGCATCGCGGTGAAGCCCTTCGCTGACGAAGATGACCGACTTGCGCCCCTCGCGCAGCGAGCCGAGCCGCACCGACAGGCCGCGCAGCGCGCCCATCACGACGTCGTTGCGGATGCGCTCGACCGTCTCGGTCGGATAGCGGACGTAGTTCTCCTCGAGCTGGTTCTTCGGCCGGTAGTCGTACTTGCGGCCCTCGAACTGGTTGATGGCGCTGATGATCGACGGCGTGGTCGCGCGTGAACGACACGTCGAAGACCGGCGTGAGCGGATACATCACCGCGATCATGTCGTTGGGCCGCAGCTGCGTCTGGATGAAGCGCGTGAGCGGCTCGCGCACCGACACCGAGTTGGAGCGCCGCACGTGGTAGTCGTCGAGCAGGATGGCGAAGATGCGGACGTCGTCGCGCGCCGCCTCGGTCTCCTCGTCGTCGCGGTTGCGGATCACGCGCGGCGGCGGGTCGCCCGGCTTCGGGTTGCCGTCCACCTTGATCAGGCGGAACTGCTCGACCGACTGCGGCTGGTTGTCTTCGAAGACCTCGAAGTCTTCCTGCTTGAGATCGGTGACGTGCTGCCCCTTGCCGTCGGTGGCGATGACGTCCACGCGCACGAAGTTGATGCCGCCGCGGAAGATCGCCGGCGCGTCCTGGCCGGGAATGACGGGCGCGGCGGGTTCGCCCGCGGGCGCCTGGCCGGCGGGCGCGGGCGGTGCGCCCTGCTGGCCGGTCTGCCCTGGGACTCGGCTGACCCTGCGGCGCCGGCTGCGGTGCGGCCGCCTGCTGCGCCGCAGGGCGCACGCCGGCGAGCGCAAGCGCCGCCAGACAGGCGGCCACGCCGGCGGGCCGGAGCCATCGAGCGAGGCGCGCGTGCGGCGATCTCTGCATGCCAGCCGTCCTTTTTCGCGATGATAGCATTGCGGTCGTGAGCCCGGAGGCCGCTCCGCCGTCCGCTCTTACGACGCTTTCCGAGGACGAACGGCTCTTCCACGACACGGTCTTCGACTTCGCCGTCGCAGGAAATCCGGCCCGCTCGTCCGCGAGATGGACGAGCAGGCCACGCTCGACCCGGGCCTGCTGACCCGGCTGTTCGAGCTCGGCGTCATGGGCGTCGAGATTCCCGAGACGCTTCGGCGGCGCCGGCGCCACGTTCTTCCACGCGGTGCTGGCCGTCGAGGCGCTGTCGCGGGTCGATCCGGCGGTCGGCGTCCTCGTCGACGTGCAGAACACGCTGGTCGTCAACGCGCTGCTCCGCTGGGGAACGCCGGACCAGCAGCGCCGACACCTCACCGCGCCTGGCGCGCGACACCGTCGGCGCCTACGCCCTGTCGGAGGCCGGCTCCGGCAGCGACGCCTTCGCGCTCACGACTCGCGCCACGGCGCACGGCGACGCCTTCGTGCTCGACGGCCGCAAGCTCTGGATCACCAACGCGGCCGAAGCCGGCGTCTTCATCGTCTTCGCCACCGTCGATCCGGCGGCCGGGTACAAGGGCATCACCGCGTTCCTCGTCGAGCGCGGCACGCCCGGGCTTCACCGTCGGGCAGAAGGAGGACAAGCTCGGCATCCGCGCCAGCAGCACCTGCGAGCTGCTCTTCGAGGGCTGCGCGGTGCCGCGGGCGAACGTGCTCGGCGAGGTCGGCAAGGGCTACAAGATCGCGATCGAGACGCTCAACGAAGGGCGCATCGGCATCGGCGCGCAGATGCTGGGCCTGGCGCAGGGCGCGCTCGATCACGCCGTGCGCTACACGCAGGAGCGCAAGCAGTTCGGCAAGGCGATCGCCGAGTTCCAGGGCGTGCAGTTCCAGCTCGCGCGCGCCGCGACCGAAGTCGAAGCGGCGCGGCTGCTCGTCTACAACGCCGCGCGCCTGCGCGACGCGCGGCAGCCGTTCCTCAAGGAAGCGGCGATGTGCAAGCTGTTCGCGTCGGAGGTGGCCGAGCGCACCGCGTCGCTGGCCGTCAATCTGTACGGCGGCTACGGGTTCGTGAAGGACTACCCGGTCGAGAAGCTGTATCGCGACGCGAAGATCGGCCAGATCTACGAGGGCACGACGCAACCTGCAGCTGCAGACGATCGCCAAGCAAGTCCTGGGGCAGCTCAGGCGGCTAGGCACCGGCTGAAGCCCTTCACCCTCTCGGCAACACTTCGTCGGCGACGGCTTCGCGCAGCGCTTCGGTGCGGCCCGCGAACAGCTCCAGCGCGCGGACGTCCTGCGTGAGCTGCTCGAGGATGTGCCCTTCGCGGAACGAGTCGGCGCCGACGATCTGCGTGGCGCGCGCGACGGCGCGCTGCGCCGCCTCGCTCGCGGCCAGCTTGGCCATCGACGCCTGCGCCAGCGACATCGGCGAGCGCAGCGCCGCCTGCTGCACCAGCAGCATCGCCGCATCGAGCTCGGTGGCGGCATCGGCCAGCAGGCCCTGCACCGTCTGCTCGCCGCCGGCGCCGGTGCGGCCATACGCCAGCGCGGCACGAAGCGCCTCGCGCGCCGCGCGCCGGCCCATGCCGATGCCCGCCGCGGCCAGCAGCACGCGCACGCGCGCCATCACCGGCTTGGGCGATCCCAGCACCACGCACGGCGTGCCGGTCGAACTCGAGATGCGCGCAGTCGAAGCCATGCAGCCCGGCCGCGTGAATGCGCTCGACCGACGCGGCGGACGCGCCCGGCGCGACGGCGCACGCCACGGTCTCGTCGCCCTGGGTCGCGCCGACGATCAGCGCGGTGTCGTCGGCGAGCGGCCCCACCCAGAGGGCGCGGCCGGTGAGCCTCTCGCCCTCGAGCCGCGGCTTCGTTTCCGACGACAGCGCCACCGCGCGGCCGGTCGACGGCGTGAGCGCGACCGCGTCGGCGAGCGAGACGTTCACGGCCACCTGCAGCGCCAGGGCCACCGCGCCGACCGGGTGCTCGATCCCCGCCGCCTCGACGATCGCCACGGCCGCCGGCGCGTCCAAGTCGTCCGCAAACATCCCGGCGGCATGGGCCGAGGCGGCCACCGCGGCGGTGAGACCAGTCCGCGGCCATTCCCGCGCGAGGCTCCTCGCGGTGTCCTGCCAGGCGCGCTGGGCGTCCGAGAGCGCGAAGTCCATGGAGGGATTGTAGAAGATGGAGGCAGGTAGGCCGGCTAGGCAGGTAGGCCGGTAAAGGCCTTTACCTGCTACCGGCCTACCTGACCTCCAGGCTCTTCTTCACCAGGTCGGCGAAGACGGGTCGGAGGCGCGCGGTGGACTGCTGCAGGTCTTCGGGGAGCACGCGCGTGTCGCCGACGACGCTGATGAAGTTGGTGTCGCCGTTCCAGCGCGGCACCAGGTGCACGTGCAGGTGCTCGCGGATGCCGGCGCCCGCCGAGAGGCCCAGGTTGATGCCGACGTTGATGCCCTGCGGCCGGTAGGCGTTCACCAGCGCCGCCTCCGCCAGCCGCGTCAGGTCTGCGAGCTCATGGAGCTCGTCGGCCGACAGGTCGGCCAGCGCCGGAACGTGCCGGTTCGGCAGCACCATCAGGTGGCCGGGGTTGTAGGGAAAGCGATTGAGGATGACGTAGCACTGCGCGCCGGTGTGGACGATCAGCGAATCGGATTCCGGCAGCGTTTGTTCGGTGCAGAAGACGCAGCCCACGTCGGCTTTGCTGCCGGTCACGTAGTCCAGTCTCCAGGGCGACCAGAGCCGTTCCATGCGCGCGGAGCGGCCCCGCCGGATCAGAACGAGGAGGCCGCGGGCGGCACGGCCGGATCGGTCGGCGCGGCCGCGGCCTCGGCGGCCTCGGCCTCGCGGTTGATCAGGTCCTTGAGCTCCTTGCCGGGCTTGAAGTACGGGACCTTCTTCGGCGGCACGTCCACCTTGTCGCCGGTCTTCGGGTTGCGGCCCTTGCGCGGCTCGCGCTTGCGAAGCCGGAAGCTGCCGAACCCGCGCAGCTCGATCTTCTCGCCGCGGTGCAGCGCGTCGATGATGCTCTTGAAGACCGTGTCGACGATGACTTCGGAATGCTTCTTCGTGAGGTCGGAGACGCGGGACACTTCCTCCACGAGCTCCGCTTTGGTCATGCTGCCGCCAGGTGTGTTCACTGTCGCTCCTCACAGGCTCGCGAGGCTACGCCACTTGAAACTCGGGCTTCGCCTCGCTGGCGCAGTATCTTCGTGCCCGCGCTGTCGCGCGGGCGGCTACCGCATCTTGAAGTGATCACCGAGCGTGGCGCCGCCGGTGCCTTCGCTTTCCCGGTATTCCTCATAGTCGGCGCGATACTCGTCGGACTTGAGCGCACGAATGCTCAAGCCGATCTTCCGTTCCTGCGGGCTCAGCTTGATGATCTTCATCTGGTAGCTGTTGCCCACCTGGAGGTCGATCTTCTCGCCGCCGTGCGAGTCGTCGAACTCCGACACGTGGATCAGCCCCTCGATGCCCTCGTCGAGCTCGACGAACGCGCCGAAGTTGGTCATGCGCGTCACCTTGCCCTCGATGGTGTCGCCGACCTTGTGGCGCGAGAAGAAGTCGTCCCAGATATCGGTGGCGAGCTGCTTCAGGCCGAGCGACAGGCGCTGGTTCTCGGCGTCGATGCTCAGCACCATCGCCTCGACCACGTCGCCCTTCTTCAGCACCTCCGACGGGTGCTTCACGCGCTTGCTCCACGACATGTCGGAGATGTGGATCAGGCCGTCGATGTCCTCTTCGACCTCGACGAACGCGCCGAACTCGGTGAGGTTGCGCACCTTGCCCTTGATGCGCGTGCCCACCGGGTACTTCTCGGTGAGCTCGTGCCACGGGTTGCTCTCGACCTGCTTGAGGCCGAGCGAGATGCGCCGCGCCGCCGGATCCACGCCGAGCACCATCGCGTCGACGTTGTCGCCGACGTTGAGGATCTTCGACGGGTGCTTGACGCGCTTGCTCCACGACATCTCGGAGACGTGGATCAGGCCTTCGACGCCGGCTTCGAGCTCGATGAAGGCGCCGTAGTCGGTGAGGCTGACCACCTTGCCGCTCATGCGCGCGCCCACCGGGTAGCGGTCCTGCACCGTGGCCCACGGATCCTGCACGAGCTGCTTGTGGCCGAGCGAGACGCGCTCGGTGGCGGCGTCGTACTTGAGGACGATGACGTCCACCTCGTCGTTGACCTTGAAGAGCTCCGACGGGTGGCCGACGCGGCCCCACGACATGTCGGTGATGTGCAGCAGGCCGTCGATGCCGCCGAGGTCGATGAAGGCGCCGTAGTCGGTGATGTTCTTCACCGTGCCGCGCAGCACCTTGCCTTCGGCCAGGGTCTCGAGCGTCGTCTTCTTCTTCTCGGCGTTCTCCTCTTCGAGGAGGGCCTTGCGCGAGAGGACGATGTTGCCGCGCTTCTTGTTGACCTTGATGACGCGCATGCGCAGTTCCTGACCGCGCAGGGCATCCAGGTTGCGGACGGGCCGGACGTCGATCTGCGAGCCGGGCAGGAACGCGCGCACGCCGATATCCACGGCGAGGCCACCCTTGATGCGCTCGATGACGCGGCCGATGACGACCTTGCGGTCGGCATACGCCTTCTCGACCTCGTCCCAGATCTTCATCTTCTCGGCCTTCTCGCGCGACAGCACGATGTGGCCGTTGCGGTCCTCGGTGCGCTCCAGCAGGACGTCGATCATGTCGCCCCCCTGCACCGTGACCTGTCCGTTCTCGTCGAGGAACTCGTTGATGGCAATCAGTCCTTCGGACTTGTAGCCAACGTCCACGACCACCGCGGTTTCCGTGACCCTCAGCACGGTGCCCTTCACGACCTCGCCTTCCGCCATGTTGCGGAAGCTGTCGTCGTAGAGCTCCATGAGTGACGCCATCTGCTGCGCGTCGACATCGTCGCGCTGCATGGGCTTGAAGGCCGGTCCAGCCGGCTTACCCGATCGTGTGCGCCCTGGAGCGGGTTGTCCGCCCACCAATTCGGGCGACACTAACCCGTTCTCTGCATTTGCCATTCCTGACGTGTCCTCCTTTGTCTCGATTGCCGGTTTCTGTTGCGGGGACCGGCCCCCCGCGCTATAAGGGCTTTGGAGACTCGACCTGAAGAGCGTGACTGCTGGGACAGCACCGATGTGGAGTAATGCCCGGCTCGACCCACGACCGCACACCGTCGATCACAGTGCGGCCGAAGGTGCCCCGCCCGGTTGGTCTCCTTCGCCGATAAGCATTAGACTTTACGTGACTTACCGGCAGCTGTCAAGGTAAGCAGACAAGCACTCCCGCTGCGAGAGGAACTTGTATGGCGAAACGGAAGGCCACAGCCCGGCGCCGCCCGACGGCGGCGCCAAGCGCGCCGCAGCGCCGAAGCGACGGGCCAGCGCGCGGAAGGCAACCGCCCGTAAAGCCGCGCGGAAGGTCGCAAAGAGCCGCGCGCCCGGCGGCCAAACGCAAGGCGAAGAAAACCGCCAGGAAAGCCGCCCCCAAGGCCAGCGCCGTCCGTCTCATCCGGCGCGTGACAAAGAAGGCCGCCGCGCCGCCTAAGCGCAAGGCAGCTGCCCGAAAGTCCCCGAAGAAGCTCGTCAAGAGGGTGACACCGCAGGCTCCCAAGGCCGCCAAGGTCACCAAGGTCGCCAAGGCCTTGGTTCCGAGGCGCGAGCCTTCACCCGCGCCCGGTCCGCGCCGTGGCCGCCAAACCGAAGGCGGATGGCCGCGCGGCGGGCAAGAAGAAGCACGCGCTCGGGCTCGACCGCGAGCGCCGCGTCGATTCAGGACGACGACGACATCGTGTCGCCGACGCCGCCCTCGTCGCTCGGCCTCGATCGATCGGCGTCGGCCGCCCGCACCGGCCGCCAGGAACTGAAAGAGCGCTACGAGAAGCACAACGAAACCAGCCCGGCGCTCACCGGCGGCGACGTCGACGCCGACTGGGAATCGGCCTACAGCGTCGGCGACGAAGCCCCGGGCGGCGACAACCCGACACCCGATCAGAACAACGTGGACGACATCGGCCATCGCGCTCGGCGACGAGTACAGGACAACGAAGAGCTCGAGGGCGCCGACAAGATCGTGGAGCGCGATCGGCACCGCTGGGAGTTCGATCCAGCGTCCTCGGAGGACTTCGAGGATCGCTGAAGGATCCCTTCCCCGGTTTCAGCCGGCATCGCGGGCTGGCTGGCGTGCGTGGCTGCAGAAGCACCATGCCTCGGCGCCCGGCGTCCTGCTGGTCTACGCCAAGAAGCACACTGGCCTCTCGTCGCTCGACTGGGACGAGGCCGTCGAGGAAGCGCTGTGTTTCGGCTGGATCGACAGCAAGCGCCATGCCGCTCGACGACAGCTTCTTCCTGCAGATCTTCACGCCGCGCAAGCCGAAGAGCCGATGGTCCGCGCTCAACAAGAAGCGCGTGGCCGCGCTGACCAAAGCCGGCCTGATGACGCCAGCCGGCCTGGCAGCGATCGACCTGGCGAAGAAGACCGGCGACCTGGTCGGCCTTCGACCACGTCGATGCGATGGTCATGCCGCCGGACCTGAAGACGGCGCTGGCGAAAGCGCCCGCCGCGGCGGCGAAGTTCAAGACGCTCACCGCCGCCAGGCAGAAGCAGTTCCTCTATTTCATGAACGACGCGAAGAAGGAAGAGACGCGCATCAAGCGCATCGCCCACATCCTGAAGGCACTTTCCTGACTGCCGCCGTTCACCGGCGAATCTCCACTATGCCTGGACGCGAGTGTTACCACTGCAAGCAGTGGGTCGAAGAGGGCGAGGCGCACGACTGCTGGACCACCACCGAGGGCGCGCTGACGAAAGACCTCTCGGAGGATCTGCGCGACGCGTGGGTGCGGCTGCGCGACACGGCCGCCGACTTCGGCGAGCAGCGCATCTACGCCTCGCACAACTCGATCATGTTCTCGCGCGACGTCGTGCTACTTCTTCGTGCGCCCGAAGAAGAGCTTTCTCGAGGTGTGCGTGTTCCTGCCGCGCGCTGTCAGGGCGCCGCAGGTGCGCCGCGCCGAGCCGAGCTCCAAGGTCAAGTTCGCCAACCTGATTCAGATCCGCCACCGCGACGAAGTCGAGGCGCCGATCACCGATTGGCTGGAGGAGGCCTATCGACTTCGCCGGCGCTCAAACGACGAAGCCGGCGCCAAAGAAGAAGGTGGCAGCCAAGAAGAAGCAGGCCGCCAGAAGAGGCCGTAGAAGTCGTTTCCTTTATGGGGCCGGGTCTTGGACCCGGCCAACCAGCTACGCCGATCGCTCCCGGGCCAGATCGAGCACCCGCTGCACGACTTCGTCGATGGGCATGCCGGTCGTGTCGATGAGGACCGCATCCTGCGCCAGCGTCAGCGGCGACGCGGCGCGTGTCTTGTCCGACTGATCGCGCGCCTGGATGGCCTCGGCGACCGCCGCCTGCCCCGCCTGACTGCCCGTGTGCGCGGTGTCGTTGGCCCGCCGGCGGGCGCGCTCTTCGGTCGGAGGCGTCGAGGTAGATCTTGAGCTGCGCGTTCGGGAACACCACCGTGCCGATGTCGCGGCCTTCCATCACCACCCCGCCCCGTTCGCCCAGCGCACGCTGCCGCGCGACCAGCACTTCCCGGACCTTCGGCAGACGGGCGACCGCCGCCGCGGTCTTGTCCATCTCCGGCGTGCGGATCGCCTGGGTGACATCGTGCCCGTCGATGAACACGAGGCCGGCCTCCACCTCGATGTCGGCGCGTTGGGCCAGTGCCGCGACCGACGGCTCGTCGTCGAGCGCGATCGCGTCGTGCAGCGCCTTCCAGCCCACCGCGCGATACATCGCGCCGGTGTCGATGTGGCGGAAGCCGAGGACGTGGGAGACAGTGCGGGCCACGGTGCCCTTGCCGGCCCCGGACGGGCCGTCAATTGCGATGACGATCGGTTTCATGAGCGTGCCAGCCGGTCAGTCTAGCACGCTCATGAGGCGGCATCGTGGCCGCAGATTCGGGTGTGGCACCACGATCGCCGACGAGTCATCGAGCCGCGCGCCGGCCTCCGAGGCGCACTTCGATGGCGTCATGGGCTCGGCTACCATAACGTCCGTTGACGACGAGACGGACGATCCTGATCCTCGTGCTGGTGGTGGTCGGCGGCGCCATCTCGCTCGGCCTCCCCTACGCCCGGGCCACGGCGCTGCTCATTCGCGTCTCGAACATGACCGGCACGGCAGGGTCGTTCGCGGCGGCGTTCTCGTTTCCGGTCACCAAAGCCGCCCCGCACACGGTGCCGACGCGCCAGGGCGACGTGCCGGCGCAGTTCTACCGGCCGGCCGAGAACGCGCGCGGACGGACGCTGCTGCTCATTCCCGGCATCCATTCGATGGGCATCAACGAGCCGCGCCTGGCGGCACTGGCGCAGGATCTCGCGGCCGGCGGCTATCTCGTGATGACGCTGGCGCTGCCCGATCTGATGGCGTACTCGATCACCACCAAGTCGCCCGACGTCATCGAGGACGCGGTCGCCTGGATGGCGAAGCCAGCAAGAGCTGGCGGCAGACGGCAAGGTCGGCATCGTCGGCATCAGCTTCGCCGGCGGGCTCTCGACGTCCGCCGCGGGACGGCCGTCGATTCGCGACAAGGTGGCGTTCGTCCTGTCGTTCGGCGGCCACGGCGACATGCCGCGGGTGATGAAGTACCTGGCCACGGGCGAGGAACTGCCGGCGCCCGGGGCGGTCACGCATCCGCCGCACGACTACGGCGTCGCGGTCATCCTCTACCGCCTCGCGGAATTCGGCGTCGTCCCGCCCGATCAGGTGCAGCGGCTGCGCGACGGCGTCCGCACCTTCCTGCTCGCGTCGCAGCTCACGCTCGTCAACATGGACGAGGCCAACGCGACCTTCGCCAAGGCGCGCGAGATGGCGAAGGCGATGCCCGAGCCGTCGCGCACCTACATGAACTACGTGAACGACCGCGCGGTGAACAAGCTGGGGCCGGTGCTGGTGCCGTTCCTGCAGCAGCTCGGGTCCGACGACCCGGGGCTGTCGCCGCAGCGCGCCGCGCCGCCCGACCGCGCCGGTGTTCCTGCTGCATGGCGACGAGGACACGGTGATTCCGCCGGCGGAGTCGGTGATCCTCGGCGAGGCGCTGCGATCGAAGGGCGCCGACGTGCGCGTGCTCCTCAGCCACATCATCACGCACGCCGAGCTCGATCGCGCCGGCGACACCTACGAGGCGTGGAAGCTGATCGCCTTCTGGGCGGATCTGCTGGGCCGTTAGTGGGTCGCCCGGGTCTGAAGACCCGGGCCCACATAGGTGACGAACGATCGGTTACTGCTGCGGTTCGGGAAGTTCGACGGGCCCATGCCCCACACCTGGATGACAGCGGGTTCGTCCTTGGCGCCGTCGTAATGCATTTCGCCGGCCTTGTGGAAGACGTACGTGCCCGCCTTCACCGGCACGGTCTTCTCGGGCTCGAACTTCGACCCCGACCCCAGCCACCAGGTGCCTGAGATCACCACGAAGAAGCGGTCGTGCGGATGCATGTGCGGCTGGCTCATGTTGCCGGGCAGCCAGCGCAGCCGCACGACGTACGGCCCTTCCTTGTTGGGGTCGCCGAACAGGACGGCCGTCTCCTGCGTCCCGGCGGCATTCTTCACGAACTTGATGTCTTCGGGCTTGGTGAACTGCACCGCCTTCGGGTCGAGCTGCGCCGCCACGTTCGCGGGCACGCTCAGCAGCCCTGCCATCACCACGCACACCAACGCCACGCGTCGAGTCATCGCAGCTCCTCCTTGGTCGGGCGAACGAGCGATAGCATACTCCTACGGACCAGATGCAGCAGCGCCTCCAGAAGATCCTCTCGCAGGCCGGCGTGGCCTCGCGCCGTGCGGCCGAGCGGCTGATTGCCGAAGGCCGCGTTACCTTGAACGGCACGACCGTTCACGAGATGGGCACCAAGGCCGACGCGGACACCGACGACATCCGTGTCGACGGCCGGCGCCTGTCGTCGCCCGAGCGCAAGCGCTACATCCTGCTCAACAAGCCGGCTGGCTACGTGTCCACCCGGGCGGATCCGCAACGCCGCCGGACCGTCATCGATCTGCTGCACGGCGTGCGCGAGTACGTCTATCCGGTGGGCCGGCTCGACTACGAGACCGAGGGGCTGCTGCTGCTCACCAACGACGGCGACCTGGCGGCCCGGCTCACCCATCCGCGCCACGGCGTCGAACGTTCCTACGAGGCGCGTGTGGCCGGCATGCCCGACGAGGAGGCGCTGCGGCGGCTGCGCGAGGGCATTCCGCTCGACGGCCGCCGGACGCTGCCTGCTGAGGCCACGTTGCTGAACGCGCGCCGGCCGGCGGCAGGTCTAAAGAGCCCTACGAAAGGCGTGGGCTCGAGAGCGCGAGGGGGTGATGCAGATCACGATTCGGGAAGGCCGCAACCGCCAGGTGCGGCGGATGTGCGAGGCGGTGGGCCACCCGGTCCGCGAGCTGACGCGCACGCGCATCGGACCGCTCACGCGATCGCCGGCTGAAGCCGGGCATGTGGCGCGATCTGAGCGCCGCAGAGGTTACGACGCTGCAGGCTCTGGCGGCGCGTCCTGCGCCGACGCCTCCTCCGCGTCGGGCTCGTCCAGGGGCAGCACGTCCTCGGTCGGCGTCCGCTCGGTGAGGCCGGCCGGCGGGTCGAAGCCGAGCGCCTCGGCCATGTCTTCGATCTTCGGCAGATCGTTCAGGTCCTTCAGGCCGAAGCGGATCAGGAACTCCTTCGTCGTCGCGTAGACGAACGGCCGGCCCACCACGTTCTTCCGGCCGGCGATCTTGATCAGGTGCCGCTCGAGCAGCGTCGACAGCACGCCGGAGGTGTTGACGCCGCGGATCTCGCCGATCTCGAGCGCGGTGATCGGCTGCTTGTAGGCAATCACCGCCAGCGTCTCGAGGCCCGCGACGGTGAGCTTCGACGTCGACGCCTCGTGGAACAGCCGCCGCACCCAGTCGTTCAGCTCGGGCCGCGTCACGATCTGATAGCCGCCGGCCACTTCCACGATCTGCAGCCCGGGACGGTTCTCGTAGTCGGCCTTCAGCGCATTCGATCGCCGCCAGCACGTCTTCCTTCGGCTCCTCCGACAGCAGCCGGCAGAGACGCTTGGGCGTGATCGGCTCGGGCGACGCGAAGATCAGCGCCTCGACGATCGCCTTCACCTCGGCGGAGGGGCCGGGCGCGGCGGTGTCGTCGGCCACCAGCGCGGCGAGCGGATCGGGAACCGGCGTGTCGTTGTCGGTCATTTACGAAAACTCCTGGATCGCCAATCGGGTGCGGCGCATCGGTCGGGCGGGCCCGCTTGTAGATTCTGATCTCGCCGGCGCCGCCGGCCTGGAACGCCCGCACCAGCTTGAGGCGAATCATCTCCAGCAGCGCCAGGAACGTCACGATGAGGAACGGCTTCGAGCCGTCGCCGTCCGCAAACAGATCCTCGAAGCCGCACGCCTCGGTCTCCGACAGCCGCGACAGCAGCTGCGCGATGCGGTCCTCGATCGAGATCTGCTCCGGCGGAATCACCATCCGCGGCTTGCGCGAGGCCCGCTCGAGCACGCCCCGGAACGCCGCCATCAGGCTGAAGAGATCGACTTCGAGCTCGGGCTCGTAGTCGGCGCCGGCCACGGCCGCCACCCGCTCGTCGGGCCGCAGGTGCTGCGCGCCGCGCAGCACCTCGCGCTCGTGCAGCAGCGCCGGCGGCGGCGCGGTACTTCTGGTGCTCGAGGAGCCGGCGCACCAGCGCTTCGCGCGGATCTTCCTCGTCGCCCGCCGCCTCGTCCGCCGTCTCCGGCCGCGGCAGCAGCATCTTCGACTTGATGTGGATGAGCGTGGCCGCCATCACCAGGAACTCGCCCGCCACGTCGAGGTTCAGCTCCTGCATCAGCGCGATGTACTCGCAGGTACTGCTCGGTGACGAGCGAGATCGGGATGTCGTAGATGTTGACCTCGTTCTTCCGGATCAGGAACAGAAGGAGGTCGAGCGGACCCTCGAACGCGTCGAGCTTGACGGTGTAGGCGTCCGGAGAGCTCTCGAAGTCGTCGTGCTGCGTCATCATCGGGCCGTCGATCAGTAGCGCAGCTTCACGGCCTCGCGCACCCGCTCCATCGTGCCGTGCGCGATGCCGCGGGCTTTCCGCGAGCCCTCGAGGAGGATCTCTTTCACGCGATCGGGCTTGGCCATGATCTCGCGCCGCCGTTCGCGAATGGGCGCCAGCGCCGCATTCATCGCCTTCGCCAGCTTGGTCTTCACCTCGACGTCGCCCACCGTGCCGGCGCGATAGCGCGCCTTGAGGTCCTCGACCTCGGCGGCGTCGGGGTTGAACGCGTCATGGTACATGAACACCGGGTTGCCCTCGACGGTGCCGGGGATATCGGCCCGGACGCGCTTGGGGTCCGTGTACATCTGCCGCACCTTCTTGGTGACGGTCTCCTCGTCGTCCGAGAGGTCGATGGTGTTGCCGTAGCTCTTGCTCATCTTCCGGTTGTCGAGCCCCGGCAGGCGCGGCACCGGCGTGAGCAGCGGCTGAGGCTCCGCGAGCACCTCGCCGTAGTAGTTGTGGAACCGGCGGATGGCTTCGCGGCCCAGCTCGAGGTGCGCGACCTGGTCTTCGCCCACCGGCACGAACTTGCCGTCGTAGATGGCGATGTCGGCCGCCTGGAGCAGCGGATAGCCCAGGAACCCGAGCGTCGACAGATCCTTCTCGGTGAGCTGCTCGCGCTGCTCCTTGTAGGTTGGCACCCGCTCGAGCCACGGAATCGGCACGACCATCTGCAGCAGCAGGTAGAGCTCGGCGTGCTCGGGCACCAGCGACTGGATGAAGAGCGTGCTGCGCTCGGGGTCCACGCCGGTGGCCATCCAGTCGGCGGCGTTGTCGAGCGCGTTCGCGGCGAGGCCCGCGGTGCTGGCGTACTCGCTCGTGAGCGCGTGCCAGTCGGCGACGAAGTAGAAGCAGTCGTACTGCTCCTGCAACGCCGCCCAGTTCTTGAGCGCGCCGACGAGATGACCGAGGTGGAGACGCCCCGTAGGGCGCATGCCGGAAACGACCCTGGCGCTGGCAGATCCCTGGTTCATGGCGGTGATCGACAAGTCCGTCAGCGTACCATAGCGAGGCGGGTCTGAAGCCGCGGCCACGTATTCTCACGTAGGGGCGGTCTTCAGACCCCTGCCCACGCTCACGCGCTCCGTGCGAAGTGATCGATCACCGCGGAGGCCACCTTCGGGCCGACCACGCTGGTGAGCTCCTCGCGCGTGGCCCGCCGCACCGCCGACAGGCTGCCGAAGGCGCGCAGGAGCGCGCGGCGGCGGCGCGGGCCCACGCCGGGCACGTCATCCAGCTCCGACCGCAGGTCGCGCATCGACCGCGCCTTGCGGTGGAAGGTCACCGCAAACCGGTGGGCTTCGTCGCGGATGCGCTGCACCAGCAGCAGGGCGCGGTCGTTCACCGGCAACCCAATCGGCTCGCGGTCGCGCGGCACCAGCAGCTCTTCCCGCTTGGCAATGCCCACGGCTTCGAGATTGCCGAGGCCGACGGACTCGAGCGCCTCATAGGCCGCCGACACCTGGCCGATGCCGCCGTCGATCAGAATCAGATCCGGGAACGGCCCGCCGGCCTCCAGCACCGCCCGGTAGCGCCGCTGCACCACCTCGCGCATGGCGGCGAAGTCGTCGGGGCCTTTGTCGGCCAGGTGCCGGATGCGGAACTTCCGGTAGTCGGACTTCTTCATCCGGCCGTCCTCGCACACGACCATCGACGCCACGGTTTCGCTGCCCTGGATCGTCGAGATGTCGAAACACTCGATGCGCCGGGGCAGGGTACTCAGACCCAGCACGGCGCGCAGGGTTTCGAGCGCCTCGAAGTGCGCGGCGATGATCTCGTTGTGGCGGGTGCGGTACGACAGCTCGGCGTTGCGCGTGGCCAGGTCCACGAGCGCCCGCCGATCGCCGCGCTGCGGTACCAGGAGCCTCACGCGCCGCCCGGCTCGGGCCGACAGCCACTGGCCCACCGCGTCCCCGTCCTCGATGCCCACCGGCAGATCGATTTCAGGCGGCGGGACGCGGCGCTCGTAGAACTGGCCGAGGACGGCGTCCATCACGTCGGCGTCGCCGCCGGCCAGGGCGTTGGCCTCGATGACGAGCTCGACCCGTTCGACCACCCGGCCGCCCCGCATCGCGAACACCTGGATCACGCCGCCGCTCGGTCCCAGCTTCAGGCCGAAGACGTCGCGGTCCGAGGTTTGCGGCGTGGCCAGCTTCTGCTGGCGCTCGGCCAGGGTCTGCACGGTGCGCAGCGCGTCCCGCAGCTGGGCGGCTTCCTCGAACCGCTCGCCCTCGGCCGCCGCCTCCATGCGCTGGCGCAGGGTCTCGCCCAGTTCTTCGGTGCGCCCCTCCAGCAGCATCCGGGTGTTCACCACCGCCTCCCCGTAGCGCTCCTCGCTGCAGATCTCCGCGACACAGGGCGCGATGCAGCGCTTGATGTCGTACTCGAGACACGGCCGGCCGCGGCGCCCGTTGATCACCTCGTTGCACGACCGCAGCCCGAACAGCCGGTGCGACAGCACCATCGTGCGCCGGCCAAGCTTCGCCGGCAGAAACGGGCCGGCGTAGAAGTCGCCGTCCTTCTCGTCCACGCTTCGCGCGACGAGCAGCCTGGGGAATGCCTCGCTCGTCGTGAGCTGCAGGTACGGATAGTTTTTGTCGTCGCGGAGGAGGATGTTGTACTTTGGAGATCGTTGCTTGATGAGGTTGTTCTCGAGCGCCAGCGCTTCCATCACCGAGTCGGTGACGATCACTTCCAGGCTGGTGATCTCGTCGAGCAAGGCATCGTGACGCGGGCTCATGCCCGCGGCGCCCAGGTAACTCCTCACCCGGTCGCGCAGCGAGCGCGCCTTGCCGACGTAGATCGTGTCGCCGGCGCGATTGCCCCACAGATACACGCCAGGCTGCTCCGGGAGACGCGCGATCTGCTCCTTGAGGTCCTGGATGGGCATGGGCTAGTATGACGAGCCCGACTCATGCGAGGCTCCGCCTTGGAACGACGAGAACGAAGGCTGCGCCTCGCGAGGGCAGTGTCTAATTGCCCGCCCACCGGGCGGGCGTCAGGTCATTTTACCAAGCAATGACAGTAACCGGGTTCATAGGAACCGTGTGCATGTTCCCGCTGCGCGCGATCATCGCGACCAGCGTGGCGCTGCGGATCCACCCCAACACGCTCACGCTCATCGGCGTCCTCATCAACGTCGGCGCCGCCGTCGCGCTCGGCCGGGATCACTTCCTGCTCGCCGGCGTGATCATGATCGTCGCCAACATCTTCGACTTCATCGACGGCAAGGTCGCGCACATCACCAACACGGTGTCGCGCTTCGGCGCCTTCTGGGACTCGACGCTCGATCGGTTCTCCGACATCGCGCTGTTCCTCGGGCTGATCTATCTCTATTCCGACCTGCGGCGCACCGACTACGTGATGGTGAGCGCCCTCGGGCTGATGTTCTCGATCATGACCAGCTACGCGCGCGCGCGCGCCGAGTCGCTGATCGAGAAGTGCAAGGTCGGCTTCATGGAGCGGCCCGAGCGCATCGTGCTGTTCATGATCGGCGCGTTCACCGACCGGATGGCGGCGGTGATGTGGGTGATCCTGGTCCTGTCGATCATCACGGTCGCCAACCGCATCCACTACACCTACCTGGCGCTCAACGACAAACCGATGCCGGCGGGGTCCAACCCGCTCAGCGCCGCGTTTGCCCGCGCGTTCTTCTGGCGCGACGAGCGCGCCACGCTGCCCTACGACCTCTGGGTGATCGCGATCCTCGCCTTCATCTGGCTGACGCCGCCGGACTGGATTCGCGACCCGACCGCGGCGGGCCTTGGAGTCTGGGGCTGGTTGTAATGGACCCCGCGACCACCGCCACCGAAACTGCCTACGCGCTCGAAGCGCTCAAAGCGTTCGGGCCGGTCCTGGCCATCAAGCTCTATCGCATCACGCTCGACACACCGCCGCCAGTGCCCACGCTGCCCTGCCTCGACCACGAGGCCATGCTGCACGAGGGCATCGCGCCGCATGCCGCGGCCTACGTGCAGGACGCCACGTCGGGCGACCTCCACGAGCTCGTCGTGATCCCGGCGCAGCGCCGCATCGAGATCGAGGTGATGTCCACCTGGCGCGAGCAGTCGGATGAGTCGCGTCTCCGGTTGCGTGCGCACCTGGCGCAGCGCTTCCCAGGACACTCGGTGCGCGTGAAGGGGCCGTCGTTCTGGCGCGGCGACCGTCGCGTCGCCAACGCCTGCCGGGCGCAGGTCACGCTGCGCGACGTGCTCACGGGCACCGATCAGGCGGCCACCAAGGCGTCGATCGACCGGCTGTTCACGGTCGGCATGCTGATGGAGAAGGAGTCGCGCGTCGCGTCGTGGGGCGTGCGCACCGTCACCGGCCCGCTGCTGGCCGCCGCCGGCTTCGTGCTCTACGGCGTGCTCGGCTACTTCGTCGCCGAGCTGGGCGCCGGCGGCGTCGAGGCGCTGCGCTACGGGCTCGTGGCGGTGCTGGGCGCGGTGTTCCTCTACTACGGCCTCAAGGCCGTGCAGCTCACCGGGATGTCGAACCGCGTCTGGAAGCGCGCCTCCGAGTACAACCTGATTCTCACGGAGCGAAAGCGCTTGTCTGGCACGCCAGAGCGGCGGGCCTGAAGCCCCGCCCTACGAGGCCTTGCGCTTCTTGCCGTTGGCGGACGCCTTGGCCTTCACCGGCTTGATCACTGCCTCTGGTCATGCCGGCCTTCGCCGCCTTCTTCTTGTCGGCGCTCACCGAGTTGAGGCTGCGGCGCAGCGCCTCCATCAGGTCCACCACCTTCGGCGGCTCCTGCACCTCGGGCGCCACGACCTCCTCGCCGGCGATCTTGGCGTCGATGATCTTGCGCAGCCCTTCCTTGTACTCGTCCTTGTAGTCCTTGAGATTGAGCTCGGCGTCGAAGGTGGCAATGACCTGCTTGGCCAGCTTCATCTCCTCGGGCTTCACCTTGGCCGGCACCGAGTTGAGCTCCTCGACCTGGTCGATGCTGCGGATCTCGGCGTCGTGGTGCAGCGTGTACATCACGAGGCCCTTCTTCTGCGGCCGCACCGCCACCAGGTACTCGCGCCCGTAGAGCGCCACCTTGCCGATGCCGGCCTTCCCCGCCATGCCCTCGCGCATCACCGCGAACGACTCGGCGGCCATCGGCCCGTCGGGCGCCAGGTAGTAGGCGCGGTCCACGTAGATCGGATCGATCTCGGACACGTCGGTGAACTGCGCGAGGTCGATCACGCGCGTGGAGTCGACGCGGACCTTCTCGATGTCCTCTTCGTTCACGACCACGTAGTGGCCCTTCTCGTACTCGTAGCCCTTCACGAGCTCGGTGTTGGGCACTTCACGCTCGCAGTGCGGGCACCAGCGCTTCTGCTGGATGCGCGTCTTGCACTCGGCGTGGAGCTGGTTGAAGGACAAGGTCGCGGCCGATTCCGTCGCCGGGAACACCTTCACCGGAATCGTCACCAGGCTGACCTTCAGATAGCCTTTCCAGGTAGGTCTCGCTGCCATGGACTCCTCTATCGGCGCTAGCGGCGCGCTAGTGCAGGGGTGCGCAGATCGCGCCGGATGCGCCGTGCAGGCTGCCTGAATGCTCTGGCCTCTGGCCTTCAGCCTGGCCTTTGGCCGTTGCCGGCTAAAGGCCTAGAGCCTAAAGGCTAAAGGCGGCAAGCGTCACACCACGTCCTGCTCTTCCCGGCTGCCCAGGTCCAGGCCCGCCCCGCCCATATGCATCTCGTGGGCCTTGATGCGGTCGCGGAGCAGGCGCCGGGCCTGTCCGTAGAGGTGGCCCGGCACGTCCAGGCGCCTGGCGATGCTGCGGACGTGGGAGATGAGGACCAGCGTCACGGCCCCCTCCTCCTTCCACGAGATGGCTGAAATCTGGGCCCATTTCAGGAACCCGCTGTCGGACCAGACGCCGTCCTCGTAGAAGCCGCGGGCGATGCGGACGCTCAAGGGGAAGGCGTAGCCGTAGTAGGTCAGCATCATCAGCTCGCCGAAGAGGTCGCGGATCGGGCGATGGAGGTAGAAGACGTTGACCGCGAGCAGAACCCCGAAGACCGCGCCGAGCGCCAGGTTGAGCCCGTAATATTTGGGGCGGCGTCCCTTCCCAGACCAGGAGCGCGTGCCGGCGCCGGCGGCGGTACTGCACCAGCTGGAGCACCAGCCGGAGGTTGGCCACCAGGAATCCCAGGCCGAACACGCAGCGAGAGCCGCGGCGACACCCACCGGAAGTAATCGACGAATCCCTCTGGGTTCATGCCTCGCGACGCCCTCCGGGGTCCCAGGGAATGACGGCTCAGGCGCCGGAGGCCTGCTTGTCGAGGGTGCCCGCCACGAACGGGACGAAGCACGCCCGGCAACGGGCCTCGTAGAGGCCCTGCGCCCCCAGCAGCACGCGGTCGCCGCTCGGCACCAGGCGCTGCGTATGGCTGGCCGGGTTGCCGCAGACCATGCAGATGGCGTGGGTCTTGGTGATGTACTCCGCAATCGCCAGCAGTTGCGGCATCGGCTCGAACGGCTTGCCGAGGTAATCCTGGTCCAGCCCGGCCACGATGACCCGCTTGCCGCGGTCTGCCAGGGTGTTGCAGATCATGGGCAGCTCGAGGTCGAAGAACTGGCCCTCGTCGATGCCGATCACCTCGGTGTCCGGCTCGACCTTGTCCAGCAGCATCCGCGAGCTGGCCACGACCTCCGACTCGATCCGCATTTCGCTGTGCGACACGATGTCCTGGGCCGAGAACCGGTTGTCGATCGTCGGCTTGAAGGTTTGGACACGCTGCCGGGCGATTTGGGCACGGCGCAGCCGGCGGATGAGCTCCTCGCTCTTCCCGCTGAACATGCAGCCGACAATGACTTCAATCCAGCCCTGCGTGGGCTGTCTCACGACATCCATGACGCCTCGACGGAACCGGCCAAGGGGGCTCCGCCCTTGATCATCGCGCGAAAGCCCCTTGGCTGGCTGGCAGTGTCTCTTGCCGCGCTTCGCGCGGCTGGCGCAGTGTACCCGAGGCGGGCGGGGCGGCGTCACATGCCCGGGCGGTCCGAGGCGGAGCCTCTAGGCGCGGGACGAGGTACTCGCCGGTCTCGGTGCTGACGCGCACCATGTCGCCGGGATTGACGAACGGCGGCACCTGCACCACGAGGCCGGTCTCGAGCGTGGCGGGCTTCACTTGCGCGCTCGCCGTGGCGCCTTTGATGCCCGGCGTCGTGTCGGTGACCGCCAGGTCCACCGTCGCCGGCAGCTCCACGCCGAGCGCTTCCTCGCCGTAGAACTCGACCTCGACCGTCATCTCGGGCTTGAGGTAGTTCACCGACTCGCCAAGGGCCTCGGCGGTGATGTGGATCTGCTCGTAGGACGACGTGTCCATGAAGCAGTAGCCGTCGCCGTCCTTGTAGAGGAACTGCATGTCACGCTGTTCGAGCGTGGCCCGATCGAGCGTGTCTTCCGACCGCAGCTTCTGGTCCGACAGCGACGCCGCTGCGGATGTTGCGGAACTTCACGCGCACGAAGCCGCGCAGGTTGCCGGGGGTGACGTGCTGGAGCTCGAGGACCCGGAACAGGTCCTGTTCGATCTTCACCAGCATGCCCTTCTTCAGGCGCGTCGCTTGTATGGCTGCCATGTCGTCGAGGTGGATATCCCGGCGATCGTAGCATGCGCCGACGGCTTCGCCTCGCGGACGTGCAGCGCTGTCTAGTTTCGCGCAAGCGCGGTGTCGGCCTCATGACCGCGCGGCGCACGCCGCAGGCGAAGCCGCCGAGGGCGTGCTAGGATGCCGGGGTGGCGTTCGCCCGCTGGGATCCGCTTCGCGATCTCCTCGCCATCCAGCAGCGCCTGGACCGGTTTGCGCCCGGACCGGCGGGCTGGCAGCCCCCGGTCGATCTGTACGAAACCGCCGACGCCTACGTCGTGACGGCCGAAGTGCCCGGGCTCGAGCGCGACGACATCGACATTCAGACCGGCGAAGGCCGTCTCACGCTGTCCGGCGCCCGGCGACGAACGGCCGATCGCCTGCGAGCAGTATCCACCGCATCGAGCGCGGCCACGGCTCGTTCCAGCGGTCGTTCCAGCTGCCGCTGCCCATCGACAACACCGCCGTGACCGCCGACTTGAAGGACGGCGTGCTCACGATCCGGTGTCCCAAGCTGCCCAACGCCGCGACGCGGCGCATCCCCATTACCCCCTAGAGGCCTTTCGTGAGGCGCTTCACCCTCATCGCACTGCTGCTGGCCGGGCTCGGCTTCGTGGCCGGGCGCGTCATCACCGGTCTCGCCGACAACGGCGCCGACCAGGCCCAGAACGGCGACGCCGGCGCGCCCCGTCGCCACTCCGGGCCCGGCCGGCGCCGGCGCCACGCTGCCCGACTTCACCCGTATCGCCGAGCGCACCGTGCCGGCCGTCGCCAGCATCTCGGCGCGGCAGGTCGTGCGGCGACAGCCGTCGCCCTTCGACTCCTTCTTCGGCTTCAGCGACGACGACTTCTTCGGCGGCGGCCGCCGCGTCCAGAGCAGCCTGGGGTCGGGCGTCGTCGTCGGCGCCGACGGCTACATCCTCACGAACAACCACGTCGTCACCGGCGAACAGCAGCGCGTGTCGCTGCGCGACCTCAACATCACGGTGTCGCTCGGCGACCGCCGCGATGTCCGCGGCCGCGCTCATCGGCGTGGACCCCGCCACCGATCTGGCGCTGCTCAAGATCGACGCGAAGAACCTCCCCACGATTCCCTGGGGCGACTCGTCGAAGCTGCGCATCGCCGAGTGGGTGCTGGCGATCGGCAACCCCTACCAGCTGAATTCGACCGTGACGCTCGGCATCGTGTCGGCGGTCAATCGCACCAACCTCGGCATCTCGGCGTACGAGGACTTCGTGCAGACCGACGCGGCCATCAACCCGGGCAACTCGGGCGGCGCGCTGGTGAACGCGCGCGGCGAACTGGTCGGCATCAACACGGTGATCTTCTCGCAGAGCGGCGGCTACCAGGGCATCGGGTTCGCGGTGTCGGCCAACCTCGCGAAGCGCGTGCTCAACGACCTGCGGCAGTACGGCGAAGTTCGGCGCGGGACGATCGGCTACATCCAGGTGCTGCCGCTCACCCCGCAGCTGGCGCAGGAACTCGCCGCGCCCGATACGCAGGGGCTGGCGATTGCCGGCATCGGCCGTTCCGCCGTGGACGGCGTACCGCGCCGGTCTTCGGGTCGGCGACGTGCTCCGGACGTTCAACGGCACCGCGATCACCGATGCCGGCCAGCTCTATCGTCTGATCTCGGACGCGCCGGTCGACAGCACCGCGACGCTCGGGCGTGCTGCGGGCCGGCAAGCCGGTCACGGTGCGGGTTCCGATCGAGCGCCCGCGCCCAGCCGGTAACACCTCGCAGGGCGGCCGCAGCCTCGACGGCCTCAGCAGCCGACCGCGCAACGCGCGGCCCTCACGCCTACCCGCCGGTCAGTGCGTCACCGGGACCGGCGCACGGCCGTCGCGCACCGCGGCCACCACCTCACGGATGTCGTCGTCGGAAATCGTCTTGCGGTCGTCGGCCACGGCCATCAGCGCGCGGTAGACGTCGATGAGCGCCTCGCCCTCGAGCGCGAACCCGAGATCGGCGCACCGGCGCTGCACCGCGTGCCGGCCCGAGTGCTTGCCGAGCACCAGCGGGTTCCACGGCGCGCCCACGTCTTCGGCGCGCATGATCTCGTAGGTGCGGCGGTCCTTCAGGACGCCGTCCTGGTGAATGCCGGCCTCGTGCGCGAACGCGTTGCGGCCGACGACCGCCTTGTTCACCTGCACGGGCTGCCCCGAGAGCTTCGTGAGCAGCTCGCTCGACGGGTAGATTTCCTTGATGTTGATGTTGGTCGTGAACGGCAGGCGGTCCTGGCGGGTGCGGAACGCCATGACGACCTCTTCGAGCGCGGCGTTGCCCGCCCGCTCGCCGATGCCGTTGATCGTGCACTCGACCTGACGCGCGCCGCCCGAGCACCGACGCGAGCGAATTGGCCGCGGCCAGCCCGAGGTCGTCGTGGCAGTGCGTGCTGAACACGATGTCGCCGGCATTGGGCACGCGCGTCCGGATGCGGGTGAAGAAGTCGCGGATCTCGTCCGGCGTGGTGTAGCCGACCGTGTCCGGCAGGTTCACCGTGGTCGCGCCGGCGTCGATGACCGCCTCGATCACCCGGCACAGGAAGTCGAAGTCGCTGCGCGTGGCGTCCTCGGCCGAGAACTCCACGTCGGACGTGTGGCGCCGGGCGAAGCGCACCGATTCGACCGCCGCCTCCAGGCACTGCTCGCGCGTCATCCGCAGCTTGGCCTGCAGGTGCAGATCCGAGGTGGCGATGAACGTGTGGATGCGGCCCTGCTCGGCCGGCTCCAGCGCCCAGGCGGCGCGTTCGAGGTCGGCCTTGTGGCAGCGCGCGAGGCAGGCGATCACCGGCCGCCGGATCTCGGTCGCGATGGTGCGCACGGCCTCGGCGTCGGCCGGAGAGGCAATCGGAAAGCCCGCCTCGATGATGTCCACGCCAAGGGCATCGAGCTGCCGCGCGAGGGCCAGCTTCTCGGACGGCCGCAGCGAGAACCCGGGCGCCTGCTCGCCGTCCCTGAGCGTGGTATCGAAGATACGAACCTGATCCTGTCCCATCGAATGCCTCCTGCCGACCGCGGCGCGAGGGCCTGGCTCATCGCCAGTAGACGGCACCGGCCTCGATAATGTCAAAATGATAATTGTTCTGTTTGGATTATCATTGCTTATCCAGGCAGCCCCCCGCGCCTGTCCGGAACGACACGATGGAACTCAGCGAATTGAAGGTGTTTCTGCGGGTCTCGGCCGAGCGGAGCTTCTCCCGGGCGGCGACCAAGCTCCACCGTACTCAGCCGGCGGTCAGCCAGGCGGTGAAGCGGCTCGAGGAGAGCGTCGGCGAACGCCTGTTCGACCGCGCCACCAAGGACGCCACCCTCACCGAGGCGGGCCGGCTGCTGCGCGACTATGCCGAGCGCCTGCTGCGGCTGTCGGAGGAGGCCGAGATCGCCGTGCGCGATCTTCGCGATCTGCGGCGGGGCCGCGTGCTGCTCGGGGCCAACGAAGCGTCGGTCCACGTCGGTGCTGCCCTTCATCGATCGCTTCCGCCAGGCCCACCCGCTGGTGCACGTGGACGTTCGCCGCGTGCCGGCGCGCCAGATCGGCGCCGAGGTCACGCACGGAGGGCTCGACTTCGGCGTCCTCACGTTTCAGCCGGCCGAGCCGCGGCTGTCGTCCATCGTGCTCGGGCACGACGAGCTGGTGATGCTCGTCGACCCGTCGCATCAGCTCGCCGGCAGCCGCGAGGTGACGCTGGCGGAATGCGCACGCCAGACGGTGATCGCCCACAACGACCCGTCGCACATGCGCGACCGCGTGCTGCGGCTCTTCGAGCAGCACCACATTCCCGCCAACATCCTGATTTCGCTGCCCAGCCTCGAGGGCATCAAGCGGGCCGTGAGCATGCGGATGGGGGTGGCGCTGCTGCCGCGGCGATGCGCCGAGCTCGAGATCGCCCGCGGCGAGCTCGTGGCGCTGGCCATGCCCGAAATCCGGCTGCGCCGGCAGGTCCGCATGGTGTTCCGCAAAGCCGGCGAGCGCTCGCACGCCGCCACCGCGTTCCTGGGCGTGGTCGAAGACGACAAGAAGAAGAGCGGCCGGCATGCCGCACCGCTGGCGGCCGAAGCCTGAAGGTGACGTAGGGGCCGCAGCCGCGGCTGCCGAAGGCGGCCCTACGAAATCGCCGTCGTGTACGGCAGACGGCTGCGCCGTCGCGCGCACCTCGTCGAACCGGTCGAGCAGCATCCCGGTCGTGTCCCAGCGCGCCGGTGGTGAACGCCTCGAGCATCTTCGGCGGCAGCGCGATCGGCACGACCAGCGTCCCGGCCCGGCACGTCCCGGCCGACGAGATCCACGGCGAACTCGGTCGACGGCTCGCGCTCGGCAAGGTCCATCAGCGCCGCGACGTCGGCGGGCGCGGCGGTCACGCACGGCATGCCGATCATGCCGGAGTTGCCGAAGAAGATCTCGGCGAACGACTCGCCGATGACCACCTGAATGCCCCACCGATGCAGCGCCTGCGGCGCGTGCTCGCGCGACGACCCGCAGCCGAAGTTGGCGTTGACGAGCAGCACCGCGGCGCCCTGGAAGTGCGACACGTCGAACGGATGGCGGTTGTAGGGGCCGCCCGCGCTCTTGCGGTCGTCCTCGAACACGTGCTGTTCCATCCCGTCGAACGTGATGCTGCGCAGGAACCGCGCCGGGATGATGCGATCGGTGTCGATGTCGTTGCCGCGCATCGGCAGCGCGCGCCCGGTGATCTGTGCGATGCGGCGCATCAGAGGAGCTCCCGCACGTCGGTCACTTCGCCCGCGACCGCCGCGGCGGCCACCATCGCCGGGCTCATCAGCAGCGTCCGGCCGGTGGGACTGCCCTGCCGGCCCTTGAAATTGCGGTTCGACGACGACGCGCACACCTGGTTGCCCACGAGCTTGTCGGGGTTCATGCCCAGGCACATCGAACAGCCCGCCCCGCGCCACTCGAACCCGGCCTCGCGGAAGACGTCGGCGAGGCCTTCCGCCTCCGCCACCTTGGCAATCGTCGACGAGCCCGGCACGACCAGCCCCTTCACGTGCGAGGCGATGTGCCGGCCCTTGACGATGCGTGCCGCCTCGCGCAGGTCGGAGAGGCGCGAGTTCGTGCACGAGCCGATGAACGCCACGTCCACCTTCATCCCCTCGATCGCGCTGCCCCGGGGTGAGCCCCATGTAGCCGAGCGCGTCGTTGACCGCCTTCGGGTCACTGGCCCCCGCCGGCTCGGGCACCTTGTCGTCGACGCCGATCGACTGTCCGGGATTGACGCCCCAGGTGACGATGGGCGTCAGGTCGGCGGCCTTGATCTCGACGTCGTCGTCGTAGCACCGCGTTCGGCGTCCGACGCCATGGACTTCCACCACGCCGCCATGCGGTCGAACTGATCCGCCGGCGGCGCGAAGGGCCGCCCGCGCACGTACTCCACCGTGGTGTCGTCGGGGTTCACGTAGCCGACGCGGGCGCCGCCCTCGATCGACATGTTGCAGATCGTCATCCGCTCGTCCATCGACATGCGGTCCACGGCGTCGCCGGCGTATTCGTAGGCGTAGCCGTTGCCGCCCTGCACGCCGAGCCGCTGGATGATCGCGAGGATGACGTCCTTCGCGTACACGCCCTTCGGCAGCGTGCCGGTCACGCGGATGCGGCGCACCTTCAGCGGCTCCAAGGCGCAGGCACTGCGACGCGAGCACGTCGCGCACCTGCGACGTGCCGATGCCGAACGCCACCGAGCCGAACGCGCCGTGAGTGGACGTGTGGCTGTCGCCGCAGGCGATGGTCATGCCCGGCTGGGTGAGCCCGAGCTCGGGCCCGATCACGTGCACGATGCCCTGGCGGATGTCGTCGAGGCCCACGAAGCGGATGCCGAAGTCGCGGACGTTGCGCTCCAGCGAGGCCATCATGTCCTCGGCCATCACGTCGAGGAAGGGGCGGCGGCGCTCCAGCGTCGGCACGATGTGATCCACCGTGGCGAAGGTGCGGTCGAGGAACGGCACCGTCCAGCCGTTGGCGCGGAGCGTGTCGAAAGCCTGCGGGCTCGTCACCTCGTGCACCAGGTGCAGGCCGATGAAGAGCTGGGTCTGGCCGGTCGGGAGCTGCCGCACCGTGTGCAGATCCCACACTTTCTTGAGGAGCGTTTCGCCCATTGAACTGTCTGAACAGTCTCCGGAGACTGTTGATGGTACTACCCGGGGCCGACCCGGGCGTCATTCGTGTGATGGCTGAGGTTACGTGTAGTCGCGCCGGCCCGACACGCACGGGTGGCCGGGCACCCAGCAGCGCCATGGGCGATCGGTGCCGACGCGAATGCCGATGCGCGGGCCCCACGCCACGCCGGGCGCCGGCAGGCCCCAGTCCTCGATCGACAGCGGCGGCGCCGTGAGCCGGAGACGGTTCTGCGCCAGCGAGATGCCGAGCGCCTTGGTCAGGTTGCCGGGGCCGCGGCACAGCGCCGACGGTCCCGGGCGACAGCGCCGCCGGCGGCCCGCCGGCGGCCGCATCAGCGTCCAGGCCTTCGAGCGGTTCGAGCGCGCGAATCAGCACCGCCGCCGGGATGCCCTCGGCCTTCGGTGACGGCGTTCACCAGGTAGTGCATGCCGTAGTTCAGATAGACATAGGCGACGCCGGGAGGACCGTACAGCGGCTGCGTTGCGCCGTGTCGGCCCGGGCGCCGCGTGGCACGCCGGATCCGACTCGCCGATGTAGGCCTCGGTCTCGACGATCGCGCCCGCGGCGACGCCCTGCGGCGTCCGGTGCACGAGCACCTTGCCGATCAGATCCGCGGTGACGGTCAGCGTGTCGCGGTCGTAGAAGCCGCGGCAGGACGCGGGGGCGCCGGCTACTCGCCGCCATTGACGCGGCTCGCCGCGAGCACCGGCCGCAGCGCCTGCCCGGTGTGCGACGCGTCCACCTGCGCCACCTGCTCGGGCGTGCCGGCCGTGACCACTTCCCCGCCGGCGTCGCCGCCGTCCGGGCCGAGGTCGATGATGTAGTCCGCGGTCTTGATCACGTCGAGGTTGTGCTCGATCACGAGCAGCGTGTGGCCGGCCTCGACCAGCTTGCGGAACGCCGCGAGCAGCTTCGCGATGTCGTCGAAGTGCAGGCCGGTGGTCGGCTCGTCGAGGATGTAGAGCACGCGCTCGCCGCTCATCGACGCCAGGTGCGCCGCAATCTTGATGCGCTGCGCCTCGCCGCCCGAGAGCGTCGTGGCCGGCTGGCCGAGCCGCAGGTAGCCGAGGCCGATCTCGTCGAGGACGTGCAGCCGCCGCAGCACCTTCGGCGAGCCGCTGAAGAACGTCAGCGCCTCGCGCACGGTCATGTCGAGCACCTGGTGGACGTTCGCGCCCTTGTAGCGCACCTCGAGCACCTGCGGCTTGAAGCGCATGCCGTCGCACTGCTCGCAGGGCACGAAGACGTCGGCGAGGAACTGCATCTCCACCCGCACCTCGCCCTCGCCCTGGCACGCCTCGCAGCGGCCGCCCGGCACGTTGAACGAGAAGTGGCTGGCGGTCAGCCCGCGCGCCCGCGCGTCCTTGGTGAGCGAGAACAGCTCGCGGATCGGGTCGAACGCCTTGAGATACGTCACCGGATTCGACCGC
This sequence comes from uncultured Acidobacteriota bacterium, assembly GCA_963731785.1. Taxonomy (GTDB): domain Bacteria; phylum Acidobacteriota; class Vicinamibacteria; order Vicinamibacterales; family UBA2999; genus DASYRM01. Next base: position 320,809 of record CAVSWX010000017.1, read on the forward strand.
GGCGTCCGGCCGATCGGCGCCTGGTCCACCAGCACGACGTCGCTGATGTATTCCAGCCCGTCGAGCGAGCCGTAGCGGCCGACGCGCCGATCCCAGTCGCCCTTGGCGCGCTTGATCGCCGCGTAGAGCACGTCGTGCACCAGCGTGGACTTGCCCGAGCCGCTGACGCCGGTGACGCACGTCAGCGTGTTGAGCGGGATCTCGATGTCCACGTCCTTGAGGTTGTGCTCGGCGGCGCCGCGCAGGCGAATCCGCTGGCTGAGCCCCGGCCGGCGTGGCGACGGCACCGGGATGGCGAGCTCGTGGCGCAGGTACTTGGCGGTGAGCGACCGCGGCTCCAGCATCAGCCCGGGCAGGTCGCCGGAGTACACCACGCGCCCGCCCTGCTCGCCGGCGCCGAGACCGATGTCCACGATGTGGTCGGCCACGCGAATCATGTCCTCGTCGTGCTCGACCACGAGCACGGTGTTGCCCTGGTCGCGGAGCTGCCGGAGGATGTCGATCAGGCGCTGGTTGTCGCGCGCGTGCAGCCCGATCGACGGCTCGTCGAGCACGTACAGCGTGCCCACGAGCGCCGAGCCCAGCGACGTGGCCAGGTTGATCCGCTGCGACTCGCCGCCCGAGAGCGTGGACGAGAGCCGGTCGAGCGTCAGGTAGTCGAGCCCGACGTCGCTCAGGAACGCGAGGCGCCGCCGGATTTCGCGCAGCACCTTGTCGGCCACCGCCGTTTCCTTCTCCGTGAGCTGCGAGCTGCGCGAAGAAGTCCTGCGCCTGGCGCACCGTCTGCGCCGACACGGCATCGATCGTCAGCCCGCCCACCTGCACGTCGCGCGCCTCGCGCCGCAGCCGCGCGCCGCCGCAGTCGGGGCACGCCTGGTAGCCGCGGTAGCGGCTGAGGAAGACCCGAACGTGCACCTTGTACTTCTTCCGCTCGAGCCAGCGGAAGAAGCCGCGCACGCCGTCGTAGTCGCCGTCGCCTTCCACGACCAGGTGCGCTCCTCGTCGGTGAGCTCCGACCACGGGCACGTCGAGCCGCAGCCCCGACTTCTTCGCCGCGCGCTTCAGCTCGGCGAGGTGGCTGCGGTAGTGCGGCTTGGTCCACGGCTCGATGGCGCCCTGGTTGATCGACTTCGAGGGGTCGGGCACCACCAGCGTCATGTCGAGCTCGATGATGTTGCCGAAGCCGTTGCACGTCGCGCAGGCGCCGAACGGGTTGTTGAAGGAGAACAGCCGCGGCTGCGGCGTCTCGTAGGCGATGCCGCAGGTGCGGCACTCGAACTTCTCCGAGAACACGATCCGCGCGGTCGGGCTCGCCGCCGGTGCCCGAGCACCACGGCGAACGCGGCCCCGCCGCCCTCGCGGTACGAGGTCTCCACCGAGTCGGTGAGGCGGCTGCGGCACGTCGTGGTCGAGCTTCACGCGATCCACCACGACCTCGATGCTGGTGCGGCCTTTCAGCCAGTCGCTCGCGACGTCCTCGATGGCGACCGCGGCCCCATCCACCATCACGCGGCCGAAGCCGCGGCGCCGCAGCGCTTTCGAGCGTCTGCCGGCTGGCCTCGAGCCCGGACGGCTTCGGCGCGGCCGGCAGGTCGGCGTCGTCGCGCGTCGTCGTCGCCCAGGTCCGGCATCGCCGGCCGACCCGTTCGCGGACATGGCCACCAGCGGCAGCTCGAAGCCGAGGAGGAGTCGCGTGCTCGAGCGGCAGCTCGCTGAGGCGGCGCGCGACCAGTTCCGCCGTCTCGCGCGTCACGTCGACGCCGCACTGGCGGCAGTAGGTGTGCCCGACGCGGGCGAACAGCAGCCGCATGTAGTCGTGGATCTCGGTGGTCGTGCCCACCGTGGACCGCGGGTTGCGGACGCTGTTCTTCTGGCGGATCGCGATGGCCGGGCAGATCCCTCGATGCGATCGACGTCGGGCTTCTCCATCCGCTCGAGGAACTGCCGCGCGTAGGCCGACAGCGACTCGACGTAGCGGCGCTGCCCTTCGGCGTAGATCGTGTCGAAGGCGAGCGACGACTTGCCCGATCCGCTGACGCCGGTGACGATGACCAGCTTGCCGGCGGGCACCGTGACGTCGATGTTCTTGAGGTTGTGCGTCCGCGCCCCGCGCACCACGATCGGGTTGCGCGAGGGCTTGGTTTCCGAGGTGTCGGGCATCCTGAATCAGCGTGGCGCCACCATGTGGAGAATTCGGGCGCCTGCTCGCAATAGACCAGTATACCTGACGCGACTCGCTACACGTTCTTCAACGCCTCGCGAATGCTCAGGCGAACTGAGCCTGGTCGCGGTTGGCCTTGACGTACCGCTTCGACCTCCCGCGGGTCGGTCCAGGCGTACGCTCGCAGCGCCCAGCCGATGGCCTTGCGGATGAAGAACTCGCGATCGGCGAGGTTGGGCTCGATGCAGTCGTAGAGCAGCGCCAGGTCGGTCTCGCGCTTCCTCCGGATCTGACAGAGGATCGCCGCGCGCCGTTTCCACATGTCGCGTCGCGCGCCCACCGTCGCATGACCGGCGCGACACGCCGTGGGTCGGACACGAGAACATCGCCCGAGCGGATGCGAGGCCAGCGCATCCACGTAGTCCCACCAGGCGCCGCGTGACGATCATCTCCTCCAGCATCGGCACCGCCGCGCGCGTGCGGTAGGCCGAGGTACCGGCGATCCGACGCCAGCCCGACCGCGGCATAGCGCTCCTCGCGAAAGGCGGCCGTCCGCCACAACTCGAGCACCACCCGCTTCCAGCCGGCCGACGTGGTCAACGGGTGGGCCGCAAAGGCGTCCTTCCAGAGACGTTTTTGTACCGGCGCGCGTCACGCCGCGGAACGGCATCGTCGACTTCATGTAGGCCTGCGCCCCCTTGGCCGCGGCGCCGGATCGGCCGCGGCAGCGAGGCCCGCGCGAAGCGCGGCCGTAAGCGGGTGTGGACTGCGAGGCATGCGGCAGTGGCCAGGCGTGAAACACCGCTCAACCGGCCGGCAGTATACTCAGGTGGATTTTCGACAGGGGCTGCAGCGGCCCAGGAGGTTGGTGAATGAAGGCACTAGTTGACCCTCGGGCTGGCGGCAGCCCTGGCGGGAAGCGTAGTGGCCCAGGCGCCGGCTCCGGCGGCGGCTCCGTCGGTGGAACTCAAGGTCGGCGACATGGCTCCGGACTTCACGCTTCCGGCGACCGACGGCAAGACCTACAAGCTCTCGTCCTTCAAGGGCAAGCAGGCCGTCGTGCTGGCCTGGTTCCCGAAAGCGTTCACGCGCGGCTGCACGATCGAGTGCAAGTCGCTGGCGGAAGGCAGCGCGAAGCTGAAGATGTACGACGCCACCTACTTCATGGCCAGCGTCGATCCCATCGACGGCGCCCAGGGCAACAAGGCGTTCGCCGAGTCGATGAAGGCGGACTTCCCGCTCCTCAGCGACACCAGCAAGGAGACCGCGAAGGCGTACGGCGTGCTGATGCCGCAGGGCTTCTCGAACCGCTGGACGTTCTACATCGACAAGAGCGGCAAGATCGCCCACATCGACAAGGACGTCGCCAAGCGCCTCGAGACGTCGGCCGACGACATGGCCGCCAAGCTCGCCGAGCTGAAGGTGCCGATGAACCACAACTGACGGCTGTCGCACCTGGCCAGGTAGGCCGGGTGGGTCAGGTACGGTAGGTAGGAAGCAGAGGGCGGGCCTTCAGGCCCGCCCTTTTCATCGTACGTCGCTAGCGTGCGCCCACCGCCTACCTGGCCCACCTGCCCACCTGCCTGACCGTCGTTGTAGATCACGAACCACTTGTCGGGAAAGAGCGCGACGTCTTCGGCCGGCACGAAGCCGGCCTCCGCCATCCACGCGGCAGCCTGCTCCTTCGACACGACGAGCGCGGCGTCGTCCTTGTGCGGGCTGTCCTTCGGGTTGAACTCGACGATGGCGATACGGCCGGTGGGCTTCAGATACTGCGCCACCGACTTCAGATAGGCCTGCCGCTGCTCCACGTGATGCAGCACGTCGTGCATCAGCGCAACGTCGACGTTGCGCGTCGGCAGCTTCGGATCGGTGGGCGTGCCCAGGACCGTCTCGATCGACGAGATGTGGAGCTCGTCCACTTTGCGATCGATCTCGTCGAGGAACCCCTTGTCGATCTCCACCGCGTAGACGCGTCCGCGCGTCCCGATGGCGTAGGCCAGCTGCGGCTCGAACAGGCCGGTGCCCGCGCCGAGGTCGGCCACCACGTCGCCGTCCTTGAGCTTCGAGCGCCTTGACCACCTGCTCGATCTTCAGCCCCTCGACCCGCGCGGGCGCTTCGAGCGTGGCTTTCCATTCGGCCGCGGGGCGCGACGCCAGCTGCGCGTCGGCCGGCGCGGCGCCAGGCCCAGGGCGAGGGTCGCCGCTCCGGCCAGCGCAAATGTCGTCTTGTGCACGAGGTCCTCCGCACGAATCTAGCACGCAAGTTGCGAACCGGCGTCAGCCGGTTTGCCAGCATCGCGGGCCTTCGGGCCCCGTGCTAGGATTTGAAGGTTGTCCACGCCGGGCCGGCGTAGCTCAGTTGGTAGAGCAGCTGATTCGTAATCAGCAGGTCCTCGGTTCGAGTCCGAGTGCCGGCTCCATTTTTCTTGAACAATTCGGGGGGTTGTGGAGACCGCGGCCCGCCAGCGCGTGCGGCGCTAAGCAATAAACAAACACAATAGCTAGACCACCAGGCGGGTAAGCCTCCCCAAGGCCTCCTTACGGCTGGCTCCCTTTCTCAAGGATCACGCGTGGAAAACGATACGGGTGGAGCTTGTAAACACCAGACCGAGTGATAAGCGCCCGAAGGAGGTCTACCGCCACCTTCACACCGTCCACGCCTTCACTGGTCTGTATGCACGCCTACGTTGCTTCTCGGCTCGATGCTGTGCCAACGCTTCGAGAAAATCGCGCCATTCACGTTCGGCATAGTCCAAGGGCTCCCTGCTCGACCGGGTGGTACCTGGAATCCATCAACTCTTGGAGCAAGCAGGACGCTCCTACGCCAGCGTATCATTGGGCTACTCTTTGTGAGTCGGATTCCTAAAATGATACGACGGACGCAGCAACCCGACGAGCGCTAACGAGACGACTAACGAGGCTCCGAGCAATCTGCGAGGCGATCAGCGTTCATCGCAACAAGGTTATCGCTCACCGCGATATTTCCGTGGTGGTCGACGGCGAGTCGATGCCTCGTCTGGGAGCACAGCAGATCCGCAAGGCAATACACGAACTCTCGGAGGTGCTCGACATCATGTCGACGAGTACTACGACGGCACCATGTCGTGTCAGTTTCGTCCTGACATGGACCCATCTCCGTTCGATGCTGACATCCTGATCGCAGCGCTGAAGGCCCGATCACGGATACCCGGACCGCAAAAGCTAGTCAAGCCAAGCATGTATCCGCACAGCTACCTCTCGCTTTTTCCACCTTTTCCGAGGACGAATACGGCCTTCGTAGCCATGAGCTTCGACGACGAGTTCACGCCGCGATGGAAGACGTGCTGGAAGCTGGGATCAACAAAGTCTCGGTACCAGGGATCGTCCCTAGAGGCATTTCGCGTCGACCTCTCAAGATCGGCGACGCAATCTGACCCGATCCTTCACGGGATCTCTGAGTCAGCCGTGATCGTGGCAGACATATCGACGATTGGTTTCATGGCGCGAGCACCGCGCGAACCGCTCGTCGTGAGAAGTGCCAACGTTCTGATACGAGGTCGGCATTGCTCACGCCAGTCGGCGGCCAGAGGAAGTCGTTTTGTTTCGTTCCGATAAGGACAAGTGGACTTCGATGTGCAGGGCGTTCGCGTTCACGAAGGTACCACCCCGATGGGAATCCCGAGGCTGCGAGAACGCTGGTACGCGATACCGTTGCCGCGAGCCTGCGCAGTGTCGACGCCTCGCGCTTAGTCGCGATTTCGTACGCTGCTCGGCGTCTTTCACCGACCGCAGTATTCCCCTTGCAGCAGGCCGTTCAGAGCCGCGGCACCGTCGAGGATCCCCCGAAGAGGACCAAGGGCGAGGTCGTGGACTCGCTGCATGTGGAGCGCGCCATAAATTACTCATGGAACTCGGGGCTCTGGCGGCGCAGCCCAACAGGTACCGGTGGAGCCGTCGCAGCCGCGGAAACAAACCCGAGCGCCCACTCACGGCGATGGCTTGACTACAAGTTGACGCGGTTCGGCAGCCTGCTTTTCGCCGACTATATCCGTGAAGTCACACCCACCGATCCTGATGTGCTCGCCAAGATGAACGAAATAGGTGACCGGCAGTTTCGCGCGGTCCACGACGGCGACAAGAAGCCAGGACAAGTGCGATAAGGCTTGACCGGTGGCACAATCGGTCCGGTCGCAACCCGATCTCGGGTTGCCTGCGACATGCCAGATCCCGGAGCCCCTTCCTCGACGCCGCGGCGCGGCGGCCGGCCGCGGGCGGCGGAGCCGGGCACGACCCTGACCTGCTGGTTGCTGGTGCGAACCACAACCGTCTGATCGCCCTCGTCCGCCAGCACGACGTATCGGTGTCCGCCCTCGCGCGGTGCTTCGTGATCCGCGAACTCAACCGCCCGACACGGCGAGACGAGGCGTAAACCGCGAGTCCGCGTAGGCCTGATTTACGCGCCGTGTGTTACCTTACGTACAGCAACGTAACATCGCTCGCCGACACAGGCGCGCAGCTGGGTCAGCGTATCGGCGCAGGCGACCGAAGAAGGGACTCGGCGGGCTGACGGCCGCCGCCTATGCCAGACGGCTTACGAAAGAAACGGGTACAGTCACCGCCGGATTCTCTAAAGCCGACTGCTACTCAAGACGGGGGGACGTCGTCGGCTGCGAACATCTGGATCGAATCGTGGTTGTGGAAGGTCCGCCGGCGTTCCTCGAGAAGGTGTCTCGCCCCGCCGCGCGGTATTCGGACCCGACTGGCAGCCGCCGGACCCCGGACGGTGCCCGCTCCATCGTCGACGAACGGCTGGTGCTGCACGGCGGCGCGGCGCGCAAGACAAGACGCACTGTCGTTCGGCGCTACTCATCGTCGATGGGGTTGCGCCCAGCCGGGGCCGAACCCTCAGCTCTTCGCCCCCCGTGACACGCGCGGAGACTCACGCGGGCGTTGCGTTGCGATTCGAGCCGTTAAACCACTGATTGGCAGGACGCCTCGCGGGAGCGTACTAACGCGATGACGGTGCGGTCAAGCCGCCCAGGAGCGTATCCTCGAGGGGCGTCGCACCCACCGCGACGATAGTTCGCACCCCGACCCGCGTGGAAGCTTGGACGGCCCTGCGCAGGCCGGGGTGGTGAAGGGAGTGAGCCCCTCAATGCCAGAGCGTAGCGCGGGCCCCTACGTCTCGGGACGCGGGTCCGGCGTCTTCCACCAGGAGCCCGTTATCGACCTCCCTCGTACCGGATTGATCGGCAGGCCGGGCCAGTTCTGTTGGCGATGGCTCTTCGGCTTTGGGGGTGCGCGTGGAGCGCGGGAGCGCGGGGCGCTGCGGCTAGCCCCTCGAGGGCACGGCTCACGGCGAAGACGCGCGGGCGATAATGCCCCCAAGGGGGACATGCCGTAGAGGACCTCGCCAATCAATGTCCCATCGCGGGCATCCCGCCGTCATCCCACCGGCGAACGAAAGCGCCACACAAGGGCTGTCCACTGCCGCACCATAGCCGGAGCACGCGACCACCAGCTGAAATGCGATATACATAGTGGATGCCGTTAGCCTAGACGCCGCAGGAGACCCTATGAAGGCCTACTCCGTTTCTCGGCGTATCGATTGATGGGGTGATCGACCGAGAACACTCCAGGGCCGCGCGTGAGCAGCAGTACCGAGGATCGCCCCCCACACCAGATGCTCGTTGTATGCGTTGGGGTACACGCAACAATTGAATAACGGCGATCGTGGCCAGGAGAGGAAGGAGGCGATGCGAGTCGCAAGACCCAGGAAGAGGAGAATCGGGATTGTCAGCTCCTGCACCATGGCGATGCGTGCAGCGACCGCCGGATCCAGTAAGGGAACGCGATACTCCTCCTGAAACAATCTGACGGTGAATTTGCAAGAACTGGTGATTCAGCAAGCCGGCCTTGAAGAACGTGGCTTCAACGCCGATGCGTCCGGCGAGTTCGATGATCGACAGCGGGAAGCGCGCGAGCCACACGCGCGTGGCATTCAGCCACGCGATGTCACGCGTGTCCATTCGCCGGCGCGGCCGGATGGTGGCTCACGAGCGAACTCCTGTTGGCTGCACCTCC
>CAVSWX010000018.1:0-89785 GCA_963731785.1 uncultured Acidobacteriota bacterium
AGGAAGCGATGCTTATCGGGGTTCCCAAGGAGATCAAGGTTCACGAGTATCGGGTCGGGCTGACCCCCGATAGCGTCCGTGAGTTCGCCGTCCACGGCCACAAGGTTGTCGTCGAAACCGGGGCGGGCGCCGGGATCGGCCGCTCCGACGAAGACTACCGGACGGCCGGTGCCGAGATCGTCGGCGACGCGAAGGCAGTGTTCGACAGGGCCGAGATGATCGTCAAGGTGAAGGAACCGCAGGCGAGCGAGCGCCGGATGCTGCGCGACGGACAAATCCTGTTCACCTACCTGCACCTGGCGGCCGATCCGGAGCAGTGCCGGGATCTCGTCGCCAGCGGAGCGACGTGTATCGCCTACGAAACAGTGACCGACGGTAAAGGCGGCTTGCCGCTGCTGGCGCCCATGTCGCAGGTTGCCGGCCGACTGTCGGTCCAGGCGGGGGCGCATTGCCTGGAGCGGGCGCACGGCGGCCAGGGCATCCTTCTGGGCGGCGTGCCCGGCGTCGCGCCGGCGAAAGTCCTGGTGATTGGCGGCGGCGTCGTCGGCGCGAACGCCATCTTTCTGGCCCTGGGCATGGGTGCCGACGTCACCGTGCTCGACAGGAACGTCGACGTGCTGCGGGGCCTCGCCCGGCAATTCGGTCCGGCGCTGAAGACAATCTATTCGACCCGGGCGGCACTCGTGGAACATGTGCTCGCCGCTGACATGGTGATTGGCGCGGTGCTGGTGGTCGGCGCCGAGGCGCCGAAACTGGTGACCGCCGAAATGGTCAAGCGCATGCGGCCGGGTTCGGTGCTCGTCGATGTGGCGATCGATCAGGGCGGTTGCTTCGCGACGTCGCGGCCGACGACGCACGCCGACCCGACCTATGTCGTCGACGGCGTCGTCCACTACTGCGTCGCCAACATGCCGGGCGCGGTGCCGCGCACTTCGACCTACGCGCTCAACAACGTGACGCTGCCCTACGCACTGGCACTGGCCGACCGCGGCCCACGGAAGGCACTGCTCGACAATCCGAACTTCCGCGAAGGGCTCAACGTCTGCCGTGGCATGGTCACCTACCAGGCGGTCGCCAACGACCTTGGCTACGGGTTCGTTGACCCGGCCAAGGCGCTTGCCGCCTAAGGAGCTCCTTTTGACGTCGGGCGCTCATGACCTCCCCGGCCTGACGCCGGAACTCCGGCCGACGGGACGGCGGACGGCCCTCACCTTTCCGCTCTTGCCCCCGCCGCAGAAGAACTGATCGCGGCCGTCGGACTCGAGCCCCGACACGCCCACTCCAGGCGGCATCTCGAGCCGCTCCAACACCTCTCCCGTTCGAGGGTCGACCCGCCTCAAATCGCTCTCGTCACCTTCCCAGGTGCCGTGCCAGAGCTCTCCGTCGATCCAGGTGACCCCGGTGACGAAGCGATTGGACGCGATCGTGCGAAGAATCGCCCCTGTGTGCGGATCGATTTGATGGATCTTCCGGTCCCGGTATTGCCCCACCCAGAGCGTTCCTTCGGCCCACGTCAGCCCCGAGTCGCCGCCGCCCCCGGGCGCGGGAATCGTGGCGAGCACGCGGCCGGTCGTCGGGTCGATCTTCTGGATGCGATCCTCGGCGAGCTGAAACAGATGCTGGCCGTCGAAGGCCGTGCCTGCATGGGCGGCCACATCGATCGAGCGCAACTGCTTCCCGCTCGCAGGGTCGAAGGCGTTCAGCGTGTCTCCCGCCGCAAACCAGACCTTCTGGCCGTCATACGTGACTCCATGCACGTGGTCGATGCCTGAAAAGGGTCCGTATTCACGCACGATCTCGGCGGTTGATCGACGCATGCTCCCATCTTAGGAAATCGGCAGCGGCGCAGGGAGTAACAAAGTCGTCGTGAATCCCGGCATGGGCGGGGTGATCCAACGCCGAGCCCGCCCGCGACCGAACGACTGCACCGTGCCCGCTGCTGCAAGCGAGTCGAGCGCCCGCTGCACGGTGCGCTGGCTCGTTCCCAGCGCAAGCGCAAGGGCCGAGCTCGACCACGATTCACCGTCGGCGAGGAAGGCGAGCACCGCCGCATGCTCTTCTTCGACGGGCCGCGCCAGCACGACGATCTCGCGCGCGCGGCGCGGTGCCAGCGCGAACCCTCGCTTCGTCGCGCTGACGTCGGCCAGCATCCGAAGCGCCCGGCGAAGCCGCCCCGCCTCGACCCGCAACCGCGCGCGATGCGATTCATCGGCGACCTTCGACCCGAATACGCGCGCCACGAGCGCGTCCCTCGCGACGTCTCCCGGCCACGCTTCGCCCAGCGCGCGGGCGAGCGCGAACAACACCGGACGCTTTGCCAGCGACACCACCGTGCCGTTGTCACGCACGACGTGACGGCACGCGTCCACCACGAACGCGTTCGACGCCAGCAACGCTTCGACCTCCTCGAGCAGGAGGAGTCGCTCCTCGCCATGTTCAATCTGGCGCGCCGCGGGCGTGTTCAGGACGTCGACCGCGCTTTCGACTTCCGCCGTCAGCGAAGGGATCCCTGCCTGGCGTGCGGCACGTTCAGCCCGCGCGAGCGCAGCGCGCGCCGCTTTCGTCCTGAGGCGTCGCATCGCGATCCCCGCAACCACGAGCTCGTGCGCGGTCCGCGACGCGGGAGGGAACGGCGCGGGGTCCAGCTCGGCGAGCGCCTGCTCCGCTTCGTCGAGGCGCCCGATCAGCAGGAGACGCCGGACCTGGAGATATCTGGCGTGCGCGGCGTTGACCCGATCGCCGTGTTCCTCGAGCGCCGCTCGCGCGGCCTCGAGCGCCTTCGCCGGCCAGCCGAGGTCGCGCGAGGCGAGGGCGATTTCGGCCTCGGCGACGACGCACCGCGCGCGGGCGACGGCCTCTTTCGGACCGAAGGCACGCCCGGCCCTTCGCAGGAGCGCCTTCGCTCGAACCAGATCGCCGAGCTGCGCCATGGCGATGCCGCGAAGCGCGAGCGCCGGCGCGTCGTCGCGCAGGGCCACCCGCTTCAAGGCGCCGAGGGGATCACCCGCGGCGAGGGCACGCGCCGCGGCGGTGATCAGCGAGTCCATCGAAATCCCGTCACACTTGTCACTCCCACCCTTCGATCCCTCGCGCTCAATCTATCTCATGACCGGCAGCGACCGGCCGGTCCCAGACACCAATCAAGGAGAGAAGCGCGATGACAAAGCACATGACCGGAACGCGTCACGAATGGCTCGCCGCCCGGCTCGGGCTGCTCGAGGCGGAGAAGGAGCTGACGCACCGCAGCGACGAGCTGGTGCGGCGCCGGCAGGAACTGCCGTGGGTGCGGATCGACAAGGAGTATCGGTTCGAAATCGACGAGGGGAGCGTGTCGCTGGCCGACCTCTTCCACGGTCGCTCGCAGCTCCTCGTCTACCACTTCATGTTCGGGCCCGACTACACGGCCGGGTGCCCGTCCTGCTCGTCGATCGCGGACGGGTTCAACGGCGTGCTCGTGCACCTGGACAACCACGACGTCGCATTCGCGGCGGTGTCGCGGGCACCGCTGGCGAAGCTGCAGGCGTACAAGCGGCGGATGGGGTGGACGTTTCCGTGGGCATCCTCGTTCGAGAGCGATTTCAATGCCGACTTCAACGTCTGGTTCAGCGAGCAGCAGCAGCGCGAGGGCGGCGTCGAATACAACTACCGGCGCGAGAAGGCGTGGACGCTGCGGCCGGGGGCGACGGGAACCGGCGAGGGGCCGGTCGCTCAGATTGCGGCCATGACCGGCACCGACGTACCCACGTACATCCGGGAGCGTCCAGGTGTCAGCGCGTTCGCCCTCGAGGACGGCGTGATCTACCACACGTACTCCTCCTACGCCCGCGGGCTGGACGGCCTTTGGGGCATGTACCAGTGGCTCGACCGCGCACCCAAGGGGCGCAACGAGACCGGCGTCTGGTGGCGCCGCCACGACGAGTACACGCAGGGCTGAGCGAGGTCGCCATGGCTTCCGAGCGAGCTTCACAGCGGGCGTTACTGGGCGTCTCGGCGCTGCTCTTTGCCGGCAGCACGGCGCTGACGATCGTCTGGTGCGCCTCCATGTCGGGGATGGGGGAGATGCCGATGCCCGGCGGCTGGACGATGTCGATGACGTGGATGCGGATGCCCGGACAGACATGGCTCGGCGCCGCGGCGTCGTTCCTTGGCATGTGGGTCGTGATGACGGCGGCGATGATGCTGCCGTCGTTGGTCCCGATGCTGACGCGCTACCGCCAGGCCGTCGCCAGGACGGACGAGACGCGGCTCGGTCGCCTGACCGCACTCGTGGGAGTCGGGTACTTTCTCGTCTGGACCGCGTTCGGAGCGGCCGCTTTTCCGCTGGGCGTCGGGCTGGCGGCGCTCGAGATGCGGGAGCCGGCGCTGGCGCGCGCCGTACCGATTACCGTCGGTGTGGTCGTGCTGATCGCCGGCTCTCTCCAGCTCACCGCGTGGAAGGCGCGCCACCTCGCCTGCTGCCGGGATGCGCCCGGGCTCGCGCGGACGCTGCTCCCGGACGACGCCGGCACCGCGTGGCGACACGGCCTGCGGATCGGTCTCCACTGCAGCTACTCCTGCGCCGCTCCGATGGTGATTCTCCTGGTGATCGGGATCATGGATCTTCGCGTGATGGCTGCCGTGACGGCAGCCATCACCGCCGAACGCCTCTTACCGGCTGGCGAGCGCGTCGCGCGAGCCATCGGCGCCGTCGTCGTCGGGGCGGGGTTCTTCCTGACTGCGCGAGCCGTGTGGCTCGGATGACGTTCCGCGCGTGTTCGCGCTCGACGCTTGATCAGAAGTCGTACTGCACGGTGAACTTCAGGAAGCGGGCCGCCTCCACGGTCACGGGCTGCTGGAACGCCGCCGATGCGGGCACGTTCGGGTAGATCATCGTGAAGTTCCTCGACAACACCGACGAGAAGTTCAGGAAGTTGTAGATGTCCACGCCGAGGTTCGCCCTCGTCTTCCCGATCCGGACGATGCGGCCGACATGGAAGTCGGCGTTGACCTGCTGGTCGATGTACTCGGGCTGGCCGGGATCGACCAGGTTCTTCGTCGTGACGCCCGTGGCCTGCCCCCCCGTCGGCAGGCGGCCGAGCGGCGTCGAGCAGACGGTGCCGACGCAGTAGCCGTCACGGATCGCGGTGTTGGCGACCTGGTAGTTCGCGGCCGCGATCACGGCTGGAATGCTGTTGAACGTGCCCGAGACGTTGATGCTCTTGAGCCAGCCGAACGAATCCGGGGTGATGTATGACGCCGAGCCTCGTGCCTGATAAATCCACGGCCGCTCGAGGTGACAGCCGCGCAGCCCTTCGGGGTTGTCCACGATCTGACGGCAGGTGTCGTCCACCGTGTGGGAGTTCACCCAGCCGCCGCGGAACTGCAGGCCGTTGCTCATCCGCACCGTGAAGTTGAAGTCCACTCCTTCGTAAACCGACGTGGCCCGGTGCTCCTCATCGGCCAGACTGATGTAGTTCTGCGTGCCGAGCGCGGCGTCGTTGATGTCGTAGAGGCCCTCGACCAGATAGCCGCCGCCTCCGGGCAAGCGTGGATCGAGGGGCGCCACGATGGAGTAGCGCGTGTAGTTCGCGGGGGTGATGCAGTCCCGCTGGCCAGGACCGCACCCGGCGCCGGTGCCGAAGTTATTCGTGAAGCTGAAATTGCCCAGCCAGCGCCGGCGATAGCCGACTTCCGCCGACACCCGCGGGACGATCTCGTGCTGCACGGCGATGCCGACCTGCCAATCGTTGGGACGTGTCCCCCAGCCGCCCAGGAGGCCGGGGTCCGGGGTCGTGGTGTTGAGCCCGCTGCCGAAGACGGGGATGCCCCCGGTCGGTGCCTGACACTGATCGATCGAGGCATTCCCGGGCGTGACCGTGCCGGCCGCCGCGCCAAAGGGCTGGGTGCCGACCGCGCCTTGCAGCGCCCCGTTCGTGAGGTCGCAGTCCACGGCCCAGTTGGCGTTGCTGTCGATCCAGTTGCGCGTGTACTGGTTGGTGAGCGCCGTCACCGTCGGGTTGTTCTGCGACCAGATGCCGGTCAGTTCGGTCGCCGCGACGTACTTGCCCAGGTTGAACTTCAGCGCGGTCTTGCCGTTGCCGAAGAGATCGAGGGCCGCGCCCATCCGTGGCGTGATGTCTTTGAATCCCCACACGCTCTCGCCGGCCGGAAACACGATCTGCGTGGGCTGCAGGTTGACCGCGACGTTGCTCGGGCCGTAGACCTGCTCGGGATGGCCGCTCGTCGCGTAGTCGAACCGCGCCGCCCCCTGCAGCGTCAGGCGGCCGAGGGTCCATTGATCCTCGCCGTAGAACGCGAGGTTCTGCACCCAGCCTTTCGCCGGACCAGGCGTGCTGAATCCGCTCATCGCGGTCACCGTGACCGATTGGGCGACGCCGCCGCGCAACCCATAGGCGAGCCCGGCGTCGTTGGTGAAGGCACGGTTGAAATGTCCGAAGTAGGTGCCGTCGTGGCCGACACGCAGGGTGTGAGCGCCGCGCACATACGCCGCCGAGGCGCGCCAGCGTTCCACGTGGTAGGAGTTCTTGCTGTACGAGAACGAGTTCGCGAGCGAGCTCTGCGAACCATAGGTGATGTTCACGGGCGTGGTCGACAGCACGGGAATATTGGCCGCGGCGTCGGTCACGCGCAGAATGGACGTGTCGTTGTCATCGCGCAGCAGGCCGCCCGAGGCGAGCGTGTACTTGGACCCGCTCGCTTCGAAGAGGAGCCGGTTCGACCACACGTTCTGCCACGTGATCTGCGCCAGCCGCTGCGGCCGTCCGTTCGCGGTCGGCGAGGACTCGGGGGAGACGAACGCGGTGCCTGCCGGCGGCGCTCCGCCCTTGTAGTCGATCAGCCGGTACTGCTGCGTATAGGCGCCCGTCAGCTTGTTGCGCTGCGTCATCTGGTAGGTGATGCGGATGTTGCCTTCCTTCTGCCGTGTGTCGTCGAGCGCCGGGCGGCTCACGTCGGGCTCGTACGGCGCCGGCACGTTGAACTTGATGCCGTTGAGCGTGCCGGACGCGATGTTGACGCCCTGATTCTTGTTGTAGAAGAAGCTCTGGATGCCCTTGTCGAGAATGGTGTGCCGGAGGCCGCCGAAGTACCAGATCCGGTCCCGCTTGATCGGGCCGCCATAGGCGACGTTGATGTCCTGCGTCTTGAGAATGCTGCCGGCGGCGCTGGCGAGTGCCGGGTTCTGCGCCTTGAGATCGTCGTTGATGTTGTTGCCCTGCAGCGCGTCGTTGGAGAAGTTGTAGTAGAAGGAGCCGGCCGGAGTGTTGCCCCCCGAGCGGGGAATCACGTTGATGATCGGACCGCCGGCTTCGGCCGCCCCGAGGCCGCCGGACGCGATGATGATCACTTCCTGTGCGTTGGTGATGTCCGGCAGGAAGACACCCGATCCGGTCCCGTTGGTGCGGTTGCCGCCGGTGGACAGGCCGTCCACCTGCAACCGGCCTTCGGTACCCCGCCCGCCGTTGTCCGAGAAATTCATCACGATGGCGCGTGTGCCGGTGAGGCCGCCGATGTCCTGCGTCCCGGTCGTGACCATTTGGGGCACCAGCGCGGCCACACTGAACCAGTCGCGCGCGATCGGAAGCTGCGTCAGCGCGTCGCGGTTGATGACGGTTTCCTGCGACGCACTTTGAATGTCGACAATCGGCGTCTGGCCGCTGACGGTCACCACTTCGCTCACCTGGCCGACCACCATTTCGACGTTGATCGCCGCGGTGAAGGCGCCCTCGAGCTGGATGGCATCCCGCTTTACGGTGCTGAAGCCTGGCAGCACGAAGGTCAGCGCGTATGCGCCGGCCGGCAGGTCGACGAGGCGGTAGCGTCCGGCAGCGTCGGTGACCTGCTGGCGCGTCTTTTCGATGAGCGACGCGCTCGTGGCTTCGACGGTGACGCCCGGCAGGACGCCGCCAGAGGCGTCCTTGACCACGCCGGTGAGGGTCGCGCGGCCGGAGGCGGATTGGGCAGAGCTCAGCGCTGGGAGCAGCACGAGCGCCGTCAACAGGACGGCTAAAGAGGCGATTCGGCGCATGTTCGGTGGCCTCAGTCTTTCGATGTGCGGTTCCCTGATTCCTCCGGGGGCCTCTGGATCGCCGCCGTTACCAGCGTCATCCGTGGTAGGGCTGCGTTTTATCATCGAGGTTCCTTTTGCGCACTCCCTCACACGAGGTAGCGTCTTGCCGGCGCCTCCGTGTTATCTAAGGTACGACCCAGGACCGGGTCCCCACGGTCCGTGACGTTGACCGTCGATTCGTCGTCTGAGCTGCAAGGTGTATCCGATGGCATTAGCTCCTCGATCGGGCATGGTGGCGGGCGGGTTGGGACTGCTGGCAGTCGCGGCCGCAACGATGGCATGGATGCCTGGCGTGAAGGCGGCGCCACAGGCGTCAGCCGCGCCGGCGGCCAGCGTGACGGCCGCGCCGATTCCTCCGGTGATCGAATTCAACCGCGACGTGCGGCCGATCCTGTCGGACAAGTGCTATGCGTGCCACGGGCCCGGCACGCAGATGTCGGCGCTCCGGTTCGATACCGAGGACGGGGCGAAGAAGGCGCTGCGGGGAGACCGCTTTGCGATCGTGCCGGGGGATCCCGAGCACAGCCAGTTGATCGCGCGGGTGACGGCCGCGGACCCGAAGGTGCGGATGCCGCAGCGGGGCGAGGCGTTGAGCGCGCGCGACGTCGAGGTGCTGCGGAAATGGATCACGCAGGGCGCGGCGTGGCAGAACCACTGGGCGTTCCTCCCGCCGGTCCGTCCCGCGATCCCGCCGGTGAAGGACGCGAAGTGGGTGCGCAACCCGATCGACGCGTTCGTGCTGGCTCGTCTCGAGCGCGACGGCCTCAAGCCCTCGCCGGAAGCCGACCGGGCCGCGCTCATCCGCCGCGTCTCGCTCGATCTCACCGGCCTGCCGCCGTCGCTTGCCGAGATCGACGCATTCCTGGCCGACAAGACTCCCGACGCGTACGAGAAGGTCGTCGATCGCCTGCTGGCCTCGCCGTCCTACGGCGAGCGGATGGCCTTCACGTGGCTCGATGCGGCGCGGTATGCCGACAGCAGCGGGTATCAGAGCGACGGCGAGCGCTACATGTGGCGCTGGCGCGACTGGGTGATCGACGCCTTCAACCGCAACATGCCCTTCGATCAGTTCACGGTCGAGCAGCTGGCCGGCGATCTGCTGCCGAACGCGACCCTCGATCAGCGAATCGCGACCGCGTTCAATCGCAACCACCGGACCAATTCGGAGGGCGGCATCATTCCCGAGGAATACCAGGTGGAGTACGTCGTCGATCGCGTGGACACGACCGGCACGGTGTTCATGGGCATGACGGTGGGCTGCGCGCGCTGCCACAGCCACAAGTACGACCCGATTCCGCACAAGGACTACTACCAGCTGTTCTCCTACTTCAACAACATCGCCGAAAACGGCAAGGGCGCGGCGCATCGGCAACTCGGCGCCGATGATGAAGGCACCCGTGCCGGAGCAGGCGGCCGAGTTGAAGCGGCTCGACGCGCAGCTCGCTTCGGCGGACGCTGCGTTCGCGAAGCTCGAACCCGAGCTGGCCCGTGCGCAGAAGGCCTGGGAGCAGTCGCTGCCTGCGCAGCCGATCCACTGGCAGCCGTCATTGGGTCTCGTCGCGCACTACCCGCTCGACGGCAATCTGAAGGCGCCCGTGGTGGTGACGCGCGACGGCAAGCCCGCGGCCGAGGCGACGGCGCAGGGCGGGGCCGCGCAGTTCGTCGCGGGCAAGGTCGGCGAGGCCGCCGCCTTCGACGGCAAGCGCTTCATCCAGGGCACCGATCTGAAAGGCTTCGAGCTCCACGGGTATTTCGAGGACGCCTACTCGATGGCCGCCTGGATCTATCCGACGGCGCCCACCGGAGCCATCGTCACGAAAGGCTTCGACGTCGTCGAGCCGCAGGGCCACGCCCTCAACTTGAAGGACGGCAAGCTCGAATACAACAACGTCAACAAGTGGGTGGACGAAGCCATCCGCATCCAGACCAAGCAGAGCATTCCGCTCAACGAGTGGCACCACGTGGCGGTGACGTCCGACGGCGTACGCCTGGCTGAAGGCGTCAAGCTGTACGTGGACGGCAAGGAAGTGCCGTACGACATCACGGTGGACGACCTCAACAATCGGCGCGGGCCCCGCCCGCAGCCGCTGCGGATTGGCGCCGGCGGCGGGCCGGACAACCGTTTCAAAGGCAACATCGACAACGTGTCTCGTCTACGGCCGGGCACTCACGCCGTCAGAGGTCGGGGTCCTGGCGAGCGCGGCGTCGGTGAACGACATCGCGGCGAGGCCGGAGGCCGAGCGTTCGCCGGCGGAGACCGCCAAGATTCGCGACTACTTCCTCGAGCACGACGCGCCCGCGCCCGTGAAGGCGGCCTGGGCGCAGGTGCTCGAGGCGCGCGCCAGGCGGAACACGTTCTACGACACCATCCCGACGGTGATGGTGATGGAGGAGATGGCGAAGCCGCGCGAATCGCATCTCCTCGTTCGCGGCTCGTACGACCGGCCCGGCGAGAAGGTGACGCCGGCCCTGCCGTCGGCCATCGCCTCCGCCGAGGACAACGCGAAGTACGCCCCCAACCGGCTGGGGCTGGCGAAGTGGCTCGTCGATCCCTCGCACCCGCTGCTGGCGCGCGTCACGGTGAACCGCTTCTGGCAGATGTACTTCGGCACGGGCATCGTGAAGACGGTCGAAGATTTCGGTTCGCAGGGCGAGCAGCCCTCGCACCCGGAACTGCTGGACTGGCTCGCGACCGAGTTCATCCGCACCGGCTGGGACATCAAGGCGATGCAGAAGACGATCGTCATGAGCGCGACCTACCGGCAGTCGTCGAAGGCCCGTCGGAGATGATCCAGAAGGATCCGGAGAACCGCCTGCTGGCGCGCGGCCCGCGGACGCGCCTGCCGGCCCAGACGGTGCGCGACCAGGCGCTCGCGATCGCCGGACTGCTCGTGCGACAAGCAGGCGGTCCCTCGGTGAAGCCCTACCAGCCGGCGGGCCTGTGGGAAGAGCTCGCCGACGAGACCTACACCCAGGAACACGGTGACAGCCTCTATCGGCGCAGCCTCTACACGTTCTGGCGCCGCACGATGCCGCCGCCGAGCATGGCCAATTTCGACGCCTCGAGCCGTGAGGCTGCACGTCGTGCGCCAGAACGTGACCAACACGCCACTGCAGGCCTTGAACCTGATGAACGACGTGCCAGTTCCTCGAAGCGGCGCGCGTCATGGCGGAGCGCGTGATGAAGGAGGGGGGCGCGAAACCGGAAGACCGCATCGCGTATGCGTTCCGGCTGGCGACCGGACGCCTCCCGGTGGCCGGCGAGCGCGAGCTGCTCCTGAAGTTCTTCACGTTCCAGCGCGACGCCTTCGTCGCCAGGCCCGGCGATGCGGTGAAATACCTCGCCCAGGGCGAGCATCCGCGCGACGAGACGCTGAACGCAACGGAGCTGGCGGCCTATGCGACGCTCAGCAGCTTCATCCTGAATCTCGACGAGACCATCACCAAGGGATAACGAGGAGAGCGTACATGGATCCGCGAATCGCCTACGCCCAGCTGATGACACGGCGCCATTTCTTCGGCCGCGTCAGCACCGGCATCGGTGTCGCCGCGCTGGCGCAGCTGCTCGAAGTCCGGAGACGCTCTTTGCCGACGCGTCGGAGACCGGGGGGCTGGCAGGACTGCCGCACTTCCCGGCGAAGGCCAAGCGCGTCATCTATCTCTTCCAGTCGGGCGGGCCGTCGCAGATCGAGATGTTCGACTACAAGCCGCAGCTCGAGAAGTGGAGCGGCGACGACCTTCCGGACTCCATCCGCAAGGGCCAGCGGCTCACCGCCATGACGGCGACGCAGGCCAAGTTCCCGGTGATCCCGTCGGGCTTCAAGTTCGCGCAGTACGGCAAGA
Organism: uncultured Acidobacteriota bacterium; assembly: GCA_963731785.1. Classification (GTDB taxonomy): domain Bacteria; phylum Acidobacteriota; class Vicinamibacteria; order Vicinamibacterales; family UBA2999; genus DASYRM01. Next base: position 11,912 of record CAVSWX010000018.1, read on the forward strand.
CGGGCACCTGGGTCAGCGAGCTCCTGCCGCACACGGCGAAGATCGTGGACGACCTCTGCTTCATCAAGTCGATGTACACGGAGCAGATCAATCACGATCCCGCGGTCACGTTCGCGCAGACCGGCTTCCAGCTCGCGGGCCGGCCGAGCCTGGGCTCGTGGGTGGCGTACGGTCTGGGCAGCGAGAACAAGGATCTGCCCGGCTTTGTCGTGATGGTGTCGCAGAACCGCTCGGGCAACGGCGGGCAGCCGCTGTCGGATCGCTTCTGGGGAACGGGCTTCCTGCCGACGCGGTATCAAGGCGTCAAGCTGCGCGGCGGCGGCGATCCGGTGCTGTATCTCTCGGATCCGGCCGGGCTTCGAGCGCCCGCAGCGCGAGCGCTTCATCGAGGATCTCGAGAAGCTGAATCAGATGCGGATCGAGGAGTTTCACGATCCCGAAATCAACACGCGGATCGCGCAGTACGAGATGGCGTTCCAGATGCAGACGTCGGTGCCGGAGCTGGCCGATCTGTCGAAAGAGCCCGCCCGCACCTTCGAGCTCTACGGCGAGGACGCCAGGAGGCGGGGCTCGTTCGCGTCGAACTGCCTGATGGCGCGGCGGTTTGCCGAGCGGGGCGTGCGTTTCATCCAGCTGTATCACCGCGGATGGGACCATCACGGCGGTCTGGCCCGGGGCATCGCCGATCAATGCGAGGCGACCGATCAGGCCTGCTTCGGCCTCATCACCGATCTGAAGGAGCGGGGGCTGCTGGAGGACACGCTCGTCGTGTGGACCGGCGAGTTCGGCCGCACCGTGTACTGCCAGGGCAAGATGACACGCGAGCAGTACGGGCGCGATCATCATCCCCGCTGTTTCGTGACCTGGATGGCCGGCGGCGGCGTCAAGTCTGGCCTGACCATCGGCGAGACGGACGACTACTCGTACAACGTGACGAAGGATCCCGTGCACGTGCACGATCTGAACGCGACGATTCTGCGGTGTCTCGGCATCGACCACACCAGGCTGACCTACAAATATCAGGGCCGGCATTTCCGCCTGACGGACGTGCACGGCGAGGTGGTGCAGCAGGCGCTCGCCTGAGGCGGCAGCGCCTTCCCGCCGAAGGGGTCAATCGCCGCCAGAGGTCAGCCGGCCGCCCCGCTTGCTCGTCCCCAGGCGCCGGACACGGTCGGGGGCAGCAGCACGGCGTCTCCTCGCTTCAGTTCCTCGGTGATTCGGGCGTCGATGCTCTCGACGCCCAACGCCTCGTGCGTGGCGATGCCATGTCGTACGATGGCCGGCGCGAGGCTGCGGACGACGCCGCCGAGCAGCCGTCCGGCCGCCGGGTCTCCTGGCTGCAGATAGCCCTGAATCCCGAACGTCGTCACTCGCTCCAGTCCCGCGTGCGCGAGGATGGTGCCGAGGCGCGCGCCGATCCGCGGCGAGGCGCCCGCCGCCTCGAATGCTCGCATCACCCAGTCGCATGCCTGCTGGACCAGCGGCACTCCGGGCTCGGTGCGCGCGCTGCCGATGTCGAAATCGATCGCGCAGAAGAGGCCGCCCGGGCGCAGGTTCTGGACGTGATGGCGAACCGCGGCCTCCGGATCGGCAAGGTGAAACAGGATCAGGCGTCCCACCACGGCGTCGAAGGGTGCCGGCGCCCGCCAGCTCCGGACATCACCCTCGATGAAGGTGACGTGCCGTTCGCCCGCGTCTTCGGCGCGCCGCCGGGCGACGGCCAGCGCTTTGCCGGATTCGTCGATTCCGACGACTGCACCATCGGCACCGACGAGCTCGCCCGCAATCCGCGCCACGTGTCCCAGCCCGGTGCCGAGATCCAGGACGCGCATGCCGCGATCGAGGCCGGCGGCCTGGAGCAGCAGGCGCGTCGGCCGCTCGATCGTCGCCGCCTGTCCGTCCAGGCGGGCGAGCTCATCGGGGTCGGTGCCGAGAACGTAGGTCTTGTCTGGTCGGCCTCCGGACTCCATATCTCTACCTCGGCCGAGGAGTGCGCGAGCCGTGACGCGTGTTCACCAGTCTAATAGACCCTCACACCTGCGAACCGGTCGGCGACAGGACGACGACCGGTGCCGCGATCACGCGAGTTGCACCCGGGAGCCGATCCTGCCGAGGGCGAGCGCGGTGGCCACCGCCCAGATGGCGATCGCGACCAGGACCGTGGCATCGGGCGCCGCGAAGCTTTGTCCACGCAGCGCTCCCCACAGCAGCAGAAGAAACAGCGCCGCATAGCTGGAGGCGGCGACGAGCAACGCCTTGACGCGCACGGCCTCCGGCCGGCGCCACCGCCGCAGCGCCACGGCAATGAGCGCGAGCGCCTGGATCGCGTGCAGGCCGACGAAGTGAGGCACGCGCACATCGCCGTGCTCGCGGCTCCACCCCGTGAGCGGCAGGCCGGGACCACCGTCCGGACCGCCCACGGTGTGGGCGCCGACCACCGGCATCGGGCCTCCGGCGCGCGCGACCGCGAGCTGCTCGGCGGTCGGGCGGGTCATCAGCGCCCCGGTGAACGCGCCGGCGATGGTGAGCGTCATGCCCAGGCGCAGGGCCCACCCGAGCGTGCCGTCGGTGAAGTGCTGCCGCCACAGGGCGATCGCGACCCACACGCTGACCACCGTCTGCAGCACGATCGCGGCACCCATGACGGAGAAGAGGGCCATGTCCAACGGCGTCGAGACGTTGAAGTGGCTGGTCGTTCCGCGCCACGCCTGGACGTCGATGACGGCCACTTCCAGCACGAACACCGTCGCGGTCACCCAGCCCACGGTCCGGCGGACGCGCGGCCAGTCGGACAGCCATCCGAAGATCCACGCGAGCGTGAGGCTGTAGATCGCGGTGGAGACGGCGAACTTGAAGGGCTTGAGCCAGGCGGGCGCGCCGGTGATGACGCGCGGATCCACGAGCAGGCCCACCACCGACGCGCCCGCCACGATCAGCATCAGCACGCCGACCGCGGTCAGCGGCGGGCTCCCATGCCACAGGCGATCGAGGAGGGCGGCGAGGCGAGACCCGGAGGAGGGTCGGACGGCGTGCGGGGTCGTTTCCATGAGCGGCTCCTTCAATGTAACCACTGTCAACATATAGATACCGGATCATGTTGACGATGTCAACACTGTCGTCTAAGATGAGGCGGAATGGCGCGATCGACGCGGGCCGCACGCAAGCCGGACCGTCCTTACCATCACGGCAACCTCCGCCGCGGACTCCTCGATGAGGCGCTCGCCACCATCCGCGCCCACGGCATCGACGGGCTCACGCTGCGCGAAATCGGCGCGCGGCTGGGGGTGTCGCGCACCGCGCTCTACCGGCACTTTGCCGACAAGCGCGCGTTGCTGGCCGCCGTCGCCACCGAAGGGTTCCGGATGCTTCGCGAGCAGCTCGTGACCGCGTGGGAGCAGGGCGGCCGCAGCCCCGCGGCCTTCGAGGCGATGGGCGTGGCGTACGTCCGCTTCGCCGCCGCCAACCCGGCGCACTACCGCGTGATGTTCGGCGGGTTCGTCGACCCGAACGCGTGCGACCCGGAATTGGCCACCGAAGCGGCGGGCGCGTTCCAGGCGCTCGTGGACGCGCTGGTGGCGCTGCAGCGCGCGGCGATCGTGCGCGGCGACGACAGCGTGCTGATGGCGCGGTACGTGTGGTCGGTGGTGCACGGCGTGGCCATGCTCGCGATCGATGGCCAGCTGCGCGAGCCCGGTGCCGTGGACGAGCTGATGCGCTACGCGCTCGAACGGCTGCGGACCGGCATCGCGCCACCGCCGTGAGCCGCCGTCGCTTCTAGCTGCGCCGAGGTATGGCGATCGAAGGGGACGCGCGTTACAGTCGCCGTGGCCTCGCGTTCATCAGGAGATTCATGCGTCCCATCCTCATTGCCGGCTGTGTCTCGTGTGCGCTCGCGTGTGCGGCGCTCTCGACCGTGGTGGCCCAGTCGGGCTCCCAGCCGCCCGCCGCGGAAGTGCCGCGCCCATATACCACCTGGAGCAGCTACCTCGGTGGCGCGCATTCCGCGCAGTTCACCGCGCTCGATCAGATCACCACCGCCAACGTGTCGCGGCTGGAGGTGGCGTGGACGTTCCCGGCGGGGAGGCGCACGTTCCTCTTCAATCCGCTTGCCGCCGACGGCCTCGTGTTCGTCCTGGCGGGCGCCAACGATCTGGTGGCGCTCGACGCCGCGACCGGCGCGCAGGTATGGAGCCGTCCTCACCCCGGTGCCGTCGGAACGCGGGGGATGAACTACTGGCGCAGCCCGGACGGCCGCGATCGCCGGCTGCTGTACATGGCCGGCGGCTTCCTGACGGCCGTCGATGCGCGGACCGGCCAGACGGTGGCGACCTTCGGCCAGGAGGGCCGGGTCGATCTGCGCGCGGGCCTCGCGGCCACGGGACGCGCGATCGACGGCCTCAACCCGCTGCAGCCCACCAATCCCGGACGGGTGTTCGAAGACCTCGTCATCGTGAGCCTGCCGGCGCAGGCCGCGGGCTACGACTCCAATCCCGGCGACGTGCACGCCTACGACGTGCGCACCGGCGCGGTGCGATGGGTGTTCCGCTCGCTGCCGCCCGACGGCGACTTCGGCGCCGACACGTGGCCGAAAGGCGCGCGCACCAATCACGGCGGCGTCCACAACTGGAGCGAGCTGACCATCGACGAGGCCCGCGGCATCGCTGTTCGTGCCGTTCGGGACCGGGCGGTTCGATTTCTACGGCGGCGATCGCCCGGGGCAGAACCTGTTCGCCAACAGCCTCGTGGCGCTCGACGCGAGAACCGGCACGCGCTTGTGGCACTACCAGACCGTTCACCACGACGTCTGGGACTACGACCTGCCGGTGGCGCCGAAGCTCCTGACGATTCGCCACGACGGCCGGCGCCGCGACGTGGTGGCGCAGGCGACGAAGCAGGGGTTCCTCTTCGTGTTCGATCGCGTGACCGGCGAGCCGATCTGGCCGATCGAGGAACGGCCGGTGCCGCAGTCCGACGTGCCCGGCGAGCAGACGTGGCCCACGCAGCCGTTCCCGACCAAGCCGGCGCCGTTCGCGCGGCAGTCGTTCACCGAGAAGGACATCAACCCGTATCTGCCCGACGAGGAACGCCGCGCGATTCGCGCGCGGCTCGAGAGTTACCGCAACGAAGGGCTGTACACGCCCGCCGAGCATCCGCGGATCGATCGAGATGCCGGGGCACAGCGGCGGCACCAACTGGGGCGGCGTCGCGGTCGATCCCGAGCGCGGAGAGCTCTACGTCCGGTCGATGGCGTTGCCGGCGATGATCCGGCTCCTCCTGCCGGGCGGCAGCGCGCCCGGCACGTCGCGCGCCGGTCCGGCCACGATCGTGACGGCCGACGAGGCGGCGCGGCTGACGGCGCAGGCCCGCGAGGCCCTGATCAAGGGGCCGGTGCGCTTCACCTCGCCCTACGATTTCATGTTCACGAGCACCTACCTGTCGCCGATCGGACCGCCGTGGGCGGAGATCGTGGCCTACGACCTCAACACCGGCGACATCAAGTGGCGCGTGCCGCACGGCGCGCGTTGCCGCGCCGAGCGAGCTGGGGATTCCGGCCGACAGCGGCGCTCACTGGCCGCGCGGCGGTCTGCTGGCCACCGCGGGCGGGTTGCTCTTTGCCGCCTCCGGCTCCGACAAGACGCTGCGCGCCTACGACCGGCAGACGGGACGCGTGGTCTGGACGCACGCGCTGCCTGCCGCGTCCGATGGTGTGCCGGCGTCGTACGAGATCGGCGGGCGCCAGTTCATCGTCGTGCCGGTCGCGGCCGGACACGGCTGGAATCCCGCGCGCTTTCCCTCGCTCCCGCCGGCACCCGACAGCGCCTACATCGCGTTCGCGCTGCCGGCTACGGCAGCGTCACGCGGCCGGTAGCCGCCCATTCCGCGCCGCGCCCGAGCAGCCGACCGAAGGTCCGCTCCCGGACCGACTCGGGGAAGTGTCCGAGCGCGATGACGAAGGTACGGCCCTGCCCGTACTCGGTCGTCCAGACGATCGGCTGGTGGATGCCAGGGCCCGGAATCGGCTGCTGCGCCTTGCCCTGATAGAGCGCGTGATCGTCGTACGCGGTGGCCAGCACGTGATACGTGCCCTTGGGCTGCCAGCGGAGGTTGGCGTAGAGCTCGTCCTTCTCGACCGGCAGCGAGCCGAGGCCTCGCATGATCGGGTGCTCGCGGTCCTGAATGTCGAGCGTGAAGGCGTGCGGGTCCGAGTGATGGCCGTTGTTCGGCCGCCAGTTGCCGCCGCTCATCTTCTCGTAATCGGTCCAGCCGTCGAACGCGGCGAGCGACACGTGATAGAGCACGAGCCCCTTCCCGGATCGCACGAAGTCCTCGAGCGCGCGTTCGGTGACCTCGCCCCAGCGTTCCCGTGGCGTGCGGTTGTAGTAGTTGACGAGGACGAGATCGTAGGGCGCGAGGGTGGCGGGGCCAATCCCGCGCACCTCTTCGTTGACCCGCACTTCGAAGCGGTTCGTGTCCTCGAGCGTCTGCTTGATGATCGCGGACGTCGTGCGCCACTGGTGCTCGCCGACGTTCTGGCCGGTCAGGATCAGGGCCTGGAGCTTCGCCGCATCCGGCGCGCGGTTCTGTTGCGCCGCCGATGCGGTGATGGCCAGTGCGGCCACAACGGCGATCGAGGGAAGCGTCACTGTTCGCATACGGCTGCCCCTTGTCGGTCAGGGTCTACGACCTTATTTCCGGCCCCAGAAGATGAACGTTCCGCGGTTGGTGGCGGTGACGATGTCGATCGCGCCGTCGCGATTGAGGTCGTCGGCCAGCACGTTCGACCCGACCCCGCTGCGGTTGTGGACCAGCTGCGGCACGAACTCGGCGCCGCCGGGCGCTCGTTTGTTGCGCACCGTGCGATACCAGTAGAGCACCGCCGGTCCGTAGGGGTCGGGGTCGTAGAACGAATCGAGGTGGGCCCAGGCGCGCTTGCCGACGACGAAGTCGGGCACACCGTCGCGATCGACGTCGGCCACGGCGCTGCCGTGCAGCTCGGTGAACGTGACGCCGCCGGCGTTGGACGTGGAGAAGTCATCCATGATCATGTGGCGGGTGAAACGGATGGCTCCGCCCGGGTCACGCACCTGCTCGAACCAGGCGAGACCGAAGCCGTGCGCCTGGAGGCTGGTCACCACGTCGGCGCGGCCGTCGCCGTTCACGTCGTAGACCGCCATCGTGGCGCCCCCGGGCAGCGAGCGGTCCCAGCGGCCGAAGGCCTCGGGGTGATGGGCCCAGGGCCCCGCGGATGCGGCCGCCGGTTGCTCCCACCATCCCCACGGGTTCACGAGGTCCATCCGTCCGTCGCCGTTGATGTCGCCCGCCCCGAGGCCGTGGCCCCCGCCGCTGCCCAGCGGTCCCCAGGGGGTCCGCTCCGACACGGTGTGGATCGTCCACGGCGCGGTGGGTCGTGCCGGATCGGGCGACGCGTAGCGCACGTAGGTCTCGGAGCCGTATACGAGAATCGACGCGTCGATCGCCGTCCACGTCGGCGAGCAGCGTGATTTCGGTCTGCACCAGCGGCACCACCGTGAACCGGTCCCATCGCCGGGACTCGCCTCGCGGGTTGACGTAGAGCACGGCGCCGCTGCCGCTGGCGTGATCGGTCGTCAGCACGTCCGGCCAGCCGTCGCCGGTGAAGTCGCTGGCGTGGACCACCCAGGCGCTGTCGGGCGGGCGCGAGGCCGCCGGCCGCGAGGGTGGATAGGGATAGTCGGTGGAGGGGTTGAACGTCTGCCCGAGGAAGACCTCGCGCGACGAGGTGTAGGCCGGCCCGAAATAGATGTAGGGCCCGTTGGTCACGTCGAGCACGCCATCGCGGTTGAAGTCCGCGGCCGCGGCCGACCACGAGTAGTAGAACTCGTTGAGCCTCTGCATCCGGAATCGCGACGACACCTGCTCGGGTGGCGCGTCCTTCACCGCCAGATCCTTGTAGGCGAGATCCCTGAACTCCACCTCGCCTCCGGCCACGTGCAGCCCGATCGGTCCGTAGCGGCCGGCATCCTCGTCGGCCACCGCGCCCGACACCGCGGCGTCGTTGAGGAACCAGCGAAGCACGGTGGCGTCGAGAAAGATTTCCACGCGGTTCCACTCGCCTTCGCGAAGTGCGGTCGACGGCGGCTGCATGGGCGCGTCAGGGGGGACCGGAGCGCGTACCCCGCGGCCGGCCGCGGCCGGGGCAGGACCAGCCCCTCGCGGAGGCGAAGGCGGCGGGGGCGCGATGCGCGGCATGCCGTTCATGGCGCGGAGAGGCTCGCGCTCGATTTCCCGGCCCTGCCCGTCGATGAGCAGGCGATAGGCGCCGCGCTCGCCGCCGGCCAGCAGCAGATAGATGCCCGACGTGCCACGCGGCGTGGACTCCGCCCGCAGCAGCACGCCCCCGGTGCAGCTCGCCCGGCACCGGAACGACAGATAGACCCCGACGTCCTGGTACGAGCGCTCCAGCCATAACCAGCCGCCGTCGCCACCTGGCGCCGCCGTGCCCGTGATCACATCGTCGCGTGCCGCCCACGACGCGCCACCGAGTGGACGCCATCCGGTCAACTGCGAACCGCGGAACGTCGCGTCAGGCGTGAAGGTCGGACCCACGGCGCGCAGGCTGGGGGCGACGAGCAGCATCGCGGCGACCGTGGCGATCGCGAGGCCGAGGTGTGCGGTGGCCCGCGGCAGCATGATCTCAGCGCGCTGTCTGAGGCAGCGCGGTGAAGCGGTGTATCCGTCCGAACAGGTTGAACTCGGACACGAAGAGGTTGCCGTTCTGATCGAACGCCACGCCGTGCGGTGCGGTGACGATGCCCGGGCGCCAATGCGACGGCTCGGTCCGGTTGTTGTTGGTGTCGTCCGCGGTGCTGTTGGCGCCGAGCACGGCGACGGTCTTGCCACTCGTGTCGAGCACGCTCACGCGGCCGCGCAGCTCTGGCACGGCCACCAGATCCCTGAAGACCGCCACGGCCGCTGGCCGCAGCATGCCCTCGGCGACGACGTTCAGCATCTGGCCGTCGAGCGAGAGGTGGACGAGGCGCCCGTTCTCGCGATCGGTGGCAATGAGGCGCGCCGGCGTGAAGCGCGTGTCCACCGCCAGCTTGTGCAGCGTGCGGAATCCGTACGGCGCCTGCTTGCCGCCGAACGACGCGAGATAGTTGCCCTTGCTGTCGAAGCGGTGCACGTAGTCGCTGGCGTAGCCGTCGGTCGCGTAGATGTCGCCGTTGGGCGCGACGGCGATGCCGGTCAGCCGCATGAAGGGCCGGCCGTCGTTCGCCTTGTTCTTGAAGCGTCGGGAATGCGCGAGGCGGGCACGGCCATCACGATCGTCCCGTCGAGGGCCATCTTGACGATGACCTGCTCGTTCAGGTGACCGCGCGTCTGATCCGCCTCGGCCGGTCCGCCCGCGAGGCGGACACCGTAGATGAACTCGCCGCTGGCGTCGCGATGGATCACGAAGCCGTGCAGATCGGACGGGGCGCGCTCGACGTTGCGAAGGAAGCGCCCGTCGGCGGCGTAGACCTGCAGACCGGGGTTCGGACCCAGGATCGCGAAGCGCTGGGTGACGCTGCCCTCGACGCTGATGTAAACCTCGCCGGCCGCGCTCACGGCGACGTCGCCGTGCATGCTGCCGATCTGCGTGCGTCCTTCGGGGAGGGTGAACCAGTCGAGCTTCGCGGGAGGGGCCTCGGTGGCCGGGAGCTGGGCGGCAACGGCGGCCGACATCGCCGCGACGGCAATCGTGAGAGACGCGCCCAGACGCATCGCACCGCTCCTTTGTGCCCGTGGCCGCGGGCCTTCAGACCCGCTTCGCCGGCAGCGCATTTCAGCACATTGCATGGCCGCTGCCTCTACCCCTTGTTGGGTAGTGATGGGGGTTCGGCACGCCGCTAGACTCGGCACCCCATAGGATTCGCAACGCTCCGCCAGGAGCAGAGGCGCACATGACACGCATGCTCATCCTCGCTGGCGTGGCCACGGCCGTCACGCTGATACAGCCCGTCACGATCGCGCAGGGAAAGAAGCCACCGGAGATCGCCACCGACATCGTGGCCGCCGAGGTGCAGGCGGTGCTCGACGCGCCATCGAACATTGCCGACCGTCTCATTACCGCCGTGGACATGGGCACGTACAACGTGGGCGTGGGCGTCCTGCGCCGTACGCCCACCAAGCCCGGCGCGCCCGTGGGCGCCATCAACCACGAACACATCACCGAGGTCTACTACATCATCCGGGGCACCGGCACGCTGGTCACCGGCGGCACCGTCACCAACGCACGAGCGGCGGCCAAGGACAGCGAGATCGTCACCACCGTCGTCGGCCCCAGCATGCAGGGCACGTTCGACAAGCCGGCGCAGCGCCGCAAGGTGAACCCCGGCGATGTGGTGATCATTCCGCCCGGCGTCTATCACGGGTTCGAGGACGTCCCCGCGGGGGGATCGACTACCTGGCGGTGCGGCCCGATCCGAACAAGGTGCTGCCCGCCGGTTACGTGCACCCGGCCATCAAAGCGCTGAAGAAGTAGCGTGCTGAGAAGAGTGGAGGAGTAGCGGGCATGACGCGCAGAACGCTCACCGGATTCGCGATCACCGCCGTCGTCACCGCCGGGCTGGTTCATCTCACACCGCGCCTCACCGCGCAGGCGCCGGCGCCGATGCCGGCGTTCGAGGTGGACGCGTCGTGGCCCAAGCTGCCCAACAACTGGGTGCTCGGCCAGACGCCTGGCATCGCGGTCGATCGCCGCGACCATGTCTACATCCTCCACCGGCCGCGCACGGTGCCCGAAGAACTGCGCAGCCGCGCCGCGCCGGCGGTGCTCGAGTTCGACGAGAAGGGCGCGTTCGTCACGGCGTGGGGCGGGCCTGGGGCAGGCTTCGACTGGCCCGACAGCGAGCACGGCATCTTCGTGGACAGCAAGGACAACGTGTGGATTGGCGGCAGCAGCCCGACGTCGCAGTCGCTGACGCGGCGCTCGGACGACATGCTGCTGAAGTTCACGCGGCAGGGGAAGTTCCTCCTGCAGATCGGTGGGCCCGACAAGAGCAAGGGCAACGCCGACACCAGCTCGGTCAACAAGCCTGCTGATGCGTTCGTCTATGCGAAGACCAACGAGCTGTTCGTTGCCGACGGCTACGGCAACCGCCGCATCATCGTGTTCGACGCGGAGAAGGGCACCTTCAAGCGGATGTGGGGCGGCACCGGAAAGCCGCCGGTCGATGCGCTGCCGCCACAGCCACCGGCCGCACGCGGCACGGGCGCCGCGCCAGCTGCGGCACCGAATCCCAACGCCGGCCAGTGCGGCACGCTGCTCCGCACCGAGACGCCGGCGCTCGACGGGTTCGGCGGCCCGGTGCACAGCGTGAAGGTGTCGAACGACGGACTGGTCTACGTGGCCGATCGCTCGAACCGCCGCGTCCAGGTGTTCTCGGTGGACGGCAAGTACCAGACGCAGGCCTTCATCAACCAGACCGGCCCTGCCAGCGGGTCGGTCGCCGGCATCACGCTCTCGCCCGACAACGCGCAGCGGTTCCTGTACCTCGCCGACTACGGCAACTCGCGGGTGCTGGTGCTCGATCGGAAGTCGCTGCAGGTCCTCTATCAGTTCGGGACCTACGGCACGGCGCCGGGCCAGTTACGCTGCCCGCACCACCTCGCCGCCGACTCGAAGGGCAACCTCTACGTGGTCGAGGTCCTGCCCGGCAATCGCGCCCAGCGGTTCGTGTCCAAGGGGACGTCCACGTCGCTGCCGGCGAACGCGCTCACGCCGGCGCAGCTCAGCGCACCGCAGACGCCGCCCCCGAGCGCGGCCGGCCCGCGCGCCGGCGGCGCGCCGCAGCAGGCGGCCGCGCCCGCCGGTGGACGGGGAGGCGCGCCCGCGGCCAACATCGTCGTCACCCACGATTGGCCGAGCACGATGACCAATCCCTACCGGATGATCGAGAAGTGGCCGACGCTCGGCACCGTGAAGCCGGGCGCCGCAATCGGCATCATTCCGGACGGCACCGGCGGTACCTGGCTGCACCACCGCTCCGAGCCGCCGATCATGCACTTCGACGCCAGCGGCAACCGCGTCGCCAGCTTCGGCGACAACATGTTCGTGCAGGCGCACGGCTTCTGCCGCGATCGCGACGGCAACTTCTGGGCGGGCGACAGCGGCCCGTTCCAGGACAATCCGAGCACGGCGGGGCGCGGCTTCCAGATGTTCAAGTTCAGCCCCGAGGGCAAGGTGCTCCTCACCCTGGGCAAGGCGGGCGTCTCGCGCGCCGGGAACGACACCTTCATCGGGCCGACTGCCTGCGCGATTGCGCCGAACGGCGACATCGTCATCGCCGACGGCCACTGGCCGCGGCCGACCACGGCGCAGCAGGACGGCGATCGCATCGTCCGCTACACGACGGCCGGCGTGTTCGTGTCGTCGTTCGGCAAGCTGGGCGGCGGTCCCGGCGAGTTCATGGGCCCGCACGCGCTCGCGTTCGACTCGCAGGGACGCCTCTTCGTCGCCGATCGCTCCAACAACCGCATCCAGATCTTCGACCGCGACATGAAGTTCGTCGACGAGTGGCGGCACTTCGGCCGCCCCAGCGGCGTGGCGATTCTCAAGGACGACACGCTCATCGTCGCCGACTCCGAATCGAACCGGCCGATCGGCGGGTCGCCGATGGCGCCCGAAGGCGGCGGCAACGCCCTCCGCAATCCGGGGTGGCGCCGCGGCATCCGGATCGGCAGCGCCAAGGACGGCGCGCTGCGCTACATGATTCCCGGGACCGATCCCGAAGGGCTCGCGGCCGACGAGATGGGCAACATCTTCGGCGGCCTCACCGGCGGCTGTAACACCAGCGCGTCCGGCGGCTGTCTGCAGAAATTCGTCAAGCGCTAGCGAGGCTCCGCGTCGGAGTGACGAGCACGTAAGCTCCGCCTCGCTAGCGGCAGTGTCTAATTGCCCGCCCTCCGGGCGGGCGTTGCAGAGGTGACGTCGCCATGATCAAAGTCGGCTTCATGTATCCGAACTCGGACGGCAGCACGTTCGACATGTCCTACTACCTCGCCACGCATATGCCGCTCGTGCTCAACCGGCTGGGTAGCGCCGTGAAGGGCTCGGGCGTAGAGGGGGCCGTCGCTGGCACGTCCGCGCCGTACTCGGCGATCGGCTATCTCCTCTTCGAGTCGGTCGAGGCGTTCGAGACGTCGTTCGGGCGCCACGCCGAGAGATCAAGGGCGACATCAAGAACTACACGAACACGACACCCGCCGTGCAGATCTCGGAGCTGAAGGCCACGCCGGCGCTGGTTCAGTCGTAGGCGCGGGCCGGTTCCTTCGCCGGGGCAGGTCGGTCAGACCTGCCCGGAGGCTCGATCCGCCAGGGAGCACTGATATGCCGATGCCGACGCGCGCGCAGCTGTTGTGGATGTACGAAATGATGGTGCGCATCCGCGACTACGAGGAGACCATGGCCAAGGTCTACCTCGAAGGCAAGCTGCCGCCGCACATCCAGAAGGGGCTGGCCTTCGACATCGGCGGCGGGCCGATTCCCGGCGAGATGCACCTGGCCGCGGGCCAGGAACCGGTGGCCGTCGGCGTGTGCGTGCACCTCCGCGAGGAGGACACCGTGTGCGGCACCCACCGCCCGCACCACTTCGCGATCGCCAAGGGCGTGCCGATGCCGGAGATGACCGCCGAGATCTACGGCAAGGTCACCGGCCTCGGGCGGGGCAAGGGCGGCCACATGCACCTGTTCGACGCCAAGCACCGCTTCAGCTGCAGCGGCATCATCGGCGCCAGCCTGCCGCCGGCGTGCGGCGCGGCGCTGGCGTCGAAGCTGCGCGGCACGCAGTCGGTGGCCGTCGCCTTCTTCGGTGAAGGCGCCACCAACCAGGGCGCCTTTCACGAGTCGCTGAACCTCGCGGCGTTGTGGAAGCTGCCGGTGGTCTTCGTCTGCGAAGACAACAAGTGGGCGATTTCGGTGCCGAAGTCGGCGTCCACCGCGATTCCCTCGAATGCGGATCGAGCCGCGGCCTACGGCATGCCCGGCGTGCTGGTCGAGCACAACGACGCCGTGGACGTGTGCATCGCCGCCGGCGAGGCCGTCGAGCGCGCCCGCCGCGGCGAAGGCCCGACCTTGATCGAGGTCAAGACCGACCGCTATCTCGGGCACTTCCAGGGCGACCCCGAAGTCTACCGGCCCAAGGGCGAAGTGGCGGAGCTGCGCAAGCACGATCCGATTCCCAAGCTCCTGGCGCAGCTGCGCGAACTGCAGGTGCTCGACGACGCAGGTGACGCCGCCCTCGTGGCCAGGGTCAAGGACGAGGTCGCAGCGGCCTACGCCTTCGCGCGGTCGAGCCCGTACCCGGCCCCCGAGGAAGCGCTCCAGCACGTCTTCGTGTAGGCGGGGCTTCAGCACGTCTTTAGGTAGGGCGGGGCTTTAGCCCCGCCGACGAGCCGCAAGGAGAACACCATGACGGCACCAGGCAGACGGCTGACGATGGCGCAGGCCATCTCCGAAGCGATTGGTCACGAGATGACGCACGACCCCAACGTCTTCGTGATGGGCGAAGACGTCGGCTCCTACGGCGGCATCTTCGGCGCGACCGGCGGCCTTTTCGCCAAGTTCGGCGGTGAGCGGATCATCGACACGCCGATCTCCGAGACCGCGTTCATCGGCGCCGCGATCGGCGCCGCGGCCGAAGGCATGCGGCCGATCGCCGAGCTGATGTTCGTGGACTTCTTCGGCGTCTGCATGGACGAGATCTACAACCACCTCGCCAAGAACACCTACATGGCAGGCGGCAACATCAAGCTGCCGGTCGTGCTGATGACCGGCATGGGCGGCGGCTACAGCGACGCGGCGCAGCATTCGCAGTGCCTCTACGCCACGTTCGCCCACATGCCGGGGCTGAAGGTGGTGGTGCCGTCGAACGCCTACGACGCCAAGGGCCTGATGATCGCAGGCCATCCGCGACGACAACCCGGTGATGTACCTGTTCCACAAGGGCATCATGGGCCTGCCGTGGATGGCGTACTTCGAAGGCAGCACGACCGAGGTCCCGGAAGAGGCCTACACGATTCCGTTCGGCGTGGCGCGCGTGGCGCGCGAGGGCCGCGACCTGACGATCGTGACGCTCAGCCAGATGGTGCACAAGGCGCTGCTCGCGGCCGAGGAGCTGGCGAAGGACGGCATCAACGCCGAGATCCTCGATCTGCGGACGCTGGTGCCGCTCGACAGCGACGCGATCATCCGCTCGGTGGCCCGGACGGGGCGGCTGCTGATCGCCGACGAGGACTATCTGCACTTCGGCCTCACCGGCGAGGTGGCCGCCATCGTCGCCGAACGGCTCGATCAGGTGGTGCTCAAGGCGCCGGTGAAGCGGCTCGCCGTGCCCGGCGTGCCGATTCCCTACAGCCGGCCGCTCGAGCAGTTCGTCATTCCGCAGGTGGCCTCGATCGTCGCGGCGTCGAAGCAGCTCATGACGGCGCGGATCGCGTCCGAGGTCACTGCCTGATGGAGGTGATGGTCGACGAGGGCTGCTGGGCCGAGGCGGAAGCCGACACCGAGGCCCTCCTGGACAAGTGGCTGGTCGACGAAGGGGGGCGCGTCGAGGCGGGGCAGCCCATCGCCGAAGTCGTGCTCGTGAAGGCCACGTTCGAGATTCCGGCGCCCGCCACCGGCACGTTGAAGAGGATTCTCGTGCCAGCCGCGGGCACGGTGGCCCGCGGGGTGCCGATTGCGGTGCTGGACGTCGAAGCCAGGCGGCCGCACAGACGCGGCCCGCGCGGCAGTATCTGGAAACCGGCTTAACGCCGGTTCGCGATTTGGCTGAGCGAAGTAACGTCGGCTGCGATCTAGGGAATCGTTTGACGCGTGTGGATGTGAAACATCAGGTACGTGAGCGGCACGCCCGGGTCGCCGTAGCCGATGTGCCACGCGTAGGGGGGAATCGACACCACGTCGCCTTCCTTCACCTTGATCTTGCGGCCGCCCGTGATCGGACCGCCCCGGTGCTCACCCGGCGCCACGAGGTAGTCTTTTTTTTTTTTATTTTAAATTAAAAAAAAATGTCTTCCTTGGCCACCGTGCCTTCCACCAGGATGGTGCCTGAACCGCCCGTGATCAGATAGATCTGCGTGTTGTCGGTGTGCAGCTCGCCGTGCACCGGCTCCTGGCCGACCGCCGCGCCCTGCCGCGTGGTCATGGTGAGGCGGTACTCCGGCGCCCACTGAATGTGGCTCTTCATGGTGTTGAGCTGTTCCCGCGTCCACGACACCACCTTGCCGGGCTGCATTTTCGCTTCCGGCGTGCCGTTCAACAGGAACAGGTTGGTGGCCGCGGGCGGACGCCCGGGTATCCCCCGGCCGCCTGGGGCGCCCTGCGCCTGTACCTGAGCCGGTTTCATCATCCCGAACGATCCGGCGAAGTAGCCGAGCGCCACGAGGGCGGCGGCCAACACTGGCGTGAACACTCTGTTCGTCCGCATGGTTTGTCCCCTCAGCACGGTCTGTTTCGTGTTCCGGAGATTCCAATTCGATCCCGACGCATGGCGCAGGCTTCGCGCGGTGCTCGGGCGGCCGAGTTTAGCCACGGGCACGCGTGCCGTCGCCATTACCGAACGTGAGGTAGGCCGGCCGGGTGGTACCTCAGATTCGGTAGTGCGCCTCCACGCTGCGCCCCGTAGACTCCGCCCACTCGTCCGCCCCCCGGGTCCTCTACGTCCGGTGACGTGCCGCTGCCCGACTGCACGACACGTCCACCACAGGAGGTTGCATGTCCGTCACGCGGTTCCTCAGGAGAGGTCTTCTACTCGCCGCCCTGCTCGTGGGCTCCGCTCTCCCCGGCTTTGCACAAGGCGTGGGAGAGATTCGCGGCAACGTCCTCGATTCGTCCGGCGCCATCCTGCCGGGCGCCACGGTCACGTTGACCAACACGCAAGGCGCGGTCGGCGGAAATCAGGAGACCGTGTCCGACGACCGCGGCACGTTTGCCTTCGTGCGCCTCGTCCCGGGCACCTACAGCGTGCGCGGCCAGCTCCCCGGCTTCCAGACCGTGACGCAGGGCAACATCGTCGTCAACGCCGACGCGACGGCGCGGGCCGACCTGCGGCTGAGCGTCGGGGCCATCGAAGAAGCCATCACCGTCACCACCCAGGTTCCGCTGCTCGACACGACGAACGCGGGCAAGCAGACGACGATCACCAAGGCGGAGCTCGACGCCCTGCCCAACCGCACCGACATCTGGTCGGTCACCAAGGTGCTGCCCAGCGTCGTGATGAACAAGATCGACGTCGGCGGGTCGGAAGCCTTCAGCGCGTCGGTGCCGATCGTGCGCGGCGCCACCGGCGACAGCAAGTTCATGGTGGACGGCATGGACGTGTCGAGCCCATCGGGCGCGGGCACGATCGCCAACTTCTACCTCGATCCGTTCTCGTTCGAGGAAACGTCGATTCAGCTGGGCGCCGGCTCGGCCGAGAACTCCACCGGCGGCATCAACTTCAACATGATCACCCGGTCCGGAACCAACGTGTTTCACGGCGGCGCGAAGATCAACGGCACGACGCCCGGGCTGGCCAACGGGAAGAACTACTCCGACGAGCTCCGGGCGCAGCTGCTGGCCGGCGTGCCGCCCAAGGTGCTGGAGGCGAACCCCGACCTCGAGCCCGGTGCCGACATCCAGAAGATGAGCGACATCGGCGCGTGGCTCGCCGGACCGATCGTGCGCGACAAGCTGTGGTTCGCGGGGACGTGGCACGACCAGCGGATGGATCAGCACTATCTCGGCGGCTACAACCCGGACGGCTCGCAGGCGATCGACGACAACGTGCTGTGGAACTACACCGGCAAGGTGTCGTGGCAGGCCACCAAGTCGGCGCAGCTGTCCTACTTCACCGACATCCAGTACAAGCTGAATGGCCATTTCGTCCAGGGCAACACGCGGGCGTCGTTCGGCGACGACGCCTCCAAGCAGCACGTCTACAAATACCCGACGCATCCACCAGGTGAAGTTCACGACGCCGATCCGCAACAGCATGGCGTTCGACGTCGCCTACAACCGCTTCCGGTCCGACAACGCGTTCCTGCCGCAGCCCGAGGTGAACCTCGGCGACATCGCGCGGTTCGACAGCGTGACCTCGGTGCAGTCGGTCGCCTACACGCCCGGCACCTGCACCGTCGGCGTCTGCGACGGCTACTACACCACGCCGCTCTTCCGCGAGCAGGTGCGCACCAGCCTGAGCATTGCCAAGAGCCGCCACGACCTGAAGGTCGGCTACGAGTTCGTGGACATCACCCGCGATACGCGCATCTGGCTGATCTCGCCGTTCCAGGCGAACTATCAGAACGGGCTGCCGACGAGCGTGAACACCTACACGCTGCCGGTGGGGGACTCGACCGATCCGCGCGAGAGCATCGACAACCTGTTCTCGTACCACGCCCGCGAGCATGGCGCCTACATTCAGGACAAGTGGGCGCTGACCCGCAGGATCGTCGTCAACCTCGGGCTGCGCTACGAGACCAACCGCAGCTGGCAGCCGGCGTCGTGCGCACCGAGGAGCGACTTCTTCGCCGGCGCCTGCTACAACGAGGTGCAGGCCCCCAAGTTCGGCGATTTCGCCCCGCGTTCGAGCGTGGTGTTCGACATGTTCGGCGACGGCCGCACCGTGCTCAAGGGCACGGCCAACCGCTACAACGCGCCGCTCGGCGTCGATCCGCTGGGCCGCCTGAACCCGATTTCGGCGCCGTTCGACACGCGCCAGTGGCTGCCTCAGAGCCGCTGCAGCGACGTGATCGGCGGAGTGCCGGTTACCGGGTGCGACCGTAACGGCGACCTGGTGCCGACCCTCAACGAGCTGGGGACGGCGCCCGGGTACGTCTTTGCCGGCGTCAACGCGCGCTACCAGGACGACCTGCAGCGCCCGGTGGTCAACGAATACACGGTCGAGTTCCAGCGCGAGCTGCCGCAGGGCGTCGTGGTCGTCGGCAGGCTACGTGAAGCGCCAGACCCGCAGCAATCTCGCGCAGCGGAATACCGCCGTGCCGCCGTCGGCGTGGATCGGCCCGATCACGGTCACCGAGGTCGTGAGCGGCCAGACGGTTCAGGTGTGGAACCGTCCGAGCGCCGCCAGCGCGAACCTGTTCTACAACTCGTCCGAGACCGACACCGACTACAACGGCGCCGACCTGTCGGTGAGCAAGCGTTTCGGCCAGCGCTGGTCGATGCTCAGCGGCGCGACGTTCGGCCGCGCGCGCGTGGCCACGCGGGGCGGCAACCGCAACGACCCGAACATTCGTGAACGGCCTACGACGACAACCCGCTGTCGGGCGCCGATCGGCCGTGGTCCTACCGTGTGTCCGGGCAACGTACGAGCTGCCGTGGCAGTTCTTCGTGAGCGGCACCTGGCAGCACCAGACCGGCGCGCCCGAGACGACCACCGTGTCGGTGACCAACGCCACCGATCACGCTGGCGCAGGGCACGCAGGTGGTGCAGGTGGCGCCCGTCGGCGACGTGCGCTTCCCCAACGTCGCGCAGCTCGATCTGAACATCCGCAAGAGCTTCACGCTGTCCGGAGCGGCCAGCGGCTGACGCCGCGGGTCGAGATCTTCAACGCGACGAACGAGTCGACGATTACCGCCTGGGTGACGCCAGCTCGGTCCGACCTACCATCGGCCGAGCCTGATTCAGCATGGACGGTTGATCAAGTTCGAGCTGGGGTACGAGCTTCTACGCCGGAGAGGACCTCATGATCGTCCGACCCCGCCGCAGGGCGACCGGCGATCGCGCTGGCCGCCCTGGCGCTCTGGCTGCTGGTTCTGCCGGCAGCCTCGTCCACGCAGGCGCCAGCGGGCCCCGCCGCGTCCGCCCAGGCGCCTGTCGAGTTCAATCGCGACATCCGGCCGATCCTGTCCGACAAGTGCTACACGTGCCACGGTCCCGGCACGCAGACTGGCGGCGCTGCGCTTCGATCGCGAGGAGGCGGCCAAGCAGGCGCTGCGGACCGGTCACACGGCGATCGTGCCCGGCGACCCGGGCGCGCAGCGAGCTGCTGCGCGCGCGTCACGGCCACCGACCCGAAGGTGCGGATGCCGCAGCGCGGCGAGCCGCTCGACGAGCCGCGAGGTCGCGCTGCTGCGGCGCTGGATCGAGCAGGGCGCGCAGTGGCAGGAGCACTGGTCGTTCATCCCGCCGACGCCGCCGGCGGTGCCCGCCGGTGCGGCAGGCCGCCTGGGTGCGCAACCCGATCGACGCGTTCGTGCTGGCGCGGCTCGAGCGCGAAGGGCTGAAGCCGTCGCCCGAGGCCGACCGCGCCGACCTGCTGCGCCGCGTGACGCTCGACCTGACCGGCCTGCCGCCGACGCTCGCCGAGCTCGACGCGTTCCTCGCCGACCAGTCGCCGCGACGCCTACGAGAAGGTGGTCGATCGGCTGCTGGCGTCGCCGCGCTACGGCGAGCGCATGGCGTTCCCGTGGCTCGACGCGGCGCGCTACGCCGACACCAACGGCTATCAGAGCGACGGCGAGCGCCACATGTGGCGCTGGCGCGACTGGGTGATCGACGCGTTCAACCGCAACATGCCGTTCGACCAGTTCACCGTCGAGCAGCTCGCCGGCGACCTGCTGCCCAATGCCACGCTCGACCAGCGCATCGCCACCGGCTTCAACCGCAACCACCGCGGCAACTCCGAGGGCGGCATCATCCCCGAGGAGTACGCGGTCGAGTACGTGGTCGACCGCGTCGACACGACGTCCACGGTGTTCCTGGGCCTGACGCGTCGGCTGCGCCCGCTGCCACGACCACAAGTACGACCCGATCACGCAGAAGGAGTACTACCAGCTGTTCGCGTACTTCAACAACATCGCCGAGAACGGCAAGGCGCGCCGGCTCGGCAACTCGCCGCCGTTCATCAAGGCGCCGACGCGCGAGCAGCAGCCGAAGCTGCAGCAGCTCGACGCCGCGCTGGCCGCCGCGACGCGCGCAGTTCGCGCAGCTGGAGCGGCGAGCTGGCGCGCGCCGCAGGCGCAGTGGGAGCAGTCGCTCGCCGCCGACGGCGGCATCCCCTGGGGCCCGTCGCGCGGCCTGGTGGCGCACTACCCGTTCGACGGCGATCTCGACCGCGGCCGGTGGCCGCCGTCGCCGCGACGGCAAGGTCGGTTCCGCTCGCGCGCCCGCAACGGCGCAGCCGGGCGTTTGCCGAGCGGCCGCGTCGGCCAGGCGGCGACGCTCGACGGCAAGGGCTTCATCCAGGGCGGCGACATCGGCGGCTTCGAGAGCCACGGCTACTTCGACGACAAGTACAGCGCTCGCCGCGTGGGTCTATCCGACGGCGGCGACCGGCGCGCTCGTCACCAAGGTGCGGCGACGTCGTCGAGCCGAACGGCCACGGCCTGCAACCTGAAGGACGGGAAGGTTCAATACAACTACGTCTCGAAGTGGCTCGACGAGGGCATCCGCGTCGAGAGCGAGAAGACGCTGCCGCTCGAACGAGTGGCACCACGTCGCGCTCACCTACGACGGCTCGCGCTACGCCGAGGGCGTGAAGCTCTACGTCGACGGCCAGCCGTGGAAGTGGGAGGTGCTGCTCGACGACCTCAACAACCCGCGTCCGCTGCGCCGCGAGCCGCTGCGCATCGGCGGCGGCGGCGGCGCCGACAACCGCTTCCAGGGCCGCATCGACGACGTCCGCGTCTACGAACGCGAGCTGACGCGGCGGAAGTCGGGCGTGCTCGCGAGCGCGGCGACCGTCAACGAGATCGCCGCGCGCGGCGCCGCCGGCGCGCAGCCAGGCCGACGCCGACAAGATTCGCGACTACTTCCTCGAGCACGCCGCGCCGGCGCGCATTGCCGACGCAGTGGAAGCGGCTGCTCGCCGCCCGCGCCGCGCGCGACGAGTACTACGACGAGCCTGCCGACCGTGATGGTGATGGAGGAGATGCCGACGCCGCGCGAGACGCACCTGCTGGTTCGCGGCTCGTACGACCGGCCCGGCGAGGTGGTGACGCCGGTGCTGCCCGACGTTCCTCGTGCCGTCGCCCGGCGGCCTACGCGCCCAACCGCCTGGGGCTCGCGCAATGGCTGGTCGACCCGTCGAACCCGCTGACGGCGCGCGTCACCGTCAACCGGTTCTGGCAGATGTACTTCGGCACCGGCCTCGTCAAGACGGTCGAGGACTTCGGCTCGCAGGGCGAGCCGCCGTCGCATCCCGAGCTGCTCGACTGGCTGGCCACCGAGTTCATGCGCACCGGCTGGAACGTCAAGGCGCTGCAGAAGACTGATCGTGATGAGCGCCACCTACCGGCAGGCGTCGACGCGTCACGCCGGAGCTGCTGCAGCGCGATCCCGAGAACCGGCTGCTCGCGCGCGGGCCGCGCTTGCGGCTGCCGGCCGAGATGGTCCGCGACCAGGCGCTGGCCGTCGCCGGCCTGCTGGTCGACAAGATCGGCGGGCCGTCGGTGAAGCCGTACCAGCCGGCCGGGCTTGTGGCGCGAGCTGAACTCGTACGAGGACTACGACCAGGGACACGGCGAGGACCTCTACCGCCGCAGCCTCTACACCTTCTGGAAGCGCACGGTGCCGCCGCCGACGATGGCGAACTTCGACGCCTCGAGCCGCGAGAGCTGCGTCGTGCGCCAGACGTCACCAACACGCCGCTGCAGGCGCTCGACCTGATGAACGACGTCCACCTACGTCGAGGCGGCGCGCGTGCTGGCCGAGCGCATGATGAAGGAGGGCGGCGCCACGCCCGACGCGCGCATCGCCTACGCCTTCCGCCTGGCCACGGCGCGGCTGCCGACGCGCGGCCGAGCGGCAGATCCTGCAGCAGGCGTTCACGCGGCAGCTGGCCAGCTTCACGGCGCGGCCGGACGACGCGCGCGAAGTACGTCGAGCCAGGGTGAGCGTCCGCGCGACGAACGGCTGGACGGTGCCGGAGCTGGCGGCCTACACCACCGTGGCCAGCCTGATCCTGAACCTCGAGCCAGACCGTGACGAAGGAGCTGAGCCGCATGGATCCGCAGAGCCTCCGCACGCTTGCTCACCCGTCGCACGTTCCTCGGGCGCGCCGCCACCGGCGTCGGCGTCGCCGCGCTCGCGCACCTGCTCGGCGACGACCTGCCTCGGCGCAGGTCGGCGGCCCCGCGCGCCGTCGCCGGGGCTGCCCGGCCTGCCGCACCTTCCGCCCAAGGCCAAGCGCGTCATCTATCTGTTCCAGGCCGGCGGTCCGTCGCAGATCGACCTGTTCGACTACAAGCCGGAGCTCGCAGAAGTGGCACGGGCACCGAGCTGCCCGACTCGATCCGCAAGGGCCAGCGGCTCACCGGCATGACCGGCGACCAGGCGACGTTTCCCGATCGCGCCGTCGCTCTTCCAGTTCGCGCAGCACGGGCAGTCGGGCGCGTGGGTCAGCGAGCTGCTGCCGCACACCGCGAAGATCGCCGACGAGCTCTGCTTCATCAAGTCGATGCACACCGAGGCGATCAACCACGACCCGGCCATCACGTTCGTCCAGACCGGCTTCCAGCTCGCCGGCCGGCCGAGCCTCGGCGCCTGGGTGACGCTACGGCCTGGGCAGCGAGAACCAGGACCTGCCGGCGTTCGTCGTGATGATTCACCGGCAACCGGCCAGCCGCTGTCCGACCGGCTGTGGGGCAGCGGCTTCCTGCCCAGCAGGTACCAGGGCGTGAAGTTCCGCTCGGTCGGCGACCCGGTGCTCTACCTCTCGAACCCCGAGGGCATCGACCGCGCGCAGCGCGGCGAGTTCCTCGACGACCTCGGCAAGCTGAATGCAGCTCGAGCTCGAGGCCGTCGAACAACCCCGAGATCGCCACGCGCATCGCCCAGTACGAGATGGCGTTCCGCATGCAGGCGTCGGTGCCGGAGCTGACCGACCTGTCGAAGGAGCCCGAGCACACCTTCGAGCTGTACGGCCCGGACGCGCGCAAGCCGGGCACCTTCGCCGCCAACTGCCTGCTGGCCCGCCGGCTGGCCGAGCGCGGCGTGCGCTTCATCCAGCTCTATCACCGCGGCTGGGACCAGCACGCGACGCTGCCGCGCAGCATCCGCGCCGCAGTGCCGCGAGACCGACCAGCCGTCGCCGGCGCTGGTCAGGACCTGAAGCAGCGCGGCCTGCTCGACGACACGCTGGTCGTCTGGGGCGGCGAGTTCGGCCGCACCGTCTACTGCCAGGGCAAGCTGACGGCCGCAGGACTACGGCCGCGACCACCACCCGCGCTGCTTCACGATCTGGCTGGCCGGCGGCGGCATCAAGCCCGGCATCAGCATCGGCGAGACCGACGACTCTCGCTACAACATCGTCGACGACCCGGTCCACGTCCACGACCTCAACGCGACCATCCTGCACTGCCTGGGCATCGACCACACGCGGCTGACCTACAAGTACCAGGGCCGCCACTTCCGCCTGACCGACGTCCACGGCAACGTCGTCAAGCAGGCGCTGTCGTAACGTTCGTAGCCGCGGGTCTTTAGACCCGCCTCGACTGGTCACGGCACGCCCGTGGCCGCGGGTCTTCAGACCCGCCTCACGCCGTTCGACTAGAATCGCGGCATGGGAACCCGGCCAAAGGGCAAGCGACAGCTGACGCGGCGTGGCATGTTGAAGACGGGCGCGACCGCGCTGGGTGGCAGCGCGCTCCTCCTCGGCGGCGGCCCGCTCGATGCGGCGGCTGCCGGTGCCCAGGCCCAGGCGCCGGCGATTGCGACCGGCACGCAAACCGGCCGGACGTTCCGCGGGCTCGTCCGCCACGACGCCACGCTCGACGTGCAGGAGATGCGGCTCCTGCCGATCGATCCGCGGCAGGTCGTCATCCGCTCCCTGGCCGTCGCGCCCTGCTACACGATCGTGCGCGGCGCGCTCAGCACCAACCCGATCGCGCCGCGCCGAGGTGCCCAACCACTGCGGCTTCGGCGTGGTGGAGGCCGTCGGCGCGATGGTCAAGCGGGTGCAGGTGGGCGATCGCGTCGTCGTTGCCGGCACCTCGCAGTGCGGCCAGTGCTACCAGTGCCTGCACGGCCGGCCGGACTACTGCCAGTTCACCTTCTTCTCCAACGCGCCGGGCGTCGAGCCGTTCGCGCCCTTCGCCGCAGTTCCGCGACGGCACGCCGGTGTACGCGCAGGCTGGCATCGGCGGCATGAGCGAGCTCATGACCGCCTTCGAGGAATACTGCGTGCCGGTCTTCACCGACCTGCCCGCGGCGCAGCTCACGCTCCTGGGCGATCAGCTGGCCTCGGGCTTTGCCGCCGGCCACGCCGACATGGTGTTCGAGCCCGGATCCGACGTCGTGGTCTTCGGCGCCGGCCCGGTGGGCCTCGGGGCCGTGCAGGCGGGGCGGGTGATGGGTGCGGGCCAGGTGATCGTGGTGGATCCGATCAGGTACCGCCGCGAGTTCGCGATGAAGGTTGGCGCCACGACGACGCTCGATGCGAACGCCGAAGGCGACGGCATCGTCGAGCGGATCCGCGAGCTGTGTCGCGGCCCCAACGATCGGCGCTTTGCGGGCGGGGTGTCGTGGGGGCGGGCGGGCAACGCCGTGATGTCTCGCGGGGCCGACTTCGTGGTGGAGGCCGCGGGCTACCAGGCGATGCCGCCGAAGGTCGAGACCCAGCCCGATCCGAGCAACGTCAAGACCGTGCAGCAGGCGTGGGACTGCACCCGCGCGGGCGGCCACGTGATGCTCATGGGGTTCACGCTGCAGCAGGTGTCGTTTCCCGGACCCACGCTGGCCATCCTGGGCCGCACGATTCACCCCGGCCAGCAAGGCGGCCTGCACGTCATGCGCGACATCCCGCGCTACGTGAAGCTGATCGAGAAGGGGAAGATCGACGCCGCAGGCGGTGATCACGAAACGGTACACGCTCGATCAGAGCCGGCAGGCCGTGCAGGATACCGCCGACCGGACGATCATCACCGGCGTGATCGAGTTCTCGTAAACCGGCTCTGGCCCTCGCCGCCGGACTCAGGAGTAACCCATGCGCATCGTGCTGAGCGTAAGTGGCGTCCTCATGGTCCTGATGGGGAGCATCTGGTTTCTGCAGGGCATCAATATCCTGCCGGGCAGCTTCATGACCGGCCAGCTGCGATGGGCGGTGTACAGGCGGGATCGCCGTGCTGCTCGGACTGGCCCTCCTGATCCGGGCCAATCGCCGCGTCGTCAGGTAGCGCGCCGCCCGTGCCGTCGGTCCGGGCCCGCGCTGGCGTGCGGTCTGGATCAGGCGCTCACACGATCTGGTACTCGGGCGTGCTCATGACCAGGTGCACCGTCATGCGCAGCGGGTCTTCCATGTAGGTCTTGGCGCGGTCGACGCTGTCGGTGCCGAGCTCCTTGGTCAGGAACGCGACGAGCGCGTCGCGCAGTGTCCTTCGCCGCCGGCACCCGGAGCATCCGCCACAGCAGGTAGTCGACCGCCTCGTCGGTCGTCTTCGCGCCACTGTCCAGCACCATCGGCGTGAGGTCGAACCGCGCCGCGTGGCGAGGCGTGGGAATCAGCTTGCGCGCGGCCTGCTCCCAGCCGACGTAGCCCGAGATGCGGGTGTTGAACCGCTCGTCGCGCTCGAGGGCGGCGCGGTCGAACGCGCTCATGTTGGACGGGTCGTTCACCGCCGTGGCCGCGCCGATGTCGTAGCCGTCGCGCAGCCGGCGGCCCAGGATGTCGTCGCTGCCCGCGGAGAAATTCCAGTCCCTGAAGCCGGTCATGTCGGGGATCAGCACGTCGCGCGCGACGTTGCCGCGCGCGATGAGCAGGCCCGGCGTGATCCACGCCTTGCCGCCGGCCCAGCCCGCCACCGACGGCGGATTCAGCAGATGCTGGCCCATCGCAATGGTCGACTGGTTGAAGTCGGGCACGCCCGGGATCGCGTCGACGCCGAGGTGCTTCATCATCGCGACCAGGTGCTCCACCGGGCCCTTGATGTGGCCGCCGTAGCTCGCCTGGCAGTAGAAGTCCTTCGACGAGAAGATCGCCGTCAGCAGCGGCTTCACGTCGTAGTCGTGGTCTCGCAGGACGGCGCCGAGCTTCTTCCGCAACTCCGGCGACAGCTCGTCCCGCACCAGGAAGCGGTAGATCTTGCCGGCCAGGTATTCCGCCGTGACCGGCTGCTCGAAGATGATCTTCAGCACCTCGACGCCGTCGAAGGTCCCGGTGCGGCCCAGGAACGTCTTCACGCCGGCGTCGTGCTTGGCGGGGTCGACCTTGAACGTCGAGGTTGTCGAAATACCACCCGGTGAACGCGCGCGCGCACTCGCGCACGTCCTTCTCGGAGTAGTTGCCGACGCCCATGGTGAAGAGCTCCATCACCTCGCGGGCGAAGTTCTCGTTCGGGCGCGCCCTTGACGTTGTACTGCGCGTCGAGGAAGTACAGCATCGCCGGGTTCTGCGCGACCTGGATG
Source organism: uncultured Acidobacteriota bacterium (assembly GCA_963731785.1). Classification (GTDB taxonomy): domain Bacteria; phylum Acidobacteriota; class Vicinamibacteria; order Vicinamibacterales; family UBA2999; genus DASYRM01. The sequence continues at coordinate 39,274 of CAVSWX010000018.1, forward strand.
GTCAGGTCGCGCAGGTTGCCGGTCGCGCCCCGCTCGAACAGGTCGATCTGCTGCATCATCTTCCGGTAGTCGCGGACCTTGTTCTCGTGCGTGGCGAAGTGGCCGTGCCACAGCAGGGCCATCTTCTGTTCCACGGGATGCGTGGTCTGCAGCATCCGGTTGGCCCACCAGTAGCCGAGCCGCCGCGTCTCGAGCATCGTCGCGCGCAGCCAGTAGAAGAAGCGGTCGGAGACCGGCTGCACCGGACGGTTGCCGGACGGCTTGTTGTCGACGCCCATCGAGCGGCCCTGCTTCTCCGCGCGATCGGTGGCTTCGGGCCGGCTCTCCGGGAAGCCGTTCAGCGACGGAATCCCAGAGTCCCGACTCGACGAACGGCTGCATCTTCGGGTTGGGGATGCTCTCGTAGTGCACGAGCGAGCGGACCGCGCCGCTCGAGTCCGGCGTCTGCCAGCTTCTGGATCTCGGCCGGCGTGCCGCCGAACCCCGCATGTGTCAGCAGGTGCGCGGCGCGGTCGTAGTTCCAATCGGCGGCAGCAATCGGCGTGAGGTCGTCCTTCCAGGCCGCCGGTCCCGGGAGACCAGCCCGTGCGAGTGGCCATCGTGTGCTCCAGCCTACGTCCGAAACATGCCCAGGGTCGTGAACGGCTGCCCCAGGACCTTCGCGGCGTCGGCGCCCATCCACTCCTGGATCAGGGACGCGTAGACCTGACGGAAGTCGGTCGTGCTCTCGAGGTTGTCGCCGAGCACCAGGTTCGTGAGACTCGGCGGCTTGCCGTAGAGGCCGCCTTTCACCGCGTTGCCGATCACGAAGTTCACCTGCGCGGTGCCGTGATCGGTCCCCAGGCTGGTGTTCTCCGGCACGCGGCGGCCGAACTCGCTGTGGACGTACATCACCACGTCGTCGGCCCGGCCGATCCGCTTCATCTCCTGGAAGAAGCCGGCGATGGCGTCCGAGCAGTACCTGCAGCTGCCGATCGTGCGGCGCCGCCTGGTTCACGTGCGTGTCGAACAGGCTGTTCCGCAGCGGCACGTAATAGAGCCTGGTGGGGAAGTCCGCTTCGATGAGCGCCGCGACCTTGTCCAGATCGAGCAGCCGCAGGTCCGGGTTGTCCCTGCCCTTGTACTTGCTCCAGGCCGCGCGCACCACCTCGGAGGCTTGCGCCGCACTCCTCGTCACTTCCAGCACGTACTTGTGCGCGTCGCCAACCGGGGCATGCGGCGTGCTCAGCGCGTCGAGCAGCGGCTTCTCCTGCGCGAACACGCTCCGCTGGAAGCGCGTCGGGTCGATGAACACCAGCGGCACGTGCTTGTCCGCCTTCACCGCCAGGGTCTGGCTGTCGGAGACGTTGACGATCAGGTTCTGGCGCGCGCCGGCGGCATCGAGCGCCGACGCCGTCCGGCCAATCCAGCCGTACTCGTTGCCGCTGTTCGGGGCGCCCGTGTGCCAGAACGAGATCGACGTGAAGTGCGAGAACGACGGCTGGTCGTAGCCGACGCCCTGGATGATGGCGATCTTGCCGTCGTCGTACAGCGCCTTCATCCCGCTGAGCGACTTGTGCCAGCCGACGTGCGCGTCGAGCTTGAGCAGGTCTTTCTCTTTGATGCCGATCGTCGGCCGATGCTTGTAGTACATCGGGTCGCCGTACGGCACGATGGTGTTCAGGCCGTCGTTGCCGCCGAACCACTCGAAGACGACGAGAATCCGTCCCGACTGGTTCGTCGCGGCGGCCAGGCTCGCCTGGTTCAGGACGTACGGCACCGGGCCGAGGCCGCCGAAAAGGCCGAAGCCGAGGCCGCCGGCGCCGATTCGCATCATGTCGCGACGCGAGACGCCGGAGTCGCTCAATCGGTTTCTGGTTGTCACGGGTGGCCCACCTTCTGCGCCAAGGATACTGCCGGTTCGGCCGTTTTACACCGCGCCGTGGCGCCGCAGTGCCGCCTGCATGGCCGGGTTTCCCTGCGCCATCGACACCAAGGTGCGGCCCTCGCCGTTGCCGACCGCGGTGATATCGGCGCCGGCGGCCACGAGCCGATCCACGACGGCGGGGTAGTCCGCGCCTCTCGCCCGGCGATGCACGGATCCGAACGCCGCCCACCCGAGCGGCGTGCTCTGGTGGGTCGCGTCGCGGGCGTCGAGCGAAACGTCGCCGCGCTCGAGGAGCTGTTGCACCATCCGCACGTTCCCGACCCAGCAGGCGGCGTGCAGTGCCGACCCGCCGTCGACGCCGGGCGCGGCCGGATCGAACCCCAGGCGGAGCATCAGCTCGGCCGCCCGGAACTGTTCGTGGAAGATGGCCCGTGCGAGGTGGCCGTGTTCCTGCGGCGTCATCGCCGAGAGGAGCGACGGCTGGTCTGCGATCAGCGCGTCGGCCGCGCGCTCGTTTCCCGGCCAGGAGCGCGTTGAATAGCTGGATCCGCACCGGGCTGCGGGCGATGAGCAGAGCGTACACGTCGCGATGTCCGAACTTCAGGGCGGCGTCGTGCGGAGACAGGCCGAAGCCGATCGTCCAGCAGTAGATGTGCAGGGGCGGAACCAGCGCATAGCCGGGCTCGTGGATGCGCGCGGCGAGGCAGGCGGGATCGGCGTCCGCCAGGCGGGCGGCGAGCGCCACGTCCCCGAGCCGGGCGGCCATGAAGATGTCCGGCGTGGCCCCGCGTTCGAGCAGGCGCCGGCAGACCTCCGGCCGATCGACCAGCGCGTACTGCGCCGGTGTCGACTTGTGATCGATGCAGCGCACGTCGATGCCCGCGCCGCGGTCGAGAAGGAAGTCGGCAATCGCCACGGTCTTGGCCTCGTGGAGCGGCTGCTGACCGTCGCCGCCGCGCGCGTGCACGAGCGCGCCGTCGGCGGCCACCAGCGCCTGGAGATCCTCGAACCAGCCGAGCCGTGCGGCGACGTTGGGCGTCAGCGTGGCGCCGCGCGACAGGAGGAAGCGGGCCGTGCGCTCGTCGGTGTTGTCGAGCACGGTGTAGGGGCCGTTCTCCCAGTCGCTCTTCAGGTTGACGTCGGCGCCAGCCGTCAGGAGCGCCGTCAGCAGGGGTTCGTTCTTCGCCGCAATGTGCGCCGCCCGCTGGCCGAACGCGAACATCGGGTCGTTGATCGCGCGTCCGGACGTGCTGCGTGCGCGAGCAGTTGTTGCGAGCGGGCCGTGTCGCCGCTACTGCACGGCCTCGCAGAACGCCTTGACGTCGCGGGCATGGAAGTCGGCCACGAGTGTTGGCCACGAATCGAAGCCGCCCTCGCGGGCGACGGCGAGCTGAGCGTCGGCCAGTTTCAGCGGTCGCGCCGGCGTGCCGGCATCGGCCCGAACGGCGCGGATGCGCGCGAGCGCCGCCGGGTCGCCATCACGCGCGGCGCGCAACAGATCCTTGGCGCGCTTGTGTTGCTGTTCGAGGTTGGTGGGAGCGGCGGGGAACGAGTGCGGCGTGGACACGGACGACCTCCTTCAATACGCGCCCGTGTCCGCATCATGGGCTGAAGAAAGGTCGGTTGACTATCGCAACCGGACCCGTGACAGGTGGGCGCTGCCCTTCCCGCGGACTGGAGGCGTCCTGTGAACGCCGGACGGGAGGTAGCGCCGGATCGGCGGCGGGCAAGGGGTCCCACGGGCCGGGCACGGCTGAAGCGCGTAAGATGGTGGCCTTTGGGAGGACGCATGGTCTCGGAGATTCGCGGGCGCCGGCATCCTGTGTGTCGCGCTCGGTGCCGCGGTGATCGAGGCGCAGAACAAACCCGTACCGCGGCCGCCGGCGCTCGCGCTGCCGCCGGGACAGCAGCCGCCGGGGGAGAGCGCCGCACCCGACGGCTATCAGCCGGTGCCGCAGTGGCTCGGCCAGACGCGGGCGTCGGTGCCGCAGAGGAGCGAGGCGTTCACCGTCGATACGTTTGCCGAGCGACGTGAACGGCGCGGCGTTCCGCTTCCTGCCCGACGGCCGCATCCTCCTGGCCGAGCGCGAGGGTCGCCTCAGGATCGTCGGCAAGGACGGCAAGCTCTCGCAGCCGCTCGCCGGCATGCCGCCGAACATGTTCACCGGCGGCGGGCAGAGCCTGTACGACGTGACGCCCGATCGGGGATACGCCACGAACCGCACCGTCTATCTCGCGTACGCGGTGCTGCCGCAAGGCGCGGATCCGGCGAAGCAGCGGTCGCCCACGCACCTGCACGTCGCCAGCGCGAAGGTCTCCGCCGACGACAGCCGCCTCGAAGGGGTCAAAGATCTGCTCGATGCGGAAGGCACGAGCGGGCACCTCGTGCAGGCCAACGACGGCACGCTGCTCGTGACGTCCACCGTGCCGGCCGGACTCGGGGTGAACTCCAGCGAGTGGATGCAGCCGCAGCAGCTCGACAGCCTGATGGGCAAGGTGCTGCGCATCAACGCCGACGGCTCGATCCCGAAGGACAACCCGTTCGTCGGGAGGGCCGGGGCGCGCGGCGAGATCTACGCGCTCGGCTTCCGTGACGATCAGGGCATGGCCATCCATCCCAGGACCGGCCGGCTCTGGACGAGCGAGCACGGCCCGCGTGGCGGCGACGAGGTCAATGAGGTCGAGAAAGGGAAGAACTACGGCTTCCCGGTGATCGGCTACGGCCGCGACTACACGGGCAAGCCGATCAACGGCGACAAGACCGTGCAGGCCGGGCTGGAGCAGCCGGTGTACTTCTGGACGCCGGACATCGCGCCCGGCGGGCATCGGCTTCTATACCGGCAAGATGTTTCCCGCATGGGACGGCAATCTGTTCGTCGGCGGCCTGGCGTCGAGGTACCTCGTGCGTCTCGTGCTCAACGGCAACCGGGTCGTTGGCGAGGAGCGCCTGCTCGCCGACCTCAATGCGCGCATCCGCGCCGTCAACGAAGGCCCCGACGGCGCGCTTACGTGATGACCGACGGCATGGGCGGCAAGATTCTCCGGCTGAGTGCGAAGAAATGACGGGGATCGCCTTGGTCCTTTGACGTAAATTTTCGGACGGCGATCGGCCTCGCGGAGCGAAAATCCAGCGTGCTTCGAATGATGCGGCTCGCCCTCGTCCTTCTCCTGCTGCCATCGTTGGCGGCGGCCGCGGACGATCCGCTGGTGCGCGCCGCCGCCGGCGGCGACATGGCGGCGGTGCGCGCCCTGGTGAAGCAGGGCCACGACGTCAACGCGCACCGGCCCCGACGGCGCGACGGCGCTGCACTGGGCGGTGCGCGCCGACGACCTCGCCACGGTCGACGCGCTGATTCGCGCCGGCGCGCGCGTGGACGTCGCGCAACGCGCTCGGCGTGCACCCCGTCTACGTGGCCGCGCAGAACGGCAACGCCGCGATGCTCGCGCCGGCTGCTCGACGCCCGGGCCGACGTGAACACGGCCGATGCCGCAGGCGACACGCTGCTGATGGCCGCGGTGCGGGCCGAGAGCGTGGACGCCGTGCGGCTGCTGCTCGAGCGCGGCGCGCAGGTGAACGCCGCCGATCCCGACGTCGCGCAGACGCCGCTCATGTGGGCGGCCCGGCTCGAACCACACCGCGATCATGCGCTGCTGCTGGCCGCCGGCGCGACGGTCGATGCGGCCACGCGCGTCGGCCCGAAGCCGGCGGCGCGTCCGCCCGGCGCGGGCGGCGGATCGCACGGCGTGGGCATCGTCCGCAGCGGCGTGCCGCCGCAGGGCGAGCAGGCGCCGGCGCCCGGCGGCATGACGCCGCTGCTGTTTGCGGCGCGCGACGGCCTGCTCGATGCGGCGACGCTGCTCGTCGAGGCGGGCGCCGACGTGAACAAGGCCGATCCGAACGGCATCACGCCGCTGCTGATGGCGATCACCAACGGCCAGCTGCCGGTGGCGCAGCTCCTGGTCGACCGCGGCGCCGACGTGAAGGCCGCGGACTGGTACGGACGCACGCCGCTCTGGGCGGCGGTCGAGATCCGCAATCTCGACCTGCGCAGCGGCGCCACCGACAACGGCGTCGATCGCGAGGCGGCGCTGCAGCTGATCGACGGCGCTGCATCGAGAAGGGCGCCGACGTCAACGCGCGCGTCAAGGAGTTCCCGCCGGCGCGGCGCTACATGCTGCCGCTCGGGTCGCTCGAATGGGTGGACATCACCGGGCAGACGGCGTTCACCCGCGCCGCGCAGTCGGCGGACCTCGAGGCGATGCGGCTGCTGCTCGCCAAGGGCGCCGACCCGCGCATCACGACGTTCAACGGCACCAACGCGCTGATGCTGGCGGCCGGCGTGAACTGGGTGATCGGCCAGACCTACGGCAGCCGGTGGCTCGAGGCGGTGCAGCTGTGCCTCGAGCTCGGCTTCGACGTGAACGCGGTGAACCAGATGGGGCTGGCGGCGGTGCACGGCGCGGCCAACCGCGGCTCGGACGACGTCATCGAGCTGCTCGCGAGGCGCGGCGCCCGGCTCGACGTGGCCGACAAGGAAGGGCGGACGCCGATGACGTGGGCCGAGGGCGTGTTCCTCGCCACCAACTCGCCGATGGCCAAGCCCTCGACGATCGCGCCTGCTCGGCAAGTTGACCACGCGATGAAGCCGCTCCTCGCGACGGCCGCGACCTTCGTCTTCGCGCTCTCGGCCCTGACGACGGGAGCCGGGCATGCAGCCGCGCCCGGCGCCGCGCGGCGCCGCCGCGCCGGCGCCGGATCCGGCGTTCCTCAAGCAGGTCCTGCGCGAGCTGTCACAACGACCGCGTGAAGGCCGGGGCCCTGTCGCTCGAGGCGCTCGACGTCGCGTCCGTGGACGGCCACGCCGAGGTGTGGGAGAAGGTGGTCCGCAAGCTGCGGACCGGCATGATGCCGCCCGACGGCGTGCCGAAGCCGCGCGCCGGCGGCGCGCGACGGCGTTCGCCGCGGCGCTCGAAGCGTCGCTCGATCGCGCCGCGACCGCACGGCTCGATCCCGGCACGCCGGCGCTCCATCGTCTCAACCGCGCCGAGTACGCCAACGCCATCCGCGATCTGCTGGCGCTCGACGTGGACGTGGCGGCGCTGCTGCCGCCCGACGACTCCGCCGCCGGCTTCGACAACATCGCCGACGTGCTCGGCGTCTCGCCGGCGCTGATCGAAGGGTATGCGGCCGCCGCGGCGCAGATCAGCCGGCGGGCCATCGGCAGCCCGACGATCGGCCTCGACCGCACGACCTACCGGATGCCCGGCGACATGTCGCAGGACGCGCACGTCGACGGGCATGCCGCTCGGCACGCGCGGCGGGCTCGTCATCCGCCACACGTTCCCGCTCGATGCCGAGTACGACCTGCAGGTGGGGCAGGCCGGCGGCGCACGGCTGGGCGGACCGCGCGCCGGCGGGGCCGCGCACCGACGACCTCTACGTGACGATCGACGGCGTGCGCGTCGCGCTGCAGGGCCGGGGCGCCACGCGACTGCAAGGTGGCAGCCGGCCCGCGCACGATCGCGGCGGCGAGCGTCGTGCGCAGCCATGCCAGCCGGCGCCGACGGCGTCTACCACGTCGAGGCGCGCACGCCCGGCATCACGCAGGTCACGATCGCCGGCCCGTTCAACGCCACCGGCCCGGGCGACACGCCGAGCCGCCGCAGGCTGCTCGTCTGCACGCCGGCGTCGGCCGCCGAGGAGCTGCCCTGCGCGCGCACGATTCTGTCCGCGCTGGCCACGCGCGCGTTCCGCCGGCCGATCGCGGCCGTCGAGCCCCGAGCTCGACACGGCGCTGGAGTTCTATCGCGACGGCCGGCAGCGGTCGTTCGAGGCGGCATCGAGCGCGCGGTGGCGCGCATGCTCGTCGATCCGCAGTTCCTCTTCCGGTTCGAGCGCGAGCCGGCCAGGGTCGCGGCGGGCACGGCCTACCGCGTCACCGACCTCGAGCTGGCGTCGCGGCTGTCGTTCTTCCTCTGGAGCAGCATTCCCGACGACGAGCTGCTCGCCGTCGCCGCCAAGGGCGGACTGAGCGCGCCGGCCACGCTCGAGCGGCAGGTGCGGCGGATGCTGGCCGACCCGAAGGCCGACGCGCTGGTGACCAACTTCGCGTCGCAGTGGCTGTATCTGCGCGAGCTGCAGAACGCGCGGCCCGATTCGCCGGACTTCGACGGCAACCTGCGGCAGTCGTTCCAGCGCGAGACGGAGCTGCTCTTCCGCACCGTCCTGCGCGAGGACCGCAGCATCGTCGATCTGCTCGACGCCGACTTCACCTTCGTGGACGAGCGCCTGGCCGAGCACTACGGCATCCCCGGCGTGCGCGGCTCGCGGATGCGGCGCGTCGAGCTGGCGCCCGACAGCCCGCGGCGCGGGCTGCTCGGCCACGGCAGCATCCTCACCGTGACCTCGGCGGCCAACCGCACGTCGCCGGTGCAGCGCGGCAAGTGGGTGCTCGAGAACGTGCTCGGCGCGCCGCCGCCGCAGCCGCCGCCCGGCGTCGAGACCAATCTCGACGGCGATCCGGCGCGCGTCAAGGCGGCCATCGCTGCGCCAGCGGATGGAGCAGCACCGCGCCAACCCGGCGTGCGCGTCGTGCCACAAGATCATGGACCCGATCGGGTTCGCGCTCGAGAACTTCGACCATGCCGGGAAGTGGCGCGGCGCTCGACGGCCGCACGCCGATCGACGCGACCGGCCAGATGGTGGACGGCACCAGGCTCGACGGCTCCGACTCGCTGCGCCGCGCGCTCGTGGCGCGCGCCGACTGTTTGCCGAGGTGGCGGTGGAGAAGATGCTGACCTATGCCGTCGGCCGCGGCGCTGCGGCCGCAGGACATGCCGTCGGTGCGCGCCATCACGCACGGCGCGGCCGCCGGCAACTATCGCTTCTCGTCGCTCGTGCTCGGCGTCGTCCGCACGCCGCAGTTCCAGATGCGCACCAAGGCCGCCGCCGGTCCTGCAGTGAGCCCGGCAGGAGACGTTCCGATGTTCATCACCAAGAAGCATCTGTCGCGCCGCACGGTGCTGCGCGGCATCGGCGTCTCGGTGGCGCTGCCGCTGCTCGACTCGATGGTGGCGGCGCAGACGCCGGCGCGGACGCGTGGCGCCGAAGACCCGCTTCGCCGCCTTCTACGTGCCGCACGGCGCGACGATGGACAAGTGGACGCCGGCGGCCGAAGGCACCGGCTTCGAGTTCACGGAGATCCTCAAGCCGCTCGAGCAGTTCCGCGATCGCGTGACCATCGTGAGCGGGCTGGCGCATCCCTACGTCGCCGGCGCCGGCGGCGCCGACGTGTCGGCCGGCGCCAACCACACGCGCGCGGCCGCCGTGTTCCTCACCGGCTCGGTGCCGCAGCGGGGGCCGCAGGCGCATCTCGGCGTCTCGGCCGATCAGGTGGCGGCGCAGCACATCGGGCAGGACACGCCGCTGCCGTCGCTGGAGCTGTCGATCGAGGAGTCGGTGCTCACCTGCGAGGCGAGCTTCAGCTGCGCCTATCGCAACTCGATTTCGTGGAAGTCGCCGACGCAGCCGCTGCCGATGCAGAGCAACCCGCGGCTGGTGTTCGAGAAGCTGTTCGGCGACGGCGCCACCGCGGCCGAGCGCCGCGGCCGGCGGCAGGACACGCGCAGCCTGCTCGACTCGGTGATGGCGCAGCTGCCGTCGCTGCAGCGCGACCTGCCGCCCGGCGATCGCCGGCGGCTCGACCAGTATCTCGAGGACGTGCGCGAGATCGAGCGGCGGATTCAGCGCGCCGAAGCGGCGGCGCGCGAGGACGTGACGCTGCCCGACGTGCCGGCCGGCGTGCCGGCCACCTTTGCCGAGCACCTCAAGCTGATGATGGACCTGCAGGTGCTGGCGTTCCAGTCGGACATCACGCGCGTGTCGACCCTGATGTTCGCGCGCGAGCTGAGCGGCGCCGTCTTCCCCGAGACGACCATCCGCGACCCGTTCCACAACCTGTCGCACCACTCGAACGACCGCGGCAACATGGATCGCTTCGCGATCCTGAACCTCTACCACATGACGAAGTTCGCCTACTTCGTCCTCAAGCTGCAGGAGACGCCGGACGGCGACGGGTCGCTGCTCGATCACTCGCTGGTGCTCTACGGCAGCTCGCTCAGCGACGGCAACCAGCACAATTTCAGCCCGCTGCCGATCGTGCTGGCCGGCGGCGCGTCGGGGCAGCTGAAGGGCGGCCGCCACGTGAAGTATCCGAAGGACACGCACATGTCGAACCTGCTGCTGGCGATGCTCGACAAGCTGGGCGCGCGGCTGACCACCTTCGGCGACAGCACCGAGATGCTGTCGATCTGAGTACGTAGGGGCCGCCTTCAGGCGGCCCTGCAGCGGCCTAAGGCCGCCTCTAGAAGCCGGCCCCTACGTACGTGCGACGACCTCGAACGAAATGCCGTCGGGGTCGGTCAGCCGGACGACGTCGGGCTCGTAGGGCGACGGGATGACGCGCGCGCCGAGCGCGATCAGGCCCGCCGTGACCTTCTGCGCATCGAACGGCGCGACCTTGACCCCGAAGTGCGCGATGTGCGGTTTCTGTCCCGCCTCGGCCTGCTGGAGCCCGAGCCGCGTGTCGCCAATCTGAAACCAGGCGCGCCCGGTGGTCCGGTCGCGCAGCGTTTCCAGCTCCATACAGAATCCGGTAGAACCGCACGCCCTTCTCCAGGTCGGCGACGTGCAGCAGCACGTGATCGACGCCGAGCGGCGTGACCAGCCCCTTGCGCGACGGCACCAGATCGGACGGCACGGCCGCGGTCACCAGCGTGTCGGGCGCGGGCAGGAACTGGATCTCGATGCCGTCGGGGTCCGAGAAGATGCCGCCGACGCCGCCCCCGCCCGCGATCTTGCCCAGGCCGGCCTTGTCGGTGGCCTCGGTCGAGGGCCGCCATGATCGCCGCGCTGTCGCGGCGGTAGTCGAACGACCGACGTGCAGAAGTGGCCGATGTAGGTGCCGCGGCCGCGTGAATCGCCGATGGCGAGATAGCCGACCTGGCGGTTGGCCGGCAGGTCGCCGAACAGGACGAAGTAGCGGAAGCCGCCCTGGAACGGCTGCGCGTGCAGCGTGGTGTTGAAGACGCCCATGTAGAACCGCGCCGACGCCTCCACGTTGGGCACGATCACGTCGAGGTGATCGATCTTCGGCGTGCGGATCGGCAGCAGCGGGGCAGCGGCCTGACCCGCCCACGCCCGGACGGGCGCGAACAGGCCGGCGGCCGAGGCGCCAAGGCCGGCCACGAATGCGCGGCGCGAGGTCGTCGTCATGAGCGGCATTGTCGCCCGGATGCCCGCGGCCCGTCGAGCGGGACGCGGCCGTTTGAGAGGAATTTGAGAAAGAACCGCGCCGCTCAGAGCACCGGCAGCCAGAACGAGGTCTTGACGACGAAGAAGTTGTTCCCGGGCTCGCCGAGCGCGCGGAACGGGTCGCCGAGCACCAATGCGGGTGCCGATGGACTCCGACACGTAGCGATCCTGCTGCCAGACGAAATACATGGTGCTGCCGGGGCGATACTCCCAGCGCAGCACGACGTTGCTGCGGAACGAGCGGACGTTGAAGTCGTTGTTCCGCACCGTGAACGTGGCCGCGCCGTCGGTGACGAGCAGGCTGCCGTCGCCCTGCTGCGCCGCGGTGGTGCCGTCGCTCCCGTAGGTGCGGCGCTGGCGGGTGCGCGCGGCCGCCAGCTCGCCGATGTCCGCGTAGCTGCCGCTCGCCGCGAACGGCTCGGCGTAGACGTCGAGCGTCACGTCCGGCTTGAAGGTGTAGGTGAGGCGGAACTGCGTGGCGTAGGTGCGCCGATCGATGGCGCCGAAGATGTAGCGCCGGCGGTAGGTCTGTTCCGAGCCGCCGGCCATCGACGTGATGTACTGCTGGGTGCCGAACTCCCGCAGGAACGACGGCGCGATCGACAGCTGCCACTGCGGACCGGGCCGTACCGCGATCGATGCCAGGAACTCGCGGCTGAACCCGCCGTCTTCGTCGCCGCTGACGGTCATCTGCGTGTTCCAGCTCGTTTGCGACGAGGCGCGGTTGCGCAGCTGGACGTTGGTGGACCACCCTTCGGGGACCTCCATCAGCGGCCCACCTCGCGTGAGCCGCGCGTCGAGCCGGCGGCGCGTCAGCGTGTAGCTGGCCTGCGTGGTCCAGAAGTTCCGCCACACCTGGTTGGCATAGACCTGGGCGGTGCGCGTGACGTGATCGCCGCCGTAGTTCCATTCGTTGGTCTGGCGCGTGCCCACCCAGTAGCTCCGGAAGATCGGGCCCGGCCGGGTCTCGCGGTAGCGCAGGTCGCCGACGAACTGCAGGCCGTCGCCGTTGCCCAGGCGGCCGAGATCGTTCAGCTCCAGGTTCGGCGATTCGTTGTCGTGCTGGATGGTCCAGATCCAGTGGCGGCCGCCCTGCCGCTGCAGGCTGCTGCCGGCCTTGAACCCCGACATCGTCGTGCGGGTGGGGTCGTAGACGGCGTAGTCGCGGTCGGGACGCTGCGCGTAGTGGGCGCTGGCGCGCTGCACGCGCGCGACCGCGTCCGGCTCGCCGTCGAGATGCGACATGCCGGCCCAGGAGGTGAGGACGTATTCGCCCTCCTTGAACCGGAGCACCGAATCGCCGGCCACGGTAAACGCGTTGCGCGGCAGCAGCCCGGCGAGCGGCGCTGCCGGCCTCGAGATCGCGGTGGAGCATCGTGGCCATGCCGCTGACCGTGGACTTGTTGCGGCCGAATTCCTGCTGAACGCGCGCCACCGCGTAGCTGGTGCGCGGCGACACCGGACTCTGCGACGTCAGCGAGGTGGTTCGCATGAACACCTGCGCGTCCTCGGCATCGGTGATCGCGGTCATCGCGCCGATCGAAAGGCCGGAGGCGGTGCGTCCGGTCAGCTTGGCGGCGCCGAGGATGGTGCTCGCCGCCGGCGCCTCCACGAAATCACCGGAGGCCGACGGCGATCGGCGGCGCGCCGATGCGGCGCGAGTAGAAGAAGTTGGCCACCGGCACCAGGTTGAGCAATCCGGCGCCTTCGGTGAAGAACGGCCGCTTCTCGTCGAAGAACGTCTCCACGCCGGAGAGGTTGACCTCGGCGGGGTCGGCTTCGACCTGTCCGAAGTCGGGGTTGATCGTCGCGTCGAGCGTCAGGTTGGGCCCCACGCCCATCTTGATGTCGGCGCCCGCGCGGCTGGCGAGATTGCCGCCACGGTCGAACGGATTGTCGGGGTTCGCGCTGGCGCTGATCGTCGACGCGCCGGCGACGTACGGCAGCAGCTCGAGGCGGCGGTTCGACGGCAGGCTGCGGATGCCGCCGAGCTCGCCGAACCGCGACGACCAGGCCGTGACCGTGCGCGGGATCGGGACCCAGTAGTCGTCTTCGTCGAGCGTGGGCACGTAGCGGCGCACGTTGAGGCCCCACAGCTGATCGGCGGCGTTATTGAAGCGCAGCTGCGAGAAAGGAATCCACAGCTCCGCGGTCCAGCCCTGCTCGGTGACGTTGGTGCGCGCCTGCCACACCGGATCGAAGCCTTCGTCGAAGGTGGCTTCGTTGTCTTCGGGATGAAACCGGTCGATGCGGACGCCCGACGCGGTGACGCCGAACACGTAGGCCGTGCGCCGATCGTGAAACGTGTCGAGCGCCACCTGGATGTTCTCGGCCTGTTCGGCGCGATCGCGCCGGCCCATCGGCGCCTGGATCGCCGACCCCGGCGCCTTGTACATCCGCGCGCCGACGTAGAGCGCCGACGAGTCGTAGACGAAGCGGATCTCCATCCGCTCGGTCGGCGGTGCGCCCTCCACCGGTTCCTTCTGGACGAAGTCGTCGATCGCCGGCGCCTGTTCCCACAACGGCTCATCGAGCCGGCCGTCCACGCGCACGGTGTCTTCGCCGACGCGAATCGCCGTCGCGCGCTTGGGGCGCGCGGCGGTGGCGTCCTGGGCCAGCGCCCGGGCCGCGGGCGCGAGCGTCGCGGCGAGCGCGATGGCGGTGGCAACCGTGGTGACTGTCACGAAGGGGATGACCGGCCTCGATCGCCGCGATCGCGCCGCCGGTATCGTGATCGGAGAGCAAGCGCGGGGCCATCGCGGGTGCGCAGGCGCCATGCCGCGGTTTGTCGGCGAAATCCGCAAGCGTGCCGGCGCCCTCGCGCGATCGCAACCGCGAGCCGCGCGCGAACGCGACGGCGTTGTAGCGGTCATGGCGGGCGGCCGTCTGTCCAGCCGCGCGGCCAGGGTGCCGAGCTGGACCGCCCCGGCGGTGTGGTATCAATGTCGGCCACTCACAATCCGAGCCGAGGCTCGAAGGCGGACTACCCATGACCGTTGCGACCACGTCGTCCAACGCGCCGGATGCCGCGGCGCTGCTCGCGCGCGCCGCCGCGATTCGCCCGGTGCTCGAGCGGAACGCCGACACGACCGATGCGCTTCGGCGCCTGGCCGACGAGAACGTCCACGCGCTGCGCGAGTCGGGACTGTGCCGGCTGATGGTGCCGGCGCGCTTCGGCGGCTACCAGACGAGCATCCGCACCTACATCGACGTGATGGCGGAAGTGGGCCGCGGCTGCGGCTCCACGGCCTGGGTGGCCAGCCTGATCAACGTGTGCGCGTGGCTGGCCGCGCTCTTTCCCGAGCGCGCGCAGGCCGACATCTGGGGCGCCGACCGCGACGCGTGGATTGCCGGATCGCTGGCGCCCAACGGCTCCGCCGTGCCGGTGGACGGCGGCTGGCGGGTGACCGGCCGCTGGCCGTGGGCGTCGGGCTCGATGCACGCGCAGTGGGCCGCGTGCGGCATCCACATGAAGAACGAGCGCGGCGAGATGGCCAACTTCGGGCTGTCGCTGCATGCCGATGCGCGAGCTGGCGGTCGAGGACACCTGGTTCATGGCCGGGATGAAGGGCACCGGCAGCAACACGATCGTCGCCACCGACGTGTTCGTGCCGGCGCACCGCTTCCTGCCGTACCCGCGACGCCTTCGCCGGCCGGTATCGCACCGAGCACACCGACGAGGTGGTCTACCGCGCCGCGCTGATTCCGGTCACGGTGCTGATTCTGGCCCCGTCGCAGCTCGGCGTCGCGCGCGCGGCGCTCGACCACGCGATCGGCCGCGCCTCGACGCGCGGGATCACGCACACGAACTTCCGCACCCAGGCCGAGTCGGCGGGCTTCCAGATGCAGGTGGCCGAGGCGGCGATGAAGATCGACACGGCGACGCTGCACGCGCACCGCGCCGCCGACGATCTCGATCGGCACGCGCAGGACGGCCGGCTGATGGACCTCGCCGACGCGCGCGCGCGTGCGCATCGACACCGCGCTGGCGGCGAAGTACTGCCGCGAGGCGGTGGAGATCCTGGTGGCGGCCCACGGCACGTCGAGCCTGGCCGACGCGAACCGGATGCAGCGGCTGTGGCGTGACGTCCACACCGCAAGCCACCACGCCATCACCGAGTGGCAGGTCAATCTCGAGGTCTACGGCAAGGCGCTGCTCGGCGTCGAGCCGAA
The DNA here is from genome assembly GCA_963731785.1 of uncultured Acidobacteriota bacterium. GTDB lineage: Bacteria > Acidobacteriota > Vicinamibacteria > Vicinamibacterales > UBA2999 > DASYRM01. The sequence goes on from CAVSWX010000018.1 coordinate 54,627, forward strand.
CATCACCCACCTGGTCTGCGAGGTTCCGAGCGCTCAGCCGCCGAGGGCGGCTCGGCTTTAGCCCAGCAGCCGTCGCCTGCGGGTCGGCGTGAGTCGGCTCGACTCGAACCGCAATTCGGGCGCGCTGCCCGACGCTCGATGACACATGCTCGAGAGTCGACGTATCCGAGGTTCAACGGTGTGCCGTCCCAGCACCGCAGCGATCTTGCCGTGACGCGATCGTCCACGTCGAGCGGCGCGTGCGCGGATTGCGATGGCGATTCTTCGATCCTTCGACCGTCCGGTCGCACGAACGTCACGTTGTTCCATCCGCGGTCAGATGCCGTAGCCACCTTCGTGCACCAGCCGGTGATGTCGTCGGCAGAGCAGCACCAGGTTGTCGAGTGACGTCGCGCCGCCGTCGGCCCAATGGGTGATGTGATGCGCGTCGCAACGGCGGGCGGTGCATCCCGGGAAACGGCAGCGCCCATCACGCGCGGTGAGGGCTCTGCGAATCGCCGGCCGGAATGGTTCGCGTCTTGCGGCCGACATCGAGCGCGGACCCATCGGCTCCCTCTCGCATCTCGACGAGCGACGCGTCGCACGACAGGCGTCGCGACGTTTCGGCGGAAACGTGCATACCGCCGTCGGCGAGTTCGAGCACCGCCTGAGAGGGACGAGTCGCCGGGCGCGTCCTGCGCTCGACGTGAAGCACGACCTGATATCGGTCGGCCGCCGAACCGTCGTCGAGACCGTTCTCGAGCGCACGCTCGGCCAGCAGGCGCCAGCGCATCGGCGCGACGCTGCGCGGAAGAGACTTCTTCCACAATCGACTCCGGCGGTGCCGCCTGGCGTGACTCCTGATAGAGCTGGTCACTTGCCGCCTCGAGCGCTCGCTGCACGATAGCTCCCAGCTCCGGTGTGAGCCGCGCACGGACCACGACCATGCCGTCGTCGTCGACCCACGTCGTAACCGAACGAGCGAGATGTCGTCGATCCGTGTCGCGGGCGTCTTCCAGCCGGTCGCACCGGCGCCATGCGCGCGCCACCCGTTCCACCTGTGCGGCGGTCGCGTTATAGGCGAGATCGAGCAGTTGCGGCTCGTTGTCAGGCAGTGGCGATGCGGGTCAGCGCCCGCACTTTGGCGTAGGAGATCTCGCCGCGCTGCATCGCCCCGCTCAGCCGCGGCAGGTGCGCCAACGCCTTGGCTGTCCGCACTTTCTCACGCGAGGCGCCCAAGATCGATTCCCGTCCGCCAATGCAGCCAGTGGGCGCAAGACAGGAAGCCGTTGTTCCAGCCGGCATGAGCATCGAATTCACGGAGCATGACGAGCAGTTCGTACGTGGCCGCGTGCAGCCGTGCGGCGAGCTCGGCAATCGCTTCGCCGAGTTCTTCGACGGGCGTCGACGGGACAAGCCCCACGGCGGTTGCAGGACGATCGATCTGTGAGTCGGAGAGACGTGGCGGAGTCATGGGCGATGGTAACCCCGCGAATTTCAGGTCGCCGGACGACTCGCCAGGCGTCGATCGCGGCGCGCAACGATAGCGCTCGTGCCTTCATCGTCGAACACGATCCTGCGACTCGTCTGGCGCGCGGAAAGAGCTATTGAGCGTGGCTCGGGCGCGCCCGCTCGCGCGTCCTGCAAAATGCTGTCAAGCAGAATCATCGCCGCGTGCGACGATTCGATGCAGGCATGTGAAGCGGTCGCCGCAAGCCGTTCCTGTCGCTCGGCTGCAGGTGAGCGTTGGTAATCGCAGCGTGAGAACTGACGAAGATTTCAACCTGTCGGGCGTCGATCGGTGCTGGGCGAGGCTTCAGGAGTAATCTTGCCCGAGGAGCGGGGAGCGACGAGGCGTTGCAGCGGGCGCAACGCGGTGAGACGGCCAAGACACCAATTGCGAGCGTCAAATAACGCAAGGGAGCGTGTATGCGAACGTTGCCCGTTGTCGTCGGATGCCTCGCGCTTCTCTTCTGAATCGTTCGGATTGCCGCGGGTCAGGCGAGCGGCAGGGCCTCGCCGGCACGTCGAGCGTAACGACAGCATCTGTCTCCATCCTGGAAATCCAGGTCGCCGAAGGCTACGACTTATTGCTGCGGTGACACGTCCGCCCAGACTCAGCTCTCGAGCGAGGGCTCAAGCGGGTGGCTGGTTTACTCGTGCTGGCGGGGCTGCGACCGCCCTTCAATCTTTGGCCGGTGGGCCGGCCGCCGCCGGCACGAACTGGCGGAGCGGACCCAGGTGATACGCCGTGTGCGCGACGCTGCTGACGAATCCACTGAGCGTCATCACGTCCCAGTCCCGGGGTGTCTCGAGCTGCGGCGCCCAGGCACGCACCTCCCGCTCGAACGCCGCGCGGAGGTCGGTCCACTTCTGGTCGGTCACCTCCTGGTGGCTCCAGCTCTCGGCAGAGGTGGCGTCGGCAAAGGCGTTCGCGTCGCCGCCGGGCGGCCCGTCCACGAGCTCGCGAAACAGGCTCGACAGTACTTGCGGGAGCAAGGAGGTGAGTTCCATCGGCGGATGATATCCAACCGCCGGCATCTCTCGTCTAATCATCCACGCTCGTGAACATCCTGCCGTGAACACCGTAATTGCACCCAGTAGGAGGGCGTCATGAGACTCAGTACCAGTGTCTCCGTCATCGCCGCCGTTACACTCCTCGTGGGTTCCGCAGCGGCGCACCACAACATGTCGGCCCTGTTCGACTTCAACGACCGCGTCACGGTGAGCGGCACGCTCACTCGCCTCGACTGGAGAAACCCCCACATCTACGTCTTCGTGGACGGCAAGACCGCGACCGGGCAGACCGCGGCCCAGGCGTGGTCGATCGAAGGTCCGCCGCCGAGCTTCTTCCGCGCCCGCGAAATCAACCGCACCGACATCGAGGCCGCCATCGGCAAAGAGGTCACCGCCGAAGTGAGCCGCGCCCGCGACGGGTCGACTGCCGGCCTCCTCCGCGTCATGACGCTGCCAGACGGGAAAGTGGTTTCCGCCTGTCCGCAAAACTGCTGAGTCAGCCCGCACCGCGCATCGCCTCGAGAGGAGTGTCGTCATGAAGAGCCCTTCGCTCGCCGCCTCGGCCGTTGTCTGCGCTGCCCTGCTGCTCGCCCCGCCGCTCGTCCAGGGCCAGCCCCTCCCGCGGGACCCGGCGGAGCGGGCGCGCATCATCGCCCAGATCCTCGAAGCCAACGCCCGCCAGCTCACGCTGTTCGACCGCCGCGGACAGGCGGTCGGCACCGTCGGCCTCCGCGACCTCTACAACCAGCCCGTGCTGTCGCCGGACGCCAAGCGCGTGGCCGTCGCAAAACCCGATCTCGACAAGGAAACCAACGATCTCTGGGTCATCGAGGTCGCCACCGCGAAGGCGACTCAGATCACGACCAGCAAGTCGCGAGAGGGCGCGAACTCGCCGGCCTGGTCGCCGGACGGCGGCACGCTGGCCTACGTCGCGCTGCGCGATGGCTATTTCGGCGTGTATCGCAAGGCACTCACGCCGGGCGCCCAGGAGGAACTGCTGTTCAAGAACTCGGCGCCGTTGACGCTCACCGACTGGTCGCAGGACGGCCGCTACCTCGTGTACTTCTCGACCGACCTGACGGGCGGCGCCCTGTTCGCGCTGCCGATCAATGTGACGGGCGAACGGAAGCCGATCGAGGTCTTCCGGAGCAAGTTCCAGGCACAGGGACCGCGCATGTCACCGGACGCGCGGTTCGTGTCCTTCGTGTCGAACTCGTCGGGCCGCAACGAGGTCTACGTGGTCCCGTTCGATCCCGCCGCGGCTGCCGGCGGCCGCCGGCGTCGCTCACGCCGCAGCAGATCTCGGACCAGGGCGGCATGGGCATGGCGTTCTGGCGCCGTGACGGCAAGGAGCTGTACTACCTCGCCGCCGACCGCAGCATCATGGCCGTGGAGATCGGTGCCGGGGCGCCGGCGCAGTTCGGCAAGCCGAAGGTGCTGTTCCGGCCCGCGGCAGAGATCCTCACCGGAGTCGCCCCGAACAGTGCCAGCGTCAGCCGTGACGGCGAGCGCTTCATCATCGCGGTGCCGCGGCCGCAAGTGCGCCAGCTGACCGTGTACGACCGTAAGGGGACGGCCCTCAGCAAGGTGGGCGCGCCCGGCTTCTACGTCCAGCCCAACCTGTCACCGGATGGGACGCGGGCCGTGTTGATGCGGAACGATCCGCAGACCGGCAACCAGGACATCTGGGTGGTCGAGCTCGCCAGCGGCAAGGGCATTCCCATCACGAACGACGTCCACCCGGAGAACGCGCCGATTCGGTCGCCCGACGGGAAGCAGGTGGCCTACGTCTCGACACGCGAAGGCCTCGCGGGCATCTATCGCAAGTCGGCCGATGGCACCGGCGAGGCCGAGCTGCTCTTCCAGTACACGCCCGGCGCCGGCATGGTGCTCACCGACTGGTCGCCGGACGGGAAGTACATGACCTTCTTCACCGGTGTCCTCGTGCTGGTGCCGATCGACGACGGGAAGCGGCCGCAGGATCGCAAGGAGATCGACTGGCTGCGCGAGGACTACGACGTGGGGCAGGGCCGGTTCTCGCCCGACAACCGCTTCCTCGCGTACCTGTCGAACGAGGACAACGTAGAGCGGGGCGAGGTCTACGTGCGGCCGTTCGATCCCAACAAACCCGACGCGCCGCCGCCGGGGGCGGCCGTGCGCGTGTCGAAGGACGGCTCGATCGGCATGATCGCGTGGCGCCAGGACGGCAAGGAGCTGTACTTCATGACCCGTAACTGGGAGGTGATGGCGGTGGACGTCACGACCACGCCCACCTTCACGGCGGGAACGCCGCGCATGCTCTTCAGCCTGCCCGGCCCGCTCCCCGGCAACCCGACGCAGTGGAAGAACGTCAGCCGCGACGGCGAGCGGTTCATCTTCGCCATGCCGGCCGCGGCTGCCGCGGCCCCCGCGCGCTAGCCGCGCCGTCTCAGCGCGAGGCGGGTCTGAAGACCCGCCTCGTGTATCCTCCGGGCATGCCGCGCGTGTTCATCGTCCGCCCCTTCAACGTCAAGGAGGGCGTCAATTTCGAGGCCGTCGATGCGCTCCTGATCCAGCCGGCGCTGAAGGCGGCGGGCGAGGAGGGCGCCACGACCACCAACATCGCGCATGCCGGCAACATCCGCGAGGACATGTTCCGGCTGCTGGTGACGGCGGATCTGGTGATTGCCGACGTCTCGATTCACAACGCCAACGTGTTCTACGAGCTCGGCGTGCGTCACGGCCTCCGCCCCCGCGGCACGCTCCTCATCCGCGCCGCCGTGCAGGAATATCCCTTCGATCTGCAGACCGATCGCTTCCTGCTCTACGACCCGGCCAAGCCGCAGGAGTCGGTGCCAAAGCTCACCGACGCGATCAAGGCGACGCTGGGCACGGTGGAAAGCGCCGCAGGCACCGACAGCCCGGTCTACAAAATGCTGCCACGCTTGCCCGAGCCCAGTCCGACGGTGCTCCGCGTGGTGCCGCAGGACTTCCGCGAAGCCGTGGACCTTGCCGCGGCGCAGACGGAATACGGCGATCTGCGACTGCTGGCGCATGAAGCCGCCTGGTTCGAATGGGCGAAGTGAGGGGCTGCGCACGGTCGGTCGGGCGCAGTTCAACCTGAAGGCATGGCCGGGCGCAAGGGATACGTTCGAGTCGCTCCGCAAGATGCTGCCGAAGGACGTCGAGGCAAACCAGCGACTGGGCACCATCTACCAGAAGCTCGGCGACCTCGACCTGTCGAATCAGGCGATCCGGCGTGTCATCGGCGCGCCAGACGCGTCGTCCGTACGACCGGGCGGAGGCGTTCGCGCTGCAGGGCCGCAACGCCAAGACGCGGTGGCTGGAGAAATTCGAGCGGTTGTCGGGGGTCGACGCTCAGAAGGCGGCGCTGCGCGCCGCCGAGCTCAAGGACGTCGATCGAGCACTGCGCCGAGGGGTTCGAGCAGGATCTCAATCACTTCTACTCGGGGCTGAACGCGCTCAGCCTGCTGCAGATCCGCAACAGCCTGGCCGACGTCGGTGCCCGACGTGTGGGAGCGAGCCGTTCGAGACCGCCGGAAGACGCCGCGCGCGAATTGAGCCAGTGCCGCGCGCGTTTCGATCGGCTGGCCAACGCGGTCGAGATGTCGATCGCGGCGCGCGAGACGTTCCTGAAACACCAGCAGCCGCAGGACACCGAACAGCTGATGTGGGTGGCGATCAGCCGCGCCGATCACGCGTTTCTCACTGGGCGCAAGCCGGCGGCCGTGGCTACCCGGTACCGCGAAGCGCTGGCGACGGCGCCCAGCTTCGGCGTGGCGTCGGCGCGAGGCCAGCTCGAGATCTTCCGCGGCTCGGCGTCAGGAGCGAGTTCGTCGAGGCGGCGCTCGCCGCCATCGACGGCCTGACCGCACCCGCCGCCGCGCCGGCGCCCGACGCAGCACCCAAGGAGGCGCCGCCCGATCGCGTGCTGCTCTTCACCGGGCACATGGTGGACGACGCCGAGCGCAAGACGCCGCGCTTTCCGCGAACGCCGGCGGCCGAAGCCGCCGCGCGCGCGATGATCAAGGCGAGCATCGACCGCGAGCGGCAGCTCGAGCCGGGGCGCGTTGGTGGGCGTGGCCGGCGGCGCGTGCGGCGGCGACATCCTCTTCCACGAGATCTGCGAGGAGCTGGGGATCGAGACCCGGCTGCTGCTCGCGCTGCCGCAAGGCAAGTTCTCCGCCGAATCGGTCCAGCACGGGGATCGCGACTGGGTCGAACGCTACAACCGTCTCTGCTATCGCGTGCGGCCGCGGGTGCTGGCCGACGAGAAGACGCTGCCGGCCTGGTTGATCGGCAAGGCCGACTACCAGATCTGGTCCCGCAACAACCTGTGGATGCTCTTCAACGCGCTGGCGCTCAATGCGCGCTCGCTCACGCTGATCGCGCTGTGGGACAGAGGGCCGGCCGATGGCCCGGGCGGAACGAAAGATCTGGTGGAGCTGGTGACGGCGCGGGGCCACAAGGTCGATCGGCTGCCTGCCGAGCAGCTGGCGCAGTTCGTGTAAATCGGCGCCCCGCACACCGGCCGGGTCTGACGACCGGACCCCACGACGGCGCTGCGCGTGTCAGGCCGGCGGCATGAGGGCGCGCACCGTCGCGAGCAGCGTGGCGGGCGGACACGGCTTGATGCAGACGGCAGCGAACAGGTCTGCCTCGGAACCGGTGGAAGGGGGTTTCGCCGTGTACGCCACCACCGGGATGGAGCGGAGTTCCGGGTCCGATTTGATCAGGCGCGTGGCTTCGACGCCATCCATGCCGGGCATGAACAGGTCCATCAACACCGCGTCCGGCATGTGGGCTTTCGCCAGCGCCACTGCCTCGGACCCGTTGGCGGCCGACACCACGGTGTAGCCCGCGTCGGCGAGGATCATTTCGACCAGTTCACGCGTGTCGTCGTAATCGTCGACGACGATAATCCGACCGGCATCCATCACTGCACTCCCGAACTCGAGGCGCGAACCAGCGCCACCAGCTTGACCGCAGCGCTCATCGCCCACCATTTTACGACGCGTTCTCGCCCCGCCAGCCTGAGCGCTCGATACCAGGCCACCCCGGCGGTGCCGGCGGCCGTGCGGCGCAGCGCCCGGCGACGCTCACGTTCGGGGCGGCGGCGGCCGACAACTGACACGACCGTTTCCATGTCCAGCCGGAAGTGCCCGCGCTGCGGGCTCGTCAATTTTGCCGACGTCGACACGTGCCGGCGCTGCTCAGCCGTGCTCGGGGACCGCATGGCCGTGACGCCCGCGGCCGGCCGCACCGGGTCATCGATGGTCATTCGCGTTCGGTGCGATTGGCGGCACGGTGGCCGCGGTGCTGCTTGGCTGGTGGGTGTCGCTGCTGGCCACGTCGGACCCGCTCGACGACGAGCAGCGGGCGCTCGTGGACGACGCGATCGTGCTGCTCGATGAGCGGGGATTCTCGCGGCAGGCGTTCGTGTACTGCGTCATGTCACGAGCTTCAGGTCCACCGACAACTGGTGGAACCTCTATCACGCCCACTATCAGGCGTACGCGGCCACCAATTTCCCGTTCGAGATCGTCACCCTCTATCCCTGGTTCTTCGAGCTTCCCGCCGACGACGTCGAGCGGGCCGTTGTGCTTTTGCACGAAGGGTATCACCTGATGGGCGCCGACGAGGCGACCGCACTCCGGCAAGTGTGGCGGGAGAAGGCCAGGCTCGGGTGGACGGCCGACGTCTACGGCCGCAGCAAGGTGTGGAAGAACACCCGTGAGTGGACGGAGTACAGCGCGCCGGAGCTGTTCGCGTGCGGCGAGGACGAGGAGTGCGTGCCTTGAGCCCGGCGGACGACCCCGGGAAACCCCGTGGCGCCCGTGACTGCAATCGACTGACGGACCGCGCCGATCTGTGTCGCGGGCCGGAAGGTCCCGCGACGTTGCGTGAGCCTTCCACTACCGGGCGCGCCGCGTCCGGCCGACTCTACAAGGTGGGGGAGTGTCGGCAGGCGCCATCCGTGCGCGTGCCGGATATGCATTCAAACGCCAACGGCGATATCGTCACCGCGCAAACGGTGCCCGACCCGGTCACGGGCCTGCCCGGCCGTGGGCTGTTCGTCGAGCGGCTCTCGCGTTCGATCGAACGTTCGAGCCGGTACCCCGGCTTCCATTTCGCGGTCCTGCGTGTCGCGCTGGATCGGCCCGACGGGCGCGCCGAACCTCCTGGCGGCGACGACGTGCTGCTGTCGACGGCGGCGCGCCGGCTCGAGGCCAGCCTCCGGGTCAGGGAGATGCCGCCGACGCTGCGGCACGACGACGTCGTCGCGCGGCTCGACGGCCCCTGCTTCGGCATCCTGCTCGACGGTTTGAAGGACGTGGCGCACGCGACCGTGGTGGCCGAGCGCATCCTCGCCGGGATGCTGGAGCCGTTCATGGTGGACGGCCGCGAGGAGCGGCTCGTCGCCTGCGTCGGCGTGGCCCTCAGCCCCACCGGCTACGCGCAGGCCGACGACGTGCTCCACGACGCCGACTCCGCGGCGCAGCGCGCCCGCCTGCTCGGCGGCAGCCGCTGCGAGGTGTTCGACACCACGGTGCTGAAGATCGCCCAGTCCGAGCTGCGGCTCGAGGCCGACTTCGCCGGCGCGATCGAGCGCGAGGAGTTCTTCCTCCTGTATCAGCCGATCGTCTCGCTGGCCGCGAACCAGGTCGTGGGTTTCGAGGCGCTGGTCCGCTGGCGGCATCCGGTGCTGGGATTGATCGCGCCGCTGGAATTCATTCCGCTGGCCGAGCGCACCGGCTTCATCGTGCCGCTGGGGCAGTGGGTACTGACCGAGGCGTGCCGGCAGCTGAAGGCGTGGCAGGACGTGGCGGCCGCCGCCGACATCTGGATGTCGGTGAACCTGTCGAGCGTGCAGTTCAAGCGCCCGGCGCTCGTCGAGGAGATCAGCGCGACGCTGCGCGACTCGGGCCTCGAGCCGCGGCGGCTGATCCTGGAGCTCACCGAGAGCATCGCGATGGAGGACCCCGCCGCCGTGCGGGCGTCGCTGCTGCAGCTGCGCGCCATCGGCGTGCGGGTGAGCCTCGACGACTTCGGCACCGGGCATTCGTCGCTCGCCTACCTGCGGCAATTCCCGCTCGACTCGCTCAAAGTGGATCGCTCGTTCGTCCGTGGGATCGAGAGCAGCGGCGACATGGCGAGCATCGTCAACGCCGTGAAGTCCATGGCGCACCAGCTCGGGCTCCGTGTCGTGGCCGAGGGCATCGAGAAGGATGAACAGCTGGCGCTGCTGCGGGCGCTCGACTGCGAGATGGGCCAGGGTTATCTCTTCTCGCGGCCGATCGATGCCACCGCCGCCGCCGCCCTGCTCACCGCGGGCCTGCCGGCACGCGAACCGGTCGCGGTGACGCTGCTGCCAGCGATCCCGACGCGGGCCGTGCACGCGCGCGCGGCGAGACGCGGTTCCCGCTGGCGGGACCAGCGGACGCGACGCTGGCTGTATGCCGCGGCGGGCGTGGCCGTCCTGGTACTGTCGGCGGGGCTGCCGCGGCTGACCGGTACGCCGGAACCGGACGTGCCTCCGGGCGTGCCCGCGTCGCCGGACGCGGGCCGCGCGGCCCTCGGGACCGATATTCCGCTGCCGCCGCCTCCGGCCGAACCCGCGCCTGCCGTCCCTTCCCCGTCGCGCGCGGCCAGGCGCCGCGAGCCCGCCGCCCCTGGGGGCGTGAAGACGGGTCGGGACACGGCCAGCGCCGCCGTGGTGACTCCCGCGCCCGTCGAGCCCACGGCGTTGACGTCGCTGCGCGTGGTGCACCAGCACCGGCTGGGCAGCTGCCGCGGGCTGCTCGTCGTCACCCGGGCCGGCGTCGAATATCAGCCGGACGAGGCCGAGCACCAGGCCAAGGACGGCTTCGTCATGCCGTTCACACGCTTCCTGAGCGAGAAGTCGGGCGACAGCCTGATCATCAAGTCGAACGACCGCGCCTACCGTTTCAAGGCCGCCGTCGAAGGGCCCGCGAGCGATCACATCGAGCGGCTCGACGCTGCCATCGCGCGCCTGCGCTGAGGGGCACGCGCACGCCGCCCGGCGCCGTCAGTCCTGGCGGAGCGCGCTCAGCGGCTGAAGGCGCGACGCGCGGCGCGCGGGCAGATACGCGGCCGCCATCACGACGACTGCCACGGCCGGCAGCACCAGCACGTAGGTGATGAGATCTCCGGAGCTGGTGGCCATGGTGACGTTTCCCGAAATCGTGGGGAACATCGCGTCCAGAGCCCGGCTCGAGGCGACGCTGGCGGCAAAGCCCGCGGCGATCCCGAAGGCGGTCGGCAGGGTGCCCTGGCGCAGCACCATGCCCAGCACCGAGCCCGGCAGCGCGCCGAGCGCCATGCGGATCCCGATCTCCCGCGTCCGCCGGCTCACGGCGTAGGCCATCAGCCCATAGGTGCCGATGACGGCCAGCAGCAGGCCCATGGCCCCCATGCCGGCCACGGTGCGCACGACCACGACGTTCATGTTCCGAGTGCTCGTGTCGTAGTAGTCCTCCATCGTGCGGACGCTGCGGATGGGGACGTTCGCATCGATCGCCGTGACTGCGGCGCGGAGCGGTTCGGCCAGCGCGGCCGACGTGCCCGCGGTGGCCACGACCAGCGTGCGTCCGGCCGGCCGGGTACTGCCGCCGCGGCAGATAGACGAGATCCGAGGACGCGGACGTGAAAAGCCGGAACTTGCTGTCGGCCGCCACCCCCACGATCTGCGCCCAGGGCCCATCGGGCGCGCCGACGCGCATCCGCTTGCCGATCGGATCGGCATCGGGCCAGTAGCGCTGCGCCATGCCGCGCGTGACGATTGCGACGGGCGGCGCATCAGCCGTGTCGGCGGCGGTGAAGCCGCGGCCCCGCACGACCCGCACGCCGATCGTGTCGAGGTAGTCCTCGTCGATCCGCGCCGAGGGGACGCGGATGCCGGCGCGGCCCCGCGGCAGCGTGAAACCCTCGGGCGCAACCGTGGTCGAGTCGCTCTCGAAACTGAACGGCACGAACGACGTGAGACTGGCGGCGCTGACGCCGGGGAGCGTTTGCGCGCGCTGCTCGAGCAGCCGCAGGAACGCATCCGCCCGCGGTGCGTCGTATCCGGCCAGCGTCGGGTCGAGGTTCATCAGCACCAGCCGCTCGGTGCGGAACCCCGGACCGCGGCTGTATTCAGCTTCGAACCGGCGGGAGAACGACACGGCCACGGTGAGCAGCACGAGCGTCAGCGCGACCTGGGTGGCCACCAGCCCATGACGGCCCCACAGCCGCGACGCGCGCGACGGCGCACCGCTCGCGTTCCGGAGCGACGAGGCAAGGTCGCGCGAGCGTGAGGCCCGCCAGGCCGGCACCAGACCGGAGAGCAGCGCGCTGGCGACGGCCACGATGAAGGCGGCGACGAGCGCGCGCCGATCCAGTACGAAGGTCAGCTTCGCGCCGACGTCGCTCGCGATCTGGAACTGCTGGAACGACCGGACGCCTCCGTAGGCGAGCAGGAGGCCGAGCCCCCCGCCGAGCCCGGCCATCAGCAGGCTTTCGGTCACGAGTTGGCGGAAGAGCCGGGCCCGGCTGCCGCCCATCGCCAGCCGCACGGCGATTTCGCGCTGCCGCGCCGGCGCCCGGCTCGCGAGCAGCCCGGCGACGTTGGCGCAGGCCACGCCGAGCACCGCCACGGCCAGCGCCATCAGCATGATGCCGAGCATCGCCGCCGGCCGGTAGTTCTCGAAGCGCGCGTCCATCTCCGACCGCACGATCAGTCCCTGCCCTTCGTTCGTGGCCGGATGCGCGCGGGCGAGCCCCTCGGCCACGAGCCGCACGTCCTCGTTGGCCTGCTCCATGGACACGCCTGGCGCGAGACGGCCGACGACGCGCAGGGTCCGGATGTCACGACGCTCGAGCAGGTTTGGGGACCCGGGGGGATCCAGCACGCGCGTCATGGCCAGCGGCACGTAGAACGCCGGCTGGAGAAAGATGTCGAGGCCGCCGAAGCCTGGCGGTGCCACGCCAATGGCGGTGAAGTCGTGCCCGCCGAGGCGAATGGTCCGTCCGATGACGGACGGGTCGGCGCCGAACTGCTGGGTCCACGTGTCGTGCGACAGCACCATCACGGCATCGCGGCCCGGTACGCGATCCTCGTCGGCGGCAAACGTTCGCCCGTGCGCGGCGCCGACCTTCAAGACCTCGAAGAAGTTGGCGGTCACCGCCAGCCCGAAGCGGCCCACGGCGGGCTCGCCGCGCCGGCCGCCGAGTGCGGCCTCGACCCCGCGGGTCGCGACCAGCCCCTCGAAGGTACGCGCGCGCTCGCGCAGATCGAGATAGTCGGGCACCGACACGCTCGCCGTGCGCACCTGCTCGTCCGGCGACCGGCCGCTCACCATCACGAGGCTGCGAGCCGCGGGCACGGCCAGCGGGCGGAGGATCATGCCATCGGCGATGCTGAACATGGCCGCGTTGGCCCCCACCCCAATGGCCAGCGACACCACGGCGACCAGCGTGAACCCCGGGTTCTTGGTCAGCATGCGGGCCCCGAACCGGACGTCCTGCCACACGGTCTCGACCATCGAATCCCCCTTCGGCGAAGAAACGGCGCCAGTGCTATCTCAAGGACTGTGCCGGAGCGCTGGCGCAATTACCGCCGAAAAACACCGCATGCCGCTGCGGCGGTGTCCGCGGACGGGATGGCCCCGTCCGCTTCCGGGCGGAGCGGGACCGGCGGGCCGGGTGGGCCGGGTCGGCAGCCCCCGAGGCTGACTCGGGCCGGGTGCCCGATTGGCGTTACCATTTCGCCGTGAGCAGGACCCTGATTGGCGCGGGCGCGTTGGCACTGACCTGGATAGGCCTCGTCGCCGGCCAGAGTGGCGCGCCGCCTCGGCCGGCTCGCCCTGTCCCGGCTCCGGCTCCGGCCGCGGCTCCCGCGCCAGCACCCCGGACGTCGCAGGCGCCGGCCGCTCCCTCCGCATCCGCGGCGGCGTCGAGCGTGGCCGCGCAGCGGGCGCTGCTCGATCAGTACTGCGTCACCTGTCACAACGCGCGGCTGAAGACCGCGAACCTGCTGCTCGATCAGCTCGATCTGTCGCGCCTGCCCGAACACGTCGACGTGGCCGAAACCGTCGTGCGCAAAGTGCGGGCGGGGCTGATGCCGCCGACCGGTGCGCGGCGCCCGGATCCGGCGGCGCTGCAAGTCGCTGGTGAGCTGGATGGAGGGCGAGCTCGATCGCGCCGCGACGACGCACCTGCCGGCGCCGGGCCTGCACCGCTTGAACCGCACCGAATACACCAACGCGATTCGCGACCTGCTCTCGCTCGAGGTGGACGCCACGCAGCTTCCTGCCGGCCGACGACTCGACGCGCGGCTTCGACAACATCGCCGGCGCGCTGACGATGTCGCCGGCGCTGATGGAGGCCTATCTCTCCGCCGCGGGCAAGATCAGCCGGCTCGCGGTGGGCAGCGTGAGCGCGCCGTCGCAGCACGTGTTCGAGGTGCCGGCCGACACGGCGCAGAACCACCACATCGAGGGGCTGCCGTTCGGCACCCGCGGCGGCATTCTCATCAAGCACCAGTTCCCGGTGGACGGGCGAGTACGCGTTCAAGGTGAAAGGCGTCACCGGCTACTTCCAGGCCGTGCTCGGCGGCGTCACCGGCGAGCAGCTCGATCGTCACCGTGGACGGCGAGCGCGTGGCGCAGTTCGACTGGGACAAGGAGATTTCGAACACCACCGGCAACGGCAAGTCCACGCCGCGCATTCCCGTCACCGCCGGGCTGCACACCGTGGGCGTGACGTTCCTCGCCACCAACGACGTGCCGGGCTCGGAGCTGAACCGGCCGTTCCAGCGGACGATGAACACGCCGGGCTCGATTCCCGGGTTCCTCTTCTACCCGCACGTCGGCCAGGTGCAGATCGAAGGGCCGTACGACGTCACGGGCGCCGGCGACACGGCCTCGCGGCAAGCCATCTTCAGCTGCCGGCCCACCACGCCGCGCGAGGAGGCCGCGTGCGCCCGCAGCGATCGTGTCGCGGCTGGCCCGGCGCGCGTTCCGGCGGCCGATCACGGCGGCCGACCTCCGCATCCTGATGCCGTTCTACCAGGCCGGCCGGGGCGAGGACGGCACGCTTCGACGCCGGCATCGAGGCGGCGCTGCAGCGCATCCTGGCCGATCCCGAGTTCATCTATCGCGGCGAGGCCGAGCCGGCGGCGGTGCGGCCCGGACAGGCCTATCCGATCAGCGACCTCGCGCTGGCGTCGCGGCTGTCGTTCTTCCTCTGGAGCAGCATTCCCGACGACCAGCTCGTCGACCTCGCCGCGCCGCGGGCGGCTGCAAGGAGCCGGCCGTGCTCGAACGGCAGGTGCGCCGCATGCTGGCCGATCCGAAGTCCGACGCGCTGGTGCGCAACTTCACCGGTCAGTGGCTCGGCGTCCGCTCGCTGGCCGCGAGCGAGCCGGTGGTCAACCTGTTCCCCGACTTCGACGACAACCTGCGCGCCGCCTACGAGCGCGAGATCGAGCTGTTCTTCGGCGCCGTCGTGCACGAGGATCGCAGCGTGCTCGACCTGCTCGACGCCGACTTCACGTTCGTCAACGAGCGGCTGGCCAAGCAGTACGGCATCCCGAACGTCTACGGCCCGCACTTCCGCCGCGTGACGCTGCCGGCGTCGCTCGACATGCGCCGCGGCCTGCTCGGCAAGGGTGCGCTGATGACCGTGACGTCGAACGCGGCCCGCACCTCGCCGGTGACGCGCGGCAAGTGGTTCCTGCAGACGTTCCTCGGCGTCAGCCCGCCCGATCCGCCGCCCGACGTGCCGGCCTTCGTGGAGCGGACCGCGGACACCACCGGCAACACGAAGCCGCCGACGATGCGGCAGGCGCTCGAACTGCACCGCGTCAGCCCGACGTGCGCGTCGTGCCACCAGATCTTCGAGCCGATGGGCCTGGCGCTCGAGAACTTCGACGCCGTCGGCAGCTGGCGGACGCTCGACGAGGGGCAGCCGATCGACGCCTCGGGCATCCTGCCCGACGGGACCAAGGTGAACGGCGTCGTCGACCTGCGCCGGTCGCTCGAGCGCTACTCGCCGCAGTTCGTCGCAGGTCGTCGCCGAGAAGCTGCTGACCTACGCGCTCGGGCGCGGCACCGAGCACGAGGACATGCCGATGGTGCGGCACGATCGTGCGCGACGCGGCGGCCGGAGGCTACAAGTTCTCGTCGCTCGTGCTGAGCATCGTCAAGAGCGACATGTTCCGGATGAACCAGAAGGCCGCGGCGCAGGCGGCCACGCAGCCAGGCGTCGCAGGTAACGGAGCCCAGAGGGACAGACCTATGTTTCTGACCAAGAAGCACATTTCGCGGCGGACGGTCCTGCGCGGCGCGGGCGCCATGCTGGCGCTGCCGCTGCTCGACGCGATGGTGCCGGCGGCGACGGTGCTGGCCCAGACGGCGGCGAGCCGCGAAGCCGCGGTTCGTCGGCCTGTTCGTGCCGCACGGCGCGGCGCCGGGCTACTGGGTGCCCGAGAAGGAGGGCGCGCTCGCCGGCGGAGCTGCCGTTCAACTGGAAGCCGCTCGAGCCGTTCGCGAAGCAGACCGTGATCCTGAGCGGCCTGCACTCGCGCTCGGCCGAGCCGCCGCCCGGCGTGACCGGCGCCGACCACTGGGTGGCGGCGGCGTTCATGTGCGCCGAGAAGCCGCGGAAGACGGCCGGCGCCGACGTCTACTGCGGCACGACCATCGACCAGCTCATCGCGCAGAAGATCGGGCGCGAGAACCTGATGCCGTCGATGCAGCTGGCGGTGGAGGATCCCGGCGCCAACTCGAGCAACTGCGGCGAGGGCTACAGCTGCACCTACACGAACACCATCTCGTGGGCGTCGCCGACGTCGCCGCTGCCGATGGAGCTCAACCCGCAGGTGGTGTTCGAGCGGATGTTCGGCGACGGCAGCACCGCCGAGCAGCGCACGGCGCGCCGCAAGCGCGACCAGAGCATCCTCGACTCGCTGCGCGGCTCGCTCACCCGGCTGCGCGGCGACGTCAGCGCGCCCGACCGGGCTGCGCCTCGACGAGTACGCGCGAGAACGTGCGCGAGATCGAGCGCCGGCTGCAGATCGCGATGAAGGCGTCGACGGTGGCGCCGGAGAACATCGAGGTGCCGGTGGGCGTGCCGCAGACCTTCGACGAGCACATCAAGCTGCAGTTCGACCTGCTGGCGCTGGCGTTCCAGGCCGACATCACGCGCGTCGGGACGCTGCTCTTCGCGCGCGACCTCACGGGCCGCACCTATCCCGAGAGCGAGGCGCCGACCTCCGGCTTCCACGGCGTGTCGCATCACGGCGAGGACCCGCGGCGCATCGCCGACCTCGCGAAGATCAACCAGTACCACGTGAAGATGGTGGCGTACCTCGCCGAACGGCTGGCGAAGAAGCAGGACGGCGACGGCACGCTGCTCGATCAGTCGCTGATCCTCTACGGCAGCAACATGGGCAACTCGAACCAGCACGTGCACTACGACGTGCCGCACGTGCTCGTCGGCGGGCTGAACGGCAAGCTGAAGGGCGGCCGGCACCTCGCCTACCCGACCAAGCAGGTGCCGACGGGCAACCTGCTGCTCAGCATCCTCGACAAGTACGACATCCACCAGGACAGCATCGGCGACAGCACCGGCCGGCTGGAGGAGCTGTGAGGTACGTAGCTGCAGGCCTTCAGGCCTGCGCTCAGTCGTCGTCATGCCTTCGGCGCCGTCGTGCGCTGGCCTGCGTGCCCGTCGCGCGCGGCGGCGAAGAGCGACGTCGCCGACGCCGCCATGCGCGGCGACGTCGGCGGCGGTGCGGGCGCTGCTGGCGAAGAAGGCGCGACGTCAACGCGCCGCAGAACGACGGCTCGACGGCGCTGCACTGGGCGGTGTACCGCGGCAACGTCGAGCTGGTCAACCTGCTGATCCGCAGCGGCGCCAACGTGAAGGCGGCCAAGCGCGAAGGCGTCACGCCGCTGTGGCTCGCCAGCGTGAACGGCGACGCCACCGCCGTCGGCGCGCTGCTCGAGGCGCGGCGCCGACCCGAACGAGAAGCTGCCGCTCGGGCGCACGCCGCTGATGATCGCGTCGCGCACCGGCAACGTCGCCGCGATGACGGCGCTGCTCGACAAGGGCGCCGATCCGAACGCCAAGGAAACGCTGCGCGGCACGACGCCGCTGATGTGGGCGGCCGACGAGGGGCACGCGCCGGCGGTCAAGCTGCTGGTCGACGCGCGGCGCCGACATCAAGGCGCGCTCGAACCCGGCGCCGCGCGGCCGCGGTCCGGCGCTGGGCAAGGCCAACGATCCGCGCAAGCAGGTGGCGGCGCAGGGGGCGGCGCTCGCCGCGGGCCGCGCGCTCGACCTGGGCGAGCTGAGCGCGCTGGGCGGCGGCCGGGGCATCGGCGGCGGCGGCGGCGGCGGCCGGGGCGCGGGCGCGGCCGGCGGCCGGGCCGGCGGCGCGCGGCGCGGCGGTGACGGCGACGGCGTTCGACCAGGACGACGCGGCCGTGGCGGCCGGCATCGGCCGCATCGCAACCAGCCCGTCGGACGGCGGTCAGCTGACGCCGCTCGTCTACGCGGTGCGCGCCAACGACCTCGAGTCGGTGAAGGCGCTGCTCGCGGCCGGCGCCGACATCAACCAGACGACCGGCTACGGCTGGAGCCCGCTGCTGGTGGCGACGCAGAACCGCTACTACGAGCTGGGCAAGTACCTGCTCGACCGCGGCGCCAACCCCAACCTGGGCAACAAGGGCGGCTGGGCGCCGCTCTACCTGGCGACCGACAACCGCAACATCGAGTCCGGCGACTATCCCGTCCGCAAGGGCGACATGGATCACCTGGAGTTCATCACGCTGCTGCTCGACAAGGGCGCCAACGTCAACGCCCGCCTCAAGGACAGCACCGAGACGCGCACGGTCTTCACCAACCAGTGGCTCGACGAGAACGGCGCCACCGCGTTCCTGCGCGCGTCGCAGTCGGGCGACGTCGAGCTGATGAAGCTGCTGCTCGCGCGCGGCGCCGATCCGAAGATCAACACGGTGCTCAACGTGTCGCCGCTGCACGTCGCGGCCGGCATCGGCTGGGTCGAGGGCATCACCTACGAGTGGTCGCCCAAGGCGACGCTCGACGCGGTGAAGATGCTGATCGATCTCGGCCTCGACGTGAACCTGCAGGCCGACACCGGCCGGACGGCGCTGCACGGCGCGGCGCACAAGGGGCGCGCCGACGTCATCCAGATCCTCGCCGACCACGGCGCGAAGCTCGACGTGCGCGACTACGGCAACACCGACAACCGCGGCGGCAAGCTCGCGGTGCACACGTGGCAGCCGGTGGACTACGCCGACGGCCTCGTGCGCGTCGGCGTGCAGTCGGCGATCGCGCACCCCGAGGCGGGCGTGCTGCTGCGCAAGCTGATGACCGCGGCGGGCCTGCCGGCGCCGCCGATGGGCCGCACGCTCGAGTCGATCTGCATCACCGACGCCTGCGATTAGGCGGTAGGCGTGGGTAGGCAGGCCGACCTTTAGACCGCCCGCCTGTAGCGGCGCGGGTCTTTAGCCCGCCCGTACGTACGGACGACCAGCGCGCGGCGGACGACGGAGTGTAGATAGCGAATCTCGTCGTCGTCGAGGTCCTGGCCGAAGGTCGTGAGCCCGCTGGCGCGTCTTCACCGTCACGCCGCGGCCCTTTCGACCACATCGCGCGGCTGTCTCGGCCAGCCGTTCCAGGCGCGGGTGCGTCTGCCCGGGCTCGGTGTCCGGACTCCGTGCAGCTTCTGCTCGACGGCTCTCCTGGTCGACGCCACGGCGCCGATCTCGCGCGTGCTGTAGTCGACGTCGAGGATGTCGGCCGCGTCGATGGTCCGCCACCGTGTGCGTCCTCCACGCGCCTCGTTCCTCCACACGTGATCCCGTCGGCGCGACACGTGAACGATGGTGCCGCCCCGTGCGCGAGCGGAGGAAGCCGTTCACGACGGTGACCGCCGGCAGCATGCCGAAGAAGAGCGTCACGAACGCGAGGAACGCCCAGGCCGATCGGCTCCGGCGTCCGGCGTCGCGGAAGAAGTCCAGCAGGCTGGGGCCGGCGACGAGCGGAATCGCGCAGCGGGATCAGCGAGAGAGCCCAACGCGATCCGGCCCATCGGCTGGTGGGGAATGACGATCCGCACGCTGGTCGGTTTCATGGTGCACTTCGCTGCGCGGATCGGCAGGCCGCGCGCACCGGCTGTTCGGGCCCGGCTCGCCGGCGGCGCGCTCGCTGCAGCGGCCGATCGACGTCGCCGGCTCGAAGACGGACCGGCGTGATCCGTCGACGCATCCTCGAGCGTCGAACCTGCAGATGCCGCGCGGCCTCGGCCGCATAGCGTCCGTGCTTCCTCGTAGGCGGTGGGCTGCAGAGCACCAGGTCCGGCCCGCTGCGCGCCTTGAGCGCCACGGGAAAGCTTGTCCGCTGAGTCCGAGTCGCCGCCTCATGAAGCCGATCGTCACGGCGGTGAACTCGTCGAGCCGCCGCGAGCGTCTCCTTCATCGGCACGAGCAGGCCCGACGACTTGGTGGCCGCGCGCTGCGGCCACGTCGAGCGTGGTCCAGCTGCCGGCCGAACACCAGCCCGCCGCCCACGCGCGGTGAACGCGACGCCCATGAGCCCGAGCAGCGGCAGGCCCCAGGCGCCGAGGTCGCTCGGCGCCTTGCCCATGGGATCGCGCCGCCGGCGGTCGAGGAGCAGGAAGACCCCGGCGGCGAAGAAGGGGAGCCCGAAGAACGACAGACAGCCGCCGCCTTCGCGGAATTGCAGGCGCTCGGGCGCGCCGTGAGTCGAACCGGCTCACCCCCGGTTTATCGAGCGTACGTAGGGGCCGGCTTTAGCCGGCCCGGGCTGGGCTGCCTGACCGCCTCGTAAAGCTACGGTGGCGCGGCCTTGCAAGGCGCGGCCCCTACAGCGGGCTACTTCGCCAGCGGATCCGGGCGCAGCTGGAAGTGCGCGGCGAGCGGCTTCGTGCCCTTGCCCGCCTTCGATCAGCCACGGCGTGCGGTCGCCGTTGGCCGCCCACAGCCCGCGTCCCTTCCAGCCGGCGTTCGGATCGTCGATGCGGCCGTCGAACCCCTTGGCGTAGAACCCCATCGGATACGGCACGCGCAGCACCACCATGCGCCCGTTGGCGTAGGCGATGAGGCCGTCGTTCAAGTTGCCGGTGGACATCGGCACGTCGTTGCCGAGCCCGAAGGTGTTGTGCTGGTCCACCCACGAGTAGTAGCTCGACTCGGCGCTGTTCTCGCCGATGCCGCGGAAGCCCGGGTCCGGGATACTGGTGGAACGACCAGCCCTCGGGGCAGTGATCGCCGGTGGCCTTCGGCCCGTTGAGCGGCGCCTTGCACTTGCGGCGGTCGAAGCTGCCCATGTGGCCGCTGCCGAGCGATACCCACACCACGCCCTGACGATCGATGTCGCCGCCGCGCACCGCGAAGCCCGGCATCGGCACGCGGTAGACCTCGGCCAGCGCGGTCTCCGGCGGGTTCGCGCCGGGCACGAGGCGCACGACCGCGCCGGGATTGCCGAGCGTCGCGCCCCAGATCGAGCCGTCGGCCGGGCTCGGCATCACGGCGTAGAACGACGGAGTTCACGCGCGTGTCCTTGGCTGGATCGGCCGGCTGATCGGGCTCGGTGTAGGCGTCGCGCTTGCCGTTGCCGTTGGTGTCGAGCACCAGCGCCGTCCAGCCCTGCGACCTGCGCCGCGTCGCCGGTCTGGTCGAACATCTTCGTGTTCAGCCAGCCGACCACGGGACCGCCGCCGCTCGTCCACAGCGTGTCGTTGGCGTCGTAGCCGAACTGCAGATGGTGCGTGGAGAAGCAGGTGTCCACGAACGAGTACTTCTTCGTCTTGGGATCGAACACCGAGATGTGGCGCACGGCGCGATCCATCGGGAACGCCTTGGCCGACGGATGATCCGAGCCGGCCTTGCAGAACGCGGGGTTCTCGGCGCCGCGCACCGACGCCGCCAGCCACAGCCGGCCGTCGCGCCCGAACATCGAGTTGTGGTTGTTGACGCGCGTCTCCCAGATCCGCTCGCTGCCCCAGTAGGGCGACGGCTCCGCGACGTCGAGCGCCGCGGCGTGTCCGGGGCCGAGGTTGAGCGGCATGTGCGGGTCGCGCACCGGCGCCGGGAAGACGGTGGCGACGTTCTTCACCGGGTCGAGGATCGGGATGTTGTCGGAGCTGTACTCCGGCGATCCATAGAGCGGACCGTTGGCGTTGACGGTCGGGAAGCGGCGATCGCTGGCGATGAGGTCGTGCAGGTACTGCTTGTCGTTCATCCAGTCGCGCAGCGTGACGACGATGTTGCGCTCGACGCCCTGCGGCCGCTGCGGCTTGGCGAACGGCAACTCGCCCTTGGCGATGCGGTCGGTCCAGTCGCCGTAGTTGGCGAACGACATCTCGCCCAGGCCGTTCAGCTGCCCGAACATCATCGCGCCCGACTGGCCCGACTGCACGCGGCGCTTCCAGGCGTCGGCGCCGGTGGCAAACGTGCCGAGCGCCGCCGGGATCGTGCGCGTGGAGGCCTGTCCGAGCTGATGGCAGCCGATGCAGCCGGTGTTCTTCATCGCCGCGATCCACTGCGTCTGCGTCAGCCGCGCGGGGATGCTGCTCTTGCCGCCGAACTGATCGGCGCCGGGAATCTTCAGCATCGAGTACCAGTAGATGGCGGGGTAGTAGCGTGCCGCGAGGGCGTCGTTCGGGGCGAGGAGGGCGGTGATCGACAGGCGCTGGCCGGGCCGGACCGTCGTCTTGGTGCTGTCCACCAGCCCGTATCCGCGCGCCCACACCTGGTAATTGGCGGCCGGCAGATCGGGCACCACGAAGCGGCCGCGGTCGTCGGTGACGACGCTCTTGATGTAGCGCACCGGCAGGTCGGTGGTCTCGGCGATCACCCACACGCCGGCTTCCGGTCCGTTCGGACCGGCGACCACGCCGCCGATGTCGTCGGGGTCGATCGCGACGTCGGCGGCCGGCTGCTGCGCGTACGAGCGGGATGAACAGGAACGACGAGCACAGAGCGGCGACGGCGGCGAGGCCGGCTGCGAGGGTCAGCACGCGGCTTCTTGGTCATGGGTGCGCTCCTCTGACGTGGCCGGAGGCGCCGATGCTACCACGGGCCCGTTTCGGGGCCGCAGGTTCGAGTCCCGTCCGTCTCCCAGAATGTCTCCGCGTCGCTCCGTCGGTCCGAACTCCTTCGCCGCATCGGGAAGCCGCGCGTACTCGTCGAAGCCGTAGACTCGCCGGGCGCGGCGACGCGGACATTCACGTCCAGATCCCGAGTGCGCGGCGCAGCGCCACCAACTGGCCGACGTGATACGCGGTGTGGTCTGCGACGAGCAGGATCGCGCGCATATAAGTCTGGTTGCCTTTGCCGGTCGGAACCGTCGTCGTGAGGTCTTCGACGTCACGCGCCAGCGCCTTCATCGTGTCGCGCGATCGCGTGAACGACGCGATGCTCTCCTTCCACGCGGCACCGCTCGGCGGTTCCGGCGCGGGCCAGTAATCGTCCGGCCACTTCATGGTGTGCACGTACTTCGGATTGACGCAGAAGTCGAGGATGTCGTCCTGGGCCAGCCGCATGTGTTCGAGCAGCTGCCACGCCGAATGCTCGAACCCCGGCGCCCGCGCGCCGCGCTTGTCGGCGGGAATGCCGTCGATGGCCTTGTCGAATCCGACGTGCGCCTCTTCCCAGTCGAGCACGCGGACGAGGTGATCGCGAATGGCGTCGTCAGGCATGAGTCGATTATCTCCGCTCTTTTCCGACGACATCCACGCTGTTACTTCGGGCGCGGATCGTTCTCGGGCTCCGGGTGCGGGAAGCGGCCTGAGCGATTGAGGGCAACGGCTTCGACGACGGCTTTCGCGGCGTTGCGGACCTCTTGTTGCACCGCGGCGTCTTTGTCGAGCGCCTCGTGGCTCGTCGCGTACGGCTCGTAGTAGCCGATGTAACGGTCGATGCCGCCTTGCCGCATCGCCGGCAACAGCTTCATGTCGCACAACCAGTCGCTCAGCGATCGACGCAGCGTTTCCGCGCCCACGGCATCACCGTGGACGACGACCGCGAAGACGCGACCAGCGAGGTGGCGGGGATAGTGCCATCCGGCGAGCTCGAGCTGCTTCGCCTCCTGCACGCCCTTCCCGCGCGTCGTCGTCGGATCCGGGTTGCCGCCGTCGGCGCACACGAGCCGATCGATCATCAGCTTCAGCACGCTCGGCGCCTGATACCAGTACACCGGGCTGACGATGATCACGCCGTGCGCGGCGACCCAGCGTGGATAGAGCTCGTTCATCCAGTCACTCACCTGGCCCATCGCGTGATTCGGGTAACACGAGCATGGCCAGTGACAGAGCGGCATCGCGGTGGAGACGCACGCCTTGCAGGGAAGAATCTGACGGCCGTATTGCGCCGTGAGAAGGCTGAGGTCGAGGAAGTCGCACTCGACGCCGGCGCGTTCGACTTCTTCGCGCGCGAGCGAGGCCAGACGGAACGTCTTCGACATCTCGCCCGGGCAGGTCTGATCGTGCCGCGCCGCACCGCACACGACGAGCACGCGGCCGCGGAGGTTGGCGTCGTTGTGCTGACGATCGGCCTCGTGAATGCGCTCGCGCGTCTCGAGCCATTCGATGGGAAGCTCGAAATCCGGATTGGCGAAACCGGGTCCGGCCTTTCGCGTGCGCGGGCTCTTGCGGTACTTGTCGTACGCTTTCCACGCCACGTCGATCACGTCGGCGATCTGCCGCTCGACCTTCTCGAATTCAGGGTCGTAGAACCGCTCGCGCAGACGACGCTCGAATTCCTCGCGGGTGAGTGTGACGTTACCCTGACCTTTGCGGATGTCAACGGCCATGTGCCCTCCCGGCGCCGCAGCCAGGCCATCCGTTTGCCGAATCGTTACATGCCGTGCGGATGAGCCTGTCCGGCGATCTCGCATGATACGCTCGTCGCATGACCGCTCGAGCGGCCAGCCTCCGTGGTCACACGCGCGGCGCGGCGTCACCGGAACGGTTCAGCGAGTGGTACTCGCGCAACCGCGCGCGGTCACACGCGCTGTTCGATCTCGTTGCCGACGAGGCGTACTACAGCCGGCCCATCGACCTGCGCCATCCGATCGTCTTCTACGAAGGCCACCTGCCGGCTTTCAGCTTCAACACCCTCGTCAAGCGCGCGCTGGGCGGCCCGAGCATCGATGCCGGCCTCGAAACGCTTGTTCGCGCGCGGCATCGATCCGTCGGAGGATCAGGCCGGACGAAGCACCGCACATCAGTGGCCATCGCGCGACACCGTGCGGCAGTTCGCCGCCGAAGCCGATCGCCGCGTGCGCGCGGCGCTGCGAGCGCGAGCGACCTCGATCGGCCTGGCGATCCGCTGCTGCACCGGGCGGAAGCCGCGTTCACGATCCTCGAGCACGAGGCGATGCACCAGGAGACGCTGCTCTACATGTGGCATCGCCTGCCGCTCGATCAGAAGCGTCGGCCGCAGGGTTATCAGCCGCGTGGTCGATGGCCGCCAGTCCCGCGCAGGAGTGGATCGAGATTCCTGCCGGCCGCGCCACGCTCGGCGCCGATGACGACGCGCTGCCGTTTGGATGGGACAACGAGCGGCCGCATCTTGCCGCCGACGTCGCCGGCGTTCGCGATGCAGCGGCACGACGTCACGAACGCCGATTACCTCGAGTTCGTAAACCAGCGCGGACCCGCACCGCTCTTCTGGGAGCGGCACGGCGACGCATGGTGACTGGCGCGGGATGTTCGATCTGATCCCGCTGCCGCTGTCGTGGCCGGTCTACGTGAGCCATGCTGACGCCAGCGCGTACGCGGAGTGGCGCGGGTGGCGGCTGCCGACCGAGGCTGAATTTCAGCGCGCCGCATACGGAACATCCGACGGCAGCGAGCGCCTGCATCCATGGGGCAGTGCGAGCCCGTCACGCGAGCACGGCGTGTTCGACTTCTCCAGCTGGGATCCCGAGCCGGCCGGCTCGCATCCCGCCGGCCGCAGCGCCTGGGGCGTCGACGATCTCGTCGGCAACGGCTGGGAGTGGACCAGCACGGTGTTCGCGCCGTTTCCAGGATTTCGTCCGATGCCGTCCTATCCGGAGTACTCCGCGGACTTCTTCGACGGCGAGCATTTCGTCATGAAAGGCGCGTCGCCGGCGACGGCGCGCGAGTTGATCCGGCCGACCTTCCGCAACTGGTTCCGGCCGCGATATCCCTACGTCTACGCCACGTTCAGGTGCGTGCGTCCATGACACCATCGACGCTCATCTCGGCGTTTGCCGAGGATGTGCGCCACTATCTGCAGCTGTCGCCGCGGCAGCTGCCGTCGATGTATCTCTACGACGCGCTCGGCTCGGCGTTGTTCGACGCGATCTGCGAGCTGCCGTGGTACGCGATCACGCGCGCCGAGATGCGGCTGCTCGAACGTCACCGCTCGGCGATCTTCGCGCATCTTCGACGGGCTGACGCGTCTCGTGGAGCTCGGGCCGGGCGACGGCCGCAAGCTGAAGACGCTCGTCGAAGGCACGTCGGCGCCGTTGATCGCGCATCTGGTCGATGTGTCCGCCGGCGCACTCGAGCGCGCGGCGCACACGCTGTCCGACGCGCCTCAACCTCCGTGTCGTCACGCACCAGGCACCGTTCGAGGACGGGCTCGACGCGATCATGCGCGAGGAATCCGGCGACCGCACGCTGGTGCTGTTCCTCGGCTCGAACATCGGCAACTTCGATCAGCGCGGGTCCGCAGCGCTGCTCGCCCGCATCGCCGCCTCGCTCGGACCCGGCGACGCGTTCCTCATCGGCGCGGATCTCGTCAAACCCGAACGCGACCTGCTGCTGGCCTACGACGATCCGCTCGGCGTGAGCGCGGCGTTCAATCTGAATGTGCTGCTGCGCATCAACCGCGAGCTCGGCGGCACGTTCGATCTGCGTGCCTTCCGCCATCACGCCGTGTGGAATGCGGCGTGCTCGCGCATGGAGATGTTCCTCGTGTCGACACGGGAGCAGCGCGTCCGGATCGAGGCTGTCGATCTCGAGTTCGAACTGCGCGACGGCGAGGCGATCTGGACCGAGAGCTCCTACAAGTACACGCCTGACGCACTGATCACGCAGCTCGAGCACAGCGGATTCGAGTCGATGGCGCAGTGGATCGACCGCGACGCCGGCTTCGCGCTCACGCTAGCGCGCATCCACGACGCGGCACATCGTCCGCCTGACAGCGCGGACACTGCACAGTGTCAGCGCCGATCCAGAAAGCGCCGCGCGATGTCGGCGGGATTCTGTTTCAGCGCATCAGCCGCGTGGTTCATCTCGCGCATGTCGTCGGCCGTGATGCGGCCGGCCAGTCCTTCGAGCGCGCGTCGCACCTGCGGATAGCGCAGCAGCGTCTCGGCGCGCGCCACGGGCACCGCGTCGTATGGCGGGAAATAGCGGCGGTTGTCCTCGAGCTGAAACAGATCGAGTCCTTTGATGAGTCCAGCAGTGGCGTCTCCGGCAATCAGATCGACCTGCCCCGACGCGAGCGCCCGGTAACTGAGCGTCAGGTCCATGACCTGCGGCGGACTGCGGAACGTCAGCCCGTATGTCTGTGCCAGGCCCGGCATAGCCATCCGGCCGTTCCAGAAACTCGTAGCCGAATCCTGCGCGCCACTGCGGCGCAACACGCGCGGCATCGTCGATGGTGCGGAGCCCGCGCGCGCGGGCGTCGGCGCCGCGCACCAGGATCGCGAAGGTGTTGTCGTAGCCGAGCGGCGGAAGGAGCGTGCGGCCGGTTCCGGCGTACAGACCGCGCACCGTCTCGATCACCAGCCGTGGGATCCTTCGCCGCGGGTTGATGAAAGATCGCCGTCAGCGCCGTGCCGGTGTACTCGACATACACATCGATATCGCCGGTGATGAGCGCGCGATCGCAGATCAGCGTGCCGCCCAGGTTCAGCCGCCGCTGAACCGACAAGCCCGTCTCGCGCTCGATGGTCTGCGCGAGGATCTCGCCGAGGATCAGCTGCTCGGTGAAGTTCTTCGAGCCGACGACGATCGCGCCGGGCGAGCGCGTCGCCCAGAGTGCACTGCCGGCGAGCACGACGATCGCCAGCGAAGCTGCGGCCGCGACGACCGCTCGCCGCGATCGAACGTGCCGCGCGAGCCGACAATCGCCGCTCGAGCCACAGCAGGCTGCCGTCCACAACCAGCGCCAGCAGCGCAGCCGGGATCGCACCCGCAAGAATCACCGTCGAGTCCACCATCGACAGGCCGCGATAGATGTACTGGCCGAGGCCGCCGGCGCCAATCGCCGCCGCGATGGTCGCCGAGCCGACGCCGACGACGGCAGCCACGCGGATGCCTGCGACAATCGACGGCAGCGCCAGCGGCAACTCGACCTGACGCAGCAGCTGACGCGGCGTCATGCCCATCGCCACGCCGGCGAGCCGGATCGACGGATCGATCCCTGTGATGCCGACGATCGGTCGAACGGACGATCGGCAGGAGCCCGTAGAGGACCAGCACTGCCAGCGCCGCGCGGGCCCCGACACCGCCGATGAGCGGCACCGGCAGCAGGAAACCGAACATCGCCAGGCTCGGCACCGTCTGCACGACGTTGGCAATCGCCACGAGCGGCGCCGCAAGACGCGGGCGGCGGGTCGCGAAGATCGCCAGCGGCACGCCAATCGCCACGGCGATCGCCGTCGAGATGGCGACGAGCAGGATGTGCTCGGCGACAAGCGTGGCGAGCTCCTGCTGATGCGTGAGCCAGAAGCGAAAGAGCGGCCGGTCATGGAGAGCACGGATTCAACGAGCGCGCGCACGCGCCGATCGTCCGACCCGGCGATCGCCTGCGGCGTGCCGCACCAGATCAGACGGCCGTCGTCCAGCACGCCAATACGGTCGGCCAGCGCCAGCGCCTCGGCCATGTCGTGCGTCACGAGGATCACGCATTTCGCCACGCGCGTCTGAATGCGCCGGAACTCCTGCTGCAGCTGCCGCCGCGTGATCGGATCGAGCGCGCCGAACGGTTCGTCCATCAGCAGCACCGGCGGATCGACCGCGAGCGCACGCGCGACGCCGACGCGCTGACGCTGGCCGCCCGAGAGCTCGTCCGGCCAGCGCCCTGCATACGTGTCGGGCGCGAGGCCAATCAGCTCGAGCAGCTCACGAACGCGTGCGGCGACGCGATCGTCGGGCCACTGCTCCAGCCGCGGCACGATGGCGACATTGTCGGCGACGTTCAGATGCGGAAACAGGCCCACGTCCTGAATCACGTAGCCGACCGATCGACGCAGTCGAATGGGATCCCATTCGCGCGTGTCGATGCCCTGGACGCGCACCTCACCGGCGTCCGGCAGCAGCAGCCGGTTCACCAGCTTGAGCACGGTCGTCTTGCCTGACCCGCTCGCACCGACCAGCGCGAACGTTTCGCCGGCGCCGACCGTCAGCGAGAAGTCGTCGAGGATGCGCGTCCGGCCGGTGATGCGGTAGGACACGTGGCGGAACTCGACGCCGTCCATCGCATGACTATAGGACGATATGTCGGGCCCGCTGGGTCGAAACTCGTCCGTCACTGGGTTGTCTCGGCGCCCAACTCACCAGCGCGATGGCGCTCGTGATGACGACCATGCCGACAAGCAGCGAGACGGACAGCTGCTCGCCGCCCATCGCCCACCCAAGCAACACGGCGACCGCCGGGTTGACGTAGGTGTGGGTGGCCACGACCGTCGCGGAATACCTGTCGAGCAGCCAGTAGTACGCCGTAAAAGCGACGATCGAGCCGAAGACGATCAAATAGGCGAGCGACGATACCGCCAGGGCCGAGGGCATTCGCAGCCGTCCGAACTCGCCAAAGATGGCTGCTGCCGTCAGCAGCAGTGCCGACCCGCAGAGCAGCGTGGTCGCCGTCCGCATGAGCGGGTCGGCAGGCAGCGGGGCGCGTTGCGAATAGACGACGCCAAAGGCCCACGACGCGGCGCCAACCAGCACGGCCGTGCATCCCGCCAACAGTCCGGGCCCGCCGCCGATGCCCTCGCCGCCAACCAGGAGCCATACTCCGGCGAGGCCGATGACCAGGCCCAGGACGGTGCGTGCGTTGAGACCGGATCGGCCGGTGATTGCCAGGAGCACGGCGATCCACACCGGTTCGGTCGCCACCAGCAATGCCGACAACCCCGACGAGACGAACTGCTCGGCCCAGTGCAGCGTGCCATGTCCGATCAGGAAGAACAGCGCGCCGACCACGAGGCTATGTCGCCACTCCACGGCCGACGCGCGCAACCCTTTGAACCGCGCCCATCCAAGCAGGAGCGTCCCGGCCGCAAGATGCCTGACGCCTGCGGTCAGGAGCGGTGGGATCTCGGCCACCGCGTATCGGATAGCCAGATACGTCGAGCCCCAGACGATGAAGATCGCCGCGAACGCGAGAACCGTCCGGGTACACACGAATAGCCTCCGCGTACATCTTAGAGGCTACTGTCTGCTCTCGCAGTCCATGGCGCGACCCGCGGCGCTACCTTCCTGTCCCCTTTCCGGCCGTGAGCAATGCGGTTTACTCTCGGCAGCGACATGATGCATGACGCCGCAGCGCCTCCTCCTTTGTCCCCCGACCTCGAAGTCGTGAAGAAGTCCAAGGGCCCGGTGATGACCGTTCTGGAAGAGTTCTACAAGGTCGGCCCGGGGCCTTCCAGCTCCCACACCATCGGGCCCGATGCGCATCACCTACGACTTCTACCGGCGCTGCACGGAGCTTCCGGCGGAGCAACTCGCGAAGGTGACCGGCATGAAGGTGCATCTGTTCGGCAGCCTGAGCGCCACCGGCGTCGGACACGGCACCGAGCGGGCGGCGCTCGCGGGCATGATCGGCAAGGAGCCCGCGACCGTCGAACCCGAATTCCTCGACAGCCTCGTGTCGAATCCGGATCAGCGCTTTCCCGTGAAGCTGGGGGACAGGACGTTCACGCTCACGTTGAAGGACATCATCTACGATCAGCTCAAGGGCGAGTTCCCGCACCCGAACACGATGACGTGCAGCCTGATGGCCGGGGACGACGTCCTTTACGAGCTCGAGTACTACTCGGTCGGCGGCGGCTTCATCGAGTGGAAGGGGTATCAACCTCCGAAGAAAGGGCAGCCGAAGTATCCCGTACTCGACCATGAAGGAGCTGCTGGCGCACGCAGAGCAGAACAAGCTCTCGATCGCGCAGGCCGTGATGGCCAACGAAGTGGCGGTCTCCGGCAAGAGCGAGGCGGAGGTCAACGCGTTCATCGACAAGATCCACACGGCGATGGTGAACATCGTCAAGGCCGGGTTGGGCGCGCCGACCGGTACCCTGCCCGGTCCCATCAAGCTCAGGACCAAGGCTGGCGAAGTCTACGCGCGCGCGAAGGACGACCAGTACGAGGCGCGGCGCGCGATGGGGCTGGTGTCGGCGTAGGCGCTGGCGGGATCGGAAGAGAACGCGCGCGGCCATCTCGTCGTCACCGCGCCGACCGGCGGATCGGCCGGCGTCCTGCCCGCGCTCGTGTATTCGCTCGGCGAAGGCGGCCGCAAGCTGCCGCAGCAGAAGATTCGCGACGGGCTTCTCGCCGCCGCGGCGATCGGCTACCTGTGCAAGCACAACGCCACGCTCTCCGGCGCCGAGGGCGGGTGTCAGGCCGAGATTGGCGTCGCGTCGGCGATGGGCGCCGCGTTCATCGCCAGGCGTACGATTTCCCGCCTCAAGTCGTGGCGAACGCGGCCGAATCGGCGCTGCAGCACCACCTGGGCATGACGTGCGATCCGGTCGCGGGCTATGTGCAGCTGCCGTGCATCGAACGATGCGCGTTCGGCGCCATCAAGGCGTATGCGGGGTTCATGATCGCGATCAACGAGATCCCGGCGCACCGGCGGGTCGAATTCGATACGACCGTGGCCGCCATGGCGCTCACGGCCAAGGAGATGAACGCCAAGTACAAGGAAACGTCCGAAGGCGGTCTGGCGGTGTCCGTGACGCTCTGCTAGTGACGCGCCGTCGGCGGCGCTCTACGCGCTGAGTCTCGACGGCGTCTCCGACCGGTGCATCGCGGCTTCCAACTCGTGGCCGCGAGCCAGGTGATAGAGCGCGCGGTCGAAGAACACCCCGACCTGGTAATTGAGCTCCTGAATGCTGTGGAGCTCGAGCGGAAGCAGTTCGTCGGGCATCATGCGGTCGCCGGCAAAGTCCACCAGGCCATGGTCGCGGATGTAGCGCCGGAGGTGGTGCTTCGTGAGCAGCAGCGCGTAGACGATTTCGCTGACCGGGACGCCGTTCGAAACCTCCGGCGCCCCATTTCCTCGTCCTGGTCTCGAATTGCGTTTTCATCGGCGTCGCCAATCCACTTCCCGAGATTCGAGTAGAGAGCGCCGATGCGCGACTCGAGACCGGAGGCGCTCAGCGGGCGGAACGACGGGGTTCTCTCGTTCGTGCGCAGATCCGTCATCACTTCGCTGGTCAGGGATCCCGCGTGAGACTGGATCAACTGCAGCAGCCTGGCACCCAGCATGACACCCTCCCGACGCTGGCGAATGCACTGCGATCACGGCACGAGACCGCCCAGGTCTACGCGTCGAGGTCGCTCATTCCAGACGCAGCGCTACGTCTCGCTCGACGTCGACGATCAGAAGTCGAACTGCACGTTGAACCGCATGAACCTCGGCAGTAGTACTGCCGTGGGCTGCATCCATCGAGCCCCGTTCGTCGCTGGATCGTACACCGTCTCGTAGGTCGTCGGCGTGTTGCTGTTGAACAGGTTGTACAGGTCCATGCCGATGTTGGTTCTCGTCTTGCCGAACCGCAGGACCTTCGCGAAGCGCATGTCCACGACGTTGATGCGGTCGCCGTACACCTCACCCGGCAGCACCAGGTTCACGTCCTGGGTGGCCAACCCGGTGGCCAGCGGGCGTCCGGTTGCGGCCAGGAACTGCGCGGCGTTCATGCGATAGGTGGCCGTCCGCGACGTGCCGTTCGTGCCCGGGTCGGCACCGGGTTGGGCGTTGGCCTGCGAGCGGAAGATGCCGCTCACGAGCACGTCCACCTTGGGCACGGTGTAGGCGGCGAGACCGCGAACGCTGGTCAGCCACGGCTCCGCGAGGTCGCAGGCCCTCACACCGTCGACGGTGCCCACGGCGATGACGGGCACCGCGGCCGTGCCGAGCGTCGGGGCCATGGGCCTTCCGAATCGTGCTGTACCATATCGCAGGTATCGCCAACGCCGCGCCCCGTGCTCGTGCCGCCCTGAAGGCTCAGGCCATTCCCCATCCGCGCGTTGACCGACAGGTCGACGCCGTGCCAGTAGTGCGATTCGTCGCCGAAGTCGTCGGTGGTCGTGTAGTACGAGTCGGTCGCGCCGAGGGCGCTCCGGTGTTTCGTGTGAGGAAGGTGACCGGGTAGCCGCCGCCGTTGGGAAGCCAGCGGATCCGAGGGCGCTTTCAGGGTGACCTCGTCGAAGTCGGCTGCAGTAAGCGCCCGGTTATGGGTGAGGAAGAAGTTGCCTCCCCGACCCGGCGGTTGTAGGTGACCTCCAGTGCGATTGCGGCGCGATCTGCTGCTGCACGCCGACGCCGAATCTGCCAATCGCGGTTACGCGTGCCCCAACCCTCGAGGACCACCGGGATTGACGGTGGTGGTCTGGTTGAAAGAGGCCCAGTTGGAGCGGACCATGGACCACACTCGCCGTTCGTCGCCGGGTTCAGGAAGTCGCATTCGGCGACACGATTTCCGTTGGGATCCGACCACGATCGATTGATCGATGTGACGAGCGTCGAGCCTGCATTGCTGATCGTGTATGCATCCCCGGTCCAGGCGCCCTGAAGGGACTGCCCGACATTCACCTTGAGCGCGGTCTTCCCGTTGCCGAACACATCGTAGGCCGCACCCATCCGCGGCGTGATGTCGTGGTAGCCCTGTCACACCCTCGGTGCGTGGCAGCAGGAACGGGCCACCGAACTCGTTGTCGGTGAGAATGCCGTTCTCTCCAGCCGGCGCCCAGCTCGAGGCCGTCTCGTACCGCAAGGCGCCCTGGAGCGTCAGCCGGCTGCGCGTCCACTGGTCCTGGATGAACACGGCGTTGTAGAGGAGGCTGTTGCTGGTCCGGTTCGTGCCCACGCGCTGCGACAGCTGGTTCGGCAGGCCGTTATTGAACCGGTAGCTGATCTGCCGGCCGACGTAGGTCGTGTTCCTATTCGACATGTACCCGGCCTGGTAGCCCCCCTTCATGTTGTGGGTGCCCGAGACGTAGGACATCGCAGCCTCCCAGGTGGCGTGCTTCTGATAGCTCGACGGCGCCGGATTGAAGCCGCGATAGATGAAGTTCGCGAACGGCACCCCGGCCCCCGTGGACTGCTCGGTCACGGGAATGAAGTCCGTCAGCACCCCGTACGGCCGAGGATCGCCGTTGTCGGTATAGAACGCCGAGTAGCCGCTCTCGAAGAGCAGCGATTCGAGAACGGTGACGTCCAGACCCTGCATGATCTTCGCCGGCGCGTCCCAGATCGTCCCGACTCGGGAGAGACCGTGGCCGTGCCAGGAGTCACTCCAGGGCCAGACGCCACCCAGCCCTCACCCGGACCTCGGCACTG
This sequence comes from uncultured Acidobacteriota bacterium, assembly GCA_963731785.1. GTDB lineage: Bacteria > Acidobacteriota > Vicinamibacteria > Vicinamibacterales > UBA2999 > DASYRM01. Next base: position 88,712 of record CAVSWX010000018.1, read on the forward strand.
ATCGCCGCCTTCCTGTAGGCACCGCCGCTGCAGTTCTTCGTGTAGTCGATGTAGAACCCGAACTTGTTCTTTTGAGTGGCCTGCCACGTCAGGCGCACGGCGTTCAGCGTCTTGGACGTGGAGTTGCGGACGCTCGGGCTCTCGCCTTTCACCCACGTCCAGGCGTTCGGGTCTCCCGCATTCTGGTTGACGTACAGGTTCTGCTGCTCCTGATACGTGCCGATGGCGCGCGAGTTGGCGAAGAACCACACGCGGTCGCGCAGTATCGGTCCGCCCACGGCGAGGTTGGCGTCGTAGCTCTTGATGAGCGCCGGCTGCTCGCCGAAAGGTGGAGTCAACGAGCGCAGGTAGTCGTCGATGTTGCTCGACTGTCCCCACTTGCCGGCGTAGCTGGTGAAGCCGGTGCCGCTGAACGTGTTGCCGCCGGTCTTCGGGATGATGTTGAAGGCCGGACCGCCGCGGTCGGCCTCGCCGAGGCCGCCTGAAATGGCCACCTGCACTTCCGAGGAGTTCGACATGTCGTACAGGAGCCGGACACGCCGCCACCGTTGCCTGGCGCACCCACGTTCATCCCATCGAGCTGGATGAGGCCTTCCGTGCTCCGTCCGCCGCGCGCCGAGAAGAAGTTGTTGATGGTCGCCGCGCCGCTGCCGAAGCCCGTGGCTTGAATCGCCGGATGGCCGCGATGTAGTTGCCATAGCTCCGCGACGCCGGAAGCGCGCGCACGATGTCTCCATCGATGACCAGCTGCTGGCGCGCCGTCTGAATGTCCACCACCGGCGACTCGCCGGTCACCGTGATCGACTCGTCGATGCCCCCACTCGCAACTCCGCACCAATCGTCATGACGCCACCGCCCGACAGCTCAACGCCTTCGCGCATGACGATGGCAAAGCCGGGCAGCGTAAAGGTGACCTTGTAGATGCCGGGCGGCAAATCCGGGATGCGGTACTGCCCGCGTTTCGTCGGTGACGCCGGTGCGGACTTTCGTGATAAGCGCCGGGCTCGACGCTTCGATCGTGACACCTGGGAGCACGGCACCAGATGTGTCGCGCACGGTTCCGGCGAGGCTTTG
>CAVSWX010000019.1:0-165961 GCA_963731785.1 uncultured Acidobacteriota bacterium
GCCGCGCGTCAGCGGAACCTGCGCAGGATCCGAACCGAGGCATTGGACGCGGCAACCGACGCGGTGATCGCCTTGCTGCGCGACGCGAAGGCGCCGGCGCAGGCCAAGTCGGCAGCCATCAACGCGGTGTATCGCGCCAGCGGCCTTTTCGGGAACGTTGCCGCCGACGAGGGGGACGTCGAGCTGTGCGAAATGACCGCTGCGCAGCTGAGCCGCGCCGCCGATCGGGCGCGGCGGGAATTGCGCGAATTGCTTGGCGAGGAGGAAGCGGCCTGGCTGCTCGGAGACGCGGAATCCGTTCGGCTGCCAAAGTTGTTCGATTGATGCGGTTCCTGACCGAAAAGGAGGTTGCGGCGTCCCTTCGGTGCTCGCCTTCGAAAGTGAAGCGGCTTCGGCTATCGGGCTGGCTTGCCTATCCCCCGGCCGCCCCCACCATGGCGGCAGCGCCGATCACGTCGCCGGGGCGCCTCTCTCCCTTTCGGCCTTTTGGGCGTCCGTCACCTCTATGCCTAGCGCGCGGAAAATATCGTCCGCCGTTTCAACCACATCGATGTAAGACGCATTGCCGCTTCCATGCATCAACCGAGCGCCGTCCTCCCTCTGTGTGACCGATATGACCATATCCATGTTGACGTATATGGTCGCATCCTTGCCCAGCGACGTGCATCTGAGCCAAGTTGCCAAAGCGAACCTCCCATGCTTCCCGTTAAGACAGCGACAGGCTCGTCAACCTGCCGGAATTAGAGTGTGGCACTAATGACCCGCCGCGGCGACTGGAAGCCCGATCAGACCGAAACGGCAGGATCGCCTTCGCAGGCCTCCTAGTGATCCGCCTCGGGAATGAACCAACCGAACCCGACGGCGCGCTCGATTTCGTCCGCGAGCACGGCCCAATGGACGCGTTCCGCTTCCGAGAGGTGCGGCAGTCGCGAGCTCAGGGCCGCGACGTATCCGGCGCGCTCAGGGCCGAACCTCTCAATAAGCTGGCGCGCTTCGTCTTGAAGCTTCCGGCGCTCGCGAAAAACAGCGAGCCGCCGCACCGCGGCCAGTCGGACAACCTGGGCCATGACAGCCTCCCATCCGCGCGGAAGGCTACCTGCACGGGCCCAACGAGGCAACGGGGGTGCGGAGGCCCTAATTGGTTGCCGGGCGGGCCGTCTCGTTAAGCGCCCTGTAGACCGAAGCGCGGCCGATCTTGAGCCGTTTCGCGATCGCGACGGCACCAAGGCCTTCCGCCTTGAGCCGGCGAACCTCGGCCGCATCGATCGACGCCGGCCGGCCCTTGTAGACGCCCTCCGCCTTCGCCTTGGCGATCCCTTCCGCCTGGCGCTCGCGCCGGAGATTGGTCTCGAATTCGGCGAAGACCCCGAGCATGTCGAGGAAGCACTTCCCGGCAGCCGTGCTCGTGTTCGACAGGCTGCTCCGTGCACACCAGCGCGGCGGCTTTCTCCCGCACGGTGCGCACGATGGTTTGCAGGTCCGCGATCGACCGCGCTAGGCGATCGATCCGCGTCACCACGAGCGCATCGCCCGGGTGGAGGAAGTCCAGGATGGTTGCGAGCGCGGGCCGGCCGCTCGTGCTCGTGCCGCTCGCCTTCTCCTCGCGGATCAAGTCGCAGCCGGCGGCGCGCAACGCCGCGACCTGGATTGCCGTATCCTGCCCGCTGGTGCTGACGCGGGCGTATCCGATCCGTGGCATTCGGGACTCCTCGTCTCGTTAGGGTCTAGACCCACTACGTCTATCGTCTCGTAAATCGAAAAGCAATTCTTTTGAGACAGCCCGAGCGTCTCGCGGCGACGTCTCGCCGGGGTAAACGCGGATAAGACAGGCCATTGCGGCAGAGCCCTGGCAGGCGAGGCGCCGGGGCGTGGCGAAGGTCAAAGGTGATATATCCGGAGCGTCAGGCGACGAATGAAGTCAAAAACGATACCTTCAAAATCCTTCTCGGATCACAGGATCATGGCGGCGAGTTGAAATGAACATCGTGTGGAAAGTGATTTCCGATCTCCGCCGCGAGATCGAGGTGGGCGCCGCTAACAACGCCTCCCTTTGCGTCAAAGGGCTCGCCGCGATGGCGATGCACATTCGCCACCGTCGCTGCGTTGTCGCGCGATCCGCCTCCTGGCCATCCCGACATCGGTGCAGGTGGCGGCGCGGCCGCCGCTGCCAAGCTCGGGAGACGATCCCGGCAACGGTGCAGGAGACGGCGAGGCGCGCTCTTGTAGTTTCGGGGAGGGGGTGGCGGTGTGATGTGATGACGGCTCCTTCACCGGCCCCCGGTGCGGACGCTGCGAACCGGGGCGAAGCGCAGGCGAAGATGCTTTCCACCTAGGTTCGCCTCCGCGGCCGCCCGACAGGGCGGCCCCGTCAACCCCCCAACCACCCCCCGGGGTATGGTCTCGAAACTTCCCGAAGGCCTGCGGCCGACGCGCCCATGAAAATTCTGCCGGCACGAAACTTCGCGACAGAATGTCCGCCGCCCGTCGAAAGGCATTACCAGGGGCCAGAGGCCGCGGATCAGGCTCATAACCTGAAGGTCGTAGGTTCAAATCCTACCCCCGCAACCACATCTCCAACTATATCAACTAGCTAGTGTCCGTCCACGAACGCTAAGCTGCTGGATTTATTTGAGGAATCGCGATTTTTCGCGGGCAAGCCCCGGCGGTTTCGGGTACACTCTGGCATCAAGCCACTGATCCCAAAGCAAAACCGCCACCGCCGGAGCCGACAATGCGCCAAGAACGCACCGTCCAGATGAGCATATTCGATGTCTTCGCCGGGCACGAGATCGGCCGCGAGCTGAAGGCGATGTCGGAGTGGCTGGATGCGCATCGCGCGCTGCTCGGGCTGGTGGCGGAGGACCTGCGCCGCGACGGCGTGCGCGCGACCGGACGGCAAGGCCTGCCGGCGGAGGCGGTGCTGCGCTGCGCGCTGCTCAAGCAATACCGCCAGCTGAGCTACGAGGAGCTGGCCTTCCATCTCGAGGACTCCGCGTCGTTTCGGGCCTTCGCCCGGCTGCCCTGCGCCTGGAGCCCGAAGAAGTCGGTGCTGCAGAAGACGATCAGCGCGATCCGGGCCGAGACCTGGGAGGCGATCAATCGGACGCTGCTGGCGAGCGCCCGGCAGGAGAAGCTCGAGGACGGTCGCGTCGTGCGGCTGGACAGCACCGTCACCGCGGCGCTGATGCACGAGCCGAGCGACAGCAGCCTGCTCTGGGATGCGGTACGGGTGATGGTCCGCCTGTTGCAGGAAGCGGATACGCTTGTTGGCGGCACCGGGCGCGGCTGGCGCAATCATTGCCGGGCGGCCAAGAAGCGATGGCGGGCGATCGAGTTCACCCGCGGCCGGCCGCAACGGGTCCAGCTCTACCGCGAGCTGATCAAGCTCACCCGCGCGACCTTGGCGTATCTGCGCGGCGCGGCGGCGGAGCTGGCTCCGGCGCGCAGCCCGGCCGTCGCGCTCTGGCAGGCCAAGGTCCGCCACTATCGGCCGCTCGTCGAGCAGATCATCGCCCAGACCGAGCGGCGGGTGCTGGCCGGCGAGGCGGTGCCGGCCCGCGACAAGCTGGTCAGCCTGTTCGAGCCGCATGCCGACATCATCGTCAAGGGCAGCCGCGACGTCGACTACGGTCACAAGCTCAACCTGACCACCGGCAGGAGCGGCCTGATCCTCGACCTGGTGATCGAAGCGGGCAACCCGGCGGATCGCGAGCGGCTCCTGCCCATGCTGGAGCGCCACATCGCGGTCTGGGGCGCCGCGCCGCGGCAGGCGGCCGCCGATGGCGGCTACGCCAGCCGCGACAACCTCGCCCAGGCCAAGGCCCGCGGCGTCCGCGACATGGCGTTCCACAAGAAGAGCGGCCTGAAGGTCGAGGACATGGTCCGCAGCCACTGGGTCTATCGCAAGCTCCGGAACTTCCGCGCCGGCATCGAGGCCGGCATCTCCTGCCTGAAGATCCCATGACGAGTGGTGGATAGCGACCAGCGCTCTGGCAGAGTGGGGTTGCTGACCGAAACTCTGTGGAGGCAGATCATGCATGTTGCAGCCGATCGACCCGCGGCGCCTGCCGCTATCCGCACCGATCTTGGCGCGATCTTCGTTTCTTTGGAACTCAGTAAATCGACCTGGCTGGTCACGTCGCTGTCGCCGGGCAGTGGCGAACGGATGTCGAAGCATGCGGTGCGCGGCGGCGATGTCGCCGGACTGTTGGCGCGCCTTACGCAGCTTCAGGACAAGGCGCAGGCGCGCACGGGTCAACGCTTTGCGCTTGTCGTCATCCAGGAGGCGGGCTTCGACGGCTTCTGGATCCATCGCGTCCTGGAGCAGGAAGGGATCGAAAGCCATGTCGTCGACCCCGCCTCGATCGCCACCTCGCGGCGGCGGCGGCGCGCCAAGACCGACAAGATCGACGGCGAGGCGCTGGTGCGCGCGCTGCTCGCCTATAAGCGAGGTGAGCCGCGCGTGTGCGCGATGGTCAGGGTGCCGAGCGTTCAGGAAGAGGACCGCCGCCGCATCTGCCGTGAACGTAAGGTTCTGGTTGGTGAGCGGACCCGCCATCTCAACCGCATCAAAGGCTTGCTCTTTGCCCAGGGCATCACCGGCTACGAACCGCTGCGGCGTGACCGGCGTAAGCGGCTTGAGGAACTGAAGACCGGCGACGGCCGGGCGCAGCCTGAGCATCTGAAGGCGCAGATCCGTCGCGAGCTCGATCGGCTCGAGCTGCTGCTCGCACAGATCAAGGAAGTGGAGGCCGAGCGCGACGCGCTGCTGGCAACCGCCGAAGTTGCCGAGACCCCGGCGGCACTGCTGCTCCACCTCAAGGGCATCGGCCCCGAGTTCGCCGCCATCCTCTATTCGGAAGGGCTGTTCCGACACTTCGATAATCGCCGGCAGGTCGCCGCCTATGCCGGGCTTGCGCCGACACCTTGGCAGAGCGGATCGGTCAGGCACGAGCAAGGCGTCTCGAAGGCCGGCAATCCCCGGCTACGAACGACGATGATCGAGTTGGCCTGGCTATGGCTGCGCAATCAGCCGCACTCGGCACTTGCCCGCTGGTTCCACGAACGCGTGAGGCGCAATCAGGGCCGGCTCAAGAAAACCACGGTGGTCGCCCTTGCAAGGAAGCTGCTCGTCGCGCTGTGGAAATACGTCACCGCGGGCGTCGTCATCGAGGGCGCCCTCATGAAGACCGCGTGACGCGACCACACCGACACACCAATCCCCAGGGCCTGATCAGCCCTGGCGGATCCAGGGGGCGAACCGATAGGCGCGTTGGCTTGAAATGCCGACCTAAAGATGGGTCTCGTCCCCCTGTGCCCTTGCCCGCCGCAAGCGGGATATTGGTGCAGCCGTCCCCCAGCGGCGACCGTATGTGAGTTTGATCAGGCTCGGCTGTCGAACCGCGTCACGCAATCGGGCCCAGACCCTGGATCCGCAGCCCAATTGGAGGAAACCCGATGCCGCCATAACCCCCTGGTGGATTCCAGCGCAAAGTGCAACACCACGCGCCGCCTCGAGCGCGTGTGAGGGTGCGGCCTGCGGCCGTGGGCGGCCTTTGCCGCCAACAATGTGCGCGCAGGTGCGCGCACGCTTTCTTTGTTTGCGATGCGCCCGTTGGCGCATCGCGCCTGCTCTCCAGGTTAGCTAACCTGTATGAAAACCTTGCGCTTCCGCGCTTGGATGACGTCGGCAGAAAAGACGGGAGTGGTGGAGCTCCACGTGGGGAAATCTTCAGTGCCTTGACCAGGTATCTTTCGCCTGACAGGCGGGTTACGTGCCGCCATGAGATCGGACACCCCGCAGATCGCTGGTGTTGCACTTCGCGCTAGAACTCACCCCTCTTGACCCCAGCATCGTCATGTGAGCGCGCCTACGGCCTCGCCCGCTGCACCTGGCGCGGGCTCGCCCACTTCAAGGCCTACGTCTGGTCCGCGGTGGTGGCCTACAACCTCGCGCTTCTCGCGCGTCTCCGATCAGCCTGACACCCGCCCCGTTCCCTCGGGCGGCACCGGCGATCGGTGAACGATCGCCCCTGCGCGCGCTCTTGCTCAACGCCGCGCCCAGCCGCCTTCGATGCGCTCAACATCGGACGACCACCGCAAAAAGAGCGGCCCAGGGACCCCGCCTGACATCCTAAACCCCTGAAAAACCTCCGTTTATGGACGGACATTAGCTAGCGGATCACCCGCGGCTTACTAGATCCTGTACCACGAAGTCCGCGTAGCCCTTGAAGCGCGACCCCGACGGCACCTCGGCCGGCAGCACCCGCGCCTCGTCCACCGCTAGCCGGGGCGTTCTTCGGCCCCCGGCGGCGCTTGCTCCGCCCGCCGGGCTTCGCCTCCGTCCCTTCTCCATCCCCGACGGCTTGGACGGCTTGAGCGACGGCGGCCCCTTCAGCCCCGAAGCCGTGCCGTCCCCCGCTACAAGCGTCGCGGTGGACGGCGGGCGCTCAGGCCGCCTTGGCCCGGCGCGCGTCCTTGCGCAGCCAGGCCTCCGCCGCGGCACGGCCGCGCTCGCGGCGCTCCCTGACCCCAACGCGGGAGAAGTCGTGGTCGCCGCTGAACGGGGCGTGCGCGGCGTTCAGGACCTGGACGTTGGCATAGGCACGCTGGCGTAGCAGGGCGCGCAGCGCCGGGTTGCGGGCGAGCTTGGCGTTGCCCTTGAGGCTGGCCGCGAGATCGCGGACCATGGCGCCATGGGCGGCGAGGCCGTCGGCGCCGCCAAAGTCGGCCAGGACCCGGTTCTCGTAGGTGATCTCCTTCATCCGGTTCTGCGACTCCATCAGGTTCTTCGGGGTCGCGTCGGTGGCCGGGAAGAGGTCGACGACGAAGATCAGCAGGCGGTCGAGCTGGTCCTCGTCGAGCATCGCGATCAGCATGTCGAGCGGGGTGTTGGAGAAGACGCCGCCGTCGATGTAGGCGTCGCCGTCGATCTCGGTCATCGGGAAGCCCGGGGGCAGGCTGCCGCTCGCCATCACGTGCCGGGCGTCGAGCCGGGTCCCGGTGCTGGCGAAGCTAACGCCGACGCCGTCGCGCACCCGTGTCGCCGCCACCGCCACCTTGTGCAGGTGGGTGTCGTTCAGGCGGTCGAAGTCGACGATCTCGTTCAGGGTCTGAAACATAGGCGCGACCGAGTAGAAGCTCGGCCACGTGGTCATCGCCCAGTAGTCGGTGCGCGGCCGGAAGAAGCGCGGGTTACCGAAGAGCGAGAGCTCCGCCTGCGCCTTCGGCGGCAGCCACGGCGCCGCCGGCAGGGTGATGGCGGTCCAGAGCGCGTCGAGACTTCTCGCGATGTCGCCGTTGCGGGCGCCGGCGATCGCGGCGGTGTTGATCGCGCCGATGCTGACCCCGGCGACGGCGACGGGGCGCATGCCAGCCTGCACCAGCCGGCTGACGGCGCCCCATTCGTAGGCGCCAAGCGCGCCGCCGCCCTGAAGGACCAGTCCGATTTCCATGTCTTGAGGCTCCTGTTGCCCTCGCCGCGCAACCGAACACCGGCCGGTGGTAACATCCGGTTAATTATAAGTGGTCGCGATAGAGATCCACGGGACCGACCTGGATCGCCCCCCTGCCGTCGGCGGCGGGCGCAGGAGGCGTCGAGGTGGTGCAGCGGCATCGGCAACTGGCGGGCCAGGGCGACGTCGGCACGGCCACCATGAACCGATCGTCCTGTCCGCAGCCATGGCGAGCTCAGCTGGTGGCGTCACCCTCCCTCGCCGGCCCGGGAAGCGCCACCACCGTGGCGCGGCCCGGATTGAGCGCGGCGTAGACGCCCAGCATCTTCGCGGCGGTCTCGATCTTCCAACCGATGCGGATCGCGAGGTCGGGCACGCTGATCCCCGACCAGACCATCTCGGTCAACTTCGACCCACGCAGGTCGTTGAACCGGAGTTCCGGGCGGATACCGAAGTCGGTGGCGTACTCGCGGACCTCGCGCGAGAGCCGGGCGGGGTCGATCGCCTCCGCGAGCTTCGGCTTCAGGATCAGGCGCCGTGAGAGCGGTGCCTTGTCGATGATGGCCTCGGCGGCGGGCGTGAGCGGCATGTTCACGATGCGCCGCCGCCGCTTGTTCGGGCGCAGGATGATCGCGCGGCTGCCGTCCGGCGCTCGTCTGATCTCGCTGCGTTCGAGCTCGACGAGGTCGCCGATGCGCAGTCCGGTCTCGCGCGCGAGCCGCACCGCATCCGCGTGGGCCTCGAAGCCCCGGCGGCAGAAGAGGTCGACCTCAGCGTCCTCCCAGATGATCTTGCTCTGGGCGGGAGCTGCCCTCGGGTCACTAAAGACCGGCGTCTGCTCGCGAATCGAGCGGACATGGCCGGCGGGATCTTCAGAGGCCGCTTGCCAGCCGAGACCTGCCGTGCGGCCGTGCTTTTGAACGGGTCAATGGGCGGTCGGCTCGGCGCCTCAGCGCTCCTCGAGCGGGCGCAGCGCGATCGTGGTCGCCTGGCCGACGGCGTCGACGCTCGCCTCGACCACCGAAGGGTCGGCGACAGCGTCCGAAATCGTCTGGGGACCGAAATCCTCGAGCCCGTTGAAGAGTGCGCTCATGAGCGGCGAGGTCTCGACCGTGTTATGGCCGTGGGCGCCGCTGCCCTTCACCGCGGTCACGTCGACCACCGTGACCGGCAGGTCGGCGAGCGCGGCCGGGTCGGTGATCATGCCGATCCGCGCCCGCCGGCCGTGCAGGCGGGCGGACACTTGGAGCGCCCGGTCGTCGCCGGAGGCGAAGATGTAGAGCGGGATGCCGCGGTAGCCGATCTCATGGATCCGTGCGCGGAAGATGTCGACATCGACGTCGGGCGCCAGCATGACCACGGCGTGCAGCCGTTCGAGGAACGCCTCGTCGCCGCGCAGCGCCTTGATCCGCATGGTCTCGAGGACGAGGAAGCAGCCCATGGAGTGGCAGGCGACCACGACGCGGTCGACACCGGAGCGGGCGACGAGATCGAGGGTGCGCGACAGCCCGTCGGTGGCGAAGACCGCGCTCTCCTTGTCGTAGGGGTAGCCGTCCCAGGCCGCGGCCGACGGCCAGGCGAAGTTCACCGATGTCGCGGGCAGCGCGAAGTCGTGGGCAAGCTGCGCCTGGCGGTAAAGTCCTTCGGCGAAGGTGTTGTTGTAGCCGTGCACGAAGACGATCGCCTCGTCATGTCCCGTGCCGCCGAGCTCGCGGTCGATGGCGGCCACGAACGCCTCGCCATCGCGCAGGCGCGCGGCCTCGAGCGTGACGAATTCGGTGCGCGGGTCGACGACCGCGGCCCGGCCAGGTGACCGAGCCCGGCTCCCGCTCGGGCGGAACCGAGACGACGAACCGCGCGAAGCTGAGCGGCGCGCGCCCGGGCCCGTAGACCGCCGGGCCCGCGTCCGGGGCGCGCACGCTCGCGACGAGCACCGGCCGCGGCGTGCCGGTGCCGGCCGCCGCGGGGTCGATCGCCACCGCCCCGCGCGGGCCGCCGCAGCCGCAGGCGAGCGCGAGGGCCGCGAGAAGGCCGAGATGGATAGGCGTGCGCCTCGCGGGACCGTTGCGCACGGCGGAGCCTCGCCGACTGCGGCTCTCCTGCCTGGCCCGGCACCGGCGCGCCGGGTTACCGGCGCCGCTGTCGGTCGTCAGAGTTGTTCGGGGCATCTGATCTGACTGAGCATCGGGGTGTGTCCTGGCTCATCCGGGTTTGGTTATGCCGCTCGGCCGTGGCGGTCGAGGCGGCGGTTCGGATAGTGGGCGTCGTAGTCTTCGTGCGCTCCGCGAGGATGGCGTGGCGCCGCCGAGGCCGATCCGCGGGCTGCCGCCGCATCATCTGCCAATCGTCCAGGCCGTCAGGTGTCCGGTCTGACCTCGGCCTGGGCCGCGCCAAGAGCGCGGAGCATAGCATCCAGAGCTTCGCGGGTCAGATCGTGGCGTGCGCCCCGCTCGAGAATGCCGCGCATGACCTGAAGCACGATGCCCATGACGATATCTGCGGCCAGCTCAACGTCCCTCACAGTCAGCCGCCCGTGGGCAATGGCCTCGGCGAGGTCGGCCTTGAGATTCTCGCGAACGCCCCGGCCAAATTCGGTCGGGGATTGCGCGCTCTGGACCACGAGGCGAGCCCAGGCAGGGTCCGAGATCGCTTTCTCCAGGAACTGCGTGAACCCGAATGCGAGGCGCGCGATCGGATCCCGCACCTCCAGCCTTGCCGGCGTCAGGACCTCGTCGAAGCTCTCGGCGAGCATCACACCCACTGCGGCCGCCAACTCGCTGATGCTCTGGAAGTGATAGTAAAAAGTGCCCTTGGCGACGCCTGCCGCCTCGACGACGGCATCGACCGTGAGCGCCTCCGGAGGTCGCTCGGCGAGCAGCATCGCACCGGCTTCCACAATGAGCGCTCTCGTCTTGCCCGTCTCTCGCGCCCGATCTCCGCCCTGCGGGCCAGATCAACCTTCGCCATCCGCCATCCCTTTATGCAACAATCTCGTGTTGACGGTATAGTCGATTTGACGTAAGAGTGCAACACGAAATCGAGTCGGGCATCCCGCCCGCTCCCCAGCAGCCGAACCCAACCCGAAAGGAAGTGACCATGGCACACGCCATCAATCTGAACGCCGACGACGAGTATGTCGAGCGGCCGGGCCCCTTCGCCGGCCTGCGCCGGAGCTTCGCTGACTACCGGGAGTATCTCGCTACCTACGAAGAGCTCAGCGCGCTGAGCGACCACCGGCTGGCCGATATCGGCCATTCGCGGCTGAACATCCGTGAGATTGCCCGCGCGGCAGTCTATGGAAGCTAAAGCCATCGTGGGCACCGTCACGGAGGCAGCACCGTTGCGGCGGCCCTCGACGAGCTCGGGATCGGGCGATCTGGCGTCCGTCACCGTGGTCGCTAACAACTTACCGATCCCTTCGAAAGGGTGCTTCATTAAGGATGCACCCTTGGCACTCAAGCTCAACATCATCATCGGCTCCACCCGTCCCGGCCGTGTCGGCCCCGTCATCGCGGAGTGGCTGAAGGAGGCAGCCGTCAAGCACGGCAAGTTCGCGGTGGAACTTGTCGACCTCGCCGACTTCGACCTTCCGCTTCTCGACGAGGCGGCGCATCCGGCGACACGGCAGTACGCCAACGAGCCGACCAAGCACTGGAGCGCGAGCGTGGCGTCCGCGGACGCCTTCCTCTTCGTGACGCCGGAATACGACTACTTCGCTCCCGCCGCGCTCGTGAATGCGGTCCAGGTGCTCCTGCACGAGTGGCTCTACAAACCCGCGGGCGTGCTGAGCTATGGCGGCGTCTCCGGGGGCCTGCGCTCGGCCCAGGTTCTGCGCCAGCTCTTGAGCAACGTGAACGTCCACGCCGTGCCGCAGGTGGTGCCGGTCCAATTCGTTCAGCAGTTCATCGACGACGGCGTGTTCCGTCCCAGCGAACCGATCCGGGACGGGGTCAATGGGATGCTCGACGAGCTTCACAAGTGGGCCCGGGCTCTGAGGAGCCTTCGCGCCGAGCAGGCCGCAGTCAGCGCGCTCCAGAACGCCGCGGCCTGACCTTCCCCCGCGCCGGCTGCAGGTGACTCAGCCTGCCGTGACCTGCGCACCGCGCGCCCCTGGGCTCGACCAGGCCCCTAACGATCACGCGTCCCGTCATCCGGCCAAGCGTGATTGCCTCGGCGAGGTCGGCCTTGGGATCCTCGCGACGCCCCGGCGAAGCTCGGTCGGGACTTGCGAGCTTGGAGTTCACTCGGCGAGTAGCACCGTGCCAGCTTGACCGTATCGTCGATTGACTTTCGAGCCCAACTCTGAAATCGCGTCGGGCATCCCCGCCCGCTCCCAGCAGCCGAAACTAATCCGAGAGGAACCAACCATGGCTCACGCCGTATCACACAGCGGGGGCTTGCCCGGCATTGGCCGTATCCCGCCCCGGCCGGTGCGGAGGGCCGCACTTGCACCCGTCCGATCGGTGACCCTCGCTCTGCAGGGGGGCGGCGCGCTCGGCGCCTTCACCTGGGGCGTGCTGGACCGCCTGCTCGAGGAGCCGCGCCTGCGCGTACGCAGTGGCGAGCGGCGCCAGCGCCGGGGCGATGAACGCGGCGATGCTCGTCCAGGGCCTCACGGCCGGCGGGACCGGCCGAGGCCAAGCGGCTGCTCGAGGCGTTCTGGCGCCGCGTCGCCCTCGCCGCCGGCTCGCCCGACCTCGGCGGCGCAAACTGGGTCTACGCGTTCGAAGCGTTGTTTGGCCTCGTGACCCAGGCGCTGCGGCAGGTTGCGCCGCCCCCGGCCCCGCTCGCCCTTAACCCGCTGCGGTTCGTGCTTGACGGGCTGCTCGACCCCAGCGCCTTCGGCATGGACGGCGGCCCCAGCCTGGTCGTCGCGGCGACGCGGGTGAGCACCGGCGAAGCGCGGCTGTTCCGGGATGCGGAGGTCACGGCCGATGTGCTGCTCGCCTCGGCGTGCCTGCCGCAGCTCTTCCCGCCGGTGGAGATCGAAGGCGAGCCCTACTGGGACGGTGGCTACGCCGCTAACCCGCCGCTAGGGCCGCTGATCGAGGCCGGCGCGCCGCCGGACCTCATCCTCGTCCGCACCACGCCGGTGGAGCGGCCTGAGCCGCCCCATGGCGCCGCCGATATCCGGGAGCGGACCGCCGAGTTCACCTTCGGCATAGCCCTGCGCCAAGAGCTGCGTTCGATCGCCGTGGCACAGCGGCTGATCGCCGAGCTGCCCAAGGCAAGGCGGTTTAGGCGAGGCGGGGCTAGTCGGGGCGGGGCGCGGCACGGCGCGGCAAGGCTGGGCAGTCAACGCCCACCTCGCCGCCTTTCCCCTTCCCCTCAACGTCGGAGAACATAGTGGCCGCCATCCCACCCGTTGAAAGCCCCACCGTCTCTGCCATCTGGCGCGCCCGCGAGGCTGAGGCCGCGGCTGACCCGCGCTCGGCTTACGAGGGCTTCGGCATCGCCGCCTCGGCGTTGGGTTCTCCCTGCGACCGCCAGCTCTGGTTCAGCTTGCGCTGGGCGTCGCCGCCGGAGACGCCCACCGGGCGCCAGACGCGCGTCTTCGAACGCGGCTTGATCGAGGAAGAGCGCGTGATTGCCGATCTCCGGCGTGCCGGCGTCGAGCTCGGGCGTGAGCAGGAGCGCTTTGCGCTGGCCGGCGGCTGGCTACGCGGCAAGGTCGACGCGGTCGCCAGGGGCTTCCTCGAGGCGCCGAAGGCCGAGCATGTCGTCGAGATTAAGAGCATGAATTCGGCTACCTGGCGCGCGGTGCAAAAGCGCGGCCTGAAGGAGAGCAAGCCCGAGCACTTCCACCAGCTGCACGCCGGCATGGCGGCGCTCGGCATCGCCCGCGGCGCCTACGTTGCTGTCAGCAAGGACACTGAGGAAATCCTGATCGAACGGGTCCGCCTCGACGTCGAGGAGGCGAACCGGCAGGAGGCGCGGGTCGAGCGGCTGGTCGCGGAGCACGAGGCGCCGCTGAAGATCGCGGAGAATGCCGAGCGCCCGCCCTGCCGGTTCTGCCGGCACAAGGCGTTCTGCTTCGAGGCGGCGATGCCGCGACGGCACTGCCGGACCTGCCTGCACTTCGCCTTCGGCCGCGACGGCAACGGCCATTGCGCGCGGTTCGACGAGCCGCGCAGCCCGCAGCGCCAGCAGGAGGGCAAGGACTGCCCGGCGCACCTGTTCCTGCCCGCGCTGGTGCCGGGCGAGCAGGTCGACGCCGATCCCGAGGCCGAGACGGTCACCTACCGCATGCATGACGGCGCCGTCTGGGTCGACGGCGCCGCCGAGGAGCCAGCATGACACGATCGGCAGCTGGGCCGCTGGGTCAACCGGGCCGAGCGGGGCGAGAGCTTCGTCTACGCCGTCGCCGGCGGGGGACGTACAGTCGCCGCGGAAAGCAGGTGCGCGGAGGCCATGAAGGCGGCGCGGGAGCTCCAGGACAAGGGCCTGGTGGCGCTGGTGCAGCGCCGCGTTTCGCCCTCCAGATTCCCTACATCGCGCAACGGACGTGGAAGAAGGGAGGCCCATGCGATGACCCGGACCCGGCTCCCGGACCGCCGGCGCAACGCGATCCGCGACATCGCCTTCGGCGGCCAGGCCTTCACCGTCTGCGTCGGCTACGACGACGCCGGACGGCCGCTCGAGGTGTTCGCCGACGGGCAGAAGACCGGCTCGACGATGGCGGCCTTCATCGACGACGCCTGCATCGTGATCTCGATCGCGCTGCAGCACGGCATCGCGCCCGCGGCGCTGGCGCGCTCGCTGTCCACGGTCCCGGTCTGGGAGAACGGGGTGAAGGGCGAGGGACCGGCCAGCCCGGTCGGCGCCATCCTCGCCGCGCTCGAGCCGGCGCCGGCGATGCCATGGGTGGCGCCGGCGGAGGCGAGCGGTGATCGAGCTGCGCGACTACCAGCGCGCGGCGATCGACGCGCTCTACGCCTGGTTCCGCGCCGGGCGCGGCTCGCCGCTGGTGGTGGCGCCGACCGGCTCGGGCAAGAGCGTGATCCTCGCCGAGTTCGCCCGCAGCGCGGTGGCGGCCTACCCCGAGCACCCGCATCCTGATCGTCACCCACGTGCGCGAGCTGATCGCGCAGAACCATGCGGCGCTGATCCGGCTCTGGCCCGACGCCCCGGCCGGCATCTATTCGGCCGGGCTCGGTAAGCGGCAGCTCGGTCGGCAGATCCTCGTCGCCGGCGTGCAGTCGGTGGCGCGGCGCGCCCGCGATCTCGGGCACGTCGATCTCGCCATCGTCGACGAGGCGCACCTGGTGCCGCGCTCGAGCGACACCCAGTACGGGCGGCTGTTCGACGGGCTGCGCGCCATCAACCCGAGCCTGAAGGTGATCGGCCTGACCGCGACGCCCTATCGGCTCGACAGCGGCCTGCTGCACGGGGGCGAGAACGCGCTCTTCGACGGCATCGCCTACGACATCCCGATCGGCATGCTGGTCGAGCGCGGCCACCTGGCGCCGCTCATCTCCAAGCGCCCGGCCGCGGTGTTCGACACCGCCGGGCTGCACCGTCGCATGGGCGAGTTCGTCGAGCGCGAGATGATGGACCGCTTCGGCGGCGACGCCACCCGCGCCGCGGTCGCCGAGATCGTCGAGCTCGGCCGCGACCGACGCTCCTGGATCGCCTTCTGCATCTCGGTCGAGCACGCGCGCGCGGTGCGTGACGAGCTCCGCGCCCACGGCATCGCCGCCGAGACGGTGACCGGCGAGACGCCCGGGCCCGAGCGCGACCGGCTGCTGCGCGCCTACAAGGCCGGCCAGGTGCGGGCGCTGACCAGCGTCGGCGTGCTGACCACCGGCTTCGACGCGCCGGCGACCGACCTCATCGCCATGCTGCGGCCGACCGCCTCGACCGGGCTCTACATCCAGATGGCCGGGCGCGGCATGCGTGTCGCGCCCGACAAGGCCGACTGCCTGGTGCTCGATTTCGCCGGCAACGTGATGCGGCACGGGCCGGTCGACGCCATCGCGCTGCCCGAAGAGAAGAAGGGCAAGGGCGACGGCGAGGCGGCCGAGCCGCCGGCGAAGATCTGCCCGGGCTGCGACGCCATCGTGCCGATCGGCATGCGCGAATGCCCGGACTGCGGCCACGTCTTCCCGCCGCCCGAGCCGAAGATCGAGGCCACCGCCACCACCGAGGCGATCATGGTGCTGACCGCCCCCGACGAGTGGCAGCGGGTCCGCGATGTCGAATACCGTCGCCACCGCAAGCCCGGCGCGCCCGACAGCCTGCGCGTCGACTACCTGGTCGGCACGCATGTCGTCAGCGAGTGGGTCTGCTTCGAGCACACCGGGTTCGCCCGGGAGAAGGCCGTCGCCTGGTGGCACCTGCGCGGGGATGGCCCTCCGCCCGACACCGTCGACGACGCGCTCGCGCGTGTCGAGGAGCTCCGCCGGCCCGCCGAGGCGGTGCTGGTGCGGGAGGGCAAGTACCGCCGGATCAAGCGGGTGCGGTTCGCGCAGCCCGAGGAGCAGGCAGCATGACCGCGGCGCGGCGGCCTGTCGCGGCGCCGTCCCTACCCCTGCGCCGTCTGCAACCGCGCCAGCGCCGGCTTCGCCTTCAGCGCGCCGGGGGCGCGGGTGCCGCCGGCGTTCTTCTGCTCGATGCGCTGCTCGGAGGTCTGGATGGTCGCCCACCGCAAGGGGATCGAGCTCACCCGCGACGAAGCGGCGGCGGCGCTCGCCGGCGGCAGGGCGGCAAAGCCTCCGCTTCCGAAGGCGTGAGTGAACTTGATGATGGCCGGACCGATGGTGACGACGAAGAACGCGGGGAACAGACAGAACACGAGGGGGAACACGAGCTTGACGCCGATCTTCGCGGCGCGCTCCTCGGCGCGCTGACGGCGCTTGGTGCGCGACACTTCCGCGTGGGTGCGCAGCGCCTGCGCCACGCTGGTGCCGAAGCGGTCGGTCTGCACCAGCATGGCGACCAGGCTGCGAACGTCGTCGACCTTGGTCCGCGTCGAGAAGTTCTTGAAGGCCTCGATGCGCGGCTTGCCGGCGCGGCACTCGACGTTGATGAGGCGCAGCTCCTCGGCCAGCTCCGGGTGCGCGATGGCGAGCTCCTCGGCGGACTTCAGGATCGCCTGATCGAGCCCGAGGCCGGCCTCGAGGCTGACAATCAGCAGGTCGAGCGCATCCGGGAGCCCGTTCTCGATCGCCAGGCGCCGCTTGGCGATCAGGCGGTCCAGCCCCAGCCCTGGCACCATGTAGCCGACCACCGCACCGACGATGGCGTAGTAGAAGCCGCGCGCCGGCCCGATGACGAGCAGCGGCAGGCGCGCCCAGCACCAGCGGCCAGCCCGATCTGCGTCAGCAGGAAGTATCGGGAGCGCGAGGGTTCATGGAATCCGGCGACGGCCAGCCGGCGCTGCAGCGCGCCCATGCTCTTGGGCGAGAGCGGTACGAACGTCGAGCTCTTCCGCTCGTGGGATCGAGCCGCGTGGCGAGCGCATCGTCGCCCGCTGCCGCGTCGCCCCCGCCGCGCTGCACCAGCGCGTAGAGGCGGCGCCGCGTCGGCGACGAGCGCTCGGCGAGCGACTGGCCGATGCGTCCAGGAAACCAGCGCAACCGTCATGAAGACGGCCGCGAGCGTGACGGTGATGCCAATGTCCATCGTCGCCTCTAATACGGAACGTTGATGATCTTGCGGATGATCAGCGCGCCGATGCTCTGCAGGATCGCGGCGCCGATCATCATTTGGATGCCGAGCGTCTCGCCGAACATCAGCTCGCGGTGCCTCCGGGTTGATCGTCATCAGCGCCAGGCCGAGCACCGGCGGGAGACACACGAGAACCCAGCCGGTGATGCGGCCGTGGGCCGACACGACGCGCATCTGCCGCTTCACCCGGAAGCGGTCGCGGATGACGCCGGAGAGGTTGTCGAGCACTTCCGCCAGGTTGCCGCCCGCCTCGCGCTGGATGAGCACGGCGGTGACGAAGAACCGGGCGTCGAGCACCGGGATGCGCGTCGGCGAAGACCTTGAGCGCGTCCGGCATCGACATGCCGTAGTTCTGCTGGTCGTAGAGCAGCCGGAATTCCTCGCGTCACCGGCGAGGGCATCTCGTCGGCCACCATCTCGAGCCCGGTCGTGAAGGCGTGTCCGGCGCGCAGCGCGCCGCGTGATCAGGTCGAGCGCTTCCGGGAACTGTTCCTCGAACTTCAGCATCCGCATGGTGCGCATGCGGGTCAGGATCGCGAACGGGAGCGCTCCGGCGACCAGCGCGACCGGAATGCCGAGGACGTACCAGCCGGTGGCGCGGCCGACGAGGTAGAAGGCGACCAGCGCGAGCAGGCCCGACCCCGGCCAGCACCGTCCCGACGCTGACCTTCGCGCCGGACTGTTCGATCAGCGTCTTGAGCGGCTGCACCTTCGGCTCGCTGCGGCGAAGCACCTTGTCGAACGCGCCGACGGAGCTCAGCGCCTGCTGCTGCTTGAGCAGTTGGCGCTGCAGCGACGCCTTGACGTTCTGCGTCGGCGTCATGCGGCGGCGCACGATGCCCAGGGCCTGCTGCTCCGGCCGCACCACGAAGAACCAGTGGGCGCCGTAGATGCCGAGGAAGAAGACGACGAAGATGACGGCCGGGATGATCACGCGTGTCCTCCAGCCGGACGGGTCGCCGCCCACCTGCTGCCGGTGCTCGAACATGTCCATCGGCAGCTGGCAGCCCACCGTGGCGAGCGCCTCCGAGCACTTCGGCCGGACGCCGGTGGCGCGGAAGAAGCCGATGACCCGGCCGTCGGGCGCGATGCCCGTCTTCTGGAACGAGAAGATCTCCTGCATGGTGATGACGTCCTGCTCCATGCCGGTGATCTCGGAGATCGACGTCACCTTGCGCGTGCCGTCGGCCATGCGCGAGACCTGGATCACGAGGTTGATGGCCGACGCCACCTGCTGGCGCACCGCGCGCTCGGGCAGGTTCAGGTTGGTCATCGCCACCATCGTGTCGAGGCGATACAGCGCGTCGCGCGCGCTGTTGGCGTGGATGGTGGTGAGACTGCCGTCGTGGCCGGTGTTCATGGCCTGCAGCATGTCGAGCGCTTCTTCGCCGCGGACCTCGCCGACGATGATGCGGTCGGGGCGCATGCGGAGGGCGTTGATGACCAGGTGCCGCTGCTTGACCTGGCCGCTTGCCTTCGATGTTGGCCGGCCGCGTCTCGAGCCGCACGACGTGGCGCTGGCGCAGCGTCAGTTCGGCCGCGTCCTCGATCGTGATGACGCGCTCGGTGTTGCCGATGAAGCTCGAGAGGATGTTCAGCAGCGTCGTCTTGCCGGCGCCGGTGCCGCCCGAGACGATGAATGTTCATCCGCGCGGCGACGGCGGCCGTGCAGGAAGGCCAGCATCGGCGCCGTCAGCGACTCGCGGGTGACCAGGTCGTCGGCGGCGAGCTGGTCGGTGCGGAAGCGGCGAATCGACACCGCCGGACCGTCGAGCGCCAGCGGCGGGATGATGGCGTTGACGCGCGAGCCGTCCTGCAGCCGGGCGTCGACCATCGGCGTGGACTCGTCGATGCGGCGGCCGACCGCGCTGACGATGCGCTCGATGATCTGCATCAGGTGCTGCGTCGTCGCGGAACACGATGCCGGTGTCCTCGATGCGGCCGTTGCGCTCGATGAACACCTGCGACGAGTTGTTGACCAGGATGTCGGAGATCTCCGGGTCCTTCAGCAGCGCCTCGAGCGGACCGAGGCCGAACAGCTCGTTGAGCACGTCGCCGATGAGCGACTCGCGCTCGCCGAAGCTGAGAGGCATGCGCTGGCTCTCGCGGTCCAGCATGTCGCGGATGACCGCGCGGACTTCCGGCTCGGCCTCCGCGCGCGACGCGCTTGGTGAGCCGGTCGAGGTTCAGCCGGTTCAGCAGGTCCTGGTGGATCCGTCCCTTCAGCGCCTGGTAGGCCGGCGAGTTGGTTTCGGTCGGGGTTTCAACGGGTGTCATGAGTGTGTCCCTCAGGTCCTTACGCCCGGCGCCAGGCCAGGCGGCTCAGCATGCCGCCGGCTGCGCTTCGGCTGGTGGCCTGTGCCCACGTTCACCAGTTCGGCGGCCGCGGACCGCAGCGCCTTGCGCCAGCCGGCTGTCTTCGTGCACGATCGGGCGGCCGACGTTGATCGGCTTCGGCCGCCACGCGGTAATCGCTGGGGATCATGCAGGCCACGGGCTCGCCGACGACCTTGGCGATGTCCTTGGCCGACACCGGACCGTTCTTGTCGTAGCGGTTGATCACCACGCGCAGGCGCTGCGAACCGTAGCGCTGACGCAGCGTCGCCACCGTCGCCGCCGCGCCTCGCACGGCCGACAGCTCCTGGCTGGTCACGACGGCGATCACGGTGGCCGGGTCGAGCGCCTCGAGCATCGCCGGGTCGGTGCGCGGCACGTCGAGCACCGTGATGCGGTAGCGGCGGGCGGCGAGCTCCAGCAGCGTGCGCGTCGCCGTCGGGCTGGTCGCGACGTTGACCGGGCGCGCGCTCGAGGCGAGCACGTGTGCGCCGCACTGCGTCTTCTCCACCAGGCCGCTCAGGAACGACTCGTCCACCTTGTGCAGGTTCTCGAACGCGTCGAGCACCGAGAATCGCGGCTCGGCGCCCATCAGCAGCGCGGCGTCGCCGCGCGCCACGTGCAGGTCGATGAGCAGCGGCGGCGAGCCGGCGGTCTTGGCCAGCGCCGCCGCGGTGTTCACCGCCAGCGTGGTCGTGCCGACGCCGCCCTTGGCGCCGATGAACGCCACCACCTGTCCCGCGCGCTCGCGCTGTTCGCCCACCACCAGGCG
Organism: uncultured Acidobacteriota bacterium; assembly: GCA_963731785.1. Lineage (GTDB taxonomy): Bacteria > Acidobacteriota > Vicinamibacteria > Vicinamibacterales > UBA2999 > DASYRM01. The sequence goes on from CAVSWX010000019.1 coordinate 20,230, forward strand.
GCGCACCGCCTCGTCGAGCGCCTGCGGCGTGATCGGCTCGGGCAGGCATTCCTTGATCCCGGCGCGCATCGCCTCGAGGATGAAACGGGCGTCGAGCGTCGACACGATCACGACGATCGCCAGGTCGGGCTGCTTCTTCTGGACGTCGTTGATCCAGGGCGCGAGCTGATGGTGCGGCCGGACGTCGAGCACCAGCACCGCCGGGGCGTCGCTGGTCTTGCCGAGCGTCTTGGCTTCCGCCTCGGTCAGCCTGGCCGCCTTGATGCCGGCACGCCTTGAAGATCTCGGGCAGCCGCTCGTCGTTCGATACGAAAGAGATCTGACTCACACTCACCTCACCAGCTGGATGGCCTTCAGGAACGCCGCGATCCCGCGCCACGCTGCCGCCATTGCTCAGCGGACAAGGCCGGCTAGTCGTGGCGAGATAGCCGACGACGTCCGTTTCGCCCGTACCATCCAGGCGGTCGACGAAGAAGCCGAGGATATTGACGATGTGCACCGTGCCTTGGCCAGGCCCACCCGGTGTCCCAGTACTCCTGGCGTGTTGAACACTGGAACGGCGACGATCCGCGGGCTCTGCTGTCAACCCGGGCTGTGCTGCAGCTGTACGGGCGGCTCGACGCAGCTGTTGACGACCTTCTTTGCGATCGGGTCCCACTCGGCGTCCGGGTCGAGATCGATCAGATCCTGGATGCCCTGGCTGGTCGGGCCCGACCATGGTGCCGTTCTCCTTCGAGGTCAGCAGGGTGCCGTCAGCGTCGATATCGCCGACGTAGGTGGCGTCGCTGCAACCGCGGATGTTGTCGCGGTAGCAGTCGCCGCCGCTCGCCGCCCGACTCGCACGGAAGGTCGAGCGCCTGAAACCAGCCGGGAGTATCTGGCGTGTCCTGCTCGGGTTGCCCGACCTTCAGCGTCAGCTCGCGTGCCGACGTCGTGCGAGCGTGTAGCTGGTGCCGGAGAGTTGGTGCCGTTCTGCGGCACGTACACGTCGGGGGTCAGCGCCGGTCGGATCGAACGCGGTCGTCGCAGGGCCGGGTTGTGCTCCTCCCACTTGTCGGCAACCGCCCACGGCTTCAGGCAGTCGCTCGCGTTGGCGGCCGCCGCCCGCGCCGTGGCGGTCGCGCGGACGCCCTGATCGGTCAGGCCGACCAGGAACCCGAGGAACATCGGCAGCGGGTTGTTGCGCGCCTGGGTGCGGTGGACGTCCACGCGAATGCAGTCGTCGCTCGCGCACGAAGCCGGGAACGCCGCCGGCGCGTCGGGGTAGAAGCGCACGTCGGCGTCCATCTGCACGTCCGGCGCGGCGTCCCACACGTTGTTGGCCAGCGCGAAGCTGCGGGCCGCCACCTTGGCCGGGCCGGTCGCGGTGCGGTCGTCGAAGTCGTCGAAGGCCAGCGCGGTGGCGCCGGCCAGCGCGCCGGCGTCGGCCGCGTTCTGCGCCTGGTTGCGGCTGACCCACAGCAGCGCCGTAGTCGATGACGAACATCGCGAAGGCGGTCAGCACCAGGATGGCCACTCCCACCTGGATGAGGACGGCGCCCCGTTCGTCTGCGGCTCGCGTGCGAAGCGTTGGATGTTCGGCAGCCATGACTGTGTGCCTTCGTGTGTGTTGTGACCTGTGCGGTTACTTGGCGTCCGCCGGTGCGTCGGCGACGCCGCCGCCGCCCTGGAGCTGCTCGCCGATGTCGTCGCCGGCCGGCAGGAACCGGCCCGGCAGCGTCGGCAGCGGCGGCACTTCGTCCGGGTTCAGCGGCCGTACCAGTCGCGGCGTCACGATGACGAGCAGTTCCGTGCGCTCCTTGCGCTCGGCCTTGCTCTTGAAGAGCTGGCCGATGATCGGCAGCTGGCTGAGGATGGGCAGCGCCGCGACGTCGTTCTGCGACTCGTTGTTGATGAGGCCGGCGATCGCGAACGACTGGCCGTCGCGCAGCTCCACTTCGGTCTCGGCCCGGCGCGACGTAATCGCGGGAATGCGGAAGCCCTCGAGGAGGATGCCGTTGTTGAAGTCGAGCGAGCTCACCTCGGGCCGCACGTGCAGGCGAATCAGGTCGCCGGCAATCGTCGGCTTGAAATTCAGGCGCACGCCGAATTCCTTGAACACGATCGAGATGGCGTTGCTGGTACCGCCGCTCACGAACGGAACCGGGAACTCGCCACCGGCGAGGAAGCTCGCCTCCTGGCCGTTGTAGGCGATCAGGTTCGGCTCGGCGAGGCTCTGGAAATAGCCGTCCTGCTTGAGCGCCTTGATCAGCGTGCCGACGTTGTACTTGTTGTTGAACAGGAACAGGTTCAGGAAGTCGGAGAACACCAGCTTCGTCGTTGTCGAAGTCCGGCGCCGGGAACTGCTGGGTGGTCGTGCGGCCCGTCCAGTTCTTGAAGCCGCCGGCGCCGGTGAAGAACGAGACGCCCAGCTCCGTGAGCGCGCGCCGGTTCACCTCGGCGAAGCGCACCTGCAGCATCACCTGCTGCGATCCGGCGCCGCCAGGCACCGTCATCATGTTGATGACGTTCGCCTTGGGCGCCGCGGCCCGCGCCACTTCGGCGGCGCGCAGCATCACCTCGGTGCTGGACACGCGGCCCGAGAGGACGATGGCGTCGGCGTTGACGGCAACCTGAATCGCCTCGGCCGGAAACAGCAGCTTGAGCTGCTGCTCGAGCGCCGTGATCGGCTGCTCGACCACCAGGTCGTACTGCACCCGCTGCGCTGGCGCCCCAGACGATCAGGCTGATCGTGCCCGGTGCCTTGCCGTCGATGAGGATCTCGCGCGGCTGCACGACGGTCGCGTCGGCGATGGCCGGGTTGGTCACCGCGATGCGGGTGACGTCGAACTCGGTGTTCAGGACCGTCGAGCGTCCCGCCGTCAGCGCCACGCGGGGCAGGTCGGCTGCCGCCGCCTGCGCCTGGGCGTGCGCCGCCGTGACCGTCGAGAGGAGCAGCGTCGCGGCAATCGCCGTGCCGCATGACGAACCGATGGATGACTCGCATGTTAGTTGACCGCCTCTTCCGTCCGCTTCGCCGCGCGGATCGCTTCGACCTTGTAGATCTGGGGTGCGCGGCGGCGCCGGCGCCGCCGGCCTGCTTCTTGGCCGGAACCATCCGGCGCTTGGGCGCGTCGAGCACCGGCTCGGGCCCCGTGCCCTTCATCAGCGCCGCCAGCTTGATGCCCTTGGTGTCGGCCGGGTCCACGTCGAGCGGGTTGCGCAGCACCAGCGACAGCTGGCCTTCGGTTGGATGCCAGAGCGATGCGCTCGCCGTCGGCGGGCAGCACCGCGAGCGTCACGACGGTCGACCGGACTGCGGCTTGCCGTCCTTCGCCTCTTCCTGGTCGTAGCGCGTGCCGGCGGTGAGCACCTGCACGTTGCTGACGACGGTGCGGGCCATCGGCTCCTGCCGCTTGCTCTCGTCGCCGTCGTCGGCCACCGCGACCAGCACGTCGACCCGGGTGCCGGGCAGCACGAAGCCGGCGACGCCGATCACTTCGTTGACGCGCACCGAGATGGCGCGCATGCCCGCCGGGATGATCGGCGGCAGGCCGGCGCCCGACTCGGGACCGGCCACCCGCGTGGTGGTCACCGGCTCGTTCTCCGCCGATCGGGGCGATGACGCCGCGATCGACGAGAGTGGCCGGATCGCCGACCGCGCCCGGTATCGGCGTCGTCGCCGGCCAGGCCACGACCTTCAGGTCGTCGGTCGTCAGACGGGTGCCGAGCGGGAGGCCGCGCGTCGCGACCACCACCGGAACCGTCTCCATCTCGACCTGGCGCGCGGGCATCCGCTGGATGGCCTGATACACGCCGAAGGCGGCGACGCCGGCGGTGGCGACCGCAACGGCCAACACGATCAAGGTTCGGTGCTGCTTCATCTCAAGCTCCAATGGTTCACTAAGGGGCGGCCTGCGCTTCGGTTCGCATCACCGACGTGGCGCGCAGTGGCACGTTGCCGAAACCGCCGCCGAAGAAGGCGCCGAACACGCTGAGCATCGGCAAGGGCTGCGTGACTTCGACGGACACGACGCAGGCGTTGAAGCGTTCCCGCGCGGAGTCGACGACCGCGTCGTACATCTGCTTCACCTGGTAGCTGGCGGCGTTGAAGCCCGCGGCCGCCATGTAGGTGTCGACCCGATCCTTCACGTCGGTGGTGGTGCCGTCGCAGGTGTAGGACGGGCAGCACGCCGACGCGGGCGCCCTCGCGCGCGGCGTTGGTCGCGACTTCCCAGTTCCTGAACAGGAACCCGAAGTCGAACATCGCGGCGATGATGATCAGGAAGATGGGCGTCACGAGCGCCATCTCGATGAGTTCGGCGCCGCGCTCGTCGCGGCCGCGCTTCCGCAGGTGCAGATTCAGTGCAGCCATAATGCGATCACCATGCCGAGGAACATCGGGACGGCATAAGCCAGCCGGGGCGCGGTGCTGCTCTCGAGCGACACCCGCCGCAGCGGCCGCACGCCGCAGTACCACCAGAAGCGAGCGAGCGAGCCGATGTTCTTGAAGGCGGTTCCGAGATAGTTGTGGCGCATCGCCATCGGCCACGGCGATGACGCCGCCGGCGAGCGAGGAATACATGGCCAGCCAGCGTGGCGTAGCCGGGGCCGAGCCAGGCGCCGAGCGCGGCCAGCAGCTTCACGTCGCCGGCGCCCATGCCGCCGAGCAGGAACATCGGCATGAACAGCACCAGGCCAATCACCCAGCCGCCCATCGCGTGCACCACGCCGTCCTGGCCTGCCGTCAGCGTAGTGGAAGGCGAGGGCGCCGGCCGCGGCGCCGAACGTCAGCCAGTTCGGGATGCGCCGCGAGTGCAGGTCGGTCGCGCAGGCAGCCGCGCCGATGATGAGTGCCGCGCCGGTGGTGAAAGTAAGTCATACGGTTACTTGCGGGTTCGGCACTTCGACGAGGGCATCGCTCTGCGCCGCCGCGTCCCACGACGCATACGCGGCATTCATGGCCAGCCGCAGCACTTCCACGCCCGCCATCGCCGCGAAGCCGAGAAACGACGCGAGCAGGGCGTATTCGACGATGTCCTGCCCGTCTTCGTCGGTCAGCAAGCGGTGCCAGAGATTCACAGTTGTCGTCGTGATGAAAGGTGACCTCGCCGCCGCCGAAGCGGGGCGAGGCCTCGGCATGACTACGGAGTGACTGCAGTTACGGCCTTGGCCGAGCCGACGCCGACGGCGTCCGCCGAGGTCCGACGAACCAGGTGTTGTAGGCCGTGCCGAGCGCGCTGCGCGCCCGAGTAGGCGCCGAACGACACGAACGAGCCGATGAGCGCGTACTCGATGATGTCCTGACCCTGTTCGTCCGCGATGAACTTGGCGATGAGCTGCTTCATTGTCTGTGTCCTCTTAGTCGAAGTCGTCAGCGCGAAAAGCAATCGGTGCCTCGATCGCGCTGGATGTCCTCTGGCACCGGCGGTCGCGACGTTCGCTCGTCGCGTCCATGCCGGCTACTACTTCAAGTCGTCTGCCAAGGAATGTCCTTGGCCCGCCGACGTCGAAAACTCCGCGTCTTTCGGCCCGTTTTGCGCCGACTTGCTCGCCTGGCGTGCTTGCCGTGCGCTCGCTCCGGCGCACCAGAGTCAGGCTGTGACCAGCCTTTTCTCCGGCTGCAGCCAGCGGAGCCATCGCGCGCGGCGCGCGGTCGGCATTGACGTGTGCCGGCAGCGCGATCGGCAGGAACTCGAGGCGCACGAGAAACGGCGACGCGGCGCCGGGACGCTCGGTGATGCTCGCACACGCGCGCCACTTCGGCGAGCGACGCATCGGGGCCTTCGATCTCGACGAAGCCGAACGTGCCGGCGCCGAGCCGCGCCGCCATTTCCACGCTGCAGCCGCCGGCGCCGATGTCCACGAGGCGGCCGGGAATCTGTTCGAGCACGGCGCCGCGCAGCCCCGGCCAGGTCCACCAGCTCACTGCTTCGTCTCCGGTTCCTGCGCCAATACCTGCATCCACACCCGATAGCGCAGCTGACCGCCTACGAGCTGCGGCTGGCTGCCCGTGGTGCGCACACGCAGCGTGGCCTGCCGGCCGCCGGCCGCGGTGACTCGCATCCGCATCTCCGATCCCGACGCCGCGCGCGAACGGCTGATCACCGTGATCTCCCTGGCGCTGGCCCGCACGATGTCCACATCCCGCAAGCACTTGCAATTGAACCTGGCCCTCCGAGACGTAGCGGCCATGTCGTCGTCGATCCACGCAGCGACTCCTTCACCCTGGCGGACTGGGCCTGGGTCTGCGACGGGGAGAGCAACGTCGGTGCCGGGCCGGAACTGAAACCGCATATGCAGCAAGGCTCGTTTGGTTCGTGTACTTGTCTGGCGTGCGCCGCAACTAAACCCGCGCCGGGCCAGACAAATCCTGGCGACGCGGGGGCGGCGCGGTTACGCCGCGCCAGAGGCGCCTCGTTCGTGCTTGATCGTCCGGAACTCGCGGAAGTCGATCGCGCAGTCGTGCGACGCCAGGAAGTTGAGCAGCCGCTTGTAGTCGTTGTCTTCGAGACCGAACAGCTGCAGGAGGCCGCGGTAGCTGCCCTTGGTCGCGGCGAGGCCCTTGCGGATCAGCATCCGCAGGTCGTCGCGGGTCAGGTCGCGGTTCATGAACATCGGATACACGTCGTTCCAGAAGTTGCAGCCGCCCTCGGTGAGCCCGTCGAAGAGCTCGTCGGCGACGCGCCGCCGGCGCTCGCGCACCGGATGCGGCGACTTGCCGGGCCGCGCGGTGACGGCCGGCGGCAGGAGCTCGGTGCCCATGCACTCGCCGTCGGCGAGCGCCAGCATCTGCTCGACGATGTTCTGCAGCTCGCGCACGTTGCCCGGCCAGCGGTAGCGCTCGAGCGCGTCCATCGCCTCGGCATCCACCGTCAGCGTGCGGCCGTGGCGGGCGATGACGCTGAGCACGAGCGGGCGAATGTCCTCGCGGCGATCGCGCAGCGGCGGCACCTCGATCTGTCCGACGTTGATGCGGTAGAGCAGGTCCTCGCGGAACGTGCCCTTGGCGACCATGTCCTGCAGGTTGCGGTTGGTCGCGGAGATGACGCGGACGTCCACGCGCGTCGCGCGGCATGTCGGAGCCGACCGGCACGACCTCGCCGTTCTCGAGGAAGCGCAGCAGCATCGCCTGCATGCGCAGGCTCATCTCGCCGATCTCGTCGAGGAAGATCGTGCCCTTGTGCGCCTGCTGCAGCTTGCCGACCTTGTCGCGATAGGCGCCGGTGAAGCTGCCCTTCACGTGGCCGAAGAGCTCGCTTTCGAGCAGCGTCTCGGTGACGCTGGCGCAGTTGAGCGCGACGAAGCGCTGCGCCGCGCGCGCCGAGTTCACGTGTACGTGGCGCGCGATGACGTCTTTGCCGACGCCGCTTTCACCGGTGATGAGCACCTTCGAGTCGCCCGCGGCGAGGCGGACCGCGATGTGCAGCACCCGCTCCAGGCCGGGGCTGCTGCCGACGATGACGGGCGCGGCGAGCGGCCCGATCGATGAAGGACGTGTCGTTGAACCCGAGAGCATGCCCGGAGAGGGAGCAAGCTCAACGCCACGAAAGAGACAGAAAAGTAAGTACGCGGCAGTCAACCAGTTGAGCTGTGTTGCTTGCCACCCCTGCCCACTCTGGCCCGATCCAGAATCTGCTCGTCCCCAGACTTACTACTTGGCGGGCTCAGCCGTTCCCGGGCTCGACCCTGGGAGAGGGGGTTCTCTCAGCCGTCTGGCGCGCGAGATTAATCGCCCGCCGGGGCGACTACCTCGAGCGCCAAATCGTCATGCGCGCGTTTTTCCCTTGAAGTATGCTCAACGCCAACTTGGCATCCACGTTGCGAGACGAGCGGCCGTGAACCAGGACGTCTACGGACTCACTCCGCGATCTGCGGTGCGGAAGCGCCGTATGCGGCGGCTGCGCGCCATCGCCGCCCTCCTGGTTCTGCTCGTAATCTGGCTGGGCTTTTCGGTCGTCAACGAGCTCGTGGCGGCGCGGCGGGCCCAATCCCAGCAGCAGGCCGCGGCAATCGCGGCTCAGGGCTGGCCTGCTCGGCTGGCCACCCCCGCAAAGCAGGCCAAGCTGGACATGCCTGCCGTGCCGGCGCCGCGCGCGGCGGTTCCGCTCGACGGCGTGCCCGCTCCCGCCGACGCGGTGCCTGAAGCAGTCCCCGACAACTTCATCGCCGGGGCCCCCGTCGGTGGTCGCGCCGGCAACGCGAGCTCGAGAACGGGGAAGACACGTGCCGTTCCAGCGGGCGGCCCTCAACGGTGGCGCTCCCGGATATTCGCGCCGCGGGCCCGCAGGCTTCGGCGGCGGCATGGGCTCTTTCGGTGGCGGCGGGTTCGGCGGCGGCAGCGGGGTCGAGTCTGACGCCGTCGACGATTCCGCGTCGGGCGATGCCCGGGTGAGCGCCATGGGCCGGCGCGCGCCGGAGGAAGTCGCTGGCGGCGACGACACCGGCTCGAACGGCTCCAACGGCAACGGCGGTTCGAACGACAACAACGGACTCGAACGGGAGCAACGGCTCGAACGGGAACAACGGTTCGAACGGGAGCAACGGCTCGAACGGCCCCAACGCGCTCGACCGGCACGCCCTCGGGCAACGCCGGCGACAACGGCGAACCCCCGGCCGGCGATCTCCCGCAGGGGCGACCGACGGCGAACGGCCTCCAGAATGAGGGCGATGGGGTCACGGCAGCGCCGTGCGGACCGTCCCCGAGCCCGGCTCGATTCTGCTCGCGCTCGGCGCGGCCGCCGCGATCGTCCGTCACCGCCGCCGCCGCGGCTGATCGACGCACCCTTCTCATTTCACGCCACGCACGCGCGGATTCCTCCGCGCGCGCGTTCGCGCGTCTGTCCTCGGCGCCTCCCGCCAGCGCGAGCCGGAAACAGACCTTGTTCTTGCCGGAGCCAGACGAATCGACGGTCCACGCCCGCGCTGCGCGCGGATTGCTGAGCGATTCTCACTGAACCTCAACTGGCACCCGCGTTGCGCTAGACGCGTGCGTGACATTGGGGACGCACGGCCTGCCTCTTCGCTCCGCGGTCATCGCCCGCCGCCGGCGGCGACCTGCGCCTGGCGCTTGGTGGCCTTGCACTCGGGTTCTGCGCGTTCATCGGCGCGGTGGTGTGGGCCGCCTGGCCAGATCGCGCCGAAATCGCCGCCACGGTGGCTCAGTCGTTCCGGACCCCGGCTCCCGCGCCCATCGAACCGGTGGCCGTCGCCGGTGCCCCGCGTCCTGTCTATCGCCACTCGATCGTGCCGGGCGGCGCCTATTCTCAAAAGGACGTTGCGGCGGCCGTACGTCGCGACGACGTGGTGGCGGCCCACTACGAGCCGATTGACGTCGAGCGGGTGCGGCCGGTCACGGTGACCGCCGCGCGCGCCGTGTACGTCTCGTATCGCCGCGGCGACCACGTGTATTGGACGAAGCGGCCAGTGCAGCTGACGCCTGGCGAAACCCTCCTCACCGACGGCACGTCCGAGATCCGCGCCCGCTGCGGCAACCGGGTGTCGGATCACGCACGGCTGCCCGTGGCGGCCGATGAGCCCCCCGTCGGCGCGCTGGACACGATTGAGCCCAGTGACTCGAGTTCGATGGCCGAGGCGCGCACGGATCCCGGCGGCCTGACTCACGTCCCATTTCTGCAGGCGTGGAGCGGCGGGCTGGCCCCGTCGCCCGCAACTGGCGACGTCACTCCGACTGGTGGGTTTCCTGGCGGGCCGACCTGGCTTGGTGCCGGCGGCGGGTTCTTCCCCAGCGCCGACCCGTCGACCGGATCCGGCGGCTCGCCCGTGACCCCGCTCGGCGGCAGCGCGCGGGGTGGTGGTGTGTGTGTTCGTTCCGCCCGGCGGGCCCGATGTCCGGAACGACGACGGCACGCGACGACCGGCGGCACGTCGCTGACCGGCACGTCCGGTTCGACGACCGGAGACGCCGCCACGACGACTGGTGACACAGGCACGACGACCGGGACACGACCGGCGGCAGACGACGACCGGTACCGTCACCACCCGCTTCACCAGCGGCGAAACGACGACGGACGGCCCCGTCGACACCGACGGCGAGGTCCCGCTGGTGCCGGAGCCGGCGACCCTGACGCTGCTCGGACTCGGCGCGCTCGGAGTGCTGATGCGGGCGCGGCGCCGCCGGCGCTGACCCGCGAAACCGCGCGCGCACGCCGGCCGGCGCGCCTGCGGCCGGTCCGCGCCAGCAGCCGCCGCGGCTACGGCACCAGGACGATCTTGCCCATCGCGCCCGGTTCCATCACCGCGACGTGCGACTGCGACCGCGTCGCGCAAGCGGCATCTCCTCGCGACCACCGGGTCAGCGTGCCGTTCTCGAGTCCGGCGACGATGCCGGAGTGGATTTCGTGGAACTCGGCGCGGTCGGCATTGAACAGCGTCATGCCGAGGATGGCGCCGTCCACGCCCATGGTCTTGCGCGGGTCGATCTCGACCCGGCCGCGGCTGCCGATCACCGACGACCCGCCCGTTGCGCGCCAGCACCTCGAGGTCTTTGTCGAGGTTCACGTTGGCCAGCATCTCCAGCACGACGTCCACGCCGCGGCCGCCGGTCAGCGGGCGCACCTGCTGCAGGTAGTCGGCGTCGCGGTGATTGAGCACGTGGTGCGCGCCCTGCGCGCGCGCCAGCGCCAGGCCGTCGGCCGTGCCGGCCGTGCCGATCACCTGCAGGCCGTGCGCGCGCGCGATCTGCACCGCGGCGGTGCCGACGCCGCCGCTCGCGCCGTGCACGAGCACGGTTTCGCCGGCGCGCGCCCGGGCGCGGATGAACAGCGCGCGCCAGGCCGTCGCATACGGCACGCCGAGCGCGGCGCCTTGCGCGAACGAGATCGCGCTCCGGCAGCGGGTGCGCCTGCCATTCCTCGCACAGCGCGAACTCCGCGTAGCCGCCGACGGCGTTGTGGGCGTAGACGCGGGCGCCGGGCGCGAAGCGGGTGACGCCGGCGCCGACCTGCTCCACCGTGCCCGGCGATGTCGGTGCCCGGCGTGTAGGGCAGCGTGGGCTTGCGGGCGTAGCGTGCCGGACCGGATGTAGCCGTCGACCGGGTTCACGCCCACGGCGCCGACGCGCACCAGGAGCTGGCCCGGGCCCGGCGCCGGCACCGGCACGTCTTCGAGCTTCATCACCTCCGGGCCACCGAACTCACGCACGACGATCGCTTTCATTGTTCCTCCGCCGGACGTGTGGAACGTCCGCTTGTCGGGCAGGTCTGAAGACCTGCCCTACGAAAACAGCCGGTCGAACGTTCCGCCGAAGATCGCGTCCTGATCCGCGGCCGCCACGCCGGCCTGCTCGAGCGCCGCGCGCTGCTCCTCGTACACGCCGCGCTGCCAGCCGCGCGGGAAATACGACGAGTCGGTGCCGAAGAGTATCCGTCCGGGCCCGACGACGGCGAGCGCCGCGCGGAAGACGTCGTCGCAGCGTCAGGCCGGGCGTGAACCGGATCCAGCGGTTCGAGCTCGACGTGTCGAGGTAGATGTTGGGGCAGGTGTCGGCCGCCATCAGCGCCTCGCGCAGGAGGCCGGCGCCGAAGTGCGGGATGATGAACGGCACCGTCGGGAACGTCGCGGCCAGGCGCGCCACGCCGAGCGGATCGCCCAGCCGGAGGTCGAACGGGCTGGGCAGGCCGAGCGCCCGCCGGACGCCCACCGACAGCTCGCCGCAGTGGACGAAGACGGCCGCCTCGCCGCCGGCGGCGGCCTCGACCACCTTCTTCACGCGGTCGTCGTCGAGCGGCGTGTGATGCATGGCCGGGAACAGGCACAGGCAGCGGAGCCGCTGCGAGTACACCGCGGCGTGCGTCCGCGCCACGGCGTCCGGCGCCGCGGCGTTGACCATGAAGTAGCCGACGAAGCCGGCTGGGGTGCCTGGCCACGGCCGCGGCCACCGACGCTTCGTCGCCGGGCACGCTGGCGATGAGCCCGGCACGGCGTCACGCCGTGCGCATCGAGCTCGCGGACCCAGCGATCGGCCAGCGCCTCGGGCTCGCCCGGATCGTCCCACTCGAGCTCCTTGCACAACGCCGCGGCGGCTCGCCCTTGCCCGCGCTGCTGCGACAGCGTGGCGAAGAACTGCGTGGAGAAGAAGTGGCAGTGCGTGTCGTTGATCACCCTAAGAGGGATACCATGACCGGGTGCGCGTTGCGCTGCTGATCTACGTCGCCGGCGTCGTGGCGGGCCTGCTGTTCACCGACGCCCGGCCGCTCGCCCGCGTCGGCCTCGCCGCTGGCGTGGCCGATCGGCCCGGCCGCGTTCGTGGCGGTGATCGCGCTGCTGCTCGCCGCGGCGCTCGTGATCTTTCCCTGGTTCGGCGCCGTCGTCGCGCTCGCCGCGGCTGGTGTGTTCTGACGCCGGCGGCTGCGCTGTCGGCTGAAGCGTGGTGGATGTCCTCGCCTCGGCGAGGCGCGCGACGCTAGCGGCGGTCGCGCGTGTAGTAGCGCAGCAGGAATTCCTGGGCGTTGAAGCGGCCGTCGGGGCCGGCGCGGCACGCGGCTGTAGGCGCCCGTGGCGTCGAGGGCCATCGCGCGGTCGGTGTCCTTCAGGTAGGCGTCGAGCACCACGTCGCGCAGGTGGCGCAGCAGGCGCTCGTCGCGCATCGGGATGCAGCGTCTCGACGCGGCGTCCCAGGTTGCGCTCCATCACGTCGGCGCTGCCGATGAACATCTCCTCGGCGCCGCCGTTGGCGAACCAGTAGACGCGCGAATGCTCGAGGAAGCGGCCGACGATCGAGCGCACGCGGATGCGCTCGCTGATGCCGGGCACGCCCGGGCGCAGGCTGCAGATGCCGCGCACCAGCAGGTCGATCGTGACGCCCGCCTGCGAGGCGCGGTAGAGCGCGCGGATCATCGCGTCGTCGGTGACCGCGTTGACCTTGATGACGATGTGCGCGCGGCCGCCCCGCCCGCGCGTGCGCCGCCTCGCGATCGACCAGCCGCTTCAGCGTCGTCCGCAGGTGGCGCGGCGCCACCACCAGCCGGTGGAACTCGTGCTGCGTGGAGTAGCCGGTCAGGCTGTTGAAGATCGCCGAGACGTCGGCGGCCACACCGGGATCGGCGGTGAACAGCCCCAGGTCGGTGTAGGCGCGCGCGGTCTCCACGTTGTAGTTGCCGGTGCTGGTGTGGACGTAGCGCCGGATGCCGTCGGACTCCTGCCGCACCACCAGGCACAGCTTCGCGTGCGTCTTCAGGTCGGCGAACCCGTAGACGACGTGGATGCCGTGCGACTCGAGCCGGCGCGCCCACAGGATGTTGTTGCGCTCGTCGAGGCGGGCCTTGATCTCCACCAGCACCGCCACCTGCTTGCCGCTCTCGGCCGCCTGGATCAGCAGGTCGAGCAGCGGCGACTGGCGCGCCGATGCGGTAGAGCGTCATCTTGATCGCCACGACGTGCGGGATCGACCGCCGCGGCGCGGACGAAGGTCTCGACCGACGCGAACGACTCGTAGGGATGGTGGACGAGCTGATCCTCGTCGCGGATGCGATCGAAGATGACGGTCGGGTCCTCGTCGCGGCGCCAGAGGCTGCGCGGGGCGAACGGCGCGTCCTTCAGCTCGGGGCGGTGCAGGCGCGTCAGCTGCGCCCAGTCGCCGAGGCCGAGCCGCCCGGGCATCTGCACGACCTCGTCGGTCGAAATGCCGAGCGCTTCCACCAGCACCTGGCGCATGCGCGCCGGCATGTCGCCCTCGAGCTGCAGCAGCGAGATCGGGCCGTGGCGCAGCTGCTTCAGGCTGCCCTCGACGGTCTGCAGCAGGTCCTGCGGCGTCGTCGTGATCGATCTCGAGGTCGGCGTCGCGCACGACGCGGAAGAGATGCGCGCCTTCCACGGTGCCGCCGAGGAACAGCTCGTGGATGTTGGCGCAGACCACGTCTTCGAGCATCACGAACGTCTGCCCGTGCGGCGACAGCGAGTCGGGCAGCGCGATGAACCGCGGCAGCACGGCGGGCACGCTGACGCGGGCGAATCGTGTCCGCCCCTGGAAGGCCACCGTCACCGCGACGTTCATGCTGCGGTTGGCGAGGAACGGCAGCGGCCGGCCCGGGCTCGAACGCGAGCGGCGTCAGCACCGGCGCGATCTCGCGCGCGAACACGCCGGACAGGTGCGCCGCGATGTCCGCCGCTCCAGGCCGAGCGATCGAGCAGGCGAATGCCGGCGCCGTTCGAGCGCGGTGCCGCAGGTCGTCCCAGACGTCGAGCTGGTCGCGCAGCATCCGCCGTGCGCGCGCCTGCATGGCGGCCAGCTGCTGCTCGGTGTTGTAGCCGTCGGGCGCCACCTCGTCGGTGCCGGCGTTCAGCTTCTTGAGCGTCGTCGACACCCGGATCATGAAGAACTCGTCGAGGTTCGACGCCGTGATGGCGAGGAACTTCACGCGTTCGAGCAGCGGGTGGGCGGTGTCGCGCGCCTGATCGAGCACGCGCTCGTTGAACTCGAGCCAGCTCAGCTCACGGTTGATATACAGCGCCGGATTGCGCAGGTCGGTCGGCGCGACGTCTCGCGCTGGAACGGCGACGAGCGGCAGCGGCCGCCGGGCGCCGGGTGCGGCGACGAGGCGTGCTGTTCTGGGTACCGGCGAGTGCGGCGGCGAGGGGTCCGCGGGGCGTCACGATCGAGGGGTCCATGCTCGACGGTGCACGAGGCATGCCGTCCAGATGGCGCCCGGCATCCAGATGGCTGCCCGTGAGCGCGCGTGATGACGCGCGGCGTGCCGCGCTGACGACGACAGTTTTGTGATCGGGCCGACAGGACTGCGCGCGCGAGCGCCGCGCCGTGCAACGGCGTGGCGGCCAGCTTACTGCTGTAGCGAGGCGCGGCCTGCGGCACCTACTGGTCGCGCGCTTCGGCGTAGTACTTCAGCAGCGCCTGCTGCGCGCTGAAGTCGTCGGGCGCGCCGGTGGCGAGGCGATGGTAGCGCCCGGTGGAGTCGAGCGTGAACGCGGCGGCGGTGTCGCGCAGGTAGGCGTCGAGGACCACGTGGCGGAGGTGCGCGAGCAGCGGCGCGATCGCGAATCGGCGTCATGGTCTCGACCCGCCGATCGAGGTTGCGCTCCATCAGGTCCGCGCTGCTCAAATAGAGCTCCTCGTGCCCGCCGTTCTCGAACCAGAACACGCGCGAGTGCTCGAGGAAGCGCCCGACGATCGATCGGACGCGGATGCGCTCGCTGACACCGGGAATGCCGGGGCGGAGGCTGCAGATGCCGCGCACGATCAGGTCGATCTCGACGCCGGCCTGCGACGCCGCGTAGAGCTCGCGGATCATCTGGTCGTCGGTCACCGCGTTCAGCTTGGCGACGATGCGGGCCGGCCGGCCGGCCCGCGCGTGCTCGGCCTCGCGGCGGATCAGTTCCCGGATGCGCGTGCGCAGCTGCATCGGCGCCACGACCAGGCTGCGGTAGTCGCGCTGGTTCGAGTAGCCGGTCAGGTAGTTGAAGATGTCCGAGACGTCGGCCACGATCTCCGGGATCGGCGGTGAAGAGGCCGAGGTCGGTGTAGACCTTCGCCGTCACCGGATTGTAGTTGCCGGTGGAGGTGTGGACGTAGCGCTGCACGCCGGCGAGCTCCTGGCGGATCACGAGGCACAGCTTCGCGTGGGTCTTCAGCGCGGCAAAGCCGTAGACCACGTGGATGCCGTGCGACTCCAGGCGCCGCGCCCACCGGATGTTGTTGCGCTCGTCGAAGCGCGCCTTCAGCTCCACCAGCACCGCCACCTGTTTGCCGGCCTCGGCCGCCTCGATGAGCAGCGGGATGAGCGGCGAGTCGGCGCCGATGCGGTAGAGCGTCATCTTGATCGCAATCACCTGGCGATCGTGCACCGCCGCGCGCAGGAACGTCTCCACCGTCGTGAACGACTCGAACGGGTGATGGAGCAGCAGGTCCTGATAGCGGATCTGATCGAAGATGACCTCGGGGTCTTCGTCCGCGCGCCACAGGCTGCGCGTCGAAAACGGCGGGTCCTTCAGATCGGGGCGGTGGACGCGCGCCAGCTGGTGCCAGTCGCCGAAGCCGAGACGCTCGGTCGAGCGCACCACCACGTCGTCGCTCACGCCGAAGTTCTCGACCAGGATGTCGAGCACGCGCGCCGGCATGTTGGCCTCGACCTGCAGCAGCGAGATCGGGCCGCGCCGCAGCTGGCGCAGGCTGCGGTCCACGCTCTCGAGCAGGTCGTCGGCGTCCTCGTCTTCGATCGCGAGGTCGGCGTCGCGGACGATGCGGAACAGGTGCGCGCCGTGCACCTGCGTGCCCGGGAACAGCTCGTGGATGTTGGCGCGCACGACGTCTTCGAGGAACACGAAGGTGTGCGGGCCCGTGTCCGAGCGTCTCCGGCAGCGGCACGAACCGCGGCAGCACGTCGGGCACCTTCACGCGCGCGAACTTGATCCGCCCGCCGTGGCGCACCACCACCGCGAAGTTCATGCTCAGGTTCGAGATGAACGGGAACGGGTGTCCGGGGTCGAACGCCAGCGGCGTCAGCACCGGGCAGATGTCGCGCGAGAAGTAGCCGTTCAGGTACTCGTGGATCTCGGGCGTCCACGACGGCGGATCGAGCAGCCTGATCTGCTCGCGCTCGAGCAGGCCGCGCAGCGTCGTCCAGGTGGACGCCACCGCGTCGAGCATCACGTGCGCGCACGAGCGCATCGCCTCGAGCTGCTGGCCGGTGGTGTAGCCGTCGGGCGCCACCTCCTCGACGCCGGCGCGGAAGCGCCGCATCGTGGTGGCGACGCGGATCATGAAGAACTCGTCGAGATTGGTCGCGGTGATGCCGAGGAACTTCACGCGCTCGAGCAGCGGGTGGGCGTGTCCTGCGCCTGGGCCAGCACTCGCTGGTTGAACTCGAGCCAGCTGAGCTCGCGGTTGATGTACAGCGACGGGTCTTTGAGGTTGATTGCGGGCAGGCTCTCGCCGTCGGACGACTCGGCTACGGAGGTGCGCTGAAGTGGCTGATCCATGACGACGGTGGGCCACTGAGGGGCCGGGCCGCCGATCATAGCACCCGGCGTGTTGCAGAACTGATGAGATGACTGTAAAGCCAGCTTATACAGTAGCTTAGGTGGACCAGACGGCTCTAGCGGCGCGTGCACTGCGTACCTGCGGCTAGGCCGACGCGCTCAACTCAGGCCGAGGCGTTGTGTCGGCGGTTCGGGCATTTCGTCGAACTCGAACGGACGAACGGTGCGGCGCTTCACGGCGTCGATGGCGCGGAGGACGAGGAACAGCACGGCGAGGGTCGCGGCGAACTCGAGCGCGGTGCCGGACTGCGAGCGCCGCGCGCTCGCGGTGCGCGAACTGGTAGGTGAAGAAGACGAACGACACGAAGGCGATGGGCGCCAGCGTCTTCAGGTTCGCCGGCAGGTAGCCGCACGCGAACGGCATCTTGCGATAGCCGAGGAAGATGGCCTCGAGCGTGAGCGAGGCCGCCGGCCAGCCCCGCACAGCGCGATCGCGACGGCGTCGCGCGGCGTGAACAGCAGGGCGTAAAGCGGTAGAAGAACCAGGACCGGCAGCGCGACGAAGAGCAGAGCACCGGCGGCTTTCGCGCCCGCAATGTGCCGGCGGGTATCGCCGGCCCAGGCCACCTGCACCGCCCAGTTGGCGGCGAGCTCCGCGGGCACGCGCACGGCGTGCCGGAACCCCGTCAACAGCGCCGCCACGAGCACCGGCTGCACCGCCAGCACGCCGGCGGTCATCGCGTCGGCGGCGTTGCGCCGGGCCGCGCTGCCCACGGCCACGGCGAACACGCTTGCGGTGAGCCCGACCGCCAGCGAGACCGCAATCGTCAGCCGATGCTGCGGACTGCGCAGCAGGGCCTGCAGCGTGAAGAAGAAGCTCGCCTGCGTTTCCGGATGACGGATCGCCAGACGCGCTGTCGCGCCGAAGCCGCGCCGAAGCCACCCGGCCATGGCGCCGGCCGGCGGCGGCGCCACCATGCGACGGTTGTTCCAGCCGAAGAGCACGACGGCGAGGATGGTGACGGCCGCCAGCTTGACGGCCGCCGTGACCGCCAGGCCCGGGAAGAGCGTGCGGGCGCCCGCGTAGAGCCGCGTCGCGCGGGCGTCGGCCTCGGCAATCCGCGGCGGCATTCGCCGGCCGGTCGGCCGGGGCATGTTCGCGAGGATGTCGCCCACCATCACCTCCTGCAGTCCCACGAACCACAGCGGCGGCGCCATCATCGCCGCGCGCGACTGCGGCTCGAGCCAGGTCCGGTTGACGCGCGAGGCCACCACCGGCAGCAGCAGGAACGCGGACGCGACGCTCACGAGCAGCACGGCCTGCACCACCGGGGCGATCCGCGTGAACAGCGTCCGCCCCAGCACCGCCTGCAGCAGGCCGCGGATGGCGAGGACGGCGAAGAACCCGAACGCCGCGGCCAGCGTGACCACCAGGGCGTGGGCGAGAATCAGCGCCATCAACTGCACGAACGACAGCGGCAGCTTCGACACCATCAGTGCCGGCGCGATGACGCTCGGCGCCAGGTTGAGCGCCGCGGCGAACATCGCTGCGAAGCGGACGAGCGCGCTGAACTTCGCCGCGACGATCGTGCGGGTCCGGATCGGCATGGCGCCGAGCACCGACGCGTCGCGCGCGTCCACCGCCAGGCCGTCCCACGCGAGCAGCGTCACGAGCGCCGTCGCGGTCATCGCGGCGGACGTGAACAGGAAGTGGTCGAAGAGCGCCGAGACCGAGGCCATGCCCGGCGTGAGGTAGGGGTTGAACAGGTAGCGGGTGGAGATGATCACCGAGACGAACAGGCCGAGCGAGACGAGCATCGCGCAGATCATCGACAGGCTCTCGTGCCGGTCGGCGTTGGGCGAGATGAGGTCGTCGTCGATCAGCCGCCGCAGGAAATGCGCGGTGAGCAGCCGCCGCGGCTCGGATGACATGGCTCTCTACGCCCGGCCGAAGGCCGGGCAATCAAACACTGTGCGAACGAGGCGGAGCCACATGATCGCTGGTCTCAGGCCCGCCTCGTTCAGGCGCGCAGCGCGGCCACGTCGGCGATGTCCGACGCGGTGCGGTCGGGATTGTCGTGCACGACCAGCTGCGCGAACACGGCTTCGAGCGAGTCGCGGGACATCAGCGTGCGCAGCCGGCTGGCCGAGTCGTCGGCCACCACCTCGCCGCGGTGCAGCACCATCACGCGCGAGCACACTCGCTCCACCGACTCCATGATGTGGGAGCTGTAGAGGATGGCCTTGCCGCGGCGCGCCAGCTCGGTGATGAGGCTGCGCAGCACCAGCACCGCGGTGACGTCGAGGCCCGACTCCGGCTCGTCGAGAATCAGCAGGTCGGGGTCGTGCAGCAGCGCGGCGCTGATCAGCACCTTCTGCTTCATGCCCTTCGAATAGCCGCTGATCGGCTGATCGGCGGCGCTGAGGATGCCGAAGAGCTCGAGCAGGCTGTTGATCTTGCGTTCGAGCAGCGCCACCGGCAGTTCGCGCAGCCGCCCCACCAGCTCGAGGTACTCGCGTCCCGAGAGGAAGGGATAGAGGTGCGCCTCTTCCGGCACGTAGCCGAGACGGCGGCGGAACCCGACGAGGTCGCCGAAGATGCTGCGGCCATCGTGCAGCACGGAGCCTTCGCTCGGCTCGGTGAGCCCGGTGATCATGCGCACGGTCGTCGTCTTGCCCGATCCGTTGGGTCCGAGATAGCCGATCACGTCGCCCGGCCGCACGATGACGTCCACCGCCCGCACCACGGCCACCGACGCATAGCGCTTCGTCAGGCCGCGGGCCTCCAGGCCGCGTCCGCCGCCGTTGCGGGCGGCGCCGATCATTTGGCCACCCGCACCGTGATCGAGAGGTGCGCCGCCGCCGGCCCCCGCATCACGCGGGTGGCGAACGCGCGCAGGAAGTACAGGCCCACGACGCTCGACACCGCCAGCACGGCCGGCGCCGGCAGCGAGGCCAGCGCGGACGCGATGACGCCCTTCAGCTGCACCCGTCCGTCCAGGCCGAGGAGCAGTACCACCATCCACGCCGAGTGCGCGGTGTGCAGGAGGACCAGCGCGGTCAGCGTGATCAGCTCGTTGTCGCGGACGAACCCCCGCGCCCGCTCGGCGATGCCCTGATCGCACGCCGCCGCCATGCCGATCCACACCGTCGCGTAGGCGTCCACGAACGCGCCGACGCGGCCGCTCCGTTCGTGCTGCAGATCCGCAATTGCCGGTTCGACCAGCCGTTCGAACGATTCGGGCGAGAAGCAGCGGCGGGCGGCTGCCGAGAGCCACCGGCCTTTCACACCCGGTGCATACAGCACGGGGGCGGCCATCACCGTGCCTCCGCGGGCCGCAGGCTGATGGCCTCGCGCAGCGAGCGGTACGCCTGCCGCACGGTGGCGCCGTAGGCGGTGGCTTTGTACAACCGGCGCGGCAGCCCGATCGCGCCGGCCGGACGCTCTTCCTGCCGCGACTCCACGAAGCCCTTCGCCTCCATCCGCGCCAGGGTCACGTAGACCGATCCGCGCTTCACCCGGCCGTCGGACGTGCGCCACCAGCTCCAGCCCGAAACGTTCGCCCTCACCCAGGAGATCGAGCAGAACGGCCTCCGTGGCCGACATCGACGGAACCTTTGAATCATCCATTAATGGCGCATCTTACATGATGTCAGAGGCTGTCAAGTGCGGCGAAGCGGGTGGGCAGGTGAGCAGGTGGGCAGGTAGGCAGGCAGGTGGGTCGGCGGGGGCGCCGGCCGTCGTGGACCGCGGGGAAAGAAAGCTCTTACCTGCTCACCTGCTTACCCGCCCACCTGCTTTAGGATCCACCCATGACGATGCGGACTCTCGTCGCTGCGGCCGCCGTCGCGGTGGCGCTCGCGTCATCGAGCGTCATCGCGCAGTCCCCACAAGGGCCCCCGACCCCGCCGGCCTCGCAAACGCCGCCGGCGACTCAAACACCGCCGGCTTCTCAAACGCCGCCCGCCTCTCAGACGCCGCCGGCCGCGCCACCGCAGACGGCACAGCCGACCTTCCGTACCGGCATCGACCTCATCACCATCGACGTCGGCGTCGTGGACGGCCGGGGCATGCCGGTGGAGGACCTCGGCGCCGCCGAGTTCTCCGTGAAGATCGACGGCGAAGTCCGCCGCGTCGTGTCGGCCGAGCTCGTGAAGGTGGACGTCGAAGCCGCGAAGAAACAGGTCGCCGACAAGAGCGAGACCTTCTACACCAGCAATCTCACGCCGCCCAACGG
This sequence comes from uncultured Acidobacteriota bacterium, assembly GCA_963731785.1. Taxonomy (GTDB): domain Bacteria; phylum Acidobacteriota; class Vicinamibacteria; order Vicinamibacterales; family UBA2999; genus DASYRM01. The sequence continues at coordinate 41,400 of CAVSWX010000019.1, forward strand.
TCGACAGATCGTCATCGCGGTCGATCAGATGCACATCCGCCCGGGCTCGGTCCGGCCGATCATGGCCGCGGCGTCGCGGTTCCTCGATCGCCTCAGCCCGCTCGACCAGGTGGCGTTCATCGTCTTTCCCGAACCGGGGCCGCGCGTCAACTTCACCACCGACAAGCTGAAACTGCGGCTGGCGATGCAGGGCCTGATCGGCCAGCAGCAGCGCGCGATCGTCGGACAGCACAACATCGGCGTCACCGAGGCGATCGCGATCACGGGCCGGCGCGATCAGCTCACGCTGGCGCAGGTCGTCATCCGCGAGTGCCGGGTGTCGGAGCCCTCGCAGCGGGCGCAGTGCGAGCGCGACATCGTCACCGAAGCGGGCGAGATCGCGCGGCGGCTGCGCGAGGAGACCGACGAATCGGTGGCGGGGCTGGCGATGATCCTGCGCCAGCTCACCACGGTGGACGGGCACAAGTCGCTCATCCTGCTGTCGGAAGGCCTGGCGCTCGACGACCAGAACGAGCTGCGACGGCTGGTGGGCCTGGCCGGCGCCGCACGCACCTCGATCAACGTGATGGCGCTCGATCTGCAGCGCGGCGACGTGACGATTGGCGAACAGCCGCCCACCGAAACGCAGGATCGGCGCATCCAGATGCAGGGCCTGGAGGGGCTGGCATCGATGTCGCTCGGCTCCCTCTTTTACGTCGCCGGCACCGGCGACCCGATTTTCGAGCGCTTGAGCTCGGAGATTTCCGCCTACTACCTGCTCGGCGTCGAGCAGCGGCCGAAGGACCGCGAGGGCGACCGCCATCGCATCGACGTCGACGTGCGGCGCCGCGGCGTGTCGATCCGCTCGCGCCAGGCGTTCGTGCTCTCGCCGACCGCGAACGCGCCGAAGTCGGCCAACGACAGCCTGCGCGATGTGCTGTTCTCGCCGTTTGCCGTCTCCGGCCTGCCATTGCGGGTGACCACGTTCGCGCACCACGATCCGGGCAGCGACAAGGTGCGCCTGCTGGTGTCGGCGCAGGTGGGGCAGCCGGGTACGCCGAAGGGCGAGTTCACCGTCGGCTACCTGCTCGTGGCCGACGACAACCGCATCGCCGGCAACTACGCCGACAAGCGCACGCTCGAACCGGCCTCGGCTGGCGGCGCCGAGCCGCTCGATTTCCTGGGCGGCGTCGTCGTCGACCCGGGCATCTACACGCTCCGGTTCGGCGTGGTCGACGCCGAAGGGCGCCGCGGCAGCGTCGTGCGCGAGGTGAACGCGTGGAAGATGGCGGGCGAGACGCTCGCGTTCGGCGATCTGATCGTCGGCCAGCGTCCGGAAGCCGGCCAGGGGCTGCGCGCCGGCGTCGAGCCGCACGTCTCCGACGAGGTGATCGCGGCGCACATGGAGCTGTACTCCACGGCCGCGGCCACCTTCGAGCGGGCGACCGTGTCGTTCGACGTCGCCGACGATCCCGACGGCCCCTCGATCGCGAGCGCCCCGGCGCAGCTCAGCGAGGGGGCGCGGCCGACGTGGCGCGTCGCCACCGGGCTGGTGCCGGTGCGCGCCCTGCCGCCAGGACGCTACGTCGCGCGCGCGCGGGTCATGCGCGACGGCCAGGCCGTGGGCGTGCTCACGCGGCCGTTCGTCGCTCGACCGCGTCGCCACCGCGGGCACGGTGTCGTATGCGGAACGTGCCGCCGCGGCGCGCGCGTTTGCCTCCACGCTGCCCAAGTTCGATCCCGGTTCGGCGATGGCCCGCGACGTGCTCGGACCGATGCTGGACCTCGTGGAGAAGCGATCGCCGGCGCTGAAGGACGCGCTCGTCGAGGCACGGGCCGGCCGCTACGGCACCGCGGCCATCGAAGCGCTCGGCGCGGGCGATCAGACCGCCGCGACCTTTCTCAAGGGCGTCGACCTCTACGCCAAGGGTCAGCTCGATCAGGCCGTGATCCAGCTCGGGCTCGCCGCCGGGCCGCGCCGCGAGTTCTTCCCGGCGGCGTTCTTCCTCGGCGCGAGCTACGCATCAGCCGGACGCGATCGAGACGCGGCGGGCGTGTGGCAGATGTCGATGGGCACCGAGCCGCGGCCGCCGGCCTTCTACGCGCATGGTCGCCGACGCGCGGCTGCGCGACGGCATTCCCGACGCCGCCATCGAGATCCTGAAGCCCGCCTATGCCGCCCAGCCCGCCAACGACGACATCTCGCGCCGCCTGGCCATGGCCTACGTGATGACGTCGCGCTACGCCGAGGCGATGCCGGTGCTCGACGGCTTCCTCGCGCGTCATCCCACCGACCAGGGGCTGCTGCTGGCGGCGATCGTCAGCCAGTTCGAGCTGACGCAGGGCGGGCAGGTGCTGTCGGTGGCCGACGCGGCGAAGATGCGGCGCTACGCCGGCGCCTACAAGGGACCCGAAGGCGCGCTGGTCCAGAAATACCTGCAGTCGATGCAGGCGAAGTGACGGCGCGGCGCCGCCTGCCTCGCTAATGTTCCTGCACGGGTGCAACTACCCGTGGTCCGCCGACGGCGGGCGCAGCTTCTACGGCCTCGACTTCGGCGCCAACGTGTGGGGATCGCATCTCGGCGTCTCCACACGCCGCGCCGCGGTCGAGCGCGACTTCGCGGACATGGCGGGCCTGGGCCTGCGGGTGGTCCGCTGGTTCGTCTTCTGCGACGGCCGCGCCGGCATCATGTACGACGACCGCGACCTGCCGGCGGGCCTCGATCCGTACTTCTTCGAGGATCTCGACGCCGGCCTCGAGATTGCCGCCGCGCACGACATCGGTCTCGATCTGGTGCTGCTCGATCATCCCTGGATGTTCAGCGGCGTTCGCGCCATGGTGCCGGATCCCCTCACCGGCGGCGCGTTCGAGGCGCGGCTGCCGCGTGGCCGCGCGCAGGTGCTGGGCAGCGAAGCCGGCCGGCGCGCGCTCTTCGCGCATGTCCTCGAGCCGCTGGTGCGGCGGTACGGATCCGGCGGCGATCGCGCCGACCTGGCTCCCGCGATCAGCGCCTACGAGTTCATGAACGAGCCGGACTTCGTGATCGAGGAGTGGGAAGAGGCGAGCCGGCAGGTCGCGGCGCCGCTGCCGTTCGAAGTGGTGGCCGGGCTGGTGACGCGGCTGAGCGAGGTGGTCCATCGCCACAGCGCGGCGCTGACCACGCTCGGCTGCGCCCGGGCCCGCAACCTCTGGGCGTGGGAGGATCCCGCGCTCGGCCTCGACGTGCTGCAGGTGCACACCTATCCCGACACCCGGCGCCCGCGTCGCGACGTCGATCTGTACGGCCTGCCGCCGTCGGCGCTGGGCGTGTCGCGCGAGGTGCTGCTGGGGGAGTTTCCCGGCGACGCGCCGCGGCATTCGCCGCTGGGTGCCTCGCCGCCGCCGACGACGCTCGAGCAGTACTTGGAGTTCGCGCTCGACCAGGGGTACGTGGGCGCGTGGCCGTGGAGCTTCAGCGGCACGGACGCGTATGGACGCATGCCGCACGAACCGCTCCTGGCCTTTGCGCGGCGACACCCGGAGCTGGCGAACCCCCGGTGTCGCGCGTGAGCCGGTCCGGCGTGTGAGCACACCGCCGCTGCGGGCGCTGGCCTGGCTGGTGGCCCGCGACGCCAATCGCACGGTCGGGGGCGGCTCGGCCGCGATCGAACTGATGCGCCGTGCGCTCGTCCGCCGCCACTGGCTCGATGAACGGGAGCACGCGGTGCTCGTGGCGGTGTCGCGCTTCACGCCCGGCACCAATCTGCTGGCGTACTGCGCGGCGCTCGGTTGGACCCGCCATCGGGCGGCGGGTACGGTGGTGGCCACCGCCGCCGGATCCGTGCCGGGCGCCGCCATCGTCACCGCCATGACCGCCGCCGCGGCGAGCCTCGATCGCTGGCCGCCCGTGCGGGCTGCGCTGGCTGTGGCCACGCTGGCGGCCGCCGGCCTCGTGCTCGCGAGCGCCTGGGCGCTCGTGTCGCCTCACGTGCGCGGGTCGCGCCTGGCCTGGACCCTGATGTCGATCGCGCTGGCCGCGGCGTTGTTCCTGGCCGGCGCGACGCCCGTGCGCGTGCTGCTCGTGCTGGCGATCTGGGGCGCGCTGACCCCGGCACGGGAGGCGTCGTGAGCCTCGGGTTGCTCTATCTGCTGCTGCTCAAGGCGACGATGACGTCGTTCAGCGGCATGGGGAGCCTGCCGCAAATCCGCGAGGACTTCGTCGTGACGCATCGCGTGCTCGGCGACGATCAGTTGAGCCGCGCCGTGCTGTTTGGCCGCTCGACGCCCGGCCCTGTGGGCGTCTACGTGGTGTCGGTGGGTTATGCCGTGCGCGGGGTGCCCGGCGCGGTGGCGGGATGGCTCGCACTCGTGTCGCCGGCGTTCCTGGCCGTGCCGCTGCTCGCGATGCTGCGGCGGTGGCTGCACCTGTCGCGGATGCGCAGCGCCGTCGACGCCGTGATCATCGCCAGCGGCACGCTCCTGGTTCCGTCGGGACTGGTGCTTGCCCGCGACGCGCTCGCACAGCTCGCGGGTGTCTGGTAGCGAAGGTCGAGGGCGGTCTTCGACCCGCGGCCACAGCCCGGGCGGTCACGCTTTGGAGAGCCTCGCGGACCCGTCCTCGCACACGAACGCGGCCGCGCGCGTCTCGTCGGGCGAACGCACGTCCACGGCGGGGACGTGGTACCACTCGGACTGCAGCCGTGCCTTGGTGACGTCGAGGAGCACGTAGCCGCGGCGCTCGCCGTCGAGGAACTTGAGGTGCGGCGTGAAGAGCTGCAGCAGCGCGGTCGAATCGCGAAGCGACGCGCTGGCGAAGAGCGGCGGCGAGCTGATCGCGGGCGTCACGAGCTCCACCGCCAGCGAGCCCTCGCCGCTGCCGGGGGTGTAGCCCTTGAGCGGGCTGCGCGGCACGTCGAGCGCCCACGAGCTGTGGATGTCGCCGGTGAGGATGGCGAGGTTCGACAGCTTGCCCTTCTCGATGGCGTCGAACATGCGGGCGCGTGCCGCCGGATAGCCTTCCCACACGTCGGTGTTCTGCGGCGGCACGCCCGGGGGCGCCAGCGGCGCGAACATCGTCTGCTGGCCGATGAGGCGCCACCCGGTGCCCTCGCGCTGCGAGCGCTGCAGCCCGGCGAACAGCCATTCCTCCTGCGCCGCGCCCATCAGCGTGCGCGCCGGGTCGGCCAGGAGCGCCGCGTCGCGTGGTGGCGCCTGGCGGTCGCGAAAGCTCCGCGTGTCGAGCATGTGCAGATCGGCCAGCCGACCGAAGCGGAAGCTGCGATAGAGCTGGAAGGTGCCGGCCGCTTCCCGCACCGGCATCCATTCACGGTAGGCCTGGAGCGCCGCAGCGAGGCGTCCGGCCCACGCGCGTTGCCCGCGCGGTGCCGGGGTGAGCCGTCCCGCCACCAGTCGTTGATCACCTCGTGGTCGTCCCACACGGCGATGAACGGGTGGGCCTGATGCGCGGCCTGCAGATCCACGTCGCTGCGGTAGGTGGCGTACCGCAGGCGGTAGTCGGCCAGCGTGGCTGGCTTCGCCGGCGGGCATCGGCACGCGATTCGCCCCCGATCCGTCGCCGTAGACCCCGTTGGCGAATTCGTAGATGTAGTCGCCGAGGTGGAGCACCGCGTCGAGATCGTCGCGGTTGGCGAGACAGCGGTAGACGTTGAAATAGCCGGCCGGGTAGTTGGAGCACGACACCGAGGCCAGCCGGATCCGATCGACACCGTCCTCGGGCAGCGTGCGGGTGCGGCCGATGGTCGAGCGTTCGCCGCCGCTTTCGAACGCGTAGTAGTACCTCCGGCCTGCCCGGAGCATGCCGGCATCGACCTTCACCGTGAAGTCGCGCGCCGCCGACGTCTCCACTGTCCCCTGCGCCACGGTGCGCTCGAAGCGCTCGTCGTCGGCGACCCGCCAGGTGACGCGGACCGGGCCGGCGTCGGCGGAAGGCGTGACGCGCGTCCAGAGGATCACGCGATCGGTCAGCGGGTCGCCGCTGGCGACGCCGTGCCGGAACAGGCGGCCGGGATCGGTCGCCTGGCGCGCAGCCCACGCCAGCGAAGGCCAGGCCGCGAGCGAGCCCAGCGTGCCGCCGATGAACTGCCGTCGTGAAAACGGCATGCTTCGCGCCGATCGTAGCTGAGATTGCGACGCGGCGCTTGTCCCGGCCGCGGCCGCGCGCTACGCTGAGCGCTGATGCTGTACCAGTTCCGGCGCCATCTCCGCGTGCTCGCGGCGGCCGTGCTGGTCATCACTGTCTGTCGGTCGGTGGCTGGTCCGCGCTCACGCACGGGCTCGACCATCACGACGCCGACCGCGCCGCGGCGTTCGTCGTGCACGACGCGTCGGCGCACGCGTTTCGCAGCCCGGAGCCAGCCGGACGGCGAGCGGCCAGTGCACTGCGTGCTCTGCCACTGGACGCGCGCGTTTGGCCCGAGCCTCCAGTCCGTGTCGGTGGCGCACGCCCTCGCCAGCCGGACCCTGGCGGTGCAGGCCGTGGACATCGGTCTGTTCCATTCCGGCGCCGCCGTTCAACCCCCGCTCCGCGCGCCGCCCGTTCCGCCTGCCGTCGACGTCTTCGCATAGCCCGCTCGCCTGACGAGGCGTCTGACCACGTCCGCCGGCGCGGGCCGTGCGTTCATTGGCCGGCTGTCAGCGGAGTCCAGTCATGCGTGTCTACGTGTTCGGCGCGGCGGTGTGTGCCGTGCTGTTGTGTCTTGGCGTTCCCGTGTACGCGCAGCCGCCCGACGGCGTCTCGGGCCGGCTGCTCAACTCACTCTCGGGCGCGCCCATTCCGGGCGCGGCTGGTCGTCATCGAAGAACTGCGCCGCGAGACGACGTCGGCGGCCGACGGCACGTTTTCGTTTGCCGCCGTGCCCGCCGGCCGGTATCACCTGATGGTGAAAGCCGACGGCTACTCGTCGCGCCGCACCGAAATCGCCGTGGCGCCGTCGGCGCAGCCGGTGACACTGCAGATCGATCCGGAACTGCACTTCGAAGAGGTGGTGTCGGTGGGCGCCGAAGCGCGCAGCCAGTTCGATTCGCTGCAGCCGACCTCGGTGTTGTCCGGCCAGGAGCTGACGAAGCAGCTCGGCACCTCGCTCGGCCAGACCCTCGAAAATCAGGCCGGCGTGAACTCGCGCAGCTTCGGGCCGGCGCCGGCGCGGCCCGTGATTCGCGGCCTCGACGGCGACCGCGTGCTGATCCTGCAAGACGGTCAGCGCATGGGCGATTTGTCGAGCCAGTCGGGCGACCACGGCGTGGCCATCAACCCGGTGGCGGCCGAGCGCATCGAGGTCGTGCGCGGTCCGGCCACGCTGCTCTATGGCGCCAACGCCATCGGCGGTCTCGTCAACGTGATCACCAACGACATCCCGACACGGGCCGATGACGGGCGTTCACGGCGGCGCGCTCTTCGACCTCGGCAGTGCCGCGACCGAAGCGGGCGGCGCGGCGGACATCCAGGCGGGCAACGGCCGCTTTGCGTTCCATGCCGGCGGCGGCGGACGCCGGTCCAGCGACGTCGACACCCCGCTCGGCCCCCTCGTGAACTCCCAGTCGCGCAACGGGTTTGGTACCGTCGGCCTCGCGTGGACCGGGGCCAAGGGATATCTCGGCGGGAGCTACGGCTACGACGACACGCGCTACGGCGTCCCGGTCGTCGAAGACGGACAGGTGGAATTGACGCCGCGCCGCCACGCGTTCTCGTTGCGCGGCGGCGGCGAGAACCTCACCGGCGCGTTCGATTCGTTCCGGGCCACGCTGGCGCTGCGCCGCTACAAGCACGAGGAGCTGGCGGCGGGTGAGGTGGAAACCGCCTTCATCAACGACACCACCGAGATCGAGCTCCTGGGCTCGCACCGGCCGCTCGGGCGGCTCAAGGGCAGCGTCGGCGCGCTCGTTTCTGGATCGGGCCTTCGATGCGCGCGGCGACGAAGCGCTGTCACCCGCGGTCGCGCAGCGCGGCGCGGCCGCATTCCTCTACGAAGAACTGACCTGGCCGCACGTCACCGTGCAGTTCGGCGGCCGCGTGGAGCACGCGCGTTACCGTCCTGCCGGGGAGCCGGAGCGCTCGTTCACCACCGGCTCCGGATCGCTGGGACTGCTGCTGCGCCCGGCAGGTGCCGACGACCGGGTGACCATCGCCCTCAGCCTCGCGCGCGCGGCGCGTATTCCGGCGCTCGAGGAGCTGTTCTACTTCGGCGCACATCCCGGCAACTTCGCCTTCGAAGTCGGCAACCCCGAACTGCGGCCCGAGCATGCGCTGGGCTTCGACGCGGCGCTGCGCTGGCGCGGGCCGCGGGTGTCGGGCGAGGTGGCCTACTTCCGCAATTCCGTTCACGACTTCGTGTTCCGGCGCCAGTTGAGCGACGAGGAATTCGCCGCGCGGCTGCCGCTGTACGAGGCGCGGTTCCCCGCGCGCGATCTCCCGGCGCCCGACGGCGAGTTCCCGATCGTCGAGAACGTCGCCGCCGACAGCGTGCTGCAGGGCATCGAGGGACACGGCGACGTCCGCCTGTCGTCGACGCTCACCGCGGAGTTCGGCTTCGACTACGTGCGCGGCACCGTGAGCGACACGGGCGAGTTCCTGCCGCGGATCCCGCCGCTGCGCGGCCGGGCCGGCCTGCGCTTCCAGCGCAATGCGTTCCAGGCTGGCGGCGACGTCGTCATCGCGGCGCAGCAAGACCGCGTCTCCGGTCTCGAAACGCCCACCGACGGCTACGGCCTGTTGAAGCTGTATGCGGCGTACTCGGTGCAATCGGGTGCCTGGCTGCACACGATCACGGCGCGCGTCGACAACGTGGCCGACGAGCTCTATCGCAACCATCTCTCGCTCATCAAGGACCAGGCGCCGGAGATGGGCCGGAATTTCAAGCTGCTGTACGGAGTGAGTTTCTAGGACTGGTAGGACAGGTAGGACTGGTGGGACGGGTAGGACCGGTGGGGTCAGGTGGGTCAGGTCTTCAGACCCGCAAGACCGCCCGCTACGGCAAGTCCAGCCCGGCGGCCTCGAGGAGCGCCGCGAGATCGGCCGGCAGGGGGGCCTCGACGGACAGCGGCGCGCGCGTCACCGGGTGCGGCAAGGTGAGACGCCAGGCGTGCAGCGCCTGCCGTGCGATCGTTCCGGGTGCGCCGCCGTAGAGCCGATCGCCGGCGATCGGCCATCCGCTGGCGGAGAGGTGCACCCGGATCTGATGCGTCCGCCCGGTGACGAGCTCACAGCGGACGAGCGAGGCGGCGGGCGACGAGGCCAGTACCTCGTAGCGCGTCTCGCTCGGCGCCCCGGCGGACGCGGGGACGACGCGGCGGCGATCGGCGGGGTCGCGCGCGAGCGCGAGAGTGATCCGCCCGGCTCGCGGCGAGGGCGCCTTCGTCACGACCGCGAGGTACTCCTTGCGCACCAGACCGGCCGCAGCGTCGCGCTGCATCGCGGCGTGCACGCCGGGCGAGAGGGCCACGACCACCAGGCCCGAGGTGTCCTTGTCGAGCCGGGTGAGGATGCCCGGCGTGACCCCGTCGCGCGTCGCGCAGGTGCCAGAGCAGCCCGTTGAGCACCGTGCCGGCCGTCTGCTTGTACGTCGGGTGGACGACGATGCCGGCGGGCTTGTTGACGACGATCAGATCGTCGTCTTCGTAGAGGACGTCGAGCGCCGACGGCTCGGCCGCCGGCCGTGATCGTCGCGGCGCGGACGCCGGCACCATGACCGCGACCGTGGCCCCCTCGCGCAAAGTGGTCGCCGCGCGCGTCGCGCGCAGCCCATCCACCTCGACCGCGCCCGCCTCGATCCACCGCTGCGCCGTCGTGCGGGAGAGCCGGCTGAGTCCTTCGACGCGCCGCACCAGCGCCTGGTCGAGCCGGCGTCCCGCATCGCCGCGGTCGGCCACGAACTGAAACCGTTGCGCGGCGTTGGGCATCGAAAGGGAGCGATAATCTGCTGTCAGGGCTCAGGCTTAGGGCTTCAGGTGCTCTTGTCACGAGTGCCCTCTGACCAAGAACGGCGGAGCCGTTCTTGGTCCATGCCTTGAGCCGTGAGCCTAAAGCCTACAGCGAGGAAGTTCTTTTCACAGCGAGGACCCATGGCTCTCTTCGGTAGTGCGACCGCGCTTCGTCTTCCCCGCCCCGAGCAGGCGCTGCCCGGCCGCGCCGCGGCGATGCCGCTGCCGGCGGGGCACTTCGTCAACGGCCACGCGATCGCGCCGCCGTTTCCCGCGGGGCTCGAGCAGGTGGTGTTCGGCATGGGGTGTTTCTGGGGTGCCGAGCGCAAGTTCTGGCAGGCGCCGGGCGTCTACACCACGGCGGTGGGCTATGCCGGCGGCTACACTCCGAACCCCACCTACCGCGAGGTGTGCTCGGGGATGACCGGCCACACCGAAGTCGTGCTCGTCGTGTTCGATCCCAAGGTCACGAGCTTCGACGCGATGCTGAAACTGTTCTGGGAGAACCACGACCCGACCCAGGGCATGCGGCAGGGGAACGACGTCGGCACGCAGTATCGCTCGGCCATCTTCACTTCCTCCCCCGAGCAGCGGCAGGCGGCCGCGGCGTCGCGCGACCTGTTCCAGGACCGGCTCACGGGCTCGGGCTACGGCCGGATCACGACGGAAATCGCGGATGCGCCGCACGTTCTACTACGCCGAGGACTATCACCAGCAGTATCTGGCCAAGAACCCGAACGGCTACTGCGGGTTGGGCGGCACGGGCGTTTCCTGCCCGATTGGCGTGGGCGTCTGACTGTCCGCGGTCCGGATCGCGTTCCCGTGGCTGGTCGCCGGACCGGCCAGCGACCTATAATCACTGGATGAGCCGAGTCGTTTACACGAACACCCCCGACACGCCCGAGCAGGAAGGTTTACGGGCGGCGCATCAGGTGCGGCTCGTGTCAGCCGCCGAAGAGGGCACGGGCATCAAGCAGCTGCCAGCCGGGGTCTACGGATACACCTACTCTCCGGGCCTCGATTCCGCGCCCCTGTTCGCCACGCGCTCCTTTCGGAGCTACGAGACGCACAAGCTGGCGAGCGGCGACGTGACGCTCGTCGGGTTCGCGTCCGCCGACGCGGCCCGCCAGCTCACGACGGCGCCTCAGGAAGTCACGATCCAGGTGCAGCCGCACCCGGAGCCGGAGCAGAACACGCTCGTCGAGATTCCCTATTCCCGCATCCGCACTCACCGCCAGTACGCGGCGCCGAACCAGCATGGCTTCACGGTCACGGTGACGCCGCTCCTCGCGCACGCCGACGCCTGATTTCAGGGCGGTCTAAGAGACCGCCCTCTCACGGGCGGTCTCACCTGCCTGCCGCACTCCGCCCACCTGCCCTACCCGTCCTGGCTGCGTTAGCCTTGAGCCGGAGGTGCGTTCGTGCGTCCAACGAAATCGCATTCAGTGTTCACCCGGTGCGCCAAGGCCACGTCGCGCGCGACCGGGCGGCCATGGTCGTTCGTCCTGGCCTGCGGGCTCATCGTCGCGTGGCTGATCTCGGGCCCCTTCTTCGGCTACAGCGACACCTGGCAGCTGGTCATCAACACGTCCACGACCATCATTACGTTCCTGATGGTGTTCCTCATCCAGAGCACACAGAACCGTGACGCCGAGGCCATGCAGGTGAAGCTCGACGAGCTGTTGCGGGTCACGGCGGGCGCGCACAACGCGCTGCTCGACCTCGAGGAGCTCGAGGAGCACGAGCTCGAACGGATCCGCGGCGGCTACACCCGGCTCGCGGAGCGCGCGCGCGGCCGGCTGCGCTCCGGCGAGCCCGACACCGACGTGCCCGAGACCGACGGCGCCGGCTCCTGATCGGTTGCACGGATCTGCACGCACACAGAAACGTGTGCCTCCGCGTCGAGGGGGGTACAGCGTTGTCGACGCGGCTGTCGGTCCGCCGAGGGTGAGTGCGCCGCCTTGCCGGAGAAACCGCCGGAATCCATCGATTCTCGTCTCCGGCTCACGCCGATCGAACCGCTGGTGCGCCGCTTGCACTGAGAAACGTCGGGCGGTCTGAACACCAGCCGCCGGTTTCGCGTCCGGCAGCCTCCACCACGTCGACCCTGAGGCAGGCCGGGTTACAACCAGGCAACACGGGCGTCCACGACGACGTTGTCCGCGCACCGCAGGTGCGCCGCGCCGCTCCGCTTTGCGGCCGAACAGGAGACTCGTCATGGATTCGACCGAACACGCACCGCCATCCTTCCCCGCCGTCCGTTCATCGCGTGCGCGCTGGTGGCTCGCCGCCGTGGCCCTGCTCGCAGGCTGCGCGCACGCCGCGGCCGAGCCGCTCGGCGCCGCCCTTCCTGCGCACCGACGACTTGCAGCTGGCCGATGCCGTCGTACGCGGCCGCGACCACTCGCCGACGTTCCGCGCCATCCTGCAACGCCTCGCCGCGTCCGACCTGATCGTCTACCTGCGCCGGGGTGCGCTGTTCGGCAGCACCGCGGCGGCCACCCAGTTCCTGACGTCGGCGGGCGGCTACCGCTACGTGCGCGTGACCCTGGAGCTCAGTCCGTCCAGCGACGTCGGCGTCGCGATGCTCGGCCACGAGCTGCGGCACGCGCTCGAGCTCGCGGACGCACCCTGGGTGGTGGACGAAACGGCCATGGCCTCGCTGTATCGCGAGATCGGCTATTCGTCGTGTGAAGGGCCGCTGCGCTGCTACGACACGCTGAGCGCGGTGGACGCGGGCCGCCAGGTGCTGGCCGAACTGCGCGGCCTCCACCGGACGGCGTTACACGCGATGGTGCTTCCAGTGGCCCTTCGCGAAGAGCCAGGAGCTGACGCCCGCGAGGGTGAAGAACGCGATGCTCACGGCGATGAACGCGCCGGTGGGTCCGAACCCTGCGCGGCCCGCGAGCAGCCACGCGAGCGGAATCTCCCAGAGCCACAGCACGACCAGGTTGATCAGGGTGGGCGTACGCGTGTCGCCGGCGCCGTTGAAGGCCTGGGTCAGGACCATGCCGTAGCCGGAGAACGCGAAGCCGATGGCGACGATGCGCAGGCAGCGGACGCCGTAGGCCGCGACCTCCGGGTCGCTCGTGAAGATGCCGATCAGCCAGGGCGCGAAGATCAGGAACACCAGGCTCATGGCGCCGAGGCAGATCGTGTTGTACAGCCCGGCGCGCCACGCCGCGGCCTCCGCGCGATCTGGCTTGCCGGCGCCCAGGTTCTGACCAACCAGCGTGGCGGCGGCGTTGCTGACGCCAAACGACGGTAGCAGCGCGAACAGGATGATGCGGATGCCGATGGTGTTGCCGGCCACCGCGGCGCTGCCGAAGGCCGAGATGATGCGGACGATCCCCATCCACGACGCGGTGGCGATGAAGTTCTGAAACGTCGCCGTGCCGCGAGATGCGCAGGATCGACCGCATCGTCCGGCCGTCGAAGCGCAGATGCCGCCGGCCGACGCGCAGGCGCCCGCCGGGCCGCGTCAGGTGATACAGCTGGTAGAGCACGCCGCAGCCGCGCCCGATGGTCGTGCCGACGGCCGCGCCCGTCACGCCCATCTCGGGGAACGGGCCGAGGCCGAAGATCAGGCACGGGCCCAGCGTCGATGTTGATGATGTTGGCGAACCACAGCACCCGCATCGCGATCGCCGCGTCGCCGGCGCCGCGGAACACCGCGTTGATCAGGAAGAGCAGCAGCACCGTGCCGCTGCCGCCCACCATCACGCTTGGGAAACGTGGACCCGATGCTCAAGACGTCGTCGGTGGCGCCCATCAGCCGGAGCAGTTGCGGCCCGAACAGCGACGCCGACGGCGCCGATCGCCACCGCCATCCCGATGCCGAGGATGATGGCCTGCACGGCGGCGAGCGCCGCCTGTTCCCGATCCTTCTCGCCGATGCGGCGCGCGACGGTGGCCGACGGCGCCGATCGAGAGCCCGATGGCCAGGGCGTAGACGATCACCATCAACGACTCGGTGAGGCCCACCGTGGCCACGGCGCTCGCGCCGAGCCGGCCGACGAAGAAGATGTCCACCACCGCGAACACCGACTCCATCAGCATCTCGAGGACCATCGGCACCGCCAGCAGCACGACGGCGCGGCCGATGGGCGCTTCGGTGAAGTCCTGGTGCGAGCCGCGGACCGCCTCGTTGAGGGTGGACCAGACCGACGGCTCCGCCCGTTCGGCGACCGCGGTCACCGTGGCGTTTCCCGGCCCCGGGGCGGACCGGTCTCCACTGGGCGAGAGGGATCGCTCGACCATTCGGACCACGAGCCGGCGTAGAGCGGGCTGCCGTCGAGCCCGGCGTGGGCCATGGCCAGCAGGTTGTGGCAGGCGGTGACGCCGGAGCCGCAGTACATCACCGCGTCGGCCGGGGCGCGTCCGCCCAGCACCTGTGTGAAGGCGGCCCGGAGCGCGCCGGCGTCGAGCATCGTGCCGTCGGCGGCGAGGTTGTCGCGGAAGAAGCGGTTGTGCGCCCCCGGGATGTGGCCGGCGACCTTGTCGATGGTCTCGGACCGGCCCTCGAACCGTTCCGCCGCGCGTGCGTCGACGAGCAGCGTGCGCCCGTCGTTTCGCGCGCTGCGCGACCTCGTCGACCGTCACGTGCAGGCCGCGGTTGAACGCAGGGCGGAACGCGGCGCGCCGGCCGCGCCTCCACGCCGGCGCGCACCGCCCGGCCCTCGGCCGTCCACTTCGCGAAGCCGCCGTCGAGCACCGCCACCGCCGTGTGCCCGGCGTAGCGCAGCAGCCACCACAGGCGGCTCGCATAGGCCCCGGCGTCCTGGTCGTAGGCGACCACCTGCGTCGCGTTGCCGATGCCGAGCCGCTCGAAGCGTGGCGACGAGGGCGTCGTCGGAGGGCAGCGGATGACGCCCGTTGGAGCCGGTGCGCGGGCCGGAGAGGTCGTCGTTCAGGCTGGCGTACACGGCGCCGGGAACGTGGGCGCGGGCGTACTGCTCGCGGCCCCACGTGTCGTTGGCGAGGTCGAAGCGGCAGTCCACCACTGCCCAGTCGCCCGGGGGCGCCGCCGCGAGCGTCTCGGTCGAGACAAGAGTCGTATGAATCACGTGCGGAGCCCTCTGAACGTGGTGGCCGCGGCCGCGGGAGTGAGGACGGGTGGGTGGCGGGATGGCGCGAAGCCCCGCCCTACGGCCCCGCGACCGGTCGTGCGTCTAGCAGCTAGCTGATTTGCGCGCGCTCGAGCGCCGCAATGCGCTGCTCGAGCGGCGGGTGCGTGGAGAAGAGCCCGGTCCACTTGCCGCTGATCTTCATCGTCGCCAGCGCCTCGTGCCGCGGGTCGATGGCCTCGCGATTGGCACCAAGGCGGCGCAGGGCGTTCAACATGCTCGACTTGCCGGCCAGGGACGCGCCGCCGTGGTCGGCGCGGAATTCACGCTGGCGCGAGAACCAGGCCACCACGATCATGCCGAGGGCGCCGAGCACGAGCTCGAGCACGATCACCAGCATGAAGCTGGGCGCCGCGCCCTGGTCGTCGCGCGAGCCGCGGTTGGTCAAGGCATAGGCGATGATGCGGGCCAGGAACATCACGAACGCGTTGACGATGCCCTGCAGCAGCGTCATCGTCACCATGTCGCCGTTGGCGATGTGGGCCACCTCGTGGGCCAGCACGCCCTCGACCTCGTCGCGCCGCATCGAGCGCAGAAGGCCGGACGACACCGCAACCAGGCTGCGGCTCTTGCTCGGGCCGGTGGCGAACGCGTTCACCTCGGGCGAATCGTAAATGCCGACCTCGGGCATCGGCAGGTTGGACTTCCGGGTGAGCTGCTCGACGGAGCTGTAGAGCCAGTCGGCCGTGGGGTCGCCGGTCCGTCCGTTCACGAGCCGCACGCCCGTCATCCGCTTGGCTGACCAGCGCGAGATCTGCAGCGAGATGAAGGACCCGCCCATGCCCCACAGGAAGCAGAACACTGCGAGACTGCCCAGGTCGAGCCCGTTCGGTCCGATGTAGCGGCCCACACCGAGCACGCTCAGGATGATCGACAGCGTCAGGACGATCGCGATGTTGGTGACAAGGAAGAGGACGACCCGCTTGGCCATGATGGGTTCAGGATAGCAAACCGGCAGTCGTCTCCCCGGGACGCGTCCGCGCGCCGGGCGCGCCGCTAGTCGCGCAGCGCCTCGGCCAGCCGGTGCAGGAACAGGCCGACATCTGTCACCACGCCAACGGTTTGCGAGGATCCGCGGTCACTCAGCTTGGTCACCACGGCCGGGTTGATGTCCACGCACACGACGCGCACCCACGACGGCAGCATGTTGCCGACGCCGATGCTGTGCAGCATCGACGACAGCATCAGGACGAGCTGGACGTTGGCGAGCGCCGCGGCGTAGCGCTCCTGCGCGTCGATGAGGTCCATCAGCGTCTCGGGCAGCGGCCCGTCGTCGCGGATGCTGCCGGCGAGCACGAATGCCACGCCGTTCTTCACGCACTCGTACATCACGCCGGACGTCAGCACGCCGCTCTCGACGGCCTGGCGCAACCCGCCGGCCCGGTTGATCGAGTTGATGGCCGCCATGTGGTTGCGGTGGCCCTGCTCGACCGGGGCGCCGGCAATCAGGTCGATGCCGAGCGAGGTGCCCGAGAGCGCGAACTCGACGTCGTGCACCGCCAGCGCGTTGCCCGCCAGCACCACGTCCACGAAGCCGCGGCGGATGATGTCGGCGAAGTGCTCGACGCCGCCGGTGTGCACCACGACCGGACCGGCCACCACGGCGATGCGGCCGCCCGGCCTTCTTCACCTCGCGCATCATCGCCGCGATGCGCGCCACGCTGCCCTCGACGCGCCGCTCCGACGAGACGTCGTTGCTCATGAACGCGAAGCCGTGGCGGTCGCGCTCGCGGAACTCCGGCGTGACGCGGATGCCGCCGTGGCCGCAGATCACCGGCTCGCCGGCGCTTGCACGTCGCGCAGCTTGCGGCACTCGGCCTTGTCGCCGGCGACCACGATCACGGCGTCCATGCGCTGCTTCTCCACGTCCACCCACTGGCCGCCGACGCGCACCTGGGTGCGGTGGTTGGTGGTGGAGTAGAAGTCGTCCGGGCACGCAGCGGTCCTTTTCCGCCGGCTTCACCGAGGCGTCGCGCTCGCGCTCGGGATGGGCGCCGAAGGTGGTGAGCTGCTGCAGCAGTTCGGCGAGCCCCGCCTTGTCGGCGGCGGTGACCCGCATGCGGATGCGCGACGCGTCGTCGTTGGTGCGCCCGATGGTGAAGGTCAGGACTTCGTACGACGCCTTGTGCTCGATGATCTTGTCGAAGATCGCCGACAGCAGCCCCGAGTCGATCAGGTGCCCTTCTGCCTCGATCGTGTCGCTCGCCATGCGTGCGATTGTACTGGCAGGTGGGCCGGGTAGGCAGGTGGGTCGGGTAGGTAGAGAACGCCCTGGCGATGACTGCCCTACGCTGGCTCCCTACCTGCCTACCTGCCTCAGGTCTCCGACGCTCCCTCCGGGCACGAACCGGTATCCCACGCCGCGCACCGTCAGCAGGAACCGCGGGGACGAGGTTTGTCCTCGATGTAGCGCCGGAGACGGACGATGAAGTTGTCGATGGCGCGCGTGTCGGTGCTGCCGTGCAGGTCCCAGACGTTCTCGAGGATGGCGCCGCGGGACACGGCCTGGCCCGGGTGCTGCACGAGATACCGCAGCAGTTCGCTCTCCATCTGCGTCAGCCGGAACGATCGGCCCTGCGCCCGCACTTCCATCGCCCCGAAATCGAGCACCCGCCCGGCGAAGGTGTAGGAGTCGGGCGCCGCGTCGTCGGCCGGCGGCGTGTCGCGCTCGTTCCAGCGGCGGCGCCGGAGCAGGCCGTTGACCCGCGCGAGCAGGATGGCGAGCTCGAACGGCTTGGGCAGGTAGTCGTCGGCGCCGGCCTCGAACCCGCGCAGCACGTCGTCGGCGCGGCCGCGCGCGGTCAGCATCAGGATCGGCACGTATTGACCGGCGGCGCGCAGTTCGGCGGCGGTCTGGAAGCCGTCCTTGCCGGGCAGCATGACGTCGAGGATGACCACGTCGAAGGCGTCGTCGCCGCGCAGCAGCAGTTCCAGCGCGTCCTCGCCGTCGTAGGTGACGGCCACCTCGTGGCCCTCCGCCTCGAGGTTGAACCGCAGCCCGTCGGCAAGGTGCGGCTCGTCGTCCACGACCAGGATGCGGCTCATGCGGGCTTCGATTGCAGCGCCACGGCGTCGGCGTCGCCGGTAAAGCGCGGGAGTTCCACGGTGAACGTGGCGCCGCGGCCCTCGCCTTCGCTGTGCGCGAACA
Organism: uncultured Acidobacteriota bacterium; assembly: GCA_963731785.1. GTDB lineage: Bacteria > Acidobacteriota > Vicinamibacteria > Vicinamibacterales > UBA2999 > DASYRM01. The sequence continues at coordinate 59,569 of CAVSWX010000019.1, forward strand.
CCCGGCCGCCGTGCGCGCGGGCGATGGCCCGCACGATGTAGAGCCCGAGCCCGGTGCCCTTCACCGCCTTCACGCCGAGCGGCTGCACGCGGTAGAAACGGTTGAAGATGCGCTTCAACTGGCGCTTCGGGATGCCGACGCCGCGATCGACCACGCGCACCCACAGCGAGTGCGGGGCGGGGGAGACCACCGCCACGACCACCCCGACCTGCGTCCCGGAGTACTTGACCGCATTGTCGAGCAGGTTGGCCAGCACCGTGCGCAGCTCTTCGGCGTCGCCCCGGACGAGCAGCGAGGCGCCCTGCTGAATCTGCAGTTCGACCGCCGACGGGCTGCAGGTGATGTCGCAGCATGGCCAGCTCCACGCACTCGCGCGCCAGCGCCGCCACGTCCACGACGGCGGCGCGCGCGCCCGTCGCCCCCGGCTTCTCGCGCAGCACGCCGGCCTTGAGCACCTGGTCGACGGTGTTGTGCAGCCGGTCGGCGTCGGCCAGCATGATGTCGTAGAACTCGCGCCGCTGCCCGTCGTTCACCTCCCGCGACTGCAGCGTCTCGAGGTAGAGGCGGATCGACGCGATCGGCGTCTTGAGCTCGTGGGTGACGGCGTTGATGAAGCTGTCGTGCTCCTCGTTGCGCTTGATCTCCATCACCAGGAACACCGTGTAGACGATGAGCCCGGCGATGATCAGGCCGAAGAGCACCACGCCGATGACCAGCGCCGCCACCCGGCGGCCGCTGATGAGAATCCAGCCGACGTTGAGCGACACCGCGGCTGCGACCAGCAGGACGCACAGCGTGACGAAGAACGCGATCGTCTTCTGGCGCCGGGTCACGCGCGCAATTCTAAGGTCGGACGCCGGCGCTGCGGGCAGGTAGCAGGTCGCAGGTCGCGGTGGGCGGGTGGGTGGCAGGTGGGCAGCAGAGGCAGGTGGGCGGCTTCGACCTGCCTACCTGCTCACCTGCCTACCTGCCCTGCGTGTCCAGCGAAGGACCAGCGCTAGGCGGTGGCTTCCTCCGGGATCATCTGCTCGTTCTCTTCGTGCGGGACGGGCTGCTTGATCTTGGCCACCTTGATGTCCCAGGCCCAGCCGACGGATTTCAGCAGGCTGATGCCGATCCAGTTGAAGTCGAACTCGTACCACGCCAGGCCGTGACGGGCGCTGGTCGGGTGCGCGTGGTGGTTGTTGTGCCAGCCCTCGCCGAACGACGAGCATGGCCACCCACCAGTTGTTGGTCGAGTCGTCGCGGGTCTGGAACCGGCGGCTGCCCCAGAGGTGCGTCGCCGAATTGACCAGCCAGGTCGAGTGCAGCCCAAAGGTGGTGCGGAAGAAGATGCCCCACAGCACGTAGGTCCAGCCGCCGACGGCGAGCAGGGCGAAGCCGACGACGACGTTCGTCATCCAGTGCCACTTCGACAGCCACACGTGGAACGGATCGCGCGACAGGTCCGGCACGTAGCGCGCCAGCACGGAGGCGTCGTGGTGCAGGCCCTCGCCGCGGATGATCCAGCCCATGTGCGCCCAGTAGGTGCCCTCACGCGGCGTGTGCGGGTCGCCTTCCTTGTCCGAGCGCTGATGGTGGATGCGGTGCGTGGCCACCCAGAAGATCGGCCCGCCCTCGAGCGCGAGCGTGCCGCAGAGGGTGAGGAAGTACTCGACCCACTTGTGGGTCTTGTAGCTGCGGTGGGTCAGCAGGCGGTGGTAGGCCATGCCGATGCCCGAGGCTTCCCGCGATAACGTAGAGCACGAAGGCGACGGCAATGGCCCCGTAGTCGATGAAGAACAGGGCGGCAACGGCGCCGACGTGAAACGCGGTCATCGCGATGGCGGTGATCCAGTTCACGCCCCGCTGGTGCTTACGCCCGTACAGAAGGTTCACAGTGGCCATGGACGAACGTCTTCCTCCTCTTGGGTGTTCGGTAACGTACGGACTGGACGATAGCAGGGACCGCGCGAACCCACTGTAATAGTTCTGTAAGAGCCGCGAACTCCTTGATGGACAGGCACTTGAGCGAAAAATCGAAGCCAGGGAAAGTCTGGGCTCTCAGCATTCACGCCGACTACCGGTGCCGGCACTCGGGCGTCTGCTGCACGATGCACTGGGACGTGCCGATGGAGCTCCGGGTCTACCGGTCGCTCCAGGAGGCCGTCGCGACCGGGCGCCTGACGACCTCAGCAGCGGCAGCCGGCCTCGATCCGTTCGTGGCGGACCCGGCGCTGCCGGAGGACGCGGCGGCGATCTTCGAGCGGCACGAGTCGGGCGCGTGCGTGTTCTTCGACCAGGACTCGCGCCTGTGCATCGTTCACCGCGACCTGGGCGAGGACGCGCTCGCCACGACCTGCCGGCACGTTCCCGCGTCTGGCGGTGGCACGACGCGCGCGGCACGTTCATCACGCTCTCGCACTTCTGCCCGACCGCGGCCTCGCTGCTGTTCCGCGACGACGTGCCGCTCGAAATCGTCGAGAGCCCGCCGGCGTTTCCGCCGGCCGACTACGACGGCCTGACGGCGACGGCCGACGACCTGCCGCCGCTCCTGCGTCCCGACGTGCTGATGGACCTCGACGGCTACACCGCGTGGGAACGGCACATGGTGGCCGTGTGCGCCGCCGCGCCCGATGCCGAGTCGGCGCTGGCGACGATGGCGCGTCGACGCGTCGGTCGCTGCGCGACGTGGACCGGCGGTGGCGGAGCCGCTGCGTGCCGCGGTGGCGCGGCTGCCGCGCGACGTCGTGCACGGCGCGCCGCACGCGTCGCTGGCGGTCAGCCTGGCGGCGCACCGCGAGGCGATGCAGTGCGTGCCCGACGAGATGCGGCCGGAGCCGGACGAGGCCGGGCTCGACGAGGCGTTCGACGCGCACGTCGTTCCCGAATGGCAGCGCTTTCCGGCGCCGCTCGCGGCGGTATGTGGCGGCCAAGGCGTTCGCGTCGTGGACCGCGTATCAGGGCCGCGGCGTGGCGACAATCGTGCGCGGGCTCGAGGCGGCGCTCGCGCTCGTGCGCGTCGAGGCCGCGCGCCAGTGCCGCGACGCGGCCGCGCCGCTCGACGCGGATCTCCTGAAGGAGGCGTTCCGGCAGGCCGACTTCATCCTGAACCACCTGGCCGTCGGCGAGGAGTGGCCGAGGCCTGGACGGCGTGGAGTCGGTGGGCGGAGTCGTAGGCTCAGCCTGTCACCAAGCTACCTGACCTGCCTACCTGACGTACCGGCTACCGAAGACGGCGATGACCGGGCCGTGGTCGCTGGTGCCGAACTCGCGCTGCACGACGCACGACTCGGCGCGCCCGGCCAGCGCGCTCGAGGCGAGCACGTAGTCGAGACGCCAGCCGATGTTGCGCTGGCGCATGTTGCGCCACGGCGCCCACCACGTGAACAGCTCCGCGTCGTCGGGGTGCAGCATGCGCTGCACGTCCACGAGGCCGCGCCCGATGATGCGCTCGAGCAGCGCACGCTCTTCCGGCAGCTGCCCGGTCGCGCGCGGCTTGCGCTCCTTCGGATGCACGTCCATGTCGGTGCGCGTCACGTTCAGATCGCCGCACAGCACCAGCGGCTCGCCGGCCGCGGCGAACTCGGCGGCGTACGCATCCATCGCCTCGAGGAAGCGCATCTTGGCGGCGAAGTCCTTGCCGCCGTTCGGCACGTAGATCGACGCCACGGTCGCCTGCGGCATCCGCACCGTCACGATGCGCTGCTCGAAGTCGAAGGGCGGATGCAGGAAGCCGGGCGACTCCACGCAGTGTTCCTTGCGCACCAGCAGCCCGACGCCCGAGTAGCCCTTGCCGCCGTGCCAGTACGACCAGTAGCCCTCGGTGTCGGCCAGCCACAGCGGCAGCTGATCGAGCGACGCCTTGATCTCCTGCAGGCACAGCACGTCGGGGCGCTCGCGCTCGAGGAAGTCCTGCAGCTCCGACTGGCGGGCGCGGATGCCGTTGACGTTCCAGGTGGCAATCTTCATAGGGACTGGAGGCGAGTGTAGAGTCTATCAATGCTACACGCGACGCTGGAGCTGGCGCGACGGATCGACCGCGCCGAGATCGATTTCTGTGCCGTGGCGGCCGGCGCCGGCCGGCCCGACGGCGTCGCGTCGCTCGAGGTCGCCGGTGGCCGCGCGCTGTGTTCCCACGAAGGTTCGCCGCTGAACAAGGTGCTCGGCCTCGGCCTCGGCGTGCCGGTCGCCGACGAGGATCTCGACGCCATCGAAGCCTTCTACGACGAGCGCGGCATCCCGGTGCAGATCGAGCTGTGCCCGCTGGCCGCGGCCGGCGTGGCTGCCCGGCTCACGCAGCGCGGCTACCAGCTTCAGGGCTTCGAGAACCAGCTCGCGCGGCGCCTCGGCGCGGCCAATCGCTTCGAGGCGCCGGCGGGGCTGCGCGTGACGCCCGCGACCGGCGACCTCGACGCCGTCTGGCTGCGCGTGGTGGCCACGGGCTTTGTCGCGGCAGATGGCTCGGCTCCCATCGGCGGTGCCAACGCCGCCGGATCTGCTCGACCGCGTCGCCGGCGTGATGCGTGGCTTCATCCATCCCGATTTCGAGCGGCTGCTCGTGTGGAGCGACGGGGAGCCCGCCGGGGCCGGATGTGCCTACCTGATGGACGGCGTGCGCTTGATCGCGGGCACGTCCACCCTGCCCGAGTTCCGGCGGCGCGGCGTGCAGCATGCGGTCGTCGCCCATGCGCTCAACGCCGGCGTCGGCCGGGCCGAGATCGTCACGGCCAGCGTCGACCCTGGCAGCATCTCGCAACGCACGTTCGAACGCTTTGGCTTTCAGGTGATCTACACGCGCGCGATCTTCGTGCTCTCCTGATCCCGGCCGAGGCAGGCCGTATCATTACGGATACCCACGATTCAGTTCCGCATGTCGAACCGCCCGCGCGTCCTGGTGCTCGTCGCCCTGTTCGTCGCCGGCGCCCTGGCTCCGGCGCAGACGCAGGCGCCGGGCGCCGATCACCTCGCCGCGCGCGGCGTTCGGCTCGGCCATCGGCGACGACTACTTTCTCGCCACCTACCGTCAGCTCGAGTCGGTACTGGAAGACGCTCGACGCGCAGTCCGACCGCATGATGCTGGTCGACATCGGGCGCACCGAGGAAGGGCGCACGCAGTGGATGGCGGTGGTGAGCGCGCCCGAGAACCTGGCGCGGCTCGATCGCTACCGCGACATCGCCCGCCGCCTCGCGCGCGCCGAGGGGGTGAGCGACGGCGAGGCCCGAGCCCTCGCGCAGGAAGGGAAGGCCGTGGTGTGGATCGACGGCGGCCTCCACGCCAGCGAGGTGCTCGGCGCGCAGCAGTTGATCGAGCTCGTCTATCAGCTCGCGAGCGGCGACGACGCCGAGACGCACGCGCATCCTGCGCGACGTCATCGTGCTCGCCGTCCACGCCAATCCGGACGGGCACGACCTGGTGGCGGACTGGTACATGCGGGCGAAGGAGCCGCGCTCGCGCTCGCTCGCGGGCGTTCCGCGCCCGTACCAGAAGTACGTCGGCCACGACAACAACCGCGACTTCTACCTGTCGAGCCAGGCCGAGACGCGGAACATGAACCGCGTGCTGTTTCGCGAGTGGTTCCCGCAGATCGTCTACAACCATCACCAGGCCGGACCGGCCGGCACGGTGATGTTCGCGCCGCCGTTCCGCGATCCGTTCAACTACGTGTTCGATCCGCTGATTCCGGCCGGCATCGATCTCGTCGGCGCGGCCATGCAGGCGCGCTTCGCCGCCGAAGGCAAGCCCGGCGTGACCACGCGTGGCGGCTCCACCTATTCGGCGTGGTGGAACGGCGGCCTGCGGACGACCGCCTACTTCCACAACCAGATCGGCCTGCTCACCGAGACGATCGGCGGGCCGACGCCGACCGCCATTCCCTTCGTTCCCGAGCGTCAGCTGCCGAGCGGCGATCTGCCGTATCCGATCGCGCCGCAGCCGTGGCGCTTCCGCCAGTCGATCGACTACTCGATGACCGCCAACCGGGCGGTGCTCGACTTCGCCTCGCGTTACCGCGAGACGCTGCTCATGAACGTCTATCGCATGGGCCGCAATGCCATCGAGCGCGGCAGCCGCGACTCGTGGACGCCGGCGCCGCGGCGGGTCGAGGCTGCGAGGGCCGATGCCGGAGGCAGCGGCAGCGTCGAGGCCGGCACCTTCGAGCGCCTCTTCCGCGACCCGCGCCAGCGCGACGCGCGCGGCTACATCCTGCCGTCCGACCAGCCGGACTTCCTCACCGCGCTCAAGTTCGCCGGCGCGCTGCTCGAGAGCGGCGTCACCGTGCACCGCGCCACCGGCGCGCTTCACGGTGGCAGGGCAAGCGCTATCCCGCCGGATCGCTCGTGGTGAAGACGGCGCAGGCGTTCCGTCCGCACGTGCTCGACATGTTCGAGCCGCAGGAGCACCCGCACGATCTCGCCTACCCGGGCGGGCCGCCGGTGCCGCCGTACGACAACGCCGGCTGGACGCTGGCGTTTCAGATGGGCGTGAAGTTCGATCGCGTGCTCGAGGGGTTCGACGGTCCATTCGAGGTGCTCACCGAGTGCCCGGCCGCCGGCGGGCGCGGTGCGTGGCGCGGACACCCCGGCCGGATATCTGGTCAGCCACCATCAGAACGACGCGTTCGTCGCCGTCAATCGCCTGCTGCGCGCCGGCCACGACGTCTACTGGCCCGCCGACCGCACGGCGGGTGGTGCGCCCGGCGCCACCGGCACGATGTTCATCCCCGCGGCTGGCGCGCGCGGCGCGTCGCGGCCGGTATCGAGCAGGCCGCGGCCGACCTGGGGCTGGTGTTCACCGGCGTGCCGTCGCCGCCCGCGGGCGCGCGGCTCAAGCTGCAGCCGGTACGCGTCGGCTTGTGGGATCGCTACGGCGGCTCGAGCGCGAGCGGGTGGATCCGATGGCTGTTCGAGCGCTACGAGTTCCCGTTCGAGGTGGTCTACCCGGCGACACTCGACACCGCCGATCTCGCGGGCCGGTTCGACGTGCTCGTGCTGCCCACCGACGCCATCCCCGGGAGCGACAGCGCTCCCGGCCCGTTCGTGCCCGACGACGCCCCGGCCGAGGATCGCGCCCGGGCCGGCCGGATCTCGTGGGGCCGTACCATGCCGCGAATAAAGCAGTTCGTCGAGCAGGGCGGCACGCTGGTGCTGATCGGCGGCGCGAGCAGGATGGCCGGGCGGCTCGGTCTCGGCATCTCCGACGCGCTGGTCGAGGCTGGCCGCGGCGGCGGCTGGTCGCCGCTGCCGCGCGAGAAGCACTACGTGCCGGGATCGGTGCTGCGCGTCGCCGTGGACAACACGCTGCCCCTCGGCTACGGGTTCGAGACCGGAGTGGACGTGTTCTTCGACGACAGCCCGGTGTTCAAGCTCGACGCGCGCGCGACCGGTGGCGCGCGCCGGGTCGCGTGGTATCCGAACGCCGCGCCGCTGCGCAGCGGCTGGGCGCTCGGCCAGCGCTACCTGAATGGCGGCGCCGCGGTGATCGACGCGCCGCTCGGCCGCGGTCGCGTGCTGGTGTTCGGGCCCGAAATCACCTACCGCGCGCAGTCGCACGGCACCTTCAAGTTCCTGTTCAACGGCATCTACTATTCGAAGGCGCTTCGAGAGTAGGGGCGGGTCGGCGTTTGCCTACGGTCAGCCTGCTCAGAATCCATCCCGTCAAGGGCCTTCCCCCCGCCGACGTCACGTCGGCCCGCGTGCTGCCGTCGGGGGCGCTCGAGTGCGATCGCCGCTGGGCGCTGCTCGACGCGCGTGGGCGTTTCGTCAACGGCAAGAATTTCCCGAACATTCACCGGATCGGCGCGCGCTTCGACGTGTCGGCACGCGAGGTCACGATCGACGGCAGGACCTACGGGCTTCACGCGCAGGGCACCGCGATTGCCGCGGCATGCGGCGACATTCTGGGTGAGGCGCTCACCTGGACCGAGGACGCACACGTCGGCTTTCCCGACGATCTCGACTCGCCGGGTCCGACGCTCGTGTCGGCCGCGTCCGTCGCCGCCGTGGCCGGCTGGTTCGGGCTCGACGGTCGAGGCCGTGCGGCGGCGCTTCCGTGCCAACATCGAGATCGACGGCGTGGACGCGTTCTGGGAGGACGCGTTCTACGGCGAGCGCGCTGGGCGTGGGCAGCCGTCGAGGTGCAGGCGATCAATCCGTGCGCGCGCTGTGCCGTGCCCTCGCGCGATGCCGCCACCGGTGAAGCGACTCCCGGGTTCCAGAAGCGGTTCGCGGAGCTTCGGCGAGCGCACTTTCCGGCAAGCGCGTCGCCCGCGCTGTTCGACCATTACTACCGCTTCACCGTGAACACCCGCATCGCGTCCAGCCAGGCGGGGAAGGTGATTCGAGTTGGCGACGAGGTCAATCATTCGTAGGGGCCGCCTTCAGGCGGCCGGCGGCCGGCTACAGCCGCCCTACGCCTGCCCGGAGTGATTGGCGATCGCGAGCAGGAACATGTCGCCGAGCTCGGCGGCCTTGCGTGCGCCGACGCCCTTGACGTCGAGCAGCGCCGCCCGCGACGCCGGACGCAGCCGCGCCATCTCGCGCAGCGTGGCGTCGTGGAAGATGACGTAGGGCGGCACGCCGCGCGCCCGCGCGAGATCCAGCCGCAGCGCCCGCAGACGGTCGAACAGCCCGCGATCCACGTGATCCCACGACTCGGTCTCGATTCGCGATCGCGACCGTGGCGCGCCCTTGGCCGGTGTCCGCTGGCGCGCCAGCGCCAGGTCCGGGCCCGCCGCCGCATCCTTCAGCAGCGCTACGCCCGGGCCCGCAATCGACAGCACGGGATACGCGTCGTCGGTCAGCTGCAGCAGCCCGAGGCCCACGAGCTGCTCGATGTAGCCGCGGACGGCCGCCACCGGCTCGTCGCGCATCAGGCCGAACGTGCTGAGACGGTCGTGGCCGCGTGACAGCACCTGCTCGCTGGCCTGGCCGCGCAGCACGCTGGTGACGTGCATCACCCCGAACCGCTGGCCCACGCGGGCCACGCACGACAGGATCTTCCGGGCTATCGGCACCGGGTCGGGCACCGACTCCAGCTCGCCCAGGCAGGCGTCGCAGGCCGCGCACTCGCCGGGCGGATACGCGTCGCCGAAATACGAGGCGAGGTGGCGGTGCCGGCAGCCGACGCCGGTGGCGTAGCGCTCCATCTGCTTCAGCAGCGTCCGCGCGGCGTCGGTGAGCTCGCCGTTCTGCTCGAGCATCATCTTCCAGCGGACGAAGTCGCCCGCCGAGCTCACGAGCACGCACTCCGCCTCGAGCCCGTCGCGGCCCGCGCGGCCCGACTCCTGCTGGTAATGCTCGAGCGACCGCGGCGCCCCGGCGTGCACCACGAAGCGCACGTTGGACCGGTCGATGCCCATGCCGAAGGCCACCGTGGCCACGATGAGATCGACCCGCTCGCTCAGGAACGCATCCTGGTTCGAGGCGCGCTCCGCGTCCGACAGCCCGGCGTGATAGGGCAGCGCCGGCATGCCCGAGTCCGAGAGCCACGCCGCCAGCGCGTCGACCTCTTTCCGCGACGAGCAATAGATGATGCCCGCCTCGTTCTCGTGCCGCTTGATCACGTCGAGGAGCTGCGCCTTCAGCGAGGCCCGTGGCAGCACGCGGTAGACCAGGTTGGGCCGGTCGAACGAGCCCACCAGCTCGATGGGATCGCGCAGCGCCAGCTGCGAGGCGATGTCACGGCGCACCCGCGCCGTGGCGGTGGCCGTGTAGGCGTGCATCGACACGCCGGGCAGCCGGTCGCGCAGCCGCGCCAGCTGCCGGTATTCAGGGCGGAAGTCGTGGCCCCACTGGCTGATGCAGTGGGCCTCGTCCACGGCGATGAAGCGCACGCCGCAGGCGGCGAGCCGCGCCAGGAAGCCGTCGCCGCCGTCGCCGACGAGCCGCTCCGGCGAGACGTAGAGCAGCCGGTAGCGCTGCTCGGCGAGCCCGCGCATCACCGCCGCCTTCTCCTCGGCGCCGAGCGAGCTGTTGTAGAGCGCGGCGGGCACGCCGTTGCCGACCAGCGTGTCCACCTGGTCCTTCATCAGCGAGATGAGCGGCGACACCACCACCGCCAGGCCGGCGTCGGCCGCCGCCGCCGGGGCCTGGAAGCAGAGCGACTTGCCGCCGCCGGTCGGCAGCACCACGATCGAGTCGCGGCCCGAGAGCACCGCCTCCATCGCTTCGTGCTGCAGCGGACGGAACGACGTGTAGCCCCAGAATCGGGCGATCGCGTCGCGGAGCGACCTCGGTCGGCATCTCCGCTAGTGTACGGGCAGAGCGCGTACGTAGGGGCCGCCTTCAGGCGGCCCAGGGCCGGCTGAAGCCGGCCCCCACTCACTAATCCTGTCGCAGCGCCGCCTGCGGATCGATTCGTCGCGGCGCGCCGCGCGGGAATCAGCGAGGCGGCGAGCGTGGTCGCCAGCAGCGCAATCGGCACCGCGGCAAAGAGCGACCGGATCGAATCCTGGCGTGCCGAGCGCCGACGTCAGCCCTTGGCCGGCGGCAAAGCTGATGATCGTCCCGATCGCGACGCCGGTGACGCCCATCACGCCGGCCTGGCGCACGATCATGCGCAGCACTTGTCCCTGCACGGCGCCGATGCGCCATGCGAATACCGATCTCCCGCGTGCGCCGGCTCACCTGATACGCCACGATGGCGTAGAGGCCGATGAGCGCCATCGTCAGACCCACGAGTCCCACCGAGGTCGAGATGCCCGTCAGCAGGTTGGCCAGCGTTCTCGACCGTTCGTCGAACAGCTCGCGCGTGGTCTCCACGCGATACACGGGCACGTTGGCGTCGATGGCCTGCACGACCGCATCGCAGCGGGCCGGCCATGGCCGCCGCGTCGCCGTCGGTGTGCGCGATGAGCGTGAGGCGCGACGACGGATGCTGCGCGAGCGGCAGGTAGATGAACGGTTGCGACGGCATGAAGATGGAGTTGTGCGCGCGCGGCCGCCGAAATGCCCACGACTTCGGCCATGCGGCCGCCGAGCTCGACGAACCGCAGCCGCTGGCCGAGCGGGGCTCGGCCCGAGATAGCGCGCGGCGAAGGTCTCGTCCACGACCGCGACCCACGGCGCGTCGGCGCGGTCGGCGGTGCGCGAAGCTGCGTCCACGCACGAGGCGGACGCCGAGCGTGTCGAAATAGGCGGGGTCCACCGACGCGGACGCGATGGTGGCGCTGTTCTGGCCGGGCGGAAACGTGAAGCCTTCGGGCGCCACCGCGATCGCGTTGAAGCCCGCCGCCGTCGGCAGGCTGGTCGCCAGCGCTACCGAACGGACGCCGGGCACGGCCGCGGCCCTCGCGGTCAGCTCGCGATAGAACTGCTCGCGTGCGCTCGGGCGAGTAGCCGGCCAGCCGCGGATCGAGCCGCATCGTGAGCCGGCGATCGGTGCTGAATCCCGGGTCGCTGTCGAGCGCATACGACAGGCCGCGCGCAATCTGCGTGGCGGCGACCAGCAGCACCAGCGAGCCGGCAACCTGCACCACGACCAGCGTGGAGCGGCCGATCATGCGCCCGCGGCCGTGGTCGCCGGCGCCGGGCTTGAGCGCCGAGAGCACGTCGGTGCGCCCGGCCCGCAGCGCCGGCGCCAGGCCGAAGAGCAGCGCGCTCGCGCCCGCAATCGCGAACGTGACGAGGAGCGCCCGCGCGTCGAGCTCGATGAGCAGCGGCGTCGGCACGTCGAGGCCCGGACGACGGCGCGAAGGCCCGCAGCAGCGCGATGCCGCCGGCGGCGACACCGCGGCCCGACCGCGCCGCCGGCCAGCGCCAGCACCAGGCTCTCGGTCAGCAGCATGCCGCACCAGCCGCCCGCGGCCGGCGCCGATGGCCAGGCGCACGCCGATTTCGCGGGTGCGCGCGCTTGCCCGGCCAAGCGTGAGGTTGGCCACGTTGCCGCAGGCGATGCACAGGAGCACGAACGTCAGCGTGCCGAGCAAGCCCAGGAGCAGCGGGGTGTAGGGGTCGCCGGCGACGCGGCTGCGCAGCTCGCTCAGCACGACGCCGTCGACCCGGCGGTTGGATTCCGGGTGGGCTGCCGCGAGCTGACGGAAGATCGTCGCGGCCTCGTCGCTCGCGGCCTCGATCGACACGCCGGGCTGCGAGGCGCCCCTTCACCGTGAACAGGCGCTGCCCGCGATCGGTGAGCTGCGCGTCGTCGGCGATCGCCGTCGAGCGACGGGCGCCATCGTCACCGGGACGAAGAAGGCCGGACGCGCCAGGTCGAAGAGGTGGGTAAATCCGTCGGGCACGATGCCGATGACGTCGAACGGCCGGCCGTTCAGCCGCACGGTTCGCCCCACGATCGACGGGTCCCGACCGAGCTCGCGCACCCAGTAGTCGTGGCCGAGCAGCACCACGGCGTCCCGTCCGGCCACCTGGTCCTCGGCGGCGCTGAAGTCGCGCCCGGCCTCGGGAGGCACGCCGAAGGTGGCGAGGAAGTTGGACGTCACCGCGAAGCCGACCCGCAGCTCCGTGGACGTCCCGGCTTCGCTCGAGATGCCGGCCCTCACGGTGCGGACTGCCGCCAGGCTGGCGAACGACCGGTTGACGGCGCGGAAGTCGGCGTAGTCGGGCAGTGAGTGGCGGCCGTCGTCCTGCCACGGGCGGGTGCCCAGCGTGACGACTCCGGACGGATCCGGCACGTCGAGCGGCCGCAGGAAGAGCGCGTCGGCGAGGCTGAAGATGGCGGCGTTGGCCCCGATCGCCAGGCCGATCGAGACCACCGCGGCGGCGGCAAACCCGGGGGCGCGGCCGAAAAGGCGAAGCGCCTGGCGCAAGATCGTTCAGCATGGGGGCTCCTGCCGATCTCAAGAGCGGTGCCAGGATGATCGGTCGAAAACCGCCGTGGGCCGGCGCTCGGCCACGGCAGGCCGTCCGCGCCTGGGACGGCGTCGCCCGGAACCGGGACGGGCCGCGCCCGTTCCTGCCTCCCACCTGCGCCCACCTGCCCACCTGCCCCCTTTGATATCCTCGACGCCATGCGGACCCGTGTGGCCCTGGCCGTGGTGTGTCTCGTGGCGGTGGCTGTGTCCGCCCGCGCGGCCCGTGGGGGCGCAGGTCCGGCCGGTCTACGACCTGGGGGCCGCCGGGCTGGCGCAGGTGCTCGAGCGGCTGCAGACCACCGCCAGCGCGCTCCACACCGGCGCGCATCCCGACGACGAGGACTCGAGCGTTCATCGCGCGCATGGCGCGCGGCGACCATGCGCGCGTCGCCTATCTGTCGCTCAACCGCGGCGAGGGCGGCCAGAACATCATCGGCCCCGAGCTCTTCGACGCGCTCGGCGTCATCCGCACCGAGGAACTGCTGCAGGCGCGGCGGCTCGACGGCGGCGAGCAGTTCTTCACGCGCTCGTTCGACTACGGCTTCTCGAAGACGCGCGCCGAGGCGGCGGCGAAGTGGAACGAGCGCGACGTGCTCGGCGACATGGTGCGCGTCATCCGCACCTTCCGGCCGCTGGTGATCTATTCGCGCTTCTCGGGCACGCCCGCCGACGGCCACGGCCAGCATCAGATGGCCGGCTACCTGACGCCGCTGGCGTTCAAGGCGGCGGCCGATCCCGACGCAGTTTCCCGAACAGCTCGCCGAGGGGTTGCGGCCGTGGCAGCCGAAGAAGCTCTATCGCGGCGCCGGCTTCCGCCCCGATCCGGCGAACGCGCCGACGATCAGCGTCGCAGACCGGCGTGATGGATCCGGCGCGATCGGCCGCACCTACGCCGAGATCGCCGCCGAGGGCCGCAGCCAGCACAAGTCGCAGGAGATGGGCACCATCGAGCCGCTCGGTCCGGCGGCGTCCGGGCTGATCCGGCTGCGAGGCCCCGTCGGGTGCGCCCGCCGCGGCGGGCGAGCGATCCATCTTCGACGGCATCGACGTCTCGGTTGCCCGGACTGGCGAGGCCGCGGGCCTTCCCGCCGGGATCGCTGCGCAGTCCGAGCTCACGGCGATCGCCAACGCCGCGCGGCAGGCGCTGACGACGTACCAGCCGCTCGAGCCCGCGCGCCTCGTGCCGCCGCTCGCCGCCGGCCTGACGGCGACGCGCGCCGCGCGCGCAGGCGGTGCGTGGCCTCGCGGCCCCGGCCGAGGCGCGGGCCGACGCCGACTTCCTGCTCGCCGCCAAGGAACACGACTTCACGGACGCGCTCGTGCGCGCCGCCGGCGTCGTCGTGGATCCGCTCGCCGACGCCGAGACGGTGGTGCCGGGCGGGACGTTGAACGTGTCGGTGCGCACGTTCCTCGCCGACGCGTCGCTCGTCAGGATCGCGAGCGCGGCCCTGCGCGGCCCGATGGGTTGGACCGTCGCTCCGCCGCCACCGCCACCGCCGTCAGGGCCGGGCCAGGCGCAGGGGCAAGGCGGTCCTGGCCGGCGGGAGACGCCGACACGCGGAATCGCGCTACGCGTGACCGTGCCCGCCGACGCGGCGCCCACCCAGCCCTACTTCCTGGTGCAGCCCCGCGCCGGCGACATGTATCAGTGGCCGGCGGGCGGACCCCGGACGATGCCGTTCGATCCGCCGCTGCTCGCGGCCGACGTGGCGCTCGAAATCGGCGGCGCCTCGGTGACGGTCTCGCGGCCGATGCAGTTCCGCACCGGCGATCGCGTGCGCGGCGAGCTGCGCCGCAACGTCAACGTCGTGCCCGCCGTGTCGCCGTGGGCCTCGACTCGCGGCTGCTGATCGTGCCGAGCGGCAGCGCACCGAACACGCAGCGGATCGTCGTGCGCACGACGAGCTACTCGGCCAGGCCGATGCGCGGCACCGTGCGGCTGCGGCTGCCCGCGGGCTGGACCGCGGCACCGGCGGAGGCGCCGTTCGCGCTCGCCAGCGAAGGGCGACGCCGACGCCGCGACGTTCGTGGTCACCGCGCCGGCGCGGCGGACGGCCGGCAGCTTCGAGATCGCCGCCGAGGCCGTGGTCGGCGGCGCCGTCCATACTCGCGACGTGCAGACGATCGCCTACCCGCACATCCAGACCCACCGGCTCTACTCGCCGGCCGTCGCCGCGGGTCGCAGGTGTTCGATCTCAAGGTCGCCGCGGTGAAGGTCGGCTACATCATGGGCAGCGGCGATCAGGTGCCCGACGCGCTGCGCCGGATGGGCCTCGACGTCACGCTCGATCGATCCCGACATGCTCGCCACCGGCGACCTGTCGCGCTTCGACACCATCGTCGTCGGCGTGCGCGCCTCGGAGGCGCGGCCCGACTTCGTGGCCAACCACGGCCGGCTGCGCGAGTACATGGAGCGCGGCGGCACGCTGATCGTGCAGTACCAGCAGACCGACTACGTCGGCGCGCAACCTGCCGCCGTATCCGGTGAAGACCGAGGGCAATCCCCGCGTGACCGACGAAACCGCGCCGGTCACGATCCTCGTGCCGCGCCATCCGGTCTTCACGTTTCCCGAACGCGATCACCGAGCGCCGACTTCGACGGCTGGGTGCAGGAGCGCAACCTCTACGCGTTCGGGACCTTCGACGGCACGCTACACGCCGCTGCTCGAGACCGGCCGATCCCGGCGAGCCGCCGCAGCGCGGCGGCGAGGTGTACGCCGACGTCGGCAAGGGCCGCTACGTCTACACGTCCTACGCCTGGTTCCGCCAGCTGCCGGCCGGCGTGCCCGGCGCGTACCGGCATGTTCGCCAACCTCGTCAGCCTGTCGAAGGCGCTGCAATAACGACGATAGCGCCGTGCAGATTCCACTCTGGCTTTCCATCACGGCCGTGCTCGTCGCGGCCGCGTGCAGTTCGGGCGGCGGCGAGGAGCGCGCCGCGCCGGAGCCGCCACCGGCCGATCGCGACATCCATTCCTTCGCGCGTCCCTGGGAGGCGCGCGTCACGCACGTCGCGCTCGATCTGACCGCGGACTTCAACGCGAAGACGCTGGCGGGAAAGGCGACGCTCAGCGTCGAGCGGGCCCCGTCGGCCACTGAGATCGTCCTCGATACCCGCGACCTGACGATCGAGAGCGCCACGGCGCAGGACGGCCGCGCCCTCCAGTTCACGCTCGGGGCCGCGGACCCGATTCTCGGCCGGCCGCTCACCGTGGAACTGCCGCCTGGCGTCAACGCGATCACCATCGGCTATCGCACCTCGCCCGCCGCGGCCGCGCTTGCAGTGGCTCGCGCCGTCGCAGACCGCCGGCAAGGCGCACCCCTATCTCTATTCGCAGGGGCAGGCCATCCTCACGCGCACCTGGATTCCCACCCAGGACAGCCCGGGCATCCGCCAGACCTACGCCGCACGGGTGACCGTGCCGCGTGAGCTGCGCGCGGTGATGAGCGCCGAGCAGCTCACACCCGACGGCATCACGGCGCCGGGCGGGCGGTCGTTCGAGTTCCGCATGACGCAGGCGATTCCGCCGTATCTCATCGCGATTGCCGCCGGCGATCTGGCGTTCCGGCAGATCGGCGCGCGCACCGGCGTGTACGCCGAGCCGGCGGTCGTGACCGCGGCCGCGGCTGAATTCGCCGACCTCGAGAACATGGTCACGGCCGCCGAAGCGCTGCTCGGACCGTATCTCTGGGGGCGCTACGACGTGCTGGTGCTGCCGCCGTCGTTCCCGTTCGGCGGGATGGAGAATCCGCGGCTCACGTTCGCCACGCCCACGATCCTGGCCGGCGACAAGTCGCTCGTATCACTGCTCGCGCACGAGCTGGCGCACTCGTGGAGCGGCAACCTGGTGACCAACGCCACGTGGAGCGACTTCTGGCTCAACGAAGGGTTCACGACCTACGTCGAGAACCGCATCATGGAGGCGGTCTACGGCAAGCCGCGCGCCGAAGTGTTCCGCGTGCTCGGGCTGGCGCGATCTCGCGGTGGAGATCGACCGCCTCGGCGGCATGCAGTCGAAGGACACCATCCTGCACGTGGACCTCAAAGGCCGCGACCCCGACGACGGGGCGACGACCATTCCCTACGAGAAGGGCGCAGCACTACTGGCGCTCATCGAGCAGACCGTAGGCCGCGAGAAATTCGACGGCTACCTGCGCGGCTATTTCGAGCGCCACGCGTTCAAGCCGATCACGACCACGGCGTTTCTGGCGGACATCCGCGCGCATCTGCTCACCGACAAGGCCGTCGAAGCCAAGGTGCGGCTCGAGGACTGGATTTACCGGCCGGCGATTCCCGAGAACGCGGTGGTGCCGCAGGCGGCGCAGCTCAAGGGCGCTGGCGAGCAGGCGCAGGCGTTCGCGCGCGGCGCCAGCGCCTCGTCGCTGCGCACCAAGGACTGGAGCACGCAGCAGTGGCAGTACTTTCTCGCCCAGCTGCCGCCGACGCTGCCAGCGGATCGGCTTGCCTCGCTCGACCAGCAGTTCGGGCTGTCCGAGTGGCGCAATTCGGAAGTGCTGTTCGACTGGCTGCGGATCGCGATCCGCCACCACTACGAGCCCGCGATGCCGGCGCTCGAGCGGTTCCTCCTGTCGCAGGGCCGCCGCAAGTTCGTGCGCCCGCTGTTCGAGGACCTCATGAAGACCGACTGGGGCAAGGCCGAGGCCATGCGCATCTACGCCGTCGCCCGCCCGCTCTACCACTCGGTGACGGTGAGTACGTTGGATGCGATCGTGAAATAGGGTCAGGTAGGTCGGGTGGCAGGTAGGACGTAAAACGTTCTGACCCACCGTCCCACCTGCCACCTGCCCACCGGCCGGTTACTTCCTCGTGTTCTCGTACCACTTCAACGACCACGGATCGCCGGCGTCGATGCAGGCCAGGTCCATCTTGCGGTCGGCGTTGAGGTCGGCGGCGACGCAGCCGTTGGCGGCGATCGCCGCGTCGAGCACCATGCGCTCCCACTTCTGCCCGGCGGCATCGGCCTTGTAGAAGAACACGCCGGGCTTGGCGCCACGCGCCGTGCCGGGCGCGCCACGTGTGCCGCCCGACACGATCTCCGACGTCCCGTCGCCGTCGCTGTCCACCAGCGCCAGTGAGTGCGAGTTGTTGATGATGTCGTCGATGGTGGTGCGGGCCCAGGTGCCGCCCGCGTCGGTGTAGACCACCACCTGGTTGCCGTGGAACGGCTCGTTGGCGGCGAGGAACTTCTTGCCGTTGAGCCGTCCGACGACGACGTCGCTCGTCCCGCTGCGCGGCCACTCCTCGGCGTTGCCGGCCGTGATCAGCGAACGCGTCCACTTGCCGTCCTTGCCCAGGCTGTGGACGAACACGCCCATGTAGCCGGCCGTGATCGCGTCGTCGCGCCCGTCACCGTCCCAGTCGGAGATGAGCAGGCCGTGGACCACGCCCTTGCTCTCCTCGCTGATGGTTTCGCGCTTCCAGTCCGGCGGACGGTAGGCGTGCAGTGGCGTGACGGTGTGGTTGGAGTTCGTGAACCCGTCGGTCGATTCGGCGGTGATGATCGGCGCGCTCACGAGCAGCGTCTGGTTGCCGATGGTCAGGAACCGCACGCGATGCGACGTCATCGGCAGCTCGTCGATCTGCTTGAGCGTCCACGGCTCGCGCGGATCCTTGCCGGCCTTGAGGATGCCGATCTTGCCGGAGTTCTGGCGGTTGGTGCTGAACTCGTAGGCGAGCGCCAGCTCCGGAATCCCGTCGCGGTCCACGTCGGCCGCCGCGAGGTTCACCATGCGCGGCGCCTCGCGCGTGATCACGTGCGGCGTCCAGTAGGGGTTCTCGAACCAGACAGCTCCGGGCTCTGGGAGCCGAGGCCGATCAGGTCGACCTTGCCGTCCTTGTTCATGTCGGTGGCCACCACCTGGTAGCCGCCGCGCAGGCCGGTCGCCACGACGTGCGGGTAGAACGGCGCCGGCGGTCCCAGCGGCGGCGCGGCCGGCGGCTGGGGTGGCCCCGCCGGCGGGGGCTGTTGCGCGAGCACCGAGAAGCTGACGGCGAGCGCCGCGGCAGTGGTGAGCACGTAGGTTCGGACCCGCATGTGACCCCTCCGGAACAGCGAACCGGCGTTAAGCCGGTTTGCCAGACACTGTCGCGCGGTCCGCGTGGTGTGCGGGCCGCGCCGATGACGTGGCAGATCCTACCCCGCACCGGCGATAGGATGCCCGTCATGGTTCCGGCAAATCTCGCGACGCTGGCCGGGCGGCTGCGCGGCGCCCGCCGCGTCACCGTGCTCACCGGTGCCGGCATCTCGGCGGCGAGCGGGGTGCCCACGTTCCGCGGCGCCGGTGGATTGTGGCGGAACTACCGCCCCGAGGATCTCGCCACGCCGGAAGCGTTCGCGCGCGACCCGATCCTGCTGTGGGAATGGTATGCCTGGCGCCGCGAGACGATCGCCGGCTGCGTCCCCAACGCCGCCCACGAGGTGCTCGCGCGCTGGTCGCAGCGCGGCGGCGGCGCGACGATCGTCACGCAGAACGTGGACGACCTGCACCTGCGTGCCGGCACTGCGCGCCTCGTGCGCCTGCACGGCTCGATCTGGGAGCTGTCGTGTTCGAGGGCGCTGCGCAGCCGGTTCGACGCCGTGGCGCGACGAGCGGACGGCCATGCCGCGGCTGCCGCTCTGCCCGCACTGCCAGGCGCCGGCGCGGCCGGCAGTCGTCTGGTTCGGTGAAGCGCTCGACGAAGGCGATCTCCGCGCCGCCCTCGAGGCCACCGCCTGCGACGTCTTCCTGACGGTCGGCACCTCGTCCGTCGTGTATCCAGCCGCCGGCCTGGTGGATCAGGCGCGGCGGCTCGGCGCCTTCACCGCCGAGATCAATGCCGAGGCCACGCCGGCCACCGCGCTCGTGGACCTCGCTATCCAGGGCGCGGCCGAGCACGTGCTTCCAGAGACTCGGATCGCCTCATTGCGCCAGCTGCCACTGCCGCACCGCCTCGACCGGATAGAGCAGCATGAGGATGTTGAGCGTGAGGTTGTCGCGAATCATCGCGGCCGACGAACACCTCGAGGACGACGACCAGCGTCAGGGTGGCCCACACGGGGAGCCGCCGCGCCAGCCAGAAGCCGAACATCATCGCCGCGATGTCCGACATCGAATTCAGCACGCTGTCGCCGTAGTAGTCGAGCGCGATGGTGGCGGCGCGATAACGGTTGATGACGAACGGCGTGTTTTCGAAGACTTCCCACGCCGCTTCGAGGGCCACGGCCGACACCAATCGTGAGCCCGGCTTCGCCCGCCGCGCGACCAGCCACAGCAAGGCGTAGAACCCCATCCCGTGGATCACGTGCGAGAACGTGTACCAGTCGGTGATGTGCTGGGAGTTCTCCGCGCTGTTGACCACGCCGTGCCAGAAGTTGACGTAGCCGCAGGTACACATGGGCGTTCGGCCCATGGCCACTTCGCTCGCGGCCGCCGCTGCGACGAGCGCCAACGCCGCCAGGGCGTAGGTCCAGGGCGGGCGCGCTGCGCTCACGTATCGTCGCGGGCTACAGGCTGTCGGCGCCCGTGCTGGCCAGACCCGCGTGGGCGCATTCGTCGGCGACGGTCAGATACCGCCGCACGGCGTCCGTGCCGACGACATAGGGATGTGGTGAGCCAGCCGCGCGCGTGCGAAGCTTGCGAAGTGCCGGAATCTTGGTCTTGCTGCCGTCGAAGTTGGTGTGGTTCGAAAGCAGGACATCGGCGCCGGCGCGCGCGGCCAGGTCGCGGAAGCGCTGCGCCGAGGTGGCGTACTGCGTGAACCAGAACCGCGCCGGCCGATCCGGCGTGATGTAGTTGGCGGGCCCGCGGACCCAGTTGAACGCGGTGCCGCCCCAGTACGCCGCGACGTGCTGCCGGCCGCCGTCCTTCACGGGAATCAGCGACGAGACGGTTCCGAGCGTATGTCCCGGTGTCACGTGCAGGGTTACGGTCGTGTCCCCGAGCGTGAGCTTCTGGCCGTCGGTTGCCACGACGTCGCGAGACGGTTTGGCGAACGTGACGTTCGCCGCGTCCATCAGATCCCAGTCCGCCTCCGACATGACGATGCGCGCCCCGCGCTTCTGGAGGAACCCCGCGCCGCCGACGTGATCGCCATGGGCGTGGCTGATGACGACGTACTTGATCTGGTTCGGGTCGAGTCCGAGCGTCGTCAACCCGCCGATCACTTCGTCCTCCACCGAGTAGTCGAAGATCGCGTCCATCAGGATGATGCCGTCCGACGTGGTCAGGGCCCAGGCCGAGTACTCGGTCTGGCCCACGAAGTAGAGGTTGTCGAAGACCTTCGCCGGCTCGGCGTGCCACGAGGCGCGCGGTGGAGGGCCCTGCCGCCGGTGCGGCGGCGGGCGGCGCGGCTGCCGGGCGCGCGGGCGGCGCCGGCGGGCGGACCAGATTGCACGTCACGCCGAGGAGTTCGTCGAAGTCGTTGCCCGCAACGCCTCTGGCCTTGCCGATGTGCTCATCGATCGTGCCGATCGGGCTCTGGGTCTGTGCGGCGCTCGAGCCGAGGCCCAGCGCCAGCACCAGGGTGAACACGCGCTTCGACATCCTCGCCTCATCGCAACTCCTCTGTCGTGCAACGCCGCGCATGGTAGCACCGGCGAACCGAGCGGCCGGGTCCACGTACGGGCCATAACCAAACGCCGCGCTGCCACGTTCTACCTCAAAAGATGCCGAAACGGCCGAGCCGTCAATGCGCTGACGCCGCGTCTGATTGACCTGGGCGGCGGGCGCGTGGCAAGATATCTTCACCGTCAAGATACTTGGCGGTTGAACTATTCCGCGCAGTCTGGTCCGCGAAGCCCCGAAGCCCCGCCGCACCACCCGCGCACAGTTTCAAAGCGTCCGGTTCGAAGCGTCCATGTCGAATACACCCGTCCGTACACCGCGAGAGCGGCTGCTCGTCGCGCTCGACGAGGCCATCCGCAAGGTCGGCGCCCAGGCCGTGCTCATCAGCGACCTGGTCGCCACCCGCGTCGGCCTCAACTCGACCGACCTGGAGTGTCTGGATCTGCTGCAGCTGGCCGGGCCGACGACGGCCGGGCAGATGTCGCTGCATTCGGGCCTTACGACCGGCGCAACAACGGCGGTCATCGATCGCCTCGAGCGCGCCGGATTCGTGCAGCGCCGCCGCGATCCCGACGACCGCCGCGTGGTGCTCGTCGAGGTGCTCGACCATTGCGGACCGCACATCGCTCCGCTGTATCGCGAGCTGCACGAGGGGCTGATGAAGGTGAACGCCCGCTACAGCAACCGCGAGCTCGCCGTCGTGGTGCGGTATTTGACCGAAGCGCTCGAAGCTGGCGCGCGTCACGTGGCGTGGCTGCAGACGCAGCCCGCGCTGTCTCATCACCGCCCTCGT
Source organism: uncultured Acidobacteriota bacterium (assembly GCA_963731785.1). Classification (GTDB taxonomy): domain Bacteria; phylum Acidobacteriota; class Vicinamibacteria; order Vicinamibacterales; family UBA2999; genus DASYRM01. The sequence continues at coordinate 81,717 of CAVSWX010000019.1, forward strand.
CACAAGAGCGTTACGAGTGAACCGATCGCGGCGGCAAACGCCCGCCCGGCGAGCGCGCGGGTCAGCGCCACGCGCCCGGCGGCGACGCCGCGTCCGCGTCGTACCGCACGCCGAGGTCAGGAACACCCAGCGTCCGTCAGCGCGTAGGAAATGAGTAACCCCGCAGGAAAACACATCGTGAGATCCCATCGCCGTCATACCGCTCTCCGTCCGCCACGTACCGCTCGTGTCGTGTTCGTCATTGGCCATGGCCGTGTGCTCGCTGATGCCACGGAACGTCGCCGCTCAGGCTCAGACTCAGGCGCCGCGCGCAGCCGCCGCCGGCAGCGCCGTCCCTGCCTGCGGGGCCGTTGACGCTCGAGCAGGTGCTGGCCGTTGCCGAAGCGCGCAGCGAAACCGTCGCCATCGCCGAGGTCGCCCTGGACGCGCAACGCCGGCGACCAGGTGCGCGCGCGTGCGGCGCTGTATCCGCAGCTCTCGGCCTCGGCGACCTACGACCGGTCGCTCGCCAACGAGTTCCAGGGCGTGTTCGACGACATCGACTTCGGCGGCGGCGACGGCGGCAGCGGCGACGGCGGCGGATTCGAGGACCTGCCGTTCGGCCGCGCCAACACCTGGCGCGCCTCGCTGTCGTTCTCGCAGAACCTCTATTCGGGCGGGCGCATCGGCGCGCAGCGGCAGCTCGCGAGTGTCGGACGTACGAGCGCGGAGCAGGCGCTGGTCGGCGCGCGCGCGCAGCTGCGCTTCGACGTCACGCAGGCGTACTACGACGCGCTGCTCAGCGACCGTCTCGTGACGATCGCCCGGGCCACGCTCGATCAGGCCGGCGCCACGCTGCAGCAGACGCAGGCAGGTTTCGACGCCGGCACGCAACCGGAGTTCGAGGTGCTGCGCGCTCGCGTGTCGCGCGACAACCAGACGCCGTTGGTGATCCGCCAGCGCAGTAACCAGGAGGTGGCCATGCTGCGCCTCAAGCAGCTGCTGGAGCTGCCCGCGGACTACGACCTCCGCCTCGCCGACGATCTGGGCGACGCGCAGCTGCCGCCCGCGCCGGTCTTTGCCGCGCGGGTCGTGCCGGTCGAGGCGGCGTTGGGGCCGACCCAGACGGCCGTGTCGTCGCTGCTGGCCGCGCCGCTGCCGGAGCGCAACGCCGTGGCCGAAGCGGTGACGGTGGTGAGCCTGCGCGAGGCCGCGCTGAAGGCGGTGGAAGCGGAGCGCATGCCGAGCGTGAGCTTCAACTCGACCTACGGCCGCATCGCCTATCCGAGCGGCGCGTTTCCCACGTTCGACCGCGCGAACTGGTCGCTCGGGGTCGCGATGAACGTGCCGATCCTCACCGGCGGGCGGCAGAAGGGCGACGAGATGGTGGCGCGCGCCGACATCGAGCAGGCGCAGCTGCAGCAGAAGCAGGTGCAGGAGCTGGCGGCGCTCGACACGCGCTCGGCGTGGGCGGAGCTGGTGGCCGCGCGCGCCGCGTGGGAATCGAGTGCCGGGACGGTGCAGCAGGCGACCCGCGCCTACGAGATCGCCGACGTGCGCTTTCGGAACGGCGTGTCCACGCAGCTCGAGCTGTCGGACTCGCGGCTGCTGCTGCAGCAGGCCGAAGCCAACCGCGCGCTCGCCGCGCGCGACCTGCAGGTGGCCCGCGCCCGGGTGGCGCTGCTGCCAGAGCTCCCGCTCGGCGCCGCCACACCGGGTGCGGCGCGGCCCGCCGTCGGGCAGGCCCCGCAGCCGGCACCGACGCCGCAACAGCAGCAGCAGGGAAGAGGTCAGTTCACAAGCGCGGCCGCGCCAGGGGCAGCCGCAGACGGGGACCAGATAGTCATGACGCGTTACAGGGTAGCCACCGGATTCAGGGAACTCGTTTCGTGGCCGGCACGACGGGGCTGGCTCGCGCTGCCGCTCGCCGCCGCGCTGGCGGCCTCGGCATGCACCACCGAAGCAGAGAAAGCGGCGACGCCCGCGGCGCCCGCAGGCGTGCAGATCGGGCAGGAGAACGTCGTGCCCGTGACAAAGGGCACGATCGTCGTCGGTCCGATTCTGTCGGGTGAGCTGCGGCCGCAGCGCGAAGCGACCATTCGTGCCGAGCTCGGCGGGTCGATGCTCGAGGTGCACGTCGAGGAAGCGCAGGCGGTGACGCGCGGCGCGCTGCTCGGGCGCATCGAGACACGCACCCTCGACGACACCCGCCAGTCGGCGAACTCGGCGGTGCGCAATGCCGAGAGCCAGCTGGCGGTGGCGCGGCGCGAGGTCGAGCGCACCGAGCAGCTGGTCAAGGCCGGTGCGATTGCCGCGCGCGACCTCGACCTGGCCCAGGCCAACGTCACGGCGGTCGAGGCGCAGCTGGCCGACGCCAAGTCGCGCCTGGCCAGCGCCGAGCGCCAGCTCGGCGACGCGGTCATCCGCGCGCCGATTGGCGGCATCGTTTCGAAGAAAGCCGTCAACGTCGGCGACGTGGTCAGCCCGGGCGACGAGCTCTTCACCGTCATCGACCCGTCGTCGATGCGGCTCGAGGCGTCGGTGCCGTCGGAAGACCTGTCGCAGCTGCGGCCGGGCGCCACGGTCGAGTTCACCGTTCGGGGATACGATCAGACGTTCACAGGCCGTATCGAGCGCGTGGCCCCGCAGGCCGACTCGACCACGCGGCAAGTACCGATCTTCGTCGCCATTCCGAACGTCGGCGGTCGCCTCGTCGCGGGCCTGTTCGGCGAGGGGCGGGTCGTGGCGCAATCCGCGAGCGGCCTCACCGTGCCGTCGAACGCCGTCAACACGTCCTCGCCAACGCCGTGGGTGCTGCGAGTGACGGATGGGAAGACCGAGCGCGTCAACGTCACGCTCGGGTTGCGCGATTCGCGCAACGAACGGGTGCTGGTCGCGTCAGGCCTGCGCGACGGCGACGTTCTGCTGCGCGGCGCGTCGCAGGGCATCACTCCGGGTACCGCGGTTCAGCTGAGCGGGCGCTGACATGTATATCTCCGATACCGCCATCACCAAGCCGACTCTCACCGTCGTCGCGATGCTGATGTTCGTCGTCTTCGGCATCGTCGCGCTCACCCAGCTCGACACCGACGAGTACCCGGAAATCGACGCACCGGTCGTGGTCGTCGCCGTGCCCTACCCGGGAGCTTCGCCGGACATCGTCGAGCGCGAAGTGGTGGATCCGATCGAGGAGGCCATCTCGGGCATCAGCGGCATCGATCGGATGCGCTCGAGCTCGCTCGACAGCTTCGCGAACATCATCGTCGAGTTCGACTTCTCCAAGGATCCGAAGGTCGCGACGCAGGAGATCCGCGACAAGATTTCGTCGATCCGCAACGACCTGCCGCCGGAGATGGAGGAGCCGATCCTCACCCAGTTCGATCCGGCGGATCGGCCGATCGTGTCGCTCACGCTGTCGTCTCCGGGCCTGTCCGGCGCCGAGCTGACGCGCATGGCCGACCCCGATATCACGCGGCGGCTGCGCGGCATCTCCGGCGTGGCGACCGTGAACCTGGTGGGCGCCATCGAGCGCGAGCTGGTGGTCGAGATTCGCCCGCGCGATCTGGAAGCCACCGGCGTGAGCGTCGGGCAGCTGGTGCAGGCGCTGCAATCGCAGAACCTTGCCGCGCCGGTGGGCCGTCTCGAAGGCTCGCTCGAAGAGCGGACGATCCGCCTGAAGGGGCGCCTCGATTCGCCGGCCGACTTCAAGCAGCTGGTGGTGTCGCAGACCGGCGGACGCATCGTGCGGCTCGGCGACCTCGCCGACGTGAAGGACGCCACCGAGGAGCCGCGCTCGTACGCCGCCTACAACGAGGAACAGGCGGTCGGCTTCGACATCCTCAAGTCCACCGGGTTCAGCACGACCGCGGTGGCCAACGCCGTGCGCGCCAAGGTCGAGGAGCTCCAGCGCGAGCTTCCGGCCGGTGTGACGCTGCGCGTGGTGCAGGACGGCGGCGAGCGTGTCGACGCGTCAGTGCGCGGCGTCGAGGAAGCGCTCATCGAAGGCGCGGCGCTCACCGTGGCCGTGGTGTTCCTGTTCCTCAACTCGTGGCGCTCCACGGTCATCACCGGCCTCGCGCTGCCGGTGTCGGTGCTGGCCTCGTTCGTGGCGGTCTGGGCCTTCGGCTTCACGCTCAACACGATGTCGCTGCTCGGCCTGTCGCTCGCGATCGGCATCCTGATCGACGACGCGATCGTCGTGCGCGAGAACATCGTCCGGCACGTCGAGATGGGCAAGGACCACTTGAAGGCCGCCCACGAAGGCACCAACGAGATCGGGCTCGCGGTCACCGCCACCACGCTGTCGATCGTGGTGGTGTTCATCCCGATCGCGTTCCTCGGCGGCATGGCGGGGCAGTGGTTCAAGCCGTTCGGCCTGACGATTGCCTGCTCGGTGCTGGTGTCGCTCTTCGTGTCGTTCTCGCTCGACCCGATGCTCTCGGCCTACTGGCCCGACAAGCACGGGCCGCTGCACACGCGCTGGTTCATCAGCCGCTGGCTCGGCTACTTCAACCTGTGGTTCGACCGCCAGGCCGAGCGCTACAAGGCGGTGATTGCCTGGGCGCTCGACCATCGCTACTCGATGATCGGGCTGGCGCTGGCGTCGTTCATCGGCGCCCTGGCATTGCCGGCGACGGGCATCATTCCGGCGGCGCTCGTGCCGATTCAGGACAACTCGATGTTCTCGATCGACCTCGACGTGCCGCCGGGCTCGAATCTCGAATACGCCAAGGCGAAGGCGCAGGAAGTGGCCCGCGTGGCACGGAAGCGGCCGGAGGTGGCCTACACCTATATCGCGATGGGCCGGGAGGGTGACGTCGTCGACGAAGGCTCGGTGTTCGTGAAGTTGAAGCCGAAGGCCGAGCGGTCGCGCATCCAGGCCGACATCGAGGCGGACATCCGATCCGAGATCGGGAAGATCAGCGGCCTCACGTCGTCGATCAGCGGCGGGTGGAACCCTGGCGAGAAGGCGATCCAGATCCAGCTCAAGGGGCAGCAGGCCGGCGAGTTGACGCGGCTGGCGCAGCAGGTGGCCGCCGAAGTGCGCCAGGTGCCCGGCGCCGTGGACGTGGATCTCTCGACCAAGGGTCAGAAGCCGGAGCTCGAGGTGGAGATCGATCGCGGCCTGGCCGGCTCGCTCGGCATCACCGTGGGCCAGGTGGCGCAGGCGCTGCGCCCCGCGTTTGCCGGCATCGACGTCGGCGACTGGGTCGATCCCTCGGGCGAGACCCGCGACGTCACGATCCGCCTCGCCCCGGCGTCGCGCACCGTGGTGGCCGATCTGGAATCGATGCCGCTCGTCGTGCCCGGACCGGATGGACCGAGGACGATCCCGCTGGGGCAGGTTGCACGCATCAATCCGGGACTGGGGCCGGCGCGCATCGACCACCTCGATCGCGACCGCGTGATCAACGTCGAGGCGAACACCGAGGGGCGGGCGCTGTCGGAGGTGGTGGGCGCCGCCACGGCGCGCATCGAGCAGAACGTGAAGTTCCCGGCCGGCTATGGCCTGAGCCAGGGCGGCCAGACCGCGGACCAGCAGGAGATCTTCACTCAGATGCTGCTCGCGATCGGCGTCGCGGTGATGCTGATGTATTTCGTGCTCGTGGTGCAGTTCGGGTCGTTCCTCGAGCCGTTCTCGATCCTGCTGTCGCTGCCGCTCTCGCTCATCGGGGTGATGCTCGCGCTGTTCTTCAGCGGGTTCCCGCTCGAAATCATGAGCATGATCGGCGTCGTGCTGCTGGTGGGCATCGTGGCCAAGAACGCGATCCTGCTGATCGACTTCGCGAAGTGGTCGGAGGAGGCGGGCATGGAGCGCCGCGAAGCGCTCATCGAGGCCGGCCGCGTCCGCTTGCGGCCGATTCTCATGACCACCTTCGCGCTCGTGGCCGGCATGGTGCCGGTGGCGATGGGCAGCGGCGAGGGGGGCGACTTCCGCGCGCCCCTCGGCATCGCGGTCATCGGCGGCGTCATCACGTCCACGCTGCTGACGCTGCTGGTGATTCCGACCGTCTACGAGTCGCTGGCGGACACGCGCGACTGGATCATCGCGCGCTTCCGGGGCGAAAAGCGGCATCATAAGAAGGCCCACGAACCCGGCGCACCGATGGTGTCGCCCGACCGCGCGCGCCTGACGGACGCATAGAGCGATCGTCAAGGGAGCTTTCGGCGGGAGCCGGGAGCCGGGAGCCGACAAGACCTCGCCTATGCATAACCCGTTCGTTCCCGAGACCCTCGAGGGGTGGAGCCAGCTCCACCTGATGTACCGCGTGAAGTGGGATGAGGTCCGCGCGCTCTCCGACGCGGACCGCGCCTGTCTGGCCGACGAGGCGGTGCGCGCGGTCTCGGCCGGCGAGGGGCCCACCGCCTTCGCGCAGATGATCGGGCACAAGGCCGACCTGATGGTCACGTGCTTCCGCCGCAGCTTCGATGCGCTGGCGGCGGCGCAGCTGGCCTGGTCGCGCAGCGGGCTGGCGCGCTACCTCGAGCCGACGACCTCGTACGTCTCGATCGTCGAGCTCGGGATGTACGAGATGACCGCCAAGATCCACGAGCAGCTCGGCGCGAAGTTCAAGCCGGGGAGCGACGAGTTCGAGAAGGCGTTCGACGCCGAGATGGAAACGCAGCGCGGCCGCGTGCAGAACCGTCTCTATAACGAGGTGCCGCCGTTCCGCTACGTCTGTTTCTACCCGATGAACAAGCGCCGCGGCGAGACGCTGAACTGGTACAGCGAGCCGTTCGAGCGCCGGGCGCCAGATGATGCGCGAGCACGGCATGATCGGCCGCCATTACGCCGGCAAGGTGACGCAGATCATTTCGGGATCGATCGGCTACGACGACTGGGAGTGGGGCGTGGACCTCTACGCGCCGGATCCGGTCACCTTCAAGAAGCTGATCTACGAGATGCGGTTCGACGAGGCCAGCGCCAAGTTCGCCGAGTTCGGGCCGTTCTATACCGGGCTGAATTTCTCGCCGTCCCAGCTCGGAGCCCTCCTCGCCGGCCAGGTGCCGGCTCTCGAATAGGCCCCCTTCCGAACCTGAGACGGGCGGTCTCCAGACCGCCCTGCGATCGACCGCCCTGCGATCAAAATCGTGATCGCAACCGCCAATTCTGCAATCGGCAGCGCGGGCCGGCGCGCCATGGTTGCCCGCGAACGCGCACGATGGCACGGGAAACGACTCGGCGATCGCCGGGGCCTGGGAATTGCTTCGCGCCGCAGGGCCGGCGGACATTCGCTCCGGGCGCCGCTGGCCTGGAGACCCCGATGACCCCTCAGGAAACGTTCGTCACTCGCCTGCGCCGACACCGTCAACGCAGCCAGACTTCGCTCGACGAGATCGCTGCCGAGACCAGGGTCAAGAAAGAGATGTTCGAGGCGCTCGAGGCCAACGACCTGTCGGCCTGGCCGCGCGGCCTCTACGCCCGCGCCTGGGTGCGTACCTACGCCTGCGCGGTGGGGCTGGATCCGATCGACACCGTCGACGAGTTCTGCCGCCTGTTTCCGCAAGGCGACCGCCGCGGGCACGTGACGATGCACGACATCGCCGGCATCGTCGCCACGGCCGCCGAGTTCAAGGACGAATTTCCGCACGCGGAGCGGCGGCGTCGGTCCGACAGCCGCTCCGTGGCCCCGGCTCCGGTCGCGTGGCATCGTGCCGTCGTCGGCGCCGCCCGCCAGGGCGTCCGGGCCGCCAGCGACCTGTTCTCGGGCTTCACCCGCCAGGTCAAGACCCGCGCCGGCCTTTCGAAACAGACGTAGCGCCTGAGTAGATGCGGGTCTTCGGACGCCGGGGGCCCGTCGATATGTAGAGGGGCTTCGGACGGCCCTGTAGTCTCAAACCCTGCCGTCAAACCGAACTCAGCAGCGCCGCGGATCGGTATAATCCGCGGCATGAACCTTCATGCCGCTCGCCGATTCGGTGCGTTCGTTCTGGTCGCCGTGCTCGTGGCTGTTCCCGGTCTGGCCGGTCAGCAGGCGCCCGCGCCCACGCGAACGCCGGACGTCATCTTCGTCCCGACCCCGCAGGAGGTCGTGGACGCGATGCTGAAGCTCGCCAAGGTCACCAAGAACGACGTCGTCTATGACCTGGGGTCGGGCGATGGCCGCATCCCGATCACCGCGGCCAAGACCTACGGCGCACGCGCCGTGGGCATCGACATCGATCCGCAGCGGATTCGCGAAGCCAACGAGAACCTCAAGATCGCCGCGCGTGGGCGACCGGGTGAAGTTCCTCAACCAGGACCTGTTCACCACCGATATCAGCGAGGCCACGGTGGTCACGCTCTATCTGCTGCCGTCGCTCAACCTGCGGCTGATCCCGAAACTCAATTCGCAGCTGAAGCCGGGCACCCGCATCGTGTCGCACTCGTTCGACATGGGCTCGGCCAAGCCGATCGAGACGCTCAACGTGAACGGCCGCACGGTCTACTTCTGGACGACCCCGATCCCGCAGTAAGCGCCCGCGTGTGCTTCGGGGGCGGGATTGAACCCGGCCCCGGCACGTCCGCCTGCTGCGTCGCCGGCGGGTCCGGTGCCGCGTTCCCACCCGGCTTGATCCCCTCCGAGGGGTCACATACAATTCCTGAGACTGATTCTCAATTTCGCGAATCGGTAACCACGGCTGGACCCATGCTGCAGGCCTTCATCATCACCCTTCGGGAGGGGCTCGAGGCGTTTCTCATCATCGCCATCAGCCTCGCGTATCTCCGCAAGAGCGGCCGCCAACAGCTCGTCCCTGCGGTGCACTGGGGGATCGCGGCTTCGGTCGTTCTGAGCATCGGCGCGTCAATCCTCTTTCAGCGCGCGTCGAACCAGGCGCTCTGGGAAGGCGTGCTGGCGCTCACCGCCGCGGTCCTCGTCGCCTCGCTCATCGTGCACATGTGGCGGCACGCCAAGACCATCAAGCGCGACATCGAGCATCGCCTGTCGGTGTCGGTGGCCCAGGTGGGCATTCAGGCCGCGGTCGGCGTGTTCCTGTTCACCCTCCTGATGATCACGCGCGAGGGGATGGAAACGGCGCTGCTGATGGGCACGCTGGTGGCGCAGGGGAGCGGCGCGCTCAACCTGATACTCGGCGCGACGGGTGGGGTGATAGCCGCGGCGGCCCTGGCCTGGCTGTGGTCGCGCTACGGGCACCGGGTGAACCTGGCGCTCTTCTTCCAGGTCACCGCCGTGTTCCTCGCCGTGTTCGTGGTGCAGCTGCTGATCTACGGCTTCCACGAGCTGACCGAGGCCAACCTGTTCCCGGGCAGCGAGGCGCTGCACTGGGCCACCGAACCGTACGGGCCGGACGGCATCTACGGCCAGTATCTGAGCTACCTGCTGGTGCTGCTGCCGATGGGATGGCTCGCGGTGTCGGCGATCATGGGCCGCAAGCCCGGGGGCACCGCGCAGCCCGCGACGCGGTAAGGCGTCATGACGGCGGTCTGAAGACCGACGCGCTACAGTCCGTAGAGGGCGGCCTTCAGGCCGCCCTTCGTGTTTTACCCACCTGACCTACCCGACCCACCTGACCACCTGCCGCTCAGTCGATGGCGTCGAACATCCGGCTGATCTTCAGGATCAGACTGCGGTTGGTGCCCGTGGGCGGCACGAACGAGCGCTCGTCGAGATCGTGCGAGTCGGTGTAGACGAGGAAGACGCCGGTGTTGGCCTGCTGCAGCCAGCCGAACCGGAAGTTGCTCGTCCACGCGTCGGCGCGGTCGTTGTACTGGATCAGGCTCTGCACGAACACGCGCGGCGAGAACGAGTAGGACGCGCGCATCCGCGCCAGGTTGGTGACGAAGCTGCCGGTGGTGAGCTCGATGTCGTTGCGCTCCCAGCTCATCTCGACGTTCAACGTCTCGCCGACGCGCACGCGCAGCTGCGGCCTGTAGCCGATGCGGTTGCCGTTGAAGAAGCCGCCCTTGGTCACCTGCATGCGGCCGTAGACCGGCGCGCCCTGGTTGCTCTGCAGCACGAGCTGCGCCTCGGCGTGGTCGTACACGCCGGCGGGGCACGGGGATGCCGGGGTAGATGTCGAACGGCGTCACCACGCCCTCACGCGTGACGTTCACGCCGGTGTGGAACTCCCAGGCGTTCTTCAGCTCCCAGTGCGCGTCGAGGTGCCAGAAGCCGGTCTCGAGGAAGCCCGACGGGATTCCAGTAGCCGCGATAGATCGAGTGCGGCCGGATCTCCTGGAACTTCGACAGGCTCTTGGGGCGCAGCCGCGAGAAGGCCAGCGCCTCGAACTTGCGGAACCCGCCCTGGCGGCTGAGGAAGCCGACCTCGGGGTTGAAGTTGCGCCCCGTCTCGGTGAGCGCGACGTTGAGCGTCAGCGGCTGCGTCTCGTTGCGCGCGCCGATCTGGTAGGCATGCTGGTCGCCCGACACGCCCGGCGTCGCCGAGCGCGCCGCAAACCCCGAGATGAGGCCGGTGCGCCCGATGCCCCAGCGGCCGTCCACCGCGAACGACGCGTTGTGGTCGTCGTCGCAGCGCCTGGTCGCCGGTGGCGTAGCGGCCCACGAAGATCGCGCCCAGGTTCGAGCGGTTGGCGAAGTCGCGCCGCACGCGCGCCACCGTGAAGTTGTTCGCCGGCCGTCGTGACCGTGTCGTCGGTCTGCATGTTGAGCAGCCCGACGTTCACCGGTCCCGCCTTGCCGGACAGGCGTCCGCCGGCGAGGATCGGGATCTCCTCGCCGGTCGTCGGCGATGCCGATGCGGCGGCTGAAGAACACCTCGGCTTCGCCCGGGGCGCCCACGGCAAACAGCCCGGCGTTCTCGAGGAAGAACGGACGCTTCTCGGGAAAGAACAGGTTGAAGCGATCGAGGTTGATCTGCTGCTCGTCGACTTCGACCTGCGCGAAGTCGGTGTTGACGGTGGCGTCGAGCGTCAGGCTGGGCGTGAGGCCGTACTTGGCGTCGAGCCCGACGTCGCCCAGCGCGGTCGTGCGCGACGTCGCGGCGCCGCGCTCGCGGATCTCGCCGAGCGCGTAGGGAATCAGCTTGAGGTTGCGCTGCGCCCGGCAGGTCGAGGCCCGGCCAGCGTGCCGGCCTGCGACACCTTCAGCAGATCGAACTGGAAGGGGAGCGGCGCCCAGTAGGCGGACTCCTTGCGGCGGCGGATCGTGCGCTGGAAGTTGACGCCCCACTCGCGCCCGGCCCCGGGCTCGTAGCGCAGCGTGCGGAACGGGATCTCGAACTCCGCCGACCAGCCGTCGTCGGTCATGGCCGTGCGGACCCGCCAGGCGCCGTCCCAGTTCAGGTTGAAGCCGCCGCCCGACCCGCCCTGCTGGCGGCCGCCGCCGCCCGCCGCCGCCGCCCAGCACCATGCCGCCCTCGCCGATCACCTGGCCGTCGTATTCGAGGGCCGCCGGGTTGGTGGCGAACACGAAGCCGTTCTGGCGGTCCTTGTAGGTGTCGAGCAGGATGCGGAAGCTGTCGACGTCGTCGAGCGGGGAGTCGCGGCGCGAGTCCGAGACCGTCAGCCCCTCGGTGCTCCGGTCGAAGAGGGTGACGCCGAAATAGAGCGCGTCCTCGGTGTAGGCGATGCGGACCTCGGTGCGCTCGGAGGCCGGCTGGCCGGCGTCCGGGGCGGTCTGCCAGAAGTCGGTGAGCGCCGGCACCGCCTGCCAGGCGGGGTCGTCGGCCACCCGGCCGTCCAGGCTGGGCGCCTGCGCCACCTTGAGCGCGCGGGCCGTCGGGTACCTCCGTTGTCGCGGGCGTCTGCCCGAAGACGAGGCTGGCCGACGGCGAAAGTCAGGCAAAGAGCAGAGAGCGCCGTCCCACGGGCCCGGGAATACATCATCGGTTACAATTCGCCTCTTTATCGGTCGGATGAGGCCGGCCGAGGGCAGTTCACTCGGGCGCTCCTCGGAGACGGCCCTGAACCGGCATTCACGGTCCGCGGCTTGATTTCTGGACGGCGTGACTGTCACACGGTTAGACAGGACCCATGATCAACGTCGCTGCCATCCGTATGAAGCAGTTCGGGGTGCAATTCTATCAGGCCTCTCTCACCGCCGGCGACATCGACAAGCTTGTGCGCTTCGAGGTGCTCAACTACGGCCAGTCCGCGCCAGCCGCCGGTGCGCGGCGGCAAGAAGAAGGCGCCGTCGAAGGTGAACTGGGACCTGCTCGAACGCCGGATCGCGTCGAGCGAGAAGGCGTACCAGCGCCACATCATCCGCAAGAAGATCGACGAGCTCGTGCAGTACTACGAGCAGTGCCGCCAGGCCCGCGACCTGCCCTCGATTCCCGGCGCCGTCATCATCTCGTGCGACGAGAAGCTGACGTTCGAAGCCGTCGAGGCGGGCGCGTCGGTGGGCCGCCTGAAGGTGCCGGAGCGTGAGGGCATCCTGCGCGCCATCGACGGCCAGCACCGCCTGCTGGCGCTGCACGCCGATCTCGAGAACATCCAGGGCGACGAGTTCACCGTGCCGGCCATCATTTTCGACCGCCTGCCCGAGGACCACATCGTCCAGATGTTCGTCACCATCAACGCCAAGCACACGCGCCTGAACCCGTCGCACCTGGTCAGCCTGTCGGGCCGCCAGCTCTATCGCGACGAAGCGCTGGCCGCCGCCCACGACGTCGTGCGCGCGCTGAGCGAGCGCGAGGACTCGCCGCTCGCCGGCGAGATCAAGCTGCTCGGCGTGGGCCGCGGCCGCGTGGCGCAGGCGCCGCTCGCGCAGGAGCTGAAGAAGCTGTTCTCCAGCGACGCGTTCGGCAACCAGCGCAAGTCGCAGGCGTTCCTCGACGACTCGAAGCGTTCTTCGTGAACTACTTCAAGCAGGTGTCGGTGGTGTTCGGCGCGGCGTGGAACGGGCGCAAGTACAGCGTCCGCTCGGCCACGGCGCTGCGCGCGTTCATCCGCGTCGCGCCCGACGTCGTCCGGAAGCTCGACCAGATGCACGCCGACCGCAGCGACTTCCGCGCCATTGGCCGCGTCATCGCGCCGTGGGGCCGCCGCATCGGCGACCAGCGGTTCGAGAGCGAGGGCGCGTGGAAGCGCACCGGCACCACCGTGGACACGCTGGCGCAGGAACTGAAGCTGGCGCTGGAGTATCCGGAGGGTGCGGCGTAGCCGCGGCAGTGCGTCGAAAGGGCTGAGCGTCCCGCGGCCGGGCAGCCCGTACAGAAATACAGGATGGGGTGCAAGCACCCCATCCTGAAATGCCGGCCTGGCTCCCCCCAGCATTTACGGCGCCCTGCCGTAAACCACAGACCGACGCTCCCTTAATAGGCAACCGGCATGCCGTCGAGAAACCCGCGAAATCAGGCCGAATTTTCGGCTCCAGCGGCCGCGACGGCCATGAGGGCAAGAATTACAAGGGTGTCCGCCACCGGACAGCGCAGGGTGGCTCGTGCCGATTGACCTGAACGCCGACGTCGGGGAGTCCTACGGCGCCTACCGCTACGGGGACGACGAGGGGGTAATGCCCTTCGTTTCCTCCGCAAATATCGCCTGTGGCTTCCATGCCGGCGACCCCGGCGTGATGCGCACCACGGTCCGGCTGGCCCGCCGCTACGGCGTGGCCATCGGCGCCCATCCGGGGTTCCAGGATCTGTCGGGATTTGGACGCCGGGAGATGCACATGCGCCCCGGCCGAGGTCGAGAACCTCGTCGCCTACCAAGTGGGTGCGCTGGCGGGCATCGCCGCCGCCGAGGGGGTCAGGCTCAGCCACGTGAAGCCGCACGGCGCGCTCTACAACATGGCCGCCCGCGATGCGGCCATGGCCGACGCCATCGCCCGCGCCGTCCAGGGCCGTGGACCCGTCGCTGGTGCTGTTCGGGCTGTCGGGCTCGCGAGCTCATCGCGGCGGGCGAGCGCGCCGGCCTCCGGGTCGCGTCGGAAGTGTTTGCCGATCGAGGCTATCGTCCCGACGGCAGCCTGGCTCCGCGCGGGACGACGGGCGCGGTGATGACCGACCCTGCCGATGTCGCCAGGCGCGCCGTGGAGATGGCGTCCGGAACACAGCGTGACCGCCCTCGACGGCAGCGAGCGTTTCCGTCAAGGCCGACACCATCTGCATTCACGGCGACACCCCCGGCGCCGCGGTGCTCGCCCGCGCCGTGCGCGAGGCGCTCACCGCCGCGGGCATCGAGGTCGGCCCACCCCGAAATAGAGGGCGCATGCAGACGATCCGTCGTGCCCTGCTTCTTCTCCTGATTCCAAGAGTTTCTGATCCATAGTTGGAGACCCTTTGCAGAATGTGAGGAATGGCCCCGCGCCGCATCTCGAGCGAGTGATCGGCGTCGGCGGTCTGGGAGCCTCCGCCGTCAACTGCATCGTCGGGTCGGGAATTTTCGGACTGCCCGGAATCGCCGCGGCCATGCTGGGCCCGGCGGCGGTTCTCGCTTATTTACTCTGCGCCCTGCTGGTGAGTCTCATCGGCCTCTGCCTGGCGGAGGTTGGGAGTCGTGTCTCTCACCCTGGCGGGCTGTACGCCTACGCGACCGCGGCATTCGGCCCGGTGGTGGGCGGCGTCGCAGGCACGCTGCTCTGGGCCGCGAACTCGGTGGTGTCGGCGGCGGCCGTGGCGAACCTGCTGATGGACACGATCGCCCTGATGGTGCCCGCGCTTGGTGCGGGCGTGTGGCGCGTCGTTGCGCTCGTGACGCTCTACGTGGTGCTCGCGACGGTGAACATCCGCGGGTCGCGGTCCGGCGCGCGATTGTCGATGATTCTGGCCGTGGTCAAGATCACGCCCCTCGTGCTGCTCGTGGTCGTCGGCGCGTTTGCCGTACGCGCGTCGAACCTGCAGTGGGTCGCCGTGCCGGGGGCGTCCCAGGTGGGTCAGGCGGCGGTGATCCTGTTCTTTGCTTTCATCGGCCTCGAGGGTGCCTTGAACGTCAGCGGCGAGGTAGCGAACCCCGCACGCACCGTACCTCGTGCCATTTTTCGCCCTGACGCTGGTCGCAGCCCTCTACATCGGACTGCAGGTGGTCACGCAGGGCGTGCTCGGTGCCGGCCTGCCGGGCGCGCCGGCTCCACTCGTCGCGGCGGCGACCGTGGTGTTCGGCCCGTGGGGCACGCGCCTGCTGATGGCGACGACGTTGCTCTCGATTGCCGGGTTTCTGTCCGCCGACGTGCTGTGCTCTCCTCGAAACCTGGCCGCGCTGGCGGAGCGTCGCCAACTCCCGGGGCACTCGCGGCGGTGCATCCGCGCTTCAAGACGCCGGCGATCGCTATCGGCGTGTACGCGCTCATGTGTGCCACGGTCGCGTTGTCCGGATCGTTCCGGCAGCTTGTCATCGTCAGCACGTCCGGGACGCTGGTGTTGTATCTGATCTGCTGTGTCGGGCTGCTTCGGCTGCGCGCCCGGGGTGTCGCCACCGCCGGTCCACCGTTTCGTGCACCCGGCGGATCGCTGGTGCCGCTCGCGGCGTCCGCAATCATCCTCTGGCTGTTGTCGACACTCGCCTGGGTGGAACTGGCGGCGGCGATGTTCCTGGTGGTCGTCTCGGGTGTCGTCTATGCACTGCAGGAGCGCGGGCGGAGGAAGATAGCCCGATCGACACCTCTTCAGGCCTCACCCGCACGTACTGCCGGGAGCGGAGTAGAGTCATGCGCAGTCCGCCAAGCGCGGGCGTTCTCGAAACGAATCGCGGCGCGCGTCGAGGTCGACACGTTCGTTCCGTCGGTGACGAATCGTGAATCATCGAGCCGACACTGGGGGTACACGAGCCATGCGATTCCATCACGCACTTGCCGCGTTACTCATCGCGCCCGCGCTGGTCACTGCGCAGGGGAATCTCGGCACCTATGAAGACCGCATCGCGGTCGAGGACGTGATGGCGCGTTATGTGTGGGCGGTGGATTCACTCGATCCCGACGGCTATGTCGCCGTGTTCACCGAAGACGCCATCATCGATTCGAATGGGAGCGTGAGCAAAGGACACGAGGAGATTCGCAAGATCGTCACGGGCCTCATGCAGCGGCGCGACGAGAACAGGGCGAAGGGACTGCCGACGTCGAATCTGTACCACGTGATCAGCAACGTGCGCATCACGTTCCCGAAACCTGACGAGGCGGTGCACCAGTCCTACTGGCAGACGGTGCGTCGCGACAAGGACGGCAAGATGACCGCGGCCGCGATGGGTCGCTCCGAAGACCGGCTCGTCAAGCGCGATGGCAAGTGGTTGATTCGAGTGCGCACGCTGACCGTCTTCACCGACTGACAGGCTTCACGCCGATTGGCAGCGTCCGCACCGAGTCAGACGCCATGCGCGTCACGCCATCGTGGGCAAGTCGGCGTACTTCGGCCGATTCCGTCAATAGCAAGCAGGGCTGGGCTTCGCCAGCACGTAGGGCGGGGCTTCAGCCCCGCCGAACGCGTCAGCCGGGCGTCGCGGCGCGATCCTCGGCCACGAGCGCGCGCCGCAGGATCTTGCCGACCATCGTCTTGGGCAGCTCCGTGCGGAACTCGACGCGGCCGGGCACCTTGTAGGGCGCCAGCCGCTCGCGGCAGTACGCCGCGCACCTCGTCTTCGGTGGCCCTCTCGCCCGGCTTGAGCACCACCCAGGCCTTCGCCACTTCGCCCTTCACGGCATCGGGCACGCCGGCCACGCCGACTTCGAGCACCGCCGGCAGGCGCCGAGATCACTTCTTCGATCTCGCGCGGCCACACCTGGAACCCGCTGGTCTTGATCAGGTCCTTCTTGCGGTCGACGATGAAGAGGTAGCCGTCCTCGTCCATGTAGGCGAGGTCGCCCGTGTGCAGCCACGTCTCGCCGTCGTGCGTCGCGCAGCGCCTCGGCGGTCTCGAGCGGGTTGTTCCAGGTACTCCGACATGAACTGCGGCGCCCGCAGAATCATCTCGCCGACTTCGCCGGTGGGCATCGGCGTCGTGCCGGTGTCGGCGTCGACGATGCGCACCTGCACGTCGGAGATCGGCATGCCGATCGACCCGATCTTGTTGGGGCCCTTCACCGGGTTGACGCAGCACGCCATCATGCCTTCGGTGAGCGAGTAGCCCTCGATCAACCGTGCGCCGGTCGCCGCCTCGAACTGCTTCTTCGTTTCGGCCATCAGCGCCGACGCGCCGGAGAAGCACAGCTTGATCGAGCTCAGGTCCACCTTGCCGGCGCGCACGTCGGGGTGGTTGAGGATCGCGGTGTAGAGCGTCGGCACGCCGTTGAAGAAGGCCGGCTTGACGCGCTTGATGGTGGCGAGCAGATCGTCGATGTCGCGCGGGTTCGGCACCAGCGACAGCGGGTTGGGCCCGACGAACGCCATCGGCTGCACGCCCACGTTGGCGTAGACGTGGAAGAGCGGCAGCGGCAGCATGACGTTGTCCACCCACGGCTGCTTGGCGGACTTCGTCCACTCGTAGAGCTGCAGCCCCGCGGCCACGTAGTGGCGGTGCAGGCCGACCACGCCCTTCGGCGTGCCCGTCGTGCCGCCGCTCGACAGGATCACCGCGCGATCGTCGGGCCCGACCGTCACCGACGGCCGCTGGCCGCGGTGCGGCACGCAGCAGCGCCCACATCCACGGGTCGCCCGCCTGCGGCGTGATGCGATGGCCGTCCTTCTTCTCCTTCAGCAGCGTGAACAGCAGCCGCAGCGGCGTCGGCAGGTATTCCTTGATCGAGGTCGGGATGACCGTGCGCACCCCGGTGCGGCCCTGCACGCGCTTGACGCGCTCGTAGAACGGCGTCAGCACGACCGCCAGCGCTCGACCGCGTGCTGTCGAGCGCCTGCTCCAGCTCGCGCTCGCTGTAGGTGGGGTTGAGCGCGACGACGATGCCGCCGGCCTTCCACACGCCGAACTCCGCGACCAGGAACTGCGGGCAGTTGGGCAGCAGCAGCGCCACGCGGTCGCCCTTGCGCACGCCCATCGCCACGAGCGCCGCGCCGAAGGCGTCGCTCTCGGCCTCGAGCCGCGCGTACGACACCGTGGCGCCCTTGAAGAGCAGCGCCGGCTTGTCGCCGTGCTCCGCCGCGAGCGCCGCGCAGGTAGTCGAGCAGCGTCTTGTCCGGATACGGCTCGAGGGACGGGCTGGACGTCGGAGTCGTAGTGCTGCGAGCCAGGGCTTCACGGCGGACATTCTAGGTCAGGTGGGTCAGGTAGGTCAGGTGGGTCGGGTGGGTCAGGTAGGCTGGTGACCGTCGCGTCGGACAGTCGACGGTGCTGGCACTCAGCGTTGCGGAGGCCGCAGCGCATGCCTCTCACACATCACACGCTCGTGGCGTGGCAGCGCGCGGACGATCTCTTCATCAGAGATTCACGTGCTGATGCCGCACATTTCCGCCGATCGAGCGCTACGAACTGTCGTCGCAGGCACGCCGCGCGGCGTATTCAGTCGCTGCCAATATCGTTGAAGGATTTGGAAGGCGGACCCCCAAGGACCGGTTGCACTTTCTGCACATGGCCGAGGCGTCGCTCGCCGGAGCTCGGATACTGCCTGCACGTGCGCGCGGAGACTCGGCTACATCTCGGAGCAGACGTTCAGCTGAGACTGGAAATCGAGGTGAAGAAGGCCGGAGCGCCGCTAAGCGGCTTGATCGATCGACTTGCGCCAGGCTCGCCGTGTATGAACCCACCTGACCCACCTGACCCACCTGACCTACCCGCCCACCCGACCTACCTGACCAGCAGCATCTGCAGCAGCGCCTTCTGCGTGTGCAGCCGGTTCTCGGCCTGGTCGAACACGACGGACGCGGGCGATTCGAGACCTCGGCGGTCACTTCCTCGCCGCGGTGCGCGGGCAGGCAGTGCATGAAGAGCGCGTCGGGCGCGGCGAGCGCCATGAGCGCGCGGTTCACCTGGTAGGGCGCGAAGATCACCTTGCGGTCCTCGGCTTCCGCCTTCCTCGCCCATCGACGCCCACACGTCGGTGTAGACGGCGTCGGCGCCGCGAACGGCGTCCCGCGGATCGACGCAGCGTTCCACGGCGCCGCCGTCGGCCGCGACGCCGCGCGCCTGCGCGATGACGCGGTCGGGCAGCTCGTAGCCGTGCGGCGAGGCCACGCGCACCCGCGCGCCGAGCATCACCGACGCCTGCGCCAGCGAGGTGGCCACGTTGTTGCCGTCGCCGACGTAGGCCACCGTGCGGCCGCGCAGCGATGGCCCCAGCGCTCGCACATCGTCATCACGTCGGCGAGCGCCTGGCAGGGATGCTCCTCGTCGGTGAGCGCGTTCACGACCGGAAGGCACTTGCCGGCGGTGGCCAGCCTCAGCGCCTTCTCCTGCCCGAACGTGCGCAGCACCAGCGCGTGGACCCAGCGTTCGAGGTTGCGGGCGATGTCTTCGAGCGGCTCGCGGACGCCTTCGGCGAACTCGGCCGGCAGGTGCAGCGTGTGCGCGCCGAGCTCGCGGACGGCGATCTCGAACGTGGAGCGCGTGCGCAGCGACGGCTTTTCGAAGAGCAGCGCCACGTGCTTGCCGGCAAGCGTCGCCGCCGTCGGCGCCTCGGGTCCGAGCCGGCGATCGGCCTTCATCTGGCGGGCGCAGCGTCAGCAGCCGCCCGAGCGCCGCGTGATCGAGATCGAGGATGGAGAGGAAGTCTTTGGCCTTGGCGGCCGGCGGCGGGACGGTGTCCATCGGCAGCCGGCTACGTCCGGTACTCGCCGTTGATCTTCACGTATTCGGCGCTCAGATCGCAGGTCCAGACGGTGGCGTCGCCGCCGCCGCCGGTGCCGAGGTGGACCTCGATCGACACGTCCGTCTGCTCCAGATGCTCGGCGGCCTGCGGCGCGTTGTCGTCGTGCGGCAGGCCGTTCTCGAACAGCAGGATGCCGCCGACGTGCACCGTGGCGCGGTCGACGTCGAAGCTCACGCCGGCGCGGCCGGCGGCGGCGACGATGCGGCCCCAGTTGGGGTCGGCGCCGTGCACCGCGGTCTTGACGAGCGGCGAGTTGGCGATGGTCTTGGCCACGCGGCGCGCGTCGGCCACGGTGCGCGCGTCGCGTACGGCAATCGTGATCAGCTTGGTCGCGCCTTCGCCGCCGCGGACGATGCCGATCGCCAGCTCGCGCGACACCGCGTAGAAGCCCGGCGACCAGCGCCGGGTAGAGCTCGTCGTCGATCTCCACGCCGCTGGCGCCCGACGCCAGCGCGAACACGCAGTCGTTGGTCGAGCACTCGCCGTCCACGGTGATGGCGTTGAACGTGTCGTCGGCCGACGCGCGCAGCGCCTGCTGCAGCACCGCCGGCTCGACCTTCGCGTCGGTGGTGAGAAAGCCGAGCATGGTGGCCATGTTCGGCTCGATCATCCCCGAGCCCTTGGCCGTGCCGCCCACGGTGAACGTCCCGCGCGGCGTCTTCACCGTGACGGCGTGCTCCTTGGGGAACGGGTCGGTGGTCATGATCGCGCGCGCCATCACGCCGCCGTGCCCGCGGTCGAGCGCCGCCGCCGCCGCGCGGATGCCCGGCACCACCTTGTCCATCTTGAGGCCCACGCCGATCACGCCCGTGGACGCGACGAGCACCTGCTTCGATCGGGCAGCCGAGCGCCGCCGCCACTTCCACGGCCATCTGGCGCGCGTTGCGCAGGCCGTCCTCGCCCGGTGCAGGCGTTGGCGCAGCCGCTGTTGACCACGACCGCCCGCGCGCGACCCAGGGTGACGTCGAGATGCCGCTTCGAAACGGTCACCGGCGCGGCCTGGACCAGGTTGGTGGTGAAGAGGCCGGCCGCCGCCGCTGGCTCCGGCGCCGCCAGCACGCACAGGTCGAGCGCGCCGGGTTTGGCCTTGATGCCGCAGTGCAGGCCCGCCGCGGTGAACCCTTCGGGCGCGGTGACGCCGCCCGGTCGCCGCGGTCACCGAAAACATGCGACGCCACCGACGTGCTCACGCCTGCACCTCCGCGGGCACCGACGCGAACACCTCGTCGAGAATCTCCACCGCCCGATCGAGATCGGCCTTCTCGATGTTGAGCGGCGGCAGCATGCGCACCACCTTCTCCGACGTGCGGTTGACGATCAGGCCGCGATCGCGCGCGCCGTCCACGATCGGCGTCGCGTCGATCGTGAGCTGCAGCCCGCGCATCAGGCCGGCGCCGCGCACCTCTTCGATCACCGGGTGCTTCAGCGCCAGCGCGCGGAGCTGGCGCTCGAAGTGCGCGCCCGCGTCCCGGACGTGCTCGAGCAGGCCGTGGTCCATCAACTGCTCGAGGAAGAACGGCCGCCGCGCGGCACGACAGGAGGTTGCCGCCGTAGGTGGTGCCGTGATCGCCGGCCGAAATTGCGCCGGCGACCTTCTCGGAAATCAGCGCCGCGGCCACCGGCACGCCCGAGCCGAGCGCCTTGCCCACCGAGACGAGGTCCGGCTGCCAGCCGAGCGCCTGGAAGTAGAAGCCGTAGCCGGTGCGGCCGAGGCCCGACTGCACTTCGTCGGCAATCAGCAGCGTGCCGGTCTTCGCCGTCACGTCCGTCACCGCCCTCACGAAGCCCTCGGGCAGGGTGCGGATGCCGCCCTCGCCGCGGATCGGCTCGGCGATGATGGCCGCCGTCGTGTCGCCCACGGCCGCCAGCAGCGTCTCGGGCTTCTCGGGGTCGACGAACGTGACCGGACCGATGAGCGGCATGAACGGCTCGCGGTAGTGCATGTCGTGCGTGACCGACAGCGCGCCCATGGTGCGGCCGCCGAAGCCGTATTCGACGCGCCACGTAGCCCACGCGCTCCTTCTCGCCCAGCGTGTGCCAATAGCGCCGCGCGAACTTCAGGCACGCCTCGTTGGCTTCGGTGCCGCTGTTGCAGAAGAACGTGCGCTGCAGGCCGGACAGCTGCGCCAGCCGGGCCGCCGCCTCGCGCCTGGAACGGGTGGTAGTAGAGGTTCGACGTGTGCAGCAGCGTCGACGCCTGCTCGGTGATGACGGCGGCGAGCCCCGGGTGCGCGTGGCCGAGCGACGTGACGCCGATCCCCGACAGCAGGTCGAGGTATTCGCGGCCGTCGGCGTCGTAGAGGCGTGAACCCTGCCCGCGCACGAACGCCACCGGCTGACGCTTGTACGTCTGCAGGACGTGCTGTTGTTCGCGCGTTCGGATGTCGTCGAGTGTCACTCTCATCGCACCACCTGTGTGCAGTCGGGCTGCATGTGCCGTGCCGTCTCCGAGGGTTTCGAACTCCAGGCGCCGTCCGTTGGCGACGAGCACGTCGCCGACGCCCTGCTTCAGCGCGTCGCGGCACGCCTGGAGCTTGGCCACCATGCCCTTGTTGGCGGTGCCGGCCTTCACCAGCTTCGCCGCGTCCCGCGCCGTCAACCGGCCGATCGTCCGGCCTTCCGCGTCGAGCACGCCCGCGGTGCCGCCGGCAATCACCAGCCGCTTCGCCTTGAGGCGCGCCGCCAGATGCGAGGCCAGCGTGTCGGCATTCACGTTCAGCAGCTGGCCCTGCTTCGTGGCGCCGACGCACGCCACCACCGGCACGTAGCCCTTGGCCATCAGGTCCACCAGCAGCGCCGGGTCGCCGCCCGCCGCCGGCGTGCCAACGAGGCCGAGGTCGACGGTCTCGCCGGCGGTGCTCATGATCGGCGCCGCGCGTTTCACGACCGCGACGCCGGCGTCGGCGCCGGTCAGGCCCGACGGGCGAGCCGCCCGCCTCGTCGCACCGCGGCGACGAGGCGCGTGTTGATCGAGCCCGCCAGCACCGCCACCACCGCGTCGAGCGTCGGCGCGTCGGTGACGCGCAGTCCATCCACCTGGCGCTTCGGAATGCCCGCGAGCGCCAGCGCGGCGTCGATCTCCTTGCCGCCGCCGTGCACCACCGTCAGCGCCGCTTGCGCGGCGAGCCTGCGGATGCCGCGCGCGATCCGCTGCACGTCCTGCGGCTGCTCGAGCAGCTCGCCCCCGAACTTGAGCACGACGCATCGCTTTGCCCGCGTGGTGCTCGAGTTCGGCGAGCCCTGTCTTCGGCGCCAACGGCGCCTTCGGCCTCTGTCGTCCTGGCGGCGCCTTCGGCGCCGGGCGCGGGTGTCCTCCCCTGGATTTGCGACGGCGTGTCACAGCCGCCGGGCACTACAGCAGGCCGGTCCGCTCGTCGAGCCCGAGCAGGACGTTCAGGTTCTGCACCGCCGAACCGGCCGCGCCCTTCACCAGGTTGTCGATCACCGCCACCAGCACGACGCGGCGGCGCGCCTCGTCCACCTTCCAGCCGATGTCGCAGAAGTTGGTGTGCGCCACGTGCTTGATCTCCGGCAGCTCGGCGCCGGTGAGGCGCACGAACGGCGCGTCGGCGTGCGCGCGCCTGCAGCGCGTCGGCCACCTGCGCCGCGGTGACGCCCGGCTTGAGCGACGCGTAGATCGTTTCCAGGATGCCGCGATCGAGCGGCACGAGATGCGGCACGAACGTCACCGGCATGCCGAGCTCCTGCTCGATCTCGGCCACGTGCCGGTGCGAGAAGATGCCGTAGGCCGCCACGCTGCCGTGGTTCTCGGAGAAGTGCGTGCGATCGGTCGCCGCCTTGCCGGCGCCCGAGAGGCCCGACTTCGCGTCCACCACGACGCCGCCTTCGAGCAGCCCGGCCTTGGCCAGCGGCTCGAGCGCGAGCAGCGCCGCCGTGGGATAGCAGCCGGGGTTCGAGACCAGGCGCGCGTCCTTGATCGACGGCCTGATGGCCTTCGGTCATGCCGTAGACCGTGCCGTCGGGCAGCGCCGCCGTCGCGGGATACCAGCGCTGCCGATCGGCGTCGGCGCGGATCCGGAAGGCGCCCGAGAGATCGATCACGCGCACGCCGCGCTCGAGCAGCTTCGGCGCGAGCTCGGCCGAGGCGGCCTCGGGCAGCGCCAGGAAGACGACGTCGGCCGAGGCGGCCAGCTGATCGACGTCCAGCGGCGTGACCGTGCCGTCCCAGATGCGGTTGAGCGCCGGCAGCGGCCGCGGCGCGCTCGTGGCGCCCGACGACATGGCGGCCGTCAGCGTGACCGCGGGGTGGCGCGCAAGAATGCGCACCAGCTCCTGGCCGGCGTAGCCGGTGGCGCCGGCGATGGCGACGCGGGTGCGGGCTCGGCCGCCGAGGGCCGAAGCGAGCGATTCGAAACGGGGCGACGTGGCGACTGTCATCTCTCTGCCGTCAAAGGGAAAAGAATATTTATACAGGCCGATGCATAATCAGTCAAGGATCTCGTGTATGCTGGTTGTCTGCTGGAGACCCGCACCGTCACGCACTCGATGAAAGCCCGCCGCCAGTCCGCGATTCTCGACGCCGTCCAGCACCAGCCCGTGCGCAGCCAGGAGCAGCTGCGCCGGCGGCTGCGCGTCGGCCGGCTTCGACGTGACGCAGGCGACCCTGTCGCGCGACATCCGCGAGCTGCAGCTGTGAAGGGCGGCCCCGACGGGGCGTACCAGGCGCCGGCGCGCGTCCGCCAACGGGCACGGTGCCAACGGACACAGCGCCGGCCGCCATGCTGCAGAGAGCCCTGTCAGAATATCTGACGCGAGGCCGACCGGGTGCAGCAGCTCGTGCTGCTGCGCACCGGGCCCGGGCAGGCCCAGATTCTCGGCGTCGCCATCGACGGCGCGCGGCTCCCGGAAGTGGTCGGCACGCTGGCCGGCGACGATACGATCCTGGTGATCGCCCGCGACGCGCGGCAGGCCAGGGCGCTCGTGAAGCGGTTCGAGGCCATCGCGGCCGGGCAGTAGCCGGGCATGGCGACCGGGCCGGGTGCCCGCGCGCGCCGGCACGACGACAAGGACGAGAACGGTGATTCACTGCGCAACGGTGGTGGGTTCGTGACGACGCTCTGGTCACGGCCGCTTCGAGTCGGCCCCGGATCCGGCGGCCTTCGATTTCGGCATCTCCTTCGGCTTCGATCGCGCGCTTTTCGAGGACGACGTCACCGGCAGCGTCGCGTGGGCCGAGGCGCTCGGCGCCGCCGGCGTGCTGTCGCGCGACGACGTCGCCGCGATCGTCGGCGCGCTCGCCGCGATCCTCGAAGAGGGGCGGCGCAATCCGGAGTGGGTGGCCGGTCCCGACGAGGACGTCCACAGCTTCGTCGAGCGTCAGCTCGTCGAGCGCATCGGCGACGCCGGCCGGCGCCTGCATACCGGCCGCTCGCGCAACGAGCAGGTGTCGCTCGATCTGCGGCTCTATCTGCGGCGGAAGATCCCGGTGCTGCAGCGCGCGGTGGCCGAGGTCGTGGCCGCGCTCGCCGATCGCGCCGCGCAGGCCGGCGAGGCGCTGATGCCGTCGTACACGCACCTGCGCAAGGCGCAGCCGGTGCTCGTCGCGCACTTCTTCCTGTCGCACGCCGCGGCGCTGCGCCGCGACTACGCGCGCCTGGCCGCCGCGATCGACGAAGCCGACGCCTGCACGCTGGGCTCGGGCGCCGTAGCGGGCACGAGCTACGCGGTGGACACCGCGGCGCTGGCGAAGCGGCTCGGCTTCTCGCGCGTCGTCGCCAACAGCATCGACGCGTCGTCGGATCGCGACTTCGTGTCGGCGTTCCTGCACGCCGTGGCGCTGTGCATGGTGCACCTGAGCCGGCTGGCCGAAGACCTCATTCTCTTCACCGGCGAGGAGCACGGGTTCTTCGAGCTGGCCGATGCGTCGGCCACCGGCAGCAGCATGATGCCGCAGAAGAAGAACCCCGACCCGCTCGAGCTCGTGCGCGGCAAGACCGGGCGCGCCATCGGCCGATCGACCGGATGGCTGGTCACGATGAAGGGGCTGCCGACCGGTTACAACAAGGATCTGCAGGAAGACAAGGAAGCCGTGTTCGAGTCCGAGTACACGCTGGCGGTCTCGCTGCGCGCGGCCCACGCCGTGGTGTCGAAGCTCACCGTCAACGCGCGAACGGTCGGGCCGCGCGGCGTCGGGGCTGCTGCTGGCCACCGACGTCGCCGACTATCTGGCGACCCACGGCATGCCGTTCCGGCGCGCCCACGAAGTCGTGGGCAAGATGGTGCGGTCGCTGCTGGCGCAGGGGCGCGACTTCAGCGACCTGACGCTCGAGGAATGGCGCGCCGCGAGCGAGGTGTTCGGGCCCGACGCGCCGCAGGCGGCCACCGCGCTGGCCTCGGTGAAGGCCCGGAAAACGCCCCAGTCCACCAATCCCGAGGCGGTCGGGGCGGCCGTCGGGGAAACCGCGCGCCTGGGCGTCGGCCCGCTTGGGACTTGGGAGTTGACTCTGTTAGACTGCCGCCATCCTCGGTCCTTTCACTTATCCCACCTCTGAAAGGACTCGATCCGGGGGAATTGATGCAGCAACGCCGGCCTCGGCTCGGTGACGTTCTGGACGACTACTGTCCGCGGGAGCGCCGCGTAACCAATCACGTGGTCGTCGCGATGATCGAAGACCAGGTGAAGCAGACACGGTGCACGACCTGCGACGGCGATCACGATTACAAGCAGGCGCGAGACCCCGAGCCCGCGCAAGCCGAAGCCGGTCGCCGCCATCCAGGACGGCGCCGAGGCGTTCGAATCCAAACCGGTTCTGGCCGCCCCGGTCCGCGGGTCCACGGACGGCTCCGCCGGATTCGTCGCTCGAGGACACGCCGATGGCCGCCGACGGCACGTCCGCGGCCGTGGCCGCCGCCCCCGCGCCTGCGGCGTCCTCGCCGCCGTCCGCTGTCGCTGACACGCCGCTGGAGCGTGCCGCCAGTGCGGAGCCGTCGAGCTTGACCGCGGCGACGAGGGGCCACTCGAGCCCTCCGACGACGAGGGCCCGGTGCATCGCCGCCTCATTCGCGCCACGCTGCCGCGCCCCGAAGGGCACGTTCCCGAGCGGAAGGAGCCGGAGTTCACCATCCGCCAGCAGGGCGCCCGCGGCGCTGCTGGCGGCGGCAGGGAAGTGGACGGCAATCGCGTCGGCTACCGCCACAAGGGCGGCGGTGGCCAGCGCCCCCAGGGCGGATTCGGCTCCGGCGGTGGGCACTCCCGGTTCTGGCGGCCAGCGCCACGGTTCGGGATCAGCAGCCGCAGCGGCAGGGTGGCCGCCCGGGTCAGGACGGGCAGCGCGGCGGACGCCCCGATGGCGCTGGGCAATTCACGCGGCCAGCGCGGGCCCGGCTCGGGCCGCCGCCGCGGCGGACGCTAGCGCGCTCCCGGCCCTCTCCATCCTTCAACTCGACATGAACGACTTCGCGGGCAAGTGCGGCTTGATCGTCGGCGTGGCCAACAAGTACTCGATTGCGTGGGCCATCGCGCAGGCCGTGGCCGCGCGCGGCGCGAAGCTCGCCCTCACCTACCAGGGTCGCTTCGAAGATCACGTGAAGAAGCTGGCCGGGCGAGTTGCCGCAGCCGCCGCTGGTGCTGCCGTGCGACGTGGCGTCCGACGACGACATCAAGGCGGTGTTCGAGCGGCTGGGTGCGGAGTTCGGCGGCCTTGACTTCGTGGTGCACGGCGCCGCGTTTGCGCCGCCTGCCGAGCTCGAGGGCGCGTTCCTCGACACGTCGCGCGAGGGCTTCCGCACCGCGCTCGACATCTCGGCCTACTCGCTGATCGCGCTGGCCCGCGGGGCCGCGCCGCTGATGGAGCGGCGCGGCGGCGGCAGCATCGTCGCGCTCACCTATCTCGGGAGCGATCGGGTGTTCCCGCACTACAACGTGATGGGCGTGGCCAAGGCGGCGCTGGAGTCGAGCGTGCGCTACCTGGCCGCCGACCTCGGGCCGAAGAACATCCGCGTGAACGCGGTGTCGGCCGGGCCGATCAAGACGGTGGCGGCCCGGGGCATCTCCGGGTTCTCGAAGATCCTGCAGGTGTACCCGGAGCGTGCGCCGCTGCGCCGCAACGTCGACACCGGCGAAGTGGCCGAGAGCGCGGCCTTCCTTCTGAGCGATGCCGCCCGGGGCATCACCGGAGAAGTGCTGATGGTGGACGCCGGCTACCACGCCATGGGCATGTGATTCTTGTGCAGGTAGGCAGGCAGGTAGGAAATGCGACCCGCTTTGGTCCCACCTGCCCCAGCCTGGCTCCCCACCTGCTTACCCGCCGGATTGTCGCTACGGCAGCCAGATGATCGTGATGCGCGCCTTCATGATCGTCTCCTTGTTGGTTCGGCCGTTCGTTCCGTTCGCGTGAACCCGCATGTGCGTTACCTCCGTCGCGGCCGCTGGGGCTCGACGGCGGGCCAGATGATCTGGCGTTCCCGCAGCGCTTCGCCCCACACGACGTTGGCGCCGATCCGTTCGCCCCAGACGACGTTGTCGGCCTGAGCCCTCGCCCCACACGACGTTGTCGGCTGTGCGCTTCGCCCCACACCACGTTCTTGGCGATGGCTTCGCCCCAGACGACGTTGGCGCAGCTCAGGCCACCGCAGGCCTCGCCCCACACGACGTTCTCGGCGTGCGCTTCACCCCACACCACGTTGTCGCGCCGCGACTCACCCCACACCACGTTGTCCCTGCCCGATTCGCCCCACACGACGTTGTCGCCGAGTGCAGTCTCGCCCCACACCACGTTGTCGGCGTGCTTCTCACCCCACACCACGTTGTCGGGATTGGCGGCGCCCCACACCACGAGCCGGCCCTCGGCGGTGCGGCTGTCGCCCCACTCCACCGTGGCCGCCCAGGCGTTGCTGCCCGGCAGCGGCACGCCGCCGGTGACGCGGTAGTTGCCCCAGATGAGATGCCGCGCCCAGGGAATCGACTCGCCCGCGATCGTGTCGTAGCGGTTCGCCGAGGCCGTCCTGCGGCCGCGCGAAGAAGCGCGCGAGGCGCAGCGCGCCGCGCGCGTTCAGCAGCCCCGCGCCCTGCGCGAGGGCGGACTCGTTTGCATCCGCCTGCGCCGTGTACTGCAGGATGGCCTTGACCGCGTTCGGGGTGAGCGCCGGGTTGGCCTCGAGCATCAGGGCCACCGCGCCGGCGACCACGGGCGCGGCCATGCTGGTGCCGGTGAGGCTCAAGTAGGGCTTGTACGAGCGTGGCGCGGGCGCCATCGAGCAGGTAGTCCTGCAGCTCGCTGTACAGCGTGCCCTGCGGGTCTGACAGTGACTCGATGCCGACGCCCGGCGCGACGAGATCGGGCTTGGCCGAGAAGTCGATCCAGGTCGGCCCGCGCGAGCTGAAGCGCGCCCACGATATCGTTGCCGCGCGCGACCGTGCCCTGGTGGCTCGAGGCTCCGACCGTGAGCACCCAGGGCGCGTTGGCCGGGGACGTGATGCCGCCGAACTGCGCTTCGTGTGCGGCGTTCTGGCCGAGGTTGCCGGCCGAAGCCACGACCACGATGCCGGCGTCCACCGCGCGCTTGGCGGCCTGCGCCAGCGGGTCGGTGTCGTACGACTCGTAGATGCCCGAGCCCACCGACAGGTTGATGACCCGGATGCCCAGGGCGGATCGGTTGGCGACGGCGTAGTCGATGGCGTCGATGACGCCGCTGATGAAGCCGAAGCCCTGGTCGTCCAGCACCTTGAGGGCCACGAGGTGGGCGCCGGGCGCGATGCCCATGCGCAGCCCCTTGGAGTGGTAGCCGTTGCCGGCCAGGATGCCGGCGACGTGCGTGCCGTGGCCGAACCCGTCGGAGGGCGGCGCGTTGGTCCACACGTTGGGCGAGGACGGCGCGGTGAAGTCCTTGAACTGCGCCACGCGCTGGCCGGCCCGCGACCGCCACAGGTCGTCGTGGGCCGCGTTGACGCCGGAATCGATGACGGCGATGCCGATCCCGGCGCCGATCCCGGCGGCAATGCCAGGACCGATGTCAGTGCGGGCTCCCGTGGAGCCGCGCAACGACACGGCCTTGAGCCCGACGGCCGCGCGGGTGCGCTGGAGGGTGGCAAAGGCGGGCCGGTCGGCCATGACCCGCGCCACCCGCGGGTCGCCCGCGAGCACCGCCAGGTCGGTGTTGCCGATTTCGGCGACGTGCGCCCGCGGCCCGCTGAGCGCCCGGGTGGCGACGCCGCGGGCCGAGGTGATGGCCCGCACGTCCGGGCGTGCCGTGGAACTCGACGATCACGCGCGAGCGCCCTGTGAGCTGACGCGCCCGCAGGCCCAGAATGCGGTCGAGTTTGGCGGCAGGCGGCGCGCTCCCGGCGCGCTCCTGCGCAGCGGCGATGGCGGGCATGGCGACGAGGAAAAAAAGCGCCAGTGCGCGCACACGACGTCCGCGGGTGAAGATCATGGGACCTCCGCGATCGCAACGGCCCTGCCGCTGTCAGGCGGGCCAGTGCACATAAGGCAAAGTTCAGTGATGGGCGCGGGCTTACGGGGGCACGCTCGCCGCGCGCCGTTCAGACAGAGTTATCGGCAGTGTGCAGAATTGGCACATCCCACAACAGGTTGAGTGGCGGGAACTGCGGGGCCATGCCCCTTGAGGAACTGAGCCGTATCAGGCCGGCGTTTCGAGTCGGGACGGTCGGTCGTCCTGATCGAGCTGGTACTCGAGGATCTTGCGGTAGAGGGTGCCGCGGCTGATTTCGAGCACCCGCGCGGCCTCCTTCTTGTTCCACGACACCGCCTCCAGCACGCGCTGGATGTGCGTCCGTTCGGCGTCGCGCAGGGTGGGCAGGCGCAGCCGGGCCTCGGCGGCCGGGGCCACCGGGGTGTGGGCGTGCAGGAACTCGATGTCACCGTCGCGGATCACGCGGCCGGGCGACGACAGCGCCGCGCGAGACACCGTGCTCTCCAGCTCGCGGATGTTGCCCGGCCAGTGGTAGCTGATGAGGCGCGAGACGG
This sequence comes from uncultured Acidobacteriota bacterium, assembly GCA_963731785.1. Taxonomy (GTDB): domain Bacteria; phylum Acidobacteriota; class Vicinamibacteria; order Vicinamibacterales; family UBA2999; genus DASYRM01. Next base: position 112,234 of record CAVSWX010000019.1, read on the forward strand.
CCTCCTCGGAGAACACCTTGGCGTCGAGCGGCAGGCCGTTGGCCGCGCAGTAGCGGGCGACGAACCGGTTGGCCAGCACCGGGATATCCACCGGGCGCTCGCGCAGCGAGGGCAGCCGGATCGAGAACGCGTTGACGCGGTAATAGAGGTCCTCGCGGAAGCGGCTGTCGCGGACGAACTCGTCGAGCGGACGGTTGGTCGCGGAGATCAGCCGGAAGTCCACTTCGATCGACTTCTGCCCGCCGAGGCGCTCGAACCGGCGATCCTCGAGCACCCGCAGCAGCTTGGCCTGGGCCACGAGCGAGAGGTCGCCGACCTCGTCCAGGAAGAGCGTACCGCGATCGGCGAGCTCCACGCGCCCGGGCTTGCGATCGACCGCGCCGGTGAAGGCGCCCTTCTCGTAGCCGAAGATTTCCGACTCGAACAGCGTGTCCGGCAGCGCCGCGCAGTTGACGGCCTGGAAGTTCTCGCGGCTGCGCGCGCTCAGCTCGTGGATCATGCGCGCCACCACTTCCTTGCCCGAGCCGGTGGGGCCGAGGATGAGCACCGAGATGCCCGACTTGGCGGCGGTGCGGATCCACTCGAAGACGATGAGCATCTTCTCGTCGCGGCCGATCATTTCCCGGAACCGCTGCACCGACGGCGACTGATCCTCCGTGCTGATCGTGGCGCGCCGCTCGAGGAACGCGTCGAGATGGCTGGCGATGTTCTGCCGCTCGGGCCGTGCGGCCGCGAAATGCGTCGGGCGGTCGGGCAGCCGGCGGGCGACGCCGAAGTCCACGAGCTCCTTGAGGCAGTTCTCCACGTCGAGGCGCATGCGGCCGAACGTGGCCATGAGCGACTCGACGTCGAAGCCCTCGTCCGGCTGCGCGTTCAGGAAGCGGACGAGTCCGGCACGGAGCGGCGACTGCACCAGCGCGCGAAAGCGTGCTTCGGCGGCATCGGGCTCGGGACGGCCGACGGTGGCGGCGGCGCGTTGCGCGGAAAAGCTGATGTCGTTCACGAAGATATAACCACTTTGCGTATCGGCTCAGCAGGCGGGCGGCGACAGCTTCTCCGCACCGCACGTGCCGCCTTTACGAAGGCGCAGCGTCGCTAGATGCTAAGCTAGCCGCGATGCCGTACCGTGCACCCGGCGCGCCCGAACCGCCCAAATCCAAGACACTTTCCGGCAAGCCGATCCGCTACTACCGCCCGCGCGGCAGTGCAGATGTGCGTCATCTGATCGACGAAGGATTTCAGGCCTTCAACGCGGCGCGGCTGGGCGAGGCGTGCCGCATCTACACCGACAAGATGCTGGCGCCCGAGCACGACACCACGATTGCGCTGACGCTGGCGGGCGCGATGACCCCGGCGGGGCTCGGCGGCTGCATCGTCGAGATGATGGAGCGCGGGCTCATCGACTTCGTCATCAGCACCGGCGCCAACCTGTATCACGACCTGCACTACGCGCTGAATTTCACGCTGCATCGCGGCTCGCCGTTCGTGAACGACGTCGAGCTCTACGAAGAAGGCGTCATCCGCATCTACGACGTGCTGTTCCCGGCCACGGTGCTGCTGAAGACCGACGCCTACGTACGCGAGTTCCTGGTGCGCTGGGGCATGAACGGCCCGGTGTCCACCGCCGAGCTGCACTATGCCCTCGGCCGCGATCTCATCGAGCGCCAGCCGGGTTGCCAGGAGTACTCGGTCGTGGCCGCGGCGGCGGCGGCGGGCGTCCCGATCTATACCTCGTCGCCGGGCGACAGTTCGATCGGGATGAACATCGCGTATCACGAGCTGATGAACGACAGCCAGTTGATGATCGATCCCAACAAGGACGTCAACGAAGTGTGCTCGTTCATCCTGGCGGGGAAGAAGAACGGCTGCGTGATCCTCGGCGGCGGGTCGCCCAAGAACTTCTACCTGCAGGGCCAGCCGACCTTGTGGGAGGTCTACGGCATTCCGAAAGGCGGCAACGACTACTTCATCCAGATCACCACCGACCAGGTGGTCTGGGGTGGTTTGTCGGGCGCCACGCCCGCCGAAGCCGTCAGCTGGGGCAAGGTGAACCCGGGCGTGCTGCCCGACACGGTGGTGGCCTACGCCGACTCCACGATCGCCTTTCCGCTCTTCTGCGAATACGCGGTAGGCTCGGCCAACAGCCGCCGGCCGCTCAAGGGGCTGGTGCACCGGCGGGACGAGCTCGTGGCGGCGCTGCGCCGCGAGGCCAAGGACGTCACGCGCGAGGTCATCGACGAGTAGCCGCGGGTCTTCAGACCCGCCTCAGGGGACGGCTTTGATGGGGACGCTCGCCTCTGAACTGAGCCCGCATGCCGCCGGCATCGCCGGCCAGCCGCGCGTCTACGTCGACGCCAACATGCCCGCGCGCCTCGTGTCGCTGATGCGCACCCTGCTCAAGTGGGACGTGCTCTTCGTGATGGAGCACGACGACCTGCGCCGCGCGCCCGATGGCCTGCACTTCCGCCTCGCGCGCCAGCTGCAGCGCACGCTCGTCACCCTCGACCGCGACTACCTCGACGATCGAAAGTTCCCGCCCGCCGAGACCGCCGGCGTGCTGGTGTTGTGCGCGCCCAACGAGAACGGCCTGGCCGCGTTGCTGAAACGCCTCGACCGCGAGGTGTTCCGCGCCGCCGGCGCCGCGCCCGGCCTGCCGTTTGCGGGCCACAAGCTGCACGTGCACGTGGACTGGCGGACCACCGGGGCCACCACCCGATGATCGTCCTGGCGGGCGGCGATCTGGTGCTGCCCGACCGCATCGTCAGCGGCGGATCGGTCGTCATCGACGGCGCCGTGATCGCGGCGGTCGAACCCGGTCCGCGTGCGCACCCGGCCGGTGCGCAGGTCATCGACGTGTCGCCGTACTACGTCGTGCCTGGATTCGTGGACCTGCACGTGCACGGCGTGGCCGGCGTGGACGCGTTCGACCCCGCCGGCATTGCCGCGATGGCCACGGCGCTCCCCGCGCACGGCGTCACCGCGTTCTGCCCGACCACCGTGGCCTGCGATCCCGGCACGCTGCGCGGGTTCCTGCAGCAGGTCGCGCAGGCGCGGCTCGTCCCGGCGGCCGGCGCGGCGCGGGTGTTGCCGGCGCATCTCGAGAGCAACTTCCTCAACCCCGAATACGCCGGCGCGCAGCCACTCGAGTGCCTGCGCGTGCCGGCCGATCCCGACGCCCGCACCGCGCCCACGATGGCGGGGGCGGCCCCGGCCTTCTCCGGCCGCGAGATCCTCGACACGATTACGGCCGGGCGCGCCGACGTGGGCATCGTGACGGTGGCGCCCGAGCTCGACGGCGGCGTGGACCTGGTGCGCGCGCTGTGCGCGGGCGGGCACCGAGTGTCGCTCGGACACTCCGGCGCCGACTTCGAGGTCGCGATGGCGGCCTTCGACGCCGGGGCCCGTCATGCCACGCACCTGTTCAACCGGATGACCCCGATGACGCATCGCGAGCCCGGTCTGGCCGGCGCGGTGCTGTCACGCGACGACGTCGCCGCCGAACTCATTTGCGACGGCCATCACGTGCACCCGGCGATGTGCCGCGCGGCGATTGCGGCGAAGGGCGCGCGTGGCGTGCTGGCGATCACCGACGGCACGGCGGGCACCGGCCTGGCGCCCGGCTCGCTCACCCGTCTCGGGCCGAAGACCATCCGCGTCGGTCCCCACGCCGCCGAGCTCGAGAACGGCATCCTGGCCGGCAGCACGCTCACGATGGATCGGGCGTTCGCCAACATCGTGCACCTGTTCGGCGCCTCGCTCGTGGATGCCGCCCTGATGTGTGCCACGAATCCGGCGCGCGCCCTGGGATTGACCGGTCACGGGGCCATCGCCGCCGGCGGCGCCGCCGACCTGGTGGTACTCGACCGGCAGTTGCAGGTCGTGCGGACGTTCGTCGGCGGCGCGGCCGTCTACGTGCGCTGATGCCGACGTATTTCGCCGTCCGACGGCGGAGCGGCCCGGCGTGGGCATCGTCTTGGCCAGCACGCGGCCTGTAGGACGCGTCGTCGGCGGGCTCATCGTTCTCGTGTGCGTCCGCAGAGCACCTGGTCTTCGACGCCAGGCGGCTCCTCGTGACCTCGAGGGATCCGTGAGCCTCGGGTCACCTCGAAATCGTCGGCATCGACCGTGGACCATCCTGCTCGACGGCCGCACGCTGACCGCGCAGCCACACGTGACGCGCGCTCTTGCCATGGCCCTGATGGCCGGCAGCCTCGCCTGCACGCACGCGAGCGGGAGCGCTGCGCCACGGTCAATCGAGGCCGGCTTCTGGTTCGACGACGTGACGTTCGACTCGTCCAGGCTCGGCGGGCCGCTCACGCCAGCGCGAGATCAAGACGATCGAGTCGGTGGCGCGCGCCGAGCTCCGTGAGGCCTTCAGCGGGCTGCCGATCGTGGTCTCGGAGCGGCGCGACGCGCGCTACACGATTCGTGTGGTGCAGGAGTTGCTCGACCTGCGCTTCAAGCGTCCGGTCGGTGTGGCCGGGCAGTCGCGCGGCATCCCGGGCTTTGGCGGTTCGGGCAGCGTGAGCTTCGACTTCCTCGCCAACGGCGCCATGGCCTGGGCGCCCGACGATGCCGATCGCGCCGAGATCGTTGCGGCCATCGGCCGCGGCATCGGCCGCACCGCCGTCCACGAGTTCACCCATCAATTGCTGCCGAAGGCGTCCATCCACGACAGCCGCGACGAGCAGAGTTACGAATACGCATCGGCGGCACGGCGGTCGCAGTACTTCGGCCCGATGCGCTGGGAGCGGGCGCGGCCGTTGCTGCAACAGAAGTTCGGGGGTTGAGAGTATGCTCTCGCCTCAGGGATCAGGAGGTCTGGCATGAGGCGCTCGATTCTCGCCATTCTCGCGGCCTGCGGGCTCGCGACCGTGTTCGTCGGTGCGCAGGCCGCGCCGACGCCGTACAAGCTCGGCACGTTCCAGCGGCAGGGCACGACCTTCGTCGGCGTCGTCATCCGCGACACGCAGGTGATCAACCTGCAGGTGGCCAACGCGGCGGTGGCGACAGGCAAGCGCATCACGGCGCCCGCAGACATGAAAGACCTGATCGCGCGCTACGACAACGGCGTGCGTGAGCGGATCGTCGAGATCGTCCGCACCGCCGCCGCGGCGACCACGCGTCCGCCCTACGTGCACGACCTGGCGTCGCTGAAGGTGATGCCGCCGATCATGTATCCGATGACGATGATGAACGCCGCCGTCAATTACCGCGAGCACGCCACGGAGATGGCCGTGCGCGACGGCGCCCCGGTGCCCAACGCCCCGGGCAACGCGCTGCCGGGCACGGTGAGCGCCCCGGGCATCTGGGAGCGCCCGCAGGGAGACCAGCGCTGGAATCCGTACATGTTCCTCAAGGCGCCGTCGGCGATCATCGCGTCGGGTGAGGCCATCCGCATCCCGCGAGGACGCAAGCAGATCGACTGGGAGTGCGAGCTTGGCGTCGTGATCAGCCGCAGCGCGAGCGCGGTGCCGGTGGCGAAGGCCAGCGACTACATCTTCGGCTACACGATGCAGATGGACGTCTCGGACCGCGGCGGGCGTGGCGACACGCGCTACGGGTCCGACTGGCTGATCGCCAAGTCGCACGACACGTTCGCGCCGCTGGGCCCCTTCATCACGCCGAAGGAGTTCGTGACGGATCCGCGTTCGCTTCCCGTGAAGTTCTCCCTGAACGGGAAGATGATGCAGAACGCGACCACGGCACTGATGATCCACGACGTGTTCGAGCTGGTCAGCTACGGGTCGAGCATTCTGACCCTGCGCCCGGCGACGTGGTGGCCACCGGCACGCCGGCCGGTGTCGGCTCGGCGCTGCAGCCGCCTATCTATCTGAAGCCCGGCGACCAGACCACGTGCACGTACGAGGGCGTCGGAACCCTGGTCAATTCAGTCGAGGCGGCGTCGTAGCCGCCTACCCCTTTAGAGGTATTGGGTGGCGGCATGGCGCGGACCGATGATCCTGCCGTGCCGCATCCCCGTATTCATCGCGGCGCCGGTTGGGCGACCGCCGCGGCGTTGATCCTCGGTGCCGCCGCTGCGCTGCTGGCCCAGTCCGCCGCGAAGCCCGCGCCCTCCATCCCTCGCCTCGCCGACGGCCGCCCCGACCTCAACGGCGTGTGGTCGTTCGCCACACTCACCCCGCTCGAGCGACCAGCGGAGATGGCCGGCAAGGCCACGCTGACCGAACAGGAAGCCGCCGCGATCGAGAAGCGGACGCTCGAGGTGCAGAACCGCGACCGCCGCGACGGCGAGGGCGCCGACGCCCGTGGTTCCGACGGCCGCACCGATCTCGACCGCGCCTACAACCAGTTCTGGTGGGACTACGGCACGAAAGTGGTGGGCACGCGGCGCACCTCTCTCATCGTGGATCCGCCAGACGGCCGCATTCCCCCTCTGCTCCCCGACGCCGCGCGCCGGCAGGCCGAGCGGGCGGCTGTGGAGAGCGGGCCGCCCAATGGGCCCGAAGACCGGCCTCTCAGGGAGCGCTGTCTGAACATCCTCACGGCCGGACCGCCGATGCTCCCGGGTCCGTACAACAACAACGTGCAGCTCTTCCAGACGCCGGAGGCTGGTCGCGATTCACAGCGAAATGATCCACGACACGCGACTGGTGCCGATCGCCGGGCCGGCGCACCTGCCGTCCACGATCCGCCAGTGGCTGGGCGACTCGCGCGGCAAATGGGAGGGCGACACGCTGGTGGTGGACACGACCAACTTCACCGGCAAGACGGCGTTTCGCGGCTCGACCTCATCGCTGCACCTCGTCGAGCGGTTCACGCGCGCGTCGGCCGACACGCTGCTCTACGAGTTCACCGCCAGCGATCCGGCGGCGTGGGCGCGCCCGTGGCGCGTGGCGCTGCCGATGACCAGGACCGCCGACAAGATCTACCAGTACGCATGCCACGAGGGCAACATGGGCCTGCTCGCAATCCTGGCCGGGGCACGCGCCGAGGAGCGCGCGGCGCAATCTTCGTTCCGCGCGCGGTGATGTTTCCGCCGGAATACTGCCGTACCTCAGCGGTGCTAACTCGTGTTGGGTAGTGCAGCGGTTTCCACCGTCTAGCTAGACTCTTGGCCGCCTGCCGCCGATCTTTCAGGCATCTCGACGCAGGAGAAGGCTCACACATCATGATGATATTCAGGCGCACAGTTCTCTCGTTGCTGGTCGCGCTCGTGCTGGTGCCCGCCGCCGCGCGGGCGCAGGGGCTCGGGGCTGCAAGCATCGCTGGCGTTGTCAAAGACGCCTCGGGAGCCGTGCTGCCGGGCGTGACGGTCGAAGCGGCCAGCCCGGTATTGATCGAGAAAACCCGCACGACGGTCACCGATTCCGAAGGTCGCTATCAGCTGGCCGAGCTGCGGCCCGGCACCTACAGCGTCACCTACACGCTGCCCGGCTTCACGACATACAAGCGCGACGGCCTGCAGCTCGCGGCCAACTTCGCGGCGACGATCAATGCCGATCTCAAGGTCGGGGAGCTCTCCGAGACCATCGTCGTCTCGGGCCAGACCCCACTCGTGGATACGCGCAGCGTGTCCAAGGCCACGGTGATCAGCCAGGAAGTGCTGGCTGCGCTCCCGACCTCGAAGAGCGTCGGCGGCATGCTCGCCTTTGTGCCGGGCGCGGTGTCGCCAGCCAACGGCGTTGACACCGGCGGCACCAAGGGCGAGCAGTCCGTCCGCATCTCGGTGTTCGGCGCCCGGCCGGGCGACATGCGCCAGATGACGAACGGCCTTCTCTACACCAACCTCAATGGCGACGGCGGCGGCCGGCTCTACTTCGTCAACCCGGTCACGATCCAGGAGAACGTCATCGACCTCGGCGCGGCCGGGTCGGCGCTCTACCAGACCAGCGGCGCGGTGGTGAACACGATTCCGCGCGAAGGCGGCAATCGGTTCTCGGGCACCCTGTTCGGCGCCTACACCAACCACAACCTGCAGTCGAGCAACCTCAGCGACGATCTGAAGGCGCAGGGGCTCACGGTGGTGAACGGCGTGCGTTACATCGGCGACCTCAACGGTCTGGTCGGCGGCCCGATTGCGCGTGACAAGTGGTGGTTCGTGGTCTCGGGTCGGTACAGCGGCAGCACGCTGCGCGCGGCGAGCCTGTTCCACGACGCCAACCTCGACGACTGGGTCTACACGCGCGAACCAGAGCCGGCCGGTCGATCCGGATGAACGCAACCGCAACGTCCAGGCCCGGACGACGTTCCAGCTCGGCAAGGACAAGTTCGGCGCCTCCACCGACATCCAGCGCCACTATCGCGATCAGGCGTTCGGCCAGCTCGATCAGGGCACCGCGCGCATCGAGGCCAACGCCGCGATGTGCCACAACGACTCGCTGACCCAGTTCACGTGGAGCCGCCCGCAGTCGAACTCGCTGCTCTTCGAGGGCGGCGGGTCGGTGAGTCTCGAACACCTTCGGCACGGCGAATTTCGGCACCGCGCTCGACGGCTCCGACTACGAGGAGTGCGGCCAGAGCCAGCCGTTCCGCGTCAACATCGCCGATGCGGCGCGCGGCGCCAACTATCACGGCGTGGGCGCAGATCGGCATCGGCGTGTCGAACCTGTTCGCGGGCCGCTTCGCCACTTCGTTGGTGTCCGGCGCTCACAACTTCAAGACCGGCTTCAACCTCATTCGCGGCAACGTCACCGGCAACACGATCAACCGCGCCGACGACGTCGCCAGTCTGCCGATCTCCTACACCTTCACCAACGGCGTGCCGACGTCGATGACGCTCTTCGCCGACCGCAACAGCGATGCGCACATGGACTTCGACATGGCGCTCTACGCGCAGGATCAGTGGACGCTGAACCGCCTCACGCTGAACCTCGGGCTGCGTCTCGACTGGATCAGCCAGTCGCTCGGCGCCGTCGATCACCCGGCCAACGCGCTGTTCCCGGCCTACAGCTCGCCGGCGCTCGAGCACACGCCGAACTGGAAGGACCTGAGCCCGCGTATCGGCGCGGCCTACGACCTGTTCGGGAACGGCCGCACCGCGATCAAGGGCGGGATCAATCGCTACGTGGCAGGAGCATCGACCGGTGTGGCGAACATGTACGGGCCCGACTGCCAACTTCAGCACCACCCGCAACTGGACCGACGCCAACACGCAACTTCTTCCCCGACTGCGACCTGAAGAACCCGGCGGCGCAGGACCTGCGCGGCTACCGGCGGCGACGTCTGCGGCGTCTACAACACGCCGAGCGTCGGCACCTACGTGCCGAGCACCAGCGTCATCGACCCCGACTTCACCGATGGCTGGTTCAAGCGCGGCTACAACTGGCGCGCCACGGCCTCCGTCGAGCAGCAGATCGGAAACCGGTTCGCGGTGGCGGCCACCTACGCCCGCGCCATCTACGGCAACTTCATCGTCACCGACAACCTGAACCTCACGCCGGCGGAGTTCGATCCCTACTGCATCACGGTGCCGGTGGATCCGCGCATCCCGCGCAGCGGCCAGCAGCTGTGCGGGCTGTACGATCAGCGCATCAACGTCGCGACCAGCAACCTGATCGGCTTCGCCGACAACTACGTCGACAAGTATCAGGTCGGCAACCTCGAGCAGGGTCCGCAGACCGAGCACTTCAACGGCTTCGACGTGCAGCTCATCGTCGCGCTTCCAGCAGCGGCACGTTCGCCGGTGGCTGGAGCACGGGCAACACGATTCAGAACACCGCCATTTCGGCCAACGGCGGCCAGATCAACAACGGCAGCACCAATTGCTTCGTCGTGGACAACCCGGAGCAGCTCACCAGCCAGGTGTCGCCCTGCGACGTGAACACGCCGTATCAGCACCGCTTCCGCTTCAACGGCTCGTACGAAGCTGGGGTGGGGCGTGCAGCTCGCCGCGGTGTATCAGGACCTGCCCGGTCCGCTGATCGTGGCCAACCGCGTCTTCACGAGCGCGGAGATCAACGCGCAGGCGAGCGGTGCACTCGGCCGTCCCCTGCGCCTCGCCAACCGGACGATCGACATGCTCGAGCCGTTCTCGATGTTCGGCGACCGGGTGCGCCAGGTGGACATGCGAGTGAGCAAGCTGTTCCGCATGGGCGGCCAGCGCATCCAGGCCAACGTCGACGTCTACAACCTGGCGAACGCGAGCACGGCAACTTTCATCCGTAACACCTATACTGCCCCCGGCGCGGTGACGACGACGCCGTGGCTGCAGCCGACGCAGGTCATGGACGGCCGGTTCGTGAAGTTCAGCGCCCAGTTCGACTTTTAACGGGGGGGATCCATGAACGTTCGCACCCTTGGCGCCGCGCTCGTCGTAGTCGGGACGGCTCTGGCCGTCCCATCGGTCTGGCAACCCGCCGCCGCGCAGGGAGGGGCGGGCCAGATGCCGGTGTTCGAGGTGGATACGGCCTGGCCGAAGCTGCCGAACAACTGGCTTCTGGGTCACGTGGCCTCGGTGGCGGTGGATAGCCGAGACCACGTGTTCATGCTGCATCGGCCGAACACCATTCCCGAAGACAGGAGAAAGAGCTCGGCGCCTCCGGTGCTCGAGTTCGACGAGAACGGGAAGTTCGTGAACGCGTGGGGCGGCCCGGGCACCGGCTACGACTGGCCGGACAGCGAACACGGCATTTCCGTCGACCACAAGGACAACGTGTGGATCGGCGGCAGCGCCCCGGTTGCGCCGTCGCTCCGGAATCTCGACGACGACATGATCGTGAAGTTCAGCAACAAGGGGAAGTTCCTGTTGCAGATCGGCGGCAGGAGCGTCAGCAAGGGCAACGCCGACACGAAGACCGTGCATCAGTCGGCGGACGTCTTCGTCTGGCCGAAGACCAACGAGGCGTTCGTGGCCGACGGCTACGGGAACCGCCGCGTGATCGTGTTCGACGCCGACACCGGCGCGTTCAAGCGGCAGTGGGGCGCGTTCGGTAACACGCCCATCGACGTGGTGCCCGCGCCGCGCGGCGGCGGTGCCGGTGCGTGGCTGGGGGCCGCGGTGCCGCGCCGGCTCTCGATACCGAGGGCCAGGGATCGCCGCAGTTCGGCGGGCCCGACGCACGGCGTCAAGGTGTCGAACGACGGGCTCGTCTACGTCGCCGACCGCCCCAACCGGCGCGTGCAGGTGTTCACGCCGGAAGGGAAGTACGTCACGCAGGTGTTCATCAATCGTGCGGGTCCGTCGGCGCAGTCGGCGGCCGGCGTGGCGTTCTCCCCCGACTCGGCGCAGCGGTTCCTCTACGTCGCCGACTACGGCAACTCGCGCATCGCGGTGCTCGACCGCAAGAGCCTGCAGGTCCTGTATCAGTTCGGACAGCGCAGCGAGAAGCCGGGCGACTTCCAGGGGCTGCATCACATGGCAGTCGATTCGAAGGGCAACCTCTACACGGGCGAGGTGGCGCCGGGCGCGCGCGCGCAGCGCTTCGCGTTCAAGGGGCTCTCGAGCACGCCGCCGCCCAACGCGCTCAGCGCGGCGCAACTCGCGGCCGCGCCGGCTGCGGCCGCCCAGGCGGCCCCGGCAGCGGCCCCGGCGCAAGCCGCTGCGCCTGCACAGGGGCGCGGCGGGCGGCCGGTCGCGGCGGGCAGGCGTATCCGCCGTGGACCAGCACGATGGCCAACCCGTACCAGATCATTCCGAAGTGGCCGAACCTCGGGACGATCAAGCCGGGCGCGGCGATCGGCATCATTCCGGACGGTAAAGGCGGCACCTGGCTGCACCACCGGTCGGAGCCGCCGATCCTGCACATCGACGCGTCGGGCAACGTCGTGCGGCAGTTCGGCAACGGCATGTTCGTGCAGGCGCACGGCTTCTGCCAGGACCGCGACGGCAACTTCTGGGCGGGCGACAGCGGGCCGTTCGCGGATAGCCCCGCCACCAAGGGGAGGGGCTTCCAGCTGTTCAAGTTCAGCCCCGACGGCAAGGTGCTGCTGACGCTCGGCCGGGCAGGGGTGTCGAGGGCCGACAAGGCGACGACGTTCATCGGTCCGACGGCGTGCGCGGTTGCGCCCAACGGCGAGATCATCGTGGCGGACGGGCACTGGCCGCGGCCGACCGACGCGCAGCAGGACGGCGATCGCCTGGTGCGAATCAAGACCGACGGCACCTTCGTGGCCGAGTACGGAAAACTGGGTCCCGGGCCGGGCGAATTCATGGGCCCGCACGCGCTTGCGTTCGATTCGCAGGGGCGCCTCTTCGTGGCCGACCGGTCGAACAACCGCGTGCAGATCTTCGACCGCGACATGAAGTTCGTCGACGACTGGCGTCAGTTCGGGAGGCCGAGCGGCATTGTCGTCCTGCGCGACGACACGCTGATCGTGGCCGACTCCGAATCGCACCAGTTCATCGGCGGTCCCCCGCAGGCGCCGGAAGGCGGCGGCAGCGTGCTGCGCAATCCCGGGTGGGGCAACGGCATCCGCATCGGCAGCGCGAAGGACGGCTCGCTTCGGTACTACGTGCAGGGCACGCGGCCCGAGGGCATGAGCGCCGACGAGCTCGGCAACCTGTTCGCCGGGTTGACCGGCGGCTGCGACGCGAGCCCGTCGGGCGGCTGTCTCCAGAAGTGGGTGAAGAAGTAGTCCGGTAGCGGCGGGTTCAGGCCCGCTTCACCGTCGTGCTCTTACGCAGGGGCAGGTCTACGGACCTGCCCCTTTTCGTCTATGCACGTGCTGGCATCCGACGCGGCGCGCGCGCCGGGCCGCCGCGCCGCCCTGCGTCATTCCCCCGTGAACGCCCGGCTCCACCCGGGGGCGGCTTTTCTCACCAGTTCGACCAGTTGCCGGCGGCAGGTCGGCCTCACCGGTGAGCGCGCGGATCTCGAGCACGTCGTCGAAGCCGAGGCCCGTCGGGCACTTGAGCGCCCAGCCGATGGCCTCGTCGAGCGACCCCACCTCGATGATGTAGAAGCCGCCGATCAGCTCCTTCGATTCGGTGAACGGGCCGTCCATCACCGCGCGCCGGCCGCCGCGCGCCACGACGCGCGCCGTCTTGAAGGCCGGGTTGAGGCCCTCGGCCGCGATGAGCACGCCAGCCTGGTGCAGGTCTTCGTTGAACTTCATGTAGGCCGTGAAGAGCGCCTCGTCGAACGGCGCGTCCGGCGCGGGCAGCTGGCTGTCGGGCCCCGGCTGGGCCGTGATGATGAACTTCATCCTCGTCCTCCAATGATGGTGTCTATCATCACGTCGAACCGGCGGATGAGCGGGATCGACACGCGCTCGTCGGCCGGGTCTGAAGACCGTCCGCTACGTCTGGGCTGGCCGGGCTGAAGCCCCGCCCTTACGTACCTTCGAACGGCGGGGCGAGCGGCGTGCCCGGCAGGGTCGTCCGAAGCCGGCGTGTTCAGACTGCGGAGTCGACCCCACACCGAAGACGCGCCGGCGCAGGACGAGCCCTGACGGGCGCGCCGGGAGTCGAGCTTCTGGGGCGGGTCTGAAGACCCGCGGCCACGGACGGGAGCGGCGCCTACTGCTGTTTCTCGGCGGCGCGGCCGGCTTTCAGCTCGTTCGGGATGGCGTAGTTGCCCTCGTGGCACGCGTACTCGAGCATCAGGTAGCCCTCGTCGCGGTTGAGCGGCATCATCACCGACCACGAGCGGGCGAAGTTCTTGGGGTCGGTGATCGTCACCTGGTACTTCAGCGTGTCCTTGTCGAGCGGCGTGATGCGCTCGACCACGTGCATCTGATCGCTGGTGGCGACGCCCCGCGCGCGCCCCGACGCCGCGCTCGTGGCCATCATCGCCTTGCCGTTGTAGTTCTTCGTCTCGATGACGAGGGTGTTGCCCTCCCAGCGGCCGCGCGCGTCGCCGTTCCACTGCGTGAGGCTTTGCCGAGATGCGGCCGGCCGTCGAGCGGGATCACGCGGGCGTCGTGGACCATCTCGTAGACGATCACGACGTAACCAGGCGACTGGTGGATGGAGTAGCCGTTGTTGTACTGCGCCGGAAACATGCCGCCAGGCACACCGCGCGTGATACAGCGCACCCATGGCGTCTCGTGGGTCCAGTGATCGTTGACGCGCGCGAAGTTGTAGTCGCGCAGCTCCAACGCCGCCGGCAGGATCGGCACCAGCCCGTCGGGCGGATCCACGACCATCGAGCGGCGCCGCGCGCTCACCGGGCTGCCGTGATCCGCCCAGTGCTCCGGCGGATTCACGTCCGTCACCCGGCGGCCGGGGCCGCTGGCCTCGAACGGCGTCTCGTCGAAGTTCACCCACGTGCCCTGAATGTCGGGCTGTCCATCCGGCGTGCGCGGCGGCACGTACTTGCTTTCGGCCGGCATCGGCTTCACGGCGGAGGCCGGATGGTTGATGGCGCTCTGCGTGCTCTGCCCACCGGCGTGTGCCACGACAGCGGTCAGCACCGTCGCGGCCCACCCCGCCAGCAGGATGCGAGTCATGGAGGCAGCTACCACGGCAGGGCGGCGTGAGACCGCGCGCTAATGTGCGCCTGCCGAAAATCTGCGGGGCAAGGGTGTCACGAAGTCCTCCCGGACGGGACGAAGAGCCGCGACATTGTAGGAGCGGCATTGCCGGCAAAAACGCCGGATCTTGCCTGGATACCTCGGTTTGGGTATGCTAGCCGGCTCTGCTTCTGTGCGACTTGTACGCCGGCCTCCCGGTTGACTCGCGCGGACGCGCGATTCAGAATCCGTGGCCGCCCAATCGTGACGACAAAAAGCGCTCTTGTGATTGCCGCGCTGGTGACCGCGCTGGCACCAGTCCCGTCCCTGTATGCCGCAACCCAGGGCAACACCCTGGCCGACTATGCGGTGACGACGTGGACCGAGAAAGAGGGACTGCCCGCCGGACGCATCCGCGCGATCGCGCAGGGCTTCGAAGGCTATCTCTGGCTCGGCCTGGAAACCGGTCTGGTACGGTTCGACGGCGTGCGGTTCGTGCCCTGGGCCGGGGCGCCGCTGCCGCCAGGTACGGTGTGGTCGATGCTGACGGCGCGCGATCACAGCCTCTTCCTCGGCCTGACCGGCGCCACGCCGGTCGCCCGCATCCGTGACGGCCAGACCACGCTCTACGGGGCGGCGAGCGGTCTGCCCAACACGCTGGTGGTGTCGTTGTACGAGGACCGCGGCGGCGCCGTGTGGGCGGCCACGCTCGCGGGTCTCTTCCGGTTCGATGGGCGCCTTTGGGCCCGCGTCGATCTCGCCAACTCCGACACCGAGTCGGTGATCGGCGTGTACGAGGACGGAGGTGGGCGGTTGTGGACGGCGACGCCCGCCGCGGTGTTCCGCCGCGACACGCCGGGCGGTCCGTTCGAGCTCGTGCGGCGGATGGATGTCGCGAGCAACGTCTATTTCAGCTTCAGCCGCGATCGCGACGGCACGATGTGGATGAGCGACTTCCACGAGGGCTTCCGCCGTCTCGCCGGTGAACGCCCGGCGCCGCGCAGCGTCCGCCACGCCGGATGGGGCGTGCAGTTGCTGCACGATCGGCGCGACACCATGTGGGTGGCGACGCAGGGTCAGGGCCTCTGGCGCGTGCGCACCGACGCGGCGACCGGCCGGCAGACCACTGACGTCGCCACCATGCGCGACGGGCTGGCCAGCGACGCCGTGCAGGCGCTGGTCGAGGATCGTGAAGGCAACATCTGGCTCGGAACCCCCGGCGGCCTGCAACGTCTGTCGCCGCAGCGCGTGACGCCGCGCCGCGATCTCGGCGTGGCGCGGGTGCTCGAGGCGATGCCCGACGGGACGCTGTGGCTGGGCACGGCGTCGGGTCTCACGCGATTCTCCGGCTCGGAGACCCGGACGTTCAGCCGCGCCGACGGACTGCCGGGCTCGGTCGTCCTGGCGCTGCACAAGGGCGTCAACGGGCGAGCTCTGGGTGGCCACGGAGCGCGGCGTGGCGACCTACGCGAACGGCCGCTTCGTGCCGCTGCGGCTGCCGGCCGACGCGCACCTGCCGCGCATCTTCGCCATCACCACGAGCGGCGAGGACGTGTGGCTGCGCGACTTCTACTTCCGGCTGCACCGGTGGCGCGACGGGCGCCTGCTGCCGGTGGACGACATCCCCGACCCCTTCCGCAAGAACCTGCTGGCGCTGCATGCGGACCGGCGGGGCCGGCTCTGGCTGGGCGGCGCGGGCGGACAGCTGGGCCTGCGCCAGGCCGACGGGACCTTCACCTCGCGGCAGTTGCCGATCGGCGGCATCGTCCGGCTGTACTCCGACATGGATGGGACGCTGTGGGCCGGCGGCGACGAGGGCATGAGCCGCATCGCCGGCAGCGAGGTCGTGACCCTCACGCGTGCGCAGGGTTTCCCCGGCAGCGTAAAAAGCATCGTGGAGGATCGCCGCGGCGATCTCTGGATCGGCGTGGGCACGGGCATCGTCCGGGTCGAGAAGTCGCAGTTCATGCGCGCGGCACTCGATCCGGCCACGCGCCTCCGCTACCGCTTCTTCAACGCCGCTGACGGCGTCGCCGGGATTCCGATTGCCGAGGGCACCTGCACCGGCGTACGGGCCGCCGATGGGCGCATGTGGTTCGTCACGAGCGGGGGCGTCACGGTGGTCGATTCCGACCGGGTCGGCCCGCCGCCGGTGATGCCGCCCGTGCGTATCGAGTCGGTCACCGCCGACGCGCAAAAGTTCGATCCGCAGTCGGGGCTGCTCGGGCCGTCGCGGACCTCACACCTCCACATCACGTTCACGGCCCTCACGCTCACCGATCCCACCCGGATCCGTTTCCGCTACCGGCTCGACGGCTTCGATCACGACTGGATCGATCCAGGGGCCAGCCGCGAAGCGGTCTACACCAACCTGCCGCCGCGGCAATACCGGTTCGTCGTCGAGGCGACCAACGGCGACGGTCAGTGGACGCCGGGCGCCACGTGGAATTTCGGCATCGAGCCGATGTTCTACCAGACGCGGTGGTTCTACCTGGCGGTGGCCGCGGCGCTGGCGCTCTTCGTGGCGGCGTTGTGGCGGCTGCGCGTCCAGCGCGTGCGCCGGCAGTTTGCCCTGGTGCTCGCCGAACGCATCCGCATGAGCCGGGCGATTCACGACACGCTGCTGCAGGGGCTGGCCGGCCTGGCGCTGCAGGTGGACGATCTGTCGCACACCCTCGAAGGCACCGAGCCGGAGCGGGCCCGTGGCCGGGTGCTGAAGATCCGCAAGCAGGTCGAGGAGTACATGCGCGAAGCGCGGCAGTCGATCTGGGATCTGCGCTCGCCGCGCCTGGCCTCGTCGGATCTGCCGCGGGCGTTGAAGGAAGCCGGCGAACGCGCCATCGACGGCAAGCCGGTGCAGTTCGACTTCGTCGTCACGGGCACGCCGCACCGCTGCCCGCCGGTGATCGAGGAGCAGCTCCTGCACATCGGCCAGGAAGCGATGAACAACGCCGTGCAGCACGGCGGCGCCTCGCGCGTCGGCGTGGAGATCGCCTACGACGACGACCACACGCGGCTGCGGGTGAGCGACGACGGCTGCGGCTTCGACACCACCGGCGCGACGGACTTCGAAGGGCATTACGGGCTGATCAGCATGCGCGAGCGGGCCGAGCAGGTGAAGGGGCGCGTGGTCATCGAATCGGTGCCCGGGCACGGCACCCGCGTCGAAGCCGTCGTACCGACCAGTTAGGGAAGAGCGGAGACATGCTCATGGCCGACATACAGCCTCGTATCCGCGTCTTCTGCGTCGACGATCATCGGGTGATGCTCGACGGCCTCGCGCTGCTCATCGGCCGCCAGCCCGACATGGAAGTGGTGGGCTCGGCGACGCACGGCGAGCAGGCCGTGGAGAGCGTCGCGCGCATGAAGCCCGACGTGACGCTGATGGACCTGCAGCTGCCCGGTCTGAGCGGGCTCGACGCGATCCGCCAGATCCGGAAGGCCGACCCCGACGCCCGCATCGTCGTGCTGACGATGTATCAGGGCGACGAGGACATCTACCGGGCCCTCGAGGCCGGTGCGGCCACCTACCTGCTCAAGGACGCGCTGTCCGAAGATCTGGTGCGCGTGATTCGCGAGGTCCACACCGGCGGCCGCCCGCTCACGGCCGATGTCGAGGCCGCGCTCGCGGGGCGCCGCAAGCAGCCGCCCCTGACGCCGCGCGAGGTCGAAGTGGTGCGCCTCATCGCCGAGGGCATGCGCAACAAGGAGATCGCCGTCACGCTGGGGATCAGCGAGCAGACGGCCAAGGTGCACGTGAAGAACATTCTCGCGAAGCTGGGGGTCAGCGACAGGGCTGCGGTGATTCCGGTGGCGCTGCGCCGCGGCATCATCCACCTCCAGTAGCCACTCGCCGAAGACCGGGGCAATCGATACGACATGGCGCCCGGATCTGCGTACTCCTGAGCGCTACCCCAGGTTGGGTAGTGCGGCCCGCGACGGCCGTTGCTAGACTCCGCGCCTCGAACGGGTCGTCTGCCGATCCGGACGGTGCGCGCATGACGACGAAACCTCACGGGTTTCAGGCGACGTCGAACCGCCGGGGCATGCTGCGCCTCATGTGGGGTTGTGCGGCCGGCACTGCGGCCGCGGGGCTCGGGATAGAATACGCGGCCGTCCGGCCCGATCCCGATCATGTGCTGCCCGCCGACTACATGCATCCCGCAATCAAGACGTAGCGGCCCGCCGCCGCATCGAGGACGCCCATGAAGACCGCTGCCATCGCGCTCGCCGCCGCCGCGCTCGGACTGCTCGTGGGCGCGGGCGCGATGCGATCGTCGGCCGGCGCGGACACCTACCAGGTGCCCCGCACCGCCGACGGCACGCCCGACCTGAACGGCATCTGGCAGGCGGTGAACACGGCGAACTGGGACCTGCAGGGGCACGCGGCCAGTCAGGGCAAGGTGGTGGCGCTCGGCGCGGCCTTCAGTGTGCCGGGCGGGGCGGGCGTCGTCGACGGCGACGAGATTCCCTACCAGGACTGGGCGCTGGCGAAGAAGAAGGAGAACGCGGCCGAGTGGCTCACGCGCGATCCCGAGATCAAGTGCTACATGCCGGGCGTGCCGCGCGCGACCTACATGCCCTATCCATTCCAGATCGTCCAGACGCCGGCCAACGTCCTCTTTGCCTACGAGTTCGCCAGCGCCAGCCGCATCGTCTACATGAACAGCTCGGAGGAGAGCCCGGCCGAGTCGTGGATGGGGTTTTCGCGCGGCCGCTGGGATGGCGACACGCTGGTGGTGGACGTCGCCGGCTTCAACGAGGACACCTGGTTCGATCGCGCCGGCAACTTCCACAGCACCGACCTGCACGTCGTGGAGCGCTACACCCGCACCGGCCCCGACGTGCTGCAGTACGAGGCCACGATTGAAGACCCCAAGGTGTTCACGCGGCCGTGGACGATCCGGATGCCGCTCTACCGCCGTCTGGAGAAGAATGCGCAACTGCTCGAGTACAAGTGCGTCGAGTTCGTCGAGGAGCTGATGTACGGCCACCTCCGGAAGAAGGCGGGCACGTGATCGCGTGCCACGAGGGCATCTGGGCATGATGGGAATTCTGGCCGGGGCGCGCGCGCAGGAAGCCGACGCCGGCGGGAGGCAGTGATGCGAGGCAGGTTGCGGGCGGCGTACGGCGCCGCGCTCTTCTCACTCGGTCTGGCGGCGCCGGTGCTCGCGCACCACGCCTTCTCGGCGGAGTTCGACGCGCGCAAGCCGGTGAAACTCGAGGGCACGGTGTCGAAGATGCAGTGGATCAACCCCCACGCGTGGATCCACGTGGACGTGAAACGTCCGGACGGCAAGCTCGAGACCTGGATGATCGAGGGCGGCACGCCCAACACGCTGTTCCGGCGCGGCTTCACCAAGGACTCGCTGAAGACCGGCACGCGGATCGTGGTGGAGGGCTACCGCGCGAAAGACGGATCGCTGCGCGCCAACGGGCGCGACATCACGTTCCCCGACGGCCGCAAGCTCTTCATGGGCTCGTCCGGCACCGGCGCCCCGGAGAAGTGACAGGAGACGGTCTTCAGGCCCGCATGTAGGGCGGGGCTTCAGCCCCGTCTGATCTGCTCAGCGCCCGACGAGCGGCAGCGGCACCTGACCGAACTCCACCGCTCGCCACTCGCCCTCAATCCGCACGACCAGCTGGCCCACCGGCGTGCTGCCCTTCTGCGCCTGCATGCGGAACCCGATGTCGGGTCCGGCCAGGACGACCGGCGGGACGGGCCGAGCGCCGATCGCCTGCCCGTCGCTCCATGCGGCGAGCGCGAGGAACACGAGCCCGGATACCGCCACCGTGATTGGACGAGTTGCGAGCGCCATGAGCGCCTCCTGTTGGTCTGCCCAGTAGACGCCCGGTCTCTCGGATCGGTTGGTCTAGTCCCCTAGCTCAGCGGTCGTGGCCGTTGGCCGCGATGCCGAGCAGCGCGCCGGGCACGACGAACACGCCGAGGAAGAAGAGGTCGCCGCCGCTGGCGGCAATGGCCCAGGCGCCGAACGCCATGTAGACGATCGGCGATCGCGATCACGTGGCAGCAGCGGCGGCTTTGCCGCCGCGCAGCCGGCCCACGAACGTCGTGATCGGCGATGAACCCGAGGATGACCATCGCTGCGCCGCCGAACATCCAGCCGATGCGGAGGCCGGTCTGCAGATCGGACGACACGTTGGTGTTGGCGAGCTGCTCCGCCAGGCTCTTCCAGCCGAGGGTCGAGTGCGCCGCGCTGCTGGCGAGCAGCATCACGCCGGCAACGACGCCGAGGATCAATCGCGCACGCTTCATCGCACAGGCACCGTCGCATAAGAGGTGGGATCAGGCACGCCCGCCTCGTGGAAGGCATCGCGGCGTTCGCGGCACTTGCTGCACTGGCCGCAGTGCGCGCCCGTCCTTCGGGTTCATGCACGACAGCGTCAGCTCGAGGGGCACGCCGAGGCTCGACGCCCAGCCGGATCACGTCGCTCTTGTCCATCGACGAAAACGGCGTGACCACTTCGAGGTCGTGGGCGAGGCCGAGGGACAGCGCCCGCGCCATCGCGGCGAAGAACTCCGCCGTCGCATCCGGGAACGGGTTGCCCGCGAGCGGGCCGAGCGCCAGCCGTCCGATCCGGTGCTGCGCGCAGTAGATGCCGGCCTTGCTGAGGAGGATCACGTTGCGGCCGGTCAGGTAGACATCCTCGTCCGGCGTGTCGAAAGCCGGCGGCTCGCCGCGCAGCGCCCAGTGCGTGGGCGCGTAGAGGTCGCGGACCGTGAACGTGAGCTGCGCCGGCGCGGGCATGCCGCGGAAGGGCGCACTGCGCACCAGTCTCTCGAGCGCCGCGCGTTCCTCCGCTTCCCACGCCAGCCCGGTGCTGACGTAGATCGGGTGCACGTGCGACGTGCGCGCCTCCGATGCGGCGAGCACCGCGCTGTCGAGGCCTGCGGAGAGAAGGACGGCGGTCTCGAGCCCTGAGCCCTGAGCCATGAGCCTTCGAAAGGTAACATTACTCCCATGTACTCCGTCACCAAGCGCATCGAGTTCTGCTACGGGCACCGGCTGCTCGACTACGACGGCATGTGCGCGCACCCGCACGGCCACAACGCCGTCGCGGAGCTGGAGATTCAGTCGGGCGAGCTCGATCGGCGCAACATGGTGATGGACTTCAGCGACATCAAGCGCGCGATCAAGACCTGGATCGATCGCGAGCTCGATCACAAGATGATCCTGCGCGCCGACGACCCGCTGACGCCGATTCTCGAAGGGCTGGGCGAGCCGGTGTTCAAGCTCGAAAGCAATCCGACGGCGGAGCGGATCGCCCGCCTGATCTTCGACGTCGCGCGCGAGCAGGGCCTGCCGGTGTCGCGCGTCACCGTGTGGGAAACGCCGACCTCGTGGGCCACCTACAGCGCCTGATCGCCTTCGATCTCGACGGCACGCTCATCGACTCGCGCCGCGACCTCGCGGACTCGGCCAACCAGCTGATCACCGAGCTCGGGGGGCGGGCGCTGCCGGAGGAAGCGGTGGGGCGGATGGTGGGCGACGGCGCCCGCGTGCTGGTCGATCGCGCCCTGGCGGCGGCGGGGCTCGTCGATCCGGGCGACGCGCTGCCGCGCTTTCTGCAGATCTACGACACGCGCCTGCTCGTGCACACGCAGCCGTATCCGGGCGTGCAGGCGGCGATCGAGGCGGCCCGCCGCGGCGCTCGCGTCACGATGCTGACGAACAAGCCGCTGCACCACACCGCGCGCATCGTCGAGGCGCTCGGCTGGGCGCCGCTCTTCGACGAGGTCGTCGGCGGCGACAACCCGCTCGGCCGCAAGCCGGAGCCGCGCGCGCTGCAGGCGATGATGGCGACGGCGGGTGTGACCGCCGGCGCAGACCATGCTGGTGGGCGACTCGAAGGTCGATCTCGACACGGCGCGCCGCGCCGGCGTCCGCTGCTGCCTGGTGTCGTTCGGCTACGGCTTCGAGAGCGTGGACAAGGCGCCCATCGAGGGCGAGACGATCGTCACGGACGTCGCGACCCTGGTCGCCGAGATCGAACGGTTCATCGGTCGGCGGGTCTAAAGACCCGCAGCCACGGACGTGGCCGGTCTCTAGACCGGGCAGTCCCGGTCAGATCGATCGCAGGAACGCCAGCAGCGCCGCGCGATCGGCGTCGGAGAGCTGCTCGAACCCGCGCCGCGCCAGCTCGGCCTCGCCGCCGTGCCGCCGGACGGCGTCTTCCGCCGTCGCCGCGGATCCGTCGTGCAGCAGCGGACGGCGCAGCCGCAGACCCCACAGCGCCGGCGTGCGGATCTCGTCCGCCTCGGCCGGCCCCTGCACGATGCCGTCGCCGGTGCCGACCTCGTGCAGCAGGAGATCGGAGAAGAGCGCCACCGGCTTGCGATCGAACAGCGGGTTGCTGCTCGGCCCCGTGTTCAGCACCGGGCGATGGCAGGTGGCGCAGCCGATCGCGGCGAACGACCTGCTCGCCGGCCCGCGTCAGCTCGCTCGAGCCCTCACGCGCGACCGGCCCGAGGAACCGCATGAAGCTGGCGAAGTTGTCGATGCCGCGCCGCCGCGTGCGCGGGTCGGCGGATGTCTTCCGGGTCGCCAATCGGATCGCAGGCGCGCATGCGCTCGGCGTGACGCCGAAGGCGACTTCGGCCGAGAACACGTCGTTGGTGATGCCCATCTCGTTGCGGTAGGCGTCGGCGCCGAACGTCAGCAGCGTCGCGTGCTGCGCTCTTCCAGCCGAAGCGGCCGATGCGGCGCTCGCCCGGTGGCGGCGTCCACGATGCGGGCCGCCCGGCCGGACACGCCATCGCGGTCGCGATCGAACGGATCCTCGAGCGCGACAATCGTGTCGTCGGGAATCGCCTCCACCAGGCCGGCGCCGAAGAGCGGAATCGGCACGCGCCGCGCGAACACGTTGGCCTCGGGCGGCACGATGGCCTGGCAGCCGTGCGTGGGAATCGAGAACAGGTGGAAGAGCGTCTCGCCGGTGGCGTCGAGCGTCTGGAAGCGTCCGCTCGCGTCGCGCCGCCCGGCGCGGATCTCGGCAATCGTGCCGGCGCCGCCAATGGCCGGCACGTTGTGGCAGACGGCGCAGCTCGTGCCGTTGAAGGCCGGTCCCGAGCCCTTCTTCCGCGGTCTCGACCTCGAGGAAGTCGTCGAGCCCGAGCCGGAACTCCTCGAACTCGCGCCGGCGTGATGCCCGGCAGCGGGTCGCCGGGCAGCGGCGCGCGCAGCTGCGCCGCAGAGCGATGGCGCTGCCGGCGAGCAGGGCCAGCAACGGCTGATGGTCGAGAGCATGGACTTCATCGGGCTACTCACTGGCGACGATGACGCCGCGCATGAACTCGTGGCCGGCGCCGCACAGCCGCGAGCATTCGAAGGTGTAGCGGCCGGCCTTCGGCGTGAACGTCACCGTGGCGACGCCGCGGCCGCGTTTCGGCAGTTCGACGTCGACGTCGGTGCCGACGATGTGGAAGCCGTGCGCGGTGTCGTCGCTGCGCAGCCGGATCTCGAGCGTGGTGCCCGCCTTGGTCTTGATCTCGGACGGCGTGAAGGCGAAGCGCTCGGCCGTGATCTCGATGATCTGCCGCGGCGTGTCGGCCTGCCCGGCGCCGCGAGCGCGGGAGACCAGCCCCGGCAGCGCGCCGGCCACCAGGGCGGCGAGCGCCGCCACGAGACAGCGACGCAGCGAATCGTGCGCATCAGAACCACCATCCGAGGCCGAGGTTGAACGAGTTGGGCGCTTCGATGAGCGCGCTGCGGCTCCGCACCACCGAGTAGTCGGCCTTGACCGCGATGTCGGGGTCGGGCCAGTAGGTGGCGCCGACCACCCAGGCGTCGCGATCGAACTGCGGCAGGCCGATGGCCGCCGCCGGCCATCCGGTACTGGGTGTCGAAGTTCTCGTAGCGCGTGAACGCGCCGACGTCGCCGAAGCGCGCGCCCTCGATGAACGCGGTAGCCGCCCTCGGCATAGAAGCCGCGCAGCACCCGGGCGATGTTGGGATCCACGCCGACGCGGCGGGTGAGCGCGTCGTTCAGCAGGTCGGCGTTGTCGATCCACACCTGCGCGAACTGCAGCCGGCCTTCGAGCCGGCCGCGGCTGTAGCGGGCGTCGCCTTCGGCCAGCTTCACCGGCACGTCGAACCGCGGGCGGAACTCGAAGCCCGATCGGCCCGTCCACCAGCTGGCCCCGACCGTCAGGCCGCGGACGCCCACGTATTCCAGGCGGCCGGTGGTCGCGATGCGCCCGGCGTTGGCCTCGGATCCTTTTTGCCGGCCTTCGCGGATGCCGTCTTCGGCGCTGAACTCGGCGGCGTTGAGCGGCGCGGCAACGAAGGCGCGATAACGCCAGCCGCGCCCGACTTCGCCGTGCACGCCGGCACCGGTCTCGAACCACGTCGTCGGAATGATCACCGTGTCCACGAACGGGCGCTCGACGCCGTAGTAGACCGGCGGCTCATGGCGCTCGTTGATGATGCCGACCGGCATCAGCATCATCCCGGCGCGGACGTTGAAGCCGCGGTGGAGCAGGAAGTCCACGTAGGCCTGCTCGAGCTCGAGCTCGCCGTGTTCCTCGCCGCCTTCGACGAGCGCGTGTTCGATCTCGATCTCGCTGACGAAGCGGATGCGGTCGCTGAACGAGTGGGTGACGAGCAGCACGAAGCGGTGGAAGTCGAGCACGCCGTCGCTGAACTCGGGCTTGTTGTAGTGGAAATCCATGTAGCCCGAGAGGTTGGTGCGAGGCGCGGCCGCCCGTGGCGTCGGCGCCGCCGTCGCGGGCTCCTGGGCCAGCGCCGGCGCCACGGCGAGCAGCAGCAGCAGCGCCGCGCGCGTCACCTGGACCAGCAGCTTCGACGCCGCCCGCGTGCCGATCGTGATCAGCCGGTCGCCTTCGCCGCGCACGCGGACGCAGTCGGCCGAGGCATCGCGTTCTTCCACCTGAATCTCGGTGCCGGGCTTGAGGTGGTGCCGATCGAGAAAGCGGAGGAACGAGCCGTCCTGATCGACGACGCGCGTCACGGTCACCGGTGATCCGATCGGGCAGGTCATCAGGCTCTGCGCTTCCTGCGGCTTCACCTGACCCTCGGCGTCCGGGATGGGGTCGCCGTGCGGATCGACCTCGGGCCGCCCCAGCATCTCGTCCATCCGGTCGATCAGCCGATCCGAGACCACGTGTTCGAGCTGTTCGGCCTCGTCGTGCACTTCGTCCCAGGCGTAGCCCATGAACCGCACCAGGAAGAGCTCCACGAGCCGGTGGCGCCGCAGCACGAGCGCGGCGAGCTTGTGCCCCGCGGGCGTGAGCGCGACGCCTGAGTAGGGCTCGTATTCGACCAGCCCGGATTCGGCGAGCGCCTTGACCATGGTGGTGGCGGTGCCCGGCACCACGCCGAGCGCCGACGCGAGCTGGCCCATCGGAAGGAGCCGATGGGGCGGCGTCAAGGGTGCCCGCGCCCTGGTAAATGGCCTTCAGGTAGTTCTCGACGGTGCTCGACGGCAGCATTTTGGAAGGGAGTGTAACTTGACTTTTGACTCAAGAACAACATAATTTTGACTCATCAAAATGCCCATCGGACATCAGACATTTCAGACGACCAACCCGGCTGGCGCAGTCAGCCCGGAGGCTCTCAGCCTCCGGGAGGTGCACGGCTCGATAGCGGTGCCCGACGGGCGCCGGGTTCTGGCGCAAGCTCTTCGCGTTTGCCGGCCCGGGCTACCTGGTCGCCGTCGGCTACATGGACCCGGGCAACTGGGCGACCGACCTCGCCGGCGGCGCGCGCTACGGCTACACGCTCCTCAGCGTCATCCTCCTCTCCAACCTGATGGCCATCCTGCTGCAGGCGCTGGCGGTGCGCCTCGGCATCGGCAGCGGCCGCGACCTCGCGCAGGCCTGCCGCGACAGCTACTCGAAGCCGACCACGCTCGTGCTGTGGGTGCTGTGCGAGATCGCGATCGCCGCGTGCGACCTCGCCGAGGTGATCGGCGCCGCCATCGCGCTCAACCTGCTGTTCGGCCTTCCCGCTCATCTGGGGCGTCTGCATCACCGCGCTCGACGTGCTGGTCGTGCTGTATCTGCAGAACAAGGGGTTCCGCTACGTCGAGGCGCTGGTCGTCGCGCTCATCGTCGGCATCGCCGCCTGCTTCGCCGTGGAGCTCTGGCTGGCGCAAGCCGTGATCTGGCTGCGGTCGCCGCCGGTTTCATCCCGACCACTCAGATCCTGTCGGACACCAACATGCTCTACATCGCGGTCGGCATCCTCGGCGCCACCGTGATGCCGCACAACCTGTATCTGCACTCGTCGATCGTGCAGACGCGGAAGTACGTCGATACGCACGCGAGCAAGCTCGAGGCGATCCGGTTCGCGTCGATCGACTCGTCGATCGCGCTGATGTCGGCGCTCTTCATCAACGCCGCGATCCTCATCGTGTCGGCGGCGGTGTTCAACGGCACCGGCTACGAGGAGGTGGCCGACATCTCCGACGCCTACAAGCTGCTGTCGCCGCTGCTCGGCGCCGGCGCGGCCAGCACGCTCTTCGCGGTGGCGCTGCTCTTTGCCGGGCAGAACGCGACGCTCACCGGCACGCTGGCCGGGCAGATCGTCATGGAGGGCTTCGTCAACATCCGCCTGCGCCCCTGGCTGCGCCGGCTGATCACGCGGCTCGTCGCCATCGTGCCGGCGGTGATCGTGGTGATGCTCTACGGCGAGCGCGGCGCCGGCTCGCTGCTCATCCTGAGCCAGGTGATTCTGAGCCTGCAGCTGCCCTTCGCGGTGTTTCCGCTGGTCAGCTTCACCGGGAACCGGCGCAAGATGGGGGCCTTCGTCGCGCCGGTGTGGATGCGGGTGCTGGCGTGGACCGTCGCGGTTATCATTGCGGCGCTGAACGTCTGGCTGCTGTACCAGACGTTCGCGGGCTGATTTTCGACGCGCCATGTACCGCCGCATCCTCGTCGCCGTCGAGAACTCACCGGCCGATCGCACCATCCTCGAGCACGTCCGCCAGCTCGCAGGCCTGACCGGCGCCGAGGTGCTGCTCGTCCACGTGGCCGACGGCTGGGCCGCGCGCCACTTCGACGATCTGCAGCTGCGCGAGTCCGAGGAGATCCGCGCCGACCGGGCCTATCTCCAGGAGCTGCGTCGCCAGCCTGCCCGGGCTGAAGGTGTCCACCGAGCTGGCGATGGGCGATCCCGGCCAACGAGCTGATTCGCCTCGTCGAGGAGCGCAAGGCGGACCTGCTGGCGATGTCCACGCACGGCCACCGCTTCCTCAACGACCTGATTCGCGGCACCACGGTGAGCAAGGTGCGGCACCTGGTGAAGGTGCCGGTGCTGCTGCTGAGAGCCCAGTAGGGCAGGTGCGCGAGCGCGGTAGGTCGGGTGGGCGGGTAAGAAAACTTCTCTACCTGCCTACTGCCTACCTGCCTACCTGCCACTTCCATCGTTCGAGCCAAGGCTCCAGGGCGCGGAGCAGGAAGTCGAGGACGTCTTCGTCGGTCAGGTCCTCCGGGGCGGTGGCCGCTTTCACGGGCATCGTCTCGTCCGACGTGCGTGACCCGCGGGTGGCGCGCACGCGGCCCACCACCTGCGGCTCGGGTCCGGAGGTGTCCAGGGCGAACTCGATGAAGTCGTCGCGGCCCGCGGTCGGCCGACAGCCGCAGGCCGCCTTCGGGCGTGGCCACCGTGAAGCCCAGGCCCGCCACCTTGAGCGCGTTGGCCATCTGCCGGGTGACGGGGGTCGCGACGTGTTCCAGAAAGGCCGCGATAGGCCTGGTCCGCCTCGGCCGTGCGCTGGCGCCGCGCCTGCGCGCGCGTCCGGGCCTGTTCGATCGCGATCTTGAGCCGCTTGTTGACGTGCGAGACTTCCACTGTGCCTCCAGCCCCATTCTAGTGGGCGGCTCTGGTGGGCGGCCGTTTTCGCAACTCTTCGGGGCTCTTCGACGTCTGAGCCATTACGGCCGGGAAATAATGGTCCTGCCCCCAGCCCGCCCCCGCGGCAGATGGAGATCGTCATGATTCGCACGCTTCCAGGGCTCGTGCTGGCTGCCCTCCTGTTCGCGCCCGGCGGCGCACGCGCAGGCGCCGAGCGCCCGCCGCGCTCCAGGAACCCGTCGTCAGCACGTCCGGCGAGGGCATGGCGCAGGCGGCGCCCGATCGCGCCTGGATCACGGTGAGCGCCGAATCGCGCGCCCCAAGCCCGAGCGAGGCGCAGCGACGCAACGCGGAGCTGATGCGCCCGGTGCAGGAGGCGCTGCGCGCCGCGCGCGTGCCCGACGAGGCCATCCGCACCGTGGGCTACGACCTGCAGCAGGAGTTCGACTTCGTCAACGGCAAGCGGGTGTCGCGCGGCTATCTGGCGCGCAACTCGATCGAGATCCGCGTCGACGACGTCACCCGCGTCGGCGAGCTCCTCGAAATCGTGGTCAAGCAAGGTGCGACGTCGGTGAGCGGCCTGCGCTTCGACCTCAAGGATCAAGCCAAGCTCGAGCGTGAGGCGGTGCGTCTGGCGGTAACGAACGCCCGCTTGAAGGCCGAGGCCGCAGCCGCGGGCGCGGGGCGGACGCTGGATCGGCTGGTACGAATCGAGGAAGCCGGTGGGTCGGCGCCTCCCGTCCCGATGCCGCAGTTCCGCGCGCTGGCGGTGCAGGCGGCGGATGCGGCGGCGCCGCCGGTGGCCATCGGTCAAATCGAGGTCCGCGCACAAGTGACGGTCACCTTCAGCTTGAAATAGGATCGCTGCGAGCCGACCCCTTGGTGACCACCGACTACACGCGAGCCCGCCGGCACCTCGCGCGGCGCGACCCGGTGCTGCGCGATCTGATGCGCGCGCACGGCAAGTGCGGCCTCGCCGAGGCGCAGAACGCCGAGCCGTTCGGCGCGCTCCTCAAGGCCATCGTGTCGCAGCAGCTGTCCACGAAGGCGGCGCGGACGATCTACCTGCGGCTGATGGCGCTGTTCGACGGCGTGCCGACGCCGCTGGCGCTGGCGCGCCTGAGCGACGCCGAGCTGCGTGCGGTCGGACTGAGCGGCCAGAAGCTGCGCTACATGCGCGACCTCGGCGCCCGGGTGCACGACGGCTCGCTGCCGCTGCACGCGCTCGAGGCGATGAGCGACGACGAGGTGATCGTCGCGCTGACCCAGGTGAAGGGCATCGGCCGCTGGACGGCGGAGATGTTCCTGATGTTCAGGCTGCACCGGCCCGACGTGCTGCCGGTGGGCGACCTGGGCATCGTCAAGGCCGTGCAGAAGGCCTACGGCCTGCGCAAGACGCCGACGCCGGATCGGCTGCACGAGATCGGCGAAGCCTGGCGTCCGTATCGTTCGGTTGCGTGCTGGTATCTGTGGAGAAGCCTGCAATGCCATGAACATCCATCCGCCGCTCCGCTTTCGATCGCGCTGCTCGTCGTCGCTGGCTCTCGTGCTCTCCGCCTCGCAGCCGAGCACGCAGACGCGGCGGCCGCCGACATTCCGCAGCTCACGTTCGAGAAGATCACGCTGCCGAACGGGCTCGAAGTGATCCTCAGCCAGAAACGCGGGCTGCCGATGGTGGCCGTGAACCTCTGGTACCACGTGGGCCCCGCCAACGAGGCCGCCGGCCGCACCGGGTTCGCGCACCTCTTCGAGCACATGATGTTCCAGAGCTCGAAGCACGTGCCCGAGGACTCGCACTTCAAGCTCCTCGAAGCCGCCGGCGCCAGCGACATCAACGGCACGACCGGCTACGACCGCACCAACTACTTCGAGACCGTGCCGTCGAATCAGCTCGAGCTCGCGCTGTGGCTCGAGTCGGACCGCATGGGGTACCTGCTCGACAAGGTCGACGCAGGCGTCGCTCTCCAACCAGCAGGACGTCGTGCGCAACGAGCGGCGCCAGAGCGTGGAGAACCAGCCGTACGGGATGGCCGACGAAGCCGCGACGCAGCAGCTGTTCCCGAAGGACCATCCCTACTACGGCAACGTCATCGGCTCGCACGAAGACATCCAGGCGGCGAAGCTCGACGACGTGCAGCGCGTTCTTCCGCCAGTACTACGCGCCGAACAACGCCACCCTCGCCATCGTCGGCGACTTCGACACCGGCGCAGGCCAAGGCGCTGGTGACCAAGTACTTCGGCACGTTGAAGCGCGGCCCCGCGGTGCCGGCCGTCACGGCTGACGACGCCGAAGATCACGGCGGAGCGGCGCCAGGTCGTGCAGGCGCGCGTGGCAGCTGCCGCGCGTCACGATGGCGTGGCTCACGCCGCCGATCTTCAAGCCGGGCGACGCCGACGCCGACATCGCCGCGCAGATCCTCGGCGGCGGCCGATCGAGCCGCTTGTACAAGAAGCTGGTCTACGAGAAGCAGATCGCGCAGAACGTCAGCGCGTCGCAGCAATCGGCTGCATGCTCGGCTCGATGTTCCAGATCGAGGCGACCGCGCGCCCCGGCCACACCGCCGAGGAGCTCGAGAAGGCGATCGACGAGGAGCTGGCCGCGTTCCGCGCCGCGCCGCCGACCGCGGAAGAACTCGAGCGCGCGCGCAACACGATCGAGACCGACATCATCGGCGGCCTCGAACGGCTGGGCGGGTTCGGCGGCATCGCCGATCGGCTGAACAGCTACAACCACTTCCTGAAGGACCCCGGAGTACCTCGCGCAGGACATCGCAGCGGTATCGCGCGGTCACCGCCGCCGTCCGTGCAGGCGTTCGCCAAGCGAACAGCTCACGCCGAACGCCCGCGGCGTCGTGCACGCGGTGCCGGGCACGCCGGCGCCGCTCGTCGCAGCTGCCGCCGTCGACGGCCGCGGCCGGGGCCAAGGACGGCGGGCGGCCGAGTCGATCAACGCCGACGAGCCGTGGCGCAACCAGCAGCCCAAGCCGGGGCCGTCGCAGCCGCTGCAGCTGGCGACGCCGGCGTCGGCGACGCTGCCGAACGGCCTCACGCTGATCCTGAGCGAGAAGCACGACGTGCCGATCGTCGCCGCCAACCTCGTGTTCCGTGGCGGCAGCGACTCGAACCCGCCCGACAAGCCGGGGCTCGCCAACTTCGCGGCCGCGATGCTCGACGAGGGCACGTCGACGCGCAACGCCCTGGCGATTGCCGACCAGCTCGCGCGGCTCGGCGCGTCGCTCGGCACCGGCAGCTCGATGGACTGCGATGACGGTGTCGGCGCGGTCGCTGGCCAAGAACTTTCCGGCGACGCTCGATCTGGTGGCCGACGTCACGCTGCGCCCGTCGTTCCCGGCCGACGAAATCGAGCGGCAGCGCGCCCAGCGGCTGGGGCAGCTGGTGCAGCAGCGCGACAACCCGGCGGCGCTCGTCGGCACGATCGCGATGCAGCGCGGTCTACGGCTGCGAGTCACCCGTACGGCTTCAGCGAGATCGGCACCGAGGCGTCGGTGAAGGCGATCACGCGCGCCGACATGCAGGCGTTCTGGAAGGAGCGCTTCGTGCCGAACAACGCCGCGCTCGTCGTGGCCGGCGACATCACGATGGCCGAGCTGCGCGCCCTGGCCGAGAAGGCGTTCGGCGCGTGGGAGCGCGGCACGCCCGACGCGGCCGCAGCTCGGCGCGCCGACGACGACCGCGGCGCGCGTGGTGATCGTCGACAAGCCCGGGCAGCCCGCAGACGCAGCTGCGCGTCGCCGGCGATCGGCGCCGAGCGCTCGTCGCCCGACTTCCGGCCGCTGCAGGTGATGAACCAGGCGCTCGGCGGGTCGTTCTCGAGCCGCATCAACATGAACCTGCGCGAGGCGCACGGCTACACCTACGGCGCGCAGTCGCAGTTCACGTTCCGCCGCGCGCCGGGCCCGTTCCAGGTGGCGGCCGGCGTCCGCACCGACGTCACCGCGCCTGCAGTCGCCGAGGTCTTCAAGGAAGTCCTCAGCATGGCGCAAAAGCCGATGACCGCCGACGAGCTGCAGCGGGCGAAGGACTCGATGGCCTACTCGCTTCCCGGCGCCTTCGAGTCGAGCGCCAACGCCGTCAACAATTTCTCGAACGTGTTCACCTACGACCTCGGGCTCGACTACTACTCGCGCTACGCCGCCCAGGTGAACGCCGTCACCATCGATCAGGCCGCCGCCGTGGCCCGGAAGTACCTGGTGCCGGAAAAGATGGTGGTGATCGCGGTGGGCGACCGTTCCAAGATCGAGATTCCGCTGCGTGAGCTCGGCTCTGGGCCCGTCGAGATCTGGGACGCCGACGGCAAGAAAGTGAACTGACCGAGTCGGAAGTCAGGCATCGGGCTGCAGGTGGCAGGCTTCAGCCAGAGCTCCGGACCTACCTGACCGTCTTCTGTGATAATCTCGGACTGGAACAGTCGGATATGGCGGTCGTCACCCCAGGGAAGTCCCCGAGCGTCTCATCGGTCATCGATCTGATCGGAAACACCCCGCTCATCCGGCTGTCGAGCTTCGAGGCGGGCCTCCGAAACGTCGAGCTCTACGCCAAGGCGGAGTGGCGCAACCCGGGCGGGTCGGTCAAGGACCGCGCCGCGGCGCGGATGATCGCCGACGGCGAGCGGTCGGGCGCGCTGACGCGCGACAAGATCCTGCTCGACGCCACGTCGGGCAACACCGGTATCGCCTACGCGATGATCGGCGCCGCGCGCGGCTACCGCGTCCGCCTGTGCGTGCCCGAGAACGTGACGCCGGAGCGGAAGCGGATCCTCAAGGCGTTCGGGGCCGAGGTGGTGTTCACCGATCCGATGGAAGGGTCCGACGGCGCCATCCTCAAGGCGCAAGGCGATGTACGCGGAGAATCCGGAGCTCTACTTCTATCCGGACCAGTACAGCAACCCCGGCAACTGGCTCGCGCACTACGACACCACCGGGCCGGAGATCCTGGAGCAGACGCAGGGCCGCATCACGCACTTCGTCGCCGGCCTGGGGACGAGCGGCACCTTCATGGGCGCCGGCCGGCGCCTGCGCGAGGAGAAGCCGGGCATCCGGCTCACTTCGGTGCAGCCGGATTCGCCGCTGCACGGCCTGGAAGGCCTGAAGCACATGGCCACGGCCATCGTGCCCGGCATCTACGACCCGGCGCTGGCCGACGAAGACCTCGGTGTGAGCACCGAGGACGCGTTCGAGTACACGCGGCGGCTGGCGAAGGAAGGGCTGTTCGTGGGGATTTCGAGCGGTGCCAACCTCGCCGGCGCCCTGAACGTGGCGCGGCGGGCACAGGACGCGGTGGTGGTGGTGATCTTCTGCGACGGCGGCGAGAAGTATCTGTCCGAGCGCTTCTGGGACGACAAGGGGGACGGTGCGTCCGCGGGCGGGTCGCGCTGATGGGCCTCACTGCTGGAAGCCGGTGTCGCCGACGCCATTCGCGCGCATGGCGTGGAAACCTACCCCAACGAATGCTGCGGCGCGCTCTACGGCCGCGACGGCGTGGTGACGGCCACGTTCGCGCTGCCGAACACCACCGAGGAAGGCCCGCGGCGGCGCTTCCTGGTGCGGCCCCAGGATTACCGCGACGCCGAGACGCGCGCCACCGCGATGGGCGCCGATCTCCTCGGGTTCTACCACTCGCACCCGGATCATCCCGCGCGGCCGTCGCAGTACGACCTCGACCACGCGTGGCCGTTCTTTTCGTACGTCATCGTGTCCGTGAAAGCCGGCGTGCCCGAGGACATGACCTCGTGGCGCCTGCAGGACGATCGCTCAGCCTTCGATCAGGAAAACTTGACTCATGCCTAACACGATTCACATCCCGACGCCGCTGCGGCCCTTCACCGACAAGAAGGAGTCGGTGGAGGTGTCCGGCGCCACCGTCGGCGAGCTGCTCAAGGATCTGACCACCCGCCACGACGGGCTGAAGAAGCACCTCTACACCGACGACGGGCGGCTGCGGAACTTCGTCAACGTCTATCTGAACGACGAGGACATCCGCTACCTGCAGAAGGAGCAGACGCCGGTGAAGCCGGGCGACTCGCTGAGCATCGTGCCGTCCGTGGCCGGCGGAGCCATCGCGCCGACGCCGCAGGCGGAGGCGGAAGGAGGGCTGTCATGACCACCGCGACGGACGTCGATCTCCCGACGCTCAACGCGGAGGAGATCAAGCGCTACAGCCGCCACCTGATCATGCCGGAGGTCGGCATGGACGGGCAGCGCAAGCATCAAGGCGGGCAGCGTGCTCTGCATCGGCGCCGGCGGCCTGGGGTCGCCGGCGGCGATGTATCTGGCCGCGGCGGGCGTGGGCCGCATCGGCATCGTCGACTTCGACGTCGTCGACTACAGCAACCTGCAGCGGCAGCTGCTGCACACGACCAACGACGTCGGCCGCACCAAGCTCGCATCGGCCAAGGACAAGATCAACGCGCTCAACCCGCACGTGCAGGTCGAGACCTACGAAGAGGCGCTGTCGTCCGACAACGCGATGCGCCTGTTCAAGGGCTACGACGTCATCCTCGACGGCACCGACAACTTCCCGACGCGCTACCTGGTGAACGACGCCTGCGTGCTGATGGGGATTCCGAACGCCTACGGCAGCATCTTCCGCTTCGAGGGCCAGGCGTCGGTGTTCGCCACCAAGGACGGGCCGTGCTACCGCTGCCTCTATCCCGAGCCGCCGCCTCCCGGGCTCGTGCCGAGCTGCGCCGAGGGCGGCGTGCTGGGCGTGCTGCCGGGCGTGATCGGCGTGATTCAGGCGACCGAAGCGATCAAGCTGCTGTCCGGCATCGGCCAGCCGCTCATCGGGCGCTTCCTGATCTACGACGCGCTCAACATGAAATTCCGCGAGCTGAAGCTGCGGAGGGATCCGGACTGCCCGGTGTGCGGCACGCATCCGACCGTCACCAAGCTCATCGACTACGACCAGTTCTGCGGCATCGTCCAGCCGGCGCAGGACCACTCGGCAGGAGCGACCGTGAGCGCCACTGAGATCACGCCCGGTCGAGCTGAAGAAGAAGCTCGACGCCGGCGAGACGCCGTTCATCCTCGACGTGCGCGAGCCCAACGAGTACCAGATCAACAGGATCGCCGGGCTCGACGCTCATCCCGCTCGGCGAGCTGCCGCGCCGCTACCAGGAGCTGCCGCGGGACCGCCAGATCGTCACCCAGTGCAAGATGGGCGGCCGCAGCGCCAAGGCGCAGGACTTCCTGAAGACCGTCGGGTTCACGGACGTCCTGAACCTGAAGGGCGGGATTCTGGAGTGGATTGACAAGGTCGATCCGAGCCAGCCGAAGTATTGACGCTGGCGATCGGGCTCAGGCTCAAGGCTTAGGGCTCAGGCTTAGGCGGCCCTTGCAGGAGCCGCCTGCAGGCCCTGAGCCCGAGCCCAAGCCTGAGCCGGAAATCCGACCAATCTTGACGGATTTCCGCGAGCCGTAGAATTACGACTGTAAGAGTCGGATTTAGAAAAATTCCCCATGCTGAGGCTCTCCAAGAAGGCCGACTACGCGCTGATTGCGATGAAGCACCTGGCCCTGAACCCGGGCGGGGCGGCGTCGGTCGAGCGCGCGCGAGATTGCCGAGCAGTACGACATCCCGATCGAGCTGATGGCCAAGGTGCTGCAGCGGCTGGTCCGGAGCGGGCTGCTGGTATCCACGCAGGGCACGCGCGGGGGCTACACCCTGCGGCGGCCGTCGGCGTCGATCAGCGTGGCCGACGTGATTCAGGCGATCGACGGACCGTTCACCGTCACCGCCTGCTCGACGGAGAACAGCGAGTGCGAGCAGTACAGCAAGTGCAACATTCGCGACCCGCTGTGGCAAATCCGCGAGCGCATTGCCGCGGCGCTCGGCACCGTGTCGGTGGCCGAGCTCGCCGCGGATCAGATCAAGGGCGAGGGCCTGCGGGCCGACGCCGAAACCGTGGCCGCGCCCGTCGCCATCATGCGGCGGGCCAACGCCTGACGCAGGCGGAGTACCGACGATGAAGCTGCCGATCTACATGGACTACCACGCCACCACGCCGGTCGACCCGCGCGTCGTGGACGCGATGCTGCCCTTCTTCACGCAGCACTTCGGCAATCCCGCCAGCCGCAATCACTCGTTCGGCTGGGAGGCGGAGGAGGCGGTGGAGACGGCGCGCAAGCAGGTGGCCGACCTGATCGGCGCCAACGTCAAGGAGATCATCTTCACGAGCGGCGCGACCGAGGCGAACAACCTCGCGATCAAGGGCGCCGCCGAGATGTATCGCGAGAAGGGCAACCACATCATCACGTGCGTCACCGAGCACAAGGCGGTGATCGACACGTGCAAGAAGCTCGAGAAGCAGGGGCTGCGCGTCACCTACCTGCCGGTGCAGAAGGACGGCCGCATCAGCCTCGACGAGCTCAAGGCCGCGATCACCGACAAGACCATCCTCATCACGATCATGACCGCCAACAACGAGATCGGCGTGCTGCAGCCGATTGCCGAGATCGGCGCGATCGCGAAGGAGAAGGGCATCCTCTTCCACACCGACGCGGTGCAGGCGGCGGGCAAGGTGCCGTTCGACGTCAACCAGAACAAGGTCGACCTGGCGTCGCTGAGCGCGCACAAGCTGTATGGCCCGAAGGGCGTGGGCGCGCTCTACGTGCGGCGCCGCAACCCGCGCGTGCTGCTCGCCGAGCAGATCAGCGGCGGCGGCCACGAGCGCGGCATGCGGTCGGGCACGCTGAACGTGCCGGGCATCGTCGGGCTCGGCGCGGCCGCGGCGTTGGCGAAGGCCGAGATGGCCACCGAGAGCCGCGCGCCTGAGCGCGATGCGGGATCGTCTGAACAAGAAGCTCCACGACAACCTCGACGAGATCTACATCAACGGGTCGACGGAGCACCGGTTGCCGCACAACCTGAACATCAGCTTCGCCTACGTGGAGGGCGAGTCGCTGCTGATGGGCATCAACGACGTGGCGGTGTCGTCGGGCTCGGCGTGCACGTCGGCCAGCCTCGAGCCGTCCTACGTGCTGAAGGCGCTCGGCGCTGGCGACGACCTTGCGCACTCGTCGATCCGGTTCGGCCTCGGCCGCTGGACGACGCGACGAAGAGATGGATTACGTGGTCGAGAAGCTGACGACCGTCGTGCGGCGGCTGCGCGAGATGTCGCCGCTCTACGAGATGGTGAAGGAAGGCGTGGACCTGTCGAAGATGCAGTGGGTCACGCACTGAGAGATTCTTGAAGGCTTCGGGCTTCAGGCCTCGGGCTTCAGCCTTTGCTGAGGCCACCGAAGCCGGAAGCCCGAAGCCGGAAGCCTGGCGACGGGAGAATTCAGGACAATGGCGTATTCAGACAAGGTCATCGATCACTACGAGAACCCGCGCAACGTCGGGTCGCTGCCGAAGGACGACACCAACGTGGGCACGGGGCTCGTGGGCGCGCCGGAGTGCGGCGACGTGATGAAGCTGCAGGTCAAGGTGAATCCCGAGACCGGCGTCATCGACGACGCCAAGTTCAAGACGTTCGGCTGCGGATCGGCGATTGCCAGCTCGAGCCTGGCCACCGAGTGGCTCAAGGGCAAGACGGTCGATCAGGCGCTGGCGATCAAGAACACCGACATCGTCGCCGAGCTGGCGCTGCCGCCGGTGAAGATCCACTGCTCGGTGCTCGCCGAAGACGCCATCAAGGCGGCGATCGCCGACTACAAGAAGAAGCAGGACGAGAAGCAGGGGACGGTGGAGGCGGCGGCGCAGCCGACCGCGTAACCGTTCGCGAAACGATGATTGAAATCACCGACGTTGCCGCGAAGAAGATCCAGTCGTTGATGGCCAAGCAGGGCATCACGCGACGGCGGTCTTCGTGTCGGCGTCAAGGGCGGCGGCTGCTCGGGCCTCAGCTACACGTTCGCGTGGGAGAGGGAGGCACGCCTCGGCGACGAGGTGTTCGAGGGCCACGGCGCCAAACTCTTCGTGGACAAGAAGAGCCATCTGTTCCTCGACGGCACGACCCTCGACTACGACACTGCCCTGCTGGGCAAAGGCTTCGTGTTCAACAACCCCAACGCGAAGCAGTCGTGCGGGTGCGGTAGTTCGTTCGGCGCCTAGTCCGAGGGGACGAACGCGCCGCCGCCGTTTCACCGAGCCATGACACCGGAGCCGCTGACCGTCCGTTCCATCACGCCGCCTGAGTGCCGCAACTGCAGCGCCAGCGTGCCGGTGGACGAACACTTCTGCCCGCAGTGCAGCCGCATCCAGTCGCTCGGGCGGCACGGGGACTACTTCGCGTTCCTGGGCCTGCCGCGCCGGCTCGAAATGGACCCGCAGGAGCTCGATCGCCGGTTCCGCGATCTGAGCCGCCAGTTCCACCCCGACTTCTACTACAACGCCACCCCCGCCGAACGCCTGGCCAGCCTCGAGCGCTCGTCGTACCTCAACGACGCCTACCGCGCGCTGAAGCAGCCGGTGTCGCGCATCGAGCACCTGCTGTCGATCGAGGGGCTGCCGCTCGGCGCCAGCGAGCAGGGCAACGCGAAGGTGCCGCCCAGCCTGCTCGAGGAAGTGTTCGCGCTGAACGAGGAACTGGACGAGATTCGCGACGCGCGCGAATCGGGCGCCGACCCGGCGGTGCTCGCCGAGCGGCTGGCTGCCGCCCGCCGGCCCATCGAAGCCAAGCGCGACGAGCACGAGCGCGCCCTGGCCGAGGCGAGCGCGCGATGGGACCGCGAAGCGTCGGCTGGCGCCGCCGAACGCCGCGCCGCCCTCGAGACGCTGCGGCAGCTGCTGCTCGAACGCAACTACATCGTCAACCTGCTCGCCACGATCGAGCGCGAGGCCGCCGCCCATGGGTAAGGTGGTGGGCATCGATCTCGGCACGACCAACAGCCTCGTGGCCTACGTGGGCGAACGCGGGCCGGTCGTGATCCGCGACGCCTCGGGCGACGCGCTCCTCCCCTCGGTGGTGTCGGTGGACGCCGGCGGCACCGTGTTCGTGGGCCGGGAGGCGCAGCGCCGGCTGCTCACGGACCCGTCGCGGACGGTGTACTCGGTGAAGCGCTTCATGGGCCGCGGCGTCGACGACGTGCGCGACGAAGCGCACCTGCTGCCGTTCCGTGTCGGCGGCGAAGCGGGCGGCGTGGTGCGCATCGGCGTCGGCGACCAGGAGTTCGCGCCGCCGGAAATCTCGGCCTTCGTGCTGCGCGAGCTGAAGCGCCGCGCCGAGGAGCATTTCCGCGAGCAGGGCGAGTTCGATTTCGAAGTGGACCGCGCGGTCATCACCGTGCCGGCCTACTTCAACGACGCGCAGCGCACGGCCACCCGCGACGCCGGCCGGCTGGCCGGTCTCGAGGTGCTGCGCATCATCAACGAGCCGACGGCCGCCTCGCTGGCCTACGGGCTCGACCAGAAGAACCGCGGCACGATTGCCGTGTACGACCTGGGCGGCGGCACCTTCGACATCTCGATCCTCAAGGTCGAGGACGGCGTCTTCCAGGTGCTGGCGACCAACGGCGACACGCACCTCGGCGGCGACGACATCGATCGGCTCCTGACCGAGCTGGTGATCACCGAGCTCGGTACCGCCGGGCACGGGCTGCCCGCCGAAACCGTGCAGGCGATTCGCAAGGCCGCCATCCAGGCGAAGATCGATCTCTCGACCGCCGACGAAGCCGACATCCTGGTCGACCGGTCGCCGGCGTTGCCGGACGGCTTCACGCAGGCGCATCACCCGCGCCGAGTTCGACACGCTGATCCGGCCGCTCGTGGACCGGACGCTGGCGCCGGTGCGGCAGGCGCTCGAGGACGCCGGTCTCGAGCCGCGCGACGTCGACGAGGTGGTGCTGGTGGGCGGCTCGACGCGCGTGCCGCTGGTGCGCCGGCTCGTCGAGGAGCTGTTCGGCCGCACGCCGCACAGCGACCTGAACCCGGACGAGGTGGTGGCGGTGGGCGCCGCCGTGCAGGCCGACATCCTGATCAGCGGCCGTCGCGAGATGCTGCTGCTCGACGTGACGCCGCTCTCGCTCGGCATCGAGACGATCGGCGGCGTGACCTCGAAGATCATCCTGCGCAACTCCACCATTCCGGCGAGCGGCCGCGAGATGTACTCGACCTCGGTGGACGGCCAGACCGCGGTGGACATCCACGTGGTGCAGGGCGAGCGCGAGCTGGCGGCCGATTGCCGCTCGCTGGCCCGCTTCCGCCTGCGGGGGATTCCGCCGATGCCGGCCGGCCTGCCGCGCATCGAAGTGCGGTTCCAGATCGACGCCAACGGCATCCTCAGCGTCGGCGCCAAAGAACTGCGCACCGACGTCGAGCAGACGATCGACGTGAAGCCGTCGTACGGCCTCACCGACGCCGAAGTCGAGCAGATGCTGATCGACTCGTTCGAGCACGCCGAGGCCGACTTCGAGGCGCGGCTGCTGATCGAGGCGCGCAACGAGGCCGAGAGCGTGGTGCAGGCGACCGAGAAGTCGCTGCGCCGGCCCGACTTCGCGCAGCTCGCCGGGCGCGAGATCCCGCCGTCGGAAGTGGCGGCCATCGAACGGGCGCTCGCCGCGCTCAAAGAGGCGATTGGCGGCAGCGATCGCGAGCTGATTCACCACCGCACGCACGAGCTCAACGACGTCACCAGGCACCTCGCGGAAGTGATGATGAACAACAGCCTGCGCGAGGCGCTGGCCGGCAAGAGCGTCGACGACGTGTAAAGGCCCGAGACGAGGCCCCACGAAGACTGCGAAAGGGACGATGCCCAAGGTCACCTTCATCAAGGACGGCAAGGAAACGACCGTCGAGTTCGAGTCCGGCAAGCTGCCGTTTGACGGTCACGGCCTGCCCGAGTCGTTCCTCGACCTCGCCATGAACAAGGGCATCGGGCTCGAGCACGCCTGCGGCGGCAGTTGCGCCTGCACGACGTGCCACCTCATCGTCCGCAAGGGGATGGAGAACCTGAGCGAGATGTCCGACGCCGAGGCCGATCGCCTCGACACCGCGTGGGACCTCACGACGACGTCGCGCCTGGGCTGTCAGGCGGTCATCAAGGGCGACGTGACGGTGGAGTTTCCGATGTACACGCGCAACTACGTCCAGGAGGGCGGCGGCATACAGCTGGGCAAATCCGACCAGAAGGACGAGCAGAAAGTGGAGGTGCGCCCATGACCTGGACCGACGCCGAGGACATCGGGATCGCCCTGTTCGAGCAGTTCCCCGCCGTCGATCCGTTGACGGTGCGCTTCACGGACCTGCGCGACAAAGTGCTGGCGCTGCAGGGGTTCGATGATGATCCGAAGTCGTCGAACGAGCCCAAGCTCGAGGCCATCCAGATGGCTTGGTACGAAGAATGGAAGGATAATCAGTAGGCAGCGAGGCTCCGCCTCGCTGCGGCAGTGTTCAATTGCCCGCCCTCCGGGCGGGGCGGCCAGAGGAGTCGCACCCAGCGTCTGACTGCACATGCGGACGAGATCCTTCGTCTCATCGGCGCTCCTCGTGCTCGGCTTCGCAGCCGGGGCTGCTGCGCAGTCGCCCGCCCCGGAGCAGACGCCGCCCCAGGCTCAGGCACCCGCGGCTGCTCAGGCCCAGATCAACCCCGATCAGCTGGGGTTAAACCTCTCGCGGATTCAGCGCGAGCTGCGGCGCTCGGCCGAGCGGCAGGAATACGACGGCCTCAACCTGCGCTACTACGTCAACGTCTTCGCACCGGCGCCGACGATTCGGCTCTTCACGCCGCTCGACAACCTGCTCTACGGCCCGGCGCCCTACGGCGGCCCCACGCATCGCGAGACGATGGACATGATCACGCCGCAGGAGTTCAGGGCCCCCGCCGCCGACCTCACCGGTATCGCCCGCTGGTTCGCGAACAAGGCGAAGAAGTAATCAGAACGGCTCAGGGCTCAGGGCTCAAGGCGTCGGAACGCCCCGCTCCTCGAGCGCTCCTCGAGAGCCCGCAGGCCCTGAGCCTTGAAGCCCTGGCAGTACACTTCTCTTTCTCTATGAAAATCATTGTTGCCCACAGTCCGGACTCCGACGACGCGTTCATGTTCTACGGCCTCGCCAGTGGCAAGGTGCCGACCTACGGCCTCGAGGTCGATCACCTGCTGGCGGACATCGAGACGCTGAACCGGGCGGCGTTCGAGGGCAAGTACGAGGTGAGCGCGGTGTCGTTCAACGCCTACACCCATCTCACCGACAAGTACCTGCTGCTTCCGCACGGCTCGAGCATGGGCGACAAGTACGGACCGGTGGTCGTGGCGCGCGCGGACGGTCCCTCGACGACCAAGGGCGTCAAGATCGCCGTGGCCGGCACGCTCACCACGTCGTTCCTCGCGCTCAAGCTCTACGATCCCGACGCCGACTATGTCGTGATGCCGTTCGATGAGATACAGGACGCGGTGAAGGACGGCACGGTGGAAGCCGGCCTGCTGATCCACGAAGGGCAGCTCACGTATCAGGACGAAGGGCTGAAGAAGATCGTCGATCTGGG
This sequence comes from uncultured Acidobacteriota bacterium, assembly GCA_963731785.1. Classification (GTDB taxonomy): domain Bacteria; phylum Acidobacteriota; class Vicinamibacteria; order Vicinamibacterales; family UBA2999; genus DASYRM01. Next base: position 154,867 of record CAVSWX010000019.1, read on the forward strand.
CGAGTGGTGGGCGGAACTACGCAGGGCCTGCCGCTGCCGCTCGGCGGCAACGTCATCCGCCGCGATCTCGGGCCGGCGCTGATCCAGCAGGTGTCCACGATGCTGCACGACAGCATCGCCTACGCCTTGAACCACCGCCAGGAGGCGCTCGACTACGCGCTGCAGTTCGGCCGCGGCCTCGACCGCAAGAAGGCGGATCGCTTCGTCGGGATGTACGTGAACGAGCTGACGCTCGACTACGGCGATCGCGGGCGCGCGGCGGTGCAGCGCCTGATGGACGAGGCGTGGAAGCATCGCCTCATCCCCAAGCCGATCACCGTCGAATTCAGCGCCTGACCGACTGACGCTTCCTCATCATCACCGCGGCCAGCCCGCTGCCGAGCAGCGTCAGCGAGACTGGGCTGCGACCCTGTCACGGACGAGTAACTCGTGGGGCGCACCGCGCATCGTTTCAGGACGCCAACGAGGCAGCGCTGATGACTTTGTGCAGTTGCGTCAGCCCGTCGGTGAGCGCCGCCGGTCCGGGTTGCAGGATGAGCGCGGACTTGATCTCGTGGATGCGGCCGAGCCGCACGGCCGGCAGCTGGTCCCACCCCGGCCGGGCGCGGATGCGTTCGCTGCGCACGGCCTTGCCGCACCACGACGCCACGATCACATCGGGCACGCGACGCGCGACGTCGTCCGGGTCGACGATGCGGTCCTTGGCCAGCTTCGCGTCGCGCAGCTCGGGAAAGATCGGTTCGCCGCCGGCAATCTCCACCAGCTCCTCGACCCAGCGGATGCCGGAGATGAGCGGCGTCGTCCCATTCCTCGAAGAACACGCGCGGCCGGCGCGGGCAGCGCTGCGGCCTGCGCGCGCACGGCGTCGAGGCCGTGTTCGAGCTCGGCCACCAGGCTGCGCGGCGCGATCGGCGCGGCCGACGAGCGCGCCGACGATGCGGATCATCTGCAGGATCTCGGCGACGCTGCGCTGGTTGAACACCACCACCGGGTAGCCGCGTTTCACCAGCTCGGCGGCGATGTCGGCCTGCAGGTCGGAGAACCCGAGGATCAGATCGGGCTGGAGCGCCTCGATCTTCTCGTAGCGGGCGTGGATGAACGCCGAGACCCGCGGCTTCTGCCGCGCCTCGGGCGGCCGCACCGTGTAGCCGGAGACGCCGGCCACGCGGTCGCCTTCGCCGAGCAGGTACAGCGTCTCGGTCGTCTCCTCGGTCAGGCAGACGATGCGCCGCGGGTAGGGATCCGGAGTCATGCGCCGGCCGTGACGGCGTCGCCGCGGCCCGCGAGTGGCGCGGTGAAGTCGCGCCACGCGAACGGCGGCTTCGTGACCGCGCCGCCGGTGTCGATGGCGAGCGGCGCGGCGAACATCGGCCCATCGTAGACGCAGGTGTGGAACTCGCCGTTCTCGCCGCAGGGGTCCACGCCCGGCGGCAGGTCGGCCAGCAGCGACGCGTCGAACTCGCGCCCGGCGAAGGAGGCATCGAGGACGCGCATGTCCACGCACGACAGCCGCGCTCGCAGGCCGCCGTCGATCATCTGCGCGGGCGAGCTCGCGCGTGGGGATGCGCCACAGGGGAAAGAGCGGCGTCAAGCCGGTGCCGGCGAGATGGGTTTCACGATAGCGCCGCACGTCCTCGAGAAAGAGGTCGCCGAAGGCCACGTGCGTGAAGCCCTCGCCGGCCACCTCGTCGACGCAGCGCCGCATGCGGACTCTCGTATTCCTCGTTCGAGCACGGATCGCGGAATCGGCACGATGCGAAGCGGCAGTCCGGCCGCGTGCGCCTGCGCCTCGAGCACGTCGCGCCGCACGGCGTGCATCGCCACGCGCTGCACCGACTCGTTGATGGTCGTGAGCAGGCCCGGCGACCGCGCCGGGGTGCGTCTGGCGCAGCACGTGGAGCGCCCAGGCGCTGTCCTTGCCGGAGCTCCACGACAGCAGGATCTTCATTTGAACGCCTCGGGGTGCAGCACCCGCGCCATGGCTTCGGCGCCCTCGGCAAGCCGTGGGCCGGCGACCACCACGAAGTCGCCGACCACCGAAGTACACCCGTCGGTTGCGCACGGCGGGAACCGACGCCAGCGTGTCCCAGACGGCCAGGTCCGCGGCCGGATAGTCGCCCGCGGGCGCTCGTGCGCGAAGTTCGAGCAGCACGTCCGGCGCCCGCGCCAGCAGGGTTTCGCTGGAGGGCTGGACCGACTGCCGCTTGATGTCGTCGAAAACGTTGTCGCCGCCGGCTACGGCGAGCATCTCGTGCAGGAAGCCGGCGCCCCCGGCGGCGTAGATGCCCTGCAGCGTGCCCGGCTGGCGGCCCATCACGAGCAGCGTGCGCGGCCGTTCGCGCCCCGCGACGCGCGTGCGTACCGCCTCGAGCCTGGACGCTGATGCGCGTGACCACCTCGCGGGCCTGGGCGTCGTGGCCGGTGACGGCGCCGAGCGCGGTAATGCTGTCGAGCGTCGCCAGGATGGCGCCCTCGACGCCATGGCGATAGTTGAACGTGCGGATGCCAGCCTTCTTGAAGCGGGCTTCGATCTCGGTCTGCGATCCGTAGACGACGACCAGGTCGGGCCGCAGCGAGAGGATGCGCTCGGTGTCGGGATCGAGGAGCGCGCCCACTTTGGGCAGCGCTTCGACCTCGGGCGGGAAGTGGTCGTAGCTGCTCACGCCCACGACCTGCGGCCCGGCGCCGATGGCGAAGAGCATCTCGGTCACCGCCGGCACCAGCGAGACGATCCGCTGCGCCTTTTCGGGCGGCGGGGCGGCCGGGCCGCAGCCCGCGGCCGCCACCAGCAGCACGACGATGGCGACGCCGGCGCGGCGCACGGGCCAGGAGATGATCCCCGCTAGTTTTCGCGGACCAGCAGCCATAGAAAGAACGGCCCTCCGATGATGGCGGTGACGACGCCGACCGGCATCTCCACCGGGGCGAGCATCGTGCGCGCGACCAGGTCGCAGGCGACGAGGAACGAGGCGCCGAACAGCGCCGACGCCGGCAGGACGATGCGGTGATCGACGCCGACGAGCAGGCGGACGAGATGCGGCACGACGATGCCGACGAAGCCGATCGGCCCGGCCAGCGCCACCGCCGCGCTCGTGGCCATCGACGCGCTGACGAACGCCCAGCGCTGCGCAGCGCGCCACGTCGACGCCGCGCGCCGAGGCCGAATCGGCATCGACGCCCAGCAGGTTGAGCGACGACGGCAGCACGGCGAAGATCGCGCCGCTCGCGAGGATCAGCGGCAGGGACCGCGACGATCGGGCCGAAGCCGCCGACGTCGAGGTCGCCCATCAGCCACCGGGTGGCGCGATAGACCTCGGCGAAGTCGGCGAGGTACTGCACGAACAGGATCAGCGCCGAGAAGAACGAGTTCAGCGTGACGCCGGCGAGCAGCAGCACGGTGGTGGACATCGCCCGGCGCGGGCCGTTGGCCAGCGCAGTAGACGATCGCGGCTGCGACGGCCGCGCCGGCCAGGCTGGCGAGTGGGACCGGCGACCACGGGCCGACGGCAATCGTGCCGCCGAAGATGATGACCAGCATCGCCCCGAGCGAGGCGCCGGCCGAGACGCCCAGCGTGAAGGGCGTGGCGAGCGGGTTGCGCAACAGCGCCTGGAACACGACGCCGGACGAGGCCAGCGCCGCGCCGACCAGCGCGCCGGCCAGCACGCGCGGCAACCGCGCGATGAACAGGATCTGCGCGTCGACGTTGGTCGGCAAAGGGCAGCGACGGATCGAGCGCCCGGCCGAGGTCGATGGGCGTGCTGCCGACGAGCGGCGCCAGCACGCACGTCGTCACGGCGAGCAGTCCAAACCCCGACACCGTGAGCGCAAGGCGGGTGCGGATCGGCCGCGCCGCCGCGACGGCGTCATGGACTGCGGCGTGCGTGGACCCCTCGATCATCCGACCCGCCGGACCGGCGTCACCGTGAGATGGCCCGCGCCTTCGTGGCACGCGCACGTCGGCCTCGACGTCGTAGAGCTGCCGCACCATCGCGCCGTCAGCACCTCGGCGGTCGGGCCGTGCCCGAGCAGCCGCCCGTCGCGAATGAGCGCCAGCGTGTCGCAGATCGACGCCGCCAGGTTGAGGTCGTGCGTGGCCATCACCATCGTCACGTCGTGCTCGCGGCTCAAGCCGCCGCAGCAGCGACGCCACCTCGAACTGGTAGCCGAGGTCGAGCGACGCGGTCGGCTCGTCGAGCAGCAGCACGTCGGGGCGCTGCGCCAGCGCGCTGGCGATCACCACGCGCTGGCGTCTCGCCGCCGCTGAGCGACGTGAACGGACGCGGCGCGAGGTGCACCGTGCCGGTGGCGTCGAGCGACTCGTGGGCGATCGCGAGGTCGGCAGGGCCCTCGAGCTGCATCGGGCGCAGATGCGGGTGACGCCCCATCAGCACGATCTCGAGCGCGGTGTAGTCGAACGCCGGATGCGTGTCCTGGGGCACCACGGCCACGTGCCGCGCCGCGACGCGCCGCGGCAGGTCGGCGAGCACGCGACCCTCGAGCGTGATCGTGCCCTGCGTCGGCCCGCAGCACGCCGGCCATCAGCTTGAGCAGCGTGGTCTTGCCGCACCCGTTCGGTCCGAGCAGGCCCGTGAACGAGCCTTTCGGGATGGCCAGGCTGACGCCCGAGAGCGCGTTCACCGCGGCCGTGCGGCCGCGCCGCGCGTAGGCGTACGAAACCTCGTGCGCGACGAGATACGTCGAAGGGGCGAGTGGCGGCATGTCTCCTCCCAGCGTCCTTCGCGCTGGAGCAAGGAATAGAACGCCGGTTGAGAGGTCTCCTGGCTCGCGGAGCGTTCGAGCGGTCCGGCCGGTCTTCCCGCGCCAGACGGCGCCAGGCCGGTGGAGCGCAGTGACGAGGATGGCCGAACCTCTCCGCTTACAGTGGCGGGACCGCGTGGGCTTTTCACCCACTTCCCTGTTCACCCGGCGGTGTCGGTTACAGACCGCGAGTATACCCCGCAGCCTCGTCCAGCCGCCCGCCCGGGCAATGGACACTGCAGGCGGGCAATCGAACACCGGCCCGGAAACGGATAAAATCGAGGTTCCCGTGCAGGCACGTCTCCGCGCGGCCGGACTGGCCGATATCGACGAGAAACTCCGCAGCTCCGAGCGCCTGACGCTCGAGGACGGCGTCCGCCTGTTCGAGAGCCCGGATCTGCTGGCCGTGGGCTACCTCGCCAATCGCGAGCGCGAGAAGCGCCACGGCGCGCGCACCTACTTCAACTACAACCTGCGGCTCGAGCCGACCAACGTGTGCGAGGCGACGTGCCTCTTCTGCTCGTTCTCGCGGCTGCAGGAGGGCATGCCCGAGGCCTACACGATGTCGCTCGAGCAGGCCTGGGACAAGCTGCGGCAGCGCGCGCAACCAGCCGCTCACCGAGGTGCACGTCGTCAACGGCCTCAACCCGCACCTGCCGTTCAGCTACTACACGGAGCTGCTGCGCGGCTTCAAGCGGATCCGGCCCGTCGATCCATCTGAAGTGCTTCACCGCGGTCGAGATCGCGTACTTCTCCGGAGCTCTACGGCATGAGCGACGAGCAGGTGCTGCGCGAGCTGAAGGAGGCCGGGCCTCGATTCGCTGCCCGGCGGCGGCGCCGAGATCTTCGCCGAGCGCGTGCGCCGGAAGATCTGCCACGACAAGGCCGACGCGGACCGGTATCTGTCGATTCATCGCATCGCGCATCGGCATGGGCCTGCGCACCAACGTCACGATGCTCTACGGGCACATCGAGACGATGGAGGAGCGCGTCGATCACATGCTGCGCGCGCGCGCGCTGCAGGACGAGACGGGCGGCTTCCAGGCGTTCATCCCGCTGGCGTTCCATCCCGACAACAACCAGATGCGGAAGCTGCCGGCGCCGACCGGCACGGATACGCTGCGCGTGCACGCGGTGTCGCGGCTGATGTGCGACAACATTCCGCACATCAAGGCGTTCTGGATTGCCACCGGGCTCGAGCTGGCGCAGACCGCGCTGTGGTTCGGCGTGGACGACCTGGACGGGACCGTGCAGGAAGAGAAGATCTACCACATGGCCGGATCGCCCACGCCCGAGGGGATGACCACCGCCGGCTCACGCGCCTGGTGCGCGCCGCCGGCCGCGAGCCCTACGAGCGCGACACGCTCTACAACATCGTCAACGTGCCCCGGCCGAGACGCCCGAGAGCCGCGGTCTACTGACCGTCTGCCGAGGCTGCGCCTATGCGACCGGCTAGCCGGCTGCAGCTGTGCCGCCTGTCAATCGCGGTATAATCCCGTCAGTCCAAATCCTCCAGGCGAGAGCCGCCGAGGGTTTGGGCTTTTTAACATCCGGAGATTGCGAAAAGTTTCACAAGGTCACGAACCAAGCATCAGCCCAGTAGACGAGGACACCCGCGATGCCGTCCATCATTCCGCTGCTGACCGAGTACGAGAAGCAGCACTCTCCGAGCGTCAGGCGCTGCCCGAGAAGTATCTCGGCCTGTCCGACGCCGAGATGGAGGCGCGCATTGCCGCGGCGCGGGCAGACGCTCGGCAGCCGGCTCGTGATCCTCGGCCACCACTATCAGCGCGACGAGGTGATCCGGTTCGCCGACTACACCGGCGACTCGTTCCGCCTGGCGCGCCAGATCGCCAGCCGCCCCGAGGCCGACTACATCGTCTTCTGCGGCGTGCACTTCATGGCCGAGAGCGCCGACGTGCTGTGCGCGCCGCACCAGCAGGTGATCCTGCCCGACCTGGCGGCCGGCTGCTCGATGGCCGACATGGCCGAGCCGGGCCAGCTCGAGACCGCGTGGGAAGAGCTGACGCAGATGGGCATCACCGGCGTCGTGCCGGTCACCTACATCAACTCGGCGGCGTCGATTAAGGCGTTCGTCGGCGAGCGCGGCGGCACGGTGTGCACGTCGTCGAACGCGGCGGCCACGCTGAAGTGGGCGTTCGCCCGCGGCGAGCGCGTGCTGTTCCTGCCCGACCAGCACCTGGGGCGCAACACCGCCTACAAGATGGGCATGCCGCTCGACCAGATGCAGGTGTGGGATCCGCACGAGATCTTCGGCGGCCTCGACGCCCGAGCAGGCGCAGAGCGCGAAGATGCTGCTGTGGAAGGGCCACTGCTCGGTGCACACGCGCTTCACCGCGAAGCAGATCGAAGGCGTGCGCAAGCAGCATCCCGGCATCCGCGTCATCGTGCACCCCGAGGTGCCGTGGGACGTGGTGCAGGCGGCCGACGACAGCGGCAGCACCGAGTACATCATCAAGACCGTCGTCGAACAGCCCGAAGGGGTCGGTGTGGGCAGTGGGCACCGAGGTGCACCTGGTGAACCGGCTGGCGCACGACATGGCGCCGGACCGCACCGTGATCTCGCTCGATCAGTTCGGGTGCCTGTGCTCGACGATGTTCCGCGTGTCGCCGAACCACCTGCTCTGGATCCTCGAAGAGCTGGTCGAGGGCCGGGTGCCCAACCGCATCGTCGTGCCGGACGAGCAGAAGCACTGGAACAAGGTCGCGCTGGACCGAATGCTGTCGATTCAGTAGCAGGTGCAGGTAGGTCGAGTCAGGTGCGGTTGACGCGATCTCACCTGACCACGCTTCTGCACTACGATGGGTGGGTTGCGCGGATCCCCGAGGTCCGCACCATGCGGCGGCCGGGCTGGCCCGGCGCCAGGAGGACTCATGGCTCACGAACTTCCGAAGCTCCCGTACGACTTCGCCGCGCTCGAGCCGCACATCGACGCGCAGACGATGCAGATTCACCACGGGAAGCATCACCAGACCTACGTCACCAATCTGAACAACGCGCTCGCCAAGCATCCCGATCTCCAGGGCAAGAGCGTCGAGGAGCTGTGCAAGGGCCTCAGCAGCCTGCCGCAGGACATCCAGACCGCGGTGCGCAACAACGGCGGCGGCCACTGGAACCACAGCATGTTCTGGACGTGGATGGCGCCCGCAAGCGGTGCCGGCGGCGCGCCGACGGGCAAGGTGGCCGACGCGCATCAACGCGGCGTTCGGCAGCTTCGACGCGTTCAAGGAGCAGTGGGGCAAGGCCGGGGCCGGGCGTTTCGGCAGCGGCTGGGTGTGGCTGCTGAAGGACGGCGGCAAGCTCTCGATCACGAGCACGCCGAACCAGGACAACCCGCTGATGGAAGGCAAGACGCGCGGTGCTCGGGCTCGACGTCTGGGAGCACGCGTACTACCTGAAGTATCAGAACCGCCGGCCCGACTACATCGGCGCGTGGTGGAACGTGGTGAACTGGGCCGAGGTCAACAAAGCTCTGTGAGCAGGCGTGTTGTGAGCCGATACACCCATTGAGGTACGGGCAGCCGGCCCATCCTAAGGATGGGCTGGCCTGCCCTATAATTGCCCGTTGATGCAGCCTACCAACGTCGGGGACCCGAACTACTTCCACAAAGTCGTCGATTGCCAGTGGGCGTGTCCGGCCCACACCAACGTTCCCCAGTACATCCGGCTCATCGCGCAGGGGAAGTTCACCGAAGCCTACATGGTGAACCGCGAGTCGAACGTGTTTCCCGGCATCCTGGGACGCACGTGCGACCGCCCCTGTGAGCCTGCCTGCCGCCGCACCGGGTGGACGGCAAGCCGGTCGCCATCTGCCGTCTGAAGCGCGTCGCCGCCGACAACCGCGACGACGTGACGCACCTGCCTGCCCGAAGGCCCCGGACGCAGAAGAACGGCAAGAAGGTGGCGCTCGTCGGCGCCGGCCCGGCGTCGCTGACGGTCGCCAACGACCTGATGCCGCTCGGCTACGAGGTGACGATCTTCGAGAAGCTGTCGCAGCCCGGCGGCCTGATGCGGATCAACATTCCCGCGTTCCGCCTGCCGGCCGAAGTGCTCGACGAGGAGATCGGCTACATCGTCGACATGGGCGTGGACGTCCGCTACAACACGCCGGTCGAGAGCCTGAAGAAGCTCGCCGACAGCGGCGAGTACGACGCGGTCTTCGTCGGCAGCGGCGCGCCCAAGGGCAAGGAGCTCGAGATCCCGGGCCGCCACGACAGCGACCAGGTGTTCATCGGCATCGAGTGGCTCGAGTCGATCCACTTCGGCCACGTGGACTCGGTCGGCAAGCGCGTGCTCATCATCGGCGTCGGCAACACGGCGATGGACTGCTGCCGATCCGCCAAGCGCCTCGGCGCCACCGACGTGAAGGTCATCGCCCGCAAGACGCGCAAGTACTTCAAGGCCTCGCCCTGGGAGCTCGAGGACGCCGAGGAAGAGCAGGTCGAGATTCTCGAGAACCTGCAGCCGGTGCGCTTCGTCGTCGAGAACGGCACGCTGACCGGGATGGAGTTCGAGAAGTTCAGCTCCACCGAGGTCGAACGGCCAGCTCAAACAGGAGACGATCGGCCGCGAGATCATCCCGTGCGACACGGTCGTGCTCGCCATCGGCCAGGACAACGCGTTCCCCTGGATCGAGCGCGACATGGGGATCGAGTTCGGCAAGTGGGACATGCCGGTGGTGGACAAGACGACGTTCATGTCCACGCGGCCCGGCATCTTCTTCGGCGGCGACGCGGCGTTCGGGCCGGCCAACATCATCTGGGCGGTCGAGCAGGGCCACCAGGCGGCGATCTCCATCCACAACCACTGCCAGGGCGTCGCCGGTCACCGAACGGCCGCCGCCACGGCATGACGCTCGCCAGCACGAAGATGGGGCTGCACGAGTGGGCCTACAGCAACAACTACGACCCGGTGCAGCGGCAGAAGATGCAGCACGTCGAGCTGCCGGTGCGCTTCGCCAAGATGACCACCGAGGTCGAGCTCGGCTTCACGCCCGAGCAGACCGCGGCGGAAGTGGAGCGCTGCCTGAACTGCGACGTGCAGACGCACTTCACCGACTCGCTGTGCATCGAGTGCGACGCCTGCATCGACATCTGTCCCGACGGATTGCCTGACCATCACCAGGAACGGAGACGAGGCGGACCTGCGCGAGCGGCTCACCGCCCCGGCCACCGAGCCGAGCCAGGAGCTGTTCGTGTCCGGCGGCCTGAAGCAGACGGGACGCGTGATGGTGAAGGACGAGAACGTCTGCCTCCACTGCGGCCTGTGTGCCGAGCGCTGTCCCACCTATGCGTGGGACATGCGGAAGTTCGCCGTTGTGATTCCTCTGGCCGGCGCTGTTGCAGCCGGTGAAAGCGTAGCGGCCGCTCTGCATGGGCGGAGCAGCCAGGCCGGGTCCTCGTCGACCCGCGACGGATACCTGATGGACCGCGTCAACGACTTCGCGTTCAAGATCGCCACCGCCAACGGCACGGGGTCGGCGTCGGCCAACGGCCTGATCATGCAGGCCATCTTCCGGATGGGCGTGCCGGTCACCGGCAAGAACGTCTTTCCGTCGAACATCCAGGGGCTGCCCACCTGGTACGAGATCCGGGTCAACAAGAACGGCTACACCGCGCGGACGGCGCAGTTCGACCTGATGGTGGCGCTGAACGCCGCCACCTACGCCAAGGACGTGGCCGAGGTGCGCTCCGGGCGGCTGGCTGCTGTACGACTCGTCGTGGCCGCTCGACGAGCGGCTGCGCCGGCCCGACGTCACCTACTCGGCGTGCCGCTGGCCGAGATGTGCAACACGTCGTTCAAGGGCGTGCGCGAGCGCATCCTGATGAAGAACATCGCCTACGCCGGCGCGCTGGCGGCGCTGCTCGATTTCGACACCGACGTGATGCGCGCGCTGCTCAAGGAGAAGTTCGGCAGGAAGCCCGCGCTGATGGACTCCAACCAGAAGGCCATCGACCTCGGCTTCGACTACGCCAAGGCGCACTTCGACTGCCCGCTGCCGATCCGGCTCGAGCAGATGGACAAGACCAAGGACGCGATCCTGATCGACGGCAACACCGCGGCGGCGCTCGGCTGCGTCTACGCCGGCGCCACGGTGGGCGCGTGGTATCCGATCACGCCGTCCACGTCGCTGATGGACGCCTTCAGCGGCTTCTGCCAGAAGTACCGCCGCGACGCCGACGGCAAGAACCGCTACGCCATCATCCAGGCCGAGGACGAGCTCGCGGCCGTGGGCATGGTGATTGGCGCCGGCTGGGCGGGCGCGCGCGCCTTCACGTCCACGTCCGGTCCCGGCATCTCGCTGATGAACGAGT